>NZ_JBPZPT010000003.1:0-1118741 GCF_056156565.1 Bradyrhizobium sp. JHI2711
CGTCAGATCGTCGTCATTGGCCGGCTGCGGCGTTCGGTAAACGCCCGAGCGCGACAGCCCGAGCAGCCGGCACTGGTGGCGGATCGACAGCACGCCATGCGCGCGGTCGAGCTTCGCCCTGCGGTCCGGGACGCTCATCTTCCGGACCTCTTCGCTAAAAAATCCCGCTCCACGACCAACTGCCCGATCTTGGCATGCAGCTTCTCGATCTCACGGTCGCGACCAACGTCCGCCGCCTCCCCAGCGGGATCAAAAGCTCTGGCCGCCTGATCCAGCAGTTGCTTCTTCCAGGAATAAATCTGGTTGGGATGCACCTCGTAGCGCTGCGCCAGATCGGCCACGCTCACCTGTTCACGCAGCGCCTCCAAAGCGATCTTCGCCTTCAGCGCCGCGTCGATCTTCCGTCTCGTCTTCTTCGTCATCGTCCGCTCCGTTTACCAAACGGAACGGCTACATTCCAACTAGGCTTCCGGTCCCAAATCCGGGGGCCACTTCACAGGTCGGAGAGCCGCGGTGGCGCGTGTGGCCCAACCGGATTGCGTGAACCCCTGCCACGCGCGATCGAAGGGACAAACTGGACTGCTAATCCTGAGCAATCGAAGTGCATGCTCGACGTGCCCGACATCGCTCGGATGCTGGCAATCGGGAAAAGTAAGTTGTCGCGCGTATGCGCCGCCAGTGAATAAGCTGCGACGGAGCGGCCCGAAGCTGTTGTGCAGCGACTTGTTCGTCGACATCGGCGAGGTGGGAGGATGAGTTAGAGAGTATCTTTTGTGGCTTCAGGCTGATTTGGCCCTGCAAAGCAGATCGCGGGCTGGTAACCGAGAGCCGACTTCGATCTTCCAATTATCCGGAATTTCCACTTGTTATCGACCGTTCGGCTCGAACAAGAGGAAGGTAACGCTCGCTCCCAGGACGTTAGTCGGTAGACGATGATGACGCAAGCAGGGCTGACTGCTGCTCATCGAGCTGGATCGGTCTATGATTGACCTGTGATACCGGGATCGTTCTCTTTCTGAGCTCGCCCAGGCGATTCGTGGCCTCAAGGACCGACATAACACTGTAGCCTCATTCCACAGTCACCGATTTTGCTAGATTACGCGGCTGATCCACGTCCGCGCCCCTTACGAGAGCGGTATGGTAAGCCAAGAGTTGTACCGGAATGGCATAGACCATCGGCGTAAAGCGTGCGACCATCTCAGGCAGCACAATGGTCATGAGTGTGTCCACCGTCGGTTCCAAAGAACCCTTCGAATCGGTGATCAGGATGATCTTGCCGCCCCGAGCCGCAACTTCTTGCATATTCGAGACGGTCTTCTCGAAGACATCGTCATAAGGTGCGATCACCACCACAGGCACGGCCTCATCGATCAGTGCGATCGGTCCGTGCTTGAGCTCGCCGGCGGCATAACCTTCTGAGTGGATATAAGCAATTTCCTTCAGCTTGAGTGCGCCCTCGAACGCCAAGGGAGCCGATGTGCCACGACCGAGATAGAGCACGTCCCTTGAATCGGCGATATAACGCGCGAGCTTCTCGATCTGCGGCTCGATCAACAGCGCCGCAGCAATCAACCGCGGCACTTCGATAAGCTCACGCACGAGCCTCGTTTCATCGATCTCAGACAGTTTACCGCGCTCTTTGCCTGCTGCGACGGCAAGCGCCGCCAATACCATCAGCTGGCAGATAAATGCCTTGGTGGAGGCGACGCCGATTTCCGGCCCCGCCAGCGTCGGCAGAACGGATTCGCTCTCGCGCGCAATCGTCGACGTCGCGACGTTGACCACAGATATCGTGTGCACGCCCTGGTCCTTGGCGTATCGCAGTGCAGCTAGCGTGTCAGCGGTTTCGCCCGATTGCGAGATGACGATCGCGAGATCGCCCCGGCGCAAAGGCGCCTCCCTATAGCGGAACTCGGACGCTACATCGATCTCGACAGGCAAGCGCGCCAGCCGCTCGAACCAGTATTTGGCGATGTGCCCGGCATAGCCTGCAGTCCCGCACGCGGTAATTGAGATGCGCTGAACGGATTTAAAGTCGAACGGCAATGTGACCGGCAGGGCGACGCGCTCGGCCGCCATGTCGAGATAATGCGCCAATGTCTTGCCGGCCACTGTCGGCTGCTCGTGGATTTCCTTGGCCATGAAGTGGCGATAATTCGCTTTGTCCACAAGGAGTGACGATACGCCAGACTTTGATGTTTCCCGCTGGACGACAGATCCGTCTGCGCTATAAATCACGCACATCGTGCGGGTAAGCACGGCCCAGTCGCCGTCTTCAAGATAGGTGATGGTGTCGGTCAAAGGCGCGAGCGCAATCGCGTCCGATCCTAGATACACTTCGCCGATACCATGTCCGATCGCAAGGGGCGACCCCTTACGCGCACCGATCAAAAGATCATCGTGGGCTTTGAAAAGGAATGCCAGCGCGAAGGCACCGCGCAGCCGTGGCAGTGACGCTTGTACCGCATCCCGCGGCGAGTAGCCCCTGTTGAGATAAGATTCGACGAGATGCGCCACCACCTCCGTGTCTGTCTCTGAGTTAAAGTGGGCTCCATTCCGCTCCAGTTCGGCTCGCAGCTCGCGGAAATTCTCAATGATCCCGTTATGAACGACCGCGACATTTTCTGTCGCATGCGGGTGAGCATTGCTCTCGGTCGGCTTTCCATGAGTCGCCCAGCGGGTATGACCGATGCCGATATGACCCAACGGCGGATAATAGCGCAGCTGCTCTTCAAGGTTTCTCAGCTTACCTTCAGCGCGCCGGCGTTCGATACGGAGACCTTCGAGAGTCGCGAGGCCTGCGGAGTCATAGCCACGATATTCCAATCGCTTGAGCGACGCGACCAACTGGCCAACGACCGGACCACGCCCCAAAATGCCAACAATTCCACACATATCGATCAATGCAGCCCAAGTTCAAGGGGCCCGAGGTCCCGCCTACAGGAATCCGATCATGAAATCGCCTGCACGATGGTAACAGGCGTCAAGTTCGGGCTTTTTCGCGGCCGCCTGTATCGCCGCCGCATTCGCAAGCGTGAGTTAGACCTCCTTTAGCCATCATCGCTTCGGCCGACTACATTCCGCTTTTGGCTGCCGATCGAGTACAAACTGCGCAGCAGCTCTAGCTTGAATTGTTCTGTTCTACCTGAAACATTTTGCCGGCTTGGATTTAGGAGGCCCATCATACTCGTACGAAGGCAAGTTACGCTCATCGAGACTAGACGATTGGCAGCGAAGCTCTATTGTACGAGCGTAAACTTTCGATATCGAAACGTTGGAGCATCTATACCAACGTTTACTACTCTTTCTCATCTTGTCTTGTGTCGGCCGCTCCACTGCCTGCCGCGAGCTTGACATTGGCAACAGCGCTGATCACGGGCGATGAATCGACCGCGAAGACCGGGTGTTCTGTCCGGAAGTTAACGGTAGGGGGGCTTTCTTGACTACGAATTGGCGTGCAAGCTTGACTGTACGCTTGCTTGCATCCCGTCATCGGGCGAAATGCATCGATGACTGCGGCTCCAGCTCGTCGCTCTCGCAAGCCGTGACGAGACCACGCGTATGCGTACTTGCGCCTGAGGTTAGATAGGAACACAGATGGTCAGCTTCTATCTCGTTGGAGATATAGCCCGGACAAGCGCGCCCTTGCGCTCGCAACCGCGATCGCATGCATCTCGCCTACTTAGGATCGTCAGAGATATAAGCCAGGATGCGAGCGTTAATTGACTTTGATGTTTTGGAGATCAATGCGTTCACACAATCCAGTCCGATTTAAAACAATGTATATAGTGTGCTTTCCTAGCTGATGTGTATGACTGGACATAACGATCGCTTTCCTCAAACTGCGGGTGGAGCGGGCTTGCGCCGTCTAGACTTCACGAGAAACGGCTTCCAATAGCGTTTCACAGGGCTTTTCTTTCCGGCGAAACTACGAGAGACCATGACGGTTCAGGACTCAAAGCGACGCGTTGCGCTGATCACCGGCGTCACCGGGCAGGACGGAGCATATCTCGCCGAGTATTTGCTCGGTCTCGGCTACCACGTGCACGGGATCAAGCGCCGATCGTCCTCGTTCAACACCGCGCGCGTCGATCATCTCTACCAGGATCCGCATGCCGGCAGCGTGCCGTTCCTGATGCACTATGGCGACATGACGGATTCGACCAATCTGATCCGGCTGGTGCAGCAGATCCGGCCGACCGAGATCTATAACCTGGCCGCCCAGAGCCACGTCCATGTCAGTTTCGAGAGCCCGGAATACACCGCCAACGCCGACGCAATCGGCGTTCTGCGCCTTTTGGAAGCGATCCGCATCCTCGGCATGGAAAAGGAGACGCGGTTCTACCAGGCCTCGACCTCGGAGCTTTACGGGCTCGTGCAAGAGGTGCCGCAGAAGGAAACCACGCCATTCTATCCGCGCTCGCCCTATGGCGTCGCCAAGCTTTATGGCTATTGGATCACGGTGAACTACCGTGAGGCCTATGGCATTTTCGCCAGCAACGGCATCCTTTTCAACCATGAGAGCCCGACCCGCGGCGAGACGTTCGTGTCGCGCAAGATCACCCGCGCCGTCGCCCGCATCGAGGTCGGCCTCGAGAACACGCTCTATCTCGGCAATCTCGACGCCAAGCGCGACTGGGGCCATGCCCGCGACTATGTCGATGGCATGCACAGGATCCTGCAGGTCGACGAGCCCGGCGACTTCGTGCTGGCGACCGGCGAGACGCGGTCGGTCCGCGAGTTCGTCGAGGTGGCGTTTGCCGAGGTCGGGCGCAGCATCGAATGGCGCGGCAGGGGCGTCGAGGAGGTCGGCGTGGACAAGGCCTCGGGCAAGACCCTGGTGCAGATCGATCCGACCTATTTCCGTCCGACCGAGGTTGATCTCCTGATCGGTGACGCCAGCAAGGCGCGCGCCAAGCTCGGCTGGGCTCCGAAGACGCCGTTCTCGCGACTGGTGAAGGAAATGGTCGCCAGCGATCTCGTTGAAGCCAAGCAGGATGCGACCAATGGCAAGCACGTCGTTTGAACTGAAGGGTAAGACGGTTTTCGTTGCGGGCCATCGCGGCATGGTCGGCGCGGCGCTGATGCGCCGGCTAGCACGCGAACAGGCCGATCTCTTGACGGTGCCGCGCAGCGAGCTCGACTTGCGCGACCAGGCCGCGGTGAACGCCTGGTTTGCCGCGAAGCGGCCGCAAGCCGTGTTCCTCGCCGCCGCGAAGGTCGGCGGCATCGTCGCTAACAACACGCTGCGCGCCGAGTTTCTGCACGACAATCTGGCGATATCGAGCAACGTCATCCAGGCGGCGCATGCCAATGGGTGCGAGAAGCTGATGTTCTTCGGCTCCTCCTGCATCTATCCGCGCTTGGCGCCTCAGCCGCTGCGAGAGGATTCGTTATTGACCGGCCCGCTGGAACCGACCAACGAACCCTATGCCATCGCCAAAATCGCCGGCCTCAAGATGGCCGAGGCCTATCGCAGCCAGTACGGCGCCGATTTCATCAGCGTGATGCCGACTAATCTCTACGGCCCCGGGGACAATTATCACCCCGAATACAGCCACGTCGTCGCCGCGCTGATCCGCCGCTTCCACGAGGCCAAGATTTCGGGCAGCCGCAACGTCGTGGTGTGGGGCACCGGCACGCCGCGCCGCGAATTCCTCTATGTCGATGATCTCGCCGATGCCTGCATCCATCTGATGAAGACCTATTCCTCGTCGGAACTGGTCAATATCGGTAGCGGCGAGGACATCAGCATCGCCGACTTCGCACTCATGATCGCGGCCGCCGTCGGTTTTCGCGGTGAGATCAGCTTCGATACGTCGCGCCCGGACGGCACGCCACGCAAGCTGCTCGACGTGCGTCGGCTGTCTGGGCTCGGCTGGCGCGCCACGACTTCGCTAAAGGATGGCATTCAGCTGGCATATCGGGCGTATCGGGCTGACAGCGACGGACGGCACCAGAGTGATTCGCTTGTTCCCGGATAAGGGGCGATACCACGATCGCCCGGCGGTGAACGTCCGTCCTAGCAGACTCGCCGCTCACGTAACGATCAATCTTGCTTCGCAAGTTGACGAACGTTCATTGTCAACAGCTGCCCTCAGTTCGCCGCCAAGAACCCCTGCCGACTTGCAGGAAAGGAAAGATCAGATCGAGACGTGCTGCCAGCAGTTGAGAGCTCATCGACTCTAAATCTCAACCGCCGACGGGCGATCACTAGCCGGAGCGAACCGGCGCTCCCTTCCTCTTGACCAATGCCTTAGCGATGGTCGGTCATCATCCTCGCCGACAGCATCACGATGGACATGAGCGCGCCTAACATCCCGAACGCCATTGGCAAGCCAAATATGTGTGAGATGAGCCCGATGCCGGCCGGCCCGACGAGTATACCCGCGTAGCCGCCGGTCGTGATGACCGCTATCGCTATGCCTGCTGGCATCACGTTCTGTTTGCCGGCGCGTCGACACAGTACGGGTACAACATTTGAAATACCCAATCCGATAAGCAGGAACCCTGCCATAGCAATCAACGCAACGGGCGCGGCTACCACGGCCAAAAAGCCTGTTACCATTAGTACAGTCCCGAGCATCAATGTGGCACGGTCGCCGATTCGCGCCACCACGGCATCTCCGCTGAGACGCCCTGCGGCCATGGCGATTGAGAAGAGCATATAACCAATGCCCCCGTGCGCCTCCGCGAGAAGATCTCGTTCAACGAGAAGCAAAGCGCTCCAATCGAGCATTGCACCTTCTACAAGAAAGGTGATACCCGCGAGCACCGCTATGAGCAACACACTGCGGTGGGGCAAGACAAATAATGGCCCCTGCTGTCTCGAACCCGTCGCCAGCAACCTCGGCCAGGCCGTCACAATCGCGATCGCTACTAACGCCGAACAGACCAACGTCGAGAGAAGCGAGCCACACTGCAGGGAGACTAACAAGGTGACCGCGGCAGAGCCGGTGACTTCCCCAATGCTGTACCGAGCGTGGAAGCCGGACATCAATAGACGGCCCGTGGCGCGCTCCAGTTCAATCGCGTGGATGTTCATTGCTACATCGATCGAGCCGAGTGAAACGCCGAAAGCAAATAGCGTGGCACCGAGCCTTACAGGTGTGTCGGAAATTGCAAGGCACGGCAGGATGATCGCGAGTCCAAGTCCACCCGCGAGGATAATGGGCTTGCTGCCGTACCGCGAGTTCAACACGCTGGTCAAAAGCATCGCGACGACAGATCCCGTTCCGAGACAGAGCAGCAGTAGACCAAGCATGCGGTCATCCGCCGCGAGCCGCTCCTTGGCGAGTGGCACCAAAGGCGCCCAGGCCGCGAGGCCGAATCCGGCCACAAAAAATGTCAGGCGTGTCCCAAGCAGGCCGGCAGACAAATTGGCACATGGTATCACGGACGCTCCTGAGAGAACGGACTCGCGGGCGCGGCGCCCCTCATCCTGCGTGCGTCGCCTGCAAGCGACGCGCGGCTCGACGATGATGGCCTCAAGTTGACGTTCTTCATCCCTGCAAATGCGATGCCGTCACAAATGCTGAACTGCGTCACACGCAGAGCGACAAGTAGGGGTGATCGTCGAGCCCCTGGGGATGGCGGTGTTTCGGCCAATCTCTCCCGGATGAGCTGGCCACACGAGGGCAATGATTTTTGCTGGTCTGCGACAGCCAAATCGCAACGCTCAGCATGCTTGTCGCAACGCCTACAAAGCCGACGGCGCCCCAGGCCTCTATGCAGTTGGCGCTAACACGGCCGTCCTTTTTCCGACAACTTTGCACAATCGGAAGCTCTCATCACGAGTGGCGGCGCTGTCTCAAGAGATCACTACAACGAGCTCCGCTACCACGCGCAAGCGGTTAATGTCGGCCCCGATGGTTTTGACATTCGTTCGTCCCTGGTTTCCGGCCGCCAGATGGTTCCCGCGCAGCCATTGGGCCTCAGTTCGTTTGTTCTGGGCCAGCGTGTCGCCGCCGGCAACAGCCATTTCGAGTAGCATGGCGGCATCAGGGCTGTCCTGTGATCCCGGGTTCCCGGCGGCGGTGGGCTGGGCCGTCTGGAGCAATCAACCAGATTTGCAAGCCATCATCATCGCCGCCGAAGAGGGCGGCGTCGATCAGGTCCAGGACGCGCGCGCATTCGATACCGAGTTGCCCGCCGGCATCGTTCAGGTGCTTATATCCGCAGTTCGCCGAGATGAGATTTGGATTGTGCGTTGTAAAGAACAAGTATAGCAGGGAGAGATCGATCAGTATCGCCGCCGCCATCACGCTATAAGCCCAGGCGCTCTGCACTAGATCGAGCTCAATCAGCACCCGTGACAAGCCGAAGCCCACGATCCAAGCATCAAAGCTCATACAGATGCGTCGGAATATCTCCGCATCAAGCCGGCGAATGACGTAGGACCCCAGCGGGACGCCAAGCAGGACACTCGGTACAAAAACATAGAGCAAGCTGCCGCTTTCGTAAATGAACAAGCCGAGCTGATAGTAGACGAAGGCGGTAACGCTCGATTCCACCACGCGAACCAGCGCTAGGCCGGCGCGAAATTCGTGTTTGACCAAGCCCTGGTTGTTAAACAGCATCGCTATGGGAGGCCCGGAGATTGTCGTCAGCGAATAGAGAACGCCCAGCATCCACCCGAATGGCAGGCCGATCAGCCAGCTTGCTCCGATAGGGCGGCGCCAACCCGCAGCTTGCAGCAGGATCAGGGGCAGAATGATCGTGTAGGTGGCGAATTTGATCCAGCCCGGCTGAAGCGAGGTCAAGGCATAGCCGCCGAGCGCAACGCCCGGCAAGAGCCCGAGCAAGATGGGAAACACTCGTCTCCAAACCACCCGCACGCCCTTCAGATTGATGAGGAGGACGTAAACGTTGACGAAGACCTCGATGATGACAATGGCGGGGTTGAGAATGCGATTGGTGTAGAAAACTAGGGCTCGGACTCAATTGATCCAATAGGCAACGATGGCGGCGAGATGGATGGCAGCCAAGAAGTTCCTGGCTAGTTTGTCGTAGCGAGTTGCGACACGCCTGAAATCCTTGAGGCGGCAGAAACAGCGCTCGATGACGTTGCGCCCCTTGTAGGCGCGTTTGCTGAAGCTGTGGAGAGTGACCCTGTTGGATTTGTTTGGGATGACGGGCTTGGCACCACGATCGACGATTTCGGCTCGAAAGCCGTCGCCGTCGTACCCTTTGTCGCCAATGAGGGCAGACATGGGTTTCGCGAGTTCCAAAAGGGCTGGCGCTGCGGCAATATCAGCGTCCTGGCCTGGAGTGAGATGAAATGCGCAAGGTCTGCAGTCAGGGTCGCTCAGCGCGTGGATTTTCGTGGTCCGCCCGCCGCGCGAGCGGCCGATCGCTTGTTCATGCTCCCCCCTTTTCCGCCGCTCGCCGAGCGATGCGCTTTGATCGTGGTGGAGTCGATGGACAAAGTCACGCCGTCTTTGCCGCAGCGGGCGAGCGCTTCAAAGATCGCCCGCAAATGTCCGCGCTTGGCCCAGCGATTGAAACGATTGTAGATCGTCGTGTACGGACCATAGTCGGGCGGTCAATCGCGCCAGCGTGCGCCGCACTGAAGCATGTGAATGATACCGCTGATGACGCGTCGATCGTCATCGCGCACCGGTCCGGTCTGGTTCGTTGGCAGATGCGGCTCTATCAGAGTCCATTGCTTGTCGTTGAGCCAGAACAGTCCTTTGCGCATCGAAGTCCCCCGCGTGGAATCAACCCGCTGCGAGGGAATCAGAGTTCGCTAATTAGGTACAGACCCTAGCGCAAAGGGTACAGTGAGCGACGAAAAGCCGTAGCCAATGGCTCCATTTACAAAGGCAGCAAAACACGTCGTTGCGGCCAGAAACCAGATAGCAGCATCAAACTCAGGCATTTCCTTAATTTTCCCACTCCAGAGGGTCGGGTCACACGTCGGGGGAGCCAGCGCGGCCATTGGTCATCGGGTTGCGGCAGATGCTGAACATTCGCTTAGCAGCTCCGCCCTTCTTCACAATGGCAGCGGCCGTTTTTGCGTTCAGCAGTTGCTCTTGTTCTCGACTTTCGATCGTGCAACGCAAGCTGTGCTGCACTTCCCGATACCCGGCAACGATCATTCAGCCAAAACGCGTCGGCTTGTTTCTCGGCTTGTCGATCAATGGTCCTCGTATCGAAAGCGGTAAGTGCGTCGGCCATGGATACGGGCCGTTCCCACGGCGCGTGTCGACCCCTAAGCGGTTCAGCGCCATCATTTTTCGGCTAGCAACGCAACGCGGTTAGACGGAAGCAAACAATTCTCCTTCAAGAGCCCTGGGATAAATAGCAACGCGCCTTTTGTCAGCGAGGATCAATTCCCTTCTCCCCCGGCGATGTCGAGCTTGGGCATTCCGCTGCCTTGAAATGTACGGTGAAATTCACCTTAGCGGAGCAGCCGGGGATCACCGATGTGTTCTTCCGAGCCCCCGATAGCCGCCAAGCTCGGCACCACGGGCGTGAAGATCTCAATGCGTAACGGAGCGTGAAGCGATCGCAGGCTCCCTCGCTTGACACTGAGCGAACCTGGATTGAATTTATCGTCATTGCTTGGCCAGCTGGGGATCAGCAGCGCCGGTGAGGCCGAACTCGGCGGCGTTCTTCGCGCGGCCGGAGCTCGCGTCGGCGCGGTGGTCCGACGCGAACACGACATAGACCGCCGGCAGCACGAAAAGCGTGAACAGCGTGCCGACAGTCATGCCAGCGACGAGCACGAGCCCAATCGAGAAGCGGCTCGCGGCGCCAGCTCCCGTTGCAGTCAACAAGGGTATGAAGCCCGTGACCATTGCCGCCGTAGTCATCAAGATTGGACGCAGTCGGACGCGCGCCGCCATCTCTATAGCCGAGCGACGGTCAAGTCTCTCCTTGAGCTGCAGCTCATTGGCGAACCCAACCATCAGGATGCCGTGCTTGGAAATCAACCCCACCAGTGTCAACAGTCCGACCTGGGTGTAGATGTTCATAGTTGCCCAGCCAAAAAATGGCGGGATCAAGGCGCCCACGATTGCCATCGGTACGCTGATCATGATGATGAAAGGATCGCGCAGACTTTCAAACTGCGCCGCAAGCACCAAGAATATGATGATGATTGCAAATGCAAAGGTAATCGCCAGTTGGTTACCCTCGTATACGTATTGGCGGGCGTCGGCCAGAAAATCGTGGCTGAAGCCTGCGGGCAGTTTCTTTGCCTCGGCTTCCAGGAAGTCCACAGCCTGACCGATCGTGACGCCAGGCATCGGCACGGCCTGAAAGGTCGCGCAGTTGAGCTGATTGTAGTGGGTGAGAGCGTTCGGATCGGTCGCAGTCTCGATGGAGACTACAGTAGACAGCGGGAGCATCGAGCCCGTCGCAGTCTTCACATAATAGCTCCCGATTGCTTGCGTCGCCAGGCGCTCCTGACGTGGGACCTGCGGGATCACCTGGTAGGAACGGCCCTGCAAATTGAAGCGATTGACGTAGTTTCCGCCAAGTAAGGTGGCGAGCGCGCTACCGATAGTCTGCATGGTGATGCCAAGCTCGTTGGCCTTAGACCGATCAACCTTGATTCGCACCACCGGCTGGTTGAACTCGAGGTCGGAGTCGCTCACCATGAACAGACCGCTCTTGCGCGCGACATCCTTCAGCTTGGACATCTGCTCGTAAACGGATTGGAAGCCAACCGTCGAATTAATCACCATCTGCACTGGTAGGCCACCCGAACCGCCCGGAAGCGGAGGCAAGCTAAAGGCAAACGCGTTAATACCTTCGATTTTGGACAGCTCGGCTTGAACGAGGGATTTTAGTACAATCGATGATCGCTTGCGCTCGTCCCACGGCTTGAGCAACATGCCGGCCATGCCACTCTGCTGGCCACTGATGCCATTGAGCACGAAGCTCAAGTCACTCTCTGGAAATTTCTTGAACGCGTTTTCAAGTTTGGCGCCGTAATAGTCGAGGTAGTCGATATTGGCGTATTTGGGCGCCTTCGTTAGCGCGAATACGATACCTTGATCCTCCTCCGGCGCGAGCTCCTTGGAAATATTCATGTAGAGAAAACCGACAAGGCCTAACATGGTCAGCGCAAATAGCCCGGTAATTGGGCGATATTCGAGCGAGCGGTCGAGCTTGCGGCCGTACCATCGTGTTATGGCGCCGAACCCGCGGTTCACAAGCCTTGCAAATCGGCCCCCCTCGGCGCGCCTCAGGAAGAGCGAGCACATCATGGGCGACAGCGTCAACGCGATCACGCCCGACACGATCACAGCTCCCGCCAGCGTAAACGCGAATTCGCGGAACAGCGCACCGGTGAGGCCGCCGAGAAACCCAATCGGCGCATATACCGCAGCCAAGGTGATCGTCATGGAGATAACGGGACCGACGATCTCGCGCGCGCCCCTTGTAGCAGCCAGTAGGGGCGTCGCACCTTCTTCTAAATGGCGATGAATGTTCTCCACCACCACGATCGCGTCGTCGACCACGAGACCGATCGCGAGAACCATCGCAAGGAGAGTCAGGAGATTGAATGAAAACCCCAGCGCGAGCATCATGCTGCAGACACCCACGAGCGACAACGGAATAGTGACCACAGGAATGATGACCGACCGCAGTGAGGCCAGGAACAGAAAGATCACGATCACCACGACCACGACAGCCTCAATGAGCGTCTTCTCCACTTCATCGATCGATGATTGAATAAACTGGGTGGAGTCGTAGGCCACTTTCATCGTCAGCGACGGCGGCAGGTTACGCTCCATTTCTGGAAACAGCCCTCGAACGCCTCGCACTATGTTTAGCGGATTGCCTTGCGGGCTCGCCTGCACGCCGATGAAGACCGCGTGCTCGCCGTTCATCGCGACGCTAGTGTCTGCCGTCTGCGCGGCAAGCTCGACTACCGCAATGTCTTCCATGCGCACAAAGCCACCGTCGTTGGCTTTGACGATCATCCGCTTGAAATCATCCACACTCCGCAGATCCGTATTTGCCGTGACATCGGAGATAGTGAAATAGCCCTTGGCCTGGCCAGCCGCGGCCTGGAAGTTGTTGGCGGCGATTGCAGCCGAAACCTCGGCCGGCGACACGCCGTGCCCAGCCATTTTCGCAGGATCGAGCCATAGCCGCATCGCAAAACTCTGACCGCCCAGGATGTCCGCCGCTGCGACGCCATCCACGGTTGCCATAACGGGTTGCACGACGCGCGAGAGGTAGTCGGAGATCGCGCTTGCCGTCAATTCCTCGCTGGAGAACGCGATATACATGACAGCGGTTGTTTGACCGGTCGATTTGGTGATGACCGGATCGTTTGATTCCTTTGGGATCAAATATTTCACTGAGTTGACCTTGGAGAGCACCTCGGTGAGCGCCTCGTTGGGATCAAAATTCAGCTTGATGTAGACTTGGATCGTCGAGGTACCGAGCACCGATGAGGAGCTGATGTAGTCGACGCCCTCGGCGGAAGCGACGGCCTGCTCCAGGGGAGTCGTGATGAACCCCTGGATCATGTCGGCGGAGGCGCCAGGATAGGAAGTAGTGATATTGACGACCGTATTAGATAGCTTGGGATATTGCCGGATCGGCAGTACGGTCGCCGCCCGAAAGCCGATCAGCAAGATCAGGAGGCTAACGACAATAGACAATACCGGACGTTTGATGAAAAGCTCGGTAAATGCCATCTCGACTCGCATTTCCAGAGGGGGATGCAAATACGCCAGCAAATTGCGGTACAGCAATGATCATCAATGCGGCGACTGCGCTAAAGCCCGTAGTATGAGGGAAGCGTTATCGGCTACTCTAAGGAATCACACGTTGCTGAGCATAGCGTGCCCGATCCTCCGCTTCTTCATCTTCGTCGCTTGAATGAAGGTTGGTTGCGCTGTTCTGATCGCTCATCGCGATCTCGAATAGTGGGCACCTTCTTAAGGCACAGCCCCCCAAGTCTTTTTGCGTGCAACCGGCTAACGGTCAGACTCAAGATTCGTCCTCACACCTGATTGGAACGCAACGACTTCTAGCAAGGCGTCACTTCGGGCTTCGCGCCGCCCCGTCGATCGAATGATCCGGGTTCGAGATCGAAAGTACAAACGACCTGACGGGTGCTCAACTCTACAAAGGTAAGTGGGAAATATAGAATGGGCTGCAAAAGACTATACCAAGGTTTGTCGAAACGCTCGCTGGTCGCAGCCCCGCGAAGTATGACCTTGCCAGAGGCAAAATTCTCGGGCCTACAATATTCCGCAAGCCCCCCTCTCCGCATCGCTAACTCGCTGAACAACTTTGCTCGGAGTTCGCCCTTGGCACCAATCGACACGTCTGTCGGAACAGTTGGCTTGAGCACTTCTTCCAGCTCAATATGCTGCGTAATGTTGGCTGCGCAGTGCGCTATGGAGTTGGCAACGCCAGTATTACCTTGTCGGTCAGCCGGGTCCATCCAACGTAGGCTGCTGCACAAAGCTCCGCGGGGCGTCGCAGTGGACTGTCGGCGGCACCGTCCACAAGTTCAAGATACTGGAGTCGGTCAACTGTCTCTAAATGCCCCTTGGCGATCGCAATTGGCCTTTCTCCCGAGCGGAATTCATCGAGCGCGGCGGAGAGTCCACGATTGAACGCAAGGGCCCGCTGACGTTCTTCCTTGCCGAGATACTGGTTGCGACTGCTCATCGCGAGCCCATCCTGCTCGGCAGCGGTCGGTACGGTGACGATCTCGATTGGGAGATTGAGATCAACCGCGCCATGCGACGCACGACTGCGCATTGGCTGAAAATCCTTCTGGCCAAAAAAAACAGCACGTCGGGCTGCACCATGTTCAACAACTGACATACGACAGTAGCGACACCGCGAAAATGTCCAGGCCTGAAGGCTCCGCACAGCTTTGGCGAGGTCGCCCGGTTCAATTAAGGTCTCGAAATGACTCGGATAAACTTCCTGTGCATCCGGCGCAAAGTGGAAGGCAACACCGGCGTCGCGGCACAGTCCCTCATCCTGCAAGAAGTCGGGCGTGTAGGTGCTGAGATCCTCGTTCAGTCCGAACTGAGTGGGGTCGACGAAGATGCTGACGTTCGATCGCCGGGCTCAATCAAGCCAGCCCGGCGCCGGCCCGACTGAGCGCATAGCCGCGCGACAAATGCGCGCGCTCATCATCCTCGTATGCCGGCGGGCCCAGAAGTCGACGTCGCCCTCTTCTACTGAATGAAAGAGGTGGCCTCAGTTAGTGGCCTTACTTTGCCAAAACCAGGATCGCAGTCGAGCGCGGCCTCAACGTCAGAGGGCGACTCTTCGCTTAAACCATTTCCTTGGTAGGCCAATGTAGTAGCCACGCCTCCGAAGTTCCGGCTCGGACCTGTGGAGCGTTTCGCAAATGGATTCCACAGGCGCGCCTGCATCAACAAGCTCGCGCAACAGTTCATCTTCCCGTCTGGTCCAGCGAGGAGAGCGGAGAGCCGCCTTCAAGTTAACCTCTTAGCCCTGAATTCATGCGGTTCTAGAGAAGAACTGTCCGCCAGCCTCGGCGAGCCTGTTCCGTGCCGAGCGCATTGCCAAGCTTGGCCTGCGATCTCCGCGTTCGTGTTCTGGAGTGCGCAGTACAGTCCCAATCAGGATGACAAAACTCATCTGAACAGAAGTGTGATCAACTGTATGGCCTCCGATAGCGTCGCCTCGGCTCTCCCAATGATCGTGTCCTCCTCAACAATGCCGGCGGAGGAATTCCTTCGAAAGCTATACGTTGGCATAGCCGAGCTGATCCTATGCCAACGAAATTTTGGAGCCACTAGGACTCACCCAGACCGTGACGGACAACCTGTGGGATGGGCGTGCGGCCCTGGAGTGAACCTGCGTGCGATAGCCTATCGCTAGGATCGCCCGCCACGGCCGGAACCGGCAGTACCAAACGCATGCAGTGGACCGGGCGCCTTGGTCGCAGCCAAGACCGGCTCGACCAGCATGGCGCGCGCATAACTGCGGCCGATCTTGCTGATGCGGCCGTGAGGGGCAGCTCCCAGTCCCGACAGCCGCACCCGCGTGTTGAGCCCGAAATCGCTCACCAGCTTCTGCGGGCTGTTCAACCGGCTGATCCTGCAGCGCAGTCCGCGTGATATCAATGCGGCCTGCATGTGTCGTGTGTATCGGGCTGCCCGCACCGTGCTTCCGGTGCCTCGGCTTGGACTCCTAGCTGTCGATGCACGCATGTAGCTTCCGGAGCAGCGCGGACGTGCCTCGGCGCCTCGAGTGAGTGAGAACCCGACGCTGTCCCTGCTACACGCGCTAGCTGAGGGCGCGGCATCGGCTTCAGCACAAACTCCGAAAAGGCTGCTCGCGCCTAAAAACTCTCGGTTCCAAATGACCCGACGAGAGCTGCGGGCGCGCGCTCTCGGCGCAACCGGGCGAGTCGGAGGCGACCAGCCCTAAGTTCTCGGCTCGTGTCTGGCAGGAGGTGCGAATGCGACGGGTGATTGGCATTGATGTCCACCGAACCTCGGGGAACTGGTGCTGGGTTCAAATTGGCTTGCAGCCTTGGAGCCAGTTTAAGGCCGTTTTCCCAATGCTGTTTGCGGATCGTGAGGATGCGTAGTCTAAGCAGGGCCAAATCGATATCTTTGGGCCCGGCGACCTCTCGAACTGATGAGGTCGCCCGTAGCGCCGGCCATGCGGCGTCATTTGCTGTCGCGATCCCGAGGAATGCGTCGGCAACCAGCGAGATATTTGGTGGCGGCGTGAAAGTAGGGTTGTCGCCCAGGTATCATCCATCATCACGAAGCACCCGACTGGTGCGCCAGCACACGAGCGAGCAGTTCTAGCGCCTGATGGCCGACCATGGCATCGTTTGCAGCATGAGCCGTTCCGGGAAGCGTGGGACGATGCGGCCACGGAGAGCTTCTTCTCTTCTCAAGACCGAACGGACGGCAGGAAAGATCTACAGAACTAGAGACGAGGCACGCGCCGATGGGTTCAGCTAAACTGAAAGATTTTGCAACAATACCCGCATGGACTCGACCACGCCTATGTCAACCCGGTTGAGTTCGGGCGCAAGACGGGTTTAGCTGAACCCCGTGTCCATTAAACCGGAAAGCTCAGGCGCTTGGTGAACGCGTAAGACCACCGATTTCTCGGGTTCGGAGCTTGCCGGAATAGTTGGCGGGTTACGAATCGGCGATCGGCAGGCTTACGAGCACTAAGTCGACCGCTGCCCAGCCCCCAGGCCCCGGGCAGCGTAGGATAGCCGGCGGCGGATGACGTCCGCCGGCCATCTGCTCGGACGAGTTGCCCAAGTTCTCTACGAGGAGATTTGTGGTTCATCGTAGCCATCAGAAGCGAAGATGAACCACAAGTCCAAACCGGGCGAAGCGACGGCAGAACAAGTATCGCCTGGGGGTGCGTGATCGCCTCGTAGTCCGACAACTGAACTTCTCCCGCACCGTGTCGATCACCTTGAATCGACCCTGAGATCTCTTCCAGAGTCGAGGTCACCCTTCGCTTATTGCATGGAGGCCCAGTCTTTGCGTGCACCGAAATGTTCCGTGACGAAGACGTGGAAGACGGGCACAAAGAACACAGCGAGGAGCGTTGCTGAAATCATGCCACCGAATACCCCGGTCCCGATGGCGCGCTGGGTTTCGGCGCTAGCGCCGCGGGCAAGCATCAATGGGACCACACCGAGTGGAAAGGCCAGTGAGGTCATTTGGATCGGACGCAATCGAAGCCTGGCTGCTCCGACGACGGCGTTCGTAAGCCCACGCCCTGACTGCGAAGGTTCTTGGCGAATTCGACGATCAGGATCGAGTTCTTGGCCGAAAAACCTATGATAGTAGTAAAGCCGATGGTGAAGAAGACGTCTTTTTCGAGCCCGCGCAGATGGGCCGCGAGAACGGAACCGATTATTCCAAGCGACACGACAAGCGTCACCGAGAACGGAATTGACCAGCTCCCGTAAAGCGCAGCCAGCACCAGAAAGACGACCAACATGGAGAGAGCAAGCAGGATTGGCGCCTGCGAGGCAGATTGCTTTCGTGCAGAGACTGTCCAATCCACTCGACTGTGAAACCTGGGGGCAGTTTGAGGCTAGTCTTTCCATTTCCATCATCGCGTCGCCGGCTATCCCGGGTGCAGCCCTTGCCGGCAATACGCATGGCCGGGTAGCCGTTGGAGCGCACGAACTGGAGGGGACTGGTTTCCATGACCGGTGTGACGAGTTCTGACAAGGACACCGTAGCGCCCGCATTGTTGCTGACGTAAAGCTTGAGCACGTCGTCAACCTGCATGCGGCTCGTCGCATCGCACACGCCGCGCCCCGTATCACCACGGTGTAGTGCCGGCTTGTCTGCATCCTCGCCAGATATGCTCGGGGCCCGTTTCTACGTGGCTGAGGTGAGCGCCCGTAGTTGCCCAAGCTTGGCGCGGGCAATCGTGTATGTACATGTGCCCATCTCGTGCGGCCATTACCACACCGATAGTGCGCCTTTACGCCGTCGGCCAGCCACCAATCCTGGTAGGCGTCCCATGATCGCTCTTGGCGCTACAATTCCGCAGCCCGTGGGAGCTTCAGACACTCCCGCGAAGGCGAGGGTGGTTAGCGTTGTTATGGCAAGGTTGGCCACTGAAGTTAGTGGGGCGTGGTAGGGACAGCGCTTTTTCGGACCAGCACAAGCGCCGAGTCACGTCGGGCTAACTTCACCGGCAGCGTGGGCGCGGCAGGGACAGCGTCGAGTTCTCTTGAGTGAAGGCGCCGAGTCGCACCTGCGTTGCCGTCAATATCAAAGGGGTTAACCCGGTAGTTAGCTATGAAATGGAGGTATGAAACATACGCCGGTCTAGCCGAGATCATTATCGTGCCGGGAGGATGCGCTCTCCTGTTTGATGGTCAGGTTTTAGGCCAGTATATCTCGCCAGTCATCGCAGCAGAAGGGTTAGCGAACGGGAGATGTCATTGGCCGTGGGCTGGAGATCCTACAAAGATGGGTATCCCGCGAGACTTATCTGAGTGGCAAAGCATCCCATAGCGCCGCGTCGGCTATGAGCACAGTGGTGAAACGCGATCGAGCTCTCACCCAGATTAGCTCGCTACGCGATCTGACGCGATGGGTTCGGATGGACTGTGATCGGTGTTGTGACCGGGCAGGCCGCATGCCAGGGCAACGTCACCTTCACGGGGCTTTTGATGAAGGACGCTGTCGACTTGGCCGACGCGCTGTCTTGGATCTCTACTTTGACAAGCATCGTCGATCGCGCAAGTTATGGCAGGGGCAGACTGCGCCTGTCCTCCAGCCCGCTTGATCCCCCAAATAGCTGTGGGACGATCTGAAGAGTATCTGTTCGTCGATAGGAACCCGCGCTCGAGTACCGCAACAGTTCACCGTATTCCTCCACGATAAAGCGTTAGGTCCGGGTTGATTCGAGTCGCAATGGACGAGGACGGCACAGTACAGCTTCGAGCATGCGAATCCTCAACTCGACCAACGCTCGGCTCGTTAAACAGTGCCAACGTTCGCTCGATTAAGTCCGCATGGGGAAGCGCGTCCGCAGTCCAGTCGAGTGGCACAAGCGTCGGCGAACCACATGGCGCTAAGACACTATGGCAGCCACTCCCAGAAGAGCGCGCCAATACCATTTTGTCGGATTGAGCAACGGAACGACGGTAAGGCGGAGCCCGATTCTGAAAGCGGCGTCTGCAAAACGAAATCGGCGTCAAGTACGGCGACAAAGGCCGTGGAAAGCCGCAAAGAGTCGTGAGGGCAGCAGCATCAGAGCCCGTAGCGCGTAAGAAACCGACGGAATTGTGCGATCGGGCCGCCGGTGAAGATAACGCGTCCAGTACTCCCAATCGCGCAGCCGAGATCTGGCTCTCCTGCGAGATCTGAAACAATCACGGTGACATCAAAGCGCTGGAGGTGCTGCGCACTTCGACCAGCGAAGGAGCATCATTGTAGGGCTCCCGATGAAGACTCCGTCGCGGGCTGACGCAAGTTCGGCCTCGAGGTAATTAACTCGATCCGAGAACTCGATCAGCGGCTGGCCGAGCTTAATGTCGAGAGCGAGCAAGTGAAAGCGCGCATCGTCCATCTCGACCGGCAAATCGTGCCGAGCCTGTTCGTGTCTGATCTTCGCTACGCTCAACGCCGGCGTTGTTGGCATGCCTGGAATATACCGATGGCCAATACACGCGGCGTGGCTAGGATCTCGTCAAGATCGTCGACCGCAATACGCTGAGCGTCACCGCGGGCGTCGCCGAATCCGTGTATGATAGTCTTTCCGTCGGCGCGGCCGTCCAGTTTCGGCTGTTTGGGGACGATCGCATTTGTACGAGGTCCGTGCCAAAACGCTGCCGTCAGATGACGCCGTCGTTCTAAACTGGTCCAACATCTTCGATGCTTCATTGAACGATTTTGACCAGGTTTGCGCACGACATCCAGGTGGCACGTCACTACGCCAAAAGGACTCTTGGAGTTGGCAAGATTCTTCAGAAGATCGACCGTAAATTTTAATGCGCCCTGCAAGGGAAGCGCTCCTGCATCGCCGTTCCGATATCAAATGATAAGCAACCCGTGCTTCAGAAAATACGGCATCTCAATTGATTAGTCTGACCTCGGCGGCTCTGTACTTTGAGCGGCGTTTGTTGAAGCGACGATCGAAAGACACGCGCGTCCCCGGCACCAGATCAGCCCCTGTGCAGTCGCAAAGGTCCGAAATGTGAACGAACAAATCCATGCCGTCGCAGCTGTCGGGTCTGATGAAGCCCCAGCCCTTCTCAACACTGTAGGAGACTACTGTTCCAGTCTGCATCTCTGATCTAACGTGTGTTCGAGGCTATGGCATGGCCGCTTAGGCGCCGAAGTCGCAAGCCACAGCAAATCGGCGGGGCGGACCAGACGCTCGCGACGCCGAGCCCGCCCCTAACATCGCCGTATCTGGAGCAATACGTGATGGTACCTCTAACCAAGCAAGGGCCGTGCCGAATTGAGAATTGGAGGTTCAGCAGGGACTTCGTAGCGGGCTGCAGGGTCAAGTTGTCGACATTCGTTTGAGAGCTGACGTCCGTCGTCAGACAACTCCTTGAACCAACTGTAACACATCGAGGCAGCGATGCCTTCTGGGCGGCAGATCTCGAGATGTTCTCCTTGCCGCGCACAGCATCATGCGGATCCTCTCTTCCGCCGAATAATGCCGGCGGGTCTGTCGCCTAATGTCTTTTTACAACTTGTTCTGCCGGTGCTTTTCTCGGTCCGGATTTCTGTTTCATCTTCGCTCCCGCTGGCTACTATGAACCAGGAACTCCTCCCAAAGCAAAATCACACTGCCTGTTTCACAGGCCCCGACGGCGAACACTCTTTAGGTCAGCGTGGCGCCTTGGCTAGCTAAGTGCCGCGCAAGGTCAAGCGCCGGAAGTAGTGCATGTCTAGGACAGCTCGCGAAGCTGGACCGGCAGGCCAAGCAAGCATGGATAGTTTGCGCCGGACCAAAACCACGCCGTACCCCACGTGCGCGTCTGTCGGCAATCTGCACGTCCTTCGCTATGGCGAGTAAGGTCTCGGCTTTGAGGCTGCCGGCCCGGAAAGCTGTCGTAGGCTCGTGGCTCAACAGCGGTCGCCTACTGTGCAGACTAGGCTGCTTCGCCGGATCATGCATCCTGCTGTAAGACGGGCTCGGCTTGAAGACTGTGAACGGTCTTTTGAACGCTGCCGGAAATGCGCAGCATCTTCTCGACTGAAACAATCTAAACGGCAGGGGACACTGCTTCGGTGGCAGTCCGAGGCAGCTCGCAATACTGAAGTCGCTTGAGAAGCCGCGTTCTTGAGAGTGAACCAAATCAATGTCCATCGTTCATGGCAGCCGCTCGTCTTGTTAGTTCTTGTGCATGGTGGAATCTGCGCGAAGTTGATGGATGCTAGCGAGGGCAACGATGCGCGTATTCGAGACAACGCAAATTGGCCGGCCCAGGTATCCGAAGGGCCTGGGAGATTCCAGGCCGAAACGCGACGCATTGAAACGTGAAGGCGCCAGCTTTGAAGTGACAGGGCTTCGTAGGTGCGAGCTCAAATGTTTGAGTATTTTCCTGAAAGCGTAGGTATGATCATCATCATTGGCTGGGAAGTTCTTGTTCGAAGCCGCCCTCCGTCTCAGCCAGCTTCCGGAACGTGCGGAGGTCGACACGTCCGCCTGAGGGAGTATCAATATAGTCTATGTCTACTCCCGATCTCTCAAGACACTCCGCCTTACACAGGGCTTCTCTTGCGCTCAAACTTTGAACTGAAAAATGCCTCCGGCTAAACCCCGTTCGATGACACCTAATGCTGTAGGACACGGATCCCCCTCCGTTGAGAGCGACAGTATAACCAACTTCCCGCGACAGTGCGACCGGCCATTCTTGGTAGGTCCTTGCGGGCGCGTTTGCGCAATCACCGCGGCTCCTGAGCTTCAAACCGACTTTCTGAAGCAGAACTGTGAGATCCTCTCCAATCAAAGTGCCAGACGTCCGTCGAACTTCATCTGAAGTGAGTCAGAGCCAGTACGCTGGATGGCTACGGCTATCGTCTCAAAGTCCGTCGGACCGGCAGCCGAACGAGAAATGTTGCGATACAGTTGCGCTACGATCCAGGCAATGAGGCAGGAATATTTGCATCACTCCAGTTGACTTCAGCGATTCCCTGCCTGCGAAGGCACGTCGTAGTGAGGTGAAGAACATGGAAGTCCTGCCGCACTGAGCCGAACGCGGGAATGCTGTTCAAACTGCCACCTCATCCCTTTCGATCGGATCAAAGTGGCATAGCGCCCCGTCGGGCCACTCCCGAACCGCTGCACCTAAGGACATAGCTATGTTGCCATCAGGCGATCCTTGTTGGCCTCCAGAGCGAATCTCAAAGGGGATTGATGCTGTGCGGCAAGGTCGGCGTGAAGGCGCTTACCGAAAGCGTGGCCCGCGCTTGTCATTTGCGCCCCCCCGCATTGCAAGCCCCAAGTGCGCCTCGCCCGCATAAAAGCGGCCCCAGCCAATCGGCGACAGCCGGGGCCGTTGTGCTCTGGCACGGCGGGGGCTATCGGCCAGGGCGCATCAACAATCCAATCCCTTCGCCACAAGTTCGTAAACGATAGCTGCGCCATGAGGCGGCGCTACTTTTGAAGCGCCTACGATCCATTGCCACCTTGATCTCGAAGATGGCGACGATCGCCGCGCAGACCGCTGTACCGCCAATTGCCGATACAGGATCATTTCGATCCATACGTGTACTAACACTGGACGAAGGCGGTTAATCCGGCCCCAGCCGTGAATCAGGACAGGCCGAGGCGGCCTTACTCTCGATGCTGGGGGTTGTGGTCGTGCCAGTCCGCCATCTGTTTGTACTCGCGGGCCATCTGCCCGAGCTCGCGCTTCGCTTTCGGATTGCCGGTTAGGGCGGCCTGGTGCCGGCCGAGCAGTTCAAGCGAGCGGTGCGAATAATTCGGCGGGAGATCGGTCTGGCATTCGGCAGAATACCACGCCCCTCTCGGGGGCGGTCAGCCGTGTTACAAAGCGAACACTTCTCAGAAGGCCGGGCGAGAAGACCGCAGTCGCGGCCTCAAGACAGCTCCTGGGGCCTGTGCCGCGACGTTCCGCACGATGGGCGCTGCGGCTTGACCTAGCACATCGCGCGCTAACCCGGCGAGGATCTTAGCCGATCGTTAGCAAGAATCTGCAGTTTGCTCTTGGGACGAACCGTGGGGACATGCACGGCCTTGTGCTCAGGCTCGGGGTCGAGGGTCCGCCAGCCAGCCCGGAGGGCCTTCCCTCATGCCCCTAACTTTCGATTCACATGTATGGAGTCGGAACCGGTGCACGCCGTAGCGTTGGTGAAACCGGGGCTGGCTATATATTTCACTTAAACCAGGGCTCTCCCTCGCGTCGCGCGCTTACTTCGTTGTCGCGCTGCCGGACCGGGGGGAAGCTTCCTGCATTGCGCAAGGAGCTAACGTCGGCTGGTGGACGCAGGCGCGGAGATCGGCACGCGGCAGATCCCCGGCGTGGACGGCCCCTATCGCTTTTTTGAAAGCAGCTCGCGAAGGGCGGCCGCGTCGAGCATCTGCTCGGCCAGAAGCTTCTTCAGCTTCGCGCTCTCCTCTCCCAGCGCCTCAGGCGCTTGGTCTCAGAGACATCCATGCCGCCGAATTTAGCCTTTCAATTGTAGATCGTCGCTTCGGAGATCCCATGCCTGCGAGCCAGGTCAGCCGTTTCGCCCAAGCCTCATCCTCCTTTAATACCGCGATAATCTGCTCTTCCTGAACCTTGCTCGCCTCATCTGTCCGTCCCTCTTCGGGCTGGACTCTAACTCCTTCGCCTTCTGGAACAAATACTTAGTGGCGGGTCACGTCCCGGACAAATCCGAAAACTTCACGTCAAAAGAGGAAGCGGAGCACCTCTACGGGAGCTACCGAAACTGCCGGTTTTCTAGCTTCTTGACTTGGGTTTTATCTGGACGACAGCCAACGGAGACCCTCTATGTACATACCATCCCACTTTCGAGATGACGACCTCAAGAGCATTCAAGCGACAATCCGCTGCGCCCGATTGGCCAACCTGATCACGGCGACATCAGATGGGCCACTTGCGACGCCTCTTCCGCTCTTCCTCGATGAGAGCGAAGGCAAACACGGCGCGCTGTACGGGCACCTGGCGAAGGGCAATCCGCAATGGCGCACGGCCCCGATTGGAGAAGCTCTGGCGATCTTTAGTGGCGCAGAGGCTTATGTGACACCATCCTGGTATCCAAGCAAGCGTCAAACTGAACACGTGGTGCCTACATGGAATTACATCGCGGTCCACGCCCATGGACCGATTGAGTTCTTCGAGGATCCTAAACGCCTGCTTGAGATCGTGACGCGTCTGACGAATATCCATGAGACGTCACGTGCGACGCCCTGGGCCGTCAGCGATGCGCCCGCGGATTTCATTGCCGTCCAGTTGCGTGAAATCGCCGGCGTGCGCATCCCGATCACCATGGTCGAAGGCAAGCGCAAGATGAGCCAGAACCGCCCTGCGCCCGATCGCGTTGGTGTCGCCACCGGCCTAGCGGCGAGCAAACTGGCACAGGACCTGGAAGTTGCAGCTCTTATCCTGGCTCAGGACTGAGACGATAATGTGCATGACCGTGGCCAACAGCGCCGATGGACATTACATCTGCAGCTCTCACACGCTCCAGCGGCATTAGTAGAGATTAACCCGGGCATACAATTACCTCGCGACATTTATTAACCGAACAGTCAGCTCGGGCTTACCGCGCTGTAGACACTTGTCTGTATTCTGACAGAGGCACAATCTCGTGTCAGGTCCAGTACAGCGCGAATATCGAAAGTCCATTCGGCCTTGTGGCTTGCCAGCGCCGCCTAGGTTGGCGCCTCCTGCTGTCCGCTTCGGCTTTCACGGTTCGACATTAGAAGGGGGAGGTCGGTGATCGAGTTTTTTCGTCACTCGGTCCAACCATCGGCTCAGTTCGATGACTCGCGCCGAATACCACGATTCGTTCAGTGCCCATTGGCGGTACATGGTCGTCTTTCGCCTGGCACGATGCTTGCTGAAGATCATTCGCTCCGAGAGGCGAGAGAGAGAAACTGCAAGGGCTTACAAAAGCAACATGAGCACAACGGCTTTGATCGGTGGCGTCATTCCGAGCACCGATGTGGTGAAACGAGCAGCGCGCATCGGCGCCGAAATCAAAAATATCAAGCTATCAGGCGATTTACCGGATCACGCGATCGCTGCGATCAACAGCTTATTGCTCAAGCACAAGGTGATCTTCTTCCGTAATCAAGGACATCTCAATGACGCCGAGCAGGAGCGCTTTGCCGCTCGTCTCGGAAAGTTAGTGCCGCATCCGATGCTTGGTGCCACCAAGGGGATGGCGTCGCTCCTCGAACTGGACTCCACTCGCGGCGGCGGTCGCGCAGACGTTTGGCATACGGATGGGACCTTCGCCGACGCCTATCCCAAGATTTTGGTCCTGCGGGCCGTTGTAATGCCAAGGTTCGGAGGCGACACCGTGTGGTCGAACACAGCTGCCGCTTATCTTGATCTGCCGCCGCCTCTACAACGCCTTGCCGACGGCCTATGGGCCGTTCACAGTAACGTTTTCGATTACGCCGGGATCGCGCGTGTCCGCGAGGTCGACAAGAAGCACTTTGACGAGGTGTTCACCAGAACGGCTTTTGAGACCGAGCATCCCGCTGTACGCGTCCACCCCGAGACAGGCGAGCGGACGCTAGTGCTCGGCGCCTTGGTGAAGCACTTTGTTGGGGTCGGCAAATACGACGGACAAAAGTTGTTCGATCTGTTCCAATCTCACATCACCGCGCCCGAAAACACTGTGCGCTGGAACTGGCTAGAGGGCGATATTGCAATATGGGATAACCGCGCAACGCAGCATTACGCGGTAAACGATTACGGGGACCAGCATCGCGTCGTACGGCGGGCCACGGTCGAGGGTGACGTGCCTGTCAGCGTCGATGGCCGGAGCAGTGTAACGCGCTTCAAGGCGACCGAATAACTGCAGTTGGCCCAGCGCCTCGCGTCTGAAAACCGAGAAAACCTGATAATCGGAGTTGTATCCGGCGCGAACACACCTTTCCGACAAGATATCTCGGCTCTTGGCGCCAGCTCGGCAGCGCCTAGAATTAGCATCGACCAACAGTTTCGGAAACCTTGAGCATCACTGTCCTTCGCCAGCGGCCGGTACGTGGCCTTCACGTTTCAGTTTAGAAAATCCTCGATCCGTGGCCATAAAGCGCGCTAACATGGGAGCGATGAGCTTAGTCGGATCGACCACTTGGCCACCCTGACGCGTAAGCGCTTCCGCATATGCAATGAGATCACGATGCACGGCCGCAGGCAGCTCGGTACTCACTTTGACCGGCTTGTCGTCTGGAAGCTCTCCAATTTTGAGTTTTGGCATGTTGTCACCCTCTATAGGGCGTAAGTATGAGGTCACGATTGACAAGAACACGAACCGGGAAGCCAGGTCGTACAGCCAGAGTGGGCTGGATGTTGAGGCTGCGGCGAACGACCTGCTGTCCGGTCTGATTCAGTGAGTCTGAGGCGCCGTGCCGCAATGCCTGGATGATCGCGCTGTCGTTGCTGTTGGTGTCCGAGCCGGCCCCAAGTTCGGTCCCGACCGCCAGAAACGTCGATAGTGCCGCAGCCTTGAACAGCTCACCCCAGTGATTGTCGACCTGGTCTTCGAGGCCTGCATACCCGGCAGCGTCAGCGCCAGGCTGCCGCTCGAGAACGATGGAACGTCCGTTCGGCATAATCAGCCGGGTCCAGACGAGCAGGACACGGGACTGGCCGAAAGTGACCTGGCTATCGTAGATGCCGATCAGACGCGCTCCCTGAGGCACAAGCAGAGAGCGGCCGGTCGGCGTGTCATAGACATTCTCGGTCACCTGCGCCGTGATCTGGCCCGGCAGGTCCGACCGGATTCCGGTGATCAGGGCTCCCGGAATAACCGTCCCAGCCTGCACGATATACGGTGAAGCCGGCTTGGTGACGCGATCAGGGCTTACCGTGCGACGGTCCACAGAAGCGTTCACGAAGGCAAGCTTGCGGTCCTGACCGTTTTGCGCATTTCCGTCGTCGCCGGTGCTCGTCGCGCTCGCAGGCACGACGCGCTCGTTTCCAACCGCCGCAGCGGCGGGCGGACGCACTTCTCGTCCATTCGCCGAAGCGAATAGATGGCTGATGCGGGCTGCTTCGGTCTCTTGATCCCGGCGCTGCTGTTCTGGATCAGCGCCGATCGTCGGCAACTGGCCTTGGGCCGCAAGGATCGGCCGACCGAGGTCCCCGGGAAGGGGCGGACCCAGTTGCGGGATTGGCTGGCGCGGAATGCCAGTGTAGTCCTTCGGCAGCGCCGTAATACCGTCAGCGACATTGTGATGGTCGGTACTGTAAAGCTCATCGGCCGCCTGGTCTCGAGGGCGATTCTTCTGCAGCGACCACAGCACGGCTCCACCGATGACAAGCAGGGCGACCGCGCTCCCTCCCGCCAGTACTTTCCGTGACAACCGTGTCACGCGCGGGTGCTCCGCTCTCAAGCGGAAGCCCCTGGACTGATCCTCTTGTGTCTCAGGCGGAGCCGCTTGCTCCTGATCGTTCATATTCCGAGTGTTCATGACGACGGTCTCCCATCGGTCCTGACAATACGGACCTTCTGCTGGTGCTCGCCGCCAAGCCGCAGTTCGGCGGCAGCAAACAGCCGATCGACGATCAATACGTTGCCGTAAGCGCGGTAGTTGACGAGTTCAGTCTTGCCGTCTGGACCGATGACGAAGAGCGGAGGCATCTCGCCCTGCACGATCCCCGCCGGGAATTCGACATAGACCTTGCGGCCATCGTCATATGCGGCGAGCGGCCGCCAGGGAGGACTGTCCCCTTCGATGGCATAGCGGAAGGTGCGCTGCGCCGGGTCCGGAAGAACAGGCTGCGCGACCGAACGCGATCGTTCCCGTGCAGTTTCTGGATAGTACCAAGCAACAGACGGCATGTATGGCCGTTCGCGGGAGCGGAGCTCAATCAAGTAGGTGCGCCGGTCCGTATTGACCACCAAGTTGGTCTCAATCGAAGCTCGGGTCGGCTTGACCAGGATATGGACCCGCCGTGTGTCGCCGCTCCCGCTTTCGGTATCGCCCACGACCCAGCGTACGGTATCTCCGGCCGCGATCGGTCCTGATCCCGTCAACTGCTCTCCCTCCTCGAGCGCGATATCCGTGATCTGCCCCGGTGCGGCGTAAATCTGATAGAGCGCCCCGGGACTGTAGGCGTAGATTTGCGCTGCGTTGAAATAGCCCCGCTTGCGCGGTTCGACCCGGGCTGCGCTGTTTGCCGTCTCTACGCGGCTCACCGGCTCAGCGTCTTCTTTCGCGCCTAACTTGCCGCCGAGAGCAGGCTTCCAGAGAGGTGGAACGTGAAGCGGTCGCGATCTGTCGTCGAGAGCCACTGGCGCCGCCGGCAGCGGAGGAACATCAGCGTCATAGCTGATCTCCGGCGGAATGTAGGTCGCGCAGCCTCCGAGCGCGGACGAACAAAGCAGGAAAGCGGATAAAAATGCACGCTTCGAGCTCACGAACTCGGGCCAAGCCGAGCCGAGCCTGCTTTGCTGGAGGGAACGTTTCGAATGAACGTCAAACGGCATCTTGGTCACTGGCTCAACTCCTTTGACCAGTTGATGGCGCGGACGTAGACGCCAAGGGGGTTCTTGCGCAGGCGTTCGGCATCGCGGGGTGTCTCGATCACGATCGAGAGAATTGCGGTCCAACGCTCAGTCGCGCTCAACGAGCCGTTGTCGTAGATGCGCTGGGTCCAGGCGACTCGAAAGCTCTCCGAAGACGCGCGAATGACGCTTGAGACGTCCACTGAGATTTGTGCCTTGCCCAGCTTGGCAAAGGGGTCATTGTTGCGCGCATAGTCGTTCAGTGCAGCCGCGCCACGATCCGTCGTAAAATCATAGGCCCGGAGCCAATTCTGGCGCAGAACGATACTGTCTGCCGGCAAACCTCTGACGTCCTCGATGAAGCGCGCCAGATGGTAGGCTATCTGAGCGTCAGTAGGTTGATAGTCGATGTTGGCCGGCGCAACCCTTTGGGCTTGACCGAGATGATCGACCTCAACTACCCAGGGCGTGATCGAGCCTTGGCTCGATTGCCAGACAAGGCTGCCAGCGAGACCGGCAGACAACATCAAACAGCCGAACGCCATCAGGCGCCAGTTCTTAGCTTGCACGCGCGCTGATCCAATGCGTTCGTCCCAAACCTGAGCGGCCTTTTGATAAGGCGTAATCGGCTCGGGCATGCGCCCGTAGTGAACTGTTGGTCGTTTGAACATCGATGGGTGCCCCTGATATCGAGTGATCGGTTTCAAGTGTGCGATAGAAGGATTTGAGGCGCTGCTGTGCGGCGGAGGTGTAGTGGTGCGTCTCAGCGTTCTCCTTCGGACAAATCGACGGAAGAGCCGCTGCCACCATGATCGCCCGAGCGGACGGCGTGGCCAGCAGCCGAGGCACCGTGCTGAATGATCTGAGCACGCTTCATGCGGCGAGCCCAATCAGGCTGCCCGTCGGCCGGAGCGCTCGCGCCCTGGTCGCCCGCTTGGCTACCTCCGAAGGTAGCCGCTGCCCGGCGCAATGGACTCCACGCAGCCGAAGCGCCAGCCTCCGCGACGCCGGCAAGGCCGCCGCTTCGATAGGCGGCTGTTGCTCCGCTTATGACAGCGCCGCCACCGCGCGCGGCGCCTGCAACCGCACCGCCAGCGAGACCGGCACCGCCAGCGGCAAGTCCCGCGCCAGCTGCAACAATGCCGCCAGCAGCAAGGCCTGTTCCAATCGCGGCGCCGGCGCCAAGTTGAGGTCCGCCCGACACTAGGCCGTTTGCGATACCCGGACCGAAGATGCCGAGGCCCAGCAAGGAAAGCGCCGCGAGCACCAGTGTCATCGCGTCTTCGATGGTCGGCTGTGCACCGCCGAAACCTGCGGTGAACTGCGAGAACAGGGTGGAGCCGATGCCGACGATGACGGCCAGGACCAGGATCTTGATGCCGGAAGATATGACGTTGCCCAGAACGCGCTCCGCCGCGAAGGCAGTCTTGCCAAACAAGCCAAAGGGAATGAGCACGAAGCCGGCCAGCGTCGTGAGCTTGAATTCGATCAGGGTGACAAAGAGCTGGATCGCCAGAATGAAGAAGGCGAGCAGCACCACAATCCAGGCGAATAGGAGAACGACGATCTGGACGAAATTCTCGAAGAAGCTGATGTAGCCCATCAGGTTGGAGATCGAATCAAGCAATGGTCGACCGGCATCGAGGCCGACTTGGGCGATCTTTCCCGGTCGCAGGAAATCTGCCGCGGAGAGGCTTGCGCCCGATGCTTTCAGTCCAAGACCGGCGAAACTCTCGAAGACGGTGCGCGCCAAGCTGTTCCAGTTGCCGATCAGGTAGGCAAAGACGCCTACGAAGAGCGTTTTCTTGACGAGGCGCGCGATAATGTCTTCGTCCGGCCCCCAACTCCAGAACAACGCGGCGAGCGTGATGTCGATCGCAGCAAGGGTCGTTGCGAGATATCCGACATCGCTGCCGAGCAGCCCAAAACCGTTGTCAATATATCGCGTGAACGTTTCAAGGAACTGGTCAATGATCCCCGTACCAGTCATGGCTTGCTCGCCTCAGGCATCGCCGGTCCCGGATAACCTTGCGGGATCCGGCTCTGATCCTTTCGGGCGGACGCCAAGCCTGCGGTGGAATCGTCTTGGCCAGGATCTGCGGGAACGTTCTTCCTGCCCAAGAAGCGGCGCCGGTTTTCGGCCCAAATCTGCTGGCAATGCCGATAACCTGCTGTTTCCTCAGCAGTGACGCTGCGGCAGCGTGCGAGATCAGGGTTGGCTCCATCTGTCGTCCGCTCCGTCTTCGGCAGCGCGGGCGACTCGTCACTACCGCGAAGCTGAATCGTGCAGGCTGTGACCACCAAAACGCCGATTGTCGTCAGCAGCGACAACGCCTTGAATGCCCGAATGTCCGTCATCAGTGGAACATCTGCACGCTGGATGATTGATAACCCTGCCCTGGCGTAAGAAACCGTCGAAGCTGCTCGCGGCCCTGGTCCTGGGCCGAGGCGCGTTGCGCTGCTTCAAGGCTTTGCGCCCTGCCCTGCGCCGTCACGACAGCGGTGAGGTCGGCGAGCTGCTGCGCGTTAAGCGCGAGAATCTGGTTACCAGCTTGTGTTGCCTGCAGAGCGCCGCTTGCGCCCTGGCTAGACATGACGAGCGCGGAGGTCTGGACACGGTTGGTGTCGAGATTGCCAACGATGCCGGCCTGGACGCGAAGCGCGTCTTGCGTTGCGGCATAGGAATTCTGCCAACGCGATTGAGCATTGGAGATCAGTAACTGGTTCGATTGGCTGCTGGTCGCTGGCGCGTAGCTGGTCGAGAACGCGCGATCGATCTGATCGACGTCGTAGGCGATCCGCTGGGCCTGGGCCAGCAATTGCTGGGTCCGCTGGATCGAGGATTGCAGTTGGCGCAGGGATGAATACGGCAGGTTTGCCAGATTCTTTGCCTGATTGATCAGCATCTGCGCCTCGTTCTGCAACGAGGTGATCTGGTTGTTGATCTGCTGCAGCTCACGGGCGGCAGTCAGGACGCTCTGGACGTAGTTGTTGGGATCGAAGACGATCCACTGCGCCCGCGCGGGCACCCTGAGGTCGAGCATCAGCGCGACCATGCCAGCGGCCGCCAATAGGCCAAGACGCCTCATAGCGATTTCTCCAGATTGACGAGGTTGGGGATCAGGTCGAGGGCCCAGGCGACGCCACGGTGCTGTAGCCAGGCCGGCACGAAGCCGTCAGGTCCATGTTCGGCGAGGAGTTGCGAGATGGCTGCCTGGTCTGTCTTGGAAGAGGCTGCGGTAAAGGCCAGAGCGACCTCGCCAAGGCCAAGTTCGAACATCCGGTTGCCGCGGCGAGATTGGCAGTAGTAGTCGCGCTTGGGCGTAGCGCGGCTCAGAAGCTCGATCTGGCGGTCATTGAGGCCAAAGCGGCGATAGATCGCTGTGATTTGCGGCTCGATCGCCCGCTCGTTCGGCAGCAACAGCCGCGTTGGGCAGCTTTCGATGATCGCCGGCGCGATTGCGGACCCGTCAATATCCGAAAGCGATTGGGTGGCAAAGATAACGGACGCATTCTTCTTGCGAAGCGTCTTCAGCCATTCCCGGAGCTGGCCGGCAAAATCTTCGTCATCGAGGGCAAGCCAGCCTTCATCGACAATAAGTAGTGTAGGCCGACCGTCGAGGCGGTCCCCGATGCGATGGAAGAGATACGCCAGCACGGTCGGCGCAGCACTCGTTCCGATCAAGCCTTCGGTCTCAAACGCCTGGACCGACGCCTCGCCGAGATCTTCGAATTCGGCATCGAGCAAGCGCCCGGAAGCTCCGCCCAGGCAGTATGGTTGCAGGGCGCGCTTCAGGGAGTTCAATTGAAGAAGGACTGACAGGCCCGTGAGGGTGCGTTCCTCCCTCGGCGCCGAAGCGAGAGATGTTAGCGCCGACCACAGATGATCCTTGACCTCAGGGGTGATCTCGATCTTTTCCCGTGCCAGGATCGCGCCGATCCATTCCGTCGCCCACCCTCGCTCGGAAGGATCATCGATCCAGGCCAAAGGTTGCAGCGCGACTGGGTTTTCGTCCCCGTCAGACAATGCACCGCCGAGATCATGCCAGTCGCCACCCATGGCGATCGCGGCCGCCCGGATCGAACCGCCGAAATCGAAGGCAAAGACCTGCGAATTCGGGTAACGACGGAACTGTAGCGCCATCAGGGCCAGCAGGACCGACTTGCCGGCTCCAGTCGGTCCCACTACTAGCGTATGGCCGACATCGCCGACGTGGAGCGAGAACCGGAAGGGCGTCGATCCCTCGGTCTTGCCGAACAGAAGCGGCGGACCCTTGAAGTGCAGATCCCTCGCCTCGCCGGCCCAAACAGCCGACATCGGAATCATATGGGCGAGGTTGAGGGTCGAAATCGGAGGCTGCCGCACATTGGCGTAGACGTGCCCGGGCAGACTGCCGAGCCAGGCTTCGACGGCGTTCACGGTCTCGATTATGCAGGTGAAATCACGGCCCTGTATGACCTTCTCGACCAGCCTCAGCTTTTCATCGGCAGTGTTGGGATCGCGGTCCCAGACAGTGATGGTCGCCGTAACAAAGGCTTGTCCGATCTGATCCGACCCCAGTTCCTGCAACGCTGCGTCGGCATCAAGCGCCTTGTTGTGGGCGTCGGTATCGAGCAGCGTCGACGCCTCGTTCGTCATGACCTCCTTGAGAATGGCGCCAATCGACTTTCGTTTGGCAAACCACTGCCGCCGAATCTTGGTCAGCAGTTTGGTGGCGTCGGTCTTGTCGAGCATGATTGCGCGCGTCGACCAACGATACGAGAATGCCAGACGATTCAGATCGTCCAGGATACCCGGGGTCGTCGCACCCGGAAAGCCGACAATCGTCAAGACCCGAATATTGGCTGAGCCCAACATCGGCTCTAGCCCGCCGGTCAGCGGCTGGTCGGACAACAGCGCGTCGATGTACATCGGAATTTCAGGCACGCGAACGCGGTGACGCTTGGTCGAGATCGTCGAGTGCAGGTAGGTCAGCGTGTCCTGATCATCGAGCCACGCGCATTCCGGCATAAATCCTTCAACGAGCTGCAGCACACGGTTGGTTTGGTCGATAAATCCGCGGAGCACCTCGCGGGCGTCTGCTCCCACAGTCCGATCGCGTCCCTCATAGAGCAGGCGCTCTGCCCTGGCGGCTCCCTCCTCGGGTGGCAGATAGAGGAAGGTCAAGAAGTAGCTGGACTCGTAGTGGGCACTCGCCTCTTCGAACTGAGCCCTTCGTTCCGCATCGACCAGCGCTGACGCGATGTCGGGAAAGACGTTAGGCGGGTACGCCCCCGCAAAGTGACGCTGCGCCTCAACGAACACGGCGCAGCCCGATCCCAGGCGACGCACGGCGTTGTTCAGACGGCTGGCGACGGCTACAAGCTCAGCCGGCACCGCGCTGTCGAGGTCAGGCCCCCGGAACTTTGCTGTCCGTTGGAACGAGCCGTCCTTGTTCAGGATGATTCCCTCGTCGACGAGGGCTGCCCAGGGCAGGAAGTCGGCGAGGCGCGCGCTGGAATGACGATATTCGGCAAGGTTCAACATGACCGATAACTCAAAGATTGAGATGACTGGGAATGCGCAGATGTCGGCGCACCACATCGACGAATGCGGGGTCGCGCTTGGCGGCCCAGACGGCGGCCATGTGGCCGATGAACCAGAGGACAAGTCCCGCGATCCACAGCCGAAGTCCGAGCCCAAGGGCTGCCGCAAGCGTGCCGTTCACGATTGCAACTGATCGCGGCGCGCCGCCCATCAGGATTGGCTCAGTGAGCGCGCGGTGAACGGGCACGGCAAAGCCTGTGAGGGGTTCATCCATCAGATAACCACGCCGCCGCCGAAGGAGAAGAACGAAAGGAAGAAGCTCGAGGCGGCAAACGCGATCGACAGACCGAACACGATCTGAATCAACCTGCGGAAACCACCCGACGAGTCCCCAAACGCGAGCGTGAGACCGGTCACCACGATGATGATGACGGCGATGATCTTGGCGACCGGTCCCTCGACCGACTGCAAGATCTGGTTGAGTGGCTGCTCCCAGGGCATGTTCGAGCCAGCCGCCCATGCTGGCTGAACTGCCAAGACCACCGTGCCGAAGGCGGCCAACGATGCACCTCGAAGAAAGCGAAATTGCTGACGCATGTCAGTCTCCTGCTGATGAAAGGTCGTAGTCGCCGGCGGCCCCTAGCCCGGTGACGAGGGCAAGCTCGGCGAGGCGACGGCCGGCGCCGCGCCCCGCCAGCACGGCGATAACGTTGATGGTCTCGGCGATCAGGGCCCGCGGAACCGTGATGACGGCTTCCTGGATGAGCTGCTCGAGCCGCCGCAGTGCGCCGAGCGCGGTGCCCGCATGAATAGTGCCGATGCCACCGGGATGACCGGTGCCCCAGGCCTTGAGCAGATCGAGTGCTTCCGCACCGCGGACCTCGCCAACCGGAATACGATCAGGACGCAGTCGCAGCGAGGACCGAACGAGATCGGATAGCGTAGCCACGCCATCTTTGGTCCGCAGCGCCACGAGATTGGGCGCTTTGCATTGGAGTTCGCGCGTGTCTTCGATCAGAACGACCCGATCGGCGCTCTTTGCTACCTCGGCCAAGAGGGCATTCGTCAGCGTTGTCTTGCCGGTCGATGTCCCACCGGCGACGAGGATGTTCTTCCTTGCGTCGACCGCGCCTCTCAGGATCTTGGCCTGCTCCGAGGTCATGATCCCCCTGGCGACGTAGTCGTCAAGCGTAAACACGGCGACGGCGGGCTTGCGGATAGCAAAGGCCGGTGCTGCAACGACCGGAGGCAAGAGACCTTCGAAGCGCTCGCCGGTCCCTGGCAATTCGGCCGAGACCCGTGGCGAACCGGCATGCACCTCGGCACCCACGTGATGCGCTACCAGGCGAACAATGCGTTCGCCATCCGCCGCGGACAGAGTTTCGCCTGTGTCGATCAGACCATCCGACAACCGATCGATCCACAGCCGCCCATCTGGGTTGAGCATCACCTCGACGATCGCTTCGTCTTCGAGGTAGCCGGCAATCGCGGAGCCAAGCGCGCTACGCAGCATTCGCGCACCGCGTGAGCTCGCTTCGGATTGAATGGAATGGATTGCCACTGTTCGCCCCCACCGAATGAGAGCGTCCTCAGACTCCCTCATATGGGGAGGATTAGAAAAGGCACCAATGGACTTGGCGCAACAAGCGCTTTCGGTGATCGTAGGCTGGCGTAGAAAAAGAAAGACTGAGAAACCGATATTTGACGGCTACTTAATCTTATCCGCTCGCCGCGAATTGCTGCTCACCACTCCGCATCATCATCCGCTGGCAGGAGGATGACCGAGTCCTCATAGAGCCGAACTGTCTCGACAGCGTAGGAAACATCGGTCGGCTCGAAGAAGACGATTGAACTTATCCATGAAGCGACGGATCGGCGCCAAGGCAGCGCGAACCAGACCAACGCTGCGATCTGCAGTGCTATGTAGAGACCGAACGCGACTTGATAAGCTTGGACGGGCCTACGGCCATCATTCGCAGACCATTGCTCCAGGATAAGACCTGTCGCGTATTGTGCCAGAAAGGCCCAACCAAAGTGCAAAACGTTCAAGGCGCCGTTCGCACGACCGGCAAGCTCCGGCGGAAAGTAATCCAGTATCACCGCGAAGCTCACCACGGTTGCCGTTCCGACAATTGCGACAACGGACCAGGGCAAGACGGATGGCAGAGGCGCTCGCAAGATCAAAGCAAACTCAGCTGCGATAAATAGCGCTGCAACCAGCGCCAATACTGTTTCCGCCCCAATTCCCCTTCGTTTGATGCAATGGACCGTCATACCGAATAACCAAGCGCCACCGCTAAGTACGATCGACATCATGAAAAGCTGTCTGACGAGACTTGCGCGATCAAGCCCCTCCACGTCGGCCAGCCATAGCGATGCCCACAATCCCTGCAGGGACCAGGCCGATCCAATGCAAGTCGCCGACAACGGGGCCATTCGCCAAAAGCGGCAATCGCCGAAAACGGAGCTAAGGGTCGCGGGGGTTGACGCCATAGACGAGACAATGCCTCGTTCGGGTACCACGACATAGATGAGAGCGGCCGTCACACCGGTGGCCGCCGCCAAGACCTCAAAGAGTTGCCGCCAGCCCATCCAAGCCAGCAGATGTTCGACGGGAGCCGTAGCGGTCACCGCTCCTAGCGAGCCCAGCATGACCATATAGCCGTTCAGCAAGGCAACGCGTTCCCTGGGGAACCAAAGGATCATGGATTTCAGTCCAGCCGTCAGCGCCGCCGCGAGGCCGAGCCCGATCATTGCACGTGCGATCAAAAGTGACAGGAAGCCGGTCGATACCGCAAACAGCCAAGCGCCCACTGCTGCGAGCAAGAGCAAAACACTCTGTACGCGGCGAGGACCAAAGCGGTCCAACGATATGCCGACGGGGATCTGGGCCGCCGCGAAAACAAGGAAATAGACCGACGTAAGCAACCCGAGGTCGGCAGTCCCAAGCCCGGTATCCGAGCTGAGACGACTGGCGATCAAAGCGTTGATCGTACGATACAGATACGAAAGATAGTATCCGACCGCAAACGGGAGAAATACGCGCGCGGTGAGGCGCCATGCCCCGGAAATCTGCATGCTGGCCCCTCTTGCTGTCAGCTGGTGCAAGCCGATAGCGTGACCAGCTTTTCGTCAGTTCAGCTAAATCACTGCGGGCGTAAGTTAGCGAACAAAAAGAAGGGAACGGCGAAACGGTCTTTCTCCATGATTCAATTAAGCTTCTTCGACCGGTTCCTGACGGCGAATATCTTCCGGAATCTCGCGCAGAAAGCTTTGCCCCTTTTGCAAACGGCGCCCTAGCGCCTCGACAAATCCTTCAAAGCGCTCCCTTCCCTTTACTTGCGCGGCCGCCTGCGCGTCGTTGGGCAACGGTGGCGTGATCGTCAGCCAGAAACGGATGAAGAGAGCCAAGGTCTCAGCCGCCAAACCAACGTCACGCTCGAGCCTCTGCATCTGACGCGACAACCGATCCAGGCGCCGGGTAAACGCCGCCTCCCGTCTGTCCGCGCCGTCCGGTGACAAAAATGAAGCGACAGCCGCTTCTACGATCGCGGACCTGGAAAGCTTCTTGCGATCGGCGAGTTCCGAGATCTGTTTCAGAAGCTCTGGCGGAAAATAGACGTTCATCCGGTCGCGCATACTGCTCAGAGCTCCATACCGTCATTAGGGTCCATGGCGACTTGACGGGCGACACCACGGAGCTGTTGGCGTATAACCCGGGACTGCCGGACCGTGTCCTCGTCATCATCAAGAACGGCGGCGAATTCCTCTGCCGGCGTTAGTTCGGTCGTCTCCTTGGCGATCGCGACGTGATCGGGGAGTTCGGGCTCACGACGGAGCCCGCTGTTTGCTGTGTCTTCCTCGGCCTCCGCAGCTTTGGCAGTTGGACCTCCAGTTGGTTTCAGCACTTGGAGCGCTGACCATCCGTCCGTTCGCGATGATCGGCCGGCTGTCCCAGGACCGGGCGGCGGCAGAACCCGCTCGGTGAATCGCCGATCCTCGTAGTAGCGGACCTTGTTCGCCCGGATCGGCGCCGTCCCTGCCACCATGACGATCTCGTCTGCCGGCGGAAGCTGCATGACTTCGCCTGGGGTCAGCAGCGGCCTCGCAGTTTCCTGCCGTGAGACCATCAGGTGCCCAAGCCATGGGTTCAACCTGTGCCCGGCGTAGTTCTTCATCGCGCGCATCTCGGTCGCCGTGCCTAGCGCGTCGGAGACCCGCTTGGCGGTCCGCTCATCATTAGTCGCGAAGCTGACCCGGACGTGGCAGTTATCGAGGATCGCGTTGTTAGGCCCGTAGGCCTTCTCAATTTGATTGAGCGACTGCGCAATCAAGAAACTCTTGATGCCGTATCCCGCCATGAAGGCGAGCGCGGACTCGAAAAAATCAAGCCGACCGAGTGCCGGGAACTCGTCAAGCATCATCAGGACTCGATGCCGGCGGTCGCGGGCGTGCAAATCTTCGGTCAGGCGCCGGCCGATCTGGTTCAGCACCAGGCGGATCAGCGGCTTGGTCCGCGAGATATCGGAGGGCGGCACCACGAGATAAAGCGTCGTGGGACGGCTATCTGCGATCAGATCGGCAATCCGCCAATCGCAGCGGCGGGTTGCTTGGGCCACGACAGGATCGCGGTACAGCCCGAGAAACGACATCGCGGTGGATAGGACGCCAGAACGTTCATTCTCCGACTTGTTGAGCAGCTCGCGCGCGGTCGAGGCGACCACTGGATGCGCACCCTGCTCGCCAAGGTGCGTCGTGGTCATCATGGCCTTCAACGTTGCCTCGATCGGCCGCTTCGGGTCGGACAGAAAGGAGGCGACGCCGGCTAGGGTCTTGTCCACCTCCGCGTAGAGAACATGGAGGATGGCGCCGACCAGGAGCGAATGGCTCGTCTTCTCCCAATGGTTCCGCTTGTCGAGCGATCCTTCGGGGTCTACGAGAACGTCGGCCACGTTCTGGACATCGCGAACTTCCCATTCGCCGCGCCGGACCTCGAGCAGCGGATTGTAGGCTGAGGACTTTGGGTTGGTGGGGTCGAACAGTAGGACGCGGCCATGTCGCGAGCGAAAGCCGGCCGTCAGTTGCCAGTTCTCACCTTTGATGTCGTGCACGATGGCCGAGCCCGGCCAGGCCAGCAACGAGGGAACGACTAGGCCAACACCCTTACCGGACCGAGTGGGCGCAAAACACAAGACGTGCTCCGGTCCGTCGTGGCGGAGGTAGTGCCGGTCGAGCTTGCCGAGCACCACACCATCCTGACCGAGAAGTCCGGCCGCTCGAACCTCATCCAGACCAGCCCAGCGCGCCGAACCATAGGTCTCGACATTCTTGGCTTCACGCGCGCGCCACACCGACATGCCGATCGCCACCGCGATCGAAACAAAGGTTCCCGACGCCGCGATGAAGGCACCCTCGAGAAAGATTTGTGGCGCGTAGGCATCGTAAACGAACCACCACCAGAAGAACACTGGCGGGTAGTAAATCTTGAAGCCCCACAGTTCGAACCAGGGCCGCCCAAGCTCCGGTTGCCAGGCGAGCCGCCAGGCCGTCCACTCGGTTGCTCCCCAGATGGCCAGCAAGACGATCAGGCCGACAACGATCACCTGTCCCCAGAGGATTTTGGTTCCGGACATCCCGAACGCCCTTCCGCAACTGAATTGGAGAGACTGCTAGAGGCCAAGGTCGCGCTTCCGACCAAAACCCCGTTCGATGCCACCGCCGTCCTTCACGACGCCGGTGACGTGTTGGCCGAGTTTCTTTTCGAGTTCGCGCGACCAAGGCACGAGCTGGAAGCCGAGCCCGTTATCGATCATGGCGAAGCGTCCTGAGCTGAGCGTCAGCCGCTGGCGATATGTGCCCGCCACATGCTCCCCGGGGTCACGCTTCATGTAAGGGAGGCGCGTGTCGGCCGAGACTTTTGCGGCCACCTCATCCAGTTCACGCCGGCGCAAAGTGTTCAAGAGGTCGCGCTGCAATATGATGCGTTGGCCCTGCCGCCGCGCCAGGCCTTCCTGGATCAGATGCTCGGTACGGGCTTCCATGGCGTCGCGTGTCTCGCGGCCGAAGCCGCCCATGGCGAGCGGCATGGCCTTGCGTTCGACGAGCCTGTGGTCGAGCCAAGTTGCCCCTCTTGCCTTGACCTGACCACCAAGATCGAGATCGGAACGGGTCGCGAGCACCACGGTGGGGTGCGGATCGCCGGGTGGACCGAAACTCCGGACTTCGACGATGCCGCCGACGGGCGGTGCATATTCGAACGCCTCGAGCCCTCGGAAGCGCACGTGGTGCGCGCGTCCATCTGTTCCGTCGATCAGAGCGTAGGCCTCGCCAGTCAGTTCGTCATGCAGTCCACGGTCGACCAGGCGTCCGATAATCTGGGCCGTCGGCTGTCCACCCTCGATGACGAAGTCGGCAACGCCGCGGGGTTCTCCACGCTCGGTAAAGGCGCGGTGCATGGTCTTGATGATGTCGCCGCGCATACCGAGGTCGCGCAAGCTACGCTCGGCCTCAAGCCCGACCATCCATTCGCCTGGTGCGGCGGAGGCAGCAAGGCCCATCTTCTCAAGGTGCTGAAGGCGACCGACCATCAGGCGCCGGATCTCAGGATCGGAGCTGCCCGGGTTCTCGGGGCGAAGATCGATAGTGCCGGTCTCATCGGCCGCCAGCCGGATCTCCCGATCTAGCCGCGTCCACCGTTCAGCTGTGACTTCCCTCTCCAGCGAATTGCGGATCTCCTGCTCTGGTCTTGGTCCCAGTTCGATGGCGACCAGTTCCTCGGCGCGCGCGCGCAGACCTCGGCTAATATAATCGCGGGAGATCACGAGATCCGCCCCTTCCTCATCTATCCCCCGAACGAGAAGATGGACGTGAGGGTTGTCGGTATTCCAATGATCGACGGCCACCCAATCGATCCGCGTCCCGAGATCCGTCTCCATCTGTTTGGCGAGATCGCGGGTAAAGGCCTTCAGGTCGGTCATGTCGCCCGCATCCTCCGGCGAGACGATGAACCTGAAATGATGCCGGTCGTCCTCACAGCGCTCCGCGAAAGCCGCGCTATCGGCACGATCGCTGCCAGCATCGAACATCTCGGCCCGCTCACCACTCCGGGTCACGCCGTCGCGCTTCAGATATGAAAGATGGGCCGTCATTGGCGCTGAACGGAAGGCTCTCCCTTTGTGACGAACCACGCGGGCCTTCACCACGACGCGCCGCGTTGGGCTGAACAATCTGGCGCGGCTAAAGGCGAGGCGCCCGCGGCCAAACGTCGAGCGCCCATAGGCCGCAGAACGCCTGCCAGCCGCGGCCTGGCCCGAGGTGTGTCCCGCTCTCTTCGCCGCCCGCAGCACCTGGTTGATGAAGCTCTTTTGCTTCGGCGCGCGGGTACTGCGGATGCGCCCAGGCCGAACGCGCAAGTCGCTGTCGCGCACGCTCACGGAAGGGCCTCCCAGGCATCAAAAGCATGCACGGTGCCGAAAACGCCGTTGATTGCATTCATCAAAATGCACGGCGCGGCACGCGTCCCGACCGACCGGCACGCCAGAACCCATGCCATGCCAATGGCTTGCGGTTCGACCGGCGAGCCCCTTTTATCTCGCCGTCCTGCCGTCGTGGTCTCCCGGTCGCCGGTTCCCCAAAGGGCCGCCGCAAGTTGCCAGCCAACTCGCGGAGCCCCCACTGCTTCCGAGCGCTTGCGATAGCGATCGTTACCCGAAGGGCCGAGACACCCGAAGGGTGGCTCGGTGAGGAGCGAAGCGACGAGTAGAGCGCGGGCCGAAGGCATCGCCCATACGCCACCAGCTTGTGAACCCACACACTTGGTCATTGCGACACTTCCGAATCCGATCGAGGGACGAACACGCCGATTGGCCGGGGGACCATGGGCGAAACATCGGGCGCCGAGATTGCGGTCGTGACACCGCTGGATGGCATGAGCGCCGGCAACCGATCGCTCGTTTTCGTGAGATTGGCTCGCGCGACGAATAGCGTCGCAGCTGCTGATGACTGTCGGGTCGACGTCCACCTCGGCGGCAGTTCGATGGCTAGCAGATTTGGAAGCTTTGCGACGTATGCTCGCGTCTCGTCTGGCAAAGAGCCGCCTGCGAGATGCTCTTCATAGCGGGATGGTCCCGCGTTGTACGCGGCAAACACGCCAGGCGAGCCATACCGATCGAGCAGTTCGCGTAAGTACGCCGTACCGGCCAGAATGTTATCGTGCGGGTCGTATGGGTCGTTCCCGAGATTGTAGCGCTCGCGAAGTTCCGCCCAGGTCGCCGGCATGATTTGCATCAGGCCCATTGCGCCTTTTGGCGATCTGGCGTGCACGTCACCAGCACTCTCGACGCTTTGCACTGATCGGATCCAGTTCGGCGCAATCGCAAAGCGTTGTGAGGCTTCATTGATGAAACCGGCAAATGAGTGAGCGGTCTGACTGATCGCCGGCTGGGCGGCTGATCCGCTCTGGGCCAAAGCAGCACTGTCACCGGCGGTCAGAAGAAGCATCAGGGGCACGACAGCGCAAACACGCGTGCCCAACCGACCAAAGGACGCGGTCGGGCTCGCGCCAGCCTTGCAGACATCGATCGAGACGACGGAATGATCCCACAATCGATCGAGCAAGGGAATGGCAAGGAGAACACCTCGAATACGCATGATTACTCCTCCCACGTCCATACCGGCATCGCACGGCCGATCACGCTAGACGCCGGAAGAAATCCAAAATACCGGCCATCAAGAGAGTCGTCCGACTGCCAGTTCATCAGAAACAGCTCGCCGTCGCTAACGACGCGGCAGCCCTGCCATTTCGGCAGCGGCCTGCCCCGTCTGTCGTGATCCTTCGCCTCGCCCACCGCGACATCGTCGACCGAAATCGCGAGGCCGGTTCTGCAAACACTTTGCCCCGGAAGGGCGAGCACGCGCTTCAGCATGGGGACGCCGATGGGTAAATAGCCGTTCAAGTCGAGGAAGGTCGCGAGCGGCTCCGGCGGCTGCACGGCGACCAAATCAGTGACTTGGAATTGGTCTGCCGGTCGGAGGCGGTAGAGACCGATTGGCACGCTTGCGGATGCGTTCCAGATGTAAAGCGGAAGCGGCTCCAGGACGATCGTCGCGATGAGCGCAGCAGCGACACCAAACGTGGTGGTCAGCGTCTTCATGCGGCCCGTCATCGCATGATCCTCTGACGGTGAAGCCAAGCCTGGTGGCGCGCTTTCGTATACGGGCGCGGGTTTTCGTTAACCGACAGGCGGTTATGAACGTGATGCCAATGATCGGGCGCGACATCAGCAGGATCGATGCCGAGTGCCTCAACGGCATCGATCATTTGCAGCACTCGTTCGACCTTCGGCCAGCCGGACAGACGCAGCAAAATCTCTCCGCCGGGCTTCACATACGGCACGGTCGAGCAGCGCTGTCCCGGAGCGACTGCGCGCAAGATGTCGATCCGCGAAATGATTGCCCCAAAGTCGTTGGAGGTCCATCGGGCGAAAGCAAAGATGCTGCCCGGCGCAAATGACAGGACGCGCCGATGGCGCTCAAGCTCCCTTTCCTTGACGACACGACCGAACCGAATCCGGTTTTCGATACGCTTGTCGAGCCACAGCACTTCTACTTCGGTAAGATCACTCATACCGCCGCTCCCCTACGCTCGACCTCGGAGCCGTTCGCTTCGACGGCCGGGAAGTGCGTGTACGGCTTGTGAAGGCCAGCAGGGCGAACGGGCCGGCTTTGCCGGCCACCTCCCAAGCGCTTTGCGGCCTGGTCCGTTAGAAGAAATCCGAAGGATTTCTGGTTAGTAAAGTTAGAGCGGCCGGAAAGCGCAGAGAAACAAGCCTTTAAGGTCGATTCCGGTCCCCGATAGCACGAGGATCGGGTCCCCGATAGCACGAGGGTTGCGGTCCTCGATAGCACGAACTGATTCACAGGTTGTCCTCCGAATTTGGAATGAGACCGCGCCGGCGCAAGCGTGCCGTCAGGGGATCAACAGGCGTTGGCGCGAAGTTCAGCCGCTCGATGCCGTTCAGATCCCGTGTGAGCACGAGCTGATAACCGGGCAATGTCTGGCGCTGGACGATCTGACGTACGTCGTAAGCAAAGTGCTTGAGCGGCGAGAGGATGCCGGACTTGGCATGGAGGTGTGCAAGGTCAAAGCTCCAGCCATCGTCCTGCCGACCGCCGTGCTTGCGCACAAGACGATAAAGCCACCGCTCAAGTCCGCCGGTGAGCTCGAAATAGGCGCGGTCGATCGTCAGCACGAGCGCGTCGTCGATGACGCCGGCATAGAACCAATCCGGCAGGATCAGCTCGAGCCCGAATGGGCGGCCATTTGCATCCGCCGTCTCCTTCCACTCGTTTATCCAGGAGAAGCGATGCCGTCGTCGTTCCATCGGCTGGCGGATCGACGTCAGCACCGTCGTTGACTGAAGTCTGTCGAGGCCCGCCTTCAGACGGTGATAGTCGCGTGCGCTGGTGCCGCGGCCAACGAACGTTAGAATCTCGTATGGCGTTGCAGCCATCAGACGCGACGTCTTCAGGCCCGCATCCCGGGCTTCGACGATCTGAGACGCGGCCCAGATCAGAACGTCTGCATCCCAAATGGTCGCCATGCCGTGTTCCGGAACAGCTTCGACACGAATTGAGATCGCACCTGCGCGGAAATCGATCGGCACAATCCGCTTCGTTTTTGCGAGCGAGAAGAACGGATAGGCCATCAGATCCTGCGCATCTCGCGGCGCGAGATCGCCGGGCAGCGCCCGAAAGAGCTCAAGCTGGCCGCGCTCGGAATGGTGTTTGCGCCGCATGGTCACTGCTCTCACGCGGCTATCAGCGACGTTCCTGACCTGCATAGGGACGCAGGGCCGGATGCTTCTTGGCGGGCAGCACGGTCCCCTTGCCGGGATCGGATGTCGAGGTCTTGGCGCCGCGGTCGGCCCACGCTTTCAGGTCATCGACGGCGTAGACGACACGTCCGCCAATCTTCCGATATGTTGGTCCGGTGCCGTACGTGCGGTGCTTCTCCAGCGTGCGACCGGAGAGGCCGAGGTAACGCGCGGCCTCCGGGGTACGCAGGAAGCGCGGGGGTAGACCGGCCATCGGATCGGGCATTTGGGGACTCCAGGATGACAGCGCACCACGGATGGCGGCGCTAGCGTGTGTGCGGCCATCATGGAGGAGCAGGTTCTCGGAGGGGGATGCCGAATATGGAGGGAGCGGTTTTCGGCACGCCTTGGGAACGACGCTACCCATCCCTGCGCCCGGGCCGCAGAATTTTTTGCGGTGACCACCGCGCATCAACGCGAGGCCGGCTTGCACCAGGCGGATCGTTCGATTACGCAGTTCGTGGGTCTTCTAAGCGCGATCGGGGACGCGGTTCTTGCCGGACAGGCGCCGAGTAAGAGTCGCCCTTGCTCAGTCACCCATTTGGCACGAGCAAGATGACTCTGATATGCGCGCCGCGCACGGTCCGGCTCTCGGTCGGACCACTTGAGCCACTTCGCCCCAGTCCGCCCCCTCACCGCCGGCCGTGCAGAAGGCGAACGTACGTGACGACATGCTGTTCGTTATAGGCCGTCAACGTCGGCTCGTTCGGCGCACTGTCAGCTACGTCTGGATCTGGGGCTCGCTCCTGCATCATACCCGCTTTTAGAACGCCTATAAGCTACGCCATGGTCTCCGATGCGCGTTGGAATCCAGGATAGCCCTTGGGTAGACACACGGCCGAGCTCGGTCGCGCACGTAGCGTCGTCACATCGATAGCATGTTCGGACACGAATAGAAACGATCGTTGCTAGAACGATCGTTCCGGTCAGTTTCCCATATCGCCATGGATCTCAAGAGATCATGGCTGTGACTCTGCGTCGGAAACGCCATGATCTACAAATGACGCAGGAGGAGCTGGCCGAGCGTGCGGGTCTAATCGCCGTTATGTCGGCGCCATCGGCGACGCATCAGCAAGCGATACCGTGCTCGGGCAGATTGCTGAAGCATTAGGGGGCAAGCCGGAAGACCCGCTCAAAAGGGCTGCGCGGCTTAGCAAATCGTAATCCGCACCTCAGCCCGGGCGCGAAGTGCCCCGTCCGGCGAACCGGGCGGGGCTTGATTGAGCGAGCTTACTCACCGTTCTTACGCGGCCGCGACCAGAGGAGCGTGTAGCCTTCGCCGCTTTCGTCCTCGAAGAGGTTCGCATAGATCGGAGCGTTGAACGAGGGGTCGTCGAGCTTGAGTGAGAGGTAGTCGCGGCCTTCCTCGGAACGCTTCGACCAGGCTGCGCCGATCTCCGCGCGCCCCACATAGATGCGGTGGCTGGGGGCGTTGTCGTTGGACCGGTTGGTCTCGGCGACGATGCGGACGCCCTTGGCTTGCAGGCTCAGGGTGACAATCTCGCCCTGGAAATCGTTGCCGACCTTCTTGAAAGAACCGATGTTAGCCATGTCACTTCTCCTGTTGTGTTTCGAGCCCGCGACCACCGCGGCCTCGATGGCGATCTAGGGGCGAAGACGATCGGCGACGCACCCGCCCGCGGGCCGGAGCGCAGCGGAGGACGCCGTTGTGGCGACTTTCTTGACTCGCGAGGAATGGGCGAAGCCCAGGGGAAGAAAGTCGCATCAACGGCGTTGCGGCTCAGACGATCGAGGCGAAGCCGGTCTTCGGCCAGATCAAGCCATCCATGAGGCCACGTGCGTCGGCGTGCTGAACCGCAATCTCAGGAGAAGACATGACTCATATCGGCTTTGCTGAACAAGAGGTCGGAACCATTCAGCGCAGAAAGAGAAACAATTTTCTGCAAAGGGCGGTATCGTCTCGCACGAATGGATCGGCGCAACACCGCTCCGCCGCGGCTGCGTGGGCCAGACCCGAACGCCGGCGGCTTGATCGAGAGCTCCGAGGCGGACTGCCTCTCCCGCGCTCGATCGCTCCCGTTCAGCGCGCCGATCTATGCGAACCTGTTCGACGATGAAGGAGGTAAATGGTCATCTCTCAGGCCTTCCGGCCGTAAGAACTGGTTAGGACGGACTCTCCACCACCCTACCCGGCTCGAACGGGCGGGTCTCCGCCGGAACGATCAAGCGCGTCCATGACGTAACGCCAATGCAAACCGCGCCCAGGCAAGCGAAGACTTCACGCCAAACCAACGAAGGCACCCCAATCTGGGACAGGGCGAACACCACATGATAGCCGGCAACGGCGGCGGGAATAGCAAATGCTGTCGCGATCGCGATGCGCAAAGCCAAGGACCGGGTAATTGCGACGGCGACTTGGCCGAGGACGAGCGTCAGCGCACCGCCGGCCGTCGCGATAAGTACCGCACCAATGAGGCCGGCGCCGCTCCGAAACGTAGTCATTCCGATACTGAGAGCGACGAAAAACGGCAGTGCATACACAGCGATCGCAAAGATCGCCCAGCAGAACAAGCCGATGCCGAGTGTGTTGATGGCAAGCCCAAGGGCAAGCATGGTGGTGGCTCCATGTGCATAGATGTACCAGTCGCGCCTTCCACCACCACCACGGCGCAACTCTGAACATGAGACGGAAAGGAGGCGGAGTTGCGGCGCATGCCCCCCGCTCCAACTGTTTGGAGGCGAGAAGACGGCTTATGTGCCGCCGAACCTCCAGACCGGGATGCCGAGGCGCTTTGCTTTGTCCGCCAGGTTGTCCTGGATTCCTGTGCCCGGGAAGTGCATGACGCCAATCGGCAGGAGTTCGAGCATGGCGTCGTTGCGTTTGAATGGGGCTGCCTTGGCGTACTTGGTCCAGTCAGGCTTGAATGCGATCTGAGGCACCTTGTGATTAGTCGCCCATTTGGAGGCGATAAGCTCCGCACCTTTCGGCGAGCCGCCATGGAGCAGGACCATGTCGGGATGCTTGGCGTAAACCTTGTCGAGGCGGTCCCAGATGAGGTGGTAGTCATTAAAGTCTAGCCCGCCGGTGAGTGCGATCTTCGGTCCTTCCGGCAACAAGACCTCGGTTTCAGCGCGACGTTTTGCTGCGATGAAGTCGCGGGAGTCGATCATTGCTGCGGTCAGCGTGCGATGATTCACCAGTGATCCCGATCGAGGGCGCCAGGAGGATCCGGTGTGAGTCTCAAAGCGTTCGATGGCCTGATCGCGGAAGAGTTCCAGGCAGTTGCGGCGCTCGATCAAAGTGATGCCCTCGGCCGTCAAGCGCTCGAGTTCGACTGATCGGACCTCAGAGCCATTCTGCTCGCGCTGGCTCTTCTGCTGCGCCTGCTCGTTATCGTCTAGATGGCGTTCGATGCGGTCGACGGCTCGATGGAACAGGTTGACGGTCGACCACAGCAGATCGCCCAGGTCCGGCTCGAGCCGCGTGTCGCTCAACGTCGCGACCAGGGCGTCGAACACATCGGCGACGGCGCCAGCGATCATCTTGCCCTCGGGGAGCGGTCGTGGGTCAGGCTGGTCGTCGAAGGGACGGTAGCCGAAGAGCTGTAGTTCGGTCAGCACGTGGTCAGTTGGAGAAGAGGCGTGCGGCGGTTCGATATCGTCGTTGTCGGTCATTGGAGTGATCCTTTTCCGGATCGGCCGCGCCCATCGCGGCCTTCGTGGCGATCACTCAGACGGCGGGCGGAACGGGCCAGAACCCGCAAGGGCCGAAGCGGCAGCGGAGGATGGCGGAGGCCGGCTATTTTGCTTCGCGATGCAAAGCGCGCCGGTCTAATGGCTGATGTCTTCTCATCGCCAGCGCGCGGCGGAAAATAGCCGGGCGTAGCCATTGCCGGCCCGGTCCGCTTGCCGTCCGATCGCCCTCTAGAAGGCCGAGGTCGCGTCCTCTTCCGGCAATGGCCTTGGAACGACCGAGCTATCAACGTCGATCGAAGCACCGGCCTATTCTGCGGCTACTGTCGACGAATGCAGGAAGCGGACGACGTCCTCTGGTGCGAGTTGAAGCCGTAACTCTGCTCGGAGGGCCTCGAGACCGAAGATGTGCAGGTCTTCGTTGAAATCCCCCAGCCGGGGCGACAGGGTGATCGCTTCAACGCCGGCCTCTTCGGCGCGCTGGGTGAGAATCGCCTGTACGGCATCTCCGGCAGCATCGTCATCGCGGGCGATATAGAGCCGACGCAGGCCAGATGGCAGCATGATTGCTGCGAGATGATTGGCCGAAATCGCGGCAGCCATGGGCATGGTCGGCAGCACGTAACGCAATGAAAGCATGGTCTCAATCCCCTCGCCGGCGGCGAGCACGTCGCCCACCACACCGAAGCGGACGGCGTTGCCGAGCAGGTCACCCATAGCCCGTCGTGGCGTGTCGATCGGAGCCTTGCCGAGACGAACGCGATCAAAGCCGTCTGGATCGAGCCAGGTTCGGTGCGCTCCGGTGATCCGCCCCTCGAGGTCCGTGACGCGGGCAATCATCGCCGGCCAGGTCTCGGTGGGCGAATGCTCATCCGGTCGATAGTAGCAACGAGGGTGGAAGCGCAGGCTGCCACCATGGTGGATGTGGGTTATCCCGCGACGCTGCAAGTATTTTTCGACCACCGTCCCCTCGATCGGACTGGATATCGCAAAGAGCCGACGGGCGGCTTCCTGCGATCCAGCCGGCGCTACCGAACGAACGGGTTTCGAGGTCAGCTGGGGCACGGGACGAGGCAGCTTCAGAAACCGTCTCGCCTCCTCGGCGGCCGCGCTGAAGTCGCGCAACCCCCGGCATTCGCGGATGATGTCGAGGAGGTCGCCATGCTCGCCGGTCGCAGCGTCGGTCCACTTGCCGGCAGGGCCCTTCGGTGATTCCTGAAGCCGCACGAACATCGAGCGGCCCGGCTTGTTGCGGACGTCGCCGACCACCCAGTACCGCCCCGCGCGCTTGCCATTGGAGAGATAGTATCGGCACACGGCCTCGGCCTCGCGCGCGAGGCGGCATGCCAGTTCGCAAGGCGCGGGGGACATCACGCAGCCACCCGCTCACTGACGCGCGCGACCGGGTAGGTTTCGAGCACCTTTGTCAGGATCCCGACGCCGCTTTCGTCTGTGGGCACAAACATCCGCAGCTTCCAGGAGATGATCTCTCCAAAGAGGCCGTAAGCACGGAGGCGATCGCGCATCGTGTCGTTGAATCCCGATAGCTCGATGCGGCATGCGCCCATCACCCGGACGCGACGAAGCTGGAGCCCTTCCGCGAGATCGAGGAGGGTGCGTCCTTCCATCAAGGCCGCAAAGGCAGTGTCCGGCGATAGCGTAGGCGCGTCCGCCGCGAAGGCGTTTGCGACCCACGCCGCAGAAACCTTGCGGCCGATGATGCGCTCGCCCGCATCGGTCTGGAGCCGATAGACGCGGGTCGATTCGTTCGGCAAGCGTTTCCAGATGGGCAACAGCAAGCCGGCCACTACGTGGATCGTGCTTTCCGTGAACTCAGGCACCTCGGCGAGCTCCGCCAGCCAGGCCGCGGCAAAACGTTCGCGATCCGCTTCGACCCAATGGCTCTCCGCCATCATGTTCAGTCGGACTTGGTGCTGCTCCATAGGGCGGATCAGGCGGACGCGGCGCTCGATGTCGCCGTCGTCGAGCATGATGCTCGCGGCCGGAACCTGCACGGCGGCCCTTCCTGAGCGCTCGTTGATCAGCAGGACGGCAGGATTGGAAAGACGAGTAAGGGCGTCATCCAAACCAACGGGATGGTTACGCCGGCGCTGGATGACGCTGAGCAGCCGCGTCTCGGCACCTGTGCGCGGATGGACATAGATCGTCCGCCGGCCGCTGACGACAAAGCTTTCGGCGCGGAGCGTTTCCAATCCGACATCGTACGTGCCCGATGCGACCGCGCCCTCGATCCGGGCGGTCAAGAGCTGCTCGAAAGCAGTGAACAGGACATTTTGCAGGTCGATGGTGAGCGCCAACAACCTGTTCAGGAAGGTCGTGATCGGCGGCAGGTCATCCCTGAGCCCATTGGCATCTGTCAGCTTCAGGCCGGTTGCATCCTCGAACTTCTCGAGCGAACAGCCGTCGACTTTGCCGCGCACCAGCAGCATGTAGAGTTGACGCAAAGCATCGCGCCCGTACTGACTTTCGAGATTGTCCTCGGGCCGGAAGAGGCCCTGTCCTCCGGTCTGGCGCTGGCCGCGCGTAATGGCCCCCAATGTGTCGAGCCGGCGCGCGATGGTGCTGAGGAAGCGCTTTTCGGCCTTCACGTCGGTCGCGATGGGCCGAAACAGCGGGGGCTGCGCCTGATTGGTCCGGTTTGTGCGGCCGAGCCCCTGGATCGCAGCATCCGCCTTCCAGCCGGGCTCAAGCAAATAGTGGACCCGCAAGCGGCGATTCCGGGCCGACAGCTCGGCGTGGTAGCTCCTCCCCGTGCCGCCCGCGTCGGAGAACACGAGGATTCGCTTGACGTCGTCCATGAAGGCCGATGTCTCAGCGAGATTGGCCGAACCGGCTCGGTTGTCGACCACCAACCGGTCGCCCTTACGAATGATACGGCGCGTGCGGCCGGTCACTTCGGCGACCATGTCGGTGCCGAAGCGCTGGACGATTTGATCCAACGCGCCGGGTACCGGGGGCAACGAGGCGAGTTTCTCGATGAGGCGGCCGCGTCGTGCGACGGCTTCCCGGCTCTCGACTGGCTGGCCATCGCGATAGACAGGCCGAGAGCAGAGATTGCCCTCCGAGTCGGTGAAGGGCTCGTAGAGCTGGACCGGGAAGGAATGGGCGAGATAGTCGAGCACATATTCGCGCGGAGTGATGTCGACCTGGACGTCGCCCCAGTCTTCGGTCGGGATCTCGGCGAGCCGGCGCTCCATTAGCGCTTCGCCCGTTGAAACAATCTGGATGACGGCGGCATGGCCGGCGTCGAGATCGCGATCGATCGACCGGATGAGCGACGGCGTTTTCATCGAGGTCAGCAGATGACCGAAGAAGCGCTGTTTGGCGCTCTCGAAGGCGGATCGAGCCGCGGATTTTGCCTGCCCGTTCAGCGTTCCGGTCTCGCCGATGATGTTGGCGGCCCGCATCGCCGCATCGAGGTTGTTATGGATGATGCTGAACGCATCGGCATAGGCGTCGTAGATGCGAACCTGCTCCGGTGTAAGCTGGTGCTCGACGAGTTCGTACTCGACGCCCTCATAGGACAATGAGCGGGCGGCGTAGAGACCGAGCGCCTTGAGGTCGCGCGCCAGAACCTCCATCGCCGCGACCCCACCCTGCTCGATTGCCTCAACGAACTCGGCACGTGTGGCGAATGGGAAGTCGGCACCGCCCCAAAGGCCGAGGCGTTGGGCATAAGCGAGGTTGTGGACCGTGGTGGCGCCCGTCGCCGACACATAAACCACCCGAGCATTGGGCAAAGCGTGCTGGAGCCTCAGGCCTGCGCGCCCCTGCTGAGAGGCCGCCTGATCGCCGCGCTCGCCCTTGCCACCGGCCGCATTCTGCATGGCATGGCTCTCGTCGAAGACGATCACTCCGTCGAAGTCGGAGCCCAACCATTCAACGATCTGACTTACGCGCGAAAGCTTCTCGCCACGCTCGTCGGTGCGTAGCGTGGCGTAGGTGGCAAAAAGGATGCCTTCCGAAAGCCGGATCGGTGTGCCCTGGCGAAACCGGGACAGAGGCGTAACGAGCAGTCGCTCCATGCCGAGTGCGGACCAGTCGCGCTGCGCATCTTCGATCAGCTTGTCGGATTTGCTGATCCAGACCGCCCGGCGGCGGCCATTGAGCCAATTGTCGAGCAGGATGCCGGCGACCTGCCGCCCCTTGCCCGCGCCGGTGCCATCGCCCAAGAACCAGCCGCGGCGAAAGCGGACGGCATTCTCAGCGTCGTCGCGCGCGGCCGCCACAACATCAAAGGTCGCATCGACGGTCCAGGAGCCCGCAAGGAATTCGGAAAGCGCCTCGCCAGCATAAATGATGCTCTCGACCTGGGCGTCCGATAGAACTCCATCTGCCACCAGACTTGAAGGCAGATGCGGACGGTAGGACGGCTTCGGCGGCGCAACGGACGCCATCGCCGCGGACTGCACGAGTTTCGTCGGATGGGAGCACGATCCGGGAATACGGATGGACTGTAATCCGTACTCCTCATATAGCGCATCGGTGAGGCGGGCGCCTTCCGGCGGCGACCATTCGACGGTCTCGTACGTGAGTTCGACGCGATTTGGCGCTGCGCTTTCCGAAGTGGACGACAGACATGATACGGAAGCGCCCGCCGATCGGGGCATTGCAGGGCGGCTAACGATGTCGGCCACGACCGGCGCGGCGACGGGTAGCCTCGGAGGCACGTACTGGGTCACCCAATTGAGCAAGATGGCAACATCGCCGGCCATGCCCTGCGATGCAGGAAAAGCCTTCGGATCGGCAGCGGGCCACTTGTCGATTACGAGCAGCCTCGTGTCCGTCTGAGTGCCGTGCTTGGCATAGACGGCGCCGTCGATCGCGGCAGAGAACACGACCCGTCCGCGCTCCTGGAGGCGAACAAAGGCCTCTAGCCACGCCGGGTTATCCGGCGCAAGGCCTGCGCCAACGATGGCGACGAGGCGTCCACCATCGCAAAGGCGCGCGAGCGCCGAAGCGATATGCCGGAAAGCGGCGTCTGCCATCCGTCGATCGACATTCGCCACCGCGGAGAACGGCGGGTTCATCAGAACCACGCTCGGCACAACGTTCGCGTCGAGGTGATCATCGATCTGCGCGGCGTCGAACCGCGTGACCTCAACGTTGACAAACAAATGATCGAGCAGCGCCGCGCGACCTTCAGCCAATTCGTTCAACATCAGAGAGCCGCCGGCGAGCTCGGCGAAGATCGCGAGCAATCCGGTCCCCGCGGATGGCTCCAGAACGCGGTCGGCAGGCGTAATGCCGGCTGCGACGCATGCGGCCAGCCCAAGCGGGATCGGCGTCGAGAATTGCTGGAACGCCTGACTGTCCTCGGAACGCCGCGTATGGGTCGGCAGACAGCTCGCGATTCTCGCGAGCATTGGCAGCATGGCAGCCGTCGAGCCAGCCTTGGCGCGCATGGCCGGACCGAACTTGCGAAGAAATAGAACTGTTGCCGCCTCGCAGACGTCATAGGCGGTCTTCCAGCTCCAGACGCCGGCCGCGTCTGAGGCGCCGAAGGCTGCCTCCATGGCGCTACGCAGGACGGCGGCATCGATGCGACGGCCGCGTTCGAGCTCGGTCAGGAGCTGTCGCGCGGCCCTGATGGCGGCGGAGGTGAGATTTGCGGCGGCACGCATCGAGAGCGGCGCGGCGGCAGCGCCGCCGGCGAGAGATTCGGTCATGGCAGGATTTCTCGGGAGAGCAGGAACAGGTCGAACCGCGCGGCGCTCCCCTTAAGACCACGGCAATTCAAACCTTCCCGGCCCTGCTCTCCCTCTCAGCGCTCGCCCATAAAATGGGGACCGGCGTTACACACCGGTCTCCAGGCAACTGCGGGATGGCCCGAGCCATCCCGCTCTGTGTCACTCAGCCGCGTCGAGCTGTTGCGGGTCATCGTCGCCGGCGTTCTCCCGATCCTCATCGTCGGCGAGAAATTCGGGTAGCGGGCCTGCTTCAACCTCCGGCTCCAGTGACGCCGCATGGGGATCGACGAGACGCAGCGGTTCCGGCAACCAGCCCGAACCATCGAGAAGACGTTCGGCCTCTTTGGCCATGTCGGCCTTCTTCAAGTGGGCGATCAGCTGCGCGGAAGATTCTCCCCTTGCTTCTCGCACGGCTTCCAGAATGCGAGGCTTGATGACCCCGCCAAGATAGTTGTCGACGGTGGGTCGCCAGCCGGCCTGCACCATGTCCAGCCCGACCGCGCGCGCCAGCACATTGGCCTGGTCGAGACGCGCGCGAACACTATGGGCGGAGACACGGCCCTGATCGTAGTGGTTGGCTGGCTCGTAGAGAGCGTTGACCGCAAATGACGCACAGTGAGCGAACAGGGACGCCTGAGCGGCACCGTCGAGAGCTGTGAGCGCATCCCACAGGTCCTTCTCGCCTTTCGGCAACCGTGCTTTCCAGGACTCAGGCGGCGCCTCGACGGTCTTCGCGGACGCGCTCTCCCTCAGGCCGGGGGCTTGAGCGGGGAAGGTCGGCGTGCGAAGTCCGATCTCAAGGGGACTCCCCGTCGACGAGAACCCGTAGAAGGCAGTCAGCACGAAATTGTGCAGCACCGCCTGGAACGCGATCGCCGGATTTTCCGCCAGCGCATCGCGCAATGCCAGTGTACGATGTGCGGTCAACTCGGTGATCAGCCGATCCGGCAAAGGTTTGGCCGCGTCCTCATCATCTTCTTCAGTGTCAGCAGCGCTACTTGCGACCGCGATGACGTGCGCTGAATGGAGCTACCCTCCTTCCCCTCGACCGGCTGCGCATCGGTGCCCTGCCTGACGTCAGAATCGATCGCGGACATGTCGTCCTCCGACCGAACATAGCCCCGATCCACCGACAGGCGCCCTTCGGAATCGATGCTGACGAAGACGCCAGTGCGGACGATCTCGGCCGGCTCGTAGATCATCGATCGGTGTTCGAATGCGAGCAGTGCCGCTTCGATCTTGCCGAGCCGCTGGTCGACCTCATCGGGCAGTTCGTCGGCATCCTGATAATCCGATTCAAGCTTAGTATGCTCGCCGTTGGGTGCGTCGATGGTGGCCTGCTCCTCCGGGGTGAGATCCATAGGTTTGCCCTCGAGTTCGCGGAGGCCGTTGGTATGGCCGTAGGGGAAATCGACCGCCACTGAGATCCAGTTCCAACCCTCGGTTGCGATGCTTTCCGCCTCGAGCTTCAGCTTGTCGGTAACAAGACGGTCCAACAAGGCAAGGTCCTGCAAATATCCGCCATCGTCCTGCTCGAACAGATCACGCAAAACGCCGCCGCCTGCCTGTTCGTAAGCCTCGAGGCCCACGAACCGAGCGCGGCGATCGGACGCACGGACCGTTAGTTCGGTCAGCAAGCGCCGGATCTGGTATGGCTCGTCGTAACCCGAACGACTGACCTGCTCCCAGACTTGCTCCTGGCGAACATGATCGGCTGTCACCGAGAACGCCATCAGTTGCTCGAGCGTCATACCGTCGTGGGCATAGATCTCGTGCAGCTTGCTCGAAACCGAGGCCAGTCGAAGCCGCTGCTTCACGACGGCCGGGTCACAAAATGCCACGCAGCGGTCTTCCTCGCTCATGCCACCTTGCTGGAGGCGCTGGAACGCGCGGAACTGATCGAGGGGGTGGAGGCCGACTCGCTCGTCATTCTCCGCAAGCGAGTCATCTTCCGCGATACCCTGGTCCCGAACAACGCACGGAACCGCTTGCGTCTCCGCCATGCGCTTTTGTTTCACAAGCAGTTCGAGGGCGCGATAGCGCCTGCCGCCTGCAGGCACTTCGAACATGCCCGTCTCGTTCCCTTCGGCATCAACGACGGCACGGACGTTGAGGCTTTGCAGGAGGGTGCGCGCCGCGATGCTTTCGGCGAGTTGCTCGATCGAAATGCCCGCCTTCACATGGCGAACATTGGATTGGCTCAGCACCAGCTTATTGAAGGGAATGTCGCGTGAGGGCGACAGGGTGATCTTCTGGACAGCCTTCGTGATGTCGAGTCTCCACGACGGGCCGCCGCGAGCCTCTCTCGGCCTTCAACCCGTCGCGAAAACGACCCTGCCCTCTCACTCGCTTACCCGCGGTGGCCGAGGAGACCCTCACGCTGCCTCCTGTTCCGCTCTCTCCGTCGTCATGTCGCCAACCTCCTCCGGCAAGAACCCAAGGAGATAATCCGCAACCTTGCTGGCTTGCGAGGCAGCTCGCACAATAGCACGATTGTCCTCTCGCAGCACCTCAAGCCAGGAGCCGATATAATCGGCATGTCGCACCGTCGGCACGATGCCGAGCGAGGCGCATCCGAATGCGGATGATATCTCCGCGATCAATTCCTCAAAGGCATACTTCTTGCTTCCGTAGCTTCCCGACAAATCGCGACTCAGACGCGATGTATGGCCGCTAGCATGCGCCAGCTCGTGAAAGGCCGTCCGATGCCAGTTGATCGGCTCGAAATAGGCTTGTGGTGGCGGTACCTGCACATAATCTTCTGCCGGCATGTAGAAGGCGCGGTTGCCGCCAATGCGGAAGTCGATCCCGGTCGCCTTGATCAGGTATTCAATCTTTGGCTCGATAAGGCCAGGTGGCGGAGGTGGCGTCGTTGCGATCTCCGAAGGCAAGCCTTCGCACTGATCGATATTGAAGACCGTGAACCGCTTGAGGAACGGGATGGCCTGCGCTTCGTCACCTGTTTCGCTGGCGCGCCGCTTTTCGTCGGCCGGCACAAACCGGTCGGCATAGACGACGCTCGTGCCGCGCTCACCCTTGCGGACGTGACCGCCGAGCGAGAGCGCCTGACGGAAGGTGAGCCAGCTCTGACTGGTGAATGCGTGTTCGGTGGCAGCCCCCCAAAGGATTAGGACGTTGATGCCGCTGTATTGACGGCCAGTGGCGGCGCTTTCCGGCATGGCCAATGACGCCGCCGCCGCCGCCGAACCCCAAGGCTGTACCCACGGGACGCGGCCGGCTTCAAGCTCGCCGATAATTTTGTTGGTGATTTCGTCATAAAGGCTGGTTCGGTCCTCGCCGGCGCGTGCCCGAAGATAGTGTCTGGACATAACGGATCTCCGCGACGGGCGCCGCGAGCCTCTCTCGCAGCCTGTAACCCGTCACGGCAAAACCCGGCCGGCACTCTCACTTTAACCTTCTTCAGGCGAAATCGAGGCCGCGTGATTTGCGAGAGCTCCTCACCCACACAAATGACAGAATGCGAAATCTGCGACGCACTCCGTCTTTCGTTCCATTCTTCGGGATGGCCTCGCGGTGCTTTAGGGCCGCAGGCCCCACCAGGCGTGGGCCAACGGCGCATCGCCTCAACGCAAAATGGCACCCGGAGAGCGTGAGCATAGCGACCCGAAGGGGCACGCGGGTCCGAGTGCGGCGACGAGACCGGTTCAATAGCGGCACCCGGGAACGGGGCAGTGATAGCGATCGCCGAGAGGCGAGCCGCTTTCCCGAGTGCCCCCGGCGAGAAACTCCGCAGGCCTTGCGCGAGGGATCGAAGCCGGATGGCCGAGACGCAAAGCGGCTCGGTTCACGAGACCCCGGTGCGGCGGAAGCCGCACGCGCAAAGCGGAAAAATCCGCTAGTCTGAAGATCTAGATGTCCTCGCGCGCATGCGTCTGCGCATCATAGATCCTGATTTGAAGCATGGGAAAACGTTTCTTTAGTTCTTCTCCACCTGCCCTGGCGCCGTCTCTGGTTGCAAATTCGGCTTTGAGTCGGCCATCCACTTCGAGTGCGTAACCAGAGGCCGGCGGTTCACGGGTAGCTGCAACCATTTCATTCCCATTGCGTAGTGAAGGGCTTAAAATGATGGGTAACGTGAGTCGCCAAACCGCGCTAGTCCCACTCCCCGAGCGCGGTGATCGGCGCACCATGTGGATTGACGCTTCGCCGTGCCCAAATGGGCACTGGAGATACAAGGCGCGCTGAGCCCCGGCCGTCCTTGAATGCGGCGACGGTGCGGGTATCGGTGGACGTACCCTCCCTACCGCAAGGGCGAGAGTATCCTTGTTGCGCCACGTGCGTGGGTTGGAAAAGTAGCGGACAGGCGCGCACCGTGCACTCTCGCACTAGTCAGCTTCTCGAAAGCCAACCGTCCTAAAATTCGAAGCCGATCTTTAAGGGCCAACCGAAGAGGCTTTGTTCTCATAGGAGCAAGGGAGAGCATAATGGATTCCAATCGGATAAACGGTGCCGGCTTGCCAGAGTTCCCAACGGGGTACGCCCGCTCACAGGAGGATCATGAGCTTTTCAGACAAGCTGTAAACGACGTCGGGCGGCCGCTCGCCGCTGTACCGGCAAAGCCCCCGATTTGGAGTTCGAGCGCTCCATACGGGAACTTTGCACGCGATGGCTACTCCTGGAACAACGATGTGTGGGGCAGTGGTGCCGGGCCTCAGACCATTTCAGTGTATGGACCGAACCGGTGGAGCGTGTGGTCGAACCAGCCTCGAACTGGTGGCATCAAGAGCTATCCGCATGAGGCCGTCCATATCGGGAAGCCGCTCAGTGCAATCAACACCTTGAGCTCGACCTTCAATCAGGACGTTCCTAACAGCGGCGCTTGGGACACCGCCTATGATATTTGGGACAGCTCAAACCAGCATGAGATCATGATCTGGACAAACTACACCGGAAACTCGGACGGTAGCGGCAACGTTAAGCCGATTTCTTATCATTATCGGCAGGATCCCTCCGGGGCGGCGATCCCCGTCTACACTAACGTCGAGGTGGGAGGGACGACCTGGAACGTGTTTCAAGGGAACAATGGTCACAACGTCATCTCGCTCGTGCCCACTTCGAAGAGCAATAGCGGGACAGTGGACATCAAGGGCATCCTAGAGTGGATCAAGTCGAAAGGCTACTTCGGCGACATAAACGTCGGTAGCGTCCAATACGGCGTCGAGATCACCTCGTCCCCAGGCGGAATGGACTTCAAGTTCAATAACTGGACTGTGACCTCAAAGTGAAGATCCAGTTCTGTTCGCCTCAGTCAGCTTTCTGTCACCGTTATCTCGACGACGGGCGCTGGTGTACTGGCGTAGCCTTGCGGACGCGTTCATTTGCAATGAACGCGTGTGTTGCTAGCTGCGGAAGATAGCACAGGTCAGATTTTTGGCACAGTCCAGATGGTACCTGCCGGCTCTGAGAGCCAGATGCATAGCGCTCAAGTCGTCAAACTGCTGGTTGGAAGAAGTGCACGCCGTCGCGGTATCGGGCGCTGGCTGCTGTCGGCTGGGAAAGATATTGTTGACGCTCAGCACGACCACAAGTTCTGCTGCCGAGCGTCTTTACGCCAGCGAAGGATGGCAGCGGGTGGGGTATCATACCGGGTTGTGTGCTCGCCTCTGACGGAACCTATCGCTCGACGACCTTCTTCTACAAGAATCTCTGATACTGCGTTGCTAGATCATTGCTGACGGGCTTGGTATTCATATAGACAAGATCGTCGGGTCGCGTCCCGATAACCATCATCGTCGGGGAGCATCGCTGACATTGCAGCCTTGTTCATGGTTTGTGAACAACGACAACGGGATCTCCAGATGAGAATATCAAAACTGAGCAGACGGTGGATCATCCAACTGCTGGCACCGCTTGTAATCACAATGACTTGCATGAGCGCCGCTGAGGCTAGTTGCAGTCCCGACGCCGCCGGGCCGACGATCGGGATTTAAATTCCATGCGCATGGGCTGCGGAGACTGAAGCAATGCCTAGCAATGCGCTTGACAAGCTGCCCCAGCTCCTAACTGCCGCGTTAAAAGACTTCTTCGTCGAACATCGAAGCCCGTAAATCGGGGCGCCCGGTAGCGGCACTAAGGGAAAGGGGCTCGCCTCTCGGCGATCGCCATCACTGCCCCGTTCCGCCTTCGGCGCGCGCCGCCCGTGGGAGGCCGGCGTTCCCCTCATCGCATAGAACGAGAGGATCCGTCCTCCCTTCAGCGTGTCGCCGACGGTCGCCTTTGCAGCAGGTGACGCCATGCGATCAATCCGACGCCTGAGGCTTCGGCCTCCGGCTCCCATTGCGCAATGTCGGAGGCGATGACTTGGCCTATTATCGTTTCGCAGAAACCGGGGCCGACTCGATTACATTTGAGACGAACGCGTCAGAGCCGCCGATCCGAGTATGAGGCTTGGAGCATTGCTAAACTGCGGTGAAGTTTTACCAGGAAGACCTGAAGCGCCGGCGCCGGGCGACCGGGATCGTATCTGTGGGACAAACGCGATGGCAAAGGGGTAAGGGCGAGAATTGCACAAACTAAGCGCCTCAGTTCGCGCGCGACGGATAGCTCGCAATCTTGCGAGTGAGCTGCCAAGTTCGACCGTGTTGGTCTCGGCTAATTGCTGCGCTCGCTGCTTAGCCGCCTCCTCACCAGCGCAGCCTTACGCAGTGCACTATATTCCCGTCGGGCTGCGCTGCGTGCATGTCTTTGGTGGAGGTCGTCATCGGTCATGCTTATCTGATCGCGACCAGCGGCCGGCGTATTGGCTAGTTGCAACGTTCCTGTATGGACATCGCTCGGATCTTATTCCCCGCCAGTTGCGCTCGACGATAGCTATAATCAATTTTTCAGTGGCGATCAGAGCCAGCTCCATTTTTTCCTTAACAATGGTCGACGTATCTCGACCGATACTGTCGAGGTGGTTCAGGGCCATCGTTTTGAAGCTATGGGCTAGGCGCTCCTCGGCATCGTCACGTGCATAGTCTACAATAGTATCCAGGTGGGCGACGATTTCAGCCCGTTGCTCGGTCGGTTTTGGTCCGTCAAGCAACGTTATCGCTCGAATAAAGGACTCCTCAATGGGGATCATATCACGTCTCCTTTGGACTGTGGTTGGAAGCAGTGATTCCAGCTCGCACCGTTGGTGAAGATTCAGCGGAAAGGCGGGGACTTCAAGCGGCTTACCGCTCCGAAAAACGGCCAGCGCAGGGGTGATTCGGCGCTCACGCCCCCGAAAGCACTGTCTCTACCACCAGCCGTCGCCCTCGGAGTTAGCAAGGCTGGCCACCTCGGCCCCCCAGAGGCTGAACTCCCAAAGGGTGCTGCTAATTATCGCGGAGAAGGACTGCAAGGTACCTACCAGGATTGGTTGGCGCCGATCTCATGTGGTCCGCGATTAGGCAGCTGGTGGGGGTATGGGTCGTGGCCGTGTGTCCACTCGATTCCAAATTGGTGGTTCTCCCTTTGAACGAGAACCTAAGCGTCGTGCCCTGCCTTTCCGCTCGCGTGGACGGCATCGACCGCGGCGCGGATTGCCTCCTTCTGAGTAGCGTATGGGTCGGCTATCGTCGCTCGCAGTCATTTTGGCCACGCCGTGGAATCGTGGTGGCTGGCTCACGCAATCTTTGCTGGCGCTCTGCAGGCCGATCGCCGACAGACGGCAGCCTCGCGAGCTGAGGAAGAAGGCCTGGCCTTTTTGGGAAACACAGTATCGCCTTCAACCGCCAGACGGGACACCGCATCAAGTACGTGAAGGTCGATGCCGACACCGGCGACGAGGTGCCGAACGAAGACATCGCCGGGGTTACGCGCTCGAGAAGGGTCAGTACATCTAGGTCTCGAAAGAGGAGCTCGAGGAGATCGCGCTCGAATCGACACGTACCATCGAGATCGACGAGTTCGTCGACCGGCCCGACATCGATCCCCGCTACCTGATCCGCCCCTACTGCCAGCGCCCGGACGGCTAGGTCGGCCACGACGCCTTGGCCGTGATCCGTGAGAACATTCGAGAGATGGACAAGGTCGCCATCGGTCGGGTGGTGCTGACCAACCGCGAGCATATCATTGCGCTCGAGCCGATGGACAAAGGCCTTGTCGGCACTCTGCTGCGCTACCCTATGGCGTGCGCAGCGAGCTGGAATGCTTCGACGAGATCCGTCGAGGACTTGCCCCTCCAGGGCGGCGGCCACGAATTCCGGCGGCTGAGCGCTAGCATAACCGCTCATTGGGTTTGCGGCATGACCCAGCTTGAGCCGGATCCCATCGCTGCCATTTTCGCGCGGATCGAGGGCGACGCCTATGCCGAGTTCTTGTCCGACGTCAGCGAAAACGGCGTGCGCGAAGCGGTCGGCGTGTTCAAGAGAAATATCCTCGACGGCCGCAATCGCTGTCGCGCCGCCGTCGAGACCGGCGCCGATTGCCCGACGCGCAACTATTACGGTGACGATCCGCTGGGATACGTCATCAGCCTGAATTTGAAGCGTCGACACCGACAACGATCCGAGATCGAGATGTTGCTCTCTCTCGGAGAGATTTAATCGCGTTAGGGCTTCTTCTCGAATTCGAGCGGGCCCACGTCCCGTTCGGCAGCCCAATTTTCAACCCTCTGGTCTACGTCATCCTCCGCATGAGCTGAATCTGCCACGTCATAGACTGTGAGCACTCCGTCCCACTGCGCCCGCCGAGAGCCAGCGCGCGATGTGTGCGGCGCGGGCAGCCGAACAGTTCAGGCAGCGACAGGGGACGGCCGCGCAGAGCAAGGCGGCGGTGGCACGGTGGGACGGCGAGGTGGAAATCAGACGCCTCCACGCGGATACGTCCCTGTCATATGATGGTAGTGCTGAAATGGTCGAGCAGCTTCGGGCAGGCGCAACGATCACCGCGTTTCCAACTCCTATGGTCGCCACCTGGCGATAGCTTCTTCGTCAGCTTACCGACAGGTAAGTGCTTCAGAGGTTACAACGTATCGTATGGACTAAGTCTACTCAGTCCTGGCAAGGGAGTATGGAATGGATCCTTTTGAGGCAGGACAGATTCTGCGCGCCGATGGGATCTCTTCGAACGAACAAAAGGGGGCAGGAGCGGAGATCCTCCCTGATTCGCTCCAGTATCTCGAGCTCAGCGACAATCAATTGACGAGTCTGCCGGAGGGCTTCCCCGCTATGCTCCATACTTTCGCCGTTAGGGGCAACCAGCTAACCAGCTTACCTGAGGCGCTTCCGCCCGGGCTCGTGCTCCTCCTCGCTAACCATAGCCAGCTAACCAGCCTACCCGAGAACCTACTGACGCATTTGAGCACTGGTGCCGAGTTAGATGTGTCTGGAGATCCGCTGCCGGAGCAGGTGCTGACGAACCTGCATACAGGCTCGATTTCGTGACCACCGCGGTGTACCACCGATTCGGCCCGCCACGCGCGGCGAGCATCAGAACAGCGAGGCAGCCATGGCAAAACCGTTCCCGTCGAAGACCCATATCGGCAACCATATGCTGCATCCGGAAACCCTGATGCTGACCTATGGCTATGATCCGCAATTGTCGGAAGGCGCCATCAAGCCGCCGGTGTTCCTGACCTCGACCTTCGTGTTCAAGACCGCCGAAGACGGCCAGGACTTCTTCGATTACGTCGCCGGCCGGCGTGAGCCGCCAGAAGGCATGGGCGCGGGCCTGGTCTATTCGCGCTTCAACCACCCCAACAGCGAGATCGTCGAGGACAGGCTCGCGGTCTACGAGCGCACCGAGAGCTGTGCGCTGTTCTCCTCGGGCATGGCGGCGATCGCGACCACGATCCTCGCCTTCGTCCGGCCCGGCGACGTCATCCTGCACTCCCAGCCGCTCTATGGCGGCACGGAAACGCTGCTGACGAACACGCTGGCGCGCCTGTCGATCGGCGCGGTCGGCGTTGCCGACGGCATCGATGAGGCCTCCGTCAGGCAGGCCGCGGAGGAGGCGACGGGGAGGGGGCGGGTTTCGATGATCCTGATCGAGACCCCGGCCAATCCGACCAACGGCCTCGTCGACATCGCGATGATCCGCCGCATCGCCGATTCCGTCGGCAAGGCCCAGGGACACACGCCGATCATCGCCTGCGACAACACGCTGCTCGGCCCGGTGTTTCAGCGGCCGATCGAGCACGGCGCGGACCTGTCGCTGTATTCGCTGACGAAGTATGTCGGCGGCCACTCCGACCTGATCGCGGGCGCCGCACTCGGATCGAAGGCGATCATGAAGGGCATCAAGGCGCTGCGCGGCGCCATCGGCACCCAGCTCGATCCGCATTCCTGCTGGATGATCAACCGCTCATTGGAGACGCTGAGCCTGCGCATGGAAAAGGCCGATGCGAATGCGCGCCTGGTCGCGAGCTATCTGCGCGACCACCCCAAGGTCGCCAGGGTTCATTATCTCGGTCATCACGAGCAGGCCTCGCCCTCGGGGCGGGTGTTCGCGAGACAATGCCTGGGCGCGGGATCGACCTTCTCGTTCGACATCGTCGGCGGCAAGGAGGCGGCCGTGAAATTCCTCAATGCGCTGCAGATCCTCAAGCTGGCGGTGAGCCTCGGCGGCACCGAGTCGCTCGCGAGCCTGCCCGCGACCATGACCCATTCCGGCGTTCCCGCCGACATCCGCCAAAAGATCGGCGTGCTCGATTCCACCATCCGGCTGTCGATCGGGATCGAGAACCCGTCGGATCTGATCGCCGACCTCGCCCAGGCCCTGAATGCGGCTTGAGCGGGGGATCAAAGCGGATTGGACGCGCGGCATGCCGACATGATCGCCGCGGCAGCCTCGCTGCTCTGCGCGCCCGAGAGCTGCCGCACGACGCAGATGTAATAGCCCTTGCTGGATGCGTTCAGCAGGGAATCGCCGGCAGGCCCGTCATCTCACTCGGCTTAGAGCCATTTGGAGACGGCGCGACCCGTGGGCCAACGAACGAAACCGACTCCCAATTGTCGCCTGATCCCGTGCCCGACCGCGATCACCGTGCTCCTGCTTTGCATCTGGTTGGAGCAGTTGACCTCGACTCAGTTATGGTCCTCCGCTTCCTTGCAATCACGATGGTTTCGGCCGGCGTTGCCGCCCCCCCTCAGCCTTCGCCGGCTCGAGCGCGATTGGAGCGTCTTTAGCCGCTTCGCGCACCGTGCGCCAGACGTTCTCCGCCGCTAGATCGTGCTTGTCGGCCTCTACAGGGCTTGGTCGGGTTGGCACTAGACCCACCTGCGCCGGTGTGGTGATCGCCCATCGCATCTTGTGGACTTCCCTCTGGCAGTGAACCCCCTTTAAGGACGGGCATTTGCATCGTCCGAATAGGCAGACGGGCTTCCGCTGGCGCGGATGCATGCATGGGAGAGCCACGGCCCGATCTCACTGCCTTGCACAGCGCCTGCTCCGTGCGCTGAGCCGCCGCGGAGTGGCTGGCCTTGAGACTTTAAGCCGCCTGGAAGTGCAATTGTGGAACGGCTGCAACCAGCTTCCTCGTATAGGCTTGCCGAGGCCGTAAAAATACGTCGTCGGCTCCGCCGGCTTCGACGGTCACGCCGTGATTCATGACAAGAACACGGTCGCTCAGGTGGTGCACGACGCCGAGATCATGTGAGATGAATAGATAGCTGACGCGCAAGTGAGACTTGAGATCGCCAAGCAGATCGAGAATTTGCGCCTGGATGGATACATCAAGTGCCGCGACCGGCTCGTCACATACGATGATCTTGGGGCGCGGAGCAATCGCGCGGGCGATCGCAACCCGCTGGCGTTGACCGCCCGACAGTTCGAGTAGCCGCCTGGTTCTGAAGCTTGGTGACAGCCCCACAAGATCGAGCAACTCGCTGACCTCGGATCGTCGACTGGCTCTGTCGAGGGGATCTCCGCGGCGCCTCGCCAAGGCATCATCAATGACGCGCTCGATGCTCCAGCGCGGATCGAATGAACTTAGTGGGTCCTGGTAGATGACCGAGATATCCGATCGCCGCTGGCGGCGCTCTTTCTCAGTCGCTGCAGTCCACGGCGCACCTTCGAGCGTCACCTCTCCCAGGTCTGGCCTTTCGAGCGCGAGCGCCATGCGTGCCACGGTCGTCTTCCCAGACCCTGACTCGCCGACGATACCAAGCGTCTCTCCAGCGCCGAGGCGAAACGAGACATCATTGACAACGGTACGCAGCTTGCCGTCCGGTCCACGAAAGCGCTTGACGAGCCCTTCCGCTTCAAGCAGCGGTCTACTACGCTGTGCGATATCCGATTGGGCCAGCGCTTTGGTCACGTCGCGTTCAGCCGAGATGAAGCGCGGCGCCTTAGAGGACGAAAGACGGCTGCCGCGTGACCGGACGGATGGGATCGCCTTAAGAAGGCTTCTGGTATAATCGTGTCTTGGATTGCCAAAAATCTGTTCTGATGAACCATGCTCGACGATTTCACCGTGTCGCATTACGATGACTTCGTCGGCCATCTGCGATACCACGGCAAGATTGTGGCTGATGAGGATCATGGCCTTCCCGCGTTCGCGGGTCTCGCTGAGCAGATCCAGGATTTGCGCCTGGATCGTAACGTCCAGCGCCGTCGTGGGCTCATCTGCGATCAAGAGAGCTGGATCGAGAGCGATCGCCGTCGCAATCAAGGCTCGTTGTCGTTGTCCGCCTGACAGCTCATGTGGAAGCTGCCGCGCCTTCACCGCCGGCTCGGGCACGCCGACGAGCTTCAGAAGCTCAAGCACCCGTTCTGTCAACTCTGCGCCTGTCCTGATTGCGCGGTGAACAGTCAGGGCTTCACCGATCTCCTTGCCAACCGGTCTTAGCGGATCGAGCGACACCAGTGCGTCCTGTAACACGAAGCCGATACGCTTGCCGCGCAGGGCTCTCCATTCCGTGTCACCCAGGTGACCGATACTCTTCCCTTGAAAAGTCAGGCGGTCAGCTTGGACATGAGAACACGCCCCCGTAAGACCAACCAGCGTCCGGGCCGTAACGCTCTTGCCTGAACCAGATTCACCGACGATCGCAACGCACCGGCCTTCCTCAACCGTAAAAGAGACCCCCTTTACCACAGCTCGCCGCGAATGGGCCGGCCCGAAGGAAACGTTGAGATTTTGTATCGTGAGCAACGGGTCGCTAGCGGGCGGCAGTGTGGCGTCTTGCCGGAAGGAGGCTGCGGGATAGGTCACATTCATGAAAGCTCGATCCTTCCTTCCAAGCGTTGCTGAACGTACTGGCCGATGACAGTCACGGAGAGCGCAAAGGCAGCGATGGCGATACCGGGCATGACCTCGAGCCACCAGGCATAGATCACGTAGTTACGCCCGGCATTGAGCAGCGCGCCCCATTCCGATGAGGGGGGCGCAACTCCCAAGCCTAGAAAGGAAAGACCGGATGCCCAAATGATCGCTTGCCCGACACCGAGCGTGAACATTGTCGCAAGCGGGCTGATTGCGTTGGGGAGAATATGCTTGAACAGGATGCGTCTCGGCGAGTGGCCTAGCGCCTTTGCCGCCTCAACATAACCGGTCGCTTTAACGCTCAGAACCTGCACCCTCACCATCCGCGCATATCCGGGCGATGTTCCAAGGCCGACTGCGATGACCAGCGTCGGGACCGAGGTGCCCAACAACGAAACGAAGAGAAGCGCAAGAAACAGAGTGGGGAGAGCGAACAAGGCGTCGAACAGCCGGCTGAGCACATTGTCGATCCAGCCGCCAGACAGGCCCGCCGTCACGCCGAGTGCAAGCGCGAGGGCAAGGCTGAGCGCAGTCGCACCTAGCCCAATCGAGAGAGACTGACGTGTCCCCGCCACGATGCGGGAATAGAGATCCCGTCCGGACTGGTCCGTCCCCAGCCAATGCGTCAAGGAAGGGGCCTTGAGAGGTGACGTCAGGCTCAGCACTAAAGGATCATGCGTCTGAAGCAGTTTCGGCGCAATCGCCGCGATGAGGAAGAACGCCATAAACAAAGCCGCGACATAGACCCGAACCGGAAACCTACGGGCGCCCGTCAGCACTCTTGCAGTTATGAACGCCTTTGCATGTCCGGCGGAGCTAGTGGCGAAACTCATGCCTCTTTCATCCTGGGATCGACGAGCTGCACCGTGAAATCCACGATCAAGCTGGTAGCGACAAACAGCGCTGCTGAAACCAGAACCACCCCCGAGACGACCGGGACATCCCGTGTCGAGGTTGCTGCAACAAGGACGCCGCCCAGCCCCTGGCGGCCGAAGACCGCTTCGATCAATACCGCGCCGGAGAGCAGCTTCCCTATGATCCAGCCGGAAAGCGTGATCCCCGGCAAGGCAGCATGGCGCAGAGCGTGACGCAAACGGACACTGAAATCTCCCGTGCCGCGCATTCTCGATGATGTGATGAAAGGCTGATCAAGAACCCGTGTGAATTCACTCAGGACCGCTTGACCAAGGAAACCGTAGATTTCCAGGGCCAGGGCCATCGTCGGCAGAACGAGGCCCATGAGCGTGTTGCCGCCGACGACAGGGAACAAGCGAAGCTGGATCGCGAAAACGACCAGCAGGATTGTCCCCAGCCAATAGGGCGGCAGTGTTGCGAGGAAGACCTGAAAGCCGCCTAGCGCCTTGGACCATATGTTGTCACGCCCGGCGAAAAGAACCGTTGTCGTGATCGTGATGATCCAGGCCGTCAACATCGCGGCAAAGGCGAGTGCAATCGTCGGTCCGATCTGGCGCGCAATCAGGTCCGTGACAGGTTGATATTGAACGTAAGACTGCCCAAGATCTCCGTGCATCACGTCCCTTATATACTTTCCGTATTGCGCGATGACGGGTTGATCGAAGCCATATCTGGCGTTGATGGCAAGCAGCTGGTCCCGAGGAATCTCTCCCACGTTTCCGGTATTTGCATTGAAGATGATCTGGGCGCGTTCGCCGGGCATCAGAAACTGCACAAAGAAGGTGAACGTTGCCGCGGCCCAGACCACAATCAGGCCGGACAAGAGCCGCCGCACCAGCCAAAAGCTTCGATTGCCTATCGTCTTCACCGCATTCATTTCTTGCCGGTGAAATATGCGTCCGAGAAAACGGGCTCGCCCACCGACCCGCTGTCGAGCCAGATGTCCTTCACATTATTGGCCAAAGCGAGGGTGACATCCAAAACCGTGTAACTCAGGGACGGCGCGTTCTCGACGATCCGCCGTTCGGCCTGCTGATAAAGCGCGATGCGCTGCTCCTTGTCAGCGGCCTGTTCGGCCTTCTGGATGATGTCCCACAGCGGCAGATCCTGATAGCGGGATGGATTGAAGGGATTGCGCACACCATTCAGGTCCGGCTTGTACGAAATCCGATAGATCTCGGCGCCGGGCGCAACCCAATACAGGGGAACGATCTCATAGTCATTTGGACCAAAATTCTTTCCGGCCCAGAAATCAGCTTGGTTGGTGGGCTGGAGGCGCACGTCGAACCCTGCAGCCTTCGCTTGCTGCTGGATGATCTGCAGGACCTGATCGCCATCCGGAGGCGAAAAGGCGTTGGTGTAGGTGATGCGTATGATCAGCGCTTTGCCGTTCTTAGCTCGGATGCCGTTTGCATCGCGCTCCGTCCAGCCGGCCTCATCGAGCAGCTTGTTCGCCTTCTCGATGTCATAGGAATAGGATTTTGAGAGGTCGCTGACATATTCCGGGGAACTTTGGCTCAAAGCGAAATTGCCCTCATAGGGCAGCGAGCCGAGAAACGCCGCTTGCACGGCAGCACGCCGGTCGGAGGCGTAAGCAAAAGCCTGCCTGACACGCAGGTCGTCGAACGGCGGTCTCTCCGAGTACAATGCAAGCCGAAGCGGCGTTCCGCCCGTGAGGTGACGCACGATCTTGAACCGCGAATTGGCCTCCTGCCAATTGACGGCCGGGATATGATAGACAACGTCGGATTCGCCGGTCAGAAGTGAGCCGTAGCGTATCGTGGGGTCAGCAAGAAAACGCCACTCGATGCCTTCCACATAGGCTGGGCCTTGATGCCTGGCCGTCGCCGGCGCCGAATTATAGTTGGGATTTCGACGGAATATGACGTTCTTGCCGCGATTCCATTTCTCCACGATGAACGGACCTGAACCCACCGGGCTTTCGCAGTTCACGGCCTTGCCGCGCTTCAGCGCCGTCGGCGACAGGATACCTTGCGAGGACTGCGTAAAGACATTCAGCAGCGGCTCGAATGGCGTCTTCAAGGTGATCTTGAGCGTCAGCGGCCCGGTCACCACCGCGGATTCGAAGACGCCCTTGAGATAAGGGCTGGCTGTGGGGTTCTCCAGCTCCGGATTGTCGCTCAGCCATCCATTAATGTTATCGACGACCGCCTGGGCGTCCAGAGGCGTCCCGTCCGTGAATTTGATGTCGGGCTTGATCTGGAAGGTGTAGGTTTTTCGGTCATCCGAAACGCTCCAGGCGGTCGCAAGCCAAGGCAGGATCCTTCCGTCTTCAGCCCTGGCGACCAGATTGTCGCTGAATTGACGCTGCAGGTACCATTGCTGCACCCAGCCACCATAGAGGCACGGCGGTTCCTGGAAGTGACCGTACCGGATGATCCCGCCCGATTGTGGCTTGCCAGCAGAAGCATCTTCCGCCTTCACGGCATCCGCTATGGTAAGGCCAGACATCGCGACGGCGATGATTGCGGCGTGAGACGTCAAACGACGGTTCAGATTTTTGAGAAGAAACGCCGAACGAACGGCAGCCGGCTTAGACATGATAAGCTCCGATTGCGATAAAGGAGAAGCACTCAGGCGGCGGAGACCTGGTCGGTGGGCTCGCCCTGCAGTGGAATGCCGAGGTGCTCGCGCAGCGTTTCGCCTCGATAATCCGAGCGGAACAAGCCGCGCCGCCGGAGAACGGGCACGACATGATCGACGAACGCAGCAGTGCCGTCGGATAGAACATCCGGTATGACGTTGAACCCGTCCACTGCGCCAGCCCGGAACCACTCTTCGAAGGAAGCGGCAATCTGCTCCGGCGATCCAACCAGCACCCGGTGACCGTAAGCAGGCGCCTCGACGATGATCTGGCGGACTGTTTTGCCGGAGCGCACGAGCGCTTCCACAGTGCGATACTGGCCGATGGAAAAAGCCGCGTCCGCATGTCGCGGCAGCCAATTGAGGTCGATTGGTTCGTCGATCTTCAGCCTTTCGGCAGGAATACCGAAACGACTGGCCAGCCCATCAACGGCAACGTCGAAGTTGAGAAGGTCATCAAGTTCCGCCTTGCGCGTGATCGCTTCCTTTTCCGTTCCGCCGACGAACGTGACGACGCCCGGCAGGACGAGGGGCGCCCTTCGTCCATGTTGAGAAGCAAACGACCTGAGGCGATCGGCCTCCCGCAAGGCGATTTCCAAATTGCCTGTCGATGAGAACACGGCATCGGCGCTTCGGGCCGCGAACTGAAGCCCTTGATCCGATCCGCCGGCCTGGAAAATAACCGGCTGCCCCTGCCTTGAGCCCGGATGTGTCAGGGGCCCGCTGATGTCGAAGAACTCGCCGGCATGCCTCGTCGTCCGCAGCCTGCTCGGATCACCAAACCGCCCGGACGCTTGGTCCAGAATAAGGGCGCCTTCTCCCCAGCTATGCCAAAGGGTTCGCACGGCCTCCACGAATTCTTCAGCGCGGCGATAACGGTCATCACGGGATTGCTCGTGGCCGCCGAAGCTCCTCGTCGTATAGACATTGGATGTCGTAACTGCGTTCCAGGCCGCGCGGCCGCCACTGACAACGTCAAGCGACTGGAATCGGCGCGCGAGGTTATAAGGCTCGTTGTACGTGGTGGATGCCGAGCCGATCAGACCGACAAATCTTGTTTCTCGTGCGATGCTGGCAAGCGTAATCGTCGGCTCGATGCCATTGAGGGGTGGGCTTTTGTCGATTGCCGGATTGAGCGCTGGCGTGTCGGCGAGGAAGACCGCGTCGACCTTTCCACGCTCGGCGAGCTTTGCGGCTCGCACGTAATGCTCAATATCGTAGAATGCCCCAGGAGGATTTCCGGGCCACCGCCACGCTGCTGCATGTCCCCCAGCGCCATGCAGGTTCAGGCCAAGGTGAAGCTCACGTCCAAGCGGCGACGTCATCACGCGATATATCCGCCACGGGTAGTGGTAAGCCGGAAGCTCAAAAACGTCATCGCACTCTTCTCAATCTTCGGTAGCCATGAGCGCGTCATGGCGCTTCAACATTGTTGAGGAGCCGACCAGCGTCAACCACGCAGGAAAAATAAGAATGCCTGTTTCAATTCGTGCCGCCGGATAATTGATTTTTGTTGGAAATGCATCACGGCGCGGAACGATAAACTCCGCGACTGACAAACCCCATCTTTCTGGTTTGCAGTCACATCGATGGAGCGATATCGGCGACCAACTCAGAGCCACATACACACATGCGCTGCAAATTTATCGAGGCGTTAGCGACAAGAGCGTCATCTGTACCCTGCGCAAAACGATTGTATCTCAGGCGGATGGCTCCCGGAACAGAAGGGCGCGATCGTGTCGCAATCAGGCTTACGCGTTCTGATGTTTCAGGACTGACGCCGTTCAGAATTGCTGCTCGCCCTCGCCTGGCAAGATGATGGCGCGTCGTGCTCTGAAGTTTCCAGCCGTGGCCACAAGCCGAGCCATCATCGGGGCAAAGAGTTGAAAGGGATCACTGATCGGCTGTCCCGTATCGATCGACCTTGCTCGTTCACGTTTGGGCGGTGCGCCGGAGGCGCATCGCCTTAAGAGAATTGGTACCCGCAGGAGCGTGAGCATAACGACGCCGAAGGCGGCACGCGGGACCGAGTGCAGTCGCGAGACCGGTTAAAAAGGACCCGAGCTCGGGGCAGTGATAGCGACGCCGGAATGCGATGACGGCGGGACCCGAGAGCGAGTGCCTCCGGCGAGCGGCTCAATGCGGATTTGCGTCTCCTTGGTATCAATTTTGCTTTTGTGGTATCGTCTCACTCGTGCGCATGTCTATGCACGGTGTGGGCATGTTCACTGAGAGCCAATTCTTACAGAGGACGACATGGCCAAGAAAGCAAAGAAGGCAAAGAAGACCGCGAAGGCAGCTACCAAGAAGGTGGCAAAGAAGACTTCAAAGAAAAAGAAGTAGTCATATCGGACTGATCTATTGCCGCCTCCGGGTCGAAACCCGGATGAGAAGCGAGACCTCCCAAAGGATATGAAGCGTCCTTTGCAGCCGTTTGGTATCGCGGCAAGCTGAGATAAGGCCGGACCTTTGTGCAGGTGGCTGCTGCATAAAGGTCTGGTTTTTCGTTTCTGCCCCGCGAGGGCGTGATCTGGTCGTGCGCAAGGGATCGAAGCCGCATGGCCGAGACGCTGCGCGGCTCGGTTCACGAGAGCCCGGTGCGGGCGACAGCCGCACGCGCAAAACGACAAGGAGCAACTAACTGAGCTCGGACGTCTGAAGTGTCGGAAAACGGTTTCTCTAGTTCGTTCTTGCCCACCCTAGCACCTCGCCAAGCTGAATATTCCGCCTTCGAAAAACCACGAGATCCCACGATCTCGAATCCCAGTCGTGTGTTAGCGATGGGGAACGTCTGCGGGACTAAACGATTCGTCTCAGCGTGGGAGAACCTTTCAATGCTGATGACCAAGCAGAGACGGCCGGCGATCCGCACCCTGCGCGGTTGGGCGATCAACGTGCTGAACGAAGCCGGCGCCATCCGCGAGTGCGAGGAGCACGGTTGGATGCAGGACCGCGCCGATCCGCATGCACGAGAGCGCGCCTTCGATATCGCCCATCAGGACCCGCCAGCAGACGTATCCCGTGACGCAGCGGAGGCCGCGGTTCGCGACCTGCTGGACTCGATTGGTGATACCTGCCCAGAATGCCCCCCTGACGAGGAGGACCGACGCTAAGCACCGATGCCAATCCGTCTCCTACTCAGCGGCCTAGCCGCCTTTCCACGCGCTTCCGCGTATTGCCGACCTTTTTGACAGCCTTCTTCACCGCCGGCGCCGACTTACCTGTCTTCTTCGCCTCGTACCGCACTTCGTAGTCCTGCCCGCCGGCCACCCGTGCCCGGTCCTGCTTGCGTCCGCGGGACGTCTTCGACTTTTTCGCTGCCGCCATGGATACCTCCTGTTCGTGGCGTCGAGGCAGCGCAACAAGGATTCGCCGGTTCCGGAACGATTCGAACTGTGCCAATTTGAATCGCCTGTAGCGTGGAGTTCTTCAGTGGCGTTTCAGCGTAAAAAGCCGGCGGCTATCGGCGTCAAAACGCCCTTCCCCGGCTTCATCGACCCGGCCTTGGCCACCTCGATCGAGAAGGTGCCGTCCGGAGAGCGCTGGATTCACGAAATCAAGTTCGACGGCTACCGTGTTCAGGTCCATCTGGCCAACGAGACGGCGAAGATCTTCACCCGGCGCGGCCACGATTGGACGCATCGCTTCAAGAAGGTCGCTCATGACGCCTGGCGGATCAAGGCGAACTCGGCGGTGGTGGACGGCGAGATCGTGGTACCGGCCGCCGACGGCACGACTGACTTCTCGGTCCTGCAGAACGAGCTCAAGGGCAAATCGAAGAGCATCGTGCTCGTCGCGTTCGATCTGCTCTATCTGAACGGCCGAGATATCCGGAAGCTACCGCTCTTTCAGCGCAAAGCCGAACTCAAGAAGATCCTAGGCGGCACCGACATCCAGTTCAGCGAAAGCTTCGAGATAGATGGCCGCGAGATGTTCGCGCACGCCTGCAAGCTCGGCCTCGAAGGCGTCGTTTCGAAGGTCCGGGGCAGCGCCTATCCGGCGGGACGCACGAATGATTGGGTCAAAAAGACCTGCGTACAGCGTGAGACGCTGACGATTGCCGGCTTCGCACTCGATGGGACGAAGTGGGACGGAATCTACGTCGGCCGGCGCAGGGGCGACGATCTGGTCTATGCCGGCAAAGTCGACCACGGCTTCGACAAGGTCTCGGCCGCCGATCTGCAGAAGCGGCTTAAACCCCTCATCCGAAAGACCCAGCCTTATACCAAGCGCATTGGTCACAAGGGCATCTGGATCGAACCCAAGCTTCTGGCCGAGATCGAGTATCGCGCGAAGTCGGCCGAGGGAAAGGTTCGCCACCCGTTTTTTAGGGGGCTTCGGGAGGATCTGTAATGGATGCCTTTGACCGCTTCTGGCAGTGGGCGAACAAGCCCGCGGAAAGTCCGCTGACGATTCCGGCCGAGCTGCATCAAGCGGTCATGGAGCTCGCTCCCGAGGACCGAGCGGAACGCACCACGGTGAACCGAGCCGCAGCGCGCTCACCAGACCCCGAACGATGATCGCTTGACGGCAACCCTTTGCCTTCCCTCGGTGCCGCCGAGCAAGAACTGCCAAGAAACTAACTCCGTGCGCGCCGCAGCGCAGCTTCCAATCGCTCCCTCTCCTTATTCCAGCGATCGTCTTCGGTTTGCGATCTCTTCGCGAGAGCCTCAAACCTCGGCCTGGATGGCGGCAGCCCGCTTCGCGTGCTCCTGCTCCGCCTTGTCCAGCGCAGCCTGCGCCTTGTCGACCGCCTGCTGACGGCGCTCACGTTCTCTCTGCCTGGCGGCCTCCTCCCTCGCCCGTTCACTCTCCTGGCGCCTCTCCTCCCGTTCGTAGGCAAGCGCAGCCTTCCGCTCGGCCGTCTTGTCGACGGGACGTGAGGAAGGCTTCTTCGCAATTTGGCCCTTCGATTTGCGCGGGGCGTTCGTCGTTCTTCTGTCCCCGCCGTGATCGGAGGGCAGTTCAGCTTGCTCGCTGAAGGATCGGTTGGATCCGACCGGGCGCCTGAGAACGACGCCCGGCTTCTTCATGGCCGCAGCGATGACGTCCGGATCGTCGCTTTCCTTCGCCGCGCCTTGGTGGAAGAGATTGCTGTCGGCGCCCCAGGCTTCGAGGGCCGCTTTCATGGAGGAGGAAGGCGGCGATCGCCAGATCGAAGAAGCCCAAAGAAGTCTGGTAGGTTTTGAGTTTTCTCGCCATCGGTCCGGTCCGCCCTCCTCAATCGAGCGTCAACGTCACGCATGCCACGGAGCCTGCGGAACAAGACGCGGCCCCGAAGCGTTCCCTAATCCTTGAAGGACGTCCATGCATTTCGCAACGTGCTCTTAAGGATTGGCCTCGAATGAGCCGGACGTCGACCCTGCCCAAGCGCCTGCAGCCGATGCTCGCAACGCTCACCGACGCGCCGTTCGACGATCCCGGCTGGGTTTTCGAGGACAAGTATGACGGCTTCCGGATGATCGCGGAAATCCGGCGAGGCAAGGTTGCGCTCTACAGCCGAAATGGCAAGATCATCAGCCGCAGCTATATCGAGGTCGCCAAAGCACTTGAGGGCGTGAAGGGCGATGCCGTGATCGACGGGGAGCTCGTCGCGATCGGAAAGGACGGCGTCTCGCATTTCCAGTTGCTTCAAAACGCGCTGCGCCATGAGGCGAAGCTCCTGTATTGCGCCTTCGACCTCATGTTCGCAGACGGTGAGGACCTGCGTGCGCTGCCGCTCCTCGAGCGCAAGAAGCGGCTCAAGGCCATCCTTCCGCGCCACAAGCTCGTCGCGTTCAGCAACCACCGCAAAGGCAAGGGAACGAAGTTCTTCGCAGATGCCGAGCGGAGACATCTCGAAGGCATCATGGCCAAGCGCGCCGATAGCCCGTACACGTCCGGACGCCGGACCGCCGACTGGCTGAAGGTGAAGACCGCGCAGCGGCAAGAGGTCGTGATCGCCGGCTTCACGGCGCCGAGGCGAACCCGGCCTTTCTTCGGCGCTCTCGTCCTCGCGGTACGCGAAGGGGATGCATGGCGGTACATAGGCCACGTTGGCACCGGCTTCAGCCACCAAGTTCTCGAAGAGCTTCACGGCAAGCTCATGAAGCTCAAAACCGCCAAGTCACCGTTCCCTGCCAAGGTGAAGGATGAGCAGGTCACGACCTGGGTGCGTCCTGCGTTGGTCGCAGAAGTGAAGTTCGCGGAGTGGACCAGCAACGGCGAGCTGCGCCAGCCGGTCTATCTCGGGCTGCGGTCCGACAAAAACGCGAAGGACGTCGTACGCGAAAAGAGCTGGCCGCGAAAATAGCGCCGCCGAGACGAAGCGTAGACCTGTTCAGCCGGCGTCGCGCTCAGATGCCGAAGGCCATGGCGGCAAGGGCGGCAACCCGAGAGCCTTACGTACCGGTCCGAACGACCGCCGGTGAGCTGCGCATGCGCCAAGCCTGGCGAGCGCTTCATAATGAGCCGGCACCGGGTAGCCCTTGTGATCCGCGAAGCCATAGCCGGGGTGTCGCACGTCGAGCGTCCGCATGACGGCATCGCGCTCGACTTTCGCGAGGATGGAGGCGGCCGCGATGCTGGCGGACTTGGCGTCGCCTTTGATGATTGCCTGCTGAGGGATGTCGATTTCCTTCAGCCGTTTCGCATCGATCAGCAAGTGTTGCGGCGTCAATCCCAGCCCCCGGACCGCACGCTGCATAGCCTGAATGCCCGCCCAATAGATGTTGATCGCGTCGATCTCCTCGACCTCGACGAACGCCACAGACCAACACTCCGCCTTTTCCATGATCTCCTTCGCGAGTTCTTCGCGAGCCGCGGCGTCGAGTTTTTTCGAGTCGTCGATTCCGACTATCCGCGTGCCCGGTTTCAGGATCACGGCGCCAGCAGAGACCGGCCCGGCGAGAGGGCTCATTCCAGCCTCGTCCACGCCTGCCACGGCGTGATGGCCTGTTTCCCACAGAGAGGTCTCGAAGCGGAGCATCTTGCGGAGGCGCTGCCCTTCCGACCTATTTTCGAAGCGGCGTTTATCGATTGAAGCCAGGATGGCACGCGCTCCGGCGCGGGTGTCGGCCCGCAAGATCTGCTCGACGCCGGCCTCGAGCGGTCTTTTCTCGACGACATAGCGCTGACGCAATACATCGAGTGAGTACTGGGACATTAAGGCCTTCGTGAAGATTGACTGTTGGGGAGCATGTCAGTGAACTTTATGGCGATTGTCTGAAGTAGCTATACCGCCTCACCGACCGCGCAACGCCCTCTCAAAAGGAACCCGGCCAGCTCTCCCGCGCGGGTTCGGCCTTCATTTCCTCGCTACATTGTCGCTCGCCGGCTCGGTAGAAGGACCCGTGCTCAGTCGCCGTCCCGAGTAGATCGGGGCCGGCATGGCCGCAAACAAGGTAACGGCGGTACGCTTGGGACTGGGGAGGCAAATCGACAGTCCGGGACTATCAAACGCTGCTCCCATTTGGCGGATTTTTCTTCCCTCAGTCGCTACCTCAAGAGGCGTTTGCTCTTGCCCGTTCGCGCGCCTCGCGCCGACGTTCACGTCTTTCGCGCCGTCGCTTGGCACGATCGGCGGGCTGCCGCAGCGGAGGAACAGGCGCCGGCGAGGTCGCACTCGTCTCCAGAACTGGAGGCGCCTCGGCCCTTTCCAGGGCCGTTGGCCGCGCTTCCATCAATTCGAGCAACGCCCGTCCTTTGGACGTGATCTTCCATCCTCCGCTGATCCGTTCGACCAATCCTTGTGAGAAGATGTCGAGGTCGGGCACTCTGGCCGCGAGGCGCCTGGTCCGGTCCGCCCAGTCGCGGCCACTCGTCGCCAGGATGGCCATATCCCTCTTGAGGTCCTCCATCACGGCAAAGCCGTCCGGATAGGCTACCAAAATCTTCAGGACGGTGACCTGGAAGTTCACGCCGGCCCCCGCGATCAGCGCCACATTGTCGGCGCATGCGAGAGGGCGTCGCGACCAATCTGTTTGAGACCTTCGGGAGAGATCTCGCCTCTCGTCGCAGCCTCTAGGATTTTCGACGCGACGTGGGTACGTGCCCCGATCTCGCGGTGCGAGACGCTTTCACAGACTTCATCGAGAACCGCGCGCAAAAGCGCGGTGGTTGCCGTGTCGAACATAAGCTGCCCCCTAAAGGGAAAATCTAATCCTAGCGCAGTTTCGCCCGCTTGGGGATTCAAGCATGTTAAACTTTGCGGACGGTGCACTGCACCCATAGCTGCGTCTCGGCCCCCAATGGATCGGCTCGCTGGCCGAAGCCCCCAAAACCGAACTGATTAGGCTGAAAGACTACGCTGCCCAAACACTCTCCCCAGCGCAAATCACGCAACTTGATAAACTTCCGCAGTGGCGCGGCCTGCAGCGCGCAAAGTGTCCCCTCTCATTGCAAATCGCGAGGTCGACGGCTCTATGCGCCGTTGGTTCGGCCTCGCGGCTGTCGCCTTTCTGCCGGTCAGCGCGATAGTCTCACGCGACCTCGTCGAGATGGGATTTACCATCCGCCAGGGCCTGCGCGGATGACGAAGGAGTGACCGTCTGGCGTGACTGGTGCTTCACGATAGTCTAGGCCGACTTTCGCTGCGGCTTTGCAGCCGGCTTCTTGGCCGCGCCCTCCTTCGCCGTTTTTTTGCCGGTGATCGGCATCAGCATTTCCTTCTGCCCAGCCGCTGCCTTGCGCGGCTTCTTGGCCCTCTTCTTCGGAGCCTCTGTCGGGCTCGTCGCGTCCCGTCCGATGCTCTTGCGCAGCGCGTCCATCAAGTCCACGACGTTCTCACCTCGAGGACGCTCTTTCGCTCTAATGGGTTTGCCGGCGCGCTTCTGGTTGATCAGATCGATGAGGGCGGTTTCGTACTGGTCTTCGAACTTGTCCGGCTCAAAATGGCCCGCCTTTTGATTGACGATGTGCTTCGCGAGATCAAGCATGTCCTTGGTAACTTTGACATCCTGAATGTCATCGAAATACTCATCCGCGGAACGGACTTCGTAGGGATAGCGCAGCAGCGTGCCCATCAGCCCCTTATCGAGCGGCTCGAGCGCGATGATATGCTCGCGATTGGTCAGCACCACACGGCCGATTGCGACCTTGTTCATCTCGCGGATGGTTTCCCGAATGACGGCGAAGGCATCGTGCCCGACTTTACCGTCAGGACGCAGGTAGTAGGGGCGAATGAGATAGCGCGGATCGATCTCGCTGCGGTCGACGAACTCGTCGATCTCGATGGTGCGCGTCGATTCCAGCGCGACGTTCTCAAGCTCCTCCTTGGTCACCTCGATGAAGGTATCGGTATCAACCTTGTAGCCCTTGACGATGTCCTCGTTGTCGACCTCCTCGCCGGTGTCGGCGTCGACCTTGGCGTACTTGATCCGATGGCCGGTCTTTCGGTTCAGCTGGTTGAATGAGACCTTTTCGGATTCCGACGTGGCTGGATAGAGCGCGACCGGACAAGTGACGAGGGAGAGACGAAGGAAGCCTTTCCAGTTGGCGCGTGGGGCCATCGCGGGGGAACTCCATTATTGATGCCGGATTCAAGACGAACGGCTTGCCTTGGTTCCGACATCCCGATCCGTCCGACAGGCCGATTTTTCTCCCTGGGCCCTTGGACTGACTCGACTTTTGTTCACTTTATGTCCTAATCGAGGAATGACCGACCGACCCGCAAGCTGGCGCATGACCCCAAAGCAGATGGAAAGACTGGCAGCTGACGCGGCGCGGAGGCCTATTCCCCCCGTCGCGGCTCCAGATGCGCCGCTCCCGGCCGAATACTGGGACTCAGTCCTCAAAGACCCTCGCGCCGGCACGACCGAGGCCCACATGCGGCAGCGACGTCTCTCCGAATTTGAGCGCCACGTACTTCGCGTCTCCTGCCGCCGTTGCCAGCGAATCGTGGAAATCCAGACTGTCGATGCAGTGCGATTGTATGGCGGCAACGCGCTCTGGAAGGACGTCGCGCAGCGGTTGCTCGACAACACCTGCCAGCAGCGCACCGGCAGGCATGAAGAAGACGGGTGCTGGCCAGCATTCGAGACGCCGTAGCCGCTCTGCATTTGCCGATCCGATCTTTGCGCCTGGATGTCCGGATGGCCCCGAAGTATCACCCTACGCCCCTGTCGGGCGGCGATCGCAAGGCTCTGGCAAAAGAGCTCGGCAAGGCGCGCGCTATGGCCAACATCCTGGCTACCCAATCGGCGGAGACGCGGGCCAAGGGCGAGGCGATGATCCAGCAAGCCGATAGGCTGCTTTGCGAAAGCTGGAACGAGCGGATGTGGAGTGACGGCGAACCGATCGATCCGTCGCCGACCATCGATCAAGCCGTGAACGGAGGCTTCCCCTGGCTGGAGATCAGATGCGCGCGCTGCAAGACGCCGAGCGACGTGGACCTCGCGGCGATGAAGCACCCGCCGACCACCTTCGTGCACGATCTCGCCAGCCGGCTGCGCTGCCGCAAATGCGCCAAGGTGGGCCGGCGTCCATCCGCGACTCTGCTACAGTTGACGTGGCAGCCGCGCCACCCTCGAACCGAATCCTGACCGATGTGTAATCTTTATTCGATCACGACCAACCAAGCCGCGATCAGCGCGCTGTTTCGTGTCGTGAACCGCTACGTTGGTAATCTGGCGCCGATGCCGGGAGTTTTTCCCGACTACAAGGCGCCGATCGTGCGTAACGGGGCCGAGGGCCGCGAACTCACCACTGCGCGGTGGGGAATGCCGTCGTCGTCAAAAGCGCTGATGGACGCCACGAAGAAGCGAGTCGAGAAACTGCAGGCCAAGGGCAAGGCAGTGGATTTCAAGGAATTGCTCAGAATGGAGCCGGACAGTGGAACGACCAATATCCGTAACGTGACGAGCAAGCACTGGACTCGCTGGCTCGGCGTCGAAAACCGCTGCGTGGTGCCGTTCAACTCGTTCAGCGAGTTCAACAAGGCCGAGGGCGGCGATATCTGGTTCGCGCTCGATGAGAGCCGTCCCCTCGCCTGCTTCGCCGGCATCTGGACCAACTGGACGTCAGTCCGGAAGGTCAAGGAAGGCGAGACCACCAACGACCTCTTCGCGTTCCTCACGACGGAGCCAAACACCGAGGTCGCCGCCATCCATCCGAAGGCGATGCCCGTGATCCTAACGACGCCGGACGAGGTAGAGGCCTGGATGACGGCTCCTCCGGACGAGGCCCTGAAGCTACAGCGGCCACTTCCCGACAGCAATCTTCGGATCGTCGCCCGCGGCCTCAAAGAAGACCCCCTCGGCTTGGCGTCGTGACTGACGAGGCCGACGACCAAACGGCCGCGACCCCGTCCAATCCTTGGCGAATCAGACGATCGCGCGACACTGACATATCCTGCAATTTTTGGGTCGATAACTTCACTTCAGATCATATAGTTATCCTCCGCATACGAATCACGCTGTTGCACTCTGTCCAAAGGATTACGTCGCCATGGCGCGAGGTCCGAAGCTAGGAAAGGCCACGCTCGACGCACGGTTTACGTTTGCCGACACCGCGTTTTCCAGCGGCGTCGATGGCTGGCATTCTCAACTTCGTTTTGCCACCGGCATCGCCGACGGCGAAGACTATCTCCTCCGTCTGTTTAAGAAGACCGGATCTGCGCTCGACGAAGACCTGAAACGACTCATCACGCACGGTCTCAGGCGTGTCCGGCGCGTCCTGTCGTCACGCCGTGCACGACAGCTGTTGGTTGAGGTTCTTGAAATCGTCGAGGACCAGGATGAGATCGGCATCTTAATGGTCGATCCGGGTAGTCCGATCTCCGGGTCGTTGCACAGGGTTCGAGCGCGAGAAGGCCGGCTGCTTACGACGGCCGGTCGCAAGGTGTTTTGGCGCAATATCCTGCGCGTAGCCGAAGGACTCGCGCTTTGTCATGATGCGGGAATTGTGCATGGCGCTATCAGCGAACATGCGATCTTCTCGCATAGCGATGAGAAGGAGGATTTCCGACTCGGCGGCTACGAGGCGTGCGTGCACATCGCCGACGGCGATATGGGCGGCGCGGGACATCTCCTGCGGCCCTCGGGCACCGTATCGTTCCGGCAGGACTGGAGCGATCTGGGGCAGACGGCGTCCCGTATCCTTGGCCTTACCGAGGACGGCGGTGGACCTTCCCTGCTGCCGATCGAACGGCGCATGCTCAATCGCCTTGCCAATCCACCGCACCATCAGCTTTTCGACGGCAATATTGTCCTGAGCGAGCTGACGGAGATCGTGGCCGATCTTGAGCGGTCAGGATCGAGCGCCGAGGGCGAGCTCGTTCTCTATCCCTCGCCTCAAGTCATCCAAAGCGACCTTCCGGCTCTCACGTCGGGCACGATACAGGCAGATGACCGGGATGCAGTCCTCCGGTTTGTCGAAGACGATCTGAGCGGACCAACGGTACGTACTGTTGCTGTGGATCAGGCCTTTGTGCGTGTCATCACTGATCTTGCTGCCTATGGCGTGAAAGTCGTCGATGATTGTGTTGGCATGATCGAGAATGCCAACAAACGGCGGCCTGATGATCACATCTTCGATGCCGTCGAGGTTTCTCACAGGGTATACCTCGCGCGAACCCGGAAGAGCGCTGAAGAACGGGTGCGCAAGCTTGGTCCCGGTGCCAAGCAGTGGATCGACGCCAGTGGCAATAGCCGCGCGGCTCAACGACCCGACGATATTCCGACCTGGTACGCCCTCATCCTCCTCGAAGCCTTTACATGGTTGCGCGAACAGTTTCGCATCTATCCCGTCGAAGTGCTTCATCCGCCATCGGACGGAGATACCGATTTGGCCTGGATCGCATGCCGCGAGGATGACGAGCGCGACATCCGGCGCAAAATGATGGGACTACGTCCGGCATACGACGCCTTGGGCCACGAGTTGAGGTACGACGATGGCAAGCCGAATTGGACGCTGTCTCGCCTTGATGCGCTCGCCGGCGATCGCGAGAGGCTGCCCGAGCTCAGTTATGAAGGAACGGGCGGCATCGTCGAGGGGCGCCTGACTTACACATTCGCGACCAGTGAAGCGGTCGTGCCAGGACAGACTCTCTATCTTCGTCCTCGACGCGATAGCGGATTCGAGCGCGCTATCCGCCGCCGCCTTCAAAATATCGTGGCGGCCCGGACCAATATTGAACTCTTAAGAGCGATCGACGATCCGGCACAGGTCGCGCTGGACGATGCGCTACGCGATATTGCAGCTCCCGGCAGCACGCCGCCAGACGATATGGATGCATCGAAAAAGTCCGCATGGGACGCGATTGTGGCCGGTAGATCCATCAATGTCGTTATCGGCCCCCCTGGCGTCGGCAAGACCTTCCTGATCTCGCATCTCGTCAAGAGTATTTTGGGAAAGACACGGGACGCCAGGCTGCTGGTCTCGGCCCAAAACCACGAAACCTTGATTCAGATGGAGGACGAACTCAAAAAGACTCTGGCGGGCGGTCCGGAGATCGTGGTTCGTGTCGACCGCACACGACCGACCGACGAAGTAACCTCCCTGCGAACGAGCTCCATTGGTCTGCTCCAGTCGGTCTCAGTGGCAGGCCACGCGGCTGAAGCTGCGATGGTCAATCAACGCCACCAAATCAAACAGGCCCTTCGACCCGTGGATCCGTCGGAAACGGTGGTTGCCGACCGCGTGTTTCGCGATACCGAAAATCTGTTGCTACGATCATCCGATGTGACGCTTGCCACGACGTCGTCCCACATTATCGAAGAAATGATAGCCGACGGCGACCAGTTCGACTGGGTCATCGTGGAGGAGGCTGCCCGCGCCAATGGCGCGGAACTGATCGGCGCACTGTTGCTGGGCAACAGGAGGATCGTGGTTGGAGACCATAACCAGCTGTCTCCATTCGATGCCGCGCAGCGGCAAAAGTTCTACGATGCTGAACGCGCGTCGGAGCTGCTGCGAGGCGCGAAAGAGCAGCTTGAAACCATCTCCGATCTGCCGCCAGAAGTGAACGAGGCGCTCGATACTATCAAGTCGAACGAGCTTCTGCTGAAGGAAGTGCTCGCGACAGCAGCGCGTCTTGAAGAGCCCTTCCGATCAATCGCAGAGCGCGAAGAGCAGCGGGAAAAGGACTCGAGACGGCCGAGTACGATCGTCAACACTCTCCTCGAGCAGAGCCGCATGCACCCCGCCATCGGGGACCTTGTCTCGAATACTTTCTACAACAGAAGGCTCGTTCCCTCCGATCGCGTCAAGCGTCGCGCACTGACTGTTACATCGACCGCACCTCACCTCGCCGCGCCGATCGTTCTCCTCGATTTTCCGCCGCTCAGTGTGACGAAACGGCGCAATTTCGAAACGAAAGTGAAGCGATCGTACCGCAACGACCTTGAAGCTCAGCTTTTGATAGCAGCTTTGAAAGGCCTGCAGGCCGTCGTTGGCGGCGATGGCCGCCGGCCCACGCTGGTGATCCTTTCGCCGTATCTGGCGCAGGTTAATTGGTTTAAGCACCTGCTTAACCAACGGATCAAGAAAGACAAGACCTTGTTTGGCTTCGCCAGCCCGCGCAGCAACGGAGAGTTTATCTTTACGAGCGACAGCTTCCAGGGCGGCGAGGCCGACGTCGTCGCCGCCAGCCTCACGCGCAACAATGTCATGGTCGGATCGCGCGCGCTCGGCTTCGTTAAGAGCCCGCAACGCATGAACGTGCTGCTCAGCCGCGCCAAGCAAAAGCTTGTTCTTGCCACAAGCCAAGACTTCATTCGCGACGTGGTGGACGGAATAGATCCCGATGGAAACAAAGATGAGCTCGAGTTCCTTCGCAAGATGCTGAAGGAGTTCGCGACGCTGGCCGGAACTGATTACGACCTCATCAGAAAGGACGGCACCACCGGCAAGGTCAAGGGTGCTTCCATCATCACGGTCGATGAGAACGGGAGATTTCCCGCGTGAAAATCTACCTTCCCGCCTGGCACTATCGTGCGCGTGCCATCGTCCAACGCACCTGGGGATGGAGCCCAATTGAGGAAATGATCTTGCTCGCGCTCGATCGCACCCCGGACACGATCGAGGGTGTTGCTGCGTCGCTCGGAATTCCTGTCCAGGTCGCCGGCTCGACCATCGCGCGGCTGATGCAGTTCGGCCTGGTCGAGATTCGGCTGTCACCTGTTCCCCAACTGGCAACAAGCACTGTCGGTCACGACTTCATCAGGTTGGGGGGCGCTTTGCCAGAGCGAACCGAAGATCGCGAGATTCACATCAGTCTTGTGCTGGAGAAGGTCGGGCACTCCGTCTTTCGCAACCGCGACGTCGAAACCGCCCCGCTCCATCGATTGTCCCATGCGGATCACAAGGTTAACTTTCCTGCGGGGCCCGATGAGACCGATGACACGATGGCAGTTCGCGTCACTCAGTTTGTGACGAACATGCTTCGCCCAGGCGAATGGTTGCGCGGCGTGCAAACCGTCAATTCCGTCCTCGAAAGGAAATACCTCGCCATCGAACTCAATGATGTGAAAAACGGTCTGCTCCCCGAGGGAGCCAGTCAGGACCTAATTGGCGCCCTTCGAGCAACGATCAAAACCGGCATCCTTCCTGAAGCCAGCGATCCACAACCGGACCGGTCACCGACCATCGATACGATGATATCCACCGACGACTTGATCATTGGTGGCAACCAGCATCTGGAGACCTTCGAGCGCATCGTCGGCCAGGCCGAGGAAGACGTCTTTGTACTTTCGACCTTCATCACGCCGCACGAAGGAAAATACACGGAGCGCCACGAACGTGTCCGCATCGCGCTCGAGCGGGCATGTCGACGTGGCGTGCGTTGCCATTTGTTCTATGGCACCGTGCTTGACGCCGAGAGAAAAAATGCAATCGCAATGCAAGAGCTGAACGTCCGGCTCTCCTCGGCGCGCCACGCGCGTGGTTTTGTGCTTGCACACCGCGACTCGGTTCGAAGCCACGTGAAATGTCTCGCCGCAGATGACGGTCATGGAGGCGCTGTCGTCTTGCTCGGCTCCTCCAATTGGCTGTCGTCGCCTTTTTCGGCCGTGGAGCTTTCTGTCGAGCTCACCGAAAATCGGGCTGCAGCGGCCGGCCTGGATCTTCTGCGTTCGATCATCTCGCCTCTTTCGAGCGCAAGTCGTTCGATCGAAACGCTTCAGTTCATGGCATCGGATTTGAGGCGCGCCAGAAGCCCCTTATCACCCACCACCGACACCGGTCACCGTGTACCGGTTCGGATGACTTTCCTGCAGGCTGACGATCACGAGCGATTGCTCCGGCAGGTGGCGCACGAGGCCGATGAACGTTTCGTTTGCTGCAGCAACAAGGTCGGCGCGCCCATGGTGCCTGGGCTCTTCAACCCGGCCGAAATCGCGGGCCGGCGCCTCGACGACGTCCGTGTCTATTTTTCGCGCCCGTCTGGACCCATCAAGCGGCGGCATGTCAGGGCCCACCGCGATCGACTAAACGGCGTCGTCGATTTGATTGCCGTGGAGGATCCGCAAGTCCACGCGAAATTCCTGCTCTGGGGCAATGATGATGTCGTCGTGAGCACGATGAATTGGGGCTCTCAGACCGGTTCGCCCGACAATCCTCTCGACGAGATTGGCCTGCATCTGGAAGGGGAAGGCCTGGCTACTTCCCTCTTGGCGAAATTCGAGGGACAGCTCGGGGACTGATCGACCCATACGACGGGTTATATCAACTTTGTACGCGCAATGATCTGTATCTGGTGCCGAAACAAATTTGAACGCCTTTCGACTGAGCACGGCATCCCTGAGGCTCTCGGCTGCCCGGAAGACTTGGTCTTGCGCGACGTGATGTGCGTAAACTGCAACAACGCTTTGGGGACGCTGGATCAGGCCCTATTAAAGCAGTTCGAGGTGGTGACTGTCGTCTATGGTGTGCCCCGAAAGGGCGGGCGTAGACCTACAATTGACAGCTGGCGCGCCATCAGCAGCAAACACTCGGCGACTGGACAGATATTTTTCTCAACGCTGGGCCTCAAACTGTGGAAGCAGAGGGAAAGCGCCTGCGCCAGCGGCCAAGTCCAACGGTATTTTTGACACGTGGATAGAGCCGGAGGCCGGCCGGCTCGGATTCAGGCAGCAGTTCGGGAATGACCCTCGTTTTGTGCGTGCGCTTTACAAGATCGGGCTCAACCTTATCGCAAGGCACTATGGCGTAGCCGAAGCAGCTGACACACGATACGAACATATTCGTGTGTTTGTATGGGGCCGACCTGACGCGCCAGCACCGCGTGCGGCGAGGGACACAACTCAAACCTTGGGACCTGTTACGAGTGCGTCCACTCCGATCGCAAAAGACGGACGTGATTTTCCGGTGTTTAGCGTAACGATCCTTGGTCTGATGTTCTTGATCGACATGTCACCGCAGCAGCCGGGCCTTCGTGATTTGGAAGCCGCGGCGGCTCTCCGTAATGAACCGCTCGTTTTTCTGCCGCCAAGACGGCCGTTATCAAGTTGCTGAACTTCCAGGCTGGCTGCAGCCGTTTTCACTCGCCCTAACCGTATTGGGCGCCTTGAAGGATTATGGCAAATCTCGAAGCTGGCAATGCGATGGCGCGCAATCCAGCGAAACTTCTTGAGCTCGATGCAGTGCATACCGACACTACCGCTTGCCGTAACGACGCCTCAAGAGCGCCAAACATTGCCGCATCGTTTGCTCGTCCTTTGTGTGGACGGTCGGAGAGACTAGGCCGGGCAGCTCGGGATCGCCGGCTGTCATGTAGAGGCGAAGCATATCGGGCCGCGGAAGCAGCTTGGATGCTTCTCGCTCCAGCTCATCCACCCATTTCGCTTTCTTGATCAACTCTGCTTGAAAGCTGCGCAGCAGACGGGTTGCAATTTCGAGATACCCTCCAGATCGTGCAGCGGCTTCGCGCGGCGACATCCCGTCGAGGTTCGAGTGTGGTGCCTCTAGCCAATTCGAATGGGCATCGCCGATCCACGATATTGAAAGAGCCGTGATTGTCTCCAGCCGCTCCAAACGCTGCAGTCGCTCTGCTTCCTCCTCTTGGGCCTTGCGCTGGGCGGCCCGGCTGTCGTGGATCGAGCGCATCGTCTTAAGCACGCCGCGAACCGGCAGCCCAAGATCGTGGGCCTCCTGCTCAGATTCATCTTTGAGAACTGCAAGCGTGGTCGCGAGAGCTCCTTTCAACGCCTGCCAAGCAGCATCGCCCTTGATAGCGATTTGCTTCAGGGATTGCTGGCCATCCGGCGCGTGCTCCATCCAGGATGCGACTTCGAAGCCCTGTCGCTCAACATCGGATCCAAGGAGGGCTATGCTTTCGCCGAGACCTTTCAGAGATGCTAGCCGAGCCGCCAGCTGTGCAGCCTCTCGATCGGCACGATCTTGCTCAATACGGCGCTGATGCAATTCGGCGGATCGCCGCTGCGTCTGCTTCCATGCCCAGCCCGTATCTTCGACTACTCCCTTGACAGCAAGATATCGCAGGAACTTGACCACGGCCCGTTCGGCACCGCCCTTAGGAAGGTTAGCGTCCACCAGAAGCGAGTCCTCGTTCTGGCTGCGGCTAGCGAACTCTTCCGTGATCCAACCGCGCGTACGGAATTCTCCGATCACGGAGAACGGGGTGACGCCACCGAAACGCGGCACCATGTCACAAAGGATGCCAGCCTGCCATACCTTGGGATGAACCGTGAAATATCCCTCTCCCACGGACGGTCCGTCGAGGAGCTCGGCATCTCCCGCCGCAGCAACAGCTCGTACTTGGGGCGAGTGCTGCCAGGCATAGCCTAATGCCTTTCGTCGGGCGGAAGCGTAGGCTGCTTTGACCTTCTCGATCTGGTTTCGACGCCTCTCTTCCGCCGCAGCTGCTTCCTGTCCAGCTATTCGCTCCAGTTCATTTCTAACGTGAGCGGCCCTGCGATTGTAGATCCATTCGCGCGGAGCCGATGTTAGAATTGCCTCGTCGAGGCCAGCTATCGTCGTGTCTCGGGACAGCGCGGACAGATCAATTTCGACTGCCGAGATGCCCGCAGCCGCGATCTTCGTTCGCTTCTCCGGGCCACAGCGATGCGTCACATAGACCTCGACCTGCATTCGATCATCGCCTTTTCGCAGGATTACGTCCGGAATGGTTTCGCCGTCCATGGTCTCCAGCATAGCTGAGTCAAAGACGAAAGTCTTTGCTTGACGAATTGTCCTGGTGCGCGCGCCGTACGTGGCCTGCACGGGAGGAAGGACGAGGCTTTTGCGGCTATTGAGCAGTTGCTCAGCATAGTGGTGAAGCGCCGTCATATTGCCGTGCTTGCAGCTAGGGGCGATACCTGCAGCCCGCTCCGCCGCCGTGAGTGGCGCATGCGCGAAGTGATGGGCGATGTCACCGTCAGGCTTTCGCGCGACGAGCTTTCGACCGCAATTTTTGGCCGGACACTGACACCCACATGACGAGCCACGCGATGCCTGCGAAATGTGAATGATCTCCCCGTCCCACCGCTTGCCAAAGGCAAGCCTCACGCCGTCGCGGGCGAAGAAGGCGTGGCCAATTTTGGACAATGCAGCCAACGGATCCATGGCGTCGCCATTAATTGCAGCGAGTTGCTTTTTCTCGACTTATCGTTCAGTGGCTTCGTCGCTGGCGAGAAAGTCGCGAAGCTGAACCAGCTTCTGCAAGAGCTCGTCGAACGCGTAAATCTGAACGTCCTTCATGCTACGGCGGAATAATTCCAAACACTTCTGCTCGGCTTTTCCTTCCGGGGTTTTCCCCGCAACAACCACGCAATCAACGGAGTAAGATACTATGTTGGCGATCTCACTTGCATCCTTGATCTGCGCGATATTCTTTTGGAATTGATAGCGTTGGTCGAGAACTTGGGCAACCGAACCCACAAGATCGCCCGAAGCTGGATAGACGCCGCCGCGAAATTCCCTTCCGAGCAGCTGAGTGTGCGGTGTCTTGATTTCGACCAACGCCACATTGTTGGTTCCTTCATTCTTGACGAGAAAGTCGGCGATCTTTCCGCCTCGTCCAGTCAAAGCCGCCCCTCCCACATGAGCCTGTCCAAGCACCTCCACGATCGGATAGCCAAACAGCAACGACAATATGAACGGGTTCGAAGCAAATAGCTTCTGCCAAGCGCTCTCGGGCAGCTTCTTGTCGATCATTTCCCGAAACCGCTCGATTAGAACATCGAGGCTAACGAGCTCGATATCGCGTTGAAGTCCATACAACACATCGGGCGTTTCGGTCGCGATCGTCGGAGCGCTCGAGCGAATTGCAGCGACCATGCCGACCCGATCGCGTTTTGAGAGCTCGGACTTAGAGTAATCGCGACCAACCAGCAAATTGGAGATTGTGTCTTTCTTGAGCGCTCGCCGCTTTTCCGGGAATCGCTCAGGGTCCAGCGTTGTCAACAGGGCATTATGGGATTTGATCGCCCTGTCTATTCGTCCCTCGCGTTGATACCCTCGTGTGATACGCGCCAACGATAAGCGCAGTGTTTCGAATTCGCGGTAAGCGAGATGAAAACACGCGCCGTCGAGGCGGGTCACCCCTCGCTTTGTGATGATTAGGCTTGTGACGTCGTCGAGCTCCTCGATACTGTCAACGATTGAACTATATTCTTTTGGAAATCCAAGGCCAGCTTCGATATTCTTGATCAAGCCGGTAGGAAGTTGGAAGAGCACATCGTGTATGGCGTGTTCATCCTCGGGTAGCTCGAAATCAAAACCTTCCAGGACGATCTCTTCAAGCTGGCCGTACTTCGCTTCAAAATATCGCTCGGACGGATATGTGATAATGGGTCGAATGATAATTGTCGACTTAGTGGCATCGAACCAAATGACATCCTTGCTGGGCAGCGGGTTCGGGACCGGCTCATCCGGCTTGAGAGATTGGTAAATGCCAGGATCGGCTTCGCAATGGACTGCGATGCATCCTGGATGAATCTCTCTTAGACTCAGTTTCACGACATCCCCCAATTTGTCCGCCGCCTGGCAGTCCCAGGGTTTCAGCCCGCTCGTCGAGCGACGGCAATCCGAAGCTGTTACTTCTGCGATCCCGCTGTGTTCCGAAGACGGTGCTTGGCGTCGGGCGCTCGAGCTGATTCGCTAAGTTTCGTCCAATCGTCCGGCGGGTTGCCGCGCTTCAGCATCTTCCGGAACACGGCGTAGGCATCATTGGCGCTCTCGTAGGCGCGCAGCGTCGAGTCATCATTGACCCAAGCCAGCACAATGACCTTGGCGTCAGCGGATCGCTGGTAGCGAAAAAATAGTCGATACTGCTGCAGAAATTTCGCACGGAACCAGTGCTTATGTTCATCGCCCAGCGTGGCGCCCTGACGATAGATGTCCCGGGTTGGATCGCCGGGAATATCCTCGAATGCGACCTTCAGCACCGCCGCAAGGAGCTTTGCGGCGCGCTTCTTCTTATAGTCCTTTGGATCCTTTTTGCGCGCTCGCTCGACTTTTTCGATCATCGCCTCGAGTTGATCGAGGAAAAGCGGGTGCGCATAGATTTTCCAACCATTGATTTCGACGGTGTCGTCGCTCACCCTTCGTCATCCGGGAGCGTTGCGTCGAGATCGACCTTGACACCCTTGACCAAGCCCTTTCCTCGCGCAACCAGCGACTTCGGCACCGATCGAATTCGCGCTGGCTCATGAGCCATGTCACGTGCCAAGAATTCGAGGAACGTGCCTATCACAGGGTCGGCTTCGGCTTCACGCCTCTGCTTCTTCGCGATGACGACAGTGCCGTCAGCGAGGCCACGGAACACGACCTGGTCACGCTTGCCGAGAGCCAGCATCTTACGGATAGCGGCCGGCACAGTCGTCTGGCCGCGCTCGGTGATGGTGGCGGGGATTTCGAGGATTTCAGCCGTCTTGGCCATGACCCGCTCCTTGCATCTCAATATCATCCGATGTAATGCATTTGCATTGTAAGTCAAGTTCATCTCGGCTGGTGTGGCTGGCCGACGGCGGCGGAATTCTGCCCGTTCGGTGCGTATTCCCCTGACGAACGAGCAGAAAGAACGCCCAATGGCGCTGATCCGTGTGCTTGAGATTGAGAATTTTCGAGCGGTGAAGACGCTTCGCTGGGTACCTGGTCCTGGGATAAATTGCCTGATCGGACCAGGCGACAGCGGCAAGTCGACGATTCTTGATGCCATCGATCTTTGCCTCGGCGCGCGCCGATCGCTTTCCTTCACTGACGCCGATTTCCACGCTCTTGATTTCGGCCGCGCGATCCGCATTGCGGTGACACTTGGCGCTCTCGATGACCCCCTGAAGAACATGGACGCGTATGGCGACTTCCTCGTGGGCTTCGATGCAGCCACCGGGTTGGTGGAACCGGAACCCGGTGCCGGGCTCGAAACCGCCCTGACCCTCCAGCTCACAGTTCAGGACGACCTCGAGCCGGAATGGACGCTTGTCTCGCCGCGTGCCCAGGCTTCAGGTCGGGTCCGCAATCTTAACTGGGCCGATCGCACGCATATAGCTCCAGCCAGACTCGGCGTCACGGGGGGCATGCATCTGACGTGGCGGAGAGGGTCTGTGCTGACCAAGCTGACAGACGGCAAGGCGGACGCATCAAAGGAGCTGACACGGGCAGCTCGTGAGATGCGCGACGCCTTTGACCAAAAGGAACTCGAAGAGCTCGCGGAGCCTCTCAAACTCGTCACGGCAGCGGCAGGCGATATGGGCGTCCCCGTCGGAAAGGCCGTGCAGGCGTTGATCGATGCCGGTTCGGTCACTTTCACAGGCGGCACCATCTCGCTTCATGATGAAGGGGGTGTGCCGCTACGGGCTCTCGGGCTTGGTTCGTCGCGGCTGCTGATCGCCGCCCTGCAGCGGAAGGCGGCCGAGATGGCGACGACGTTTCTGATCGACGAACTGGAATATGGGCTCGAGCCGCACCGAATCATTCGCCTGCTCGGCGCGCTGGGCGCAAAGGAAGACTTGCCCCCGCTACAGGTTTTTGCCACAAGCCACTCGCCGATTGCCGTGACCGAGCTCAACGCCCACCAGCTTCATATCGTCCGCAGGAATGGCGGGCAGCATACCGTCCGCTGTGCCAGCGACGCCGGGAACGTACAGGGCACGATCCGCGCCCACGCCCATGCGCTGCTCGCCTCCTCGATTGTGGTGTGCGAGGGCGGAAGCGAAATCGGCTTGATGCGCGGTCTGGATCAGCACTTCACTGCTGCCGGCGAAAAATCGCATGCAGCTTGTGGTGCAACTTTGGTGAACGGCAACGGCGATGAAACCTTCAGCCGCGCCATCGCTCTGCAGTCTCTGGGCTACCGAACAGCGATCCTGCGAGACAGCGACAAACCCGCCCCACCGGGTGCCGAAGCTGCCTTTGTTGCTGGCGGCGGCAAGGTGTTCGCATGGGGCGGCGGTCGTGCCCTCGAACAGGAACTGTTCGCCGCACTCCCGAACGGGCCCGCGAGCCAACTCCTGAATCTCGCCATTGAGGTGAAAGACCGCGCGTTGATTGAAGCGCATGTCAAAACAATTTCCAGCGGCACAAGGACGCTCCACGATCTGGAAACCGAGGCGCTCTTTGGCAGCCTCAGCCCCGCCAGCCGTGCCCTTCTCGGGGACGCGGCGGCGCGCTTCGGTTGGCTAAAGACCATCACCACGATGGAAACGGCGGGGCAGCGTATTGTCGGTCCCGCCTACGATGAGGCCGATGCCAGCCTTACAAACGTCATGGATGGCGTTCTCGACTGGGTCGCAGATGACGGCCGCTGAAATCGACCTGCGCACGATAGGCCGTGGGCTGGTGATAGCCCCGGCCGGCTGCGGCAAGACCCAGCTCATCAGCGATGCTCTGGCAAGGCATGACGGGCCAAAGCCAATCTTGGTGCTGACACACACCAATGCGGGGGTCGCAGCGCTCCGCGGCCGCCTCGATAGAGCAGGTGTAAAGCCAAGCTCCTACCGGGCTGCAACGCTCGACGGCTTCGCGATCCGGCTCATTTCGACGTTTCCTCAGCGAGCCGGGCACGATCCGCGAATCGTAACAGCCGCCCGGCCGAATTATGAAGCCATTCGTGACGCGGCAGCGCGGCTTGTTGCTGCCGGGCATCTTTATGACATTCTCGCGGCCAGTTTCGCGCAACTATTTGTAGATGAGTACCAGGACTGCTCGATCCGCCAGCACGCCCTTGTAACCTGGTTGGCTCAAAGTCTGCCCACAGCCATCGTTGGAGATCCGTTCCAGGCCATCTTTGGATTCGGCGCTGATCCGCTGGCAGATTGGCAGAAGGACGTACTCTCGTTCTTTCCGAAAGTGCGAGAACTTGCCACGCCGTGGAGGTGGAACAACGCAGGCGCGCACGATCTGGGTCAATGGTTGCTATCGATACGACCCGACCTTGCGGCAGGCAAACCAATCGATCTTCGGAACGCACCCGGCAGCGTGCAGTGGGTTCAGCTCGATGGCCGCCAGGACGATGCCCTGCGGCAGGCTGCGGCCGCGGTCGCCGCGCCAGGCGACACGAAGGTTTTGATCATCGGCGACAGCACGGACCCTCGGGGACAGCAACGTTTCGCCCGCCAAGTCGAAGGAGCCGTGACGGTCGAGGCTGTGGACCTGCGCGACCTTACGGATTTTGGGAGTGCCCTCGACCTTGCGAGACCCGAAGCGCTCTCCACCGTGGCCCATTTTGCGGAGAGCTTGATGAGCGCCTTTTCCGCAGACGACCTAGTACGGTCGGTTGCGGCAGCCCGTACCGGGAATCTGGGACGACCTCTGTCCGGTATCGAGCAAGCGGGCATGAGTTTTGAAGCGTCGCGGTCGCTTGCAGATGTCGCAGATCTCCTTTCCGCCATCAATCGCGCCGGTGGAGTTCGATGTTACCGTCCTGCAGTGCTGGCGGCCGCACAGCGGGCTCTGCAACTTGCAACCTCTCCCGACGGGCCATCGTTTCGAGAGGCGACGGTGACGATCCGAGAATACTCTCGGCTCATCGGCCGGCCGCTCGCCAAGCGTTCCGTCGGAAGTACCTTGCTACTCAAAGGTCTCGAAGCCGACATCTCGGTCATTCTCAATGGGAGCGCTCTCAACGCGCGCAATCTCTACGTCGCAATGAGCCGTGGCTCGCGCCGAGTCGTGGTTTGCTCTCCATCGCCAATTCTCAATCCGCCCTGGTAAGCCGCGCTACGGAGGTTCGACCCACGAAACTTGTGCTGCGGACATGTAGACGATAGCGCCTCGCTCGGCCCCTGTGACGCTCAGATAGTCGCGCAGTTGCGCCACATGTGCACTGTGTGCCGCCGCCGTGGGGTTTACGTCGGACTTCCAGTCGATGACGAGTGCGATGCGCTCTCCCTCGATTGCGGCAGCATCCGCACGACCCGCAAGATAACGCGGCGGGTTTGCCGCCCAGAGCGGAACTTCGGGCACCAGTAGCGCGAGGAAGGGCGCGAGCTCCGGCAGGGCCAATGTGCGCAGCGCCACCTCGGCCATCTCGACCGCGTCTGGCCTTTCGGCATCCGTCGCGTCATCGGATTGTAGTTGAGCAAGCAACTCGGTCGCGCGAAGAGTAGCCCCTTCACGAACTTGCTCAAGTTCCCCCGTGAGTAGCTCTTCCATAAGCTTGTGCAGGATCGTACCCCGGAGGGCGCCCGCTCCTACAATCCGCGCCGTCACGTCGGTCGCCGGATCGACTACGAATGCATCAACAAGGTCGGCGCTGCGATCAGCATCGCGGTCGCTCGGACGGTCCCATACAATCGGCGGCGAAGCAGCCACCAATCGCTGGTTTTCTGCTGCAAATATCGCCACTGTCTGATCGTTGGCCATGGATTGCGACGCGCTCATAACAGGCTCGGGCAACGCGTCAGCTCGGATCTCGGAAAGTCGCTTCTGCCCCAGATTCATCACCCGCGACCACGATCGCGAGGGAGCGCCAGGCAGATCAGGGATCACCAAGAGATCTCGGGCGCGCGTCGTTGCGACGTACCAGAGCCGCTCGCGTTGCCGCGCTTCGCGAAATTCCTCCTCTTCACGGGCGGTAACCAGTTCGGGCGGCTCGATCCCTCCGACGATCCAGTGAATTGTATCGTCTGATTGCCTATAGACGAACTGATCCTGGGGCTTGAACTGCGTCGACGAATTCACGGTGATCACCACGGGCCATTCCAGCCCCTTGGCGCTGTGCATGGTGACGATCTCCACCGAGTCCTCGGACGCATCGACTCTCCCTTCTGAATGCCGGCGCTTGCTCTGCCATCCTCGCTGGAGATCGAGCGCGAACGCGCGCAGTCCGGCAACATTGTAGGGTCTGGCGAGTTCGACGATGGCATCAAGGTTTGCGAGCGCGCGCGCGTTGCGCTGGCCATGCCTAGCCGCCATGATCACTCTCAGTTTCAGGCGCTCGATTGCGAAGGCGATGAGCTGCATCGGCGTGAGTTCGGCGGCAAGGCGATGCAGCGCCTGGAGCTTCAACAGAACATCCTTTGCGAGGGGGTTGACGACCTCGTCCGCTGAGGTCCGCAACTGAAAGCGCCGGCGCCCATCTTGGTCGGGTGAGAGAGCCGCCGTAATATCAAGCAAGTCTTCATCGGTGAGTCCGACAGCCGGACCTCGCATTAGCGCGCCGAAAGCCAGAGTGTCGAGCGGATCCGACAGCGCGCGAACCAGGACGAGCATGTCCTGAAGCTCCTGGCGCCGGAAGAGCGCGTGACCTGCCTGGGAGGCGACCGCGATGCGGTGCGCTTCGAGAGCGCGTTCGTAACGCCAGAGATCGGTGTGTGTAGGAGCAAGCAGCGCTATGTCGCCTGCACGCAAGTATCGCTCAGTTCCATCCGGATGATGGATCTTCAGGGCGCCGATCAGGCGCGCGCACAGGCTGGCAACAGCTTCCGCCTCCGCTTCGCGCTGTTCCTCCGCGTTGGCATCACGCGGAACATGGATCGTCAGCTTCGCCGCCGCACTGATCGGCAGTGGCGGGAGCATAAGGGTCGGCGCGAGCGGGACGAAACCCGGTTGTCCCGCCCCTCCAAGAACGTCACTGAACACGTGGTTGACGTGCGTGATGACGTCCGGCCGGGATCTGAAGTTCGCGGTGATAGAAAGTACGCAGCCGTTGCCGGCTGTTCCAAGTACGGACTTCGCGAGGGCGTAAGACTCAACGTCAGCACCGCGAAATCGATAGATTGCTTGTTTGGGGTCTCCTACCAAAAAGAGCGCTCCTGGCCGCAAGCTTGCGCTGCTCCAAGTCGCCGGCTGCGAACGCGCAGCGAGGCAGAAAACGATTTCCGCCTGCACGGGATCGGTATCCTGGAATTCATCGACGAGCAGGTAGGCATACCGGCCGGCGAGCCAAGCGCGAATTTCGGGGTTCTCGCAAACAAGCGCCCGCGCCTGACGTAGCAAGTCGTCGAAATCGAGAACGGCCGCTTCTCGCTTGCGCCGGTCGTAGGCCTCGATCACCCCGGTTAGATGCGCATCCAGTTCATGCGCCAGACCTTGCGCAATGCAGCCAATCAACGTTCGATACGCGGCGCGAACCGTCTCGAAGTGTTCGACCGCTTCATTTGCGCGACGCCGTCCATCCGTCTCGCCAAGACTCTGCTTCCAAGCGCGCATCCTGTCATAAGCCAGCAAGTCGATGCTTCTTTGCCGCATCATGCCGATACGGGGCGGCTGGGTCAGGCGCCACAACGCGGAGAAGCCCGCGGTGGCGTGATCGCCGGCGAAGAACGAAGAAAGACGTTCAAGATCCGCGATGAGACCTGCCGTCCACGTATCTCCTGGTCCCGCGACATGCCAGCGGGCAAAGGCAGAGACGGCTTCCGCGAACGTTTTGTCCGGGCGAGTTGAGAAATCCGGCGCCGGCACGGTCGCGCTGCGATGCTCTCGCCGGAGGATGGCAAGTTCGCGGACCCGCTCGACTACCCCCAACGGGTCATCCTTGGCAAGGACACCGATGGGACCGCCGTCTGTTTCGTCAGGCACCAACCTCTCCTTCAGCCAAGTCGCGAGCACTTCGTCAAAGAGTGCATTGGCAATGATCGCGTCCACAACACGCGAACCAGGATCGAGGCCCACTTCTATCCCGTGCGAACGAAGAATTCCTTGGCAAAACCCATGGATGGTCGTGGCAGTGATTTCTCCGATGCGTGGCGCGGCCTCATCAAGATGCGCGCGCTCCGCTAGGTCTAACGGCAGTGAGAGAATTCCGGCGAGTGCGGGCGGCGTCCTTCCATGGCGAAGCTCCTCGACCGTCCAGCGTATCCGTGCCTCCAACTCGCTCGCCGCCGGTTCGGTGAAGGTGATGGCTGCAATTTTTGAAGGATCAACCCCGCTTGCGATCATCATCGCGACGCGCGCGGCCATCAATGACGTCTTGCCAGTGCCCGCCGCAGCCTCGACCAGCATGTTGGTCTCAAAATCAGTGAGCGCGCGTCTGCGGGCATCGAGATCAGGTACGCTCACGGGCTACTCCAAAGTTTGTCTAGCGCGCTGTTCACCCCAGCAAATAGACGACGCTTTACGCGACGGTAAGCATCAAGCTCAGCTGGCAGGGCGATAGCAAGCGGATCAAAGAATACAGGCGCAGGTCCTGGCGCAATCTGGCCGTTGCGTTGCAGTTGAACGCCTGAGGCCGTGAATGCAACCGCCTGGTCAATCGCCTTCTCAAGTTCCTCGTTCGTAAGGCTTAGCGTCCGCGCCGGCTCGTGCTTTAGATAAGTCAGCTGCGAGCTCACGCTCCGAACATCAGCAAGGAGAGACCGCACGGCGAGGCCGTAAAAGACGCGCTGGAGTTCTGCGCCACGATCGAACACGACTGGCTTCTTCCGCTCCGGCGCCGCCCCAACCTTATAGTCCGTGACGACTGCCGCGCCGCGTGCCGCGTCTTCATCAAGTCGATCAATTCGTCCACGGAAGACAATTCCGGTCTTTCCGATCTGGACCGGCGAGAGCGTGGTCCACGGATGAGCTCCTTTATCGGGCTCGCCAAACGAAAGCTCGGTCCAGCTCCTGCCGCGCGGTTCGTCGATTGCATCTTTGAGTCCTCGCAGCGCTCTCTCGCGTGCCATCTCCACTGTGTGGCGCCAGAGAAGGCCCGGTGGAACGGCTCTGGTGAGAGGCCAGCTTTCGGTAAGACTGTCCACCTCTCGATCTAGGGCAATCTCAATCTCATCGATATTTTTGGGCGCGCCAATCCGCAACACGCCCGCAATAAGAGCGTGAACGAGCTCGCCGAAAGCGCGATGGGTTAGAGCGAGGGGCTGGGGGTCTAGATTCGGCTCACGCCAGTGCAGGGCGTACTCCCAGACGAACCCCAACGGATCGCATAGAAGTCGATGGAGAGAGGTCGTGGATTGGACTTCAGCAAGGGCATCGACAACGAGCGGGTGGTTGGCACGAACCTTCCCGTCATGAGCCGTGTGTTGCTCACCATCCCACCATGCGCGCCAACAGGCACGACTTGCACGCACTTGGGGATCCTTGCCCGCATCGACGGGCCGGGCGTAGAGCCGATCGCTTTCGCTGAAAGCATGCGGGGGTATCGCGCTCCGCCCGATGATGCGCTCTGCTTTTCTCGGCCACAACGTACTGGCTGCTTGCAGCGATCCAGTCGCACTCCTATAGGCGCGTGACAGCGAGTAGTTGGTCGATTGGCCGACGATGATGTCATGCATCATCCGGTCCATTTCTGCTGCTTCAGCGGACGGAAGTCGTAATTGCCCAAGCAGATGTTGTGGTAGCAACGGGTTCTCGTTCGACCGTCTGGGCCACGCGTTCGCATCCAGCCCGACGAGGCGAATATATGCGCGCGGGGCCGCCGCCAAGTGACGGGCGGGTCCCCACGCGATAGAATTTCCCGGCTCGCGTCCGTCGGCAACGCGCAGAGCCTGCAGGGAGAGCTCGATTGCCTGTGGGGGCGCCATGCGCAAAGCATCCCGCCACAGGCTCAGCGCCTGCCCCTTCAAAAGACGGCGCCCTACTCCCTCTGACAATGCAATCCCGCCGGCCAAGTCTTCGAGAATCGGCAACAATGTCCGTTCCGTAAGGTCACCATTTGCCCGTTCGTCTCGAGTTTGCTCCAGAGCATGACGCCAAAGCGTCGGACTTGTCAGCGCCGCGCTTCGCCGCAAGCCCTTAGCCCAGTCACTGGGCAACTTATCCTTGGCTGGGCCGCGCGGCAGCCGGGCAAATAGGAGCCTCACACGTTCCTGAGACAGCCCGCGTAGCAGGATGTCCGCGAGTGCAGCGCAGGCCTGCCCTTCACGGGTCGCTAGCGCCGGAATGCCGTGCGTGAAATGCACGGGCATCCCTGCCTCACGCGAGAGAACCAGAAACGCATCGTCCCAAGCCGACGGCGAGGCAGCCGAAATGGCGACCTCGTGGGGCGCGGCTTTTCCGTCCGCCACAAGCGCGCGCGCCCAACGCAAAGATTCCCGCACTTCGTTTCGCGGATCGGCACAGAGGTCTGCAGAGCCAAGCAATGCTGTGCCGGATGGACGCGTTTGGATGTCCCCAGAGAACCAGTCGCGCCGGCTGTGCTGCGATGCAATCCATCGCACCGGTACGACATCGCAAAGCGCATGGATGAGCGGATACCAAACGGCCTGGATATTAGCGACGTCTTGAATAGTGACGGCGCCGAGTACTTTGGGAGCGAAACGAATTCGCGCCAAGGCAGCTCTGACCAAATCGGGAGGCGTCAGCATTCCAGACGGCAGTTCCTCTCGGACGCGGCGTTCGAGCAACACAAAGTCCCTAAGGCGGGCATTGTCGGGCAAAGAAGCCGGGGCCTCCATGTCCCACCAGTCCCGGAGCGCCGATAGCGCAGCCGCGGGCATCCCCGGCAGTTCGGCAACCTTGCCAATGTCCTCGTATCCGCCCACCTCGAGCCCCTGCCTGATAGCCAGGTACAAGACCTCGTGCGAGGCTGGCGAAACGAAGCCGCCGGCAAGGCGTGCGGCGAGAAGCGGCAGCGTCAGGACTTGCCGACCCGTGGCCCCTTCGCGAGCCGCATCAAGGCGCCGCATTCGCAGTGCTAAAGGCCCATCGACGACTACAGTATGGATTAGCATTTCGCGCCCTATCGCCGGACTGAAGGCAGCGATACCCGATCGCTGCCGAAATCGCGAATCTTTAAGGCGACGCAGTTCCCGCCGTCTAACGCGTCTCCGCTATCGCGTCCGCCATCTCGTCGACCGTCTTCTTAAAGTGTGCCGGATCATGCAGAGCGGCCTTCGCCGCTTCTGTCCATTCTGATCTTGTCGACATCCATCCGACCATCCTCCCGGCATCGATCCCGCGGTTTCGGACGAGATAGGGTGACAAGATCTTATCCGGCACCGAGTCGCGCAGTAAGTCGGCGCTCTCTGGATGGATCATTTCAAACACCCGCCAAGCTCGGTAAACGGCAACCAGTTCTCCATCCTCTGCAAGCTTGGACAACAGTTCGAGGATTGGCCCAGGCGGTGTGATTTGTGTCTCCGAGCCTTTGTCGGCGCCAGCTTCCGCTACACGCGTGGGCTGCTCAATTCCGGTTGCGGAGAGCGCCACGGCGAGCGCTTCCACTGCCTCGTCTCCGACGCCAGCGAAATACTGTGCGCGGTCGGTGAACCCTCTGGCCGCGTGCGCAGCGACCTCGTCTCTGTCCGCCGGCAGGACCCGCAGGATGCCATCTTGGTATTCAAATATGCCGGCCGCCACGAGAGAGGCGAAATCCTTCTCGAACCGAGGATGCTCCGCATCGACCCCGAAAAGATCTGCCGTGTCGCCGGAAACGACGAGCGCTAAGGTGTCCGGCTCGAGCTGTGGGATCAATATCTTGCTGCCTCTTCCTCCGAGCAAGAGAGAGACGACCATCGATTCCCGCAACCGCTGTCCGGGACTGGAGCCGGGCCGAAGCAGAGCGGACTTGGTTCGGTGAATGACAGACGACGAAAACACGTAGGGCGCGACGGCGCGGTAATAGTTGTGCGAGAGTCCTTCGCCGTCAATTGTCTCCAGTTTCCCATCATCCAACCAAAACAATACGGGTATCCAGCATGGCTGGGGCAGAAACGCGATCAGCCTGCGGCGAAACGCGCCAGGATCGACGGGTCGATCCGACCCTGCCAACGATCTGCTGAGGTCGTGCCAATCTCGAAAGCCGCCTGCGATCGCGGCGGCCTTCTGGCAGCGATTAAGCGGAAAAATGATCCCGCTATCGTCAAACAACGATTTGAGATTCTTGGCGAATTTCTTTGCGCCTTCGAGCGTCGAGAACATGCGAGCGTCCTTCATCTCGGCCGGGTCAAGACGCGCTGCTCGTCTCATCGGCCGAAAGAGGGGAAGCGGTCGCGAGAGCTGATGATTGAGTAGTCGTTGGACCAAAAGTCCTTTGCCAGGGCAGCGGCCTAGCCGACGGAGGCGGCATGAGTCGAATCTAGAGCCGTGCGCCGAAATTTTCAACAATTAGCGCGAATTGTCCCGTGATCTTTGCTCGTCCGGGATTCGCTTCCAAGGAAGACCTTCGCTCTGCGACTCTGCCGGATTCTAGACCTCACTCCGGACTGTCCGTCCCCATTCGAGCAATCGCGGCAATGTGCGACGGGCCAAGGAAGGCATCGGTTGCCAGTAGGATTGTCTCGCGATGCGTCTTGCTCACAAGGCCCGCAATGCATTTTGAACGATCGAAATAACCGTGCTGCCCGGCATTCGGCCAGTGGTTGGCAATCGTTCGGCTAAAGCTAGCACTGCGCGCCACACGTCGGTGTTATCCATTGCGATGCATGCTTGTTCAGCTTGCTCTGCGAAGAGCCTTGTTGCCTCTGATCCGTTCAAGCCGATCCTTTGACAAGTCTCGATGACGGTCTGACGGTCATCGCTGCACCCGTAATCATGCCAAACCAAATGAAAGGAAGCGTCTATAAATTTCGCTTGTGCCGCCGCCCCAGCAGTAAGCTCAAAAACTCGCACGCTCGCCCATTCCAATGGATCGATGCCCATATACGAAAATAGCTTGCGCCATTGCTCCACCGTCCACCGGGTGCCTTCCCTTATGCCTGCGCGCTCCCCGAACTCCTTAAGGCCCGGCATATTAAGGGGCAGCTCGAACACGGAGCAGTGTGGAGTGCCCTCCTCCATTTCGATCCACCGGATCGCGTTTTCATTGGTGACGCCTACGCGACCTATCGATAAAACGCGGGCAACTGCATGGCCGGCCTCATGGACGGCTATATCTCTCTTCGTACCCCCACCAAAATCCATTGCTCGCCTCCAATGACCGGATCATTGTAAACTAAACGTACAATAAGTATCGCTCCAGGAATCCCCGCGTTCGGATCACGAAAAGCCACGCGATTTGCCCGGTCACAGTTGCCACACAATGGTCGGTCTTAGCCTAGTGGCAATGTCGAATTTCCCAGCATGAAAGCGAACAATCCAGATTGGACCGCGCCGCGCACTAACCAGGATTGGCGCGATGACGAATTGATGCTGGCAGTTGCCTGGCTGAAGTCGTTCGTTCCTCGCAAAGAGATGGAGCAGAGGCTGGACGTCGCGAAGACCAATCTTCTTGCTGCCCAAGACCGCATGCGCGCCGGCATAATGGGACCGTTGTATGACCCGGTAGATACGGCCGCTTGGTACATACTGCAGGCAGAGACCTTTGCCACCGACCGGGCCCTGTGGACGCCTGAGGGCACAATGCGAGTTGTGCCCTTCCTTACGCGCATCGGCAAAGAGCTGAAACTTCTGCTCAGCGTGAAGGGGGTCGAAGAGCGAGCGGCTCGCATGATGTTACAGGAGAGACGCCAACCTGACAGCAGCATTTTCGAGATGCTCGTCGCCCTTGCCTACCGACGCAGAGGTTGGAGACGGGTCGAGTTCGTGCCGGAAACTCCCGGGCGCGGACGAACCCCGGACCTGCACGTTTTCAGGACAGGAAGCCGCTGGGCGGCAGAGTGCAAGCGCCTGATGCCTTCAACCTACGCCGCGAACGAGAAGTTGCGGGGCACGCGGCTTGCACAACCCATCCATCAACTATGCCTGGAGCTAGGCGAATCCGTCATTGTCGAGGTGAAGTACCAAGTCGAGCTGCGCGAAGTCGCGGACGACTATCTCGTGCGACACGTGAGACAGACCATCGAGCGGCGATCGCTGGCACCTTGGAAGGACGAGGTGGCGACCGGAAGAGTGCGACCCATAAACTGGACGTTGCTTCGGCGAATTCTCGCAAAAGACTACGTCTATTTTGATGGAAGTCGGATGATCGAACTTCTGGCCGGACACTATGATCATTCGGCCGATCACAGCATGGCAGCCAAATGGCGTCCGGCGCCTTTGAGGCCCACATATGCCGACGCTGTTTACCAAGCGAGCGTGGTCAGCTGGGTCAGTGAATCCGAAGTTGCCGTACGTCAAAAGGCGCGTCACTTTCGTAGCACCATCGCCAACGCAGAGCGTCAGCTTCCGAGCGACCGTCCGGGGGTAATTCACGTTGGCGTCGAGAGCTCGGCGGGACCGGAAGTTGATTTCGCTCGTCACTTCTTCAACACGATGCAAGCCAGAACTTTTGCGCCGGCGACCTCACGCCTCAGATGGGTTTACGCAAACTATTTTGTTCCGGAAGCAACCACGCGAGAGAACGAGACGTGGGCGATCACTGAGACGATGGTGCCATACAAGATCGGACATCATCGAACGCATTGGCCACTGCCCGACCACATGTTGGTCACGCCCGAGAACGAAAGCGAAAGCGGGGTACATTGGCATCCGATCGCAGCAGCGAATTCGAACCAAGAATAGTCTCAGAGCCAACTCTCGCACTTTCTGACCGCGATTCGCTCTGCGCGTCACGTTGGCTAGAACAGAGAGCTAATCGGATCACTGATTTAGTGTGGCGGAGTTCGCCGATGTTCGCTGGCGCTTATTCGACGGATATTCGACGACTTTTCGGGCCAAGCTGTAAGTCTTTGAAATTTCTGGCGCTCCCTAGGGGAATCGAACCCCTGTTTCAGCCTTGAGAGGGTAAAGTCGATCCGCTTGATGATCATCATCGTTGAGAGTCCTGCGATGGAGCTTACGGACGTCAGGCCCGGCTCGTTTGCATAAGCAGGCGTTACCGCACCAGTTTCGCACCAGAAACGACCCAGCCAAAGCACAACGAACGCGATCAGATTCAAACAAATAGCCAGCAAAATCAACGAAGCCAATCGCTATCCCGCCGCTCATAACGGTCTGGTTGCAGGTTCGAGTCCTGCCGGGCCCACCACGCTTCGCCCTGCGGGCTACGCGTGGCGCAGCCGAGCAGCGGCCCGAAGGGCGAAGCGTGGTGTCCGGCGTAGCTGAGCGCAGCGGAAGCGAAGACGGACTGTTGAGGCGAGTTCGGCCAAGCAGGCCAACGCTACAGATCAAAGTAAGCATGCGAAGGCTGCCGCCCCGGAGCTGACGGTCGAAAGCCGTTCGTGCTTGCAACTCCAAGGACCTTCTCGATAAATTCGCGACCATGACCACCTTTGCTGAAGCCCCGGAGAAAGCGGCTCGTAGGCTACGGTGGCTGCCCCTTATTGCAGCTATCGCCACGGTTACGACTGCGACCCCCCTTGCTTGGGACAGTAAGAACTTCGGCACGTTTCTGTTTGTCATCTCAGTCTACTTGCCTGCGGTGGCATTAGTTGGCCTCGGCCTTTGCATCTGGGCAGGAGTCGAGAGGAAATCACCCCGAGCGCGTCCGATCGTACTCTCGCTGGTGGTCATGCTCGCGCTGATCGGCGGAACATTTTGGGCAGTGCCGTCGGCGAAGGATGAACTTCGGTTTCTGACTTGGTCTCTCACTCACAACGACGCACTGCGAGCGTTCGCCGACAGGGACTCGGTTGTGCTGGATTGGGAAAGCTGGGGGATGGCAGGCATGGAGAACGACGCTTACCTCGTCTCGAACCCGAGCGATAACCTCACCCAAGACGGCGGAGTTTCGGAATGGCTCCGCCACGTCGGATCAAGTTGCGAAATCGTTGCTTCGAAGCGGATGCGTCGTGGAGTCTTTATCGTCACGACTCACAATTGTCCGCTCCGATGAACAACGGCCAAGCGAGAAAGTCAGATCACGAGCCGGAGCTGAGCACCACCATCGCGAGGCGAACCATTGCAAGCTTCCGACACGCCTGCTGGCTGCGGCGCCGCTATCAAGCCCGAACACCAACTTTCGGCGCTGAGAGGTCCTTGAGTCGTCACGGTCGGTCTGCATCGGCCTTTCGGGATCCACGAAGGGATCGATTGCGCGTCCGTTCATTCGATGGTGCACTCTCGATCTTTCGCGAGCAGTCGAAAGCGCTCCCCGCTCGTTCAAGGTGAAACCAGCCGCTTGCGGACAGCATACCGAACCAGCTCGGCGGTGGAGGACATCCTGAGCTTGCGCATGGCCGAGGCGCGGTGGGTCTCGACCGTCTTGACGCTCAGATTCAGGATCGCGCTTATCGACCTGTTGGTGTGCCCCTCTGCGATCAGCTGGACCACGCTCTCCTCGCGCGAGGTCAGCAGCATGTCGGCCCGGTTCTGCTTGTTCGCCTGGTAGTCGCGGAGCAGCTTCTCCAGCAGAACACTCGTGAAGTAGGGTCTGCCGTCGAGCAGCGCTTCGACCGCGGAAATGAGATGGTTGCGAGCGTCGGACTTGAACAGGAAGCCGCGGATTCCGGCCAGAATGGCCTCTGTCAGCAACTCCTCGCTTTCATGCATCGTGAGGATAAGCACCTCGGTTTGAACGTGAAGCGCTCTGAGGCGGCGGCTGACCTCCAGGCCGTTGATGATCGGCATGGAATAATCGACGATCACGATGTCTGGCCTGGTTTCCAGCGCAAGCGTGACCGCCTGCTCACCATTGGTCGCCTCGCCGCTCACGATCCAGTTGGACCGCGTTTCAACAATCGCACGAAGTCCGGAACGCACGATTTCATGGTCGTCCGCAATCAAGATGCGTTTCACGGGTCGTTCCCGTTTGCCTACCCTCGGCCAAGCCAGGTGGACTAGAGCGGTCATCGGCCGTCAGGTCGAACGATCATACGGCGTCCCACAAGAACGGTTATCCAGCAAAACCCTGAGAGATGCAGGCGAAGGTACTGACAGCCACGGATCGCCACGGCTTGCGATCAGGCCTCGACGAGTCCGCTCCGCACCGCGTATCGCACGAGGCCCGCCGTCGAGTTTACCTCCAGCTTGCGCATCGCCGCTGCACGATGTGCCTCCGTCGTCTTAACGCTCAGGTCGAGGATCGCGCTAATTCCCTTGTTGCTGTAGCCCTCGGCAACCAGCTTGACGACGAGCTGCTCGCGCGCGGTCAGCCCATGGTGGTGTCGTTCGCCGTGGGGGCCCGGCTCGCCGTCGTATTCGACAATGCTATTCGTACAGAAGAACGGCCTATGCATCAGCAGCGACTCGACAGCCGCCAGCAGCAGCTTGTTCGCATCAGACTTCACCAAGAAAGCGCGGGCGCCGGCCTCGAACGCCTGCTGCGCTATCAGACCCGAATTGTGCACGGTGAAGATCAGGATCTCGGTTTGCAGCCGATAGTCCCTCATACGCCGCGCCACCTCCACGCCGGTCATCCTCGGCATCGAGAAATCCAGGATGGCGACGTGGGGCTGGCTCTGGATCGCCGCGGCGACCGCCTTGCCTCCGTCAGTGGCCTCGGCCACCACTTCCCAGTCCGCCCGCTGTTCGAGGACCGCCCGCAAACCCGATCGCACCGCTTCGTGATCGTCGGCTATGAGGATACGTTTCATGCAGCACACTCCCTATTCTTGACGGCGGTTCGGGTCACACTTTCGACCCGCCGCCGCTGGCTAGTGTTCTTTCGCTGATTGTGTGCCGGTATCGGCCCTCGTATTGGTCGTGGTCCTTCGTCGATTGCGCCGATTCACTGCAAGGACGTGCGGGAAGACCGCGGACAGAACGGTACCGGAATGCGGCGCCATCCCGCTGGACTGGATGGCCAACGTACCTCCGATCCCGTGCAGTCTTGCTCGCATCGCGGGAATTCCGACGCCGCTCGATAGCGTCCCGGCACCCGGCCTGCCAGGGTGGGGAAGACCGCGTCCATTGTCGCTGATCATCAATTGGAAACGACTGTCGACAACATCGATGACGATTGCCACCTCCGTCGCTTTTGCGTGACGGAAGACGTTCGTCAGAGCCTCCTGAACAACGCGCAGCAGCGAGCGTTGGGCCTCATAAGGTAACCCATCGACCTCCGGCACGATGTTCACCCTCACATGCAACGAGGTGCGCGCCGCGAACCCTTCCGCGTAGCCTTCGATCGTGGCCTTCAATCCGTCACCCGTCAGATCCCGCGGATGCAGCAGATAGGCAAAAGCCCGGAGCTCCCGGAGCGCTTCATCAATCGACGCGTCGATTTCGTCGCAGATCCGTTCGGCGGCTTGTGTGCCGTCAAGCTGGCCGCGGATCCGCATCAAGCCGAGACTCGCGGCAATCAGATGTTGACAGGTCGAATCGTGGAGATCGGAAGCGATCCGCTGCTGAATGCTCTCCTGAAGCGACAGCAGGCCAGCTTCGACATCCAGCCCGTTCCCCCATGTGGTGGGGTCCTCGAAGCGAACGTCGCGCGCCTCGCGATGGCAGCCGATCAACCGGACGACACCGCGGGTCGCGGGATCCAGGATCGGCGTGACCGTCGTTTCCTTCGTGCGGGATGAACCACCAAACGCCAGCCGCTGCCGGATCCTGATCTCAGCCTTCTCCGCGAGGCTCGCCCGAAGTGCTTCGCAGACAGATCTCGCGTCATCCGCGCTCAGGCAATCGGATACATCCATGTCGAGCACGTCTCGCGACGATACGCCGAGCCGGGACTCGAATGCCGGATTGATGCTCTCGTAGACGAAATGTCCGCAAAAGGAGGGGCGCGCGACGAAGAGGAGATCTGCAGAAGAGTTCCAGTAAAGCTCCTCGGTCGATGGTTGCAAACCTACGCGCAGCCAGCGCTTGGGACTGGTTTGCCTCGACTCTCTGGCGGGGGAGCCATGTGGCTTCACTGTACTACTCACTCTATTCCGGCGACTCCCGATATTGGCCACGACGACAATAGCGGGGTCTCTCCCCACCCTGCCGGCGAGAAATCCTCCACCGAATTCGGAATAGCGCACCTGCGGGGTCAATCAACTATACACCCAGCGAACCGCTCATTCAACATGAGGTAGTATTCGTGAGGGATTGAAATCTTGGCCTTCGTCAAGGGCCGCCGAATCTCAAATCCGATGCAATAGAGAGTAAAAATGGCGATGCGCGGCGAACGAGCCCGAATGGCATCGTCGCGCCGCCATTCCGTGGTCGCCGGGCGTCCTCCACCGTTCCCCCGCCTAATGCGCTGACAGGTTCGCCAGGGCTATCGGCTACTGCTCGTGTCCGACTTCTTCTTTCTGGTCGCCTTCGCGGGCGGTGCCGCCGGGGCCGGCGCAATTGCGAGCGGGTGAGATGGTTGCTCCAGACGGCGCGTCGCGGCATCATCCCGAAGTGCATCGGTATCGAGTCGATGGCTACGATCGACCGCATCGCGAGGATCGGCCAGCACGACCGTCGTCATCATGCTTGAGATGATGAGGCAGGTCAGCATTAGAAGGCGTCTTGCCGGCATCTCTCGAGCACCTCTAAAAGGCAAAGTCCAGGCGAGGCCCGATCCGAACGTCCCTGTATCGCCGCAGCGGGACGTTCGAGGTTCGTGCCTCGTAGAGCACGGTCGTCGTGAGCGACACGTTGTTGGCAACGTTGTACTTCAGGCCGAGGTCAACCGAATAGAGCTGATCCTGGCGACCGGTATTGAGTCCATCGGTGAACCAATAGGCTTCGAACAGGGGCGTACTGACGATCGACCATCTGGGATCAAGCTTGACCTCGATTCCGAGCACGGCGTCAAAGCGCCAGCGGCGCGCCTCGGCCAGATCGGAGAAACGGTAGGTCAAAAGCACTAGTGGCGAGAACGTCGCGTTGCCAACGCGGAAATCGCGCGCGACTGAGCCCATCACGTCGTGGGACGTGAAGGCGAGATCGCGGTAGATGCCATCGAAATCATATCGATTTTCGTAAATGCCAGACAAGCGCCAGCCGTCCCAGTTCTCGGTCAGACGCGCGCCCATACGCGCGACGGCGAAATTGCCGTCCTTTTCCCGCGAAAAGGCTTCGTATTGAGCCCGCGCATAGAGCCGGTATGACAGATCGTTGGTGAGGTTCCCGTCAAGCCTGACGCTCACGTCTGGCGCGTAATAGACGTCGGACCTGCGGTTATCGCGGGTGAAGAGCGCGTTGTCGGTGAAAGTCGGCGAGATGGAACCAACGACGCTCCAGGACGGGGCTTGGTAATAAGGAACCGCGTAGGAGGATGTAGCGGCTCCGCTCGATTTGAAGTCAGTGAGATCGAGGTCCGCCGCCCAAGCCGTACTACTGCCGAGCAGTGCGGCAACCGGCAGAAAAAATCCAGACGGTCGCATAGGTCCCCTCCGATGCTGCAGCCGGACACCGGGATTCGTGTCACACTGCGCGCCGATTGTGGCGTGTTAATGTTCAGATGATAAATCACAGGTTGATCTGGGTCGATTCCTCCGCCGGCTAGTAGTCGACCGGATCCCTGGTAATCGGGCAGGTCATGCAGTGACCACCGCCGCGGCCGCGGCCGAGCTCCGCGCCGACGATGGTAATCACTTCGATTCCCTCCTTGCGCAGCAGCGTATTGGTGTAGGTGTTGCGATCGTAGGCGAAGACGACGCCTGGAGAGGCGCAGACCAGATTGGCACCGCTGTCCCACTGAGTTCGCTCTCGCAGATAGGCGTTGCCGCCGGTCTCCACGACGCGGAGCTTCTTCAGGCCGAGCGCTTCAGCTACGACGTCCACGAAAGGCTTCTCGTCCTTCCGCAGCTCGATACCAGCGGAATTGTCCGCCGGCCGGTAGGAGTACGCCGTGATGTTATTGACGATATCGGGGTAAAGCAGCACGCAATCCCGATCGGCGAACGTGAAGACCGTGTCGAGATGCATCGCCGCACGCAGCTTGGGCATGGCCGCCACGATGACGCGCTCGGCGGCCTTTTTCCTGAAAAGAGCGGCGGCAAGCTGGCTGATCGCCTGTCTCGATGTCCGTTCGCTCAATCCGATCAGGACGTTTCCCTTCCCGATCGGCATCACATCGCCACCTTCCAGAGTGGCAAGGCCGTGATCCTGAGTCGGATCGCCCCACCAGACGTGGACCTTGCCGGCGAAATCCGGATGGAACTTGTAAATGGCGGCGGCGAGGATCGGCTCCTCGTGACGCGCCGGCCAGAACAGCGAATTCAACGTCACGCCGCCATAGATCCAGCAGGTGGTATCGCGCGTGTACAGCGTGTTCGGAAGTGGCGGCAGCAGATACTCGGTCATGCCGGCCGCCTCCCGGATCAGCCGGAGCATTTCACCGCCATGTGCGTCGGGGAAATCGTGGGTCGACAATCCGCCGATCAGGGTTTCCGCCAGCGCGCGGGGGGCGAGGCTTTCCAGATAGCCGCGGAGCTCGTCAATCAGGCCGAGACCGACCTGGTTTGGGACCACCTGATTGTCGAGGATCCATCGCCTCGCCTCCGGGATGGCGACGGTGTCCGCGAGCAGATTGTGCATCTCGACGACCTCGATGCCGCGGTCGCGCATCTTCTGCACGAAGTCGAAATGGTCGCGCTTGGCATTGTCGACCCACAGGACGTCGTCGAACAGCAGCGTGTCGCAATTGGTCGGAGTGAGACGCTGGTGAGCGCGGCCCGGCGAGCAGACCATTACCTTGCGCAACTGACCGACTTCCGAATGAACGCCAAAAGGAAGCGCTCCGTTTGATGTCTGTTGTGTCATGAGCGCAACCTCCGCAATCGATCCGCCTAGATCGTGATGTAGCCGGTGGCGAGGCCGTGAATGCCGACGGCCGCGCCGATCGCAGCCACGATGAAGATGCCCCACTCCACCGGTGCAAAAATCCGCGCCTTCTGTTGGACCCGCGCCCAGACATACAGCGCCGTGCCGGGCACGTAGAGCAGCGCGGATAGCAGCAGGTATTTCATTCCGGCCGCGTAGATCAGGAAGAGTGTGTAGATGACGGCGATGCCGGTGAAGATCAGATCTCGTCTGTGCTCGCCCGCGCTCTTCTCGTACGTCTCGCCGCGCTTCACCAGCAGCAATCCGTAGGCGGCGACCAGGAAGAACGGAATGAGGTTCATGACGCTCGTGAGATTGAGCATCAGCGAGAAGGCATCACGGGACCAGTAGGTGCTGATGACGAAGAGCTGCACCACGATATTGGTCAGCCAGAGCGCGGCAGCCGGTACCTTGTTGGCGTTTTCGGTACCGAACACGCGCGGCATGTCCCGGGTCCGACCGGCCGCGGAGAGCACTTCGGCGCAGATCAGCGACCAGGCGAGATAGGCGCCGAGCACCGAGACCAGGAGCCCGATGCTGACGAAGACGGCACCCCAATGTCCGACCACTGCCTCCAGCACCGTGGCCATTGACGGTTGCCGCATGTCTGCAATCTCCGCACGCGGCAGCACGGCATAAGGCAGCATGGTGACGAGCACCATCAGGCTCGTGACGACCAGGAAGCCCATGATCGTCGCCGCGCCGACGTCGGACCGCTCCTTGGCGTAGCGGGAATAGACGCTGGCCCCCTCGATCCCGAGAAAGACGAACACCGTGACCAGCATGGTCGCGCGGATCTGCTCGAAGAGTCCCGTGTCCGGCATGCCCTCGCCGCCCCAGAAATTGGCACGGAACAGGTCGGCCTTGAAGGCAAGGATCAGGATGACGATGAAGATCAGGATCGGCACGATCTTGGCGATGGTGACGATCGTATTGATCGCGGCGGCCTGCTGCACCCCGCGCAGGATCATGAAGTGGAACAGCCAGATCCCGATCGAGGCTACGACGATCGCGATGACCGTATTGCCGTCGCCGAACACGGGAAAGAACGCGCCCAGGGTCGATTTGATGAGGACCCAGTAGGACACGTTGCCGATGCAACTTCCCATCCAGTAACCGAGCGCCGACAGGAAGCCGGGATAGTCGCCAAAGCCCTCTTTCGCATAGGCATAAACACCGGCATCCAGACCAGGCTTGCGCTCGGCCAGAGACTGGAACACGCGCGCCATGGTGTACATGCCACCGCCTGCGATGCACCAGGCGAGGATGGCGCCGAAGGGACCGGTTGCGGTGCCGAAGGTTCTGGGCAGCGAGAAGATGCCGGAGCCGACCATGGAGCCGACGACCATTCCCGTCAGTGCGAACAATGAGAGCTTCTGGGCCGATGTCGTCGCAGTCATTGAATGGCCTCGAAGAGCGAGCGAAGACCGACGCCGTCATCGATGTCTCGAACGATGCGTTGCCGACCTCCTTATTGCGAGATCGAACCATGCGCCGTGGCCTCGGCCCGGCCCATCAGGTGATTACCTAGTCGCTGTCCGGGATTACCCTCGCGCCGGGCTGGAAGCATCGGAAGCTGGCGCCATTTCTTTCCCGCCGAACCAGGCGACATACAAGGTCGGCAGCAGCACCAGAGTTAGAACGGTTGCGACGAGCAGGCCGCCCATGATCGCAAAGGCCATCGGCCCCCAGAAGACGGTCGGCGCTATCGGGATCATGCCGAGTACGGTTGAGACGGCCGTCAGCATGATCGGACGAAAGCGGGAGCTGCTTGCATCCACTGCCGCCTGCCAGGGCCCCTTCCCTTGCAAGCGCTCCGCCTCGATTTGCCCGATCAGGATCACCGCGTTCTTGCTAATCATGCCAAGCAGCGCCAACACGCCGAGGATGGCGACGAAGCCCAGCGGCCGCCCGGACACGAGCAGCGCCGCGACGACGCCGATCAGGCCGAGCGGCGCGACGCTAACGACCATCAATAATCGCGGGAAGCTCTGCAGCTGCACCATCAGCACCGTAAACATGACGAACAACATCATCGGTACGACTGCCATCACGGACGACCTCGAATTTCGGCTCTCCTCCACCGTGCCGCCGATCACGACATCGTAGGAACGCGGCAGAGTGGCCTTCAGCTTGGCGATAGCGGGAGCCAGCCGATTGACCACCGTCTCCGGCGGCATCTCGTCGGGAACGGCGGCCCGCACCGTCAGGGTCGGCATGCGATCGCGCCGCCAGATCAGCGGAAACTCCTGACCGTATTCGAAGGTGGCAAACTGGCTCAGCGGAACGGTCTGCCCTCCCGGGATCGGCACCTGCAGCGTCCGCAAGCTCGGCAGCGAGACGCGCTGCTCGTCCGTTGCGCGGGCCAGCACATCGACGAGGTAGATATCGTCCCGCACCTGGGTCACGGGCAGGCCGGAGATCACGGTGTTCAGAACGATTGAGATCGCCTGCGAGCTCAGGCCGAGACGGCGCGCCTCATCCTGGTTGACGCGAACGCGGATCTGGCGATCCGGCTCCATCCAGTCGAAATTGAGGCTCTTGGCCCTCGGATCGGAGCCGACGATCCGCGCGACTTCGACCGCGATGTCACGCACGAGCTCGACGTCGGGACCGCTGACGCGATACTGCAGCGGCCATCCCACGGGGGGACCGAGCCCAAGCGGCGAAACCGAGGAGATGGCGTTCGGGAATTCTTCCACAAGGAACCGTTCCAGCTTGGCATGCAGGCGCTCGCGTGCCGCGACGTCTTTGGCCACAACGACCGCCTGGGTGAAGAAGTCATTCGGCAGCTCGACGCTGAGCGGCAGATAGAAGCGGATCGCACCGCGCCCGACATTGGTACTCCAATGACCAACGTCGGGATCACCGGTCAGTACTTGATCGAGGCGCTTGGCCGCCGCCTCGCTGGCGTAAATCGATGCATTCTGCGGCAGGCCGATGTCCACGAGAAGTTCCGGCCGGTCGGACAATGGAAAGAACTGCTGCGGAACCAGCGGAAGCGCGAGCACGGAAGCGAGAAAAAGCGCAACCGTCGCGCCGATCGTCAGCCATTTGGCGCGGATCGCCAGGACCAGAAAGCGCCGGTACAAGCGAAAGGCCATTCCCGGCGCATCGGCTGTGGTCTTGGGCGGCGCGAGGATAGCGACGCCGAGCAGCGGCGTGAAGATGACGGCGACGAACCACGACGCCAGGAGAGCGATCGTAACCACCACAAACAGCGAGAACGTGTATTCGCCGGCCGCGCTGGCTGCAAAGCCCACCGGAATGAACCCGGCGATCGTTACGAGTGTGCCCGTGAGCATGGCGACTGCATGCGTGCGAAAGGCGTAGGCCGCGGCCGCGATCTTGCCGTCGCCCAGCGCCAACCGATTAAGCGTGGCGTCCGTCGTCGTCATGGCGTCGTCGACCAGCAGCGCGAGCGCGATGATGAGAGCGCCGAGGGAAATTCGCTGCATATCGATGCGAAGAAACTCCATCGTCGGGAACACGATCGCAAGCGTGAGCGGAATAGCCAGTGCGATGATGAGGCCCGGCCGAACGCCGAGGCTGATGAAGCTCACGACGAGGATGATCGCGATCGCCTGCACCAGCGAGGTCATGAACTCGCGGATCGCTTTGTCCACCACGACGGCCTGGTCGGCCACGAGGCTCGGTTCGATTCCGATCGGCAGATCGGCCGTGATCTCTGCCATCGCCGCCTTGATGTTCCTGCCGAGAACGAGAATATCGCCGCCCTCGCGCATCGCGATCGCGAGCCCGATCGCTGGACGACCGCCGACCCGGAACAGCGGTTGCGGCGGATCGGCATAGCCTCGCCGTACCGTCGCGAGATCGCTCAGACGTAGCGTGCGACCGCCCGCGCTGAAGTTGATGTCGGCAATGTCCTGCTCCGACTGGAACGCCCCGGACACCCGAAACGAAATTCGCTCGGTCCCGGTCTGGATGGTGCCGGCCGGGCTCACGACATTCTGTGCCTGCAGGGCGGCGATCAGAGCCGTGCGATCGACCCCGAGACTTGCGAGTTGCCGTTTCGAGAACTCGACGAAGATCACTTCGTCCTGCGCACCCAGCAGTTCGATCTTCGCGACATCGGGCACGTCTAGAAGACGCGAGCGGACCGCCTCGACCCGGTCACGCAGCTCGCGCTGGGTAAATCCATCACTGGTGAATCCATAGATGATCCCGAACGTGTCGCCGAAATCGTCATTGAACGCAGGTCCCACGATGCCCGCCGGCAGCGTGTGACGGATGTCCCCGATGGATTTCCTCACCTGGTACCAGGTATCGGAGACGTCCCTTGCGTTCGCGCTCCCCTTCAAGTTCACGAAGATAGTGGTGAGACCGGCCCGAGTGAAGCTGCGCAGGAAGTCCAGATGTGGCGTCTCTTGCAACCGCCGCTCGAGCCGTTCGGTCACCTGCTTCATCGTCTCTTCGGCCGTCGCTCCAGGCCAGGCCGCTTGAACAACCATAGTCCTGATGGTGAATGCAGGATCTTCGTTCCGGCCCAGCCGCAGATAGGACAGCACGCCGGCGATGACGGCGGCAATCATCAGATAAATGACGAGCGAACGGCGCCCGAGCGCCCATTCCGAGAGGTTGAGCCCGGTCATGGCTCCGACCCAAGGACGCGCACCCGCTGACCCGGATGAAGTGCCTGGACGCCCGCGGTCACCACGACCTCGCCTATGTCCAAACCTTGCGAGATGATCACCTGCGCCTGATCGAACCTCAAGACGTCGACATTGCGGATGGCGACCGTCTTCGTCGCGGGATCCAGGATCCAGACCGCCGGCTGGCGATTCATCCTGGTCAGCGCCGTTGCCGGAATGTCGATCATTGGTCCGGCGCTCATCTCGACGCGCCCCGTGACAGTCGCCCCCAGCCGCATCGCGGCAGGGGGATCGCGAAGTCCTATCTTGATCTCAAAGGTTCGCGTGACCGGATTGGCCTGCGCGGCAACCTGCCGGATACGCCCTTCCGCAGTCACCGCTGGATCGTCGGTCAGACTGACGCTCACCTGCAGATTGGACGGTGCCGCGCGGACGAATTGAGCCGGCATGTCGAAGACCGCGTCTCGGCCATCCTGCCGCGCGATCCGCGCAATCGTCTGTCCGGCCTGGACGACCTCTCCGGCGGCGGGCCCCGTTTCGGTTATCTTGCCCGGTGCATCGGCCCGCAGCTCGGTGAAGCTGACCTGGTCGTGGGCGGAATTCAACTGAGCTTCGGCCATTTCAACATTCGATTGCGCAGTCTGTTGCGCCTGCGTCGCGGCCTCGAAGTTGGCGCGCGTGGTCCATCCCTGCGCCAACAGAGTCTGCTGGCGTTCGAAATGATTGCGTGCCTGAGTGAGCTGGCCCTGAGCTGCGGCAAGAGCGGCCTGCGCCTGCCGCAACGCGCTGAGTTGGTCCTGCGATTCAAGCTGCGCCAACAGCTGGCCGGCCTCGACGCGCTCACCGAGCCGGATGTCGCTCGAGTGCAGCCGACCGGAAATTCGAAATGCCAGATTCACTTCGTCTTCGGCTTCGATGCGGCCGGAAAATGTGAGGGGCGTGAGTTGATCCCGCTTCTCGACTGTCATGGTGCGGACGGGACGCGCCGGCGCCGGAAGGGAGTCCGTCGCCGCCTCCCTCTCACAGGCGACCAGCAACAGCGCAGAAACCCCTGCAACAAGCGTCGTACTCATTGACCGCAGCTGCATGAATTGACCCATCCGTGCCGCTGAGGATTTTGCGGAGAATTCATCCCGCTTGTATCGGTAAATCTACTGAGCATCCGCGGGTGCAATCGTGAACGAACATCCGGCGGAGCCGAAAGATTCCGGCAGCGAAGTCAGGCGATCACCCGACAGCCCAAGCGCGCAGACGGTGCATAAGCCTGCAGCTGCCGCCGTTGCGGCGCATGCGACCCCTTCGTCAAAGCCGCGGCGGGTTTGACGAGCCTGCGATCCGCGGCTCGACGTGATTGCTCAACGACAAGGAGAAACCAAGATGACAAAGCTGGCTTTGCTCTCCGCTGCCGTCTTCATTGCGCTCAGTGCCATGGGCTCGTGGACGCCAGGACAAGCGCAGGATCTGGCATGGTGCAGAAAGTTCAGGGGAACGCTGACCTGTATGTATGACACTCGCGCCCAATGCCGCGCGTCGGTGAGCGGGCGGTCCGGCACCTGCGTCCCCAATCCGCGCCGCTAGATGCCGCAATTGATCGCCGAGGTAGCATCGATCGGGCGGCGCCAGCAATTTCACTTTGCGCCGCCCCTTCGGGACGCAGTCTACAGCGTCCAATCTCATTCGGAACATTCCCCACCGGGACCGAGGGTTTTCTCCGATCCCCTGAGGCAGCTCTCGCGCGGTAGCTTCCTCGGGTCCGCTTGCATGCTCCAACGGGAGGTCTTCATGTCAGATCTGGTCGCCATCGTATATCCGTCGGAGGCGAAAGCCGAAGAAGTGCGTCAGCAATTGCTCAGGCTGCAGAAGGAATATCTGATCACGATCAGTGACGCCGTGATCGCCGTAAAGACGGACCAGGGCAGCATCAAGCTCAACCAACTCGTCAACACGACCGCCATGGGCGCGGTGACGGGAAGCTTCTGGGGCCTTTTAATCGGTGTCCTCTTTCTCAATCCGATCCTCGGAGTTGCCGTAGGCGCAGCGTCGGGTGCACTCGGCGGCGCTCTTTCGGACGTCGGAATCGACGATGCCTTTATGAAGAGTCTCTCCGCCAGCCTTCAGCCCGGCAACGCCGCCCTGTTCGTCCTGATCAAGCACATGACCGCCGACAAGGTGATCAAGGAGATCAAGGACGCGGGCGGCGTCGTACTCAAGACCTCCCTCGACGAGACGAAGGAAAAGGCGTTGCGCGATGCCCTCGCCAGCACGGTGGAGCGGCCGGCGGCCTGAGCCGCCGCCCTTCCCTTCTCAACGGCGGCCGCCCGCAAGACGCAGCAGCATCAGGAACAGGTTGAGGAAATTGAGATAGAGCGACAGCGCGGCAAGGACCGACTTTCGCCCCGAAGCGGTTTGGTCATCCGCGCTGTCGTACATCGCCTTGATCCGTTGCGTGTCATAGGCCGTCAAGCCGGCAAACACGCCGACTCCTACGATCGAGATCAGCCAGTCGAGCGCAGTCGACCACAGGAACAGGTTGACGACGCTCGCGAAGATGATCCCAATCAGCCCCATGAACAGGAAGGTACCCAATCCCGAAAGGTCGCGCCGGGTCGTGTAGCCGAAGACGCTGAGCCCGCCGAACATTGCAGCAGCGATGACGAAGACGCGGGTTATCGACGAACTGGTGTAGATGTGTAGTAGGATCGAGAGCGAGATACCGACCAGGGCAGCATAGAGGAAGAACAGCAGGCGCGCAGTTGGCACCGACAATGTCTCGATGCGCGAGCTGAGAAAGAACACCAACCCAAGCGGCGCCAGGATGAAAACCCACATCAGCGGGCTCTGCAGCAGCGCGGGGCCGGTGACCTGATAGGTCAGGCCGGCGGCGACGGCGGTCAGGGCGACACCAGCGGCCATGTAGCCATAGATCCGCAACATGTACTGGCGCAGTCCGGCATCCACGGTGATCCGGCCGCCGACGACGTCTGTCGCCGCCAAGTTCTGATCGAGATTCGACATCGCATCCTCCTGTGCAACCCCCTAAAGCGCGACCACGCTAGGCTCTGCTTCGACGGAACAACATCGGACAATCACCCGAAGACATCAGGTGAAAACCACTCTTGCCCGAATGGGGACGGCAGGGCGCTGATTGCCGATCCGTAAGACTGGAACCTGCTTCGCAGGTCGTAAGACTTTTGACTGAGGCACCTTGCGCTTTTGTCACTGGAGACCGGAGGCGCCATGACCTAACCGGAGGCATGCGCTTCTTCTTCCATATCACCGATCGATACGGCGTCTCGCCCGACACGATCGGATGCGATCTTAGCGAGCAGGATGCGGCCGTCCTACATGCCAGGCGCCTGGCCGCCGAACTCGCCAAGTCCGGCGAGTTCTTCCGTGGCAGCGTCGTGCTGGTCGCGCGGGATACGTTGCCGACGTCCTGGCACAAGGGCGAGGACGACACCGCCGCTTCCCGTGGCGATATCTGAATCGGCGGCCACCGATTTCCTGCCTCTCTTCCTACAGACAATCCCTGATGTGCGCACGCGGGAGGTGGCTCTAAGCTTCCGGGAGGGAGGCCGCGAATGCAGCCGCCTCGGATCGGAAGGCATCCATCATGGCTGCTTCGACAAGCGAGGCCGATCAGAAGCTTTCGCGCAATGCGCTGATCGCCCTGGTGATCGGGTCGATGGTCGGCTCCGGCATCTTCGCATTGCCGGCTCAGTTCGGGCGCACCACCGGCGCTTTGGGAGCGATCATTGCCTGGATGATTGCTGGCACCGGCATGTTGACTCTGGCCTTCGTGTTCCAATCGCTATCCCGGCGCAAGCCGGAGCTCGATGCGGGCATCTACGCCTATGCCAAAGCCGGTTTCGGTGATTACATCGGCTTTGCGTCCGCCGCCGGCTACTGGATCGGCTGTTGTCTAGCCGACGTCGCCTGCCTCATCCTGATCAAGGCCACGCTCGGCCAATTCTTCCCCATGTTCGGCGACGGCACCACGCCGGTAGCCATCGCTTCGGCCTCCGTGCTGCTTTGGAGCGTCCATATTCTGGTGCTGCGCGGCATCAAGGGGGCTGCCGCGCTCAACACGGTCACAACTTTCGCGAAGATCATTCCCATCGTGCTGTTCATCGTGGTGGCTGCGGTCGCCCTGAACCGCGGGCTTTTCTCCGACAATTTCTGGGGAACGACCGAGCCCGACGCCGGGCAGGTGTTGAGCCAGGTCCGCAGCACGATGCTGCTCACGGTGTTCGTCTTCGTCGGAATCGAGGGCGCGAGCGTGTATTCGCGTTACGCACGAAGGCGCGACGACATCGGTATCGCGACGGTCACCGGCTTTCTGACCGTTCTCTGCCTTCTCGTGCTCGTGACACTCCTGTCCTACGGCATCCTGCCGCGGAGCGGGCTCGCGGACCTGCCGACACCATCGATGGCAGGCGTGATGGAGGCCATGGTCGGCCGCTGGGGCGGTGTGTTCATCAGTATCGCATTGCTGATCTCGATCCTCGGCAATTACCTGTCATGGTCCCTCCTTGCGGCCGAGATCCTGCACTCAGCGGCCATTCAGCGCACGATGCCGGCCTTTCTGGCGCGCGAGAACGTTCACAAGGTCCCTGTCGGCGCGCTCTGGCTCACCAACTGCGTGATCCAGGCGTTGCTTCTTGTGAGCTGGTTCGCCGAATATGCCTTCACGCTCGCCCTCAAGATGACGAGCGCAATGACACTGGTCCCGTATTTCCTCGTGGCGGCTTACGGCCTGAAGCTCGCATGGACTGGTGACGCTTATGCTTCCGGCGAGCGCGCCCGCACCAGCGAGGGGATCTTCGCGGCTGTCGCGACGCTCTACGCGGCGGGAATGATCTACGCCGGCGGGGCGAAATTTCTCCTGCTATCCGCGATCCTCTACGCGCCGGGAACGCTGCTGTTCCTGATCGCCAAGCGCGAACGCAAGGAGCGGCTTTTCAGGCCGGTCGAGTCCGTCCTGTTCGGCGCGGTGGCCATCGCCGCGGGGATCGGAATCTACGGCCTGGCTGTCGGAGCCATCGCGATCTGACCGATTATCGCTGACCGCATGGAGGCGAGGATGAAGATGTGGATCAACTATCGTACCCTGTTCCTCACCGCAGTCGTAGCCGCCACTCTGCCGTCAAGCATTTCCCCGGCTCAGCCGAAGGACGATACCGTGGCCGCGCCGAAGCAAACCGGCACGGCCGCCCCGGGCGATGCGAGGCCCAACATCAACACCAACACGAATCCATTCAAGCATCGCTATTGGCGTCATCGCGGCGGCAAGCATCCGCATTTTGGCAGCCGCCGCGTCCGCTCGTGAGGCGTGACCACATGACGGCGGACCGATCGATGAGCGACGCCAGGGTCGGATCCGAGCGGGTCCGCGGCCTCGTTCGGAATGAGAGCCCGATCGACGATTCGGTCCAATCCGGACGACCGAGCCTGCTTGCGATCGGCCTCACTGTGCTCGTCGTGGCCGTGGCCCTCTTCCTGGTCTGGCAAACGGTGTCGAGTCTCTTGGTCGTGTTCGCAGGCGTGCTTTTCGCAGCCTTTCTCGATGCCGCAGCCCGGGCTCTGGCGCCGGTTCTTCCTCTCAGCCGCGTCTGGCGTCTGACGCTCGTTCTCCTGCTGCTGTCGGCGCTGGCAGGCTTCGGGCTGGCCTGGGGGACCGGTAAGCTGCCGGAGCAGACGCGTGTGCTGCTGAAAGTCATGGATGCCCAGGTCGACATCCTGCAAGAGCATTTGTTGTCTTATGGCGTGGATCTGCTCGGCCCGGAATGGGGGCGTGACTTCGCGCAGTGGCTGTTCGCCGACCAGGGTCGGTTCCTCAGCCATGCGCAATTCCTGCTCGGCGGCGCCTCGAGCCTTTTGACCGCCGTGCTCGTGATCTTGTTCCTCGGCATTCTCTTCGCCTTCGATCCCATCAGCTACCGCGACAGCGTGGTCGTGCTGGTCAGGCAATCTTACCGGGCCCGCGCGCGCGAGGTGATGGACGAGATGGGCACCGTGATGCGACTGTGGTTCGTCGGCCAGTTGATCCGCATCATCCTGATGACGCTCTTCGTCTGGCTTGCCCTTTATCTCATCGGCCTGCCTGGCCCATTCGTTCTCGGATTGCAGGCAGGATTGTCGAACTTCATCCCCTATCTTGGGCCAATCGTCGCCGCGATCCCGATCGCGCTCGTTGCGATGCCGCTCGGAGCCTCGCCGCTGATCTGGGCGGTCGCGGTCTACACCATCATCCAGTCGATCGAAGGTTACGTCATCGGCCCGCTGATTCAGCGGCATGCGGTCGAGACCCCGCCAGCCTGGACCCTGGTCGCCATCGTCCTGCTGGGCGCCTTGTTCGGCGTCATGGGCATTGCGCTCGCGATGCCGCTCGTCGCGGTCGGACGGGTGGCGATCATCAGGTTGTATGTCGAGGATTATCTCGGAGACAGGATCGAACCGGCAACGACCGATCCCCCAATCCTGGGTGAGCAGCCATGAGCGAAACGGATGCACAGCAGCGTGAAGACCACGTGCCTCAACAGGCGCGCTCGGGAATGGGGCGTCTTGTCTGGCAGCAGCTTCCGTACGCCGTCGCGCTGCTGCTCGCCATCGCAGGAGTTGCCTATACCAACGTCTCGCACCAGCCGCTGATCGGCTATTGGGAATTCCTGGCGCTGGCGATCGGGGTGGTCTGCGTCATCACCAAATGGCCGGAGATCGAAGGCAGGGAGGGCCAGATTCGTCTGATCTGGACCCAGGCGCTGCACTGGATCGCCGTCCTGATCACGATGAACATCATCCTGGTCTCCGGCGTTCAGCAACTGCTCCCGACGCCGGCAACCGGTCTCGTCCTGCTGACGCTGCTCGCGCTCGGCACATTCCTCGCAGGCATCAGCCTGTTGTCATTGCAGATCGCTTTTCTCGGCCTTGCAATGGGCGCAGCCGTCCCGGCAATCTCGTGGCTGAAGCAATCCATCTTCTTCTTCCTGCTTGGCGCCGTGCTGCTGATCGGGCTGGCCATTTCGTTCTGGCTGCGCCGGGACGGCGGCCCGCCGCGGGCCCCGACCGAAACAAAGCACCAGGCGGAGGCTTGAATGCGACAATTGCCATATCTCGCGGCCATCAGCGCAGTGGCGGTGCTGTTGACGATTCCATCGCCCGCAGGTGCCGAGAGATTCAGAATAGGCAGGCTGCTATGCTTCTCGGAGCCGCGCGTCGGGCTGGTGCTCGGATCGACGCAGTCGCTGCGCTGCGTGTTCGATGGGGTGCGCCCTGCCCGCCGCTACGTCTACGAGGGACGGATCAGACGCCTCGGCCTTGATCTCGGCGTGACCAGCGCCGGCACGCTGTCCTGGGCCGTTTTCGCAAGGAGTTCGCGGATTGGTGCCGGCACTTTGCGCGGCAGCTATGTGGGCGCGAGTGGCAATTTCGCTCTAGGCCCCGGCCTCGGCGCCAACGTCCTGATTGGCGGCTCGCGCAGGAGCATCATGCTCCAGCCAATCTCGATCGAACGCTCGATCGGGCTCAATCTCGCGGCCGGCGTGACCCATCTGACACTGGGCCCGCGCGGACCGCGATGAGCCGTGTCCGCTCAGGAAAGGTCGCAACAAGTTGGAATGAGAATATTCCCGCCCCTCAACTCCGGGTTTCGTCCGATGTTGGACCTGCTGGTTCAAGTCTAGGATCGAAGGCGCGTCGATCGGAGCGTGAGCACCCAGGAGGTTCGCATGACCGTGTACGACAGCCGCGGCGATCTCAACACGCTGGGTGCCCCACCGCTATGGCTTGCGCTCTCCTCGGAATTGTCCTGATCGCCGCCGGCCTCCTCGCCCTCGGCGATCTCGCCTTCGCCACGATCATCAGTGTCAAGTTCATTGGGCTCACCGCAATCGCTGCCGGCGCCTTCGAGATCGCGCATGCGTTCTGGACAAAGGGTTGGGGCAGTTTCCTGTGGCGGATCATTCTCGGTGCGCTCTACCTCGCATTCGGCCTGATCCTTCTTACCCAGCCGGCGTCGGGTGCACTGATCCTGACCTATTTCCTCGGCGCGCTGCTATTCGCATCTGGCGTCGTTCGATGCGTGCTGAGTTTCGCCTATTGGCGACAGAACGGCTGGATGATGCTGATCTCTGGCGTCTTCGCCATGGCCGCCGGCGTGCTCATCCTGTTTGGCTTCCCGGATATTAGCGTCTGGGCGCTCGGCTTCCTGCTCGGCGTCGACCTGATCTCACACGGCCTCGCATGGCTGCTCTACGCCCTGCAATCGCTGCGATCGACTGCGTGACAGAGGAGGACGACACATGGTTGATTCCAGCCGCCGAGCCTTCCTAGGCTTCGCAACGAGCGCTCTTGCCGCTGCCGCGCTCGGCGCCACCGGCGTCCGCTTGATCGACGTTGCCGAAGCGCGGCCGATCGATCCAGATCCGCGACGCGCCACCACGTCGTCAGAACTGATCAAAACGCAGTGGGGACCGCCTCCGCGACCCGGCTGGGGCCCTCCACCGCGCCGTCGCCGCCACCGGCGCTGGGTCTGCTGGTGGCATCGCGGCCGACGTCGCTGCGGTTGGCGTTGGGTCTAGGCGGGTCTCCGAAGCCTTGCGAAGCTGATGGAGGTAACGATGCGCGACAGGAACCAATGGGCGATCGCCGCCTTGCTGGCCGGTCTGCTGGTCGGGGCGAGCTGGTTTTGCGTGTCGGTCTGGCGATCGACGCCGATGCCCCTCTATGGAAACGTCATCCTGACCGGAGCCGTGATTCTCATCCTGATCCTAGGCTGCGGCCTGATCGCGCTGATGTTCTACAGCCATCGCAAAGGTTACGACGAACCAGCCCGCAGCAACAGGACGCAGCGCGAGTAATGCAGTCCGCCAGATGCCGAACGAAGTGACGTCGGCGTTCGGAGCTCTGGAACACGGAGCGGACCATGAACCTTGCTGACGTCGCGACCAGATTACTGGCGGCAGGATTGGTTACGGTCTCGATCGGCGGGACTGTCCGGACCCAGCCGACGCCTTCCACGCCTGCCGTCGGCGTTGTGGAGGCAACGCGCCGGCTGATCACCGAAAGCAACGAGTTCCTCGGCCGAGTTGAGGCGGTCAACCGGGTCAACGTGACGGCCCGTGTCACCGCCACTCTGGAGCAGCGGCTGTTCAACGAGGGTGCCGAGATCAAAAAGGGCGACCAGCTCTATCGGCTGGAGCGCGGCCCATTCGAGGCCGATCTCGCAGCCAAGCAGGCGCAGGTGGCGCAACTCGAGGCGATGCTGGAAAACGCCAGGCTGACGACGGAGCGTGCCCGCACCCTTCTCGGCGGGCCGGCCGGGCAGCAATCGACCTATGACGCCGCGCTCGCCACCCAGCGCAGCTTACAGGCCCAGGTCCAGGCTGCCCAGGCGCAGGTCCAGGCCTCGCAAATCAATCTCGACTACACCGTCATCAATGCTCCGATCGACGGCAAGATCGGTCGCACGGCGCTAACCGAAGGCAACATCGTCGGGCCCTCCTCCGGCGTGCTGACCACGATCGTCAGCCAGGACCCGATGCACGTCACGTTCCCGGTGCCGCTGCGAGAGGGGCTCGAGCTGCGCGAGCGGTACCTCCCACAAGGCGGTCTCGAGGCGGTGACGATCAGGCTGCGGCTGCCGGACGGCCGTATGTACGGTCAGTCCGGCAGACTGAACTTCGTCGACAACAGCATCGCCCAGAATACCGACACGATCATGGTCCGCGGCGAGATTGCCAACCCGATCTTGCGCGCCCCGTCTGCCGCAGGCGTGACCGCGCACGAGCTGACCGACGGCGAGTTCGTCACCGTTCTGCTCGAAGGCGTCCAGCCGATCGAAGTACTTGCGATCCCACGCGCGGCGGTGTTGTCCGACCAGCGCGGCGACTATGTTCTCGTCGTCGGCAAGGACAATAAGGCAGAGGAGCGGCGCGTTCAGCTCGGACAATCGACCGCAACAATTGCCGCCGTCATCGGCGGGCTTGCTGCCGGCGACAAGGTGATCGCCGAAGGGTTGCAGCGGGTTCGCGCGGGTCAGACCGTCGCTCCGGATGCAGCAAGCGCACTCCTGCGGTCGAGCATGGACGGCGCAGCGAGCGAGGCGCCACCGCGGAGCGGCCGCGGCACTCCGATCCGGCCCCACGCCGCGGACCGCACTCCATGATATCGGGCGTCTTCGTCGATCGTCCGCGCCTTGCGATAGTGATCGCACTTCTCATCACCATTGCCGGCGCGTTGGCACTCACGCAAATTCCCGTGGCGCAATTTCCGGATATCGTGCCGCCGCAGGTGACCGTCTCCGCGACCTTCCCAGGCGCGTCCGCCGAGGTCGTGGAAAGCAGCGTCGCCCAGCCTCTCGAAGCGCAGGTGATCGGCGTCGACCGCGCGCTCTACATGAAATCGACAAGCGGCAATGACGGCAGCTACACGCTCACCATTTCGTTCGCGCATGGCACCAATGCCGACATCAACACGGTCAACGTCAATAATCGCGTGCAGAGCGCCCTGTCGCAGTTGCCGACGGAGGTGCAGCAGCAAGGCGTGAGGGTGCAGAAGCGATCCTCGTCGATCCTGCAGTTCCTCGTGCTCTACAGCGCCGACGGCCAGCAGGATCCCCTCTTCATCACCAACTACGCCATCATCAACGCGCTGGACGCGATCGCGAGCACGCCGGGTGTCGGCCAAGCGAACCTGTTCGCAAAGATGAACTATTCGATGCGAATCTGGTTCGATTCGCAGCGGCTCACCAGCCTCAGCTTGACCCCCTCGGACGTGATTGCCGCGATCCGCGCGCAGAGCGTCCAAGCTGCCGTCGGCCGCATCGGCGCGCGGCCGATCAGCGACGATCAGCAGTTCCAATTCAACGTGCAGACCCTCGGCCGACTCGCCAGCGCCGATCAATTCGCCAACATCGTGCTACGCGCCAATCCCGACGGATCCTCGCTGCTGGTGAAAGACGTCGCGCGCGTCGAGATCGGTGCGCAAAACGTCGACAGCGAGGCGCGGATCGACGGGCGCGCCGCCGTTCCGATCGCAGTCTACCTTGCGCCGGGAGCGAACGCGGTGACCACGGCGCGAGCGGTGGCCGAGACGATGCAACGGCTGTCAATGCGATTTCCGCCTGGACTGAGCTATCTCGTCCAATACGATTCCACGAGCTTCGTTCGGGACACGATCGCGGAGGTCTTGCGGACACTGGCCGAAGCCTTCGTCCTCGTGATGCTAGTCGTCTATATCTTCCTCGGTAGTCTCCGTGCGACGGTGATCCCGGCCATCGCAGTACCGGTGAGCCTGATCGGCACGTTCGCAGTTCTGCTCGCGTTCGGCTATTCGGCCAATACGGTATCGCTGCTCGCGATGGTCCTCGCCATCGGCATCGTCGTCGACGATGCCATCGTCGTGGTGGAGAATGTCGAGCGCGTCATGGCGGCGGAACCAAGCCTGGCTCCAGCCGAGGCCACCAAGAAAGCCATGACCCAGATCACCGCGCCGATCATCGCGATCACGCTGGTGCTGCTCTCGGTCTTCGTGCCGATCGCGTTCATTCCCGGCATTTCGGGCACGTTGTTCCGTCAGTTCGCCGTGACGATCAGCGCCGCAATGTTGATTTCGGCGCTGAACGCCCTGACGCTATCCCCTGCACTGTGCGCGCTGCTGATGCGTCACGGCAGACGGCCCCGCGGCATCATCGGCCGTGTACTCGGCGGCATCGACTGGTTGCGCGAGCGCTACGGCAACGGCGTCCGCTACCTCGTGCGCCGGGCCGCCCTCTCGCTGCTGCTGGTTGCGGTATTCGCCGCCGGCATCTTCGGTGTCTCACTGCTAACTCCGACCGGCTTCCTGCCGGAGGAGGACCAGGGCGCCTTCTTCACCTCCGTACAACTGCCCGACGGCGCGTCGGTCGCGCGCACCAGCCAGGTTACGCGCGAGATCGAAGACGTCCTGAAACAGATGCCGGCCGTCGATCACGTGCTCGCGGTGATCGGCTTTTCAATGCTCGATGGCGTCTCCCAATCGAACAGCGCACTGGTGGTGGCGCGGCTCAAGCCATTTTCCGACCGGACGGCGGCCGCAGACTCGGCGCAGGCGCTAATCTCCAGGACATTCGCAGCCGGTGCCCAGGTACGACAAGCCAATGTGCTGCCGTTCAACCTGCCGCCGATCATCGGCCTCTCCACCGGCGGCGGATTCGAGTACCAGCTTCAAGCTCTGGAAGGACAGGGCCCAGCCGCGATTTCGAGCGTGACAAACGCCCTGATCGGCGCCGCCAACGCCGATTCGCGGCTCACGCGGGTGTTCTCGACCTTCACCGCGACCAATCCGTCGCTCTATCTCGACGTCGACCGGCGAAAGGCCCAAGCGCTGGGCGTCGCGGTCAATGACATCTTCATGGCGCTGCAGGCGACGCTCGGCGGCGTCTACGTCAACAACTTCAACCTGTTCGGACGCACCTGGCAGGTCAACGTTCAGGGCGACGCATCCGATCGCGCCCACGTCTCGGATATCTGGCGGATCTACGTGCGCAACAACAACGGCGAGATGGTGCCGATGCGGGCGCTGGCCGACGTCATGGTCGTAACCGGGCCGCAGGTCATCACTCGCTACAACAATCATCGTTCCGTGACGGTGAACGGCAGCCCTGCGCCGGGGACCTCTTCGGGCACCGCGCTATCCGCGATGGCGCAGATCTCCGACACCGTGCTGCCGTCCGGCTACGACTTCGCCTGGACCGGCACCGCCTTTCAGGAGCAGGGAGCGGCAGGTCAGACCGGAATCGTGCTCGCGCTGGCCGTGATGTTCGCCTATCTGTTCCTGGTCGCACTTTACGAGAGCACGGTGATCCCGATCCCGGTGCTGCTGTCGGTGGTCGTCGGTGTGCTCGGATCTTATCTCGGCATCATGACTGCGCGCCTCAATCTCGACCTCTATGGCCAGATCGGCCTCGTTGTGCTGATCGCTCTTGCCGCCAAGAACGGCATCCTGATCGTCGAGTTTGCGAGGGAACAGCGGGAGGCGGGTATCCCGATCTGTGAGGCCGCGGTTCAGGGTGCCTATATGCGTTTTCGTGCGGTCATGATGACGTCACTTGCGTTCATCCTCGGCCTTCTGCCGCTGGTCATTGCGACCGGAGCTGCCGCGCTGAGCCGCAGAGCAGTGGGCACCGCTGTCTTCGCTGGTATGCTCGCAGCAAGCTCGATCGGGATCTTCCTGGTGCCGATGCTCTACGTCACCTTCCAGCGCATACGGGAGCGCGCGAAAGGCACAATCAAAAGCGGCTAAGAATGCCCGATCCTAACAAAAACATAGAACGTAACGAAAGAATGTCGTCTGGCTTAGATGAGCTACTTCGATGATTGAGGAGTACGCTGCCGGATTACGAGAGATTATTAGTAAGCTGCGCAGAAAATTGAACCAAGTTTACCCGGGTAGAGCTTTCATAGAGCGCTATTTCCACAGTTGGCACCCCGATTCCTGCTCCGCCGGTGTACAGAGAATCCCTAATGTACGGGACAGACGGCGTCTCTAAGCTGGCGGACTGGAAGGCTCGGGGACCCCGCTCAATCCGCGGGACGTACTTCTATGCGGGTCCTTTGGTGCAACGGAGCTCACATCAAGCGGAAGCTGGCGCAAGTCGAATGTAGCAGCATAGGGACCCGACCTTGCCACGAGTGTTCTGATGGATGGCTCTCGCCAAATGGTCACGGCCCGATGGTTGTCGGTCGAGCGAATCGGAACGAACTCGTGTGCGGCGCGACAACTTCTGCCGGGCTCCGCGCCGCTGGCGAGAGAACACAACATGCTAGGAAGGAACACTGCAAATGCGGATAGCCGAGTGTGCCACGATCATTGTTGCGACGTGCACCTTTCTCACGCCGGCAGAGCCGCAAGAGCGGATTGCAGTCACCGTCTTCGAGAACGTGCGCATCTTTGACGGGAAGAGCGAGACGCTTTCCGTCCCATCGAATGTCGTCATCCGCGGAAACATCATCGAGCGGATCGTGACCGCGCCCATTCCAACCGATCGTCGCGTGGACGCCCGCGTCATACAAGGCGGTGGACGCGTGCTGATGCCCGGGCTCAGCGACATGCACTGGCACGCGATGATGGTCCGTCCAACACCCGCGCAGATGCTGTCGAGCGACCTCGGATATACGACCCTGCTGGCGAGCGCGGAAGCGACAGCGACACTGATGCGCGGATTCACGACAGTCAGGGACATGGGCGGCCCCACCTTCTCACTCAAACGCGCGATCGATGAAGGTCTCGTCCCGGGTCCCCGCATCTATCCATCGGGAGCCGTCATCACGGTCTCCGGCGGCCATGGAGACTTCCGCGAGCTTTGGGAGCTGCCGCAAAGTCAGGGCGGAGCAAGCCGCGTCGAACAGCTCGGCGGAAGCATCATCGCGGATGATCCCGACGAGGTCCGCAAGCGCGTGCGCGAACAGCTCATGCAGGGCGCGTCCCAGGTCAAGCTGACGGCAGGGGGAGGCGTCGCCTCGCCTTTCAGCCCACTTGATGTGACCACATTCAGCGAAGCGGACTTGCGCGCGGCCGTCGAAACCGCCACCGATTGGGGGACGTATGTTGCAACACACGCATATACACCGAGCGCAATTCGACGTTCCATCGCCGCGGGCGTCAAAGTGATCGAACATGGTCATCTCATGGATGAACCGACTGCACGCCTCATCGCCGAAAAGCAAATCTGGCTGAGCACTCAGCCGTTCGTAGACCTCGGCGGCGCAGCCATGCTCCCCCCCGCCCAACAGGCGCAGATGCGCCAGGTTGTTGCGGGAACGGACACCGTGTACGGGTTCGTCAAGAAGTTTGGGATCAAGACTGCCTTTGGAACAGATATCCTCTTCTCGAAGCCACTGGCCGAGCATCAGGGTCAGGGCATCGTAGACCTCACGCGGTGGTTCACGCCGGCGGAAGCGCTGACGATGGCGACCTCAACCAATGGAGAGCTGCTCGCGCTTTCCGGTGCGCGGAATCCTTATCCCGGCAGGATCGGAGTGGTCGAGGAAGGCGCATTGGCCGATCTCCTGCTCGTCGATGGCAATCCGCTGGAAGACATTCGCCTTATCGAGGACCCTGCAAATAGGCTTGTCGTCATCATGAAGGACGGGATCATCTACAAAGACACCAATCCCAAGTGACCTATTCTCACGGCTGCGCCTGTGACCGATAGTGATGGCCTATCACCCTGCCTGACGGACATCAAACCGGATATTTCAACAACCAGCGCAGACCTTTCGCTTGGGTAAGCCGAGATTGATCGACTCCAAGGGCCTGACCGACTTCATGATCTCCGAGTCCACGAAGTGCGCCGGGATCATCAAGAAGATCGGCATCGAGCCGATGTAGCGATGCTTGGCGAAGACCTTTCGTTCCAATCCGCTTGGCGCCTCCAACCTGACCGCATCATGATCTAGATGCTGCGCGGTTGCGTTCCTCTGCATGCCGGCGTCGCAATATGCAACGGGCACCGTCGTCGCCATCGATGGCGGCTTTCTGGCAGGATAGTCAGCCGTCTCCGATCGGCCGCAGATCGTGCCAGAGTTGAAGATGCGGAAGCTCGACAAGGATGCGGTGCGTGGTCCTCTCGCCGCCCTAGGAGTGAGCAGGCCCGGACGGCGCCACGTCCAAGCGGACCGCGATCCCGTCCAGATCCGGGGTCGGCGCTGGATAATGCATCATGACGAGCGGATCGTGACCTGGAACGATGTGGTCCGCATCCGGCGCTGCGGCGCGCAGTTTGTCGAACCCCGCCAGCATGTCGCCGACATGAAACGCCGTCGTAAAAGGACGCTCGCTGGTCAGGTTTTCGTAGAAATGACTGACGTCGGAAGCGAGCACGACCGGACCGCGGCGCGTGTTGACCCGGACGAATTGAAGCCCGGCGGAATGTCCGCCCGCCGCATGGACCGTTAGCCCGGGAGCGATCTCAGCATCGCCATCGTAGAACAGGACTCGGCGCGCATAGTTCAGCCGCACGATGCCGCAGACGTCCTCGACCTCGAAAGAATGCGACAACCTCGGATATTGCATGTAGCGGCCGGTGGCGTAGGCAAGCTCGCGCTCCTGGAGATGAAATCGTGCGTTCGGAAAGCGGTCGAAATTGCCGGCATGGTCGTAGTGCAGATGCGTGAGGATCACGTCCTCGATTTCGGCCGGCTCGATATCGAACGCCCCAAGAGCCTCCACCGGGCAGCGCAGGAATGTCCGCCTGCGCTGCTCCGCAATTTCGGCGTTGAACCCGGTATCGATGACGAAGGTGCGCCCACCTCCCCGCGCCAGCCACATGAAATAGTCCATCGGCATCGGTCCGTCATGCGGATCACCGCCGATGAAGTGGTCGCTCCGCTGCGCATCCCGCGTTGCGTAGCGGATGGCGAAGAGTTCGTAGATCGGGTCAGCCATGGATTTGCTCAGGAGCCGGCCGCGTCGACCTCGTTGAAGGCCTCGCGCGCATTGCGGAAAGCGTCGATGCCGGCGGGCACGCCGCAATAGACCGCGACCTGGAGCAGGATCTCCTTGATCTCCTCCTTGGTCAGCCCGTTCTTCAACGCGCCCTTCACGTGCAGCTTCAGCTCGTGCGGCCGGTTCAGTGCGCCGAGCATCGCCAAATTGACGATCGAGCGCGTGCGACGGTCGACGCCGGGCCGCGTCCACAGCGCGCCCCAGCAGAATTCGGTGGACCATTCCGCCATCGTGCGCGTGAACTCGTCGGCACCGGCGATCGATTTGTTGACGTAGTCCTCGCCGAGCACCTCCTTGCGGACTTTGAGGCCCTTTTCGAACAGTTCGGTCTTGGTCATGATCGTCCCTTTCAGGTCTTGCGAGAGTCTAGTTGGAAGTTGTTCGGCGCATCGCCGAGGGCGGCCGCAACGATCGCAGCAGTTCGGCGACGTCAGCCACCGCATCGAGACGCCAGACGGCGTCGATGACACCGTCCGCGTCCCAATTGCTCTGGCCCGTTCGCACGCTTTCGCGCAGCTTGGCCTCGAGATCGCGATCTTCAAGCGGCGCTGCCCGGCTGCCGCGCGGCGAGATGACGGTCTCGGTGAAAACCTCGCCGGACGACAGGCGCACGGTCACGCGTGCCGCACCATCCGGCATCCCGTCATCCCACTCCGCCCTCACCTTCTGCCGCAGCTGCACAATATCGGGCCGGACGACCGTCTCGCGTGCAAACTCGGCGACGCCGGCTCTGCCGAGCAGCAATCCGCACGCCACGCAATGATGGATGCTGACGCGCGCATCGCGCTCGTTGTTGACGGGGCGGTCGCCGCGCGCAAGCAGCAGCGTCGAGCCTTGAACGGTCACGGTGTCAATCTGGTCGAATCGCCGACCGATCTGCTCTCGCAACTGAAGGCAGGCATCAATGACCGCATGAAAAACGATGCCGGCGGGGTAGGGCTTGTAGGTGTTCTTGGCGATCTCAAAGGTCTTGCCGAGACCATCAAGCAAGCGGGCAATATCCGGCTCGTCACCCATGGTGCGTGCCCAACCAAGCGGGCCTTCAATGGCGTGGGGGGCCGCCTCATAACCCTGCTCTGCAAGCAGCGCCGCAAACAAACCGTTGCGCGCCGCGTTGCCGACGCTGACATTCTTCGCGGCACTGGGCAGGTTCTCGACATTGCCTGCCGACTGGCTCGCCGCGAGCCCGATCGCATTCGCAATGCCCTCCGCGGGCAGACCCATTAGTTTGGCGCAAGCCGCCGCGGCGCCAAAGATCCCGCAGGTCGAAGTGATGTGCCAGCCGCGCGCATAATGGCGCGGCGAAACGGCGGCGCCGATGCGGCATTCGACGTCCACACCGAGGATGAACGCCGTCAACAATTCGCGTCCAGACAATTTATGCGTCTCCGCGAGTGCGAGGACTGGAGCTGCGACCGGTGCCGCCGGATGAATGATCGTCTCGGGATGGGTGTCGTCGAAATCGAGCAGGTTGGCCGAGATGGCGTTGAGAAACGATGCGCACATCGCGTCCATCGGCTGCGAATGACCGATGACCGTCGCGGTCGCGGCGCCGCTGAACGGCGACAGGGTTCGCATCGCCGCCATCACCACCGGATCGCGTGCGGAGCCGAGTGCCGTGGCGAAGAAATTCAGTATCGAGCGTCGCGCCTCGCCGCTCTGCGCCTCCACGTCCGCCCACGATGTCGCCGCGACGAAATCGGCGAGCGTCCTGCTCACGCTGGGAATTGGGTCTTGCGGCACGCGGGGCGTCTTCCTCGTTTTTCGGACCTTATGCCGATCCGCGGCAAACTGTCGACCCCAAATGTTATGCTTGACAGCTTGTCTGACAATCATAACAATCCGGCACGCTGGCACGGGAACCCGCCGCCGCAACGACGGCGTCGTCAGGGCCGGCCGGCGAACTGACAACGACAAGATCAAGACGGCGCGCCCCGCGTGGGATCGCGCGACAGGGAGTTAACGATGGCGGGAGAGACGCTCGGTGTGATCGGAACGGGCCGCATGGGCGGCCCCATGGCGGGGCGGTTGATGGACGCGGGCTATTCGCTCGTCGTCTACGACACGCAGACCGACGCGACGCAGCCGCTGGTCAAGCGCGGCGCCTTGGTCGGCAAGTCGCCGGCCGACGTCGCCTCGCGCGCCGACATCGTGCTCGCCAGTCTGCCGACGCCCGACATCGTCAAGGCCGTCACTCTCGGCGAGGACGGCATCAGCAGCGGCAACCGCGCCAAGATCGTCGTTGATCTCTCGACCTCTGGTCCCGGCGCGGCGAAGCTCGTTGCGGAAGGGCTGAAAGCCAAAGGCATGACGCTGGTCGATGCGCCCGTCAGCGGCGGCATCAAGGGCGCCGTGAACGGCACGCTCGCCGTTATGGTATCGTGCCCGCAAGCGACTTACGACATCGTGCAGCCGATCCTGAAGAATTTCGGCAAGCTGTTCTACACCGGCGACAAGCCCGGCGTGGCGCAGACCGCCAAGCTAGCCAACAATCTGATGGCGGCGGCGGCGCTGGTGATCACGTCGGAAGCGGTCGCCATGGGCGTCAAGGGCGGCGTCAACGCCAAGGTGCTGATCGATATCATCAACGCCAGCAGCGGCCGCAACAGCGCCTCCGAAGACAAATTTCCCCGTTCGGTGCTGCCGGGCACGTTCGATTTCGGATTCGCCACCGGCCTTTCCTACAAGGACGTCCGTCTCTGCGTGGACGAGGCCGAGGCCATGGGCGTGCCGATGGTCTGCGGCGCAGTGGTACGGCAGATGCTGGCGATCACCAACGCCAAATACGGCCCGTCATCCGATTTCACCTCGATCGCCAAGGTGCTCGAGGAGTGGGCCGGGGTCGAGATGCGCGGCTGAGCGCAAGAGCCTTTGGGAGAAACACTTGCGATGACGAACAGCCCGACCGGATCAGGCAAGGTATCGCTCGCGCGCCAGATGGCGCGGAGCGCACTTGCCGTTGATCTCGGAGATTTCGGGCCTGAAGTGGTCGCCAAGGCCAAGCTCTGCCTGCTCGACTTCCTGTCCTGCGCCTTCGAGGCGGGCCATCATCCCTGGAGTCGTCAGGCAATCGCGATCGCACAAGGTGGCGGCAGCGCAACCATCGTCGGAATGTCGCGACTCTCCTTGCCGGCCGATGCCGCCTTCGCCAATGCCGTGATGGGGCACGGACTCGTGCGGGAAGACATGCATGCCGCCAGCATTGCGCACCACGGCGTGGTGATCTGGCCCACATTGCTCGCGCTGTCTGAACAGTCGCAGCTGCACGGCTCAAGGCTGCTCGCAGCCGCGATAATCGGCTATGAGACCGGCGCGCGGATCGGCCGCGCGTTGCTGACCTCCGATCTCGCCCGGCTCTATCGTCCGACCGGCCTCGTGGCCCCTCTGGGCGCGGCGCTCGCCGGAAGTTTCGCGCTCAACCTGTCCGAAGACGCAGCGACCAGCGCCATCGCGATCGCAGCCAACACGTCCAGCGGTCTCAACGAGTGGCCGCATGCAGGCGGCTCCGACATGTATTTTCATCCGGGCTTCGCCGCCAGCAATGCGATCAAGGCAATCGGCCTCGCCGCAGCCGGCGCTTTCGGCTCCGAAACGATCCTCGAAGGCGAAGCGGGCCTGTTCGCCGCCTATGGTCGCCGGGCCGCGCCCGACAGCATCGCGCTGTTCCCGAATGGCGAATGCGAGATCATGGCGGTCTACAACAAGCCGGTCCCGGCCTGCAATTTCGCGCAGACCGCCGCGCAAGCGGCCCTTCGCGTCTCGCACGAACTCGCCGGCACCGAGGAGATCGACCGCGTCGTCGTTCGCGCTCCCGATGCCGCCGTGCGCTATCCTGGGTGCGCCTCCACCGGCCCGTATCGGAACGCGCTCCAGGCCAAGATGAGCATTCCCTTCAGCGTCGCGGCCACCCTCGTGAGGGGCGAGATCGAGGAAGGCAACTACGCCGAACTCGATGATGTCGATATCATCCGCCTGGTTGCGATCACGAAGCTTGAGCCGGATGTCGGCTTCACCACCGCGTTCCCCGACAAGCAGGGCGCGGATGTGACCGTGCATCTGCAGAGCGGCCGGACGATCCGGCACGCGCTACCCGACGTCATCGCCGCAACGCCTTCAGATATTCGCACGCGCTTTCGCACGGCCGCTCAGGGAGTCCTCGGTGAGGACCGCGCGTGCCGGTTGGAGCAACTCATCGAGAGCTGCGAACGGCTCGGCAACGCCGGCGATATCGCAGCACTATGCCGCCTGGACACGGCGGAACGGGTTTTACGATCGGCATCATAAGAAGTGCCGGAGAGTACGGGGGAAACATGGTCGACTTCGAGACCCGCTTAGGTTCGTCAGCCGCGCGGAGGCGAAGCTGATGGAAGGATTTCTGCAAGCGCTCGCCGCGGGCCTTCTGATCGGCGCCGTCTACGGCCTGATGTGCGTCGGGCTCGGCCTGATCTTCGGCGTCATGCGCGTCATCAACTTCGCCCATGGCGATTTCATGATGCTCGGCATGTACACTGCCTTCTATCTGTTCACCGCCGCCGGCGTTCAGTCGTTCTTCGGCAATGCCGTCGGACCGTTCGTCTCCATCCTGCTGGCCGGCCCGGTGCTTGCCGTATTCGGCTACTTCGTCCACCGGGCACTGATCTCGCACGTCTCGGGGACGCGCACCGCCTCGCTCGAAGGCGAGGGACACTACGCCCAGCTGATCCTCACGCTCGGCATCGCGCTGATCCTGCAGAACGGCGGCCTCATCGTGTTCGGCTCGGTGCTGGCCTCGATCCGCACGCCGCTGTCGAGCTCGGCCTGGGAGCTCGGCCCCTTCTTCGACATGAGCATCTTTCTCAACAAGGCCCGCAGCATCGACATGATCGTTTCGCTGATCATGATGATCCTGCTTTCGCTGCTGATCACGCGCACGCGGATCGGCAAATCGCTCCGCGCCGCTGCCGATAATCCGACCGCCGCGACCTATATGGGCATCGACGTCGACCGCGCGCACCGAACCGCCTTCGCGCTCGGCTGCGGCATCACGGCGATCGCCGGCGGCCTCCTCGCTACGAACTATCCGTTCCACCCGTTCGTCGGCCTCGAATACGTCATCGTCATGTATGCGGGCGTCGTGCTCGGCGGCATGGGCAGCATCATCGGCGCGTTCTGGGGCGGCATGACGATCGGGCTCGTGCAGCAGATGTCGACGCTGATCCTGCCGACGCAACTGCAGAACGCCGCGATCTTCGCCGTCTTCCTCCTCATCATCTTCTTTCGACCGCAAGGCTTCTTCGGACGGATGGTGGAGAGGACGTGATCATGCTCCGGATACGCTCCTTTCTTCCTCCCCTGCTCTTCACCATCGCCTATGCCGCGCTGTCGCTCGGCGTCACCAATTCCTATTACCAGCTGATCCTGACGCTGGTGCCGGTGTGGGCGGTGTTCGGCCTGTCCTGGAACCTGCTTAGCGGCTACACCGGACTGATCTCGTTCGGCCATGCCGCCTTCTTCGGCATTGGCGCCTATGCCACCGCGCTTGGCCAGATCTATTTCGACATATCGCCCTGGCTGCTGATCCCCATCGCCGCCGTGCTCGGCGGCATCGCCGGGCTGCTGATCGGATTTCCCACCTTCCGCCTCCAGGGCCACTATTTCGCCCTGGCGATGCTCGCCTACCCGCTTGCCATCCTCTACGTGTTCGAGTGGCTCGGCTTCCAGGAGGTGACGCTTCCGATCAAGCGCGACGCGCCGGTCGCCTACATGCAATTCGCCGATCCGCGCATCTACACGCTGCTGGGACTCGCAATCATGCTTGCCACCATCGTGCTGACGCAATTCATCGAGCGCTCCCGCTTCGGCATGGCACTGCTCGCAATCAAGCAGAACGAGGCCGCCGCCGAGGCAGCCGGGATCAATACGCTCGCCTGGAAGCTGCGCACGATCACGCTTAGCGGGGCCATTGCCGCGGCGATCGGCGGCTTTTACGCGCAGGTGTTGTTGGTCGTGACGCCGCAATCGGTGTTCGGCATGCTGGTGTCGGCCCAGGCGCTGACGGTCGCGATGTTCGGCGGCGTCGGCACGGTCTGGGGGCCGGTGATCGGCTCGGTGATCCTGATCCCGCTCGCCGAGATACTGCATGCCGAAGCCGGCGCGCGCTTCCCCGGCATCCAGGGCGTGATCTTCGGCTTCGCCATCGTCTGCGTCATCCTGCTGGCCCCGGAAGGCCTGTTCTGGAAGCTGCGCGATCTCCTGCGCAAACGGATCGCGCCTAAGGCGCCTGCCTCCGACCTGCCCGAAACATCGGCTGCCAACGTCACCACGCTGAAGCCCGCACCGCGACAGCGGGCTGCCACCGGGGAAGTCATGCTCGAAGTCAAGAACCTGTCGCGGTCCTTCGGCGGCCTCAAGGCCGTGCAGGATGTCAGCTTCAAGCTGCACCAGAACGAGATCCTCGGCATCATCGGCCCCAATGGCGCCGGCAAGACCACGCTGTTCAATCTCCTCAACGGCTTCCTGAAACCGAGCGAGGGCGAGGTCTTGATCGATGGCCGCAACATGTCCGGCCAACGGCCGCACGTGATCTGCGAGGCCGGCATCGGCCGCACCTTCCAGGTGATGCGACCATTCCTGCGCATGTCGATCCTCGACAATGTCGTGGTCGGTGCCTATGTGCGCGCGCGGTCCGACGACGAAGCCCGCAAGCTTGCCGCCGATGCAGTTGCCCGTGTCGGGCTCTCTGCCGTCGCCGACCGTGTCGCCGGCGAGCTTTCGACCAAGGAGCTGCGGCTGATGGAGCTTGCCCGCGCGATCGCCGGCCAGCCACGCATCCTGCTGCTCGACGAGACCCTCGCGGGCCTCGGCCACGGCGAGGCGGACGAGGTCGTCGCCGTGATCCAGCAGCTCGCGCGCGACGGCATGACCATCGCGATCATCGAGCACACGATGCAGGCGATGGTCCGGCTGGTCGACAGGTTCGTCGTACTCGACCACGGCGCCGTCATCACCGAAGGCCTGCCGGAAGTGGTGACGCGCGACAACCGGGTGATCGAGGCCTATCTCGGCAAGAAATGGGTGGGCCATGCTGCGAATTGAGGGATTGAGCGCGGGCTATTCCGCCAAACCCGTGCTGAACGACATCTCGATCAATGTCGGCGCCGGCCAGTTCGTCGCCATCGTCGGGCCAAACGGCGCCGGCAAGACCACGCTGTTCAAGACCATCTCCGGCATCGTCAAGCCGAGCGGCGGGGCCATCACCTTCGACGGCGTCGACCTCCTCGCAGTGCCGCCGCCACAGCGCGCCCATCTCGGCATCGCCCACGTCCCCGAGGGCCGCCAAGTCTTCCCGTCACTGACCGTGATGGAGAATCTGGAGATGGGTGCGATGACGGAGAGCGGTCGACGCGACTGGCAGAGCAACATCGAGCGCATCTTCGAATGGCTTCCGGTGCTGAAGGAGCGTCGCAGCCAGTTCGCGGGCACGATGTCAGGCGGCCAGCAGCAGATGCTCGCGATCGGCCGCGGCCTCGCCTCCTCGCCGAAACTCTTGATGCTGGACGAACCCTCGATGGGGCTGGCGCCCTCAACCGCCGACTTCATCTTCGATCGGCTGATCGAGATTCGCCGCCAGTCCGGGCTGACCATGCTGCTGGTCGAGCAGCGCGTGGCGGAAGCGCTGGAATCCGCGGACCACGGCTACGTCCTCGAAGCCGGCCATGTCGTGCTCGAAGGCAACAACGACACGCTGCGCGCCGACGACCGCGTGCGCAAGGCCTATCTCGGCATGTGACAACCATAAAAAGACCAGGGAGCAAACAAAATGAACAAGACATCGGAGGGACTCTCGCGACGGACCGTGCTGTCCGGCGCCGCCGCCGTGGGCCTTGCCGGCGTGGCACGCGCGCAGACACCGGCCGAGATCAAGGTCGGGCTGATCGTGCCGCTGTCGGGCATCTACACCCGCCCCGGCCAGGTGATGAAGATGGGCGCCGAGATGGGTATCGAGCACATCAACGCGCAGGGCGGCATCAAGGCGCTCGGCGGCGCCAAGCTGAAGCTCGTCGTGATCGATTGCGGCGACACCACCGAGAAGGCCAAGAACGCGGCGCAACGCATGGTGGCGCAGGAGCCGGATCTCGTCGCGGCCACCGGCGCCTATCTGTCGTCCTTCACGCTGGCGGTCACCGAGGTGACCGAGCGTGCCGAGCTGCCGGTGCTGACGCTGTCCTATTCGGACCTTCTGACCGACCGCGGTTTCAAATACATCTTCCAGACCGCCGCGACCGCGAGCCGCCAGTCCGAGCTCGGCTTGCCGACTCTGATGAAGCTCGCGGAGAACGCCTCGGGCAAGAAGCCGAAGACGGTCGCGATGTTGATGGACAACACCGCGACTTCGGTTGCCACGGCCAAGGCTCTGAAGGAGAAGCTGTTCGCACAGGAAGGCCTCCAGCTCGTCGTCGAGGAAGTCTGGACCCCGCCGCTGTCGGATGCGACGCCGCTGATCCAGAAAGTCCGCTCGGCCAAGCCCGATCTGCTGCTGTTCATGCCGAATGCGGTGTCGGACGCCAAGCTGGGGCTCGAGAAGATCAGCGAGTTCGGCCTTGGCCAGGGCAAGATCCCGACCGTGTCCTTCAGCATCACCATCGCCGAGCCGGACATGCTCCAGAGCGTGAGCCCGGAGACAGTGCAGGGCATCATGACCATCGTCGCCAATTGGGGCTCGAAAGGTCACGAGGCGCTGATCGCCGAGCTCAAGGCGAAATACAAGGAGCCCTGGATGACGCAGAACGTCATCTCGACCTATGGCGACATGTGGCTGATGAAGGAAGCGTTGGAAAAGGCCGGTAAGGCCGACCGCAATGCGGTCGCGCAGGCCTTCCGCACCATGGATGCCGGACCATCGAAATACTATCCCGGCGGACAGCTCAAGTTCGACGAGAAGGGCCGCAGGGTCGGCGCTGGCGTCGTCATCGTGCAATGGCAATCGGGCGTGCCAGTCACCGTCTATCCGCCCGAGCTCGCGCAGGCGCAGCCGTTCTGGCCGAAGAAATAGCATCGCACGCTTTTCAGGGAGGAGGATTGTCATGAGAACAACGAGCAAGATCAGGATCACCCGTCGAACACTGCTTGCGGGCGCGTCGGGCACGCTGATCGCATCCCGTGCCTGGGCCCAGCAGCCATCTGAGGTGAAAGTCGGCCTGTTGGTGCCGATCTCCGGCATCTACGCCCGTCCTGGAACGGTGATGCGGCAGGGCGCCGAGATGGCGGTCGAGCACATCAACGCGCAAGGCGGAGTCAAGGCGCTCGGCGGCGCCAAGCTGAAGCTCGTGGTGCTCGATTCCGGCGACACAACTGAGAAGGCCAAGAACGCCGCCCAGCGTATGGTGGCGCAGGAGAGCGACCTGGTCGCAGCAAGCGGCGCCTACCTGTCATCCTTCACGCTCGCGGTCACCGAGGTCACGGAACGCGCCAACTTGCCCGTCCTCACCCTCTCCTATTCCGACCTGATCACGGATCGCGGCTTCAAATACGTGTTCCAGACCTCGGCCACGGCAGGCTCACAGGCCCGTCAGGCCTTGCCGCAAATCATCAAGCTGGCCGAGACGGCATCGGGCAAGCGGCCGAAGACGGTCGCGATCCTCACCGACAACACGGCCGCGTCGATCGCCTCGGCGAAATCGATGCGCGAGGGCCTGCTGGCAGAGAACCAGCTGCAGCTGATCGTAGACGAGACCTTCACGCCGCCGCTGGCGGACGCGACGTCGCTGGTTCAGAAGATTCGCTCGGCCAAGCCCGACCTGCTCTTCTTCCTGCCGACGGTGATCTCCGACGCCAAGCTGCTGCTCGAGAAGATGAACGAGTTCGGCCTCGGCCAGGGCAAGGTGCCGACCATCTCGTTCGGCATCGCCATCGCCGAGCCTGACATGCTGCAGACCGTGAGCCCGGAACTGCTCCAGGGAGTCCTGACCTGCGTTGCGAGCTGGGGCGCCAAGGGCCACGAGGCGCTGATCGCCGAGTTGAAGACCCGCTACAAGGAGCCGTGGATGACGCAGAATGCGATCTCCACCTATGGCGACATGTGGGTGATCAAGGACGCGCTGGAGAAGGCCGGCAAGGCCGACCGCGTCGCCGTCGGCGAAGCGCTGCGCACCATGGATGCGGGTCCCTCGAAATATTACCCGCTGGGCGAGATCAAGTTCGACCAGAAAGGCCGCCGCGTCGGCGCCGGCATGACCATCGTGCAGTGGCAATCCGGCGTGCCGGTGACGGTGTTCCCGCCTGAGCTTGCGCTGGCGAAGCCGTTCTGGCCCAAGACCTGATACCGCTCGAAAGCGAAACGGAGAACAGAATGGACAAGGCGACCTACGACCGCGGCCTCGAAATCCGCAAGAGCGTGCTCGGCAGCGAGTTTGTCGACAAGGCGATCGCGTCAGCCGACGAGTTCAACCGCCCGCTGCAGGATCTGACCACCGAGTATTGCTGGGGTTACGTCTGGGGCCGCGAAGGGCTGACGCGAAAGACGCGCAGCTTCCTCAATCTGGCGATGCTCTGCGCGCTCAACCGTCCGCACGAACTGAAGACCCACGTCCGCGGCGCCCTCGCCAATGGCGCGACCAAAGAGGAGATCCGCGAGGTCTTCATGCAGGTCGCGATCTATTGCGGCGTGCCGGCCGGCGTGGACGCGTTCCGCAACGCGAAGGAAGTCTTCGCCGAGCTCGACAAGAAATAAGGGCGGGCGGGCTGCGATGAAGGGCAAATGGGCACTCGTGACCGGCGCGACCGCAGGCCTTGGCCTCGCCATCGCGGAAGGCCTGGCCGGCGCGGGCTGCAACATTGTCCTGCACGACCTCGTTGCGCCGAAGCAGCCCGCGGACGACCTCAGCGCCCGCTTCGGCGTCGAGGTCATCCCCGCCGCTGCCGATCTGTCCGGGCGCGACGACATCGAGAGCATGATGGTCGGCCTGCTCGACCGCTGCGGAGCCATCGACATCCTTGTCAACAACGCCGTTGTCAGGCATTTCTCGACGATCGAGCAGTTTCCACCCGATCGCTGGGACCAGGCGCTCGCTGTTAATCTGTCGGCGCCGTTCCACCTGATCCGCCTTGCGCTGCCCGCGATGAAGCAGCGCGGCTGGGGCCGGATCATCAATATCGGCTCGATCTATTCGAGCCGCGCGGTCGAAGATCGCATCGACTACGTCACGACCAAAGCGGCAATTCTGGGAATGACCCGCGCGGTGGCCATCGAGACCGCCCGCAGCGGAATCACCTGCAACGCGCTCTGCCCGGGTACGCTGCCGACGCCGGCGATCCTGAACAAGATCGCGACGATGGCAGCGAATAGCGGACGCCCCGTCGATGACGTGACCCGCGAATATCTTGGCGAGCGCCAGCCGACGCAGCGCTTCGTCGAAATGGATGCGGTCGCCGCCATGGTCATCTTTCTCTGCGGCACCGCGGCAAATGACATCACCGGCGCCAGCCTGCCCATCGACGGCGGCTGGTCAATCGCATGAGAGCATTGGAATGGGAGTGCTGAGATGACCGAACAACCAGGCCAGACCGTCGTCCTGACCGGCGCTGCCGGCGGCATGGGACGCGCCATCACCAAGGCGCTGCTGGACAGCGGCCGCCGCGTCGTGCTGGTCGATCGTGACGCCAAGGCGCTTCAGCAGCTGGCGGCCACCGTCGGCGACAAGGTGTTTCCGATTCAGCTCGACGTCAGCGATGCAAAGGCCGTGGACCGCCTGCCGGAGTCCCTTCCGGCGCATTTCAAGCCGGTCGATGTTCTCATCAACAATGCAGGCCATGACATCGGCGGGCGGACGCGTTTCGACGTCGGCTCCGCGGATGACTGGTCCAGCATCATCCAGACCAACTTGATCGGCCTGATGCGCGTCACCCGCGCAATCCTCCCCGACATGGTCAAGCGCAACGCCGGCCATATCGTCAACGTCAGCTCCATCAACGCCGTCCGTATAATCCCGGATATGGCGGCCTACAGCACCAGCAAGGCGGGCGTGCACATGTTCACCGAGACCCTCCGGGGCGAACTGGCGGAAACCGCGATCCGGGTCACCGAGCTCCAGCCCGGCCTGACCAGGACCAACATCATCCTGACCCGCTACCGCGGCGACAAGCAGAAGGAAAAGGACTATTTCGACCAGTTCAGGATGGCGCTCGAGCCGGCCGACATCGCCCGCTCGATCGTGTTCGCCCTGGATCAGCCCGCCCACGTTCAAATTGCCGAAATGATGATTCTGCCTGTAAACCGGTATTGAATCATTCCAACCAAGGCCCGGACATGGAAAGACGCCGCGAATTGCAGTCGACACTCCGCATCGATGACGTACCGACCGTCCGAGCGATGGTGGCGCAAAAGCTGCGCGAGGCGATCATGTCCGGCACGTTGAAACCGGGCCAGCGCCTGGTCGAGCGCGAGCTCTGCGAGATGATGGGCGTCAGCCGCCCCTCGATCCGGGAAGCGCTACGCGCCCTCGAGGCCGACGGGCTGGTCAATACGGTCCCTCACCGCGGCCCCGTGGTCTCCACGATCAGCCTGGAGGAGGCCCGGCAGCTCTACGCCGCCCGCGCGGTGCTCGAAGGCTTCGCCGGCCGTGAATGCGCCAGGCTTCACGACCCGGAAGTGGCTCGCCGGATCGGGGAAGCCCTGACCCGGCTGAAGGCAGCCGCAGCCAAGCAGGACCTCGTCGGATGCCTGGAAGCCAAGACCGACTTTTACGCTGCTCTGATCGGTGGCTGCCGCAACGCGTTCATCGAGCGCATGCTCAAGCCGCTGCATGACCGAATCCAGCTGTTGCGGATCACCTCGATGTCGCAGCCGAAGCGGATCAACAAGAGTTTGCGCGAGGTTACCGCGATCTGGCGCGCGATCCAGAACGGCGATGCGGACCTCGCCGAGCGCTGCTGCGTCGACCACATCAATGCGGCTGCGGTGGCCGCGCTCGACATGATAGAAAAATCGTCGGCAGCCAAGGAGGCGGCGCCTTCCGACGACTAAAACATTGCCGCCAGGGAGTGTTCGATGACGTATCTCGTACGATCGCTGATCCTGCTTGTCCTGCTCTATCCCTGCCGCGCAGCCATTGCGGAAGACTACCCCACCCGCCCGGTCACGATGATCGTGCCGTTCTCAGCTGGTGGTCCCGGCGACGTGATCGCACGCATCCTCGGCGGCGCCATGAGTACGACGCTGAAACAGTCGATCGTGATCGAAAACGTCGTCGGCGCCGGCGGCACGCTCGGCACCAACCGTGTCGCCAAGGCGGCCCCCGACGGCTACACGCTGCTGCTGATGCATGTCGGCCAGGCCACCGCGCCGGCCCTCTACGCCAAGCTGCCGTTCGATCCGGTCGGCGATTTCGCCCCGATCGGGCTCGTCACCGACGTCCCGATGATCCTCGTGGCGCGGCCGAACTTTCCTGCCAAGGATCTCAACGAGCTCATTGCGCGGATCCGCAATGCCGGCGACAAGATCACCTTCGGCAATGTCGGTCTCGGCTCGGCCTCACAGCTCTGCGGCTTGATGTTCATGAGCACCACCGATACCAAGCTCACCCCGATCTACTACAAGGGCGGCGGCCCAGCGCTGAACGACGTCATCGCCGGCCACATCGACGTTTATTGCGACCCTGCAACCGGGCCGACGCCTTATATTCAGTCGAACACGATCAAGGGCTACGCGATCACGAGCAAGAAGCGGGTCGCAACGCTGCCGAACGTGCCGACCTCGGCCGAGGCCGGCCTTCCCGCGTTCGACGTGACGACCTGGTATGGCCTCTACGCCCCGCGCGGCACGCCGAAGCCCGTAGTCGACCAACTCGTCGGCGCGCTGCAGACCGCGCTGAAGGATGCCGCCCTGATCAATCGGTTTGGTGAGCTCAGCATGTCCCCGGTTGAACCCGAACGCGCGACGCCGGAAGCCCTTGAAGCCTTTCTCAAGGCTGAGATCGGCAAATGGGAAAGGATCATCAAGGCAGCCGGCATCGAGCCGAAATAGGTTAGCTAGAGCGGATCGACCCCGTTGCTAGCTGTAGAAGATGCCTCCGTCGACGTTGAGGGCTTGGCCGGTCACAAACGCAGAATCGTCAGACGCAAAGAACGCAACGGGCCCGACGACGTCCTCCGGCTGCCCGAGCCGGTGCAGGTCCGTGACCTTCTCGAAATAGGCGACACGCTCGGGATCGCGGAGATTGTTCATCCCCATCTCCGTCACGATGATGCCCGGGCATACGGCATTGACCGTGATGCCGTAGCCGCCGAACTCCATGGACGACACCCGGGTGAAGCCGACCACCGCCGACTTCGATGCAGCATAGTGGGACTGTCCCGGACCGCCCGTTCGAGCGGCGAGCGAGGCGATGTTGACGATCCGCCCGTATTTGCGCTCCTTCATATGTGGCACCACGGCCTGGGTCATCTGGAAGACGCCGCGCGTGTTGACGGCGAAGGTCTGATCCCATGTCTCGGTCGTCAGCTCGTCGATCGTCGCCAGCCTGAGGATGCCCGCATTGTTGACGAGGACATCGACGTGCCCGAGACCCTGGACGGCTTCAGCCACCGCACGCCTGCAATCGCCGATATCGCTGACGTCGCCCAGCACCGGGATGCAGCGGCCGCCAAGCTTGCCGACCTCGGCGACGGTCTCGAGCAGAACCTTCTCCTGGGCCGCGATGTCGGTCAGCGCGAGATCGTAGCCTCGCCTTGCAAGCCCAATGGCTATTGCACGGCCAATGCCGCGGCTTGCTCCCGTCACGATCGCATGTCGGGCCATGTTGCGTTCTCCCCTGTTATTTCCAATGAATGTTGGTTCTTTACCGGCGTTGAAAAGATCAGGCGCGAGCCGGCTTGCGGACTGGCAAGGTGTTCATGGCCTTCACGGTTTCCTCGAAGGATACGAGATTGGCGCCCGAACCCAGCCCCGTCGCGACGATCGCGGCCGTCGCGGTCGCGAGCTTGGCGCAGTCGAGCAGGTCCCAGTCGCGAGCCAGCCCCGCGATGAAGCCGCCCGTATAGGAATCGCCGCATCCCGACGTATCGCGAACGGCAACGTCGAACGCCGGCACCGTGAACTGGCGCCCGTCGCGGGTCATCACGAAGGAACCATCGGCGCCGAGAGAGATGGCGCAGGCCCCTGCTCCCTTGTCGATGAAGAACCGGGCGCATGCGGCGGGATCGTCGGTTCCCACCATGGCGTTGGTCTCGTCGATGCTCGGCATGAAGAAGTCAACGTAAGGCAGCAGAGGCTCGACCAGCGCCAGCGTCTCACGCCGCGCCTGGATGAGATCGAGCGTCGTCGTGCAACCAGCGGCTTTCGCGTCCTGAAGCAATGCGACGGAAGGCGCTCCATCCATCGCAAGCAGAGAGCCGACCCCGCCGAGATGGAGAATTTTGCTCCGGCATGCGGCTACTTGCGTTTCGGGCGCGATCCGCCATCGGGCTGAGGCGCCCCTCGCATGCATGACCGGACGCGAGCCGTCGGGCCGGATCGGCAAAATCGTTGCAGAGGTTGGAGCGCCGGTCATTCGCTCCATCAGAGCGATATCGATGCCTTCGCGCTCCAGCGCGTTCAGCATCCAATCAGCCTTCTCGTCGGAGCCGACGGCACCAACCGCGAGCGCCTTCAAGCCGAGCCGCGCGCAAGGAACGACCGTTCCGCCGGCCGTGCCGGCGACCGCGAGCCGGATTTCCTCGATCAACAACCGGCCACCTCCGGGTGGGATCTCGGTAACGGGGACCCCGAGAATATCCAGGATGTAAGTGCCGCAGACGCTGACGTCGTGAGTGTAGGCCATGAGTTCTCGCAAGGCAGGGGATTATTCGTGATCTAGCTCGACAGCTGGGTAATCTTGGGCGCGCCCTCGCTATCGCGCAGGCCGTAATGCCCCCATCGCTTCAGGATGCTGTCGATCTCCTCGTCCGGTAGCAGCGGAGGAGAGCCAAGTTGAAGACAGCCGTGATACTGCTTGGCGAGCACCTCGACCTCCACCGCGAGCCACAAGGCTTTGCGCAGGTTGGGACCGATGGCGATCAGCCCGTGATGTGCGAGGAGGCAGGCGCGGCGATAGCGAAGCGCGTTCAGGGCCGCCTGCGACAGTTCGGCCGTACCATATTGCGCATAGGGCGCGCAGGGGATGTCGTTGCCGCCGGCCGCGGCAATCATGTAGTGAATCGCAGGGATCGAGCGATTCATGATCGCGATGATGGTGCAAAAGACCGGATGGGCGTGAACGACGGCGCCAACCTCCGGCTTCGACTTGAGGATGTCGAGGTGAAAACGCCATTCGGTCGACGGAACATTGCCGGCCGATGCAGTCCATGAGCCGTCCCACTTCATGGCCACGATGTCTTCGGGCTTCATGCGGTCGTAGGGAAGACCGGACGGCGTCAGGAGGATGCCGTCGTCGGCTCGAACGCTGATGTTTCCGGACGTTCCCTGGTTGATGCCTTGCGCCGCCATCTCGCGGCACGCGTCGATGATGGATTGACGAAGTTCGAGCTCTGCTTCGCGGCCGATCATACCTTGCTTCCACCCTGGTTCATGCACTTGCTCCGAGCTGGACCTGACGGTCGACCAACAGCCAGGTGGCTCGCGCGGTCGCCAGCACCTCCTGCTCGGCATCGAGCAAAGCACTCTCGGCAAACAACTTGCGGCCTTCCCGCCCGGTCGGCCACGCCACCACCGCACATCGATCTCCGGGACGCGGCCGGCGTTCGATCCGTGCGGCCATGCGTCCGAGCAGGACCGTCTCGTCGCCATTCAATCCGAGATGGCGGGCGCCCACACTGCAATAGCCGGTCGGGCAATCGAGAGCGGCCCAGACGAATTCGGGCGCGACATGGCCGTCCGCACCGGACAGGCTCCCATGAGGTACCCAGGAGGCCGCGAACACGACGGGCTTGCCCGGGACAGCGCCCGCCTGCAGCGGGCCTGCGAAGATGCGCAGACCATCGCCGTGACCACGCGCGGGGCCACAGACAAAGCAAGTCGGAAGGTTATGGGTCTGCTCTTCGTAGGGTGTTCGGCCGGCCGCCTCTTCGGCCGCCTCGTAGCTTACCCTGGGAACGTCCGGCACATCGATGTCTGTTGCACGCACCGTCGCGAGCAGCTTGCCGTTCTCGCGCAACTCGATCCCGCCGTCGGCCCCCGTCAACACGTCGAGCGACCGCTCCAGCGGCGGCGGGGCGCGCAACGTCACTTCGGCGTCTCCACTGACGTGCCTTGCGAGACATCCGCATACATAACCGCCGTTGCCGGAGCTGGGTGGGCCCCGGAAGCGCCTGTCGATGACCAGCGATACCATTGCAGCTCTCGTTCGCGGCGTTTAGCGTCCCATCGCGAAGAACTCGTCGTTCGGACGCATGCTGGTGACGTTGGCGAGGCGGTTCGACATGCCGAAGAATGCAGCGATGGCTGCGATGTCCCAGACGTCCTCCTCGGTGAATCCATGTCCCTTGAGATCCACGAGGTCGGAATCGTCCACCTCATAGGCGCGCACCGAGACCTTCATCGCGAAATCGAGCATCGCCCTTTGCCGCGCGGTGATATCGGCCTTGCGGTAGTTGACGGCGACCTGGTCCGCAATCAGCGGATTCTTCGCGCGCACGCGCAAGATGGCGCCGTGCGCGACCACGCAGTACTGGCATTGGTTGGCGCTGCTGGTCGCGACGACGATCATCTCGCGCTCGGCCTTGGTGATCGGCCCGGGCTTGTCCATGAGAGCGTCGTGATAGGCGAAGAACGCCCGGAACTCGTCCGGACGATGCGCGAGTGTCAGGAAGACGTTCGGGACGAATCCAGACTTCTCCTGAACGGCCTCGATCCGTGCGCGGATATCCTCCGGCAGCGTCGCGATATCGGGAACGGGAAAGCGGCTGATCGCGGTTGCAGACATGTTCCAAGCTCCTGTTAGACTGCCGCAAGCGCGACGAGCGTTTCCTGATAGGCCTCGAACGCATCGCGCCGATCGGCGGCGTAGGGCTCGACCCGCACCAGGCAGGTATGGGCCGAGCAGCCCTGGCCGAATTCAGACGTGCCGATGTCGAGCGTGAGCACGTTCGGATTGCCGGCGACCTCGAGGCCGCTATTGCCGGTCGGTGTGAACCAGGCGCCGGTCGGGAGCACAAGCACGCACCGGCGGACCTCGTCGCTGACCTCAGCAGTCGCAAGGCATTCCCCGCGGTCGTTCCAGATGCGGATCGTCTGGCCGTCGACGATGCCGAGAGCAGCCGCGTCGTCAGGATGAAGACGGGCCTGTTCACGGCCATTGCGTTTCATGACGCGGCTCGATGGGCCGGTTTCAAGCTGGCTGTGAAGACGACCAGCCGGCTGATGCGAGATGAGGTGCATTTGGCCAGCTTCTGCAGTGCCGAGCCATTCGGCGGGCTCGATCCAGGCAGGATGCGAGCGGCAGTCGGGATAGTCGAGCCTGGCAAGCATCTCGCTGCCGAGTACGATCTTTCCGCTTTCGGTGTTGAGCGGGTGTTCCTCGGGCTCGTTGCGGAAGTCGGCCAGGAACGTGTGGTCTGCCTTGACCGGGCAGTGGGCATAGCCGGATTCCCAGAACGCATCGAACTCCGGCATGGCGAAACCAAAGCGCTTCGAAGCGTCGTCCCGGCAGGCTTCGTAGAGATGCCGGACCCAACCCATTTCGTCGCGGCCTTCGTTGAAGCGCTCGGCCACACCGAGCTTGCCTGCAATCGCGTTGAAGATATCGAAGTCGGAGCGGGCTTCGCCCAGCGGCTCGATGGCCTTCTTCATGGCCAGGATGAAGTCGGAGCGCCTGTTGCCGGCAAGATCGTTACGCTCGATCGACGTGGTTGCCGGCAGCACGATGTCGGCCCGTTGGGCTGTCGCGGTGAACATCGGGTCCTGCACGATGATCGTTTCGGGCCTCGTCCAGGCTTCCGACAGGCGGTTGAGATCCTGATGATGGTGGTAAGGATTGCCGCCCGCCCAATAGACCAGCCTCGTATCCGGATAGGAGCGGATCTCGCCTTCATAGCTGAATGGCCGACCGGGATTGAGCAGCATGTCGCTGATGCGCGCCACCGGGATGAAGCTGTCGATCGGCCTCTTCAGCTGTGAAATGGCTGGAGACTTGCCGAGATTGAGCGGGGCCCCGACACCTCCCAGCGAAGCATAGCCGTAGCCGACACCGCCGCCCGGCAGCCCGATCTGGCCGATTATCGAGGCAAGTCCGAGCGCCGCCCAGAACGGCTGTTCGCCGTGATGGGCACGCTGCAGACTCCAGCTCACCGTCAACATGCTCCGCGTGTCGACCAGGCGCCTTGCGAGCTCGGCAATCTGGCCTGCACCGAGCCCGCAGATGCCGGCGGCCCACAAGGCGTCCTTTCGTCCGCCATCCGCCTTGCCTTCGAGATAGCGAAGAAGACGATCCGCGCCGCTGGTGCAGCGCGCAAGGAAATCCGTGTCGTGCCGGCCGGCCTTCACGATCTCGCCGGCGAGGCCGAGCATCAGCGCAGTGTCGGCGTTAGGCCGGATCGGCCACCATTCGGCATCGACCCAGTCCGGCAGATCGTCCTTCAGCGGTGAGACGTGGATGACCTTGACGCCACGCTCGACGATTTTCCTGAGATAAGTCTCGAGGCGGTGGCTGCCAATTCCTCCGGCCTCGTTTTGCGCGGTTCGTGGCGACAGAGCGCCGAACACCACCAGCGTCTCGGTGTGCTGCGCGATCGTGTCGAGCGTATCGGCGCGGCCGCCACACGCGTCGTCGTTGCCCAGCGTGTGGCGCAGGATCACCGGACCCGCCGCGATGGAATAGGTATCGACGTGCCGGGTGAAGCCGCCAACCAGATTGAGCATGCGCTTCAGAAGCGAAGAGGCATGATGCAGGCGCCCCGAATTCGTCCAACCATAGGAGCCCGCAAAGATCGATGCGTTCCCGAACGCGTCGGCGACGCGGCGCACTTCGTCGGCAACCAGCGTCGTCGCCTCGTCCCAGCTGACCGGAACGAACTTCTCTCGGCCACGCCCGCGGCGATCGCTCTTTTCGCGCTTGTCCAGCCAGCCGGAACGGACCATCGGCCGCAGCACGCGCCGCTCGGGATTTGCCCATTCGGCAATAGAATGGATGATCGGGGACGGCGCCGGATCGTGCTGGAACGGCTCGATGCCCACGATGCGATTATCCTCGACGAGGATCGTGTACGCACCCCAATGGCTGCAATGCGGGATCCGTTTGATCCTGCTCATGCGTCCACCGCTCCAAGTTCGCGCCGCATCTGCGCGGCGAATTCGGGATAGGTCTCGGCGAGTTCGTCGAACACGCGGCCGCGGAGCAGATCGAGTGTCGATCGATCGGGCAGCGCGGTCTGCCGCGGCTCGGCTTCATGCTCGAATCGAAAGCCGGTCGCTTGCTTGATCTCCGCAAGATCGTGCCCGGGGTGAACACTCTCCAGCTCGAACCCCGGCCGCGTCTTGTCGAATCGAAAGAGTCCCTTGCCGGTCAAGAGAGCCACGGGGCCGCCGCTCCGGAAGACTCCCTCGGGACTGACGCCGGGGGCACTGATGAAGTCGACCTTCTCGACGAAGACGCGCGGCGTATGCTCCTCGCGGAACAGGATGACCCGCGGCACGACGAAATAGAGATAGGCCGACCCGAACGAGCCGGGCCAGCGCACGCTGGAGCGCGGATAGTCACCGGTGCCGACGAGGTTCACGTTGCCAAGGCCGTCGATCTGGCCGCCGCCGAGGAAGAACGCGTCGATCCGGCCCTGACCTGCACAATCGAACAGCTCCGCCGAACCGTTGGTGAAGAAATTATGCTCGACAGAACCGAGGATGGAGATGCGTGGACCAACGGCGCCACGCGCCTCCTTCATTGCACGCAGCAGCATCGCGCCGGCGGCAGGAATCGGAGAGGAGGCGCCTACGGCAACATGCCTGACGCCATCGAGCAGCCGCGCGATCGTGCAAATCAGCACTTCGCGAGGGAGAACGTCCGACATCACGCGGGCTCCATCTGCGCCTGCGCCATATAGGCCGAGAAGCCATCGGCCGTTCGCGCGGCCTTCGCATAACGCGCGATCTCCGCGCTATCGGCGGGATACTCGCCCCATAAACCGTATGGCCATGCGCCCTTCGGTGCGCGCGCGACTGCCGTGACGTAGAGTGCCGGCAGCACGCCGGCCGCGCTCATCTCGTCGGCGAGCAGATTTTCCTCGACGATGCGCTCCACCGTGACGAGAACTGTCTGCGAAGCGTAGGCCATTGCGGCAAGCTCGCGGCGTCGCCCGATCCAGACATTGCCGAAGCGATCAGCCATCGGCACATGGAAGATCGTGACGTCGGGCTTGATGGCGGGAATCAGCACGATCGGATCGCCTCCATCCGCCAGCGGATTGTCGACGACACGCCAATCGTCGCGGTGGCGCAGCAGATCCGTTCCGATCAGCCCGCGAAGGGGCATGAAGGGGCTGCCCTTCTGCGCCGCCATCAGGCCCGCATGGATGGCAGGACAGGTCGCGTCCTTCAGTCGAACCGCGCCTTCCTTGACCGCCGCGTTGAACCGGGGCGCTCCACCTGCTTCGCCCAGCGAGGCCGCACTGGTCTCCACCGTCCGGACCAGACCTGCGCCGACAAGCTGGTCGAGCTGCAATCCGCCGGTTGGCACGCAGACCAGATCGAGATCGCCCGCGCCATGCTCGATCATTGGACGCGTCATGGCCATGGAGACGCCGGCGTAATCGACGGGCAGCGCGACGCGCATGCCCGGCTCGATGTGCTTCGCCATGACGCGAGGCTCGCTCAACACCTTCATCCTCCCGGCTTTGTTCTATATTGTAGAACGCAATTCCAAATTATGTTAGGCGGATTTGGACGATGCTGTCAATCTGGCTTCGCCGGCGGAGCCTTCATTTCCAGGACTTTCGCGCGCAGCCGGCCGCAGCAGCGCACCTTTGCGCCGCGATCAGGCGGCGCGACTTGACAAGACGACGCGCTGCTCCAACAATAATTGGAATGACGTTCTATAATATAGAACATACTGGGAGGATAGAATGGGCGAGCCTTCGGCTCAGCGTGCGATGCGCTCTGGCGATGCGAACGTTCGGACATTGCCGACCGGCCGCCTCCGGGACCGCGACGCGTTCGGATCGAGCATTGCCGTCCGTGAAGCGGTGAAAGCTTACGGCAACTTTCATGCGGTCGACCGGATCAGCATCGACATCGAGCCCGGCGAGTTCATCACGCTTCTTGGCCCATCCGGCAGCGGAAAAACGACGCTGCTCAACCTTGTCGCCGGATTCCAGAGCCTCGACAGCGGCGAGATCCTCGTCGACGGCAAGCCGGTCCACAACGTACCCACGCACAAGCGCGGCTTCGGCATGGTGTTCCAGAGCTACGCGCTGTTTCCGAACATGACGGTCAGCCAGAACGTCGCGTTTCCGCTTCGGATGGCGGGGGTCGACCGGGCGACTGCGGAGCGGCGCGTCGCCGAAACGCTGGAGATCATGCGGCTGACGGAGCATGCGACGAAGTCTCCCTCGCAAATGTCGGGTGGACAGCAGCAGCGCGTCGCGATTGCCCGCGCCATCGTCAGGAAGCCCAAGGTCGTGCTGATGGACGAGCCCCTCAGCGCCCTCGACCGGCGGTTGCGCGAGCAGATCCAGATCGAGATCCGCGACCTTCACCAGACCATCGGCAGCACGATCCTGTTCGTCACCCATGACCAGGGCGAAGCCCTGACGATGAGCGATCGCATCGCGGTACTCAACGCCGGCAAGATCGTTCAGATCGGCCGCCCCCTGGACATCTACCGGCATCCGACAGATCGCTTCGTCGCCTCGTTCGTCGGCGAGAGCAATCTGATCGAGGCCGAGATCCTGCAGAAGCGCGGATCGACACTGACGATGAAGAACCGTGCAGGATACGTGTTCAGCGCCGAAAGCCGGGACACGATCGACGTCGGACGCGCAACTGTGCTCGTGCGTCCGGAACGCATCGCCGTGTCGAACGAGCCGGCTGCGAATTCCACGCCCGTCAGCGTCACGTCTGCCATCTTCCTCGGCGAGATCCTGCGGATCGAGGCGCAAATGGAGGGCGGAGATCCGCTCCTGATCCGCTGCACCGACATGGCCGACCGGCCGCTGCCGGCCGTCGGCGATCGTCTGCACGTGAGCTGGGGCGCCGCGGACTGCTGGGTGCTTGCATGACCGCGGCATCGATCGGCGCCCAGGCAGGCCGTCCTGCGGATCTCGATCTCGTCAGGAGGTTGAAGGATCCGGCGCTGCTGCTCCTGCCCGCGCTCGCGTTTCTGGCCTTCATCTATCTGCTCCCGCTGATCGATCTCATCCGCATCAGCGTGAGCGGGCCGTCGTGGTCGACCTATTTCGAGCGGGTATTCGCCATACCGCTCTATTGGGATTCGCTCGTCCGCACGATGCAGATCTCGGTCACCGTCGCCGGACTGTGCCTGCTGTTCGGATATCCGACGGCGCTGCTCATTCACCGCAGCCGCGGCATGACCCAGGCCCTGATCGCGACCGCGATCGTGCTGCCCTATTTCATCGCCATCCTGATCCGAACCTACGCCTGGATGGTCCTGCTCGGCCGCAACGGGCCGGTCAACAAGCTGCTGGTTTCGGTCGGAATATTGAGCGAGCCGGTGCAGCTCCTCTTCAATCGCGGCACGGTGCTTCTCGGCATGACCGCGGTGCTTCTGCCGCTGATGGTGCTGACGATCTATTCCAGCGTGGCGCGCCTCGATCAAAGCCTGACGCGCGCGGCGCTGGCCAGCGGCGCCGGGCCCATTGCGGCGTTCTGGCGCGTGTTGCTGCCGCTGACCCTACCCGGGATGGGCGCCGGCTTCCTGCTGGTCTTCGTCGCAGCGATCGGGTTCTTCATTACGCCCACGCTGCTCGGGGGACCCGGCGACCAGATGTTTGCCATGCATATCACGCAGCAGGCGGACTCGGTCACATCGGAGGGATTCCTGCAGGCCTTGGGCGTGGTGCTGCTGACGATCACGCTGGCGGTGGTCGCGGTGGCCGGACGCTTCCTCGGCTTCGAGTTCATTTGGGGCGGCCGCAAGCTGACCGAGGCCGCACCGACGACGACTAACCGCTACGCCGCCGATGACGGCCGCCGTAGTTTCGGCGCCTCAGCTGCCGACTTGATAGGCTGGCCGCTTCTGAGACTTTTCGGGCGGCTGCCGGCGAGCTTCGGGACCTGGACAGTTCGCCTTCTGGGCGGACTGGTCATTACCGTTCTCATCCTGCCGATCATCGTGGTGATGATCATTTCCTTCAGCAGCGCAAGCTATCTGACCTTCCCGCCGCCGGGCTTCTCATTTCGCTGGTATGAGCAGTTCTTCTCCGATTCGAACTGGATGCGGGCGTTCTGGACATCCTTGGTCGTCGCGGCGATGTCGGCCGGAATCGCGATCGTGCTGGGCGCGTCGGCCGCCCTCGGCATCGTCAGGAGCAGCATTCGCGGCAAGTCCACCATCATGCTGCTGCTCGTAAGTCCGATCATCGTGCCTCCGGTCGTGCTCGGCCTGTCGCTCTACAGCCTGTTCCTGCGTTTCGACCTGGTCGGCTCCGTCTTCGGCCTTGCCGCGGCGCATGCGATCGGCGGCCTTCCGCTCGTCGTGGTGATCCTGTCCGCATCGCTTCAAGGCGTCGATACCAGGCTCGAACAGGCAGCTTCCGTCCATGGCGCATCGTCCCTGACCGTGTTCCGCCTGGTGACGCTGCCGGCCATCATGCCGGGCCTCGCTGCCGCGACATTCTTCGCCTTCCTGCACTCGTTCGACGAGCTGGTGCTGACGCTGTTCCTGTCGAGCGCGGAGCTGAAGACGCTCCCGCTCATGCTGTGGGGCGACATCAATTACCGGCTCAATCCGGTGCTGGCCGTGGTCTCGACGCTGGAGGTGCTGCTGGTGGTCGCAGGGCTCGTCTTTGCACGGCCCGTTCTCGCCACGTCGCGGAAGGCAACGTGACACAGATCAATTTCAACTGGAGGAAAGAGAAAATGCTGGGAATGAAACGCTGGCGACTGTCGGTTTCCGTATTGGCCTCGGCCCTGTGCATCGCGATGGGGACGGGCCTGGCTCAGGCTCAGAGCAACGTCGTGATCATGCAGGACCCGGGCGGCGGATATGGCGATGCATTGCGCAAGGTCATGTACGATCCGTTCGAGAAGGCGACCGGCATCAAGGTGGTCACCGTCCAGGAGGCGCGTAGCGGCCCACGCATCAAGGCTCAGGCCGAGGCCGGCAAAGCTCAATGGGACCTGACGTTCATCTTCGACCAGGAGACCAAGCTGCTCGGCGACTGTTGTCTCGCCGACATCGACTATTCCAAGCTGTCCGACGCGGCCAAGCAGACGCTGGCGGCCATGCCGGACAATCTGAAGCGCAAGAAGGGCGTGGCGCTGCAGGTGATCGGCGTCGGCCTCGTCTACAACAAGGACAAGTACAAGGGCGAGAACGTGCCGACCAGCTGGGCCGACTTTTGGGACGTGAAGAAATTCCCTGGCCGGCGCTGCATGCCCGCCTGGCCGCGTTTCGTCTTCGAGGCGGCGCTGATGGCCGACGGCGTAGAGAAGAGCAAGCTCTACCCGATCGACATGGAGCGGGCGCTGAAGAAGGTCAAGGAGATCAAGCCACACATTGCCAAATGGTGGACGACATCCGCACAGCCGCCGCAGCTCCTGCTCGACGGCGAGGCCGACATGTGCATGGCCTACACCGGTTCGATGAGCAAGCTCGCGCTGGAGGGCGCCCCGATCGAGCTGACTTTCAATCAGGGCTTCATCTACTACGACTTCTTCTCGATTCCCAAGGGAGCGCCGAACTACGACAACGCGCTGAAACTGCTGTCCTGGCGGCTCGAGCCCAAGCGCGCGGCGCAGCTCACCTCGACCTTCCCGGTCGCCCTTCCCTCCCAGGTCGTGTTCGAGGCCGCAACCGACAAGAAGCTCGCGCGCTACTGGGCCAACAACCCGGACAACGTCTCGAAAGCGATCGAATGGAGCCCGGATTATTGGGGCGCGACTTCGCCGGCTGGAAATTCCACCAATGAAGAGTACGGGCAGGAGAAGCTCAACGCCTTGCTGGCCCAGTAAGCAGGCTGATCAGCCCCGATCCGAAAGGATCGGGGTTAATTCCACACCCGGGCTATTGCCGTTCGCGCGGCCATGCTAGATCGAGTGAAATATCATTCTATTTTGGCTGGTGGATGGATAAGGCTTTTACCAAGGGACTGCGTCTCCTGGAAGCACTTGCTCTGAGCGAGCAGCCCCGCGGCGTCACTGACCTCGCGAGCGAGCTGAAGCTCACCAAGAGCAACGTGCATCGGCTGCTGATGACTTTGCAGTCTCAAGGCTATGTGCGCCAGATCCCCCCGCACAGCACCTACGAGCTCACGACCAAGATCTGGGCGCTCGGCAGCCATGTCATCCATCGGATGGATCTCATCAACGTCGCGCGACCGGCAATGACGAAGCTTGCCGAGATCACCGGCGAAACCATTCACCTGTCGGTGCTCGAGGACACCGACGTGGTCTACGTCGACAAGATCGAAAGCGCTCACCATATCCGTGCCCATACAAGCGTGGGCATGCGCGCACCCGCTTTCACCATGGCGACAGGCAAAGCGATGCTCGCACATATGCCTGATGACTACCTGGAACGGTTCCGTCCGCATCTGAGGCGCTACACGGAAACGACGCGAACGACGATCGAGGAGCTGCGGGAGGACATCGAGCTGGCACGCGCGCAGGGCTACTCCTCCGTGCTGCACGGCGAGTGGCGCGAAGGCATCGCGGCCTGCGCTTGTGCCATCCTCGGTCGTTCCGGCGAACTCGTGGGAGCGATTGGCATGTCCGGGCCCGACAGCCGCATCAAGCGCAAGCAGATAAAAGAATATTCGGTTCACGTGATGGAGGCAGCCCGAACCATCGGCGCTGCCCTCGGTTATTCCAGTAGGCCGGCGGCATATCCAGCAATGCGAGGCGGTCCTAGACAGTCACATCAATCACGACGAGCCACCTGATCTTTCCAGGACGGCGTTGGTGCCGGGCAACGGAAGCAGCCGCTGCTCGTCCATCGCGGACTTCAGATCGAGGTCCGCACCCGTATACCCGGCCAGGAAGTGGGCATCCCCCGCTCACTCGCAAAAGCCGAGGGCGACAACGGCATCGGCTTCACGGACGCGCTTGATTCGCTCGACCGCGCCCGCGCCGCCGATCGCAGCGGCGACATCGACGCGTGCAGCCGGGAGATCGCACGCGCGCGGGCCGTCCTGAGATAGCAAATGCCGCTCAAGGGTCGAAGGCAAGGCGATGCGCGCAACGCGGTCGTGCAGCCGTGGGAGCAGGACGTGCGTTCTGGAAATACCCGCCCGAGCGCAGGTTTCTAATGTCAATGCAATCAGGTGGAGCCTTCTCCATGCATAAACAGCACTCATCGAACAATAGGCCACACACGGGCCGGGATCGCGCCGAGCCTTCTTGATGAATTTCAGTGCGATGCTTGTTGCGTCTTGCACCTGCCGCTAGGGGTTCGATCTGCGTCCGACTTCAGCATCCGGGCGGCAGCACCGGCGACACGCCGGGCGTTGGTGCTGCGCCTGAAGCGTTCGCCGGCAGCACAGTCGCAGGCGAGCCGAGATTGATCGAGACGCCTTCCATGCAAGCCGAGCTGTTCGGGCTGGGCACAACCGCAGCGTTCGGGTCTATACCCGTCCCACCGGCACCACTGGCTTCCGCCTGAATCGTACCAGGTGCGGGGCTTGTAGCCACTTGCGGGATCGACAATGGCAGGGACGCAGCGCTCGTCACCTCTCCCCCCGGCGTCGAGCTGCATCCGACCGTCGTACCTGTTCCTGAGGGCACAGCTGAGGAGATCGTACCGGTGGCGCTGCTGTTCCGCCTTATCACCGGCAGCAACGGCGCCGCGATGTCCGGTGGTGCAAGGCCTGTCGGCGATACGGTCGGCGTCGCCGGCACCGGCGTCGGCGATGACGACGGCGGAGCGCAGACGACCACCGTCCCCGGCGTCGTCGGATCCGACGCGAGCGGAACCGGCGCCAGCGTCGTGTCCGGAGCACCTGACACGGTCATTGCGGAAAACGGCCCGGGACTGTTGAGCGGTGAGACCACGATCGCGCCCGGCACCGTCGGCAGATCCATTGCAGTAGTGCCGGTCGTTGCGACCTGTGCCTGACCAGCAGAGCTTCCGAGCAGCAACGCCGTCGCCGCTGCGAGTACAATTCGCATCATCTTTCGCGTCCTAGCTCGCCTCGCTCTTGCGAACGGTGACCTTGCTTCCCTCCGCCAGATTGACCGCGGGATTGAGCACGACCTGGTCGCCGGGCTGCACGCCGTCGCGCACTTCCACCGTGGTGCCGAAATCCCGGGTGATCGAGACCTGCTGAAAATGGACCGTGTTGCTGCGCATAACCACGACATGGAGGCCGTTCTGGTCGAAGACGAGCGCATCGGATGGGATCGTCGTCGATGCTGTCCTGCGCGGGATCGATAGTTCGACCGTGCAATATATGCCCGGACTGAGCAGGCCATCCGGATTGGGCACGTCGATCTCGGTTAGCAGCGTCCGGCTTCCCGGCTGCAGCGCGGTTGCGATCCGCGTGACCTTGCCCGCAAACGTCCGCCCCGGAATCTCGGGGACGCGGATATCCGCATCGACGCCCGGGCCAACGCCGAACGCTTCGTCCTGTGGCACGAACACCTGGGTTCGGATCACGTCGGAATGCATCAGCGTGAACATGAAGGTGGACCCGGCTGATACCAGGCTGCCGTTGTCCACGTTACGCTGCGTGACCACGCCGTCGAATGGCGCCACTACACGCTGATAGGACTTCTCCTGCTGAAGAACTCGGATCTGCGCTTCCTGCGCCGTGATATTCGACTGGGCGACACCCACCGCGCCTTGCTGCGCGCGCAGGGTGAGACGATCGTTGTCGCCCTGTTGTGCCGTCAACCAGCCCTGCTTGACGAGATTGCTGTCGCGCGAGTTGGTCACGTCGGCCAGTTCCCGGCTTGCCTCCGCCTGCTGAAGCGCGGCCTGGTCCTGCGCGAGCGTCGCTTGGGCCTGCGCGATTTGCTGGTCGAGCTCGGGCGCAGTGATTTCCACGAGCAGCTCGCCCTTCTTGACCCGATCGCCGATATCGACGTAGCGCTTCTCGATGTAGCCGCTGGTCCGCGCGAAGATGTTGGCCGCCTCGAACGCGGTCGTCGTCGCCGGCAGGCTCACCTTCATGATGTCGCCTCCGGGCTTCACCGTCGCGACCCGAACCTCGGGAAGGTTGGTTCGAGCCTGCTCTGCCACAGCGGCAACGCCACGCATGGCCTCATAGTGCCGCCAGCCGCCGATGCCGAGACCGCACGCAAGCATGAGGAGCACGCCTCCGCCGAGCAGCGCGCCGCCGTAACGGCGTCCGGATCGAGGGCCCTTTCCCGGCAGTTCCACAATCCGGAGGCTCTCCGCCCCCGGGCGGTGTGTCGCCCCGTCGTCATCGGTCCTTGCGCGAACGTCACTCATTCCGGTTGCTCCTCGAATACCCCATGATGAGGCTTGCCGTCGTTGCCTTTGCGCAGCATGGCGAAGAGATAAGGCACCATCAGCAGGGTGGTCGGTGTTGCAAACAGCAGACCGCCGATGACCGCCCGCGCGAGCGCTGCATTCTGCTCCTCGCCGGGCCCGCCGATCGCCATCGGGATCATGCCGACGATCATCGCCGCCGCGGTCATCAGCACGGGCCGGATTCGCGTCCGGCCTGCGCTCAGCGCCGCCTGGAATGCCGAATGCCCCTTCAATTGCTCGTCGCGTGCGAATGTCACGAGCAGGATGGAGTTCGCGGAGGCTACGCCGATCGCCATGATGGCTCCCATCAGCGAAGGCACGTTCAGCGTCGTCCCGGTGATAAACAGCATCGTCACGATGCCGCAGAATGTCGCCGGCAGTGCCAGGATGACGACAAAGGGATCGCCAAAATTCTGGTAGTTCACGACCATCAGCAGGTAGACGAGGATGGCCGCGAACAGCAGTCCAAGGGAGAGATCGCGGAACGATTGGTGCATGCTCTGGATCTGGCCGAGAACCTGGATCGAGTTGCCCGGCTGGAGTTGCTTCTGCAGCGTGGACGTCACCTTCTCGATGTCAGCCGCGACGCTGCCGAGATCACGGCCCTGCACGCTCGCATAGACATCGTAAACCGGCTGCACATTGGCTTGGTTCGAGTTGGTCGGAACGGTGCCCCGCTTGAAGGTCGCAATATTGCTGAGCAGGCCCGGTACCGTCTGCCCGCTTGCGGCAAGCGAGGCCGAAACCGGCGTATTGCCCAGCGCGTTCAGCGAATTGGTCCTGTACTCTGGCGTCTGCACAGCCAGGTAATAGGGAATGCCGGAAGTCGGATCCGTCCAGAAGTTCGGCGAGACCTGCGCGGACGATGAGAGGCTGACATTGATGTTGGTTGCCACCGTGCTCGCATTGAGACCGAGTTGCGCGGCGCGGGTGCGGTCGATGTCGGCGTAGAATGCGGGAGCATCGACCTCCTGCTGCAGATGTGCATCGACCACGCCGGGGATCGCGGCGAGACTCTTTTGCAGTTCCTTGGCGACGGCGAGATTGTTGTTGCCGTAACCGACCGTGCGGACATCGATCTGCGCCGGGAGACCGAAGTTCAGGATCTGCGTGACGATATCGGCCGCCTGGAAATAGAACGTGTCCTCCGGGAGTGCCCTCGGCAGCACCTGCCGCAGCCTCCTGATGTAATCCGCCGTCGGCTGGTGCCCTTCCTTCAACGACACGAGAATGGTGCCGTCGTTCACCCCGATGGTGGAACCGTCCGTGAAAGCAAGGTTATAGGGCCGCGCCGGCAGGCCGATATTATCGACGATCAGCGCCCGGTCGTGCTCGGGAATGACCTCGCGGATCTTGTCCTCAACTGCCTGGAAGATCGCTTCCGTCCGCTCGATCCGCGTGCCCGCGGGGGCGCGAACATGGAGCTGGATCTGGCCGCCGTCGATCAGGGGATAGAAGTCCTGGCCGACATAGGCGAACATCGTGGCACCGAGCGCCAGCACCAGCAGGGCGACGACGGGTATCACTGCGCGGTGCCGCAGCAGTTTCAGCAGCAGATCGGAATAGCCGTCGCGCAGGCGTTCGAAACCGCGCTCGAATGCCGCGGAGGCGCGTGCGAGGATGTTTGACGGCCGATTGCCCTCGCCATGACGTTGCTCGCCCTTCAGGAGCAGGCCAATGGTGATCGGCGTCAGCGTCCGCGACAGGCCATAAGACGCCAGCATCGCGAACACCACGGCAAGGCCAAGTGGCGTGAACAGATATTTGGCCGGGCCCTCGAGGAATACGACCGAGATGAACACGCAACTGATCGCGAGCGTCGAGACCAGCGTCGGAATGGCGATTTCGGCGGCTCCGTGCAGAGTCGCGTCCGGCAGCGGCATGCCTTCCTCGGTCCAGAGCCGGTGCGTGTTCTCGATCGTCACCGTCGAATCGTCGACGAGAATACCGACGGCAAGAGCAAGGCCGCCGAGCGTCATGGTGTTGAGGGTCTCGCCGAGGAAATAGAGGACGATCAGCGAGGACAGCATCGCCAGCGGGATCGAGATCAGGACGACGAGCGTCGATCGCCACGATCCCAGGAACACCAGAATCATCAATGCCGTCAGGCCCGCCGCGATCGCGCCTTCGCGCAGCACACCATCGACCGAGTGTGTGACGAAGATTGACTGGTCGAACAGCTCGTTCACCTTCAGCCCCGCGGGCGCCGACGCGCGGATCGACGTCAAGGCCGCTTTCACGCCGTTGACGACGGCCAGCGTGGAGGCATTGCCGTTCTTGATGACGCTGAGCAGGACGGCGCGGTGGCCATCCTCGCGCACAATGTTCTGCTGAACCTGGGCGCCGTCGCGGACCTGGGCGACGTCCTTCAGGAAGATCGTCGCCCCGTTCGCGAACTTCACCGGGATCATGTTGAGATCCTGGATCGTCGCCGGCGTCGCGTTGGTACGAACGGTGTACTGGGTGTCGCCGATCTTGGTCGTGCCGGTCGGCAGCGTCAGGTTCTGCGTGTTCACTGCGTTGACGATGTCGAGCGGTGTCAATCCGCGCGCCAGCAGCTTGTTCGGATCGAGGTCAACCATGATCTGGCGGTATTTGCCGCCGGTAGGCGTGGGCAGGGTCACGCCTGGAACGGGAGCCAGTTGCTGGCGGACCCGGTAGATGCCGAAATCGTAGAGCTGCTGCTCATTCAGGTTGTTCGATTCGAGGCTGAGCTGGAGCACCGGCACGCTTGAGGCATTGAACTGCACGATGATCGGCGGCTGGATGCCGGGAGGCATCAGGGCGCGGATGGCGTTGGTCGCCGAGACGATCTGCGAGATCGCGAGATCGAGATTGACGTCCGGCTGAAAGTAGATCTTCTGAACCGACAAGCCGTTGAGGGTCTGCGCCTCGATATTCTTGATACCGCTGACATTGGCGCTGATCGAATACTGGCTGTAGGTGCTGACGCGCTGTTCCATCTCCGGCGTGGAAAGGCCGGTGTAGCTCCAGATGACAGTGACGACGGGAATCCGGATCTCCGGAAAGATGTCTGTCGGCATCGAGCGAATTGCGATGCCGCCGAGGAACAGGATCAACGCCGCAAGCACGTAGAAAGTATGCGGAAGCCGCAGCGCGAAGCGAACAATTCCCATGATTGGTCTGCCTGAAACAGGGTTACGCAGGATCGTCGGACAAGTGAGGGCGGCCGCGCCTCCGTTCAAATGAAAACGAATTCAGTCGCTGCACGCGGCGGCGTGTGACACATCATGCGCGGCGTTCACGACGGCCCGTTTGACTTTGGCGAAGGTACGGATCTCGATCTGCCGAACCCGCTCGCTGGATATGGACAGCTCTCGGGCGAGCTGATCGCGCGTAACAGGACATTCCTTCAGGCGCCGCGCCTCGAAGATATGACGCTCCCGCGGCGCGAGCCCGTCCAGTGCAGCGCGCAAAGCCCTGCTGCGCTGCTCCGTCTGGTCGTGATCGGCAAGCATCGTCTCGGCGTCGACCGCACCATCGACCAGCAGGGCCTCCAGCTCGGTTCCACCGTCCTCGTCACCGACGCGCGCGTTCAGCGACATGTCGCGGTGGAGTCGCGCGTCCATCTCGATCACCTCGCGCGCCGTCACCTCGAGCTTCCCGGCGATCAATTCGGCGACGTCGGGTGTGAGCCCGGCCATCGCACTGCTGGTGGCTTTCCTGATCTCGCCGCGGAGTTTGAAAAACAGCTTCTTCTGCGCAGCCGTCGTCCCGATCTTGACCAGGGACCACGATCGCAGGATGTAGTCGTGAATGGTGGCCTTGATCCACCAGATCGCATAGCTGGAGAATCGGGCGCCGTGCCCGGGCTCGAAGCGCGACGCCGCGATCACGAGGCCGAGGTTCGCTTCCGCGATCAGATCGACCAGCGGCAGACCGTATCCCTTGTAACCCCTCGCCAACTTGGCGGCGAGCCGAAGATGGCTGGTGACGAGCGCATCCGCGGCGCGCCGGTCCCGCGTTTCCTGCCAGCGACGCGCCAGCTGCTGCTCCTGACCTGATTCAAGTAGCTCGTAGCGCCGGATTGCGGCGGAATAGGCGGTGAGGAACGGCGTCGACACCGCTGCGATCGGCACGGCAACAGGATCGCGGCACACCACCTCATGGCTCGTCTGCATTTGTCACTCCTATAGTCCGGGCCGGCTGATTGATCTCGGAGGCACCGCACGTCATTTGGCTCATCCCATCTGGCCGGCCTCTGCGTGCAGCAATGCGCGTGACCGGCGCGCGATGGGCCTGCCCGCACTCCCGGTCCAGGCGAGGATCTCGATCCGCCCACCGGGAGCCGGGCCAATGATCAGCCGGAAGCCGTGCAGCTTGACGATCGCCGCCACCAGGCTCAGTCCAAGCCCGACGCCCGGCGTATTGCGCATCTTGTCGGAGCGGTAGAACCGCCGCAGCACTGCTTCGCGCTCCTGCTCGCTGATGCCGGGCCCGGTATCGCTAACGCGCACCAGCGCGGTCTCGTCCTCCGCCTGCAGGGCGAGGTCCACCCGCCCGCCGGACGGCGTGAACTTGATGGCGTTGTCGACGAGGTTGGCGACTGCCTCGAACAGCAGGTCGCGGTCACCCCACACCTGCACATTGCACTCGGTGACGACGCCGAGCCCGACATGCTTGTCCTCGGCGATCGGGTCGTAGACGTCGCACACCTCCCGCAGAATCTCGTCGAGCGCGACGTCGCCAAACCCGGCCATACGGCGGTTGTTCTCGATCTCTGTCAGGCGCAGCAAGGCCGTGACGATCGCGAGCGACTGGTCGATGCCGGCGATGGCCTTGTCCGCAACGTCCTGCAGCTGTTCCAGCGTCGCCGCATGGGTCCGGCCGCGCTCCAGCGCCAGACGGACGCGGGTCAGCGGCGTCCTGAGATCATGAGCGATGTCGTTGCCGACGCCGGCGAGCGCATTGATCATCGTCTCCATCTCGTCGAGCATGCCGTTGACGATCCTGGCCAGCCGCGCAAACGGGTCGTCCGTCCCGCCCTCCGGAAGCCGCTCGCGCAGCTCGCCGGCCACGATGCGCTGGACCCGCTGGTTGACCTCCTCTACGCGTCGCTGGGCGCGCAAGCTCAGCCAGGCACCCGCAAGCAGGCAGAGGCTGAAGGCCGGCAGCAGACCCAGGGCCAGGGCCTGGCCCACCACGCTCGATATCTCGCGCGTCTCGTCGACGTTCCGTCCCATCACCAAGACATCGCCGTCCTCGAGACGGCTGCCGACCACCCTGACGACGGGACCATGCGCCGTCGGCTTCTCCAGCAGATCGAGTTGCACGCCCTGCGCCGCCCCATCGAGCCCGAGTTCGCGCGGCAGGCGGTCGATATTCCCGGCCAGCCTTTTGCCGGCAGCATCGAACAGTCCCGCGTACTGAACGCCCCTGGAATCCTGCGCGAGGTGATCCGCGATGGCGCTGACGCGGCGGGCCGGGGACAATTCCGCGACGAAGTGGATCTGCGTGGTGATCATGCGATCGGACCGCGCGACCAGATAGGCATCGAGCTTCCAGTAGATGAAGGCGAACAAGGCGACCACGAACAGCGCAAAGGACGCCGCCACGGCCAGAGCCCAGAGAAATGTGCTGGAGCGGATCAACTGTGTCTGCTGCATCGCCCGTCTCTCCTACCGCGAGCGAAGGACGAAGCCGGAGCCTCGGACATTGTGGATGAGCTGTGTCTCCCCGGGACCGTCCACCTTGTGACGAAGCCGGCCCATATGCACGTCGATCAAGTTGGTGGTCGCCGGAACGAACTTGTAGTTCCAGACCTCCTCGAGCAGCATCGCGCGCGTCAAGAGCTGATCGCTCCGGCGCATCATGTACTCGAGCAAGCGGAATTCGCGCGGCAACAGGTCGAGCCTGCGCTCGCCGCGTCGCGCGGTGCGCTCGATCAGATCGAGCTCGAGGGGCCCGACATGCAGGATGGTTTCGCGGCTGTCGCTCGGCCGGCGCAGCAGCGCCTCGATTCGCGCAACCAGTTCGATGAGCGCGAACGGCTTTGTGAGATAGTCGTCGCCGCCCATGCGCAACCCGCGCACCCGGTCATTCACGGCGCCAAGCGCACTCAACACCAGCACAGGCGTCCTCACCTGCTCCTTGCGCAGCACCTCGATGACGGTCAGCCCGTCAACTCCCGGGAGCATGCGATCGACGATCATGGCATCGGGGCTCGACGCACGCGCGCGCTCGAGACCGTCGACGCCGTTGCCGGCCCACTGCACCTCGAAGCCGCGATCGCCGAGTTCGGCGAGGATCGCCTCGGCGGTTTCAGTGTCGTCCTCAATCAGGAGAATCCGGGTCATGAGCCTCGTACCATAATTCCCACGGCGTCTCGACGCGCGGTTGGGCAGCACGGGTACGGCGTCGGGCCGTGTCATGCTCAGTGCCCGCGTACGTCGGACGCGCGTCGCTGATGCCGCCTGTTGCCGGTCGCCCGCTGCGCTATGAGGTAGCTCTGCCGCGCGCACCGCGCCACTAAATTGCGGTTCATGTTGTCGGCTGTGCGTGCCGCCAACGGCACGAGGACCCGCACCACGCGTGTTACAAATGCAATGATCATCTTCCGCGCTCCGCTGCCAACCGACTGGATCGAACATATGCCGTCAACGCACGTGCCGTCGTCTCAGGGACCACGGATGTTATGCATTCGCACGATCGTGGTTGCGACACCGCAGCGGCTCTCGGGCGGTTGAAATGCAGTGAGCAAAACGTGCGTTGGAAACGTGGCCGATCGTTCACACATCGTCGCTGAGCCGGCTTGATCGGCCTGATGTCGTCAGAGGAGAGAGCTAATGACCACGTCCAAACTATTGTCGATAGGATTGATCGCGGCCGCAATGCTGGGTGGCCCAGTCATGGCGCGCGAGCACCAGCGCGCCGCGCAGCGGCCCGACGTAGGCGCCGATACAGTCGCGGCGACCACGCCGTTCCATTATCCGGGCGAGCGCGCCTGCGTTCCGGCGCCGCGCGTCGGCGCCTTTGCCACCGCGCCGTGGACCGGCAACAACGTACCGTGCGAGCCGGGCACAGGCAGCTAGTACTGATTGGGTGACGCGGCCTGCCCTATAGCTTCGCCGCGTTTTGCAATAACGAGAAGCGGACTGCGCTGGTCGGCCCGCTCCTACGCGTGCGTCGCGCCGATCCGCGAGACGCTCTTCGCGAGCGGCTTGCCTGATATTCTGACATCGAATTCAGTTGGATCGCCTCGTACCGGACCTACCTCTCCCTCATCACTGACCCGGCCATCGGCAACCTCGCGCGGAACATGGCCGGACAGCGCAACAAGAGGAGTCATCCATGAAACGTGCAATCATGATTCTGGCGACAGCAGCACTCGCCTCGACGCTCGCCGTTGGCGCGGCCAATGCCCATGGCGGCGGTGGTGGCGGTGGCCACGGCGGTGGTTTTGGCGGTGGCGGCTTTGGCGGCGGACATGCAGGCTTCGGCGCTGGACATGCGGCCTTCGGCGGCGGCGCGCATTTCGGCGGCATGGGCCATGAGGGAGATTTTGCCGGCGGCGCCCGGTTCGGCGGCGAGCACCTTGGCTTCGGTGGTCATGACGGAGGCCTGCGCCAGCACGCGTTTCACCACTTCCGCCGAGGCGGCTATGGATTCTACGGCGCCTATCCAGATTGCTACGACTGGTACGAGTTGCATCCCGACCTGCCGTTACCGCTGAGCTGCAGCTAACCCCACACTCAGCAACCATTGGTCTGGAGCAGCGTGGACGCATTGCCGTTCGCGTCGAGGATAGAGTCGATGAAGTGCGTCGTTCTATTCGCGCCTGGCCACGTCAAGCACGTCCTGCGGCAAGCTCGTGAGCATCGCCTCCTTCTTCCGAGGTGCGCTGCCCGCGCTGTGCTTCCGTGCACTTCTGCAAGGCGGCCTAATCGCTGCCGTGTGGTCTGCGCGACCGCAGAATAGCTAAGGCGGAACCTCGGTCATCTCTCGCGATCGAGGAGGCTGTTGCGTGCTCCCGTGCGCCCGTTCCGACTATAAAGCCTCGACCGGCGCGGCGCTCGACGATCGCACATCGGTCTCTCGATAGCGTTCCACCGCTTCAGACGACTTGTACTAAATTCGCCCCGACGGTTTTCCTCGAGCAGGTTGTTCATTGCGGGCCGCGCTCGCAGCACCCAGCTCCACAAGACCACGACATCTGGACAACAAATCGCGGCATCCAACCCAAGATCTAGCGTCATCACCCATTCGACTAGCAGATCTTTGGAATTGACCTAAAACGACTCGCGATCTTTTGGCGACGGACGCGAAACCAATGACTTAATCGACTCGCATTTGATTGGTCCCGACAGCACTCAGGAATCGCTGAAAACGGTCGCGTACCGAAGGTGCGCGGATTGATTTCTGATCATTCGACTTGGCGCGCTACGGTTTCTCCGCCGGAATCCGACCATCCGGATCCATTTTCAGATACTCACCGCGATCGGTGGTGAAAGCCCCGGTGCTGGGCAACGCCAGGCGTTGTCTGGTAGGCCCTGTTGGGCCCAAACAAGGGAGCCGCGCCGCCAGGGCGTTCCAGGCCCATTCTGCCTGCTGGCGTCAATTCGCAGTCGTTCAACACATCCCGATCGGGATATTGCGCCTGAAACAAATCTGGATGTTGAGTCGCCCACAATGGGCACTGGGCGCTTGCAGAGCTTATCGCGCCAATCGACATCATCGCTGCAATAACAAAGGTCCTGAATCCAGTCATGGTCGTGCTCCGAACGGCTGTTGTTTTCGTGCGGAGCATTCGCGCTGACTCGAACCGGCTGCTCTGTTGAAATGCGCTTCCTTCGAATTTCTTGGTTGAGCATTAGGTGGGTATGCGCTCGGGAAAAACACGTGGGTGAACAATCACGCCTGCGCGAATGGCAAATCGGTGTGCTCATCATCGCGTGACGCACCCCGGCGACGAAAGACTCCAAACCGTGACGCAACTGCCAGCATGAAGCCGAGTGCGGGGTTTACAGATTCGCACGAATTCGACCGCCAACCCGCGCGTGATGCCGAGGACGTTACCAGTCTTGCAGGCGTCACCGATTGCGAGGGCGTGGACCGAGGCTCATCTAACTCATCATCGTAGGTCTATCGGAGAAACTCCCATGCGATCGGGTCTCGTTTTGAGCCTTTTGATTATCCTGTGGGCCCCCGTCAGCGCCGCGGTGGCAGGCCAGGTCCATCGGCATCATGCAAAAGCGCATCCTCGTGTTCTGACGACCGGGAGTACTGCGGCCTGGGCTTATTCACCGGCACGGCCGGACCGCCGTCAACCGGCCCCGCACTATGATGATCAACCAGAGCCAGGTCATAATCCTTACGAGAGATGGGGTGGTTAGCACCCCGTCGCCTCCGCGTCGCCGCCGGCTTGGCGCCCCTTCGAGCGCGGCGATGGACCGCTAGTTCGTTGCCGACCTCAATCCCGGTTCAGGAGGCGTTCGCCCGCGCCCGTTCGCGGGCTTCGCGGCGACGCTCTCGGCGCTCGCGCCGACGCTTGGCCCGGTCGGCTGGCTGCGGCAGCGGGGAAAGCGGAGCAATCTCCAATACCGGCTGGGACGTCTCATCGACCGGGGCCGCCAGGCTGGGCTCGCTTGGTGCCGGTCGGGCTTCCATGAACGCCAAGATGTCTCGCCCCTTCGACGTCAGTCTCCAGCCACCGCTGATGCGCTCGACCAGCCCCTGTGAAAAGATGTCGAGGTCCGGCACGCGGCTGGCAAGACGCCTCGTCCGGTCGGCCCAATCGCGGCCGCTGGTCGCCAGGATCACCATGTCGCGCTTGAGGTCTTCCATGACGGCAAAGCCATCCGGATAGCTCACCAGGATCTTCAAAACCGTAACCTGGAAATTCACGCCCCGGCCCCCGCTCTGGCTCAATCAGCGCCAGAAGATTCACTCCCGCGAAAACGCCCACCGTACTTTGCTTCGGTGCCTTCGCGATTCAAAAATGTTAAGTTCGAGAAAGAAGGGCGCACCGGAGAGCGGGGCTGCAGCCCGCGTCGGGCGAACCTAAAGCTTCCGATACGTCACATGCGCCGTCGCGAACGGAATGCCCGCGCGCCCGGCGGATCCGCGCACGATGCAGGCGCGGTCATCGATCGCATAGAACCAATCGTCGAAGTTCAGCTTGAACGACTTTCCGTCGCCTTGGGGCGTGTCGCGCGTGTACTTCCAATGGAATGCACAACCGGTCTGCTCGCCCGTGGCTTCACCCTCCAGTCGATTTTCGTGGCCGATGTATTGACCTTCGCCCAGCTTGTGGATCGTCCAGCGCAACGTGTCGCTATGGCCGTCATCAAAGGTGTAGGTTTCAGTCAGAACGACAGTGTCGGTGTCCGCGTCCAATTCGCCATGCGCCGTGATCGTCGCCCGCTTCAACAGCCCGCCGACGAGACTCTCGACCACCGCCCATCCTTCCAAGCGACCAACGAAGAACTGCTCAGGGAGAAACACCGGCGTGGTGCCAGCGAACGCATCAATGACCATGGCTTTTCCTCCGAAACCGATGACGACATAAGCCGCCTCTCAGCACCAGGGTTCCTCAGGAGGAAACCTGCCTGGCTCTGCTGGGTGCTTGCAACGCATACAGACGCTGCGTCACAACGCGCGCTCCCCTTCATCCGGAACACGTGGACAAGCCCAGCCCTGCCGTTTGAGAATCTCTGACCCGTGTTAACAGCCCGGAACGATCTGGCGGCGGCACGGATTCGTCCCGCAGGAGCAATCTCGCATGCTGATGACCAGGGAAAGACGGCCGGCGATCCGGACCTTACGGGGATGGGCCACCCACGTGCTGCACGAGGCCGGCGCGATCTGCGAATGCGAGGAGCACGGCTGGGCCAGGGATCGCGCCGACCCGCACGCGCGCCATCGCGCGGTCGCGCTTGCGCGCCAGGATCCGCCGGACGGCGTCTCTGCCGATCAGGCGGTCGCGGAGATCAACGATGTCCTCGATTCGATCGGCGATACATGTCCGGAGTGCCCTGACGAGCGCCTTTGAGGCCTGCGACTAGGACCTTCGCGTACCAAGCGGCATAGGGCGTGTTTTCGATTTAAGTCCGGCGTCACGGGATGCTTCATGCCGATTTCCGCCGCGCCCCTGCGGCCGGCTTTTTCGCGGACGTCTCCCTGGCGGCCGCCTTCTTGCCGGCGATCGGCATCAGCATCTCCTTCTGGCCGGCCGCCGCCTTCCTCGGCTTCTTCGCCGGCTTGTCCGCCTTCGCGGGCGCGGCCTGCTTCCCGACTTCCTTGCCGACGCTCCGCCGCAGCGCCTCCATGAGGTCGACGACGTTCTCGCCCTTCGGCCGCTCCTTCGGCCGGATCACCTTGCCGGCGCGCTTTTCGTTGATCAGGTCGATCAGCGCGGTCTCGTAATGGTCCTCGAACTTTTCGGGCGCGAAGCGTCCGGCCTTCTGGTTGACGATGTGCCGGGCGAGATCGAGCATGTCCTTGGTGACCTTCACGTCCTGGATGTCGTCGAAATATTCGGCCTCGCTGCGCACGTCGTAGGGGTAGCGCAAGAGGGTGCCGACGAGGCCCTTGTCCATCGGCTCCAGCGCGATGATGTGCTCGCGGTTGGTCAGCACCACGCGCCCGATCGCGACCTTGTTCATCTCGCGAATGGTCTCGCGGATCACCGCGAAGGCGTCGTGGCCGACCTTGCCGTCGGGCCGGATGTAATAGGGGCGGATCAGATAGCGCGCGTCGATGTCCGATTTGTCGACGAACTCGTCGATCTCGATGGTGCGCGTGGACTCCAGCGCGATCTCCTCGAGCTCTTCCTTGGAGACCTCGATGTATTGGCCCTTCTCGAGCTCATAGCCCTTGACGATGTCCTCGTTCGTCACCTCGTCGCCGGTCTCCGCGTCCACCTTCACGTATTTGATGCGGTGGCCGGTCTGCCGGTTGAGCTGGTTGAACGAGATCTTCTCGCTCTCGGAGGTAGCGGGATAGAGCGCCACGGGACAGGTGACGAGGGACAGTCTCAGGAAGCCTTTCCAATTGGCGCGCGGGGCCATTTACGCAGAACTCCGGTTCGAGGCGGCTTGGATTCAAGACGAACAGCCGGCCCGGGTTCCGACATCGGGAGCAACATTCATGACGAGCACGCTTTGCGGCGTCTTGCTCCATGTTTTGGTTTAGGCGGCGCCCGACTTGACAGAATCGACCACCAGCCGGCGCAACCAGACCGCGCCGGGATCGTCGTGACTTCGTTCGTGCCAGAGCAGGCGATAGCCGTAGGGCGTCACCTGCGCCGGCGGTTTCAGCATCACGAGACCGAGCCGCGGCGCAAGCTGCCGGGCCGCCCGCGAGGGCATGGTCACCAGGTAATCCGACGCAGCCGTGATCACCGCGGCCGTTGCGAAATATGGAACACGCAGCGCGACGTGCCGCTTGTAGCCGCGCTCGGCCAATGCGGTATCGATCGGCCCGCCCTGCCCGCCAAAAATGCTGACCACGATGTGCGGGCAGGCCGTGAACAGCTTGATCGGCAGCACGTCCTTTGCCCCGCGCATCTGCTTGAGCAAAGGATGCCCTTGCCGGACCAGCGTCACGAAATTTTCGCGGAACAGCTCGCGCGCCCGAAACGAGCCGGATACCGGATTATCGGCATACAGCACGAAATCGACCTGACCGTCAGCGAGCATGCGGAACACATCACGCGAGAAGCTGACGACCTCGATCGCCGCCCCGGGTGCCTCGCGCGCAAAGTGGGCGGCGACATTGGGCAGGATGGCGAGCGCCCCATAATCGGTCGTCGCGATGCGAAAGACGCGGTCGGTGGCGGAAGGATCGAATTTCGGCTTGTGGAGAAATGTCTCGACGCCGCCGAGCAAGGTCGCCAGCGGCTCGCGCATCGCCTCGGCGCGCAGCGTCGGCGTCATGCCGCTTGCCGCCTTCACCATCAGCCGGTCACCGAACAGGCGCCGCAGCTTTGCCAGCGCACGGCTGATCGCGGGTTGGCTGCTGCCGAGACGCTCAGCGGCGCGCGTGACGCTGCCGGTCTCGAGCAGCGCATGCAACACCACCAGCAGGTTGAGGTCGACTTTCGCCAAATCCATCGAACGCATAATGTAAATTCTATCATGACATTTGTGGATGATGCCAGATCATCGTACACAGACCCCACCGCGATAGGCCGGAGAAGCCGTATGCCATCACCTCTGAACATCAGCCGCCGCATAATGCTCGCAGGCGGCGCGGCCGGAGCGATGACGCCGCTGCTGGGCATGCCGGCCGCGATCGCGCAAACGCCTGCTGGCAGGGCCAATTCCGGCCACTACAGTTTTCGGATCGGCGATATCAAGACAACCGTCGTCAGCGACGGCACGCTGAGCGGCAATCCGCGCATCTATGCCCACACCGCCCAGGCGGAGGAACTCGGCAGGACGCTGAGCGATGCGTTCCTGCCGACCGACACCTTCAGGCTCAACCTGAACACGCTTCTGCTGGAAACCGGTGGCAGGAGAATCCTGATCGAGGCAGGTGCAGCGCAAACGCTCGGCCCCGATGGCGGACATCTATTCCGCAATCTTGCGGCGATCGGCGTGGAGCCCGAGCACATCGACGCCATCGTGATCACGCATACGCATCCCGATCACGTCGGCAATCTCAGCCGCGCCGACGGATCGAGCGCTTTTCCGAAGGCGACGGTCCATCTTCCCGAGGACGATTTTGCGTTCTTCATCCGTAACGAGCCTGACCTGTCGCGGCTGCCCATGCCGGAAGATTTCCGGCGCGCCTTCATCGCCAATATCAAGCGAAGCGTGGCGCCCGTCGCCAAGTCTGCCGTGCTGTACCGGCCGGGCAGCGAGTTGTTGCCGGGCATAACGACGATCGCCGCCGGCGGCCACACGCCGGGCATGTCGGCGATCCTGGTGCATTCCGGCGCGCAAGCATTGCTGATCACGTCCGATGCCGCCTATAGCCCCCTACTCAACATCGACAATGCCTGGCGGCCCGGGCCGGATCTCGATCCCGATACCGCGTTGCAGTCGCGCAGGCGCTTGTTCGACCGCGCTGCGACGGACCGCATACCGGTGCTTGGATTCCATTTCCCGTTTCCGGGCATCGGCAACATCAGGAAGACGGACGACGGCTATCGCTGGGTGCCGGCGAACTGGCGGTTCGAAGGCTGAGCCAGCCCGAAGATGCGAAAGCGGCTATCGTAGGATCTCAAGCCCATCATTCTACGACCGCCGTATGCAGAAGCGCTGTTCTATCCAGGCGCCGCCCCGGCGATTTCCGAGATGAATCGTCCGCAGCGCTCTACGATCAGATCCTTGTCGTTATCGAGCGTGGCGACATGATAGGAATTGTCGAGCCAAAGCAGGCGCACGTCGTTGGAACTGACCTCCTGCGCGATTCGCTTGCCATTGGCCGCCGGCACGACGTGGTCCTCTCTGGAATGAATGGCGAGCGTGGGACAGCTGACCTTGCGCAGCAGGCTTTCGGTCGCAGCAATCAGGACGTGGACCTGCCGGAGGCAAGCGACTGGCACCTCCTGATAGGCCAGCTCCTTGACGCCGGCGGCCTTGATGTCCGATCCGATGCCGGGAACGCGCTTCGGCGCCGCGCCGTCCGATACGAGCTCGGCCATCGCGCCATCGAAGATTCCGGCGGCACCGTTGATCGGCACGGCGCCTGCGACGATGTTCGGAAAACGTGCGGCTAGGTTGAGCGTCAGCGTGCCTCCCATGGACAGGCCGGTGACGAAGACCTTGGTGCCCTGGCCAGCCAGCTCGTGAAGCGCCTGCTCCGCCGACGCGAGCCAATCGAGATAGCCGGTCGTTTCCATGTCGTCCGGTGAGGTGCCGTGGCCCCGCAGGCGAGGCCCGCTGACGGTGAAGCCGAAGCGCCGGTGAAGCTCTTCGCCGAGATACCGCATGCTTTGCGTCGTTCCCGTGAAGCCGTGGAGCACGAGGACCGCAGGCCCCTTGCCCTGCATGAAGAATGGTTCGGCTCCAGCCATCACATCGGTCATGTCATCTCTCCTGTTGTCATCGCGGCTGCGGCCGCATCCGTTCTCGTTTCGATATCGAGGCAATCATGACTGGCGCCTTGCCGAATATGCGGCCGCTGCAAGGCCGATGATCGCACCCTGCAGCATCAGCTTGGCGGATTCGCCAAGCCCCAGACTCGTCAGCAGGTTGAAGCTGAATGTCAACATCAAGGCGGCGACGGTCGGGCCGAGCCCCTCTTCCAGGACTATTGCATATGGTGCTTTGCGCGAGCTGAGCGCGCGCCTCGCCCTTCAACGCCCGCTAACGGCGGGCGTCTCGAAGAATGGCCACAGGCGAGATCGCTCCCATATGCGATCGCCCTGCCCCTTTCCGGAGCCGAAGGTAACGCCGTCGGCGTGAACGGCGCTAGCGGACCCGCTCGAACGTGATGCGGATCTTCGTGCCGTCAGGTCGTTCAAAATTCTCGGTCATGACGTCGCCGTCGACCACCAGACGCAATTCCTTCCGCGTCCGAACGCTGCCGATCCAGTTCGGAAAGGTGCAGCCCTCGACCTTGTTGCCGCTGAACTCGCCGTTCTCATCCACCGTGTAGGTGCCGAAAAAGCCGATGCTGCCGGCCATGGCCGCGCGGTTTTCCGCGTCCGTGCCCTCGCCCCGCACGCTGGAGGCAAAGCGCGGGACGTCCGAGTCGGTCAGCACCTCGATGAAGTGCATGTCCGGCGTGAAGGTCAGCAGCCCGTTCGGCCGCGCGCCATAGGCCGGCAGGTTCTTTCCTTCCGGATCGATCTGAGCGGAGACCATTCTCCAGGTGCCGAGCACCTTGTTCGGCGGCGTCGCGTGGGCTGGAGCACTCATCAGGCAAACTCCCAAAGCGATCAGCACCAGATTTCGACGGGTCATGTTGGAGTCCTCTGCTTCGTCTTTCTACGCGGCCGCCGGGCCTCGGAATGGCGGACCTGCGCGAGGCCGCTTCAAGTGCACAGATCCGTCCTCGCCTGGGTGCGGGACGACTCCGTCGCTAAGCGAGCGCCGGTCAGTCTTGCCGAGACATCCCACAGATGAGACGCCACCGCATCGTCATCGGCCTGCGGCGGCACGCGGGCCACGGACGGCGAACCGCGGATTTCGCCGAACTTGTCCGGACCGTAATAGCCGCCGGGGACGATGTCCGGCGACGTCGCCGCGAACAGCGTCGGCAGCGCACCTTGCGCCACCGGCTGAAACAGGAACCAGAGGGCGGTCCGCGCCAGGCCGGGAAGGCTCATCCGGCCGGCGCCATTCGGAATGAGGTCGGTCCGCGATACGCCGGGATGGGCCGCAACGCTGGTGATGCCCCAGCCGAACCTCCGGCTGCGTCGCTGCAGCTCGAACGCAAACATCAGGTTCGCAAGCTTGGACTGGCTGTAGATCGGCATCGGCTGGTAGCGACGCTCAGCCTGCAGATTGTCGAACTCGATCGCTCCGCTGCGCGCTGCCAGGCTGGACACGGTGACGACGCGCGGCTCGACGCCCTTGTGCAGCAGCGGCAGAAGCTCGGCCGTCAGCGCGAAATGGCCGAGGTGGTTCGTGCCGAACTGCATTTCGAACCCGTCGGCCGTTACTTGCCGGACAGGGGGCATCATGACCGCGGCATTGTTGACGAGCAGGTCGAGACTGTCCCGTTGGCCACGCAAACGGGAGCCGAAGGCCCGCACCGAATGAATATCCGCAAGGTCGAGCCGTTCGAACCGGACGTTGGCGTTGGGCTGACGGGATCGGATCCGCGCGACGGCGTCTGCTCCCTTCGAGGCATTGCGACCGGCAATGATCACTTCGCCGTCCGCACGCGCCAACGCCAGCGCATCTTGGTAACCCAGGCCACCCGTGCCCGTGACAACGGCGCAACGCCCCCGCTGGGACGGAATATCGCTCGCACTCCAACCAGGCATCGGGCCATCTCCCACGGCACAACATCACATCGGGCCAGTTAAATTACACCTAGTGTAATTTTCAAGCGTTGTGCCGCCCGAGCCTGTTGACCTTCTCGTGAACGACACCTGCGCCGCGGCCCTCCCGCGCTGCGCGATTCAGTGGCCGCAGCGAAGCTCTGAGGATCCCGCGCAGCCGGACAAGCAAGAGGGCGGCTAGCGCCCGCAGCTTGGCCAGCGTCCCGGCGCGGATGACGGTCAGCACGGGGAGCAGCGCGAGCAGAAGGCTGAGGCCAATCCAGCGCAGAAGGCGGCCGGCCAGAAAGGCCTGGATCGTCGGGGTCCAGTCGTCCACCACGAGATTGACGGTCGCGGCGAACGCCGCCTTCGCACCGAGACAGAGGAAGCTGTTCGAAACGACGTTCGCCAGATCGAAGCAGGGATGGAACGAGATTGCGCACAGCAGGATGAGAACGCCGAAATTGCCGAGATACGGCGAACGTATGGCCTTCACCGCGCGCGCGAGGGTCCGAGCGACAAATCGACGCTGGTCACGTTCCCTTGGCGAGCCTTGCACGGCGCCGTCGAGGCGCTGCTCGCCGGCATGACGGGCTCGCGCGTCATGTATCGTCCGGGGGACGGATTGCAGGCTCCTGCGAGGTCTGCTGATTGCACGGCGAGGCCGGTGCGGCGCGCCCTGGCGATGGCTGGAGGCGACGTAACCGGCAGGATTGCGGCGTAGAAGCTCGATGTTGCCGGAGCTGCGCGTGCGCTGGTCCTTCCCGGCCGCCGCTTGCAGCAAACCGGCCTCGGCATCGTGGAAATCGCAACGCGAAGCATCGGCATCCCGGTCGTTCGCCGGGCCGTCCCTGTCTGCAGTCATCTTGATCCAGTTCGCTGGTCTTGGACGCCTCGAATCGGCCCGAGCCTTGCTGGCCGGCCTCACATGCAGTAATTTCGCACTTGATGCGGAATTTTATCGCACTGAGTGTAATTTTGAATGAGGCCGTTGTGTGTCGAAACAGGACGGAGACGACCCATCACCGAAAAGCGAGGGACTGAGGGAGCAAAAGCGCCGCGAAACGTTGCGACGGATCACCGACACCGGTCTGAGGCTCTTCCTTCGGAACGGCTATGAGGCGACGACGCTCGACGCCATCGCGGAGGCAGCGGGAATTTCGCGTCGGACCTTCTTCTATTATTTCAAGTCGAAGGAAGACATCATCCTGGCCTGGCAGGGCGGTCTCGCCGAAGCCATAGGGCGCGCCGTTCTGGAGCAATCGACCAAGCAGCCGCCGCTCGAAGCGGTGAAGAATGCAGTGGTCAGACTCACGGCGTCCTACGAGGACGTCCAGGCCCGGAAACAAATGATGGAGATCGACCGGTTCATCCGCACCAACGAGACGCTTCGCGCCCGCGAGGCCACCAAATACGCCCAACAGGAACAGGCGGTCTTCGACGCGCTCTGCACGATGTGGCCGCAGCCCAAGCGGCGAACGGCACTCCGCATAGTCGCGATGGTCTCAATCGGAGCTTTTCGCCTTGCGATCGACAGTTGGAGCCAGGATGAGGGAAGGCGTCCCTTCGCCGCCTATTTGCGGGACCGTTTCGCAAACATGAAGGCGGAAGCTTGAATCCAGGGGCTGTGACTGAGGCGCAGCCTCGCAAGGCTTATTGCGCCGCGATGCCCTCAGCCCTCCACCCGGTACAGCCGCCACCTTTCGGGCACCCCCTTGAGCCGGTGCTGGCCATGATCCCTCAGGTTGATTGCGGACTGCGCCGCCATCAGTTCCTTTACCGCGCTCGAAACCAGCACCTCGCCCGCGCGTGCTTTCGCTGCAACCCGGGTGCAGATGTGGAACGCGAGGCCGACCATTTCGCCGCCGCTGATGGTGTATTCGCCCGCGTGGAGACCCACCCTGATCTCGAGGCCGAGCGTGCGCACGGCTTTCTGAATCGCGGCCGCGCAGGCGATGCCGGCAGCGGGTTTCCTGAAGGTCGCCAGCACGCCGTCGCCCGTGGTCACGACCTCCTTGCCGCGGCACGTCTTCAGCTCCTTGCGGACCGCCGCGTAATAATGGCCTATCACCTTGGTCCAGCGCGCATCGCCGAGCTTGGCTGCCTTCGCCGTGGAGCCGACGATGTCCACGATGAGGATGGTGGCGAGCGCCTGCTTGAGCTCGGCGGCGCGGGCAGCCGACCGGCGCCGGTTCGCGATGGGTCCGGTCAGCGGCTCATAGCGGTGATTGCGGCGCCGCGCGATCGCGGCTTTCGTGTACTCCTGCGCGCGCTGCGCGGTGCCGCAACGGATCGTCTTCTCCTGCGGCGACCGCGACCAGTAGACCTTGCGCCCGGCGCCGGCGCCCTGCACCTCCACCGCGCCCCATTTCAGGAAGACCGCCGCGCCGACGCGTCTGACGCACCACGCCTTCGAGGTGTATCCGGAGACGTTGGACTGATGGACACCGATGCGGAGAAATTTGGGCATGAAGGTGCGGCCAGAGACCGTTTGGGCGTAGCTTCGGCAAGGCTAGTCGGACAATCCGGCCTTGGCAACCGGACCTCCGGCCTCTGACTCCGGCGGGACAAGCTTATCCAGGAGCGATGTCCAGATCGATGTGCTATCCTCCTATGGGGCGGCAGAAGAAAATCCGGAGAGAATTTATGGCAACGAGTGTCAAGCAAATGCTGGAAGCTGCGAGCGCGGCGGTCCCGAAGATCACCTCGGAGCAGGCGGCCGAGATGATCAACAAGGGCAACACGCTGGTCGTGGACGTTCGCGATGCGCCGGAAGTCGCCGCCAGCGGCAAGATCGCCGGCGCCGTGAACGTCTCGCGCGGGATGCTGGAGTTTCGCGCCGACCCGGAGTCGCCCTATCACGACAAGGCGTTCGACAAGGGCAAGACCGTCATCCTCTATTGCGCATCCGGCGGCAGGTCGGCGCTGGCCGGCAAGCTCTTGAAGGATATGGGTTACGAGAACGTCTACAACGTCGGCGGCTTCAAGGACTGGACGGGCGCAGTCGAGAAGTAGCGAGAACAGCGGCGCGGTTCCGTTGACTGCGCTGCGAACTCCGATTGGCACTTTCTGCGGCAAGGCGCGTTGCGGTGTTGTCGAGGAGGCGCAGATGACCAAGACCAAGGCTGCCCACGCACAAGACGCCAAGATTCCCACGCAAGCAGCGCTCAATCCCGGTGACGAAGCTCCGCCCGGAACCAAGGGCACCGGCGACGACGTCTGTCCCGATTGTCACGGCAAGGGACGCATCGACGGCGCGCCTTGCGCCACCTGCGGCGGGAGCGGCACCATCACGCGGGCAGTCGGCGGCGCCTGACGCCGCCTCGTCCAGCGGCTTCATCCTCAAAGCAACGATCGGCCCTTCACGTGTGTTTTCCCCAACTGGAGACAGTGAGGCGCACCATGAACAAGACGACCGGACTGACACCCGACGACTTTCCGATCGAAGCCGACAAGGACAAGCTGAAGACACACAAGGGCGAGCCGGTGGCCTCGGCCGAGACCGAGCAGATTGCGGACGAGATCGCCGACCGGCTGAACGAGCAAGCCCACCAGGAAGAGCAGGACCGCTGGTCAGCCTAGTTCAGCGGGTTTGCGGCGCCCCATCGAATTTGGAACGACCACGCGTTCCCGCGCATTGGCCCTTCGCCGGCGTCTCACCATTCCGGCAAATGGCGGCCCCGGCTCAAGCCCGCCCCCGGATGCCGGGCCGGGGCGGCCTAGAGCGCGATGCGATTAGGATGAACCGTCATCGCGCTCCAGGTTATTTTTTGAGCATGATCTTTTTGGAAAACCGCTGCGCACTTTGCGCTGCGCGGCCCTCCGGGTCCGGATCATGCACCAGGCCGAGCACAGGAGCGGACATGAAAGCACTCGTCATAGCAGGGCTCATCGCGGCGCTCGCCTCGTCTCCTTCCGCCTTCGCGCAAAGCGGCGCGGGGCCGTCGAGGACGGGCTCCGGCATCAATTCGACCGGCACCGGCGGCACGACCGGCGCGGGCGCCTCCAGCCTCAATACGTCGTCGGACGCCAACAACGGCGGCGCCAATGCACCGGCGAAGTCGTCAACGATGAGGCCGGGCGACAACGATCCGGCCAGGCAGACCCAGGGGGGCCAACAGGCCCTGCCGAACGCCCCCGGAACTAACCGGAAATAGCGCGAGCCGGATAGGCATAGAGCTCGATCGGGGCGTTGAAGCCGCGCACCTCGTGCCGGCCGACATGCTCCAATGCGAACTCCTTCTCGACAAGCTCGGCGAAATCGCGTGACAGCAGCACATTCCTGCCGAGCGTCTTGGTCAGCGCCTCCAGGCGGGAGGCCATGTTGACGGCCGGGCCGATCACCGTGAAATCCAGCCGCTGGGCAGATCCGATATTGCCGTACATGACATCACCGACGTGGACGCCGATGCCGTAGTTCAGCGGCGCGCGGCCGGTCGCGCTGTTCCGATCGTTGAGCGCGGCCATGGCTCCCCTCGCCTCGGCCACCGCATGCAGAAGATTGGCGCAGGCGTTCGGCTGATGCAGCGGGAAGATGGCGAGCAGCCCGTCGCCGATGAACTTCAGGATCTCGCCGCCGTGCCGCGCGATCGGCTCCGACATCGCGTCGAAATAGTCGTTGAGAAGGTCGATGACATCGTCGCGCGGCCAGTTGTCGGAGATCTTGGTGAAGTCCCTGAGGTCGCAGATCATGATCGCGGCGCGCACCGTCGTGCCGGTGCCGCGCCTGGTGGCGCCGGCCAGGATCAGCTCGCCGGCATGGGAGCCGACATAAGTTTCCAGCAGCGTGCGCGCCAGGCGATTCTTGATGCGGATCTCGCTGACCAGCGCCAGCACCGGCAACAGCTTCTTCAGGCCGGCGATGTGGACATCCTCGAAACCGCCGGGACGATCAGTGGCGAAGGTCACGACGTGGCGCTTGCCGAGCGTGTGCAGCAGCGGCCAGGCCACATAGTCGGTCATGCCCAGCGACCGCATGTCGTCATAGAGGGCATGCTTGCGACCGAGCGAGGAATCCTGTTCGAGCTTTTCGCGGACCTCGTCGGCACCGTCATGGATCTCGTTGGCGGAGCTGCCGATATATTCGGACCGCTCGCGAACGTCATAGTCGGCCAGCGTGATCTCCGCCTCGCGCTTGCCGTCGGACCACATCATGCGGGCACCCAGCCATTGCGGATGATGGATCATCACGTGAAGCGTCGATCGCTTGAGCGGAATGCCCGCCTGCTGCAGGCGGATGCACATCAGCGCGAAGATGTCGTCGATGAAGCGCTCGTCGCGCGTGCCGTTGGTCAGCCAGTCGATGACGCCGTCGGCCAGTGTGGGGGCGTATGTGTGTGGCGCATTCATATCCTGCCCCTCGAGCTGCGGTTTAGCCAGCAGATATCGTGCGCCGGCCCGGCGGCGTCAACCTAGCTAGTTGCATGGATTGTGCGCATCGGTCTGAGGTTCTAGACCAGAAGCCGGATCGACCCCAGCACCGCCAGACCCGCGACGAGCGCAAGCTGCGACGGCCCGGCCAGCTCGACCTTCAACGTGCCGGTGCGGGGAATCGCAAATTCCTCGTTGTCGAGGCGGATGCGGCATTCGCCGCGCGGGGCGTAGACCAGATGCGTGCCGGCGGCGAGGTGCCGGTCGCCGGGCTGCTTCAACGCGAGGAGATCGATCTCGGCCGCGCCGCGCCGCGCCATGAGGTTCACGACCTCGACGGGACCGGCCTCGAGCTCGGTCACGATCTCGAGCTCGCCGGTGAACCGCACCGTCGTAAAAGGTTCACGTTCGTCGAATTCCTGCGTCGGCGACTTCAGCACCAGCCCGCGGCCCTCGACGACCATTTGCAAGCGGTCGATGCCGGGCATGTGGGAGAACGGACCGGACGCAAGAATCGGCGTCGACGCAAAGCGCCAGAGCAGGCTGTCCCAGTCCTTCCGCGGCGCATCGGCCCGATGCGCATCCGCGATGTCGGTGAAGACGCCGGCGCCGTTCTTCCACGGCGAGCGGGTGTAGATTTCAGGATTGAGCAGCGTTGCCTTCATGTCTTGAGCTCGTCCGGGAAAGTCGGAGTATGTACCAGAGTTTGTAGCCGGATGATGTCGCTATTTCGACGCCAATGCCGCCACAGGCCGCCAGCTGACGTCGGGCGCAGCTGCAGCGAGCCGACGGCAGCGGTCACGCATCAGCTCGGCCGGGCGATCGTCGCCGCGCCGCTTCAGCACCGCCTCGAAATCGGCGAGCGCATCGGCAAAGCGGCGGGCGCGATAGGCGGCGAGGCCGCGTTCGTAATCCGCGATCCAGCCGATGCTGCCGACCGCATTCTCGTTCACCATCCCGATCAGCTCGTGGACGGAGAGTCCCTCCTCGCGTCCGTAGACCGCGATGCTGTCGACCTCGCGCGTGACGACGGCGCCGCGCGCCAGACGTTCGGTTGCCGCGCCGATCAGGATCTGCGTGCCGTAGGATTTGTTGGCGCTTTCGAGCCGGCTCGCGACGTTCACGGCATCGCCGATCACGGTGTAGTTCAGCCGCAGCTCCGAGCCGATATTGCCGACCAGCATGCGGCCGGAATTGATGCCGATGCGGATCTGGAGCGGCTGACCGAGATCGTCGACGAGGCCCGACTCGTCGATCGCCCGGCGGCAGGCGAGCGCGGCGCGGCAGCATCGTGCGGCGTGATCGCCTTGCGGCTGCGGCGCGCCCCAGAACGCCATCACGGCATCGCCGATGAACTTGTCGATGGTCCCGCCATTGGCGACGATGATCTCCGAGGTGAGGTCGAGATAGCGCGACAGCAGCGGCACGACGCGATCGCCGAGCCGCTCCGACAGTCCGGTAAAGCCGGCGATGTCGATGAACATCACGCTGAGCTCCTGAACGCTGCCGCCGGGCTTCGCCTCGACGCCCTGGCGCAGCAGGCCACGGACGAGATCGGCCGGGATGAACTTGCGGAATGCGGACAGGCCGGCCGCCATCTCCGCGATCGCACCCGATAGGCTTGCGATCTCCTTCAGCCGCGACGGATGGCGGCGGACCTGCTCCAGCGCGAAGGCTTCGACATGGCGCAGTTCGCCGACGACGCGCGACAGCGGCGCGGCAATGACGGACCGCGCCAGCATCGCCGAGGCCAGCGCCGCGAGCACGGCGCCGACGGCGAGGCCGAGGATAAGGCGATGCAATGTCGTCTCGACCGGCCCGAGAAATTCGGCCTCGGGGATCACGGTCGCGAGCGACCAGCCGGGAAACGGCAGCGGCGTCAGCGCGACCTCATAGGCCGCGCCGCCCGAGGTGAGCCGGCTTTGCCAGGCCTCCTTGCGGCCGGCCTCCCCGGCCTGATCGAGCGCTGCGCGCGCCAGCGGCAGCAGCGCCGTGTCGCCACGCGCCGGATGGAGCTCGTCGGCGTCCTTGTCCGGCGCTGCGACGAGCTCGCCGCTGCCGTCGACGATGAAGGCGGTGCCGGTGCGTCCGACCTCCAGCTGCGACAGGAAGCGCGCAAGCCTGGTATATTCGATGATGACGGCAAGCACGCCTTGGCGCTCCTGGTAGACGTCGATCGGGCCGGCGAAGGCGATCGACGGCCGCTCGCCGGTCGCGTGGTCCATCACCCTGAACCATTGCGGGTCTTCCGCGCCGAGGCCGGCCTTGAACCAGGCCTGATCGGCGACGCGGAAATCGGTCGGCTCGAAGCGGCGGTTGGCGAACTCGATGTCGCCGGGCACCACGTCGTATTCGTCGACGCGGCGCTCGCCCGGATGATCCGTCAGCGAGATCTCCATCATCTCCAGGCGCCGATCGCCGAGCTTGTGCGCGGCGAAGAAGGAGCCGTCAGGCCAGCCGAACGCGACCCAGGAAATCGTGGCCTGCGATTGCAATTGCGAGAGGAAGACGAATTCGCGCTTGTCGGCCTCGCGGGTGTCGAGCACGTTCTGGAGGAACAGGGTGCGGATCGCGGTATGCGCGGCGCGCGCCTCGTCGACGATGGCCGAGACCTCCTTGCGCACCGCCGCGACGATCTGCTCGTTGATGGTCGAGGCGAGCTGCCGGCTGGCCGCCTCCGCGGTGCGCCACCACAGCAGGCTGGAGAGCGCCGCGGTCAGCAGGATCGCGGCGAGGACCAGCGCGGAGACAGCAAGGCGGATACTGACCGTCATCCTTGCGATCGCGCGCAGCTGGCGTCCGGGATCGACGTTCATGGTTTTATCCGCCTTTGGGTGGGCGCGACTCCTGTCATCTTCCTACGCAGATTTCCTACCGTCCGTTACCTCTGCCAAGTTTGGTCGGACGCATCCAATGCTCTCGCTCTAACGTGTCGATAGCGCCAAGGCATTGGATTTGGGCACCCACTTGCCCGCTAATCCCGTCCAAGCGCACCGACCGTGCGCCCGATCCAATCGATCTCACGGTTTCGTGAGCAGCCCGCCGTAACACGGGCGGCGCGCGGAACGAAGGAGATCATGCGCGCTCGCCTGCCGGGCGGCACCATTCGAACAGGAGAACCTCGATGTCTGCCAAACATACCGTCACCTCCCTCGTCCTCGCCGGTGCGGTGTCGACCGCGCTCGCGACCCTTGCCTCCGCCGCCCCCCTGAGCAAGGCCGAAGCCGATGCCGCCGTCGCCGCCAAGAAAGAGAAGTGCTTCGGCGTCGCACTGAAAGGCCAGAACGATTGCGCGGCGGGACCGGGCACCACCTGCCAGGGCACCTCGACCGTGGACTACCAGGGTAATGCCTGGAAATTCGTCAAGGGCGGCACCTGCACCAGCATCGAGCTGCCGGGCGGCAAGAAGGGTTCGCTGAAGCCGATCTGACGGCCGGCGCAACGGCAAGCGCGAACGGAGCAGCACGATGAGCACGATCAAGCCGGCCCCGCCAGCAGCGCTGCCGCTCCGCTTCGCAACGCCGATCGGCGGCGTTGCCGGGACGAGCTTCAAGCCCGAGCACCTCCCGGCAATCCTCGAGGCAAAGAATCGGCGCGGCTTCTTCGAGGTCCACGCCGAGAACTACATGGGCGCGGGAGGGCCGCCGCATCGCGCGCTGGAGGCGATCCGCCGCGATCATCCGCTCTCGCTGCACGGCGTCTGCATGTCGATCGGCGGACCCCGGCCGCTCGACAAGGCGCATCTGGCGCGCTTCCGCGGCCTGGTCGCGCGCTATCAGCCGGCGCTGGTCTCCGAGCATCTCGCCTGGTCGACGCACGAGACCAGCTTCTTCAACGATCTGTTGCCTCTGCCCTACACGGCAGCGACGCTGACTTGCGTCTGCGATCACATCGATCAGGTGCAGGAGGCGATCCGGCGGCCGCTGCTGTTGGAAAACCCGTCGACCTATCTCGCCTTTCGCGAATCCTCGATGCGCGAGACCGAGTTCATCCGCGCCGTTGCGGAGCGCACCGGCTGCGGCCTGCTGCTCGACGTCAACAACGTGTTCGTCTCCGCGGCCAACCATGGATATTCTGCGCTCGACTACCTCGCTGATTTCCCGCTGTCGCGCGTCGAGGAAATTCATCTCGCCGGGCATGCCGAGCAGGCCGACAACGAAGGTGACCTGCTGTTGATCGACAGCCACGATGGCCCGGTGGCCGACGCCGTCTGGAAACTCTACGAGATCGTGATCCGCCGCCGCGGGCCGGTGCCGACGCTGATCGAATGGGACAGCAAGATTCCGGACTGGCCGGTGCTGCAAGCGGAAGCCGCTGCCGCCCAGGCGATCCTCGACCGCCATCAGTCCGCCGTGCCGGCAGGAGAGCGTCATGCCGCCTGAACCAGGTTTGTGCTTTGCCGCATCGTTCGCGCCGGCGCTGCTGGATCCGGCGCGCAGCACGCCTGAGCTCGTGACCGGCCCGAACGGCAAGGCCGCTGGCCGGCGCTACGACGTCTACCGCAACAACGTCACGGTCAGCCTGATCGACGCGCTCGCCGCAATCTATCCGGCGGTGCAGCGCATCACCGGCGTCGACTTCTTCCGCGCGATGGCGCGCTTGCATGTGCGCAGCAATCCGCCGACATCGCCGCTGCTGTTCGAATATGGCCGCGACTTTCCGGACTTCATCGAAGCCTACGAGCATGCGCAAGATCTGCCCTGGCTCGGCGACGTCGCGCGTCTCGAGCGGGCCTGGCTCGACGCCTATCACGCCGCCGACGCCATCCCGCTGTCGTCGGCCCGGCTCTCGGCGGTGACGCCCGACCGCCTGGCTGATCTGGTTTTCATTCCGCACCCGGCCGCGCGGTGCCTGCGTTCGAATTACGCTGCCGTGACGATCTTTGCGGCCAACCGCGACGACGCACCGATTATGCGGATCGATGCCTCGACGCCGGAGGATGCCCTGATCACGCGAGGCGAATTCGACGTCGCCGTGCGCCGCCTTCCGCCCGGCGGAGCGGTCTTCGCGCACCATCTCATGTCGGGCCGGCCGCTCGGCGAAGCCGCTGCGGCAGCGCTGGAAGCGGCGAGCGAATTCGACATTGCCGCGAATATTGCCGGGCTGATCGAAGCCGGCGCCTTCACCTCGCTCTGTTGCGGAGACCCATCATGATCACGGAGCAGCCCATGACGCCCGCCAGCGGCCTGCCGTCGCCCGGAGCACTCATCGACAGAGCCAATCATCTGGTGCAGGCGCTCGCGGTGCCATCGCTCGTCCAGCTGGTGCTGCGCCTCGCGCTGGCCGTGCCGTTCTGGCGCTCGGGCCTGCTCAAATGGAGCGGCTTCCTCGAGCTCAACGACACCGCGGTGACGCTGTTCAGCGACGAATTCATGCTGCATCTGCCCGGCGGGCCCTATCACTTTCCGGCCCCGACGGTGATGGCCTTTCTCTCGGGCTCCGGCGAGATCATGTTCCCGATCCTGCTGGTGCTGGGACTGGGCACGCGGTTCGCCGCGCTCGGGCTGCTGTTCATGACCGTGATCGTCGAGCTCACGGTGCCCGACGGCTGGCCGATTCACCTCACTTGGGCGGCGATGGCGCTTGCCCTCATGGCTTACGGGCCGGGGCACATCTCGCTCGATCATCTGATCTGTCGCATCCGTAGCCCGGATGGAGCGCAGCGCAATCCGGGGCAGGTTGCGCGGTGAGGCATCGGTCCCGGATTACGCTTGCGCTCCATCCGGGCTACAGAAGAGCACTTACATTGCGCTCAGGCCGCTATCGACTGCGAGGGTCTGTGCGGTGACGTAGACGCTTTCGTCCGAGAGGAAGAACAGCACGGCATAGGCGATCTCCCAGGCCGTCGCCTGGCGGCCGAACGGGATGTGGCCCTTGCCACGGCTGGGGCGGCCCGCGCCGGCTTCGCGGCCGTTGGGGGTGTCGACTAGGCCGGGATAGACGAGATTGGCGCGGATGCCGCGGCGCGCTCCGAGATGGGCGATGTTGCGCATCAGACCGCCGAGCGCGGCTTTCGAGGAATCGTACACCGCCATCTGCGAGCCCGCCTTCAGCGCGGCGATGGAGGAGATGAAGACGATGGCGCCGCCATCGTCGAATTTCGGCAAGCCGGCGCGGCAGCACAGCATGGGGCCGCGGACATTGACGTCGTAGATCTTGTTCCACTCCTCGGGGCTGACGGCATCGAGCCCGACCTTGCCGAATGTGCCGACGTTCAGCACCATGCCGTCGAGCCCGCCCATGGCGCGGCGCGCCTCGTCGATCATGCGGACGACGTCGGCCTCCGAGGTGACGTCGGCCGCGATGGCAAGACCGTCGCCGCCTTCATCCGTGATGCGCTTCACCGTCTGTTCGGCGGAGCTGCGGTTGAGATCGGCGACCGCGACCTTGGCGCCCTCGCGGGCGCACAGGATGCTCATGGCACGGCCGTTGCCGATTGGATCGCTCGCTGCGTCGAACACGCGTTGGCCGCCGCCGACGATCAGGATGCGGCGCCCTTTGAGGCGCCCCCTGCCCGGCGCTTCTCCGGATGATTCCACGCTCGGCGGACGAATGTAACGCTCCGGCTTGCTCTCGGTGTCCGCCATCTCAGCCGCCTGGCTTCTTGCCGCCGTCATAGACCTTCATGCCAGCGGCGGGATCGAGATCGGTTTCCGTTGCTTCGGTCAGGCGCGCCATCATCATGTAAAAGCCGAGCGCGACGATGGCTTCGACGATTTCCTGGTCGCTGAAATGTTTTCGCACGGCCGCGAAGATGGTCTCGGGGACACGGACGTTCTCGACCACTTCGCGGCCGAACTTCAGCAGCGCGCGCTCGGCCTCGCTCAGGCCGGCGGCGTCGTAGTCACTACGCTCGACGGCGTCGATCTGGTCCTGCGTGCAGCCGACGCCGAGCGCGATCGGCACGTGCTGGCGCCACTCGTAGGCGCCGCCTTCGAGCTGGGCGGACTGGAGGATCAGAAGCTCGCGGTTGACCGCGCTGAGCTTCTGCTTGTGCAGGATGGAATTGCCGAGCCGCATCGCCGGAATCATGTTGGCCTCGGCATGGGCCATCATGCGGAAGATGTTGAGCTTGACCGGCATGCGGTCGAACGAGGCGCGAATGTCGCCGCTCGTCGTCTCCGGATCAATCAGGGGCAGCCTTGCCACGCATTTCTCCCTTGGGCTTTCGCTTCTTGTTGTCGGCGTCTTGACCTGCCGCGATCAGCGACAGGAAGAAGGCGAGATAGCGGTCGATCGCCTCGATCACCTTCGGCCGCGGCGACGGCACCGCGCCCATCACGTAATGCTCGAGGCGGATGTAGATCAGACCGGCGGCGAACAGCCGCGCGGTCTCGCGCGGATCAGTGGTCGAGATCAGGCCGGCGAGCGCGAAGCCGCGGAAATAATCCGTCATCAGGCTCTGCTCGCGCGCGTAGAAATGATCGGCGAATTTGGCGCGAATGCCTGGCACGCGGTTGCGCTCGGCGGTGATGACCTTCTGGAACTGGTGCTCGCGCGGATCGGACCATTGCTCGACGAGGTCGAGCGCGAACTGCCGGCAGAACTCCGCCGGCTGCCGCGCCAGCTGCTTGTAGCGCGGCTCCTCCAGCCGGCTCGCCGAGCTGGCCGGGCCATGCTCGCTGACGATCGCCTCGAGGATCGCCGCCTTGCCGGGGAAATGGTTGTAGAGGCTGCTCTCGCGGATGCCGACGCGGCGCGCGAGCTCGCGCATCGAGGCGCCGCCATAACCGCTCTGCGCGAACAGGTTGAGCGCTTCGGCGAGGATGCGCTCGCGCGTCGTGGGCGCAGCCGCTTCAGCCGCGCTGGAGGTGTCGACAGCCATGCTGCTTGACTAACGAACGCTCGTTCGCTAGTCAACCGTACGAACGATCGTTCGTTTTAACTCCGCTCGATAAGCGGAGAGCAATTGGGGAAGAATGCCATGGCAAGCCACGCTCGCCTTTTGCCCGCGCAAACCATCGCAGCGCTTCGCATCGTCACATCATTGCTGCTGATCTTGTCAGCGGCGCCGTCCGCCCGCGCCGAGGATGCTGCCGCCTACCCCACCCGCAAGATCAGGATGCTGCTGCCTTACGCGGCCGGCGGCGGCGGCGACGTAGTCGGCCGGCTGCTTGCGGACAGGATGGGCAAGACGCTCGGGCAGAGCATCTATATCGAGAACCACACCGGCGCCGCCGGCACGATCGGCACGCAGATGGTCGCGACTTCCGCCAATGACGGCTACACCATCACCGTCGGCGGCATGACCACGCATGTGCTGGCGCCCGCGATCTATCCAAAACTGCCCTACGATCCGATCAAGGATTTCACGACGATCGGGCGCGTCGGCGTCTCCTCCATCATGCTGGTGGCAACCAAGGACTTTGCCGCCAATGACATCAAGGGTCTGGTCGCGCTGGCCAAGAAGGGCGAGCCGATCCAGTACGGCAGCTGGGGCGTCGGCTCGACCGGACAATTCTGCGCGGAGATCCTGATGCAGCAGACCGGCATCAGGATGGACCACGTGCCGTTCAACGGCATCGCAAAGCTGGCCGGCGATTTGCTCGGCCGCCACATTTCGCTCGCGACGCTCGACGTTGCCACCGCAACGCCGCTGGTGAAGGAGGGCTCGATCAAGGCGCTGGCCGCCTGCGGCGAGCGGTCGCCGAGCCTGCCCGAAATCGCCAGCTACAAGGAGCAGGGCGTGGCGTTCGACCGCAGCCTGTCCTGGGCGATGTATGCGCCGGCCGGTGTCGCACCGCCGATCACGCAGAAGCTGTCGGCGGCCCTGAAGGAGGCCCTTGGCGATGAGGTCGTGAAGCAGAAGCTGCTGGCGCTCGGCATCACGCCGCAATTCGTGCCCGGCGAGGAGCAGCGCGACATCAACGCCCGCGACATCACGGCCTGGAAGCAGGTTGCCAAGGACGCGGGCATCGAGGTCAAGTGAGCAAGCTGACGACAGGAGCGCGGGCATGAGCCGTATCTTCGGCGCGGTGCGCCAGAACGGATATGTGGTGCGGGACATCCACGCCGCGATGAAGCACTGGATCGAGGTGATGGGCGTCGGCCCCTGGTACTACATGGACCGGGTCAAGACCGACTGGTTCCGGCATCGCGGCCGGGATTCGGCCGTCGAGATGAGCATTGCGCTGGCGAATTCCGGCGATCTCCAGATCGAGCTGATCCAGCAGCGCAACGACGCGCCCTCGCTCTACAGGGAATTTCTCGATGCCGGGCGCGAAGGGCTCCAGCACATGTCGTATTGGAGCCACGACTATCAGGCGCTCTACGACAAGGCGCTCGGGCTCGGCTATCGGATCGGCCATGAGGGCCAGATCGGCGGCAACAAGGGACGCTTTGCCTATTTCGACACGCAGGCGCATCCGGGCACGGTGATCGAAATCTCCGACATCAGCGGCACCAAGGGCCCGTTCTTCGAGAAGGTGCGGCAGGCCGCGATGAGCTGGGACGGCACGCGGCCGATCCGCGAGATCGGCGGCGGGAGATCGTAGAACCGATTGCCCGCAATGTACGCCGTTGCTGGCTCTTGCGGGAAACCATGGTAACGTGGCCTCGTGTCCGAACCTTCAGCGAGGCTAGCATGCCCGACACTGACAAGGTTTTCGCCGGCTCGATTCCGAAAATCTACGACGAGTATCTGGTCCCGATGATCTTCGCCGTCTATGCGGAGGACATCGCAAGGCGCGTTGCCGCACGCTCTCCCGCTGTATTGCTCGAGATCGCAGCGGGCACCGGTGCGGTGACGCGTGCCGTGGCGGCGGCGCTGCCGCGCGGCGTTCGATACGTTGCAACGGACCTCAACGAACCGATGCTCGCGGTCGCAGCGCAGCGCCAGGCGAATGACGATCGCATCACCTGGCGCCAGGCGGACGCAATGGCCCTGCCCTTGGGCGACGCCGAGTTCGACGTGGTCTGCTGCCAGTTCGGCGCGATGTTCTTTCCGAACCGCATCAAGGCCTATGGCGAGGTCAGGCGCGTCCTGAAGCCGGACGGCACGTTCGTGTTCAACGTTTGGGATCGCATCGAGGAGAATGCGCTCACGCATGAAGCAACGGTCGCGCTCGAGAAGCTGTTTCCCAATGATCCGCCGCGTTTCATGGTCCGGACGCCGCACGGCTATCACGACAAGGCCGTCATCAGGAGCGATCTCGAACGAGCTGGCTTCCGCGACATCTCGATCGAAACCCGATCCGAAATCAGCCGCGCGCCTTTAGCCGAAGATGTCGCCATTGCGCTCTGCCAGGGCACGCCGCTGCGCAGCGAGATCGAGGCACGGGATGCCGGCAAGCTTCAGGCTGCGACCGATACGGTTGCGGAGGCAATCCGGGCCCGCCATGGATCCGGTCCGGTGGAGGGCAAGATCCAGGCGATCGTGATCGAGGCCCGCCCGTAGCAGGGGCGTTGGCCGAGGCGGCGCGTCCTTTACCAGAAGCCGCGCTGGAACGGCTGCGCCGGCTGATAGTACTGGTACTGGCTGCGCCGGCGCGGGTTGGCCGGCTGGACGTAGGGATCGCGATAGAAGAAGCCGAAGCCGTTGTCCCAGCCGTCATCGCTGGCGATCATGGCAGGCGCGGTCGGCTTGCGCGTGATGAAGCCGCCTTGCGGCTCGTTGCTCAGCACCGCGACGAACTCGGTGCGGTAATTGGTCTCGCTGCTCAGCGGCTCGTCCGAGACGACGATCGAGGAACGCGGCAACGCGGTCGGTCCGATGCGGTCCCATACGTCCTGCGGGATGGTGATGCGGTCGAGTGCGTTGCGCGCCTCATCGCCGTTCTCGATCGTGACAACGCTCCAGCGCAGGCCCGTCCCGGTCTTCGCCATCGCCGTAAAGATATGCGTGCCGATCGGCTGCTCGGGATTGCGGATCGTGACGGGGACCTCGATGCTGGTGTCGAACACCTCGCCGCCGCCGTCGGGCGCCGGCTTGTGCGTGTTCCGACGCACATAGAGCTTCTGCGTCGCCCGGCTGATGTAGACCGAGACCGGCTCGCCCGCGAGCTTCGCGTCGGTCGCCGCCTTCACGGCCTCGGTCTTTCTGGCCGCAGCGGTCTTCGCGGCTTCCTTGGTCGCAGCCACCGCATCGCGCTTCGGCTGCGCGGCGGCCCTGGCGGCCTCGAGCTGCGTCGCCGCGTCGGCAGCCTTGGTTGCTGCCTTCTGCTTCAGCTCCTCGGCCTTGGCGCGGGCCTGATCCGTCTTGGCATTTGCGAGCATTTTGTCGGCGAAGGCGAGCTCGGCATCGGCGCGGGTCTTCTGCTGTTCCAGCTTGCGCAACGCGGCCGGGAGCGAGGCGGCTTCCTTCGCGGCGGCGGACGCAGCCTTCTTGGCCTCGTCGGCCGCCCTTGTGGCCTCCTCCGCCTCGGCGGAGAGCTTGTCGGCCCGGCCGGGCACGGCCGCGATGGCCTCCGGCTTTGGCACGAACAGCGAGGGATGAGAGAATTCCGTCGGGACCGTGTCATGCGGCGAGACGATCACGCGCATCCCGATATAGGTCTTGTCGAACACATTCTCGGCGAAGCCGAACGGCATTCGCACGCAGCCGTGCGAGGCGGCATAGCCGGGCAGCGGTCCGCCATGCAGGGCGATGCCGTTCCAGGTAATGCGCTGCATGTGCGGCATCCAGGCATCGTCATAAAGGCTCGAGCGATGCTCCCGGTTCTTCTCAAGGATGGCAAAGACGCCAGCCGGCGTCTCGCGTCCGGTGGTGCCGGTCGATACCGGCGCGCGCACGATCCAGCCGTCGGCATCGTAGAAAGTGACCTGCTGGCTCTTGATCGACACGATCGCCATGACCGGATCGCCGGCCACCCGCGGCGCGACTGCCTCGGCCACCTGGCGCTGCTGCTTGGCCGCAATCGCCGGGGTGGCCGCCGCAAGGGTCGCCGCCGCCACGAGCGCCATGATTCCGGCAGGCCCCCGGCGCCCCACCGCCCTGATGGATTGCGCCGTCGTCGATCGGTTTTTCATGCCATCCTCGGTCGAGCTGCCAGTCGGCTGGTATCGCTCACGTGTCAGATTGGAATCGTTGCATTAAGAAATTGCAGTCGCCTTACGTTCCGTCTGTGGCGGGATTCGGTACGTTCGGACGACAAATCTCTCATATACGACGCCTCGCGGAGGCGGAAGGCGGCCGTCAGCCGAGGGCGGCCGGAGCTGGCCTCGATCGCTGCGGCAGAATGTCCGGATCACCTTTTGGTGCGACCGTACGGACGCGCGAATAGCCCTCCCGCTAGACGCCGAGAGCCTTGCGGTTCAACGTTCGCAGGAAACGCAGCGACAACGTTCGCACGTTCGCAACATTGAGCAGCCAGGCCGCGGCCGCATAGGCAAGGCCGCCGGCGAGGCTGACGATGACGAGCGAGGCGAGGCCGGTGCCGCCCACTTGCGCGCGCGCAACAAGGATCGCCGCCGCCATCAATGCCGCGGAGGCGGCAACGCCGGCGAGGCGGTTGAGCTCGAACGGGACCGGATGGGCCCGATGCATCAGGACGAGTGCGACGAGGAAGCCGATCGCCTCGGTTGCCAGCGTCGCCAGCGCCGCGCCGTGAAGGCCGTAGCCGCCGATCAGCGCGAACATCAGGATGACGCTGATCACCAGCGTGAGAAAGGATTGCGCCGCCAGCATGAAGGGCCGCTCGGCGAGCTGGAAGCTGATCTGCACGTAGAACTGATTGGCGATGCCGAAAAGCCGCGCAAGCACCAGTGTCGGCAACAGGGCCGAGACGCCGGCGCGGAAGTCGATCCCGACGAGCGTTCCGGCGACCTGGTCCGCCGCAAGCGCAAGCCAGACCGCAACGGGCGCCACCACGACGAGCAGCAGCTCGAGGCTTTCGGTCAGCCGCTCCCGCGTCGTCTCGCCGTTGTTCTCGGACAATGACCGGAACACCAGCGGCACCGTCGCCGCGGCGACGCTGGATGCGATCATGACCATGAACTGGCGCGGCAGATCGGCGGCAACGCCGAAGATGCCGGCAGCGTCCTTGCCGAGCAGATAAGCGACAATGAGGCGGTCGCAGGCCGAATAGACCGCCACGGACAATCCCGCCAGCGTCAGCGGCAGGCCGTAGCGCGCCAGCTGCATGAACTGGCTGCGCTGGAAGCGCGCGATCCCGGTGCGGTCGCCGACGAGGTTCAGGATGATGCCGGCGAGCGACCCCAGGCCGAATGCGGCGAGCAGCCCCAATCCACCCCAGCCGAGCCAGATTCCGAGAAGACCGAAGCCGACGCTGGAGACGCTGCGCACGATCGAGATCGCCGCGAACCGGTAGGGGCGCAATTTAGCGCGCTCGAACTCCTGGCCGACATCGACTGCATTGGCCATGATCGCGACGAACATGCTGGCGAGCAGCAGCTCGACGCTGACATCGCTGCGGAACAGGACGACCAGCGGAGTGGTGGCGCAGAGCACCGCGGCCGTGAGCGCGAAGGCGACGATTGCCGTGCCACGAAAATCGACCTCCGCCGACATCGCCTGATAGCGCGACACCGACAGCTTGATCCAGGCGAAGAAGATCGCGCCCAGAATCCCGGCAAGGCTGATGCCGACGACATAGACGCCGTACTCCGCCGGGCTGAGGAGCCGCGTATAGGCCGTGACGGCGAAGAAGCCCACCGCCGCAGGCAGGATGTAGGCGACGAGATAGATCGAGAAATGGCGGTTCAGCATGCGAGCACGGGACCGTGGGCGGCCATCAGGATTAACGGATCGTTAAGACGATTGGGTGCGACAATCGGGGCTCGCCGCTGGCATTGCCAAGGATAGGTCAAGGACAAGTCAAGGATAGCCGGATAACCCTGCAAATCGGATCGCTAATGGAGCGAGCACGCGGTTATCGCGCGTTAGCGTTAAATTTGCCCTGTCCTTGAAGGAGCGGGCGCGATCACAGAAAAGAAGCAATGATAGCGAAACGTCGCCCGACTCCTCCGACGCACTGATGTAACTGATATGGACGTTGTCGAACGAACACGGGCGAGATCGACCTCCCTCCCGCGTCGAACCGCCACTGCTCCCGCGGCTCCGGCGTATCCCGGCGCGAAGGGCCGCGACAGGATGGTCCTCAACCTCTTCTTCGAGGAACGAGACGACCGCTGGTTTCCCGGCGACCGTCACCTTCGGCCGCTGCTGCGCCGGTTGCTGCTGGGCAAGTCCTTCATCAGCGGACAGCGGCGCGTTCTGCTCAATCTGTGCGCAGGTCTCGATCGGCTTGGCATTCGCTACCGCATCAACGATTATCGCTACATTCGGAAGCATCCGGAGGAACTGGCCTGCATCATCGGCCGGCCGTTCGTGCTCGACTGGTTCAAGTGGAAGAATCCACTGCTGCTTGGCGTCGCCATGTATGACCATCCGATCGACGCACCAGAAACTCTAGAGGATCTCGACGTGAGGCAGGTGCTGTTGCCGTGCGCCTGGTATGCCGACATGTTCCGTCCGCACTGGCCCCATGTCGGTGCCTGGCCCGTCGGCATCGAGACGGATCTGTGGGTCCCGGCGCCGGCCGCGCAGAAGAAGATCGACGTGCTGTTCTACGACAAGGTCCGCTGGGATTACGACCGGTATCAACCGGAGCTGATCGAGCCGATCCGAAAGTTTCTCGAAGCCAGCGGCCGCACGGTCGAAACGATCCGCTACGGGCAATACAAGGAAGAGGATTACAAGGCCGCGCTGGCGCGCTGCCGCAGCATGATCTTCCTCTGCGAGCACGAGAGCCAGGGCATCGCCTGCCAGCAAGCACTCTCGAGCGGCGTGCCCGTCTTCGCCTGGGATCGCGGCGGACCCTGGCAGGATCCGAAATATTTCCCGGACAAGGTGCGATACGAGGGCAACGTGTCCTCGGTGCCCTATTTCGACGCGCGCTGCGGCATGACCTTCACTGATGCGGGCAGCTTCGCGGCGGGCTGGGGCCGTTTCTGGTCGCAGGTCGACGCAGGAGGCTTCGCGCCGCGCGATTATGTGCTGGACCACCTGACGCTCGAGAAGGGCGCGCTTCACTATTACGAAATCGCGGAAGCCGCGATGCAGCGGCACGCGTGACCGGGCTCGACCGACGCGAATTCCTGCTCGGCAGTGTCGCAACGCTCGCGGCGGGCGCATCGGCGTCCGCGGTGCCGGCCTCGAAACGCGTCCAACGCCGCCCGGGCTACGGCGCAGCCGCCACGCTCTGGGACCTGCAAGCCGATCCGCGGCTCGGCGAGGCCATCAGCACCTATTGCACGCAGGTGGTGCCGGTGCTCGAGCTGAAATGGCCGATGCTGCGGCCGGACGCCCATACGTTCACCTTCGAGCGCGCCGACGCGATCCTGGATTTCGCGCGCGACAACGATCTGACCATGCGCGGCCACGCACTCGCCTGGTATCACGACATTCCGGACTGGACCAAGCAGATCAAGGGCAGCAAGGGCGTCGAACGCGCCTATCTCGACCACATCGGCACCGTCGTTTCCTACTACAAGGACAAGCTGACGTCGTGGGACGTCGTCAACGAGCCGATCCCGGACAATCCGCGCAGCCCGAAGGACCGGCGCGACACCTTCTGGACGCAACATCTCGGCGATCGCTGGATTCCGCTGGCGTTCCGCACGGCGGCCGCGGCCGACCCTTTCGTCAAGCTCGCGATCAACGAATATGACATCGAGTCGGCGAAGGACTCGTTCATCGCCAAGCGGGCGGCCTATCGCACCCTCATCATGGACCTGCTCGATCAGGGCGTTCCGCTCCACGCCGTCGGGCTGCAGGCGCATCTTCACGCCGAGCTTGAGATCGACACGCACGGGCTCGCCAAATTCGTCACCGAGCTGCGTTCCTGGGGGCTCGAGGTTCTCATCACCGAGCTCGACGTCGACGACCAGAAGCTGGCGGGAAGTCCTGCGGAGCGCGACGCCGTCGTCGCCAAGCGCGTCGACGACCTGCTGACGGCCGTTGCCGCGAGCGGCCCGGTGCGGTCGATCCTGACCTGGGGCATCTCGGACCGTTACAGCTGGATCAACGGCACCTTTGCCCGCAAGGACAAGCAGCCGAACCGCCCCCTGCCGCTCGACGGCGAGTTCAAGCCGAAGCCGTTCATGGACGTCATCAGCAAGTTCACGAAGGACGGCTAAAGCGCGATGCGATTAGGATGAATCGTCATCGCGCTTTAGATTATTGTTCGAGCATGATCTTTTCGGAAACCGCTATGCACTTTTCCGGATCATGCTTTAGAAATCAGCGTGTCTTCGGCGTTTCGAACGCGGCCACATCGCCGATATGATCGGGGGCCAGGCTCGGCGCGCGCCGCTCGCGCGAGGACAGGCGGAACACGTCGCGGATGTCGGCGATCGACGTCGACGAATAGGACTGAATGCAAAGCGCGACCTGCTCGGGCGAGGCCGTGCGCATCATCGCTTCGATGGCCGGGCGGTCGAGCGGCGTGTCGTCCCAGTGCGAGACCGCGATGCTGTCTTCGGTGAGCCGATGTCGCGCCAGGTGTTCCGGCGCATTGGCGACGAAGTTTCCGTAAAGCAGATACTCCGAAAACTTCTTCTTCCGGCACAGCGCCAGCGCCCAGCTCAGGCCGGTCGCCGACTTGATCGCGTCCGTCATCGCACGCGCCGTGTCCCTGTCCCAGACCAGCGCGTTGCCGACATAATCGTCCGCCGGGAACGCGCGCTCCTTGATGCCGAGAAGCTGGTCGACGGTGCGCAGCCACAGGCCGTGCAACGGGTGGTCGGCGGCGATCGCTTTGCGCGTGACGAACAGCGGCGTCGTCTCAGCGCCGGCATATCGGCTGACGTCGAACTCGCGGAAGAACAGATTGTCCGAATCCAGGATGCAGACGCGCTGCTCGGGCGCGTTGAGGACGCCGGCGATCTTCAGGATCTGCTGGATGTGCCAGCCGTGCACCGGCGAGGACAGCAGCGACAGCCAGACGCGCCGGCTGCCGAACTGGAGCGCCGGCGGCAGCGCGAACAGCCACTTCGGCAGATAGCGCGAGGCCGGAACGATCACCCGCTTGTCGGACGCGAAGCGCGCGAACAGCGGCACGTCCTCATCGTTAACGAGCACATAATGGCGCGTGTATCCCGACAGCCAGGTGTCGATGCTCTCGCTAAGCAGCGAAAAGCGTTCGATATCCTTGGCGTAGCTGGCAGTCAGCAGGGCAACGGAATGCATGGAGCACGCTCAAATGGCCATCAGACCCGCACTGATAGCGGCAATGCGAGATGCCGGAAACTCACGATCGAAATCAAGGTAAAGCGAAACGAAGTGTTAGCCATCCGACGGCAGCCCCTGCTCCAGCCCGCGAAAGCGGAGCGGCGCCAGGGCTGAGGCGCGCTGCCACCAGTCGGCGACGCGGTCGTCGAGGGCGGTCACGCCGCGGCCCCGGCCGGGAAAGATCCGGATCTGCTGGATCGCCTCTGCCTCGAAACCCCTGGCCCTCCGCGTGATCTTGAGGGCGGCGCCTTCGCGGTCGCGCTGGGTCAGCGGCACCAGAAGACGGCCGCGCGGACGGAGCGACCGCAGCCAGAGCGGGTGCGGGTGCGGGAAGCCGGCATGGACGATGATCACATCGGCGGGCTCGCTCACGTCCTTGCATCCATCGCCGTGGACGACCGTGACATTGCCATAGCCGCGCAAATAGCTCGCCGCCCGGGTCGCGAGCCGCTCGTCGCATTCGATCGCATGGACGCGGCCCTTCTCGCCGACCATCATCGACAGCACCGCCGAGAAATAGCCGAGGCCGCAGCCGATCTGCACCACACGGTCCGTCCGCTTGACGTCGAGAATGTCGATCAAATGCGCCCACAGGCTCGGCAGGCCGGTGTCGAGCTTGCGGCGTGCATCGATCGCGACCAGCACGTTGTCGTAGAGATGAACGGGATCGGCGTCGGACGTCAGCCGGTAGCTGCGCGCCGCCTCGCCCTTGATGCGCCAGGGTCCTCTTGGCAGAAAGTCCTCGCGCGGAACAGCGGCGAGCGCATCGAGCAGACGCTTCGAGGCAATCCGCTCGCGCCTGGCGATCAACTCAGCGTAGCGCGCACGCGCGGCGGCAAGATCGCTCATGTCACAGACCGGCCTGCTCGCGCACCGCCGCGTCGCTACCGAGCTCATCGAGGAGCTGCATCGCCTGCTTCAGGTCCGGCGTGTAAAAGCCCTCGCTGAATTTGCCGACGATCGGCATCAGCAGGAGTCTTGCGTGCTCGCGCTTGCCGGCTTGATGCGACAGGCGCGCGAGGCAGACGGCGGTGCGAAGCTCCCAGGACAGCGCTCCCTGCTTGCGTGCGGTCTCCAGCGAAAGGCCGAACAGGTCCTCCGCCTCCTGTACCGACGCCGGGTCGCCACCCGCCAGCGTGATCTCGCCTTGCATGCGATAGACCTCGGCGAGATAGAAGTGATCGCCGGTCCGCCTTGCGGTCGCAAGCGCACCATCCAGCGCGCGCAAGGCGGCGTCGCGCATCCCGACCTTGGCGTACGTTTCCGCGAGCAGACAGCGGAACCAGCAGCCGGCGAGCCAGGAATCCATCGCCTCGTACTCGTCGAGGCCGAAGCGCATCTGGCCGAGGCCTTCGTCGGCTTCGCCGAGCTGAGCCAGCGCCCAGCCGCGCAGGATCGCCGCCTGCTGCTTCCAGTGCAGGAAATTGTGCTCGGTGGCAATGATCATGGCGCGATTGGCGTAGTCGCGCGTGCCTTCGACGTCGCGCAAATGCTGGCGGAGATAGGCGCCGAACACCAGCGCGAAGGCGAGCGTGAAGGGGTGGCGGATCTTCTCGGCGTTCGCGATCGCCTGCTCGCTGTGCTGGCGCGCCGCGTCGGGCCGACCGAGGAACCACAGGAGGTAACCGAGATAGGACAGCGAAACGACACCGGGATCGATGCCGTGCCGTTCCATCAGGTCGGAGTGCAGATCGGGGCTGAACAGGTTGATGCAGCGGTGCAAATGGTGCTGCGAGGCTGCGAAGCGGCCGCGATAGAGCATGGTCATCGCGATCGCGCGGTGCGCCTCGATCAGATAGCCGGTCTGCTGCGCCGGCTGCGTCCGCTCGTTCAGCCGCTCGCGCTTGGCAAACTTCAACAGCTCGACGCTGAGATCGTGCGCGCGGGTGAGATCGGCGCGGATGAAATGGCACACCCAGAGCCCGCGCGTCGCAGCGAAGACCTTTTCGTCGTCATCGAGCTGACGGCCGAGCTCCAGCGCGCGGATGTAGTTCTCCTCGACCTCCTGCACCGCGTAGCCCTTGGCGGCGATCAGCGCGTTGCCGAGCGCGATGCGCAGCTTGAGCTCCATCTCGTCGGCGCCCTGCATGCGCGCATTGGCCTGCACGACGTTAAGGCCGCGGCGCAGGTGGCCGATCGCCTCCAGATTGGCCCCGGTCTTGGCCGCCTGCTTGCCGGCCTTGAGCCAGAAGCTGGCAGCGCCCTCGCTCTGGCCGGATTCGGTCAAATGATGGGCGAGCAGCTCCGGTTCGCGCTCGGTCCTCTCCGGATACATCTCGGCGAGCACCTGGGCGATCCGCGCATGCAGCTTGCGCCGCTCGCTGTGCAACAGGCTCCCATGCGCGGCGTTCTGGATCATCACGTGCTTGAATGAGTACAGCGCATCCGGCGGATGGCCGCGGCGCATGATCAGCCCGGCTTCCTGCAGATGGCTGAGCGCCGCCTCGATCTGCTCGGCCGGCGCATTGGCAACGGCGTGCAGCGTCTCGTAGGAGAACTCGCGGCCGATCGTGGCGCCGATCTGCGCGATGCGCTTGAAAGGTCCCATCCGGTCGAGCCGCGCCATCAGCGAGTCGGTCAGGGTGGCCGGGATTGCGAGCTGCCGCCACGGTCCCGACAGCACGTAGCGCCCGTGCCGCTCGGTCAGCAGATTGGATTCCAGAACCGTCTTGGTCAGCTCTTCCAGGAACAGCGGCACGCCGTCGGTCTTGACGATGATCTCCTCGACAACCTCCTTGGGCAGCTCGCGTCCCGCGACGCGCTCCACCAGCGTCGTGCGCAACTGCCGGCTCAAGCGGTTCAGGACCAGGGTGGTGATGTGCGAATGCGCGTTCCAGCTCGCCTGGAATTCCGAGCGCGCGGTGATGATCGCCAGGATCGGCTGGTTCTGCACCCGATCGACCAGGAGGTCGACCACCTCGCGGGAGGTCGGGTCGATCCAATGCAAATCCTCGAACGCGATCACCAGCGGCATCTCGCGCGCAAGGCCGAGGAAATGGTTGACCAGCGCCACGACCGTCGCATCCTTCTGCTGCTGCGGCGACAGCTCGAGCGGCGGATAGCGGTCCCCGGTCGGTATCGACAGCAGCGCGGCAAACAGCGGGGTGACCTGCTCAATGTCGCCATCGGCGGCGGCGATCGCGTTCTCCAGGCTCGCCAGCGACAGCGCGGACGAATCCTCGCGATCGAGACCGAGGGAGAATTTGAGCTGCTCGACGAACGGATGGAACGCGGTGGAGGTGTAATAGGGCGAGCACTGCAGCGAGACCTGTCCATGGCGGTCGCCCGATATCCGCTCGAAGATCTCCTGGATGATGCGCGACTTGCCGATTCCGGGCTCGCCGAACTTGACCACGACCTGGCCGTCGCCGTCCTTGGCCTGCTGCCAGCGCCCCATCAACAGCGCGATCTCCTCCTCGCGGTTGACGAGCGGCGTCAGGCGCGTACCCATCGCCGCAGCGAAACGGGTCTCCAACCGCGAGGCGCGCACCACGTGCCAGGCCTGGGCCTTCTCGGAGATCCCCTTCAAGTCGTGGACTCCGAGATTGCGGTAGTCGAACTTCCCCTTCAGCAGCGCCTGCGTCGAGGCCGAGATCACCACGCCGTTGGGCGGCGCCAGGCCTTGCAGGCGCGCCGCGAGATTGACGGTTTCCCCGACCGCGGAGTCGCGTTCTTCGGTGCCCTGCCCGACGAGGTCGCCGACCACAACGAGGCCGGTCGCGATCCCGATGCGGACGGCGGGTGAATGGCTGAGCGCACCACGCGGCTCGACCGCGCGTGCCGTCGACAGCACCCGCACGATCTCGAGCCCGGCGCGCACCGCGCGCTCGGCATCGTCCTCATGTGCGGTCGGATAGCCGAAATAGACCAGGATACCGTCGCCGACGAAACGGGCGGCAAAGCCCTCGTATTGCTTGACCACCCGGACGCAGGTCTCGCGAAAATCCGCGATCATGTCGCGGACGTCCTCCGGATCGAACTGCGCGGACAGCGAGGTGGAATCCACCATGTCGCAGAACATCGTGGTGAGCTGGCGCCGTTCGGCTCCGACCTCCGCCCGGATTTGCGGACGCGGCGCCTCCGCCGGCGCCTCCGTGGTTTCCGCTTGAAACAGCGCCGCCATCGCCCGCTGCAGCCGCTTGCGATCGCCGAGCGGCAATCCGAGCTCGACCAGATCGGCTTCGGTGAGATCCGCGATGACGTCGAGATCGAGGCGGTGCTGCGCGAAAAGATCGGTGTAGTGCCCGAGGCCGATGCTTTCGAGCCAGTGATTCAGCCCACCTTCCAAACTCGTGCTCGGCTCGTTCTCCAGCATCGTGATTCTGCCCGACCCTTACTCCGTCGAAGGGCTCGAGGGCCCCTCAACCACAGATTTTGGGGTCCAAACTTCACCTCGGACTGGACGCATTCCCCAACTTCTTGGAAGAATAACTTAATCGGTCCAAAAGGGAATGGCGTTGTCGGACATTGCATCCGGAGCGGACGAAGCATCAGCCGGCACCACGGCCGAAACGAAGGTGTTCGCGCATATCAGCGGCCTTCTCGAATTCTACGCCCGCAGGACGCCGGCGGCGCCCGCACTCCTCGCTCCCGGCCGGCCGGCGCTCAGCTATGGCGCGCTGGCCGAGTCGATCCGGCAACTGGTGCGTGCCTTGCGTGAACTCGGCATCCGTCCCGCAGACCGCATCGCGGTGGCGCTGCCGCGCGGCGCCGATACTGCCCTGGCGCTGCTAGCAGTCGCATCAGGCTGCGCCTGCGTCCCCGTCAACCCTGATCTGACGGCGGACGAGCTGCAACGCTATTTCAGCGAACTGAAGCTGACCGCGCTCGTGACCCGGGCCGACATGAACTCGGCGAGCCGTGACGCCGCCAGGATGCTCGACATCGCATTGATCGATTTCGTGGCGGGGCCCACCCACGATCTCGGCGGCTGCGCGTTCATTGCTCCGGCGATCGGGCCGGCCAATGCCGGCGGCGCTTCGCGCGGCGACGACGATGCGTTCATCCTGCTGACGTCAGGCACGGCGGCGCGACCGAAAATGGTGCCGCTGACCCATCGCAATGTCTGCCTGTCCGCTTACAATGCCGGCCATGTGCTGTCGCTCACGATGCATGATCGCCTGCTCAACGTCCTGCCGCTGTTTCATGCCCATGGCTTGATCTCCGGCCTGCTCACGGCGCTGGCCGCGGGCTCCAGCGTGATCTGCACCGACGGTTTCGACGCAGCCTCGTTCTTCGGCTGGATGCGGGAGCTGCAACCGACCTGGTACACGGCGGTGCCGACCATTCATCGCGCATTGCTGACGGCGGCGGAAGTAAACCCCGACCGCGCCCGACCATCGTCGCTGCGCGTGATCCGGTCGGCTTCGGCCTCGCTCGCGCCGACGATTCTCGCCGGGCTGGAGACAACGTTCGGCGTTCCCGTGCTCGAAACTTACGGCATGACCGAGGCGGCCTCGCAGATTGCGGCCAATCGGTTCGAGCTGCGCAAGGTCGCGTCGGTCGGTCGCGCCGCCGGCCCGGAGATCGCGATCATGGACGAGACCGGCCGCACGCTCGCAAGCGGGGCGCACGGCGAGATCGTGCTGCGCGGGCCGAACATGAGCCGCGGCTATTATAATGACGAGCCGGCGACGCGGGCCGCATTCCGCAACGGCTGGTTCAGGACCGGCGACCTCGGCTATCTCGATGACGACGGCTATCTCTTCATCGTCGGCCGCATCAAGGACGTCATCAACCGCGGCGGGCAGAAGATATCGCCGCTGGAGGTGGAAGACGTCCTGCTCAGCCATCCGGCGGTGCTGGAAGCCGGCGTGTTCGCGGTCCCGCACCAGAAGCTCGGCGAGAACGTCGCGGCCGTCGTGGTGCTGCGGCCGAATGCCGAGGCGACCCCGGACCAGTTGCGCCAATTCGCACGAAAACGGCTTGCGGCCTACAAGATACCGAGCGTGATCCGCAGCGTGGCGGCGCTGCCGAAGGGCGCCAGCGGCAAGGTCAAGCGCAACGCCCTCGCCGGGCTGATTGCAACGGTCGACGCGGACGACGAGACCCGGCTGCCGCGCAATGCGGTCGAGAGCCAGCTCGCCGAGATCTGGGCCGGCCTGTTGGAGCTGCCGCAGGTCGGCGCCGACCAGGACGTCTTCGCGCTCGGCGCGGATTCGCTCGCGGTGACACAGATGCGCTCGCGCCTGCGCGACCGCTTCAATGTCGACTTCTCGTTCGAGGATATCTTCGATTGCCCGACGGTCGCAGCGCTTGCGGCCCGGATCGAGACCGCCGCAAGCCGGCGCGAGACGGCGCTGCCGGGCTGGCGCCGGCTTGCAGGCACGGACGCACCGCTGTCGTTCCAGCAGCAGCGGATGTACGTGCTCTCGCGACTGGACCCGACGCAGTACAATTATAACGTCGTCGAGATCGCCGTCCTCAAGGGCCCGGTCGACGCCGCCGCGCTGTCTGCGAGCCTCGCTGCGATCTCAACGCGCCATGAGGCGCTGCGCTCGGTGTTCGTCGAGCGCCAGGGCGAGCCGATGCAACTCGTGCTGTCATCGACGCCGCGGCTGGAGCGCATCAAGCTCAAGCCATGCCCTGCGGGCAGGCGGCCTGCGGCAATCCGGCGCGAGGCGCTCAGGCTTGCGCAACGTCAGTTCGACCTGGCCCACGCGCCGCCCCTGAAGACGAGACTGCTGTCGTTCGACAGGAACAACCATGCGCTGGTGGTCAACGTCCATCACCTCGCCACCGATGGCTGGTCGCAGCGGCTGTTCTGGCAGGAGCTCGCCGTCCATTATGCCGCGACACGCAAGAAGCATTCGGCCGCACTGCCGCCGCCCGCTTTCCAATATCGCGACTTCGCACTCTGGCAGCAAAGCTGGGCGCAGACGCCCGCGGCCAGGGAGCAGCTCGATTATTGGCGGACCCAGCTCGACGGCGTCACCATGCTGCCGCTGAGAACCGACAGGCCGAGACCTGAGATCTGGAGCGGACACGGCGCGCGTCACTACCTTGAATTCTCAAAGTCCCTCTCGTCCGAGCTGCGCGCGTTGAGCCAGAACCAGGGCGTCACGCCGTTCATGACGCTGCTCGCCGCTTTCCAGTGCCTGTTGTTCCGCCACACCTCGCATGAGGACGTCGCCACGGGATCGCTGATCGCCAACCGCAACCAGATCGAGAGCGAACGCCTGATCGGGCTGTTCGCCAATACCCTGGTCCTGCGCAATGATTTCAGCGGCGATCCGAGCTTCGGCGAGATGCTGCGGCGGGTACGGCAGGTCACGCTGGACGCCTACCGCAACCAGGACCTTCCGATCGAGGAGGTGTTGCGCGCATTGCGGGTGGCGCGCCGCAGCGACGGCAATCCGCTGTTCCGGATCATGTTCATCCTCCAGAACGCCTCGATCGAGGCAGCGCGTTTTCCTGGCCTGTCGACCCGGCGGCTGGAAGTCGATCCCAGGGTGGCGCGGTTCGACATCACGCTCGAACTGGTCGAGGCCGATGGCCGCTTCACCGGCTTCTTCGAATACGCCACCGATCTGTTCGAGGCCGCGACGATCGAAGCCATGGCGGCCCAGTTCAAGGCGCTGCTCAAGGCCGTCATCGCCAATCCGGAACAGCGCATCTCGCGCCTGCCGCTCCTGACCGAGGCCGAACGTCGGCAAGCGCTGGCAAAAGGCCGGGGCATGCCGGCCAATTTCACCACACGCGGCAACTTGAGCGAACGCTTCGAGCGCCAGGCGAGGAAGACGCCGAACGCAGTCGCGGTCTCGGACGGTCGCACGTCCCTGACCTATCGCGAGCTGGCGCGTCGCACTGGGGCGGCCGCGCGCTGGCTTGCCCGTGAGGGCGTCGGCGCCGAGAGCGTGGTTGCCCTGCTCGCGGAGCGCGGGCCCGACCTGCTCGCCGCGATGATCGCGGTGCAGCGCGTCGGCGCGGCCTTCCTCAATCTCGATCCCGACCAGCCGACGGCTAGGCTCTCGACCATCCTCGGATCGAGCTGTGCCCGCGTGCTGCTGACCGGGCGGGCTCAGTCTGCCATGGTCGAGGCCCTGCTCGAACCGCTGGTCGAGCGCATCCCGGTGGCCGAGCTCGACGACGCTCTTGCATCCGGGTCGACAAAGCCGGCCCGCGCCGCACGCCGCGCCGCCTCGAGCCTTGCCTATCTCGTCTATACGTCCGGCTCCTCCGGCGCGCCGAAGGGCGTCATGATCGAGCAGCGCGGCCTGTCGAACCATCTGGCCTCGCTCATCTCCGAACTCGGCCTCTCGCCTAAGGACGTGATCGCGCAGATCGCGCCGCAGAGCTTCGTCATTTCGGTCTGGCAATTCCTCGCCGGTCCCATGGTCGGCGCGCGCGTCCATGTCTGCGGCAGCGCGATCGTGCAGGACCCGATGCTGCTGGCGCGCGAGATCGAGCGCGAGGGCATCACGGTGCTCGAGATCGTGCCCTCGCTGCTGCGCCTCATTCTCGAGCTTATGGACGAGGCGCCGATCCGGCGCGCCTTCGCGAAGCTGCGGCTGCTGATCTCGACCGGCGAGCCGTTGCCCGTCGAGCTCTGCCGCGCCTGGTTTGCCCGCTGCCCGAGGGTGCCGCTGATCAATGCCTATGGCGCGTCGGAATGCTCCGACGACGTCTCCCTGCATCGCCTTACCAAGGCGCCGGCGATCGCGACGGCCAACGTTCCGGTCGGGGCGCCGCTGCCGAACACGCAGCTCTACGTGCTCGACGCGCAGCTCCAGCCGCAACCGATCGGCGTGACCGGCGAGCTCTGCATCGGCGGCGCCGGAATCGGCCGCGGCTATATCAACGATCCCGCGCAGAGCCGGCAGCGCTTTCTGCCCGATCTGTTCTCGCGCCAGGCCGGCAGCCGGCTCTACCGGACCGGCGATCTGGCCCGGCGCCGCGCCGACGGGACGATCGAATGCCTCGGCCGCGCCGACCATCAGGTCAAGATCCGTGGCTATCGTATCGAGCTCAAGGAGATCGAGAACGCGCTGGCCGAGCATCCAAGCGTGCGCGCCGCCATCGTCGAACCGCGCCGCGAGGCGAGCGGCGACATCAGGCTGATCGCCCATGTCGTCGCCAAGCCCGGCAGCCGGAGCAGCGCCAGCGAGCTGCGCGACTTCCTGAAGAGCCGCCTGCCCGTCCACGCCATCCCCGCCGCCTTCCTGTTCCTGGATCAGGTGCCGCTCAACGCCCATGGCAAGATCGACCGCTCGGCGCTGCTGGCGTCCGTCCCGCCGGAAACGTCCGGCGCGGATGCGGCCGTCCCGGCGCGGCGCTTCACCGAAAAGGTGCTCTCCGACATCTGGATCGACCTGCTGAACGTCGAACGCATCGGTGTTACCGACAATTTCTTCGACCTCGGCGGCCATTCGCTGCTGGCCGGCCAGGTGATGGCGCGCATCGCGCGGGCGCTCGGCGTCTCGTTACCGATCAAGGCCATCTTCGAGGCGCCGACGATCGAGGGGTTGGCGCGGCGGGTCGAACAGACCGTGGCCACGAAGCCGCACGAGCCTGCCGCAAGCCTGCCGCGATCGGCTGCGGGCGGGCCGCCGGCGCCTTCCATCGGACAGGACCAGATGCTGCACATCGAGCGGAATCTGCCGGGGCTGCCGCAGCTCAACCTGCCCTTCGCCTTCCGCCTGCAGGGCCCGCTCGATTCGGCCGCCCTGGCAAAGGCGATCGACGACGTGGTGCGCCGGCACGAATCGCTGCGCACCGCGTTCGCCTGGAACAGCGATGAGCCGGAAAGCCGCATCGCCGCGCCACGCACGCTCGGCCGAATCATGACGGTCGAGACGATCGGCGACGGTCATTCCCACAACAACAAGCGGCGCAAGGCGCTCGAGCTCAGGAAGATCGATCTCCTGATCGAGCAGGAGGCTTATACCCCGATCGACACCACGCGCGCGCCGCTGTTGCGCGCCCGGCTGTTGCGGCTCCACGACGATGACCACGTGCTGCTGCTGACGTTGCATCACGCCGTCGTCGACGGCTGGTCGATCGGCGTGCTGTTCGAGGAATTGTCGAGCCGCTATGCCGCGCTGGCCGGATATCCGTCTGCGCCGCTGCCGAGCCCGCCGCCGGCCTTTTCGGACGTGGCACGCTGGCAGCGCTGGTGGTGCGGCACCGACGCGGCGCGCCGCCAGGCTTCCGACTGGATCCTGAATTTGCGCGGAGCGGGTCCCCTCTTCGACGGCGAATCGAGCCCGGGCGCCTCCACCGGGCATCATCCGGTCTGCCTCGAGCGCGAGCTGATCGCCCGGCTGACGGCGTTTGCGGGCCAGCACAATTGCACGCTGTTCATGTGCTTCCTCACCGGCCTGAAGGCCATGCTGCTGGCCCGGACGGGCCGCACCGACATCGCGGTCGCGACCGCGATGGCCAATCGTGCCCAGCCGGACACCGACCGGATCATCGGCCCGTTCGAGAACACGGTGATCGTCCGCACGACAATCACGCCGGACCTGTCTTTCGCGCAGGCTCTGCTGCGGGTGCGCCAGAGCGTGCTCGAGGCGCATGCGCGGCAGGAGCTGCCGTTCAACGTCCTGGCCGATCGACTGGAGCAGGAGGGGATCGATCCGGCCTCGCTGCTCCAGGTCTATTTCACGCTGCAGAATCCGTTGCGCCGGCCGCTCGATCTCCCGGATCTCGCGACGGAATCGATCGGCAACGTCACGCGCGAAGGCCAGCCGGTGCTGCCGATCGACCAGACCTGGCTGTCGCTGATGCTCAAGGAGCGCCCGACCGGCATTACCGGCTCCTGCAATTACAAGCGCGATTTGCTCGAGGGCCGAGCGGTCGGCGAATGGATGGAGGACCTCGTCGCCCTGCTAACGGCGGCGATCGCCCAGCCCAACGCACCACTCGGCAGATTGCTCGCGCGCAGGGCCGCTTGATGCCGCGACATCGCGCCAGAATACGGGTTCACGCCCCAAAGCTGTGAATGATCAAGTTGCAGCTTGATTATTTGGCGTCGTCGCGCAAGATTATTCTCGGATTTTGATTTGGGATGATCATTTTCAACCGGGGGAGTGTTATGGGTTTCATCAAATTTACCAAGAAGACCTCGCTCAGCGCGGAGGACCGCAAGGCGCTGCAAGACCTGCTCAATTTCGAGAAGCAAAAACTCCAGCTCGCACTGAAGGATGTCGACGCCAGCCTTAAGGCTCTGCGCGGGTCCAAGAAGAAGAAGTCCAAGAAGAAGTAAACTCGTCGGTCGGGGACGGCCGTACGAATCTTCGCAGAGCGGCCGCTTGCGTGTCGAGTTTGGGGGCTCGCACAAGCTTGCGCCTGTAAACCGGCCTGCAAATCGACAAGAATTCGCCCGGGTGGACCGCTAGGTACGGTCCTCTCGGCTGATTCTTGCGCAGTTGTTTCTTCCGTCGAGACCGAGGGATTTGGCCTCGCCCGACGCCATGGGCCCAATTGATGGCAGACGACAGAATCGAACTCTTTGTCGGACTGATCGAGACCATTGACGTGCCGGGCGCGGCCGAGGCGTGCCGACGCCTGCTCTCGGTCGACGAGCGGGCCCGGGCCGATCGCTTCGTGTTCGAGCGGCATCGGCGGCAGTACATCTTCGCGCATGCGATGTTGCGCCTGGCGCTGTCACAGGTCGCTTCCAACGTCGCGCCCACCGACTGGACGTTTGGCGCGGGCCGCTATGGCCGGCCGTTCGTCGCAGCACCGGCCACCTCGACCGCGCTGCATTTCAGCCTGTCGCATGCCGACGGCTGCGTCGCCTGCGTGGTGTCGCGGCATGAGGCCGTCGGGGTCGACGTCGAAACCGTGTCGCGGCGCGTCGCGCCGCTGTCCACCGCGCTTCGCTTCTTTGCGCCGGAAGAGGTCGAAGCCTTGCGCGGACTGCCGGAGCCGGCGGCGATCGAGCGCTTCTTCGACTATTGGACGCTCAAGGAGGCCTATCTGAAAGCCAGGGGCTTCGGGCTGAATCTGCCGCTCGACGCCTTCGCCATGCAGGTGTCACGCGAGGCCATCGAGATCAGCTTCAAGCCCGACATCGTCGACGATCCGGACGCCTGGCGCTTCTCGCTGTGCTCGCCATCGCCCGCGCATCGCCTCGCGATCGCCGACGGCTCCCGCACCGACGGCGGCCTTCCCATCAGCCGCCATGCCTGGCCCCTCCGCGAAGCGGCTGAGTGAGGCGGGCAAGCGGAGAGGCGAAGCGATCTCACCGCGCTTCTTCGAATCCTGCCAGCACAGAGGTCAGGTTGGCGCCGAGAATGTCCGAGAGATAGCCGCCTTCCTGCACGAGCACGGTCGGCAGGCCCAGCTTCGCGATGGCCTGGCCGATGCGGCGGAAGCCGGGTGTGGTGACGGCCAATCCCTTGAGCGGATCGTGCTCGGAGGCATCGAGGCCGAGTGCGATGACGAGGGCGCCGGGTGCAAAGGATTCGATCGCCTTGCGCGCGATGTCCAGCGCCTGGAGATAGCCGTCATCGCCGGTGCCGATGGGAAGCGGAATGTTGAGGTTGGTGCCGAGGCCGGGTCCTTCGCCGCGCTCATGCGCATAGCCCCATACGTACGGATAATACGCAACGGGGTCGGCATGGATCGAGATCGTGTAGACGTCGGGCCGGGCATAAAAGATGCCTTGCGTGCCGTTGCCGTGATGGACATCGACGTCGAGGATCACGACGCGCTCATGCTTCTGCCGCAGATGCGCCGCCGCGATCGCGCTGTTGTTGAGGAAGCAGAAGCCGCCGGCCATGTCGCGATAGGCGTGATGGCCGGGCGGACGGCAGAGCGCGTAAGTTGCGTCCTCGCCATCCATCACCATCTGCGCTGCGGTCACCGCAACATCGGTGGCGGCGCAGGCCGCGGCCCACGTGCCCGGGCCGATCGGCGCTGCGGTGTCGGCGGTATGCCAGCCGAGCTTGCCGACGATGTGGGTCGGATAGGTCGCGGCATGGCGCACGGGATGGATATTGCCGATCATCTCCGGGCCGGAATCGCCGAGCGCCGTCCAGGCGTCCCAGGCTTCGCTGAGGAACGACAGGTATTCCGGGCTGTGAATGCGTGCGCGCGGACCGGGCCCGAACTTGGTTGGCTCGACCAGTTGATGCCTGCCGTCCTTCAATCCCCTGAGCAGGCGATCGGCGCGCTCGGGCTGCTCTGTGGTGCGCTTGACGACACCACGCACCAAGAAGAATTGCGGATCGTGGCTGCGGTGCAGCTCGGTATAGACGGCTTTCACTCAACACTCCGTGGTCGCCTGCTACTGGACGTGCCGCAGAGTCTTGATCGCCACGGCCGCCGGATGCAAGCAAGAAAAATGCCGTCCATCGGCGCGCTGCCCTGCGCGGAAAGCAGAGCGCTTGCGAAGCTCAGCAACGCCCACGCTGGAGGCAGTGCTCGCGGCCCTGCTGGTCGGTGCGGAAGGACTCGATGAAGCCACCCTGGCGCTGGGTGACGAAGACGGTCTTGCCGTCGCTGCCGCCGAAGGCAATGTTGGTCGGCTCCTTGGCCTTCAGCGGGATCTCGCGCTCGACCGCGCCGGTCGGCTTCATCAGCGCGATCGTGCCCTTGAGAATGCGCGCGACGTACAGGCGGCCGGCAACGTCGGTGCGCAGGCCGTCGATGGTGTCGGGCTGAAACGCCTTGACGAGTTTTGCAGCCGTCAGCTCGTTGCCGCTGATCGCATAGGACCAGATCTGGCCGCTGCTGGATTCGCCGACATAGAGCGTCTTGCCGTCAGGGCTGAGGTCGATGCCGTTGGTGGTGCCCATGGCGCGCAGCGTCGACATCACCTGCCCCCGCACCGTACCGTCCGCTCCCCTGGCGATGCGCCAGATGTGGCCTTCGCGCCCCTTCCAGTTCGGATCGCTCGCATAGATCGTGCCGTCCGGCGCGATCGTGATGTCGTTGGGCTGGCTCATCTCGCCGGAGTGAAACCACACCGCGGGCTTGGTCGCACCCTTGGGGATGGCGAAGATGTTGTGCTTCTTGTAGTCGGCGATGAACATGGTGCCGCTGCGATCGAAACGGATCGCGTTGCCGACGCTGCCTTCGGGGAGCGTCGTGAACAGCTCCGAGGCGGCGCCACCAGCGGGCAATTTGCCGATGGTGCCGGGCTTGCCGAGATTGACGACGAACAGATTGCCGTCGAGATCGGCGGCCGGCCCTTCGATGCCGAAGGTGTATTCGCCGGCGGGCGTCACCTGTGCGCTTTCGAACAGTTTTGTTTCGGCAGCGGCCGGCAGCGTCGTGACCAGCAGGATGCTACTGCACAGGCACCAGAAGTTCCTGCCGGATGTAATAGCCATCGCCGTCGGTGCACTCGCCGTTCAGATAGGGATCGGCTGGCCGGAAGAATCGGCTAAAGCCGGGTCTGTCTACAGCGCTCCTTTGTGTCACGACGACGACGTTTCCAGCCGGTATTTCGCCGCATTCCTTGTTGGCCTTGCTGAAAAACTTCCGCTGCGGCGGGCCTGGCTTGATCCGCATCCGCGTGCCCGGCACCATTTTGGCGACGAACAGGTCCGCGGTATCGAGCAGGCGCGTGTAACCAGGCTCGGTCTTGGGCAGGCTCTCGCCGCCCGGCGGCATCAGCTTCTCGGCGCCTAGGCCGCGCAGGCGCGTCCGCAGCCTGCCGGCGTCGGGATCGCCAGGGTAGATCCAGCCGTCCTGCGCCAGCATGAAGTGCAGCACCGCCCTGTCCTTCTCCGCATCCGATTGCCCCGCGCTCAGGCCGAAATCCGAATGGCAGCCGACGCAATGCTTCTCGACGAGGCCCTTGCGCAAGGTGGTAAGGCGAACGCCGTTCTGCGCGTCTCTGGCGACGAAAGCCGCGAGCTGGTCGATCATCGCCTGGCTGCGCGTATCGCAGGGGAGAGGCGCAGGCCCTTCGCCAGCAGCGCGATCGATGCGGATCACGGTCCTGTTCTTGTCCTCGACCAGCCAGATCGCGCCGTCCTCGGCAACCGTCATGCCGACCGGCGCACCTTGCGGCCGCGCGCCGTTGACGCGGTGCCAACCTGCAATCAGCTCTTCGAACGGCGCGGCGGCGACCTCGCCGGCGTCGGTCCGGAAACTGCGGGTCGGCTCGGCCGCGCAACTGACGTGATAGCGCACCGGTGCCGCGCTGGGCTTTGGAAAGCCGTGATCGTCGACGTCATAGACCAGCAGCCGGCTCCCGGTCGGCCGATAGCCGTGCAGACCGACCAGCAGCTTGCCCTCCAGCTCCGGGAATTTGGCGCCGTGGTAATACAGCATCGCGAGCGGCGCGCCGTGCGGCGGCAGCAGCGAGAGCGGCGCCTTGTAAAGCGCATTGGCCGAGCAGAACGACTTGTACGCGCCCGATTGCAGCACGAGCCTGAATTCGGGGCTCGGCGTCGACAAATCGTAGCAATAGGGCCAGCCGTAGTGCCTGCCCTGCTCGATCGCGTTGATCTCCTCGTTCGGCTTGAAGATGTCGGGCAGGTCGCGGGCGTTCTCGCCTTGCAGGAAGGCGTAGCCAGCGTCCGGAAACTTCGGGTGCAGCACCAGCGCCATCGAGTTGCGCAGGCCGCGCGCATAGACGCTGTGCGGCGGGTCGGGATCGCCGGGTTTCAATGCCAGGAAGACGCCGCTTGAGGGCGGCGTGAACAGCCAGATCGAGGCCAGCGCGGACACGCCCTCGGCCGCCGCACAGGGTCTTGTGATCGGCGCAGGCGTGATGCAATCGTCGCTGTGCGAGCCGACATTGACGAACAGCCGGCCGTTCCGGTCGAACACGAACTGCTTGAACGGGTGCGCGCTCTCATCGGTCCTCGTGCCATCCGGCAGCGCGATCCGGCGGCCGGGCATGTGGCGGATGATGGTCTCGACCGTGCTGCGTGGATTGTCGGCAAGCGGGTCGAACCGGAAGATCGTTTCCGCGGTCGAGGCATAGAGCTTCCTGTCCGGGCCGATGACGAGAGCGAACGGATATTCTATCCCCGTCAGCAGCTCCTTGAGGCGTTGCCCCTGCGGGGCACGCGGATCGAGCAGCAGCAGCCGCCCGTCGGTGTGGCCCCAGCCGCCCATATCGGCGACCACCAAAAGGTCGCGGCCGGGCACCTGGACGATCGAGCGCGGAAATTTGAGGCGGTCCCCCTCGCTGGCGACGAGGCCGGCGCAATATCCCGCCTTCATGTCGATCTGGATCCTGGGAAAGGCGAGATCGCCGCTGCCGCAGGCTTCCGTGCCGATCGCGTAGCCGCTCTTTCTGACCGGCTCGGACGAAGCCGGGGCGAAGCCGAGCAGCGCGGCGGCGAAGCCCGCTGCAAGAACGACCGCTGCAGGCAAGCGCAGATTTGGCCGTTCGCGATCGAATGTGAACTGGTTCACGGTGAGCCCCGCCTTCCCGCGGGCGTTGTTCCATGCCGCCGCAACGCCGTCCAGTCATCACCCGCCTGTGATTAAACCTGTAACGACCTTGGGCCCGACCAATATCCGTAAATTCCCTTACCGGGCTCGACCCGAATGTTTCGCGAATGCTTGGGGTGGTATCGGTTTGCCGTCCCGATCGCTTTCTACAGGAGGCGCCTATGGTCCAGGTCTATTTTCACTGCTCCAACACCGAGGGCACGCTGATCGACCGCTACGGCGCCGCAGTCGCCAATCTGACCGAGGCGCGCGACCGCGCCGCTCAGATCATGAACTCGATGATCCAGACCCCCGGCGCCGAAGACTGGCGCGACTGGGTGATCCACGTCAGCGGCTCCGACGGCGAGGATCTGTTCGACCTCCCCTTCACCGCCATGCTCGGCAAGCCGCATTGAGGTGATGCCATGTTGCTCGCTTCATTGAGCCTGCTGCGCCAGCCCCTCAGCTTCGTCGCCACCAGATGGCAGACGCTGATCCGCGTCGCAGCCAATCCCTACCGCCCCGAGCTGCACTACATGCGCGGACCCGGCCCGAAATGGCGCGCCAAGTACCAGGCCAGCCGGCTGGATCGCATGCGCTGAGCGCGCGGCCATAGAAATCGCACTAATCGTCGTCATGGCCGGGCTTGACCCGGCCATTCCACGTTTTGGGGGCTCGGATAGGAAGACGTGGATGCCCGGGACAGCCCGGGCATGACGGTTGGATGAGAAGCATGCCCACCTCACCTCCCGGTAAACTTCGCCTTGCGCTTCTCCACGAACGCATTGCGGCCTTCCATGGCGTCCGCGCTCTTGCGGATCGTGGCCTGAAGCTCGATCTCGCGGCGGAACTGCGCTTCATAGGTCGCATGCTCGCTCTCCTCGACCAGAGCGCGGGTTGCGACCAAAGCGCGCGTCGGTCCTTCGGCGAGGCGGCGCGCCAAACCTAACGCCTCATCCATCAACTTGGCGTCGTCGACGACCTGCCGGACCAGGCCGATCTCCTGGGCGCGTTCCGCCGTCAGCGGCTCATTGAGCAGCATCAGCTCGAGCGCGCGCTGCCGGCCGATCAGCCGCGGCAAGAGCCAGGTCGAGCCGAGATCGGGCACCAGCGCGATGCGGCTGAACACCTGGATGAAGCTCGCCGACCGCGCCGCGACGATGATGTCGCCGGCCATTGCGAGACTGAAGCCGCCGCCGGCCGCGACGCCATTGACGGCAACGACAACAGGCACTCGGCATTCGCGCAAGGCCTTGAAGGCCGGCCAGTAGAAGCGCATCACGCCGGCCGCGATGTCCTCGCCGAGCGCCTCTGAGGCTTTCAAATTCTGTCCTGAGCAAAATCCCCGCCCGGCGCCCGTGAGCACCAGCGCGCGGATGGCCTCGTCCCCCGTCATTTCGCCGACGGCTAGGGCAAGTGCGCCGAGCAGGTCTGGCGTCATCGCGTTGAGGCTGGCCGGCTCGTCGAGCGTCAGGATCCCGACCGCGCCATCCCGCGCCTGTTTCACACCAGCCATGCCGCGCCTCCCTTTCGATGTTCTCGTTGGCGGCAATGTGCCATTGTCCGCGCGCTTCGCCAATCGCAGAGCTTTCAACCTCAGTGCACGACGCAACTGAATCCAGAGATCAAGACGACACCATGCCTCACCAGTTCAGCCTCAACCAGACCGTCCGCAAGCCCGCCGTCACCTCCAAGGGCGGCATCGTCGCCTCGCAATCGCGGCGGGCGGCCGAAGCCGGGGCGCAGGTGCTGGCCGCGGGCGGCGATTGCGTCGACGCGATCGTTGCGACCACGTTTGCCCTCAACGTGCTGGAGCCCTGGAACAGCGGCATCGGCGGCGGCGGTGCGATGGTGCTCTACCGCGCCAAGGAAAATCGCTATGAGGTGATCGACTACGGCATGTGCGCGCCGCAAAGCCTGCGCACGGCCGATTATCCGCTCAGCGGCGAAGGCGCGTCGTCCGACCTGTTTCCCTGGCCAAGGGTGAAGGACGATCGCAACATCCACGGCCCCGGCTCGATCGCCGTACCCGGTGTCGTCGCCGGAATGGAAGAGGCGCACCGCCGCTACGCCAAGATGCCGTGGAAGGATCTGGTCACGCCGGCAGCTCGGCTTGCCGGCGAAGGCCTGCTGGTCGATTGGTGGACGACGGTGACGATCGCGGGCTCGGCCGCCGATCTCAGGCGATACCCCGCGAGCGCGGCCGCATATCTGAAGGACGGCCTGCCCCCAACCGCGCCCTGGGGCATCAAATTCGAGACGCGGCTGCCGCAGGACGCCCTGAAGGCGACGCTGACACATCTCGCCGACGCGGGCGCGCGCGATTTCTATCAGGGCGATCTCGCCAGGAGCATTGCTTCCGACATCAAGGCCGACGGCGGCTCGCTGTCGGTGGAGGATCTCGCCGCATTCCGCGCCCATCTGCGCGCGCCGCTGGCGATCCCCTATCGCCAAGGCAGGGTGTTCGCGACCCCGGAGCTCACCGCGGGGCCGACAATGGCTCATGCGCTGCGGCTGTTGCAGCAGAGCCTGACGCCGGCAGGCGCGCCGGATGCCGGCGCCTATGTCGAATATGCGCTCGCCCTGCAGGCCGCCTTCCGCGAACGGCTCAAGGATATGGGCGATGCCGACGGCAAGCGCTCGCTCGGCGCCGAATATCTGGCGCCGGCCTGCACTACGCATTTCTCGGTGGTCGATCGTCACGGCAACATCGCGGCGGTGACGCAGACGCTACTGTCGTCCTTTGGCTCGCGCTACGTGACACCGCACACCGGCATCACCATGAACAACGGCATCATGTGGTTCGACCCGACAGCCGGCACCACCAACTCGCTTGCACCCGGCAAGCGCTGCCTCTGCAACTACACGCCCGTCATCGCCGAGACCAAGGACGGCAAGCGCCTCGCAATCGGCGCCTCCGGCGGTCGCCGCATCCTGCCGTCGGTGATGCAGCTCGTGTCCTTCGCGATGGATTATGGGATGGACCTCGACGGCGCCATCCACCAGCCGCGCATCGACGCCAGCGAAGGCGCGGTGGTGATCGGCGATGCGCGTCTGCCGGCGGAGGTGCGCGAGGCGCTGGCCGCGCGCTTCGACTATGAAGAGAGCCGGGTGCAGGCGCTGCCGCAGAAGTTCGCCTGCCCGAGCGTCGTGATGCGCGAGGGCGAGGTCAATTCCGGCGCGGTCGAGATTTTCCAGCCCTGGGCCGATGCGGTGGCGGAGGCTTGACTCCGCTCGACATGCCAGCGCGCGTTGAGCTCCGGCGCGATTACGCATCCAGGCGAGCGTCACGACTCCTCCACATTCGCAGGGAACTTACCCACCCACCGTTCGTTCACTGAACGGACAAATGCGCTCGCCCCACTGGAGGACATCATGAAGAAACTTGCGCTCGCCGCCTCGCTGATCATTGCGGCCGGCTTCACATTTACGAGCGCCGCGCTGGCGAAGGGTGGGCACGGACATGGACATGGTCATGGCCACAAGATGGGCCATCATCACCATGGCAAGTCGTTCGGCTGGTACCACGGTCGCAAGGTCGGCTGGCGCGGTCACGCGTGCCCGCCCGGACTTTGGAAGCAGGGTCGCTGCTGAGTCGAGCTAGGATCCGAGCAAGGCGTCGCTCCTCACCGAGCGGCGCCTTTTTCATATGCCGAGTCGATCGCGCACACGGCCCGCCATCACCGCAGTCGTCACGCCCACCGGCCAGAACGCGTGCATCGGGATCGGCTTGATGCCCGTGATGGGCATGTCGATCTCGGCCTTGGCGCCGCCGATGAGGCGGCGGGCGAGTTGCGCACCCATGGCGGTCGCAAGCGCAACGCCGCGGCCGTTGCAGCCGAGCGAGATCAGGATGTTCTCCGCGGGCTCGTGCACATGCGGATAATGGTCCGCAGTGATGGCGAGCCGGCTGTTCCAGCCGTGGGTCCAGGCAACGCCCTTGAGCTGCGGCCAGAGTCGCTCCGCATAACGCATGAGATAGGCGACGTCATGCGGCGACCTGATCCAGCGCATCGGGCCGCGCCCGCCCATCAACAGACGGTTCTGCTGATCGATGCGATAGTAGACCGTGATATGGCCGCTCTCGTAGAGCACCGGACGCGTCGGCATGATCGAACGGGCGACTGCGTCGGAAAGCGGCGCGGTGGCGGCGATCGAGGAAAACACCGGCACGATGGTGCGGCGGAGCGCCGGCCAGAGATCGTCGGTGAAGCCGTTGGTGGCGAGCAGGACTTTATCCGCATGAACCACTGCGCGCGGCGTCTCGATGCGCCAGCGCGTGCCGTCGCGGCGCAGGGACAATGCCGGCGTCTCGCCATGAACCTTCGCGCCCGCCGACATCGCGGCGCGGGCAAGACCACGGGCGTAGCTCAGGGGATGCAGATCGCCGCCGCGTGCATCCAACATCGCGCCGATGTAGCGGTCGGTGCCCGTCATCTCGCGCAACTGCTCGCGGTTCAGATAATTCACCGGCATGCCGCGGCGGATGCATTGCTGCGCGGTCTTCTCGATCGCGGCGGCGCTGCTCTCGTTGTAAGCCGCGCGCAAGGTGCCGTTCTGCCGCGCCTCGCACGGGATCTGGTAGCGGCGGATCAAATCGTGCGTGAAGTTGGTCGTGCCATAGGCGAACGCGATCATGCGGCGGCCGAGTTGGGTGCCGAAATCGGCTTCGATCTGATCCGGATCGTGCTTCAGGCCGGGATTGGTGTGGCCGCCATTGTTGCCGGACGCGCCCCAGCCCGGCTCCTGCGCCTCCAGCACCAAGGCCTCGACACCCTGCTCCGCCAGATGCAGCGCGGTGGAAAGGCCGGTGTAGCCGCCGCCAACGATCGCGACCGAGACGCTCTTGTCGACATCGAGCGGCGGCGTGGCAACCGGCGCCACGGCGGTGTCGGCATAGAGCGAGGGCGGCAGAGGCAGGCGCGTCATGTCGAAACCGGTCAGAGCGGATGCAGCACGCGGCGCAAGAAGTCCTGCGTCCGCGCGTGCTGCGGTTGATTGAGCACCGATTTCGCCGGGCCCTGCTCGACAATGACGCCGCCATCGATGAACAGAACACGATCGGCGACGTCGCGCGCAAAGCCCATCTCGTGGGTGACGACGACCATGGTCATGCCGTCGTCGGCGAGCTTGCGCATGACGCCGAGGACGTCGCCGACCAGCTCGGGGTCGAGCGCCGAGGTCGGCTCGTCGAACAGGATCGCCTTGGGCTGCATGGCGAGCGCCCGCGCGATGGCGACGCGCTGCTGCTGCCCGCCGGAGAGCTGCGGCGGATGCGCATCAGCCTTTTCCGCAAGCCCAACCTGAGCGAGCAGCGCGCGGCCGCGCTCGAGCACCTGGGCGCGCGGCTCCTTCTTCACGAAGAGCGGCCCCTCGATCACGTTCTCCAGCGCTGTCCGATGCGGGAACAGGTTGAAGCGCTGGAACACCATCGAGACCTGGGTGCGGATGTTCACGATCGAGGGCGCGTCGCGATCGACCCTCAAGCCCTCGACGCTGATCTCGCCGCGGTCGTAGCTTTCGAGGCCGTTGATACAGCGCAGGATGGTCGACTTGCCGGAGCCGGAGGGGCCGATGATGCAGACCACCTCACCCTTCTCGACGCTCGCCGTGATGCCCTTGAGCACCTCGACCTTGCCAAAGCTCTTGTGGACGTCGCTCAGCTCGATCATCGCTTGCCGGCCCGCTTCTCGAAGTGACGGACCAAGAGGATCAGCGGAATGCTCATGGTGAGGTACATCAGGGCGACCAGCGTGAACACGCTGGTGTTCTTGAACGTCGAGGACGCGATCAGCTTGCCCTGCAGCGCGAGCTCGGCGACCGTGATGGTCGAGGCTTGCGAGGAATCCTTCAGCATCATGATCATGACGTTGCCGTAGGGCGGCAGCACGATGCGCACGGCCTGCGGCAGCACCACGCGGCGCATGGTGAGCCACCAGCCCATGCCGATCGACTGCGCCGCCTCGATCTGCCCCTTGTCGATCGCCTCGATGCCGGCGCGGAAGTTTTCGGCCTGGTAGGCCGAATAGGCGATGCCGAGCCCGAGGATCGCGGCCTGCAACGCGCTGAGCGTAACGCCGAGATCGGGCATCACGAAGTAGAGGTAGAACAACAGCACGATGATCGGGATGCCGCGGATCACGTTGATCAGGCTGGCGCTGAGCATCGACAGCGCTTTGATGCCGGAGACCCGCATCATCGCCCAGACCAGGCCGAGCACCGTCGACAGCAACAGCGAGCCGATCGTGACGATGATCGTCAGCGCGACGCCGTTCAGCAGGATCGGGAAGAACTCGACGGCGTCGCGCCAGAAGCCTTTCATCGGGCAGCCTTCGATCAGCTTCTATCGATCAACCTTGTGCTTTCAGGCCCCATTTATCGAGGATCTTGTCGATGGTGCCGTTGGCTTTCAGCTTCGCCAGCGAAGCGTTGATCTTGCCGAGCAGTGCGCTCTCGCCCTTGCGCACGCCGATGCCGACCGAGCCGACCGTGACCGGCTTGTAGCCGTCGACCAGGCGCACCTCGGGGAAGCCGCCCTGCTTCAGATTGTAGGCGAGGATCGGATAGTCGGCGTAGCCGGCCTTGAGGCGGCCGGTGTTCACGTCGCGCAGGATGTCCGGGATGGTGTCGTAAGCCTTCACTTCGGAGAACAGGCCGGTCTTCTTCAGCGCGTCGACGAAGGCGGTGCCGACTTGCGCCCCCACCGTCTGGCCCTTCAGATCCTCCTGCGTGGCGTAAGCCTTGGTGTCGGTCTTCGGCACCACGAGGCCCTCGCCGTAGCTGTAGATCGGGTCGGAGAAGTCGATGACCTCCTTGCGCGGCGGCGTGATGAACATCGCTGCCGCAATGATGTCGATCTTGCTCGAAGTCAGCGAGGGGATCAGCGCCGAGAACGCCATCGGCTCGATCTGCACGTTGAAGCCGGCATCCTTGCCGACCTCGGTGATGAGATCGACCATGATGCCCTGGATGGTGTTGGTCTTGGTGTCGAGGAAGGTGAAGGGAATGCCCGTCGGAGTCGAGCCGACCTTCAGAGCCTGTTGCGCCGCTGCCGGCACCGCTGTGGCAATGGCGAGCGCCGCAACTGCGGCCTGAACAAAACGCTTCATCGCATCCCCCTTTTGGGCCTGGCCGGCGGCGGCGCGCGCATGTCGCGATCAAACGTTGCGGGCCGGCCCGTTTCGGCCTATTTTCACCAATATGAAAATTTGGTCACACTTTTGCGGGTGATGCAAGCGGTTTTCATGCACATGAAGGAAGCGGTTTGACGTGAGCGGTGGCAAAAGAATGCGCAAACCGGCCGCCGCAAAGCCGGCCAGGAACAGGCCGGCCAAGGTGAAAGCCAAAGCCGCTGCCAAGCCGGCCGAGCCGGCGATGGACGTCGCGGTCGGCCGCCGCATCCGGGATCTCAGGCGAGTCAGGCAGTTCTCGCTGGAGACGGTCGCCGCGCGCACGGAGCTGTCGATCGGCTTCCTCAGCCAGATCGAGCGCGGGCTGTCGTCGCCGTCGCTGCGGGTGCTGGCGACGCTCGCCGACGTGCTCGGCGTCGGCATCGCCGCGCTGTTCGGCGCGAGCCCGAGCGCCGACGGCGCATCGGATCAGGTGGTGACGCGCGGAGTGCAGCGGCCCGAATTGAAGCTGTGGCGCACGGGCGTGTCCAAGCAATTGCTGAGCCCGGCGAGCAGCGACAACAAGCTCAATCTGTTCCTGGTGCATCTTGAGCCCGGCGGCTCCACCGGCGACGAGCTCTACACCCACGACGGCGAAGAGGCCGGGCTCGTGCTCGAAGGCGAGATGATGCTGACGGTGGACAGCCAGACGTGGTCGCTGAAGACGGGCGACAGTTTTCGTTTCGCGAGCCGACGGCCGCACCGGTTTTCCAATCCGGCGCGGGATGCGAAGGCCGTGGTGCTGTGGGTGAATTGCGTGACGGGGGCGGGGTAGCTGCTTTCAACGGACGCGGCGGGTGGAAGAAATCCGCGGCGTCTCCACGCCGTCATTGCGAGTGCAGCAAAGCAATCCAGAGTCTCACCGCGGAGACAGCCTGGATTGCTTCGTCGCAAGGGCTCCTCGCAATGACGAGAGGATAGAGCCTCACCCAAACCGGTGCTTGTACCGCTCCACCGACAACGCACTGACGTCGATGTCCGGCTTCTTGCCCGACAGCATGTCAGCGAGCACGCGGCCCGAGCCGCACGACATGGTCCAGCCGAGCGTGCCGTGGCCGGTGTTGAGGTGGAGGTTGGCGTAGTGGGTCCGGCCGATCACGGGCGGGCCGTCCGGCGTCATCGGGCGCAGGCCGCTCCAGAACGTCGCCTTGGACAGGTCGCCGCCGCGCGGGAACAGGTCGGTCAGCGAATGATCGAGCGTGGCGCGGCGTGCGTCGTAAAGCTTGTCCGAATAGCCGGAGATTTCGGCGGTGCCGCCGACGCGGATGCGATTGCCGAGGCGGGTGATCGCGACCTTGTAGCTCTCGTCCATCACGGTCGATTCCGGCGCGCCTGCGGCGTCCTTGATCGGCACGGTGATCGAGTAGCCCTTCACCGGATAGACCGGCAGCGAGATACCGAGCGGCGCCAGGAGCCGCGACGACCAGCTGCCGAGCGCGAGCACGTAAGCGTCCGCCTGCAGCAGGCCGGCGCTCGTGGCGACACCGCTGACGCGCGCGCCATCGGTGACGATACGGTTGATCGAGGTGTTGAACAGGAAGCGCACGCCGAGCGCCCCGGCATGCTTGGCCAGCGCCTGCGTGAACATGTGGCAGTCGCCGGTCTCGTCCTGCGGCAGGCGCAGCCCGCCGACGAACTTCTCCTTCACACCGCCGAGCGCCGGCTCGGCGGCGATGCAGCCCTCGCGGCTCAGCACCTCGAAGGGAACGCCATATTGCTTGAGCACGGCGATGTCTTCGGCCGTGCCGTCGAGCTGGGCCTGGTAGCGAAACAGCTGCAGCGTGCCCTGCGAGCGCTCGTCATACTGGATGCCGATGTCGCGGCGCAGATCGCGTAAAGAGTCGCGGCTGTATTCCGCGATCGGAATCATCCGGCTCTTGTTGACCGCGTAGCGCGCGCTGGTGCAGTTGCGCAGCATCTTGAGCAGCCAGACCCACATCACCGGGTCGAGCTTCGGCCGGATCACCAGCGGACCGTGCTTCATCAACAGCCACTTGATCGCCTTCACCGGCACGCCGGGGCCGGCCCAGGGCGAGGAATAGCCCGGCGACACCTCGCCGGCATTGGCGAAGGAGGTCTCCAGTGCCGGCTCCGGCTGGCGGTCGACGACCGTCACATCATGGCCGGCACGCGCGAGGTAGTAGGCAGAGGTGACACCGATGACACCGCTGCCGAGGATCAGAACTTTCACGCTTCGTCAAACTCCTGCGGCATCACGCTCGCCGCTGCAAGGACACAACTCGCTAGCGGCGAGAGCAATTATCAGGCCACCTTCTTGATGCCGTCGCCGAGGATCGAGATCATCTGGTCGATGTGGCTCTTCTCGACGATGAGCGGGGGCGACATCGCGACGGAATCGCCACCGGTGCGAAGATAGAGGCCGTTGTTGAAGCATTCGACCAGCATGTCGTAGCCGCGCGCGCCGACCACGCCGCCACGCGGTGCGAGTTCGACCGCGCCCATCAGGCCGCAATTGCGGATGTCGACGACGTTCGGCAGGCCTTTGAGCGAATGCAGCGCATCGCGCCAGTATTCGGCGAGCGAGCTACCACGCGTGAGCAGGCCTTCGTCCTTGTAGATGTCGAGGGTCGCGATGCCCGCGGCGCAGGCGACCGGATGCGCCGAATAGGTGTAGCCGTGGAACAGCTCGATCTGGTTCTCCGGGCCGGTCATCATGCCGTCGTGCACCTTGCGGCTGGCGAACACGGCGCCGCAGGGCACGGTGCCGTTGGTGATGCCCTTGGCCGTGGTCATCAGGTCCGGCGTGACGCCAAAGAAGTTGGCGGCGAACGGCGTGCCGAGGCGGCCGAAGCCGGTGATGACCTCGTCGAAGATCAGGAGGATGCCGTGCTTGTCGCAGATCTCGCGCAAGCGCTGCAGATATCCCTTCGGCGGCGGCAACACCGCGGTCGAGCCCGGCACCGGCTCGACGATGACGGCGGCGATCGTTTCCGCGCCGTGCAGGGCGACCAGACGCTCGAGATCGTCGGCGAGCTCGGCGCCGTGCTCGGGCAGGTCCTTGGCGAAGGCGTTGCGGGTGAGATCATGGGTGTGGCGGATGTGGTCGACGCCTGGCAGCAGGGTGGTGAAGGCGCGGCGGTTGGCGACCATGCCGCCGACCGAGGTGCCGCCGAAGCCGACGCCGTGATAGCCGCGCTCGCGACCGATCAGGCGGGTGCGGCTGGCCTGGCCGTTGGCGCGGTGATAGGCCAGCGCGATCTTCAGCGCGGTGTCGACCGACTCGGAGCCGGAATTGGTGAAGAAGACGCGGTCGAGGCCCTTTGGGGCGATCTCGGCGAGACGCTCGGCGAAGTCGAATGCCAGCGGATGGCCCATCTGGAACGACGGCGCGAAGTCCAGCGTCATCAGCTGGCGCTCGACGGCGGCGGCGATCTGCTTGCGGCCGTGGCCGGCATTGACGCACCAGAGCCCGGCGGAGCCGTCGATCACCTGGCGGCCGTCGACGCTGGTGTAGTACATGCCCTCGGCCGAGGAGAACAGGCGCGGCGACTTCTTGAACTGCCGGTTGGCCGTGAACGGCATCCAGTACGAATCGGTCTTGATGGTGTTCGGAATCTGATGAAGGGTCACGGCCGCGCTCCTTTGCTGACCCCATAGCTGAGCCATGGCTTGGAAAGCGCAACAAGTCCTTTTCTGGTGACCTGCAAGCCATTGATTTGACTGGGGCTGCCGGTCCATATTTGCGCGATCCGCAACACCTGCAACACGGGATCAGGGCAAGGACCAGGACATGAGCGTCGACATCGGTGGACGGCTGCGATTCATCCGGGCGCGCCACAAGCTGTCGCAGCGCGAGCTGGCCAAGCGCGCCGGCGTCACCAATTCGACGATTTCGCTGATCGAATCCAACCAGATGAACCCCTCGGTCGGCGCGCTCAAGCGCATCCTCGACGGCATCCCGATGGGGCTCGCCGAGTTCTTCGCGCTGGAGCCGGAGTCCAGGCGCAAGATCTTCTACCGCGCCGAGGAGCTTACCGAGGTCGGCAAGAAGCCGATCTCGTACCGGCAGGTCGGCGACAATCTGTTCGGGCGCAGCCTGCAGATCCTCAAAGAGCGCTACGAGCCCGGCAGCGACACCGGACGCGTGCATCTCGTCCACGACGGCGAGGAAGGCGGCATCGTGATCTCAGGCAAGCTCGAGGTCACCGTCGAGGACGAGCGCCGCATCCTCAATCCCGGCGATGCCTATTATTTCGAGAGCCGCCGCCCGCATCGCTTCCGCTGCGTCGGCGGCAAGCCCTGCGAGGTGATCTCGGCCTGCACGCCGCCGACGTTCTGACGGCGAGATCGGCGCGTCCGGCGCGGCTCGTTCACCTCTCCCGCTTGCGGGAGAGGGAGCGCACCTGCGTCGTTGCAGCAATGTGGCCGATTTCAATCGCGCTTCAGCGCTGCGTCAGCAACTCCTCGATCCGGATCGGAAAGCGGCGGACGCGCACGCCGGTGGCGTGCCAGACCGCGTTGGCGACCGCGCCGGCGCTGCCGGTGATGCCGATCTCGCCGACACCCTTGATGCCGAGCGCATTGACGTGCGGGTCATGCTCCTCGACGGTGATGACGTCGAGCGTCGGCACGTCGGCATTCACGGGGATATGGTACTCGCCGAGATTGGCATTCATGATCCGTCCGCTGCGCCGGTCTGTGATCGCCGCCTCATGCAGCGCGAAGGACAGGCCCCAGATCATCCCGCCGAACAGCTGGCTCTGCACCATGCGCGGATTGACGATGCGCCCGGCGGCGAAGGCGCCGATCATACGGCTGACGCGGACCTGGCCGAGCTCGGGATCGACCTTCACCTCGGCGAACACCGCGCCGTGGGCATGCATCGCATAATGCTCCATCGCCGCAGGGTTCGGCGCGCCGGTGCCGCGGGCCTCGATCTCGGCAACGCCCGCGCGCGCCAGAATCTCGGCATAGCTCTCGCTCCGGCTCTCGTCGTCGCGGCGGATCAGCCTGCCGTCGCGCGCGATCACGCCGGCATTGCCGGCGCCGAACAGCGGCGAGCGCTCGTCGCTGGTGGCGAGATCGGCGAGCTTTCCGATTACGGCCGCACCGGCGCTGTGGATCGCAGCGCCTGCCGTTGCCGTGTGCGCCGAGCCGCCGGCGATGCCGGCATCGGGCAGGTCGGACGTGCCGGACCTGAAGTCGAGGCGGTCGATGTCGAGGCCTATCGAATCGGCCGCGATCTGCGCCAGCGCCGTCCAGGCGCCCTGCCCCATGTCGTGCGCGCCGATCTCCATCACGCCGGAGCCGTCGCGGCGGATCGCCGCGCGCGCCTCCGCCTGGAACATCAGCGCCGGGAAGGTCGCCGTACCCATGCCCCAGCCGACCAGGAGGCCGGCATCGTCGCGCATCTGCCGCGGCTTAAGCGAACGCTTGGCCCAGCCGAAGCGCGCGGCGCCCTGCTCGTAGCAGGCCCGCAGCGCCTTGGAGGAGAAGGGCCGTCCCGTCATCGGCTCGACCTCGGCGTAGTTCTTCAGGCGGAAGGCGAGCGGATCCATGCCGCAGGCGAAGGCCATCTCGTCGATCGCGCTCTCCAGCGCGATCGAGCCGGTCGCCTCGCCCGGCGCGCGCATGAACAGCGGCGTGCCGGTGTTGACGCGCACGGCATCGTGCGAGGTGCGGATCGCAGGCGCCGCGTAGAGCGTGTGCGAGGCATCGGCGGCGGGCTCGTAGAAATCGTCGAACGTGCTCGACACGGTTCGCGCGTGATGATCGAGCGCAGTCAGGCGCCCCTCGCCGTCGGCGCCGAGGCGCAGGCGCTGGCGCGTCGGCGCACGGTGGCCGACCGGGCCATACATCTGCTCGCGGCGCAGCACCAGCTTGACCGGCTTCCCGACCAGCTTCGCGGCCATCACGCCCAGGATCTGCGGCCCGGTCAGGAATCCCTTCGAGCCGAAACCGCCGCCCAGGAACGGGCTGCGGATATGAATCTTCTCCGGCGCGAGGCCAAACAGCTCGGCAACGCGGGCTCGCGCCATCACCATGGCCTGGCTCGGCGTGTCGAGGAAGAGCTTGTCGCCCTCCCAGCGCGCCACGATCGCATGCGGCTCCATCGCGTTGTGATATTGCGGCGGCGTCTCGTAGGTCGCCTCGATCTGCTTGTCGGCCGCGGCGAGGCCCGCTTCGACATCGCCGCGATGGCTTTCCGTCGGATTACCGACGCCGACCACCGGGGGCACGAAGCTTTCGCCGGAATCGAGGCCGACCAGCGCAGGCTGCACCTCGTAAGCCGGGGCCAGCAGCGCCGCGCCTTCCGTCGCGGCCTCCAGCGTTTCGGCGATCACGACCGCAATTGCCTGATTGGCGTAGCGGATATCGTTGCTCTGCAGCACCTCCATCCGGAACACGAACGGATTGGTCTTGAGGTCGGGGTCGATCGCGAGCGCTGGCTTGTGATCGGGCGTCATGACGTCGACGACGCCGGGATGGCGTTTTGCGGCAGCGACATCGAGCGAGACCACACGGCCGCGCGCAATGCTCGAGACAGCCGTCACGGCAAACAGCATGCCGGGCGGATGGTTGTCGGCGGCGTAAGTCGCCTGCCCCGTCACCTTGAGGATGCCGTCACGGCGGGTCAGCGGCTGGCCGATGTTCGAGCCGTGCCTGAGATGTGCCGGCGCACTGGTCAAATTGAGCTCAGACATGGAGGGCTCCGGAAGTCGTGGCAAAGGGAGAAGCCGGCAGCGCGGGGATACGCGCTGGCGTTCCGGCAGCGGCCAAGGTCAGCGCGCGCACGACGATGCGGCGCGCGAGCTCGATCTTGAAGGCGTTGTCGCCCGATGGCTTCGCGCCCTCGAGCGCACGCCGGGCCGCCTCCTGGAACGCGTCCGCGGTCGGCGCGACGCCCTTGAGGACGTCTTCCGCTGCGCGAGCGCGCCAAGGCTTTGCGGCGACGCCGCCGAGCGCGAGCCGCGCCTGTGCGATTCTGCCGTTCTCGATCCGCAGCGCGGCCGCGGCCGAGACGACAGCAAAGGCGTAGGAGGTACGCTCGCGCACCTTGAGGTAACGCGCATGCGCGGCAAAGCCGCGTGCGGCAGGCGGCAGGCGCACGGCGACGATGAGATCGCCGGGCTCAAGCACGGTCTCGCGCTCGGGCGCATCGCCCGGCAGGCGGTGCAGTTCGTCGAGCGCGACCTCGCGCCGGCCGCCCCTGCCCTCGATCTCGACGATGGCATCAAGCGCGACCAGCGGCACGCAGAAGTCGGAAGGGTGCGTGGCGATACAGCTCTCGCTCCAGCCGAGCACGGCATGGCCGCGGTTCTCGCCGTGAAGTGCGTCGCAGCCGGAGCCAGGTGCGCGCTTGTTGCAGCGACTGGCGGTGTCGTAGAAATACGCGCAGCGCGTCCGTTGCAGGAGATTGCCGCCGATTGTCGCGGCATTGCGCAATTGCGCCGACGCTCCGGACAGCAGTGCTTCGGCCACCGCGGGATATGATCTCGCGAATTCAGCGTCATGCGCGAGATCTGCGTTGCTCACCAGCGCGCCGATGCGCAAAGACCCGTCCGCGAGAGTCTCGATCTGATCGAGCCCATCGAGACGCGTGACGTCGACCAGCCGGTCCGGACGGCTGATGCCACCCTTCATCAGGTCGAGCAGGTTGGTGCCGGCTGCAAGAAACACCGCGCCGGGCTGGGCCGCCGCCGCAACCGCTTCAGTGACGGTGGCCGGCCTGACATAATCGAACGGTTTCATGCGGAACGCCTCTGATTGGTCTCGTCCATCTGTCCTTGCGCGTCCAGCACGGCATCGACGATGCCGACGTAAGCGCCGCAGCGGCACAGATTGCCGCTCATGCATTCGCGGACGCGCTCGGGATCGTTGCCGGCCTGGCCTTCTCTGATCATGCCGATCGCGCTCATGATCTGGCCCGGCGTGCAGAAGCCGCATTGAAAGCCGTCATGTGCGATGAAGGCGGCCTGCACGGGATGGAGCTGGTCGCCGCGCGCGAGGCCTTCGATGGTGAGGATGTCGGCCCCGTCATGGCTGATAGCGAGCGCGAGGCAGGAATTGATGCGCTTGCCGTCGACCAGGACGGTGCAGGCGCCGCATTGGCCGCGGTCGCACCCCTTCTTGGTTCCGGTCAGATGAAGGCGCTCACGCAGGAGATCGAGCAGCGTGACGCGCGGATCGTCGAGGACGAAATCGCGCCGCGCACCGTTCACGGTGAGGCTGATGGAGTGGTTCATACAAGGCTCCGATCAGATTTGGACATGAGTCATCGCGCAGCGCGCCATCGCCGTGGCCGCCGTCGAATAGCGCCGGCCGAACACGATGCGGCCGACGCTCGATCGAAGATACGGAGGCAGCCTCCGCTTAACAAGGCCGGTGCGGAAAAATCTGGAATTCGTCAAAAGCCCGTGCGTCACCAACGCGATAAGGCGACCAATGGGTTCAATCTAACCAATTCGTGATCTACATTGCGCGCCATGGACGACCACACCGATCAGACCCGAAAGCCCCGCGCGGACGCCGTGCGCAATCGCGAGCGCGTGCTCGAAGCGGCGAAGCTGGTGTTCAGCGCCGGCGGTTCGGAGGCGAGCCTGGAAGCGGTGGCGAAGCGGGCCGGCGTCGGCATCGGCACGCTGTATCGGCATTTTCCGACGCGCGAGGCCTTGTTCGAGGCGGTGTACCGCCGCGAGGTCGAGCAGCTCAGCGAGCTGGCCGAGCAATTGAAGAATGCCAAGGATCCGGTCGAGGCGCTGCGGCGCTGGCTGCGATCAGGGGTCGAGTTTGTTGCGACCAAGAAGGGGATGATGGCAGCGCTCGCGCTCGCGGTGCAGAGCGGGTCGGAGCTGCATGCTTTCTCCTTCGAGCGTCTGACCAAGGCGATCGGCTCGCTGCTGGACCGCGCCATCGCAGCCGGCGAGATGCGCGCCGACATCAGCCCGGAGGATCTGCTGCGCGCCTTCTTCGGCATGTGCTACGTGCACGACCAGCCCGGCTGGCAAGAGACGGCGCTGCGCCTGCTCGACGTGTTCGTCGACGGCTTGCGCGTGCCGCCGCCCGGCAAGGCCCGCTCGTCGATGACGACAAAGCCTGCGACGAAGCGAAAGCGCTAGGCTGGAGCTTGCCGATGGGAGCCGCTGACCCCGAGCGGACTTCGCTAAACATGGAACTGTTGTCACCTAATCCGATTTAAAGGATCATTTGATACATCGCTTCGACTTGCGACATGGCAGGTTCAGGCATGGCGCCAGTTCTCAATTTGCCCCGGCTCACCAATTCGCTCAGACAGGATCGTCTGGCGCTTCAACGTGCCCGCGAGGTCGTGGCGGAGGCGACCGAGGTGCTTCAACGCTGTCCAAAGCCGGATACGTTTCTAGGCCGTAAGACTCAAGAGCCGTTTCCGAATGAGGACGAAACAAAGTTGACCAGGGTGGCGCAGCGTTCAAGCCGCGAGCCGTTTCCAAGAACGTAAAGGCTTCATTAACACACCTGAATGCACTTCCGGGCCGTGGCAGGCATATCGGCCTCATCGGAAAACCGGATTAGACAATGCTGGCCAGACCAGATGCTAGAGCGAGCCGATGGATGCGAAAAGCTTGCTGACCTAACGCGCGACAACGTGGTGGCCATAGCCTGCGCGAAGCCGCCCGGCAATGGCGAGCCATGGCCGTGCAGCAGGACTTGCTGGAGCGCGAACCGACCTGTCGCAGATCCGTAACCGCTCTGATTAGAGCAACTTCAAAGGATTGCTGCGCCGAGTTTGCTGAGATAACTTGCCTGTCATCACCGGCCAAGGCCGTGCCGTAGGCGTCGGTGGCTGAGAGACCAATCGTGCTCCCGCCTGCATCTATGCATGGGAGCGACAAATGGATCGCGCCATGGCGCTTCGCCATCTGGCGGAAGCCGAAGAGCACATTTCACTGGCCGACCGACACCTTTCCGAGCAGGAGGTTCGAATTGCGGACCTTGAGCTTTCGGGGCACGACACGAGCTTGGCTCGCGCTATCGGCGAAACATTTCGGCTGACACTGGCGCGGCACCTCGCGCACCGCGATCACATTTTGAGAGAGCTGATACCGTAGCTCTCGGCCCGTGCTTTCGAACATCCCTTCGATCAAAACGCCAACTCTGGCGCAGTATGATCTCGCCATCGGCACTAAACAGGGTAGCGCCATTTCAACGCGACGCAGGAATCAGCTTCTGGCCGATCGGCGACTTGCACGACCTCTGATGTTTGTGCCGCCGTCAGTTCAGCTGTCCTGACGCGCCGCTGGCGTTATAGGCCGCCTCGCCCTTCCCAGTAGGTTGGCGTTCCATAATACCGGTGAGTTCGCGTTTCCCAGTCTCGATCTTCCCAGGAGTCATCGCTGAACTCAGGCGCATCCCTCAGCTGTTGCTCGGTGATATTGGTTCGAAAGCCGGCAAGCGACGTGTCATATGTCAGAGCGCCCCAGGGAATGGGGTAGTGGCTGTGACCCAAGCCCACAAATCCACCAAAGCTCATGACCGCATAAGCCACGCGGCCTGACACCTTGTCGATGATGAGGTGATCAATCTCGCCGATATTCGTCCCATCTGCTCCATAGACCTCGGTACCCTCAATGTCCTCGCTTGAGATGCAGTGATGATCCGGATGGGCTGTTGCACGGGCCATGACTTTGCTCCTTGGTAAGGTGGTTTTGCCGGCTTAACTCGGCCATCGCGGAGCCGTTCCTGTCAAACTAAGGAGAACATGTCGCAACTGCCTGCTCTTTGTGTCGCTGTCCCGGATGAGTGGGCATCTGGAGCATCCAAGCCCAGCGCGTGATTTCTGAGTGCACGCCCTGGCGCCGCAGATGTGCTAGCATCGCCTCCGCCGGGATACTCAACGCGGAGCCTGTCATGCGCATCGCAGCCTTGCTGGTCGCTCTCATTGTTGCCTGTCATCACGTTTCGGCGTTTGCCGGCGATGTCGCGGCGGCCCAGAGCATCATCCGCGCCCAGGAGCAGGCCTTCGTTCGCGACGATGCGACGGCCGCTTATTCCTATGCTGCACCGGCGATCAAGGAGATCTTTCCCGCACCCGACATCTTCATGTCCATGGTGCAGAACGGCTACGCGCCGGTCTATCGTCACAAGAGTTTCGAATTTGGCGAGAGCAAGAGCGATGGCGGCTGGATCGCCCAGCGCGTCCATATCATCGATGCCAATGGCGAGGCCTGGGAGGCGCTCTACACGCTCGAGCAGCAGGGCGACGGCAGCTACAAGATCACCGGCTGCTCGCTGCTGAAGGCGGGACAGGCCGTTTAGGTGGCAAAGCCCGGGCCGGTCTTGACCGAGCCCGTCCGCGCGCGGATCAAGAGCAGCACGACGATGCCGATGTTCAGCGCATTCCAGGCGACGCCGTTGGCGAACGCTGCGGCATACGAGCCGGTGGCATCGAAGATGACGCCGGACACCCAGCCGCCGAAGGACATGCCGAACACGGACGCAAAGATCACGATGCCGACGCGGGTCGCGGCCTCGCTCGCCGGCATCGCCTCGCGCACGATGATGGCATAGCTCGGCACGATGCCGCCCTGGAACAGGCCGAACATCGCGGAGATCAGATAGAGCGAGGTCAGGCTGTCGAAGAACAGATAGAACACCAGCGCAAAGCCCTGCGCCAGCGATCCCACCAGGAGCGTGTAGATGCCGCCGATCTTGTCGGCGAGGTAGCCCGAGCCGATCCGGCTGACGATGCCGCAGCCCATCATCAAGGACAGCATCTCGGCGCCGCGCGCGACGCCATAACCGAGATCGCCGCAATAGGCGACGATGTGCACCTGCGGCATCGCCATCGCCACGCAGCAGGAGATGCTGGCAATCGAGAGCAGCACGGTCAGCGTGTTCGTCGACAGCCTGAGATCGACCCGGGGCGGCGGTGCGTTGGCATGATCGTGAACCGTGTCGCGGCCCATCTGTGCGCGCAGGATCAGCACCAGCACCGTCATCAGGCCGGCGCAGACGATGCCGATGCCGATATGGGTATAGCGCCAGCCGATCTCCTGCGTGCCCCAGCTCACGATCGGCGGCCACATCGCGCCGGCGACATAATTGCCGCTGGCGACAATGGTCACCGCCAGTCCGCGATAGCGTTCGAACCAATGCGAGGCTTCGGCCATCAGCGGCGCAAAGGTCGCGGAGGTGCCGAGCCCGATGAAGAAATAAGCCGCCACGAACTGCCAGAGCTGGCCCGACAGGCCGGCGAGCACATTGGCAATGCCGAGGAAGGCGATGCTGATCGCCATCGCCGGCACGATGCCGAACCGGTCGGTGATCTTGCCGGCGATCACGCCGCCGAGCCCGAAGCCGAACATCATGAGGGTGAAGGCCAGCGACACCGCGCCGCGCGTGGCAGCGAATTCGGCCTGCACGATCGGAATCACGACCACGACGGCCCACATGCCGACGGCGCCAATCGAGCCGATCACGAGGGCAAGGACGAGCCGCACCCAGGCCTGACGGGAGTCAGGGGTGAAGGCGTCAGGTGTTTGTCCTGGATGATTTGGCGCGTGCACGGGCAGGACCATGTTCGCGGATCGCCGTATGGTCAAGCAGCTTGCCGCGATATTGGGCATGCGCGGTGCGCTGCGGTAATAAGGTCTTGGCGAATGCGTCTTTTGCCATTAGTTTGCAACAAGCGTGTGCAACATTGCCGCGCGAGGAGCCTATCAGCGGGATGTTAATGCGATTGACGCGATCGGCGCGGATCAGGGCGGGGCGGATCATCGCCCTCGCCTATCTGTTCTGCGTGCTCGCGCCGGCCGCGAGCCTCGCCTGGGGCAGTGCTGCGCCCTGCCTTGGCGACGAGGCCTTGGCTGACCTCGTTCCGGCGCATCATCACATGGCTGCGAGCCATGGTATGGCTGCGAGCCATGGCGACGTTCCGCACGAGCATGCGGGCACCTCTTCCCAGACCGCCGCAAAGGACGCGCCAGCTCCGAATCATCATGACGGCAAGGGAACAGTGGGCCCCTGCTGTGCGATGATGTGCGTCAGCGCGCTGCCGGCCGATCTGCCCAGCGTCGCCATGCCGGTCCGGCCGATATCGACCTGTGCGCCCGAGATCGTGCCCAGCCTGCACAGCGCCGCGCCGCCCCAGCACTACCGTCCCCCCATCGCCTGATCTGACACGACGGCGTCGGTTTCGATGCGCGCTTCTGCGCGCGCGAACCTGTGGTCTCCAGATCAGGAATTAAGACATGGTTGCGCTTTCCGGGGCGAAATCTGCCGCATCTGCGGTGGGTGATCGACACTCACGTTTCATTTGGCTGCTGCTGGCCTTGGGTGCCCTGTCCGGCTGCATGCCGGCAACGACGCACATGGCCAGCGCGGATCCGGCCGATCCGGCGGCGAAGATGGCCCCCGTAACCTATCGCTCGACCATCGCGCCCTATACCAGCCTGCGGCCAGCGACGCCGGCACCCTGGCGCGGCCGCAACGAGGCGGTGACGCCGCAGCCGAAGCAAGAGCGGTAGGAGCGCGCCATGTCACAGCATTTTACGCGAGGCCTGCTCGTGCTCGCGGCGCTCGGACTTTCCGGCTGCGCCGCGTTCTCGCCCGACAGCGGCATGAGCGCGGTCTCGGATCTGACGAGCCAGGCCATCAACAAGGACGTCGCCTTCGTGCGCTCGGCCGAGGGTGCCGCCGCAGTCGATGCCCGCGTCCGCCAGCTGCTCTCGCGCACGCTCAGCGTCGACGCCGCCGTGCAGATCGCACTGCTCAACAACAAGGGACTGCAGGCCGCCTACAACGAGCTGGCGCTGGCGGAGACCGACCTGGTCGAGCAGAGCCTGCCGGCCAATCCGGTGTTCGCAGTCTCTCGCATCACCGGCAATGGCGCCAGCGAGATCGAGCGCCAAGTGGTCGGCGACATCCTCGCGCTCGCCACCCTGCCGTTCCGGTCCGAGATCGCTCGGGAACGCTTCCGCGGAGCGCAGCTGCGCGCCGCGCTGGCGACGCTGCGGCTCGCCTCGGACGTGCGCCGCGCCTATGTCCGTGCGGTTGCCGCCAACGAGATGGTGGGGCTGCTGACCGACGCGAAGGCGACGGCGGAATCGACCGCACAGCTCGCGCTCAAGCTCGGCGAGACCGGCTCGCTCAACAAGCTCGACCAGGCCCGCGAGCAGGTGTTCTATGCCGAGACCACCGCCGACCTCGCCACCGCGCGGCAGATGGCTGCGAGCGCGCGCGAAAGGCTGGCGCGCCTGATGGGGCTGTGGGACGACGGTCTCGACTTCCGCCTGCCCAATCAGCTGCCGCCGTTGCCGCGCCGGCCGCTGGCCCTCCCCACGATCGAGGCCGATGCAGTCGCGCATCGCCTCGACCTGCAGGTCGCGCGGCTGGAGCTGGCCGCGCTGGCGAAGGCGCTGAACCTCACCGAGGCGACGCGCTTTGTGACGCTGCTCGATATCGCCGGCATCTCCCGCCGCACCCAGGATCCGGAAGGGCCGCCGTTCCGCGAGCGCGGCTTCGACCTGCAGTTCCAGATTCCGATCTTCGACGGCGGCGAGGTGCGCGTGCGCCAGGCCGCCGAGACCTACAACCTCGCGTTCAATCGCCTGACCGAGCGGGCCGTTAATGTGCGCTCCGAGGCGCGCGACGCCTATCGCGTCTACCGCTCCACTTACGACATCGCCGGCCACTACCAGCGCGAGATCATCCCGTTGCGAAAGATCATCACCGAGGAGATGCAGCTGCGCTTCTCCAGCATGCAGGTCGACATCTTCGCGCTGCTCACCGAAGCGCGGCAGCGCCTCGCGGCGCTGCGCGGCGCGATCGACGCCAGGCAGAGATTCTTCCTCGCCCAGGCCGATCTGCAGACCGCGGTCAACGGCGGCGGTCTGCCCGCCGGCGGCGCCGACAATCCAACCACCGTTGCCGCGGCAGCTCCTGCCGAAGGCGGCGGCCACTAAAGACGGAGGCCAAGATGTTTTCTCGCCGAGGATTTTTAGGGACCGCCGCGCTTGTCGGCGCATCGGCCATTCAAGGCCGCGTCCAGGCCGCGTCTATCCCGGAAGCCCCCACCATGGACAAGGTGGTGATGCAGCCGCCGCTGCATCCGACCAGCGGCCCGGATTATCGCCCCGTGGTCACGCTGAACGGCTGGTCGCTGCCGTTCCGCATGAACGGCGACTGGAAGGAATTCCATCTCGTCGCCGAGCCGGTGGTTCGCGAGTTCGCCGAGGGCATGAAGGTGAATTTGTGGGGCTACAACGGGCAATCGCCGGGCCCGACCATCGAGGCCGTCGAGGGCGACAAGGTCCGCATCTTCGTCACCAACAGACTGCCCGAATACACCACCGTGCACTGGCACGGCATGATCATCCCGAGCGGCATGGACGGCGTCGGCGGGCTGAACCAGCCGCACATCCAGCCGGGCAAGACCTTCGTCTACGAATTCGAGATGAAGAAGAGCGGGACCTTCATGTACCACCCGCATTCCGACGAAATGGTGCAGATGGCGATGGGCATGATGGGCATGTTCATCGTGCATCCGCGCGACCCGAACTTCCGCGCCGTCGACCGCGACTTCGTGTTCGTGATGAGCACCTATCGCGTCGACCCCGGCACCTATCTGCCGCACGTCAACGAGATGACGGACTTCAACATGTGGACCTGGAACGCGCGGGTCTTTCCCGGCATCGATCCCTTGCCGGTCAGGCTCGGCGACAAGGTACGCGTGCGTATCGGCAATCTCAGCATGACCAACCATCCGATCCATTTGCATGGCCACAGCTTTGCGGTGACCTGCACCGATGGCGGCTGGATTCAAGAGAGCGCGCAGATCCCGGAGACGACCACCGACGTCCCGGTCGGCGCCATCAGGGTGTTCGACGTGCTCGCCGACAATCCCGGCGACTGGGCGTTCCATTGCCACAAGTCGCACCACACCATGAATTCGATGGGACACGACGTGCGCAACCTGATCGGCGTGTCGCGCAAGGACCTCGCCAAGGCCGTCGGCAAGCTCGCGCCCGACGGCATGGCCATGGGCTCGACCGGCATGGCGATGGGCAACATGGAGATGCCTGCTCCCGACAACACGCTGCCGATGATGACCGGCACCGGCCAGTTCGGGCCGATCGAGATGGGCGGTATGTTCACGGTGATGAAGATCCGCGAGGACCTCGCGCGCGACGATTACCGCGATCCCGGTCCGTACAAATTCCCGAAAGGCACTGTCGCCTACGAAGTCGCCGCACCCACCCCGGAGCCAGCGCGGCAGAAATCCGGCAGTCCGCCGATGAAGCACAAGATGTGAGCGTTTCGATGAACCACCAACCGGAGACCACGATGAAGACCACGATCAGGCTCGCCCTCGCGCTGGCTGCGCTTTCCACCGCGCCAGCCTTTGCGCACGACAAGCACGGGCACGGAAACTATTCAGCCGGCGAGCCCGGCGATCCCAAGAAGCCCGCGCGCACCATCGAGATCCTGATGAACGAGATGGACTACACGCCCGCGAAAATCGAGGTAAAGCGCGGAGAGCAGATCCGATTCGTGCTGCGCAATGTCGGCAAGGAGGACCACGAATTCCTGCTGGCCACGACCAAGGAGAACCTCGCGCATGCGGACCAGATGAAGAAGCATCCGCACATGGAGCACGACGAGCCTAATGCGGCGCGGCTTGCCCCAAAGAAGACGACCGAGATCCTCTGGAAGTTCAGCAAGCGCGGCACCTTCGAATATTCGTGCCTCATTCCCGACCATCGCGAGTACGGCATGGTCGGCCAGGTCACCGTGAAGTAACGCGAAAGGAGATCCACATGAACCGCATCATCCGTATCGCTTCGGCGCTGGCGCTGACCGTCGGCCTTGCGACTGCAACCCTCGCCGCCGAAGGCGCGGCGATCAGCGGCGAGGTGAAGAAGATCGACGAAGGCGCCGGCAAGATCACGCTCAAGCACGGACCGGCGAAGAGCCTCGGCATGGAGGACCCCATGACCATGGTCTATCGGGTCAAGGATCCCGCCATGCTCAAGCAGGTGAAGGTCGGCGACAAGATCACCTTCGAGGCCGAGGAAGCGGCGTCGGGCTACACGGTGACCAAGATGCAGAAGGCGAAGTAGGGCAGCCTCGCCTGCCCGTCATTCCGGGGCGCGCCTCTTGGCGCGAGCCCGGAATCCATTTCACCACCATGCCTGCGGCCCGATGGATTCCGGGCTCGATGCTCCGCATCGCCCCGGAATGACAACCCGCCCCCGAAACATCCCGGTCTGAGCTCCTCCCACCCCCTCCGTTAACCCTTTGCTAACCATACACCCGGCAAGAATTGCCGGGTGAAGTCGAGTGTCGTCGGCCGCGTTTAGAACGGGAGCTCCCGTGGACGCCAGTGCGGTGCCTCACTTTCGGAACGGCGGCCCGTCGGCCGCCGCGCAGACGTTTGGGGCGCGCGGACGGCAGTCGCGCGGGGAGGCAGCTACCATGGTCGACGTCACGGCAGGACAGGGCGTAGGCAGCGCAAGGCCCTCGATCCCTTCCCTCAATGACATCGTCACCGTCCTCAAGCGCGGCGACATCGCGCTGGCGCTCGGCGTTCTCACCATCCTGGTGGTGCTGATCCTGCCGCTGCCCGCGATCGTGCTGGACGTGTTCCTGGCGATCTCGATCACGCTCTCGATCCTGATCCTGATGACGTCGCTGTTCATCCAGACGCCGCTGGAGTTCTCGGCCTTCCCGACCGTCCTCCTGATCTCGACTATGCTGCGGCTCTCGCTCAACATGGCCTCAACCCGGCTGATCCTGTCGCACGGGCACGAGGGCACGGCCGCCGCCGGTCACGTCATCGAGGCCTTCGGCAACTTCGTGATGGGCGGCAACTTCGTCATCGGCATCATCGTCTTCGCCATCCTGATCATCGTCAATTTCGTCGTCATCACCAAGGGCTCGGGCCGCATCGCCGAAGTCGCCGCCCGCTTCCACCTCGACGCCATGCCCGGCAAGCAGATGGCGATCGACGCCGACCTCGGCGCCGGCCTGATCGACGAGAAGGTCGCCAAGGAGCGGCGCAAGGAGCTCGAGGACGAGAGCGGCTTCTTCGGCGCCATGGACGGCGCCTCCAAGTTCGTCCGGGGCGACGCCATCGCCGGCCTCCTGGTCGTGTTCATCAACGTCGTCGGCGGCATCATCATCGGCGTCGCGCAGCAGGGCATGTCCTTCGCCGACGCCGGCCGTACCTACACGCTGCTGACCGTCGGTGACGGCCTCGTCACCCAGGTGCCGGCGCTGATCGTCTCGACCGCGGCCGGCCTGCTCGTCTCCAAGGCCGGCGTCTCCGGCGCGGCCGACAAGGCGCTGATGAAGCAGTTCTCCGGCTATCCGCAGGCGCTGGCGATGTCCTCGGCGGTGATGCTGGTGCTGGCGGCGCTGCCGGGCATTCCGACCCTGCCCTTCCTCGCGCTCGGCGCCGGCGCCGGCGCGCTGGCCTGGAACGCCCGCAACCGCAATCGGGTGGCGGCCAAGGCCGAAGCAGCCGTTCATGCGGCGCCCGCGCCGGGAACGCCGGGTGCGCCAGGCGCTGCCGCGACCGAAGAGCCGATCTCGGCCGCGCTCAAGATCGACGACCTCAAGATCGAGCTCGGCTACGCCCTGCTGCCGCTGGTCAACGGCCCCGACGGCACCGACCGCCTCACCGAGCAGATCAAGGCGCTGCGCCGCTCGCTCGCGATCGAGATGGGCTTCGTGATGCCGGCGGTGCGCATCCTCGACAACGTCCAGCTCGAGGCCAACACCTACATCATCAAGATCAAGGAGGTCGACGCCGGCACCGGCAAGATCTGGCCGAACCAGTTCATGGTCATGGATCCCGGCGGCAGCCAGGTGCAGGTGCCCGGCATCCACACCACCGAGCCGACCTTCGGCCTGCCCGCAACCTGGGTCGATGCCAGCCTCAAGGAAGAGGCCTCGCTCAAGGGCTACACGGTCGTCGACGCCGCGACCGTGCTCTCGACCCATCTCACCGAGCTGCTCAAGGCCAACATGTCGGACCTGTTGTCCTACGGCGAGGTGCAGAAGCTGCTCAAGGAGCTGCCGAAGGAGCAGAGCGAGCTGGTCAAGGACATCGTCCCGGGCCAGGTCACGGTCTCCGGCATCCAGCGCGTGCTGCAGCTGCTGCTCGCCGAGCGCATCTCGATCCGCGACCTCTCCACCATCCTCGAAGGCATCGCGGATTCGCTCGCCTTCTCGCGCAACCCTGCGACCATGGTCGAGCACGTCCGCGCGCGGCTGGCGCGGCAGATCTGCGCGCAGAACACCTCTTACGCCGGCTATCTGCCGCTGATCGCACTGTCGGCGAAATGGGAGCAGGCTTTTGCCGAATCCATCATCGGCCAGGGCGAGGAGCGGAGCCTTGCCATGCAGCCCTCGAAACTCTCGGAATTCATGACTGCCGTGCGCGAGGCCTTCGAGCGCGCCGCCCGCGAAGGCGAGGCGCCGGTGCTGGTCACCTCCGCTTCCATTCGGCCCTTCGTGCGCTCCCTGGTGGAACGGTTCCGGGCCCAGACCACCGTGCTGTCTCAGGCCGAAATCCACCCCAGGGCGAGGCTGAAAACCGTCGGAAGCATCTGATTTGCCTTAAGAAGCCGTGTGTTTTTCAGCCACAGGCAAATGGTTTTTGAGTTCCTGGCGCCTTGTCGACCAAGGCCTCAAAAACCCGGCACTAGGCTCATTACAGCTTTGAAATAATTATGTAAAAGAACGATCAAGGGTCGCCTTTGATCGCGATCTATCACGTCATATCACGCCCTTGTGATGGCCCCTTGGGAACGAATCCCCCCGATACTAGGTTGATGGGCACCGGAAGCATGAACCTGCCTCAAATGGCCGGCGACTACTTCGGGTAGATGGCGGCAGGAGGCTTCCATGAACCACTCGATCTACAGCGCAGATCGCGCGACCCATTTGAAAATCGTGGTCGTCGCCCTCGTCGCAGGGATCGCGGTGGCTGGCCTCGGCATTACGGCACGCTCGGGTTCGGATGAAGGCCTGACCCAGACCGCCCGCGTCATCAAGGCCGGCAAGCCGGTCGTTGTCACCAGTTCGAACGCGTCCCTCGTTCGCTAAGGAGATCTGACGAGTTTTGTGAATTCACGCGGCTCTTTACCAGCCCCCCAAAGTCGCCACGTGGATATGTAGACGACCCCAACCCCAAGTCGACTACAGAAAGCGCCCGCCCCCCACGGGCGCTTTCCCATTTCTGGTATCTCGTCATTGCGAGCGCACGCGCGTCCAATTCGTCATTGCGAGCGCAGCGAAGCAATCCAGACTGCCTCCGCGGAAAGACTCTGGATTGCTTCGCTGCGCTCGCAATGACGGAGCAAGCGGCACGGCCCTGCCTGCCAACTACCTTCCCCCATACGTCGGCGGCGGCGCCTGCACGGTCGGCGCGGCCGCCGCGAACAGCTCGTCCTTGTGCCCCGAGAGCGGCGGATAGATGCGCTTGCGGTTGATGGTCTGTTTGGTCGCCTTTGCCGCCGCGCCGGTGGCACGGACCTCGCGATTCCATCCTTCGGTATAGAGCGCGCCCCAGCCGCCGAGGTCGAGCACGGTGACGTACCAGTCGATCCGCAGCGGCAGCATGGGCAGGCCGACGAGATCGGCGACCACGTTGTGGCCGGCGAAGCGGCCCATGGGACGGGCGAACTGGCAGGACATCACCGTCGGATGCAGCCCGTCGATCACGCTCGAGGCGACATCGCCGGCCGCGAACACGCCGCCGACATCGGCCACGCGCATGAAGGGATCGACGAGGAGGCGCCCGAGGGAATCGCGCCCGCCCGGAAAGCTCGCCGCCAAAGGGCTTGCCCGCATGCCCGCGCACCAGATCACCGTCTGCGACGGAATGAATTCGCCCGAGCTCAGGCGCATGCCCGCGGCCTCGATCGCGGCGACACGCACGCCGAGCCGCGTCTCGATGTCGAGCGAAGCCAGGGCCGTCTCGATCACCGGGCGCGCGTTCGCGCCGATGCTGGCGCCGACGCTCGGATTGGGATCGACCAGGATGATGCGGCGGCTGCCGGTGATCCCTGCGCGCGCCAACCGGTCCGGCATCTCAGCTGCGACTTCGATGCCGGTGAAGCCGGCGCCGACCACGACCACCGTTGAATGGCCCGGAGACGGCGCGCTGCGTCCGAGCGAAACCAGATGATCTTCAAGGCGGAGCGCCGCGGCATAGGTGTCGACGTCGAAGGCGTGTGCGGCCAGGCCGGGAATATCGGGGCGCATCACCGCGCTGCCGAGCGCCAGCACGAGGCGGTCATAGTGCAGCGTCTCCTTGCCGGCGCTGGTGACGAGCGAGATTTCGCGCCGGGCCGGATCGATCGCCTCGACCTCGCCAAGGCCGTGGCTGACGCCGATCGGATCGAGCAGTTGCGGAAGCGGAAGCGCGACCTCGGCGAGATCGGCCTCGTAATTGCGCACGCGGATATTGTGATAGGGATTGCGGTCGACGAGACGGATCTCGATGTCGCGATCGCTCGCACCGATCTCCTCGCGCTTGCGCGCGGCGCCGATGGCCGCCCACAACCCCGCAAACCCGGCGCCGAGCACGACGATACGCGCCATCTCCGCCTACTGCACTTTCCCGAGGAAACCTGCGGCCTGCCCGCGGAGACAGACTAGCGCAACAACAGGCGCCGACCAAATGCGGCGGCGTCCGCGCCGCTGCACAAAATCGCGATTTACGCCTCGCGCAGCTCAGACGGCGTCGTGCCGAAGCGCTTGCGGAAGGCGCGGTTGAAGTAGGACAGATCGGAGAAGCCGGAGGAATGCGCGATGTCGCTGATCTTGCGCATCCTGGCGCGGGGATCGCCGAGCAGCTTGCGCGCGTGGAGCAGGCGCTGCTCCAGCACGAATTCGGTGAAGGTCGTGCCGGCCTGCTCGAACAGGCGCTGGGCCTGGCGCGGGCTCAGGCCCGAGCGCGTCGCAACTTCGGCGAGGCAGAGATCGTTACGGCCGAGTGCGGCCATGACGTCGGCGCGCATGAGATCGAGGCGCGCCGCCGCCTGCCCGCGGCCGCGGGCGCGGCTTGCGTGCTCGGCATCGGTGCCGAGCAGGAGACCGACGAGATCGACCATGTGCTGCGCGGTCAGGCGCTGGCCGACCGCATCGAGATGCGGCGCGTGATTGGCGGCGAGCGCGTGGTAGCGGAAGATGGTCTCGGCGACCGCGCCGTCGACGAGCACCTGCGAGAGCTTGTCCTCGGCGCGTGGATTGATGTCGAGCAGCGCACGGCGCGGCATGCGAATGCTGGTGAAGCGGTCGGCCTCGGTGTGGCCGACGGTCCCGGTCACGCTCATGTCGACGAGCACCATCTGGGCGGGCGTGAGCTCGACGGTGTGGCCGTTTTGCCCGACGCGGACGAGCCCTGCGTGGGCCGCGATCAGGACGAGATCGTCGCTGCCGTCGGCAAGGTGGCTCTGCGTGCGGGAATATTGCGCCGAGGCGCCTTCCGGAATGGCGAGCGTGATGTTGTCGACGACGCTGATTTGCAGCCGGCAATCGATGCTGTCGCCATGGCTCGGCCCGATATCGAGGCCGCAGCGACCGACGGCCCGCTCGCGCCAATGCTCGAAGGCCGGACCGTGCGGCAGGCCTGCATATTGGTGAAGGAAGATGCCCGACGTTCTCGCTGCATCCATCTGATTTTCTCGCCCTTTCCGGCATCAATCGCGTTCAAATTCCGGGAATTTGACGCCGTGGACCGAGGCGAGGTTCAAATCGAGGGCGGATTCGGGAGCACTTGTCGGGCTGCGACAGCGGGATGGACCGTGGCGACAGTCGCCGTGGCACCTATTTTTGCGCGGGCGCCTGCGGTTGGGCCGGCGGCACGGTCTCGATCAGCTTGCCGGAAAACACCGGGGCGGAGGTCGGCTGGCCGTTCGGCGAGCCGCCCGCCTGCTCGATGGTGACGGCGAAGGTCGCGCTATTGACGACCTCGGCATCGTAGGAGGCGAGCAGTGGACGCGCGGTGAAATCGCCGGCGCCGATCACGCCGAGCGAGCGCGGGCGCGGCAGCTTGTCCGAGATCAGCCAGAGCTCGAAGCTCTTGCCGGGCTCCGGCGTCGCGCCGACCTTCCGCACCGTGAAATTCCGCGTCGCGCCATCGATGGTGAGGATGAAGGCGGGACCGCCGCCCTGGCCCTGCAGCAGCGCGACATATTGCGCGGAAGCGGCGAGCGGCGCGGCCGGCGTCTTCACCTCGACCGTCTGGATGCGCGGCGGGGGACGCAAAGCGCCCGGCAGCGCGTCGGGCAGCAAGATCTGCAGCGACAGCGTTACGAGCAGCGCGGCCGCGAGCGCGCCAATGGCGGAAGCGATGGTGCGCCAGCGCTTCACCCGTCTCTCGAGACGAATCACATTGCTGTCGTCGACCACCGGCGCCTGCGGCGTACGGACGACGTTGGCATCCGGCGCATGGACTTGCGGGATGAATTGCGGCGCGATCTCCGGAACAGCATCAAACTCGGGACGCGGCGCCTCAGGCGCCGCGGCTTCGGGCTGCTGCACCTCAGCCGACTGCGAGCTCTCGGGCGGAGATTCCGCAGCTGCCAGCGAGGGCGTCTCGGGCACAGGCGGCTGTGGTGGCGGCGAAGCTTCGGCAGGCGCAGGCGGCTCCTGCGCGGCGGTCGTGCGCGCGATCTCCGCCCTGATGTTCTCCCACACGATCGGACGCGGCTCGACCGAGCCGACCATCTGGTTGAGCACGCCGAGCCGATAGGCCCAGGCCTGCACGATCTCGGCGAACGCCGGGTCCACCGCCATCATGGTGTCGACCTGCGCGCGCTCGTCGGCGCCGAGCGTCCCGAGCGCATATTCCGCGGCGAGCGCGATATGGTCCTCCGTGTAGGCCATCAATTGCAGTCCAGAACCACCCTCATCATCCAAGCGATCACAGTCCGAGGCACTCCCGGATATCCAGCATGCTGCGCCGCAGCCACGTCTTCACCGTGTTGACCGGCGCTGAAAACTTCTCCGCCAATTGCTCGCGGCTCCAGCCGTTGTAATAGGCGAGCAGCACGAGCCTCTGACGGTCCGGCTCGAGCCGGCCGATGCATTCCAGGAGCCGCTTCAGCTCCTCGGTCATCTCGCGGCGGGCCAGCGGATCGGGACTTTCGGCCGCGACTTCCATCGCCTGAGGCTCTTCCTCGATGGAGGCTTCCGACTTCTTGCGGACGATGTCGATGGCGCGGTTGCGGGCGATCGAGGCCATCCACGTGATCGGCGAGGACAGGGCGGGATTGAACTGGCCCGCGCTGTTCCAGATCTTGACGTAAGTCTCCTGAATGACCTCCTCCGCGAGATCCTGCCTGCGCAAGATACGGAGCACGACGCCATAGAGTTTCGCGCGCGTGGCGGCGTAGAGGCGCTCGAACGCGGCCTGATCGCCCTTCGCCACCGCCTCAATCAACCCGACCAGCTCCGCTGGCGTCAGCATTCAGCCCCCCCAACACGCGGGCCGTCGCGTTCCGCGCAGACCCCGGCACCGCACCACCATAGCGCGCAGCCAAGCGGACCACCAAGGGGCGCGGCGCCACACTGTGGACAGCACATGCGAAAACCCGGACCTTGTGGGTCCGGGTTTTGGAATTTCTGGATGGTTGGCGCTAGCGGCTCAGGCGACGGCGCCGATGCGGGCACGCATCAGGCCGATGCTGTCGAGGTCGGCCTGCTCGCGGGCGTTCTCCTCGGCACGCTCGCGGGCCTGGTCGCGCTCGTCGAGCAGCTCGACCTTTTTCAGCTCCTCGAAGGCCTCGGCCAGTGCGGCCTTGGCTTCCTCGAGCTGGCCCTTGAGTTCGTCGGCCGAGCGGGTCAGGTTCTCGCGGCGCTGGATCGCGGCTTTGGCGTAGGTCGGGTAGGCGAAGTGCGAGGGATCGTTGATCCCGGCGCGCTCCTGCTCGGTCTGGATCTCGCGTTCGAGATCGACCGACATGCGCTGGAAGTCGGCGATCATGGTCTCGATCTGGGTGACCCGGCGGCGCTTCTCGTCGACCTGAAACTTCTTCAGGCGGATGAGGGTATCTCGTGACTTCATCGACTCGTACTCCCCAGAAGTCCCCCCGCTGCACGTGGGACGATACCGGTCACCCCACGGGCCCGAAGGGGGCCCAGACCGGCTCTGCTACTCTGTGGGATCGGATGATGACCGGACAAAGTTAGCGTTCCGTTTCCAAATTGCCGAGGATTTGCGCCAATTGGCGATAGCCCTCCGCGAGCGATGCCTTTTCGTCCTTGCGCTGGCGCAGGAAGGCTTCCAGCGGCTCGTTGAGGCGGATGGCCTCGTCGACCTCGGGACTGGAGCCGGCGCGGTAGGCGCCGAGACGGATCAATTCCTCCATGTCGGCATAGGTCGCCATCACCTGGCGCGCCCGCTGGATCACCGGCCAGAACTGCGGATCGGCCGATTTCGGCATCGTGCGCGAGACGGATTTGAGAATGTTGATCGCGGGATAGCGGCCGCGCTCGGCGATCGAGCGCTGCATCACGATGTGGCCGTCGAGGATGCCGCGGACGGCATCGGCGATCGGCTCGTTATGGTCGTCGCCGTCGACCAGCACCGTGAAGATCGCGGTGATGGCGCCCTCGCCCAATCCCGGCCCGGCACGCTCCAGCAGCTTCGGCAACTCGGTGAAGACGGTCGGCGTGTAACCCTTGGCCGTCGGCGGCTCGCCGGCAGACAGGCCGATCTCGCGCTGGGCCATCGCAAAGCGCGTCACCGAGTCCATCAGGCAGAGCACGTCCTTGTCCTCGTCGCGAAAATATTCGGCGACCGCGAGCGTGAGGTAGGCCGCCTGGCGGCGCATCAGGGCCGGCTCGTCGGAGGTCGCGACCACCACGACTGAGCGCGCAAGGCCCTCCTCGCCGAGATCGTCCTGCAGGAATTCCTGCACCTCGCGGCCGCGTTCGCCGATCAGCCCGATGACACTGACATCGGCATCGACGTTGCGCGCCAGCATCGACAGCAGCACCGACTTGCCGACGCCGGAGCCTGCGAAGATGCCCATGCGCTGACCGCGGCAGCAGGTGAGGAAGGTGTTCATGGCGCGCACGCCGAGGTCGAGCGGGCTGCCGACGCGCTTGCGCGAATGGGCGGGCGGCGGCGTATTGCGGAACGGCATCGGCGAAGAGCCCTGCGGCAGCGGCCCCTTGCCGTCGATCGGCTCGCCCAGCGCATTGACGACGCGTCCCAGCCAGGCCGCGGACGGCCTCACCTGGTTGGCGGCATTGGCGATGACCGCCTTGCAGCCGCGGCGCACGCCCTCGAGGCCGGCGAACGGCATCACCACGGCATTGTTGCCGGAGAAGCCGATCACCTCGCACGGAATGGTGCGGTTGGCGCCGGTCTCGATCACCAGCCGCGCGCCGACCGACATCGCGTGGATAGGGCCGGCCACCTCGACCATCAGACCGCGAACGCCGACCACGCGGCCATAGATGTTGATGCCGTCGATGTCGCCGATCTGTTCGGCCAGCGCCTTCATCGGGGGGCCTTCATCAGCAGCGCACCTTCATATGAGGGTCCTCATGAGATGGTCGCCTTCGGTGATCCCGGGACATCACGGTGAAAACCTTAAGTTTCGCCATATTTCTGAACGGCGCTTAACTTCGTGTTTACCCGCATCATTAATCATTGCGTCACTGTCTTTGAGACTGAGCGTGCCTCCCCTTCAGAAGAAGGCTGAGTCGCGGGAGTCGGTTAGGCCCGTCTCTTAAAGTGGAGCTTGAACGGAATCGGGTAACGAAAGCTGCTTCGTACGCAAGACCTTAGGGCGATTCGACAAAAATTGCACCGGGGGGACTTGCGTTCCAGAATCAGACTTTGTTAACCATCTGTTGTCAGGATCCGAATCAGTTGTTCAAAGGCGTTTTGTTGAGTGCCGCGAATGCGGCCGACCTGACGCCCAGGAGCGGCGACTATGGGGAACTGGCATGCGCGTTTTGCTGATTGAAGATGACAGCGCCGTCGCGCAGTCGATCGAGCTGATGCTGAAGTCGGAGAGCTTCAACGTCTACACGACCGATTTGGGGGAAGAAGGCGTCGATCTCGGTAAACTATACGATTACGACATTATTCTCCTCGACCTCAACCTGCCCGACATGTCCGGCTACGATGTGCTCAAGCAGCTCCGGGTCTCCAAGATCAAGACACCGATTCTGATCCTCTCCGGCCTCGCCGGCATCGAGGACAAGGTCAAGGGTCTCGGCGTCGGCGCCGACGACTACATGACCAAGCCCTTCCACAAGGACGAGCTGGTGGCCCGCATCCACGCCATCGTGCGCCGCTCCAAGGGCCATGCTCAGTCGGTCATCCAGACCGGCGACCTCGTCGTCAACCTCGACACCAAGACGGTGGAAGTCGGCGGCCAGCGCGTGCATCTGACCGGCAAGGAATATCAGATGCTGGAACTGCTCTCGCTCCGCAAAGGCACGACCCTCACCAAGGAAATGTTCCTCAACCACCTCTATGGCGGCATGGACGAGCCCGAACTGAAGATCATCGACGTCTTCATTTGCAAGCTCCGCAAGAAGCTCGCCAACGCCTCCGAGGGCCGCAACTTCATCGAGACCGTCTGGGGCCGCGGCTACGTGCTGCGCGAGCCGCACGAGGCCGACGAGCGCATCCCCGCCTGATCCCTGGGTTACGTCGCGAGCCCAGTCAGGCTCGCTCCTCCCAGCCTGGACCCCGCCGCAAATGGCGGGGTTTTCGTTTTTGGGGGGACGCTTCATTGGAAGCTTAACGTTTGAACCCCTAGCCTTCCCCTGCCGACGAATGGTCGCTGCACGATGGGGGAACGATGATCCTGCAATCACTCGCCGGCCTGCCCGCCTTCCTGGTCTATTTCTGCACCGGGCTGATCGTGATCGTGGCCTATCTGTTCGTCTACACCCGCATCACGGCGCATAACGAATTCCAGCTCATTCGCGACAACCAGCCGGCCGCGGCGATCGCGCTTGGGCTCAGCCTGCTCGGCTTCGTGGCGCCGCTGGTCAGCGCCATCGCGCATTCGGCCAACGTGCTGGACTGCCTGATCTGGGCGACGATCGCGCTGATCGTGCAGGTCATCGTGTTCTATCTCGTCAAGGTTCCGGTGCCGGACTTGTCGAGGCGCATCGATGACGGCGAGCTTGCCCCGGCGATCTGGCTCGGCCTGTCCTCGCTCGCCGCGGGCCTGCTGAACGCCGCCAGCATGATCTACTGACATGGCCGACAAACCCGCCAAGAAGGAGTTCGGCAAGCGCCGGCCAGTCGCCGAGCCGCCGCGACCGCCGGTGAAGCGCTCCGGCCACGTCGCGCTGCTGGTGATGGGCACGATCGCCGTCGGCACCACGGCCTATACCTTGATGCCGCGGCAGAACTGCGAGCCCACGCCCGGCGCCGTGCCGGGGCAGACGACCACGACCTGCACGAGCAGCAGCAGTTCGTCGGGCGGCAGCAGTTCGCGCTGGTCGTCGCGATCGAGCTTGTTCAGCGGCGATTCCTCCAGCCATTCCTCGTCGGGAACGTCGTCCAATGTCAGCCATAGCAGCGTGAGCCGCGGCGGCTTCGGCTCGTTCGGCCACGGCTTCTCGGGCGGCGGCTGATCCATGCAGCGCATCACCTGCCTCGAGCGCGACGACTGGCGGGAGACCGCCGCACGATGCGGCTTCGTCTTCCACACCATCGACGGCGAGCGCTATTGGGACGAGCGCGCCTATTATGGCTTTACGCTGGAGGAGATCGAGCGAGGCATCGAGGCGCCGACCGGCGAGATCGACGCGATGTGCCTGGAACTCGCCGGCCGCGTCATCGGCGACGAGCGTTCCTTGCGACGGCTGAAGATTCCGGAAGCGTTCTGGGGCCTGATCGTCGAGAGCTGGAAGCGCGACGACCGCAGCCTCTACGGCCGGCTCGATCTGAGGTTCGACGGCAAGTCGCCGGCAAAGCTGCTCGAATACAACGCGGACACGCCGACCTCGATCTTCGAGGCCGCGGTGTTCCAATGGACCTGGCTCGAAGAGGCGATCGAACGCCGTGTCATCCCCTCGCGTGCCGACCAATTCAACTCCATCCACGAGCGGCTGATCGCGGCATGGAAGGAGATCGCTGGGAGCCGTCACGTCCATCTCACAGGGATCACCGGCAACGAAGAGGACGCCGGCACGCTCGCTTATCTCGAAGACACCGCGCGCCAGGCCGGACTCTCGACGACGCTGCTCGACATCGAGCAGGTCGGCTGGCGCGACGAGGCCGGCGGCTTCGTCGATCTCGGCGAGAACGACATCGCGCTCGCCTTCAAGCTCTATCCCTGGGAATGGATGTTCCAGGACGCCTTCGGCGCAAAGCTGAAGGATGCGCCAACGCGCTGGATCGAGCCGCCGTGGAAGGCGGTGCTCTCCAACAAGGGCATCTTGCCGCTGCTCTGGGAGATGTTTCCGAACCATCCCAATCTGCTGCCGGCCTTCTTCGAGGACGATCCGCGCGCCGCCGAGCTCGGCACGTCCTATGTGCGCAAGCCGCTGCTGTCGCGCGAAGGCGCCAATGTCACGCTGGTCTCCGGCGGCATGCCGCTCGACGAGCAGACGGGGCCGTACGGCGCCGAAGGTTTCGTACGTCAGGCGCTGGCACCGCTACCGAACTTTTCGGGCTGCTATCCGGTGATCGGAAGCTGGCTGGTGAACCACGAGCCCTGCGGGATATCGATCCGCGAGGACGAGAGCCCGATCACGGGCAACCGCTCGCGGTTCTTGCCGCATGCGATTTTGTGATTTTGTCATTCCGGGGCGCGACAAAGTCGCGAGCCCGGAATCCATAACCACAGTCGGATGAAATGGCCCTGGTCTAACCGCCTGCCTATTTCGATGGCCTGTGGTTATGGATTCCGGGCTCCGCGCTTATGCGCGGCCCCGGAATGACAAAGAGAACTCATCTCGCCGCGGCGACCTTCAGCGGCTGCGGCATCAATCCGCCCATCGGACGGCCGGAGCGCGCGGGGTTGAGCTGATAGAGGCCGCGGCGATCGGCGATCGGGCGGAATGCATCGGTGATGCCGACGACGGATTCGGCAGCGCCCAGCAGCAGCGTGCCGTCGGCTTCCATGGCCTTCGCCATGCGCTCGAAAATCACCGCCTTGGTGTCCTGGTCGAAATAGATCAGCACGTTGCGGCAGAAGATCACGTCGAACGTGCCGAGATGGGAGAAGTCCTGCAGCAGATTGAGCTGGCGGAACTGCACCATGGCGCGAATGTCTGCGTTGAGCTGCCAGAGCTCGCCGGTCTGCGTGAAGTATTTCACCAGATGCTGGATCGGCAGGCCGCGCTGCACCTCGAACTGGCTGTAGAGGCCCGCCTTGGATTTCTCCAGCACCTCCTGCGACAGATCGGTGGCGACGATCTCGATGCGCCACCCCGCGAGCGCCGCGCCCATCTCCTTCACGCACATCGCGATCGAATAGGGCTCCTGCCCGGTCGAGGCGGCCGCCGACCAGATGCGAAGCGACTTGCGCGCCGCGCGCGCCTGGATCAGGCCCGGCAGGATGGTGTCGCGCAGGTGATCGAACGGAATCTTGTCGCGGTAGAAGAACGTCTCGTTGGTGGTCATCGCTTCGACCACGTCGGTCGCAAGCCGGCTGTCGCCGTTCCTGATCTTCAGGACGAGGTCGGGGATGCCGGGAACGCTTGCCTTGCGGGCGAGCGGCAGCAGCCGGCTCTCGACCAGATATTGCTTGTCGGCGGAGAGATCGAGACCGGAGCGCTCTTTCAGGAACTTGCGCAGATAGTCGTAATCTGCGGGCGTCACGAGCGGTCTCCAGCGAACAGGCGGTTGACCTTGGCGCCGATCTGGTTGAGCGGCAGGATCGCCGCGCAGATGCCGGCATTGGCCGCCGCGCCGGGCATGCCCCAGACCACGCTGGAGGCTTCGTCCTGCGCAATCACGCTGCCGCCGGCCGCGACGATGTCCTTGCCGCCGCGCATGCCGTCCGAGCCCATGCCGGTCAGGATCACCGAGAGGATGTTGCCGTGCCAGACGTCGATGGCGGAGGTGAAGAGCGGATCGACCGCAGGCTTGCAGAAATTGACGGCGGGGCCGTCGTCGAGCGCGATCACAGGATCGGCGCCGCTGCGCGTGACGCGCATGTGCTTGCCGCCCGGTGCGAGGTAGATCCGTCCCGGCTTGACCGGCTCGCCGTCGACCGCCTCGGCCGCCGGCCGGCGGCTCGAGCGCGCCAGATGCTCGGCCAGGATGGTGGTGAAGGTCGGCGGCATGTGCTGGGTGATCAGCACCGGGAAGCGATCGATCACGGCGCCGAGCTCGGTGACGAGCGACATCAGCGCCTGAGGACCGCCGGTCGAGGAGCCGATCAACAGCACCTTGGGCGCCTGGGTCGAGAACGGACGCGTTGACACCGAGCCTGACGAGGGGGCCGGAGCGGGCGCAGGCACGGCAGGCCGCGCGACAGGACTGCGCGCGACGGGAGCCGGGCTCGCCGGCGCCAGCGGCGGACTCGCAACCGCAGACTTGCGACGCAGCCGCGCGCCGAGATGGCGGATCTTCTGGATCAGGTCGTGATGGAAAATGTCCGCGGCCGACGCCTCACGCGTCGATTCCGGCTTGGGAATGTAGTCGGCTGCGCCGAGCGACAACGCCTTGAAGCTGATCTCCGCGTTGCGGCGGGTCAGGGTGGAAGCCATGATGATGACGAGATCGCGCTTCTTGGCGAGCAGTTGCGGCAGCGCCGAGAGGCCATCGAGCTCGGGCATTTCGATGTCGAGCACGGCAACATCGGGATTGATGCGGTCGAGCTGGTTGACCGCCTCGAGCCCGGTGCGCAGCGAGGCCGCGACCTCCATGTCGTGCTCGGCACCAATCCAGCGCGAGATCAGACCGCGGATGACGACCGAGTCGTCGACGATCATCACCCGCAGCGGCCCGGTTTCACGCGACGTGCCCGTGGTCGAATTACCTGCGAACGCAACACTCATTACACACCAACTCAGACTGAAACGGTTCAGTTGAAAACAAGCGCCGAAGGATCCGTTCAGCCTCCGGGAGATCGCTCAGATCAGGCCGACTTCCTGAAATTTCGCCGTCACGATGTCCTTGTCGAACGGCTTCATGATGTATTCGTTGGCGCCGGCGTGCAGAGCGCGCGCGATATGCGCGACGTCGTTCTCGGTGGTGCAGAACACCACCTTGGGCTGGTCGCCGCCGGGCATGCGCCTGAGATGGCCGAGGAACTCGTAGCCATCCATGACCGGCATGTTCCAGTCGAGCAGCACCGCGTCCGGCAGGCCGCGCTTGCAGGCCTCCAGCGCCTTCTCACCGTCCTCGGCTTCGAGGATTTGGAAGTCGAGCCCCTCCAGGATCCGGCGCGCAACCTTTCGGATGACGCTGGAATCATCAACGACGAGACAAGTTCGCATGTGAACCTCTGCTTCCTTCCCCCCTTTGCGGGGGCACTTCCAATCGCAAGTCCCTCGGCGGCAATGCCGCCGTATCAGGCCGCCATCATCTCGGGCGCGAGCTCGAGGACGCGGTCGACGTCGAGGACGACCATGAGCTGTCCGTCGAGGCGGTGGACGCCGCCGGCGAGCTTGGCCATGCGGGGGTCGAGGTTGACGGGGTTTTCTTCCTTACCGTCCTCGGGCAGGCGCAGCACCTCGCCGATCTGGTCGATCAGGAGGCCATAGGATTCGCCGCGCAGGTCGACGCCGACCGCCATCGCGGTCTTGCCGTCCTCGTCCTTGGGCAGGCCGAGGCGCGAGCGCATGTCGACCACGGTGACGATGCGGCCGCGCAGGTTCAACACGCCCGCGATCTCACGCGAGGCCAGCGGCACGCGGGTGACGCGCTCGGGCATGAACACGTCCTGGACGCGGGAGATCGGCAGGCCGAACAGCTGGCCGCCGATCATCGCGGTGACGTACTCGACCATGGCGCCTTCGCTGGACTGGGTCTTCTTGCTCATTTCAGGGTCTCCTGGTCCATGCCGCTCAAGGTTTAAGCCGCGGCCGCCCGGCTCAGCTCGGAGGCGCCGGCGGCGCCCGCGGTCTGCTCCTTCAGCGCCGCGATCAGGCCGGGACGGTCGAACTTGGCGACGTAATCGTGGAAGCCGGCCTGACGGCCGCGCTCGATCGCCGCCGGCGACACCAGCGCCGACAGGCCGATGATCGGCGTCGCAGCGAGGTTGTTGTCGGAGCGGACGACTTCCGCGAACTCGAACCCGTTCATATCGGGCATCTCGATGTCGGTCAGGATCACGTCGAAGCTTTGGGCGCGCAGTGCCGCGAGGCCCTCCTGCGCGGTCGGCGCGGTGCGGACGCGGTAGCCGGCGGCCTTCAGCACCGGCGCCAGCATGTTGCGGAAGAAGGCCGAGTCGTCGACCAGCAGCACCGACTGCGAATGCAGCGACGGCTTCATCTCCTTGCGGGTGAACCAGTCGGCGAACGCCATCGGCAGGAAGTGGCCGACGTCGATCACCTCGGTGGCCTGGCCCTTGATCACGGCCGAGCCGAGAACGCCGGAGGAGGAGCCGCCGACCTCGATGTTGAGGCGTTCCTCGACGATGTCGATGATCTCGTCGACGACGAGGCCCATGGAGCGGCCGTCGTCGGCGAACACCAGGATCGGCTGGGCGCCCTGGCTCGCAATGGTGACGCCTTCCATGGCCACCAGCGGCATCAGCTGCTCGCGGTACTGCACCATGTAGCGGCCGTTCGAGAACTCGATCTTGTCGGCCGGCAGCTCTTCCAGGCGCGTGACGAGGCCGAGCGGAACCGCCTTGGGCTGCGACGAGCCGGCGCGGAACACCAAGAGCGAGGTGGTCTGCTCGCCACTTCCGATGTGATGGCCGGCCGCTTCGTCACCCATGCCATGGGCCGAGGAGCCGGCGGCGCCGAGCGCCTTGGCGATGCCGTTGGGATCGATGATCATGATGACCGCGCCATCGCCCAGAATGGTGTTGCCGGAGAACATGTCGATGTGACGCAGTTTTGTCGACATCGGCTTGACCACGATTTCTTCGGTGTGGAACACGCCATCGACGACGATGCCAAAGGTCTGGCTGCCGACTTGCGTCACCACGATGAAGCCGTTCTCGGGATCGCTGGCCGCGCCGTCGTCGATCTTCAGGAGCTTCTTCAGATGGATCAGCGGCAGCAGCTTGTTGCGCAGACGCAGCACCGCGGTGTCCTTGATGCGCTCGATGCGGTGCTCGGAGTTGGCGCGGGCGCGGACCAATTCCACCACCGAGAGCTGCGGGATCGCAAAGCGGTCGCCGGCGGCTTCGACGATCAGGGCCGAGACGATGGCGAGCGTCAGCGGGATCTTGATGGTGACGGAGCTTCCTTCGCCCGCGACCGACTTGATGTCGATGGTGCCGCCGATCTGGTCGATATTGGTGCGGACCACGTCCATGCCGACGCCGCGGCCCGAGACCGAGGTGATGGCAGCGGCAGTGGAGAAGCCCGGCGCGAAGATGAACTTGTGGATCTGGGCTTCGCTCATCTTCTCGAGCTCGGCCTCGGTGACGAGACCGGACGAGAGCGCCTTGGCCTTGATCTTCTCGGTGTTGAGGCCGCGGCCGTTGTCGGCGATGCAGATGATGATGTGGCCGCCCTCGTGATAGGCGGAGAGGCGGATGGTGCCCTGCTCGCCCTTGCCGCTGGCGAGGCGCTCGGCGGGGGTCTCGAGGCCATGATCGGCGGAGTTGCGCACCATGTGAGTGAGCGGGTCCTTGATCAGATCGAGCACCTGGCGGTCGAGCTCGGTGTCGGCGCCGTGCATCTCGAGCTCGATCTGCTTGCCGAGTTCGGATGAGAGGTCGCGGACGATGCGGGGCAGCTTCTGCCAGGCATTGCCGATCGGCTGCATGCGCGTCTTCATGACGCCTTCCTGCAGCTCGGCGGTGACGTTGGAGAGGCGCTGCAGCGGCACCTTGAACTCGGTGTCCTCGTTGCGGCGGGAGATCTCCAAGAGCTGGTTGCGGGTCAGGACCAGCTCGGAGACCATGGTCATCAGGTGCTCCAGCGTATCCACGTTGACGCGGATCGACTGGTTGGCGATGCGGTCGCCCTCGCCGGCCATCTCGTCGGCCATCGACTTCTTCGGCGCGGCCTTCTCCTTGGCGGGCTTTGCGGCTTCCTTCGCCACGGGCGCTTCACCAGCTGGTGCAGGCTCGGCCTTGACCTCAGCCTTGGCAACGGGCGCGGGGACCGGCGCTTCGATCGCGGTCTCGCGGAAGGCGCGCTCGAGCTCGTCGAGCGAGACCTCGCCCGGACGCAGCGGACGCTCCAGGGTCTGATCGACCAGCGTGCCCATGGTCATCTCCTTGGCGGGGACGGCGGCAGCGGCGGGCGCTTCCGGCACCAGCGGCGGCGCATCGGCAACGGGAGCCGCAGTGCCGGCTGTCGGCATCGGCTCCGCCGAGCCTGACATGGCCGCCATGCCCTGCTCGACCATTGCTTCCAGCTTGTCGATGAGATCGCGGTCGTTGCCTTCCGGCTCGGCCTCGGTCGCCTCCAAGCCAGCCAAAATCTCCTTGATGCGGTCGATCGAGGACAGGATCACCGTCACCGCCTCGGCAGTCACAGGCATGCCGTCACGGAATTTGCCCATCAGGGTCTCGCCGGCATGCGCCAGCGCTTCCAGCCGCGGCAGGCCGAGGAAGCCGCAGGTGCCCTTGATGGTGTGGACCAGGCGGAAGATGTTATCCAGGATCTTGGCGTTGTTCGGCTCCTGCTCGAACTTCACCAGCTGATTGTCCACGGTGTCCAGGCTCTCGCTGGTCTCCGTCAGAAACTCCCGCAACAGATCATCCATGAAAACAGGCCTTCATACAGGAAGGGCGCGCACGAGGCGTGATGCGCCATTTCGGAATGGGGCCAGCTTCACCGCAAAGCGTTTAATATTGGTTGAGTATGTGCAAAAGAACGGCACCAACAAAGAGATAAGGCGCTCCGGACAAGCCGAAGCGCCTCGTAAAGATTGCATTTACGCGTCGGAAACGACGCTTCGCGTTTACGAAGCGGTAACGATGATGGCTTCGCCTTCGGGCTTGAGCGTCACGGTGAGCCCGCAGGCCTGCGCGAGCAGCCGCGTATAATAAGGCTGGATCGCATGCGCATCGGCAGCCGGCCCGCGCTCGCCGCTCAGGAGCTCGGAGATGTTCTGCGGCAGGCGTGCATTGTGTCCGGTCGCGGTGATGCGAAAGCTCATCACCTCGCCCTCGCCGACCGGATCGACCGTCAGCATGCCGCCGCGCGGGATCGTGTGCTGGGCGACGACCAGCATGTTGAGCAGCAGCTTGACGCGGTTCTTCGGCAGCAGCAGCCGCGGCAGATTCCAGGTGATCGAGCACTTGCCGTCCTCGATATGGCCCTTCGCCATGGTGTGGGCATCGCCGAGATCGATCTGCGCGCCGGAGGAGCCGGCCGCGCCGAAGGCAAGGCGGCAGAACTGCAGCCGGGCGGAGGCCGTCTTGGCGCTTTTGCGAATCAGGTCGAGCGCGAACTCGCGGTCCTCGGGCTTGGGATCGTCGTCGAGCACTTCGAGCCCGTTGACGATGGCGCCGACGGGGCTGATGAGATCGTGGCAGACCCGCGAGCACAGCAGCGCGGCGAGTTCGAGCATATCGGGAGCGGCAGTGGTCGCGGGCGACGAAGCGTCAGACATATAATGGGGTCCTGGAGGGTTCCTGGAATTGCACGGCGCTGGACGCCGCGAATCACGCATGCTTGACGGATGCTGCGGGTTCTAACATTCGCAACCCCGCGGCAGCTAGCTTGCGATCGGTTCGAGGCGGCCATAAGCCCGGGCGAATCGATCGGGGCGAATCAGTGGACGAGGAACGATATTGCCGACAGATGAGGCATGCAGGTGAAACGGATCATTGACGGAGCGGCCGCTGCCGGCCTGATGGAGCCGCTGACTGCGCTGGTGGTGAAGGCGGGCGAGGCGATCCTCGCCGTCAACCGCGCGGCCATGCGGATCGACGGCAAGCAGGATGGCTCGCCGGTGACCGAGGCCGACCTTGCCGCCGACCGCATCATCGCGGACGGACTCGCGCAGCTCGCGGGCGACGTTCCGACGCTGTCGGAGGAGCGGACCCAGCTCGCCTCCCCGCCGTTCCAGGGCAGCTTCTTCCTGATCGATCCGCTCGACGGGACCAAGGAGTTCGTCGCCGGCCGCGACGAGTTCACCGTCAACCTCGCCTTGGTGACGGACGGCGTGCCGCTGCTCGGCATCGTCTCCGCACCCGCACTCGGCCTGCTCTGGCGCGGCACCGTCGGCCGCGGTGCCGAGCGCGTGAGGTTCAACGGCGCGACGATCGTCGCCGCCGAGCCGATCCGCACCCGCAAGCTGCCGGCGCGCGGGGAGCCTTGGATCGCCGCAGTGAGCCGTTCGCACGGCGATGCCAGAAGCGAGGCGTTCATCGCCGACAGGCCCAATGCCGTCAGGATGACGTGCGGCTCGGCCGTGAAATTCGGCCGCATCGCGGAAGGCGGCGCCGACATCTATCCCCGTTTCGGGCCGACCTCGGAATGGGACGTCGGAGCCGGCTGCGCGGTCGTGACCGCGGCCGGCGGCAAGGTGACCGACGGCAAGGGCGGCGAGCTCCGATTTGGCCAGCGCGGCGATACCGGCTTCATCATCCCGGAATTCATCGCGTGGGGCGACCCGCAGGCGGTAGGCTGCGACTGACCAGGGCTCGTTACTGCCCGAGCTTCTCCTGCAGGGCCGGCCAGCGCTTGCCCACCTCATAGAGGAAGCGCTCGGGATCGGCGACGAAGGCGTCGCGATTGTCTTCCCGGCTGAACAAATAGAGCCGCTGCGCCACGATCGCGAAGAAATGCGGATTGGCGGGGACGGTGACGCCGCGGGCGATATCGACCGGATCGTAGCCGCCGAATTGCGGTCCGTAGATTTCGGGATGGGCCTGGAAAGAGGCGCGGTTGCCCTCGTTCCGGAAGCGCCAGACGGCCCCCCAGAGGTTCGCCTCGAACTCCGCCGTCCCCTGCACGGCCGCGCCGGCGACGAAATAAGCGACGGGGTCGAAGCCCTCAATGGCGACGCCGCTGAAGCGGTTGACGACGATCCGCTCGGTGGTGGCGGCGCCTGTCGGTCCGCCGGCACCGAGGATCCAAATGCCCGCCAGCAGGCAGAGGCGGCGGGCGATCAAGGCAATTCCGGGGCGCAAAGGGCTATCTTCCTGCCGTTGTGCCGTCATAGTTGCTGCGGATAACATCCGAGTCGAGGGGACATCCGGCGCAACCTAGGGCCATGCCTGTTGGCGTGAGGTTAAGGAAGCGACCGGATTCGGTACCAGGGGTTCTTTTATGACTTTCGCATCACGCCTTGCTGCGCTCGCGCTTGCCGCGATGATCGGCTGGATCGTGCCGGCCTCCGCCCAGCAGGCGCCGCCGCCTGACCTGCCGCCGCCGCAGCGGACCCCGACGCCCAATACCTATGGGCCGGACGAGCTCGTCACCGCCGGCCATCGCTTCTTCGGCAACGTCTCGCGCGGGCTCGCCTCGATCATCGAGAAGGCGGTCAGCCAATGGGGCCTGCCGAACGGCTACATCCTGGGTGAGGAAGGCTCCGGCGCCTTCGTCGCCGGCCTGCGCTACGGCGAGGGCACGCTCTACACCAAGAACGCCGGCGACTTGCGCGTCTATTGGCAGGGCCCCTCGCTCGGCTTCGACTGGGGCGGCGACGGCGCCCGCACCATGACGCTGGTCTACAACCTGCCGGCCACCAACGCGATCTACCAGCGCTTCGCCGGCATCGACGGCTCGGCCTACATCATCGGCGGCTTCGGCATGACGGCGCTGACCTCCAACAACATCGTGCTGGTGCCGATCCGCTCCGGGCTCGGCCTGCGCCTCGGCGCCAATATCGGCTATCTCAAATACACCCCGCGGGCGACCTGGAACCCGTTCTAGGCCCACGTCCTCCCCACTGCCCACCGATCAAGGTTAACGACAGAGCGGGGCTGGCTTTCTGCCGGCCCGCCATGGCATTGTCGTTGGTGAATTTTTCCTTAAGCTTGGGAGTTCTGGCCCATGGTCGAACCGATCATGTACCTGGCGATCGGTTTCCTGCTCTCGATGCTGTGCGGGCTTGCGATCGTGCCGCTGGTGCATAACCGCGCGGTGCGCCTGACCACGCGCCGGCTCGAGGCCGCCACCCCGCTGTCGATGGCCGAGATCCAGGCCGACAAGGACCAGCTCCGCGCCGAATTCGCCATGTCCGCGCGGCGGCTCGAGATGAGCGTCGAGCAGCTCAAGAACAAGACCACGAGCCAGCTCGCCGAGCTCGGCAAGAAGAGCGACGCCATCAACCGCATGAAGATCGAGCTCGGCGAGAAGAACGCCACCATCTTCGCGCTGGAGGCGCGCGAGAAGGCGGTGAAAGAGCAGCTCCGCGCCACCGAGGAGGAATTCGCCGCCAAGACGGCGTCCTTGCGCGAAGCCGAGATCGCGTTGACGGACAAGCAGGCCGAGCTCGCCAAGATCAACTCCGAACTGTCCGACCGCTCGATGATGGCGGAGAGCCGCCAGGTCGAGCTGGTCGCAGTGCGCGCGCAGATCGAGGAATTGAAGCACCGGGTCGGCGATGCCGAGAAGGAATTTGCCGCCACGCAAGCGCGCCTCGCACAGGAGCGCACCGAATCCGAGACCGCCTCGCGCGAGCTCGCCGAGGCGCGCGGCCGCGTCGAGAATCTGAGCCAGCGCGTCACCGAGCTCGACCGCCAGCTCATCGTGCAGGTCAAGGAGGCCGAGATGCTGTCGAGCCGCGTCGCCGATCTCGAAGGACGCCTTGCCACGCAGGGCAAGCTGCTCGCCGAGCGCGACTACGAGAACAACCAGCTGCGCCAGGCCAACGAGGCCAACGAGCGCACCATCAAGGAGCTGCGCGTCGAGATCGCGGGCCTCAGCGGCGGCAAGTCGTCGGCTGCGATGGAGCAGCTGCGCGCGGAAAAGGCCGCGCTGGAGGAGCAGCTGCGCAGCGCACGCGACGAACGCGCGAAACTCCAGCGCGACATCAACGCGATCCAGCAGCAGGCCGAGAGTTCCTGGGCGACCGAGCGCATGGAGAACGCGCTTCTGCGCGAGCGCATCAACGACATCGCGGCCGAGGTGGCAAAACTCGCGATGCAGCTCGAAGGCCCGAACTCGCCGATCGAGGCGCTGCTCGCGGCCGAGGCCGGCCAGCCGCCGAAGCCGGCGCCGCGCCCGGCCAACGATGCCGCGACGGGCGGCGCTCCAGCGCCCCGCCTGCCCGAAGGCGGTGGAACGCTGGCCGAGCGCATCCGCGCGCTCCAGGCCCACGCCTCCCGCGCCCGCCAGCAGGGCGCGTAACCGGCCAAAATCCGGCTTCCCCTGCGGAAGGCGCGACCTGACCAAGGTTTTCCGCCCCGGCGACGGCTTGAAACTTGACACCTTGGGCCGGCACTTCTAAATCGCGGGCTCCGATGTGCCGGCCGGCCCAAGGTTGCGGCCGCCTGCATGATGGTCCCGGGCGCATAGCTCAGCGGGAGAGCGTTCCCTTCACACGGGAGAGGTCCAAGGTTCGATCCCTTGTGCGCCCACCACGCTTCGCCAAAAGGCTTCGCGTGGCGCAGCCACCCCCAATGGCAGCGAAGCGTGTCCGGCGTAGCTCGAAGAGCGTAGCCGGACTGCGGGCCTTGCTTCCGCTCTGTCAAAAACTCGAAAACAACCCCATGCACAGTAGCCGACCTCAGTCGGATCAAAGGTTTACGAGTTTTCCGAATTTTCCTTGCTCCGTCGGGCAAAACAGGGGCATGATGGCATCATCGGGAGGGGCGCACGCTTGATGAGCATGCTGCGCCTGAGGGCCCGCAGGGCATCGCCGGCTTAGAGATTCAGGGATGAGCTGGATGACGCTCCCTCGCCCTCCTCGAAACTCTGGATACGAATCGCGATCGCGGTGCTTGCTGTGGCCGGCATCGGAATCGCGGCCATGGTTGGTCTCATCTGGTTCGCACTCGAAGGATTTGCCAGCTGCCGCAACGTGGTCCTGAGCTCGACGCGGTCGCCCGACGGCACCAAGGCCGTGTTCGTCTTCAGGCAGGAATGCAACGCAACGGTACCGGATTCCACATATGCGGGCATCGCACCGATGGACCGGACCTTTTCACCTGATCGCAGCCACGCATTCCTCGGCTTCGCCGGTCACGCGGAGATACTACCCAGCTGGCGCGGGAGCAACGTCGTCGAAATTGCGATGATGCCAGGGGTCGAGGGAGGCTTCATCCGGCACGATGAGAAGGTCGGCTCGATCCGGATCGATTACATATGATCTGCGGGCTCGACGAATGATCACCACTTCATGGAGCCCGAACCGGCAATCTCTGCTCCGCAACCACGCGCACCGGCGGAAAAGAAACGCAATCCACGACGTCGAACAGCACGCTGATGCTGCCGCTGAATGACTGCGCGAAAGCGATCGCGTCATCGCGCTTTGCGTCGGCGATTTGTGTGCCGAGCGTGCAATGAGGTCGCCAGTTTTCCGGCCGATAATGCAGCCGACACAAGGCTGGATCGATTGCAGCGCTGATGGAAGCGTGCCACCGGACGAGCGTTTCATCGAACTCCGGCTCCGCCCAGAGCACGAGCGGCGGACCTGCGAACCAACAAATTCGCCTGAACGCGACCTGCAATGGCCCTTCGCCTCCAACTGCGCGGAGCATGGTCTCCCACGCGGTCTTCGCGGTAATCTCGGGCGCATCATAAATGGCGAATGTGAAATGCGGCCGATAGCCGAGATCCCTCATCGAAGGCTGGCTCTCAAACGCGGCAACTTCATCCCACAAGGCTTCGATGCGCTCTGCGGAGGAATGGTCGGACCGAATGTTGATAGCCAAAGCCATGCGCTTGGTTGCTCCGTGAGCCAAGGGATTTCTGTCTCGCCAGTGGCGACTAAACCATGTTGCCCCCCCGTCGAGCCGCTTGCCGCCCGGAATGTTCTTCCGCCAGATCTTGTGATTCTTTCCATGCGTGATGCGCCGACGCGCGGGCCATCAGCTTGGTCCCAGTGTCAGAGACGTCCCTGACTGTGCAGGCCCTCGCCAAGTGCCGTCGATTGCCATCACGTAGCAGGAATGGGTCTCTCGAAAGCGACGCTGCGCCCGTCTCTTGTAGAGATCATCAGGAGGCCTGCTCCAGGTCGGATATCGACGGCACCAGTGAGGCCAGCTCCAAACCGGAAGACAAGATCGTGGAACTGGCGATCGTGGTATCCCGCCCCTGCGCCTTGGCATAGTAGAGCGCGATGTCGGCTTCACGGGTGAGCGTCAACTCATCGGCTGTCGTCTCGCTCTTGCCGGCGACCCCAACGCTTATGGTCACGTATTTTCTCGGCGAACGGGGATGATAGATGTGCAACCGCGTGACCAACATCCGGATCGCGTTGGCCACCCTGACCGCCCTTTCCTCGTCCACCCCGGGCAGGACCACGGCAAACTCCTCACCGCCATACCGCGCTGACAGGCCGCCCGTATTTGCGGTGGCGCCTCCGATCACCTCAGCAATACGCTGGAGGCATGCATCGCCCGCCTGATGGCCCAGGGCATCGTTGAAGCCCTTGAAATGGTCGATGTCGATGAGGAGAACTGACAGCACGAGATGCTTGCCATAGGTCTCGCGGATGAAGGCATCGAAGCTGCGCCTGTTCGCGAGCTTCGTTAGCCCATCGGTGGTCGCAAGCTGCGCCAGCTTCAAGTTGGCGGACGACAATTCGTCCTCAAGCCCCTTCTGCTTGGTGACGTCGCGCAGGACCCCAACAATCTCCAACTCGCTACCCACAGAGTGCTCGGCGAGCTTGAAGTGAGCCTCCAGCCACACCATGGCCCCGTCGCTGCGCCGCACACGGAACCGGACAGAGCTGTAAGCCTTCGCCTGTTTCAATTCTCGACTCGCGGCGATGACCTTTTCCCGATCGTCATCATGGACAACGTCGAGGCATGACCGGCCGAGAAAGTCATTCTCGGTCATCCCGAGCACAGTGGTCACGGACGCGGAGACGTATCTCAGGCATCCTTTTCGATCCATGACGATGACGATGTCCGCGATGTTGTCCGCCAACAATCGCAGTCGCGCCTCGCGATCCCGCAGCGTCCGCTCGAGCCCGGTCCGAAACCTGAATTGACTGCTCAGCAGTGCCGCCATCCCAATGATGATGGCCACTAGCAAGGCCGCTATGAGCCCATCCGAAATGAGGTCGGTCCGCCAGTTGGCGAGCACTTCGTTCTCGGATCGCGCCACAGTCACGACGGTCGGGTATTCAGGACCTTGCTCGTATGCGATGTATTTGGCGAGACCGTCGAACGGCGAGGTGATCTTGTAGGACCCGGAGGGGCTCTCGTTCAGGCGCTTCTGAAACAGCGAGGTGTCGGCGATCTTTCGACCAGCTTCCACCACCGGCCAGCGTGCGAGCAACGTTCCATCGGTGGACAGAAGGCTGATGCCGCCCTGAGTGCCGACGCCGAATGTGGCGTAGAAGCTGCTGAAGTAGTCGCAGTCGACGGCGGCGAGCACCACGCCTGCGAAGTCGCCGGTCGGGGCGCTAATCCGCTTTGACAGGATGATGGAGGGGCGGCCACTCGTCCTGGAGATAATCGGCCCGCTCACGAGCATCTTCGAACCGGGATTGTCGCGATGATGAACGAAGTACGAGCGATCGGAATTGTTGTGGCCTGGCAGACGCTCGAACGATGAGTAGCGCCAGCTGCCCTCCGCATTCAGCACGCCAATCTCGCGGATCTGCGGCATGGAGCGCGTCGCCGCGACCAGGTGCGCATTGAACCGCTCAGGCAACGGATTCTGGTACTTCAGCAGGTCCACCATTCCCGTCATAGCCACGTCAGGGGCCTTGAAGGTGTTGGTCGCGTGCCGGGCCAGCGAGTGGGCCAGATTGCTCAGGTCCTCCTGTGCCCGGACCAGGGTCGCGTTACGGGCAACCGATGCCTTCCAGGCAACCAGGCCAAGGACGCACGCCAGCATGACGGCCAGGAAGGCGCCAACGACCGCTTGGGGCTTGCGGTGTATCGACTGATGCAATGATGCCACGACCATTCACCTGTTCGGCTGCATATGGGATGATGATCGTCATCTTCCGCTACCAAGCCGCTAACGGGCGTGGACTACATTCAAGCAAATGCAGGATATTGGCTAACACGTCATTGAGAATGCTGGCGGAATCCGGCAGCGGCCGTGGCACTACGGTAGCTCGACACCAATTTCATACACCACTTGCCGTAGATCAATGCAATGCGCCTGAACAACACGATCCTTTGCACCCCGCGGACAAACGTTAATCAAATGATTTCTGTCTCGCCAATGGCGATAAAACCAGGCCTTTTGCGCGCTAGTGAGCCATAAGGAGGGAGATATCCGCGTGCTCCATGATATAGCTGGTCGCTCCACCGAATATCATCTGCCGTAGCCGCGTGCGGGTGAAGGCTCCTTTGATCAATAGATCGCAACCGTGTGCCCTGGCGGCATCGAGGACCGCCTCACCAGTTTCGCGCCCGTCCAGCTCAACGCTGATCAAGCTGGCCGCAATGCCATTGTATTGGAGTTGCCGAGCGATCTGACCGGCAGACGGTCCTGGCACCGCTTGGCCGCCGACAACGGTTAGGACCGATACCCTTTCGGCCAGACGGAGCAACGGCATGGCAAATGCGTTTGCCCGAGCTTGCTCGGTACTCCCGTTCCAGTGGATCATAATGTTTGTTGCGACGCTTCTTGGTCCATTCGACGGCGCCAGTAGAACGGGCCTGCCGCTCTCAAACAGCGCGGACTCAATCGCGCGGCGGTGAGGGCCCACCGCATCAATGTCAGACCGCGCCATCACGATCAGATCGAAAGCGCGCCCATAACTTCCGACAAAGTCTTCGCCCTCAGGCGCGGTCTCCAGCCAGCCGAAGCATGGCGGGTTCGACCCTGCGGTGGCGCGGGGAACATCATGCTTCAGCATGAATGCTTCGAAAAAGTTGCGCATGTCGTTCAGTTCGGCTTCGCTCTTCACTTGATACGTGTCCAGGAGAATGCCGGTGGCCAATTCGGCGGCCGCATATTGAGGGATGCCGAACCGGAGTGGAAAGCCTTCGATATAGGCGCCGGAGCGACGCGCTAGGCCTACGGCCACAGCGAGCGTAGCTGTCATCATCGGAATATTCTGAAGCGGGACCAGGAGCGTCTTCATTTCGAATCTCCGATTTTCTGACGAAGATTGACGGTGGATGTATGCTCTCAATTGGGGCGGCGTCTGCAACAGCTTCACTTTGCGAGCCGCTCTGGTTTGCCACCGTCAACGGTTGCAATCATGCGGCCTGCTCAAGCCTTGCATCGATCTCCTGGCGCAGCGCGGCGAAGTCGATTGGCTTGGTCAACAGGTCGGCGGCGCCCTTCTCCAGCGCCTTGCGCTTGGTCTCGGCATCACCGTAGGCCGTGATCATGATAACCGGTACATCGGGGCGGGCCGAGCGCACGATAGGCAGCATCTCCAGTCCGCTCATTCCGGGCATGTTGATGTCGGACAGGATCAGAATCAGGGTGGCATCCGCAATCTCGGCGGCGCGCTGCAATGCCAGGGGCGCCGAGGATACAAACTCCATCAGAAAACGACCGGCGCGCAGATCGCGCCGAAACTGCTGGCGGAACAGCGCCTCGACATCGGGCTCGTCGTCGACCACCATGATATAGACGCTCAATTTCTGCCTCCGCTCTACAATGGTGCCGCCCGCGTACGCGGCAGCGTAATGATGAACTCGGTATATTCGCCCGGCTCGGTATCGACCTCGATGCTGCCGCCGTGCTGCTTCACGATGATGTCGTGGCAGATCGAAAGCCCAAGGCCAGTTCCTTCGCCGGCCGGCTTGGTCGTGAAGAATGGATTGAATATCTTCTCTCTGACGTCGGCCGGGATGCCGTTGCCATTGTCGCGAATGCGAATTTCGACGGCGCCGCCGAGGTCTGTGGTCGTCGCACGCAGCCTTGGCTCGAAGCCGTCACCGACGACCTCCTTTTGTTTGCTGGCCGCGTAGAAACCGTTTGAAACCAGATTGAGGAACACCCGCGTGATTTCCTGCGGATACAGCTCGAGGGCTCCCGCAGACGGATCGAGTTTTCTTTCAAGCGTGATATTGAAGCCGGCTCTTTCAGCGCGGGCTCCGTGATAGGCCAGGTTGAGACTTTCTTCGAGGATGGCGTTGATCTCCGCCGCGCGGCGTTCGCCGGACCCCTCGCGGGAGTGCAGAAGCATATTCTTGACGATGGAATCGGCGCGCGTTCCGTGCTGCACGATCTTTTCCAGGTTACCTTGCAGCATGTGGATCAGCGCGTCGATGTCCTGCCTTTCCACCTCGCCGAGGCCGGCTGAGCGCAGCGCGTCGCCGAGCTCGTCGGTCAGTTCGGAGGATAGCGCAGCAAAATTGTTGACGAAATTGAGCGGGTTCTTGATCTCGTGCGCAATGCCGGCGGTGAGTTGCCCGAGCGAGGCAAGCTTCTCGGTCTGGACCAGCCGATCCTGCGTATTTCGCAATTCCTCGAGCGATTGCGACAATTCCATGGTGCGCTCGCGCAGTTCATTCAGCAGGCGTGCATTCTCGATCGCGATCACGCCCTGGTGTGCGAAGTTGGACACGAGCTCGATCTGCTTGTCTGTGAACGGTTTCACTTCCTGGCGGAAGATCGTGATGGTGCCGATCAGCTCATCTTCCTTGAGCATGGGCACGATGACGAGTGTCCTTGCGCCAGCAAGGTCGGCGAGCGCGCGAACGTTGGGGTTGCCTTCGATATAGGGCGGCTGCGTCCTGATGTCGTCGATATGAACCGTCTGATGAGTCTTCTCGACGGTGCCGAGCCCGCTCGCGGGATGTGGGCGAATGTTCTGGTAGAGCCGGGTATCGACATAAGCTTGCGGCGCGTTGTGCAATGCGACCGTGCGAAAGCCGCCCTCCTCGTACAGATTCATGGTGCCAAAGCCGGCGCCGCAAATTCGCGTCGCATTCTCCAGCATCTTGTGGAAGACCGGAGCGAGCGCGCCCGATGAAGCGCTTATGATCTCCAGCACCTCCGACGTTGCCGTCTGCCGCGCCAGCGATTCATTCAATTGCTCGAACAGACGCACATTGCCAATGGCGATCACCGCCTGGTCGGCAAAGGTGGCGACGAGTTCGATCTGCTTTTCGGTGAAGGGCTGCACGCGCTTGCGGGCGACCACGATCGCGCCGATCGGCTCATTTTCGCGCAGAAGGGGAACACCGAGCGCCGTGCGCTGACCAGCGATCGTGATCGACGCCTCCAGGCCGTATTCGGGATCGGCAGCGACGTCGAGGATTTGCACCGGACGGCGTTCGAGGACGGCTCGACCCGTGACCGTGCCCCGGCCGGGAGCGATCGGATGAGCCCGCAGAAAGGCAATGTAGTCCTCGGAAAACCCGACCGCTGCTCCGGCCTGATATTCATCGCCCTCGCGGCGCATGATGAAGGCCATCTCCGCCTCGCACAGCCGTGCCGCCGAATCGACCAGCGTGTCGAGCACGGTTTGCAGGTCGAAGGTCGAGCGGCTGATCACCTTCAGCACGTCGGCGGTCGCAGTTTGCTGCTGGAGCGATTCGGCGAGATCGCGCGTCTTCGCCTGGACCTCATCGAACAGCCGCACATTCTCAATCGCGATCACGGCCTGATCAGCGAAAGTGGAGACCAGGTCGATCTGCTTGTCCGTGAACGAGTTCGCGGTCTTGCGGCCTAGGAATAGCACGCCGATCACTTCTCCGGACCGCAGCAGGGGTACGCCCAGAAGGGTGCGGTAACCGCCGGCCCTCTGTTGCTCGGGATAGGCATAGTCGGGATCGACCAGGACATCCGGAATCTGAACAGCCTTGCCGCACAGCAGGACGCGCCCAACGAGGCTACCGCGTCCAGCATTGAGCCGAACGCCCGCCGAGACCTTGGCCCACTCCGGCGAGAAATTGTACCGAGTTGCGTGATAGAAGGAGCCATCGGCGTCCTGCCGGAGGATTGCCGCCATGTCGGCCCCACACAGCGACGCCGCCGATTCCGTCAGCGTGTCGAGAACCGTTTGCAAATCGAACGCGGAGCGACTGATGACTTTCAACACATCGGCGGTCGCGGTCTGCTGCTGCAGCGATTCCCGCAAGTCGTCGGTACGCGCCTGCACCTCGTCGAACAGCCGCACGTTCTCTATGGCGATGACGGCCTGGTCGGCGAAGGTCTGCAGAAGCTGCACGTGATGCGGAGCGAAGGCCCCCGGCTCTGCCCGCGTGACGCTGATCATGCCGATCACCACGCCGCCAGTCGCGAGCGGAACGAACAACATGCTGCGAAAGCCGCGGGCGCGCGCGATGAATTTGATCTCGTTCGTCAACGCTTCCGTATCGGGGGTCGGCACCACCTTGCCCGCCTGTGTCCTCGCAAAACTCTCGAAATCGGTGATCGGACGCGGAAACATCTTCTTCAAAGCTTCATCGGCGGCAGAATTCGTCGGCGTGAACGCCGCCAAGTGGGCATTGCCGTCGATGAAGCGGAATACGGTCGTCGAAAAGCCGCCGAGCAAGGCATTTGCGCGCCTCGCGATTGCATCGAATACCGGCTTCACCTCCGATGGCGAGCTGGCAATGATCTTGAGAATGTCCGCGGTGGCGGTCTCGCGATCTTGTGCGGCGCGCAACTCGGCCAGGAGCCGCGCGTTCTCCTGCTGCAATTCCGCCACAACGCCCTGAGGAAGCGCGGCCATGATGAAAATCCGTGTCGGCAGCCGGTTCGCGGCCGACGTCAAAATTTAATCAAGAAAGCGCCGGGAATTATTTCACCATCAGGTGCTTCCGACCAGACATACCGTGAGTTGATTTTCGATCGACTACGCGTCAATTCGTCCTCGTGATCGACCGAAGCGGCAAGTTTCACACAATGCCGCTGGAGGCCGATTTACCTCGGGTCCGCCTGGTGCTGGCGCCAGGGGGATCGCGGGACCCACGTGCCGCGAGCGCCGTAGATTGCGTCCCGAAACACCTAGGAGAACCCATGGCGACCATATTCATCACCGGCAGCACCGATGGCCTCGGCCGGGCGGCGGCCCAATGGCTGCTCGATCAGGAGCACCGCGTGGTGCTGCACGCGCGTTCAGCCGATCGTGCCGCGGCTCTCGGCGGCCTCACTTCGCGTGCGAAGGGATTGGTGATCGGCGATCTCGGGAGCGCGGCGGAGACGCGGAGCATCGCCGACCAGGTCAACGCGATCGGGCGCATGGATGCGGTCATTCACAACGCCGGCGTCTACACGCGGCCGAGCCGCGGCGCGACGCCGGAAGGCCATGCCGAGACGCTGGCCATCAACACGCTTGCGCCGTTCATGCTGACGGCTCTGATCGCGCGGCCCGCTCGATTGATTTATCTCAGCAGCGGATTGCACCGCGGCGGAGAGGGCTCGCTCGACGACCTCGATTGGACCAAGCGGGCCTGGAACGCCGCCACGGCCTATGCCGAGAGCAAGCTGCACGTCGTCGCGCTCGCCTACGCGCTGGCGCGGCGGTGGCCCAACGTCCTCTGCAACGCCGTCGATCCCGGTTGGGTGCGCACGAAGATGGGAGGCGCGGGCGCCCCTGTCGATATCGACACCGGGCAACGGACCCAGACCTGGCTGGCAGTCAGCGAGGATCCTGCGGCCCTCGTGAGCGGCCGCTATTGGCATCATCTCGAGCAGCAAGAGCCGGCCCGTGAGGCGACCGATCCGAGGTTTCAGGACCGGCTCATCGGCAAATTGACCGAGCTGACGGGCGTCGAGCTGCCGGAGGAGTGACGCACAACGATTCGTTGTCATTGCAGACTCGCAATGACGAAGCAGGCTTCAGGCGGCCTTCGGCCGCCAGGCCGTGTAGAGACCGATCAGTGTCCCCATGGCGACCAGCGCGGCTGCCAGCAGCACCTGCAATTCGCCGTTGTCGGTGGGGCCGATGGACGACACCAGCCGGGATACGATGACGAACAGAATGCCCACTGCGGCCGCGGCACCCACGCAGAGATAAGCGAGCTCGCGCGTCAGGCTGCGGCCGAGCAGTCCGAGGGCCGTGAAATACATCGAACAGGCGTTGGGATGAACGAACAAGGCAATGCGCGCATAGCGGCCATAGGCGTCGAACAGGGACTCGCATCGGCGCAAGGCCGCCTTCGAGGCCACCCGCTGCAGAAACGGCCTGAAGAAACGCGCTTGTCCATAGCTGAGAACGGCGCCCAGGATGATGGCGAGCCACGCCGCGAGGAAGACGGAGCCATCCACGGCCTTCGGACTGAGCGCCACGGACATCAGGATGAGGGCGGTGCCGGGAAAATAGCCGAAATACGGGAAGACCGCTTCCACCAGCACGCAGGCGAACATGAAGGCTGGAAACCATGCCGACCCGGCCGCGCCATGGACGATGGCGTTCAGGTCGAACAGGCTCGTCCTGTAGAGAACGAGGTACATGCACATGGCGAGGCCCGCCAGCGCATAGAACGGCAAGGCTCCAGACAAGAACCGTCTCATCCAATCATCAACTTCGTTTGGCGGAGACGACGGCCTCGCGCTGTTCCGGATCTGCTTTAGGCGAATGGGGTTGCTGCTGTCGATGGCGCTCTTTGCCACGCAACTCACCTCGGCTTGCGCACCCCTACGCAATCGACAGGATCTCGATCTCCTGCGCACCTGAACCGACGACGTCGCCGACCGCCTTGCCCATCAGCGACCTCGCGACGGGCGCGACGAACGAGATCGAGCCGGCCTTGGGATCGGCTTCGTCCTCGCCGACGATGCGGTAGGTCTGGACGCGGCCGTCAGCGCGGCTGAAGCTCACGGTGCTGCCGAACGCAACGATTTCGGTCGCGACAGGATCGGGCATCACCTGCGCCGTACGCAAGCGTTCCGTGAGATAGCGGAGATCGCGCAGGGGCACGGCGGACTGCCGGCGCTTCTCGTTGACATCCTCGATGGCTTGCGCGGCTTCATAGGCCGCCCGCGCTTCGGCGAGCTGCGCCTGCAATGCGTTGAAGCCTGCTTCCGTCACGAGGTTCGGATGCGGCGAGATCGGGCGGTCCGGCAACAGCGTCTCGGACGCGGTTTCGGCGCTCTCTTCCTTGGTGAAGGCGACGCTCAATTGAAGATCCTGTCGAACTGTTTCGCTTGCGACGCCATGGCGCCGACGACCGAGATTATATCTCAAGTTCGACGAAACGGCGGAGCTTGAAGACGAGGTCCGGCACGGCCTGGCGGAACCGGGTTGCGTTCTGGAAACTGGTGGAGAACGGCGCGAAAGTGAGCATCGCGTTCCAGTGCCGGTAACCGTAGACCGTGACCGAGACGCCGGAACTCGGGAAGTTGTCCAGCTTGCGCAGCTCGCCGAGCACGAGATCGGCGATCGCCTCCGCCGGCAGCAGCCGCTTGCCGTCCCGCGTGGTTGCGATTTGCGCGGGCGGCTCGGCCGGCTCGGCGGCCGCCGCTGCGGCATCGGGCGCGCTCTCGGCTTCGGCCGCATCGGATCCGGACTCGGACTTGGACTCGGACCTGGACGTCGCGGCCGGCTCCACGGGATCCGCCGGCACGATCGGCGGGACCTCGGCGAGCGGAGGCGGTGCAACAGGGTCTGCGCGCTTACTGCCTCCCAGGATGCTGCTGATCATGGCCACAAGGCCGGCATCCTTCACCTCGTCGCTCATCATTCCCCCCGGGCTTCGGCCTACTCTAGCACCGCTCGCGCAGACCGCCACCGGCGATGTGGCGCAATGGAGGGCCGGACGCCGCCGAATGATCGGCGGCACCACGTTCGATCACGTCGCGCCACGGTGCGATCCGTTACTGCTTAGCGAACGGAATGTATTGGTGGTACCGCTTGGGCACCGAGCTGCGATAGCGCGCCGGCACGGTGCCGGTGTCGACCGAATGATCGATCTCCTGCTGGCGGGTCATCTTCTTCTTCGCCGGCTTCTTCGACGCGCTCTTCTTGCCGTCAGTAGGCTGGCTGGACGTGTCGGTGGTCGCGCTTGGCGCTGTGGTCGTCGCAGCCGGCGCAGTGCTTGTCGCGGCAGGCGCGGCGGTTCCGCCCGTGGCCGGCGCGCCCTGCGCCAGCGCGAGCGGCGATTGCATCATGAGCATCAGCGCTGCCGTCGCAGCCAGCAAATACGATTTCTGCATCAGAACCTCCAAAATGCCTGATCCGAATGAGCCAGCGTAGGCCTACGGCATCGACGCGTGCAAGTCCGCCCACGATAGGCCCGATCGCACGCCGGAACTGTGGTGGGGGTCACACTCCCGGCATGGTCTGCCTTCACGACCTCGCAGCGTGCGCAGGTGCGCAATGGCGCGCTCGGCTATGCGCGAGCTGCGCGGCCGGTCTCCTCCAGTCGCGAGGCGAACCAGCGTGACAGCGGCTCGTCGACGGCACCGCTGACATAGACCTCCGACATCGTCACATGTTGCCTGTCCAGCACCAGGAGCAGGCCGATCCAATAGGGAAACCAGACATGGACGTCGGTCAGCGCCCGCAGCTTGTGCTGGTCGTGATCGAGCGGCGTGTGGTTGCTCGCCTTGCGGATCTCCACGGCGAGCAGATTGTTTGGGATCTCGCGCTGATGCACGACGACATCGGGGTAGATCGACTTGCCGAGATGGTCGTCGGTCGAGATGATGGTGCCGTGCGGCAGATGCAGCGTGCGCTCGCCGAGCCGGTCGTAGTTGCAGTCGACCGACCAGCCCGAGAACTGCTTCTCCAGATGCACGGCGAAACGGTGCGTGACCGCCCGCTCGCCGACGTCCTTCTCGAACAGGAAGCCCTCGTGGGCGTAGAAGTCCCTGACAGCCGCGATCACCTTGTTCAGCTCCGTCTGCATCGTGCCTCCGGGCCCATCACGTGCGCGCCAAGTTGGTAGCCCGGATGAAGCGTAGCGCAATCCGGGACTCTCGCAAAACACACCAGCCCCGGATTACGCTACGCTCCATCCGGGCTACATGAGACCGGAATTCGCGGCGCAATCGGTCCGGTCTACATCTGAACTTCGATCAGGCGCGGGCCGGGCTCGGCGACGGCCTCTGCCAGTGCCTTGTTGAACTCGTCGGCGTTGGTGACGGCGCGGCCGGGCACGCCCATGCCCTTGGCCAGCGCCACGAAGTCCAGGGTCGGGCGGTCGAGGCGGAGCATGTCGTTGGCGCGCTGGCCGGGCTCGCCGGCGCCGACATTGTCGAACTCGCCGCGCAGGATCTGGTAGATGCGGTTGGCGAACACGATGGTGACGATGTCGAGGTTCTCGCGTGCCTGGGTCCACAGCGACTGGATCGTGTACATCGCGCTGCCGTCGCCGACCATGGTGATCACCTTGCGGTCCGGGCAGGCGATCGCGGCACCGATCGACAGCGGCGTCGAGAAGCCGATCGAGCCGCCCATGTTCTGCAGCCAGTCGTGCGGGGCAGCCGCCGCCGTCGGCGGGAAGAAGCCGCGGCCGGTGGTGAGGGATTCGTCGACCATGATCGCGTTCTCGGGGATCGCACAGGCAATGGCCTGCGCAATCGAGGCGAAGGTGAGCGCGCCGGTCGGCTTGACCAGCTCAGCCAGCGCCTGCGGCTTGACGTCCCTGGCGCTGGCTTTCACGGCGCCGGCGAGCGCCTCGAGCGCGGCGACCGAATTCTCGCCCCAGGAGGTCATGCGATGCACCTCGCAGCCCTGCGGCTTGAGCATGCTCGGCTTGTTCGGATAGGCGAAGAACGCCACGGGGTCGTCGGACTCGACCAGCACGATGTGACGGAATTTCGCCAGCATCGGCAGGGCTTGATCGATGACGTAGTGGATGCGGTCGATCGAGAAACGGCCACGGCCGCGCGCCATCTTCGGACGGAAGGTCGGGCCCATCACGGTGCAGCCGGTCTTGCCGGCGATGCGCTCGGCCAGCGCCAGACCCTGCGCGCTCAGCGCGCTGCCGGTCATCAGGAGCAGCGTGCCTTCGCCGTCCCCATGCAGGATCTTTGCGGCCTGCTCGACCGCCTGCGGCGAATAGCCGGCGCGCTGCTGCTCGGCCGGAACCTCGGCGATGCCGTCGGCCTCGTTCCAGGCGGTGTCGGCGGGCAGGATCAGGGTCGCGATCTGCGGCGGCGCACTTTTCGCGGCGGCAATGGCGGCGGCGCCGTCCGCGGCGACCGATTTGGCATCCGGCGAGGTGCGGACCCAGGACGACATCGGCCGGGCCAGGCCCTCGATGTCGGAGGTCAGCGGCGCGTTGTAGCCGATGTGGTAGACGGCGTGCTGGCCGACGATGTTGACGATGCCGGAATTGGCCTTCTTGGCATTGTGCAGATTGGCAAGGCCGTTGGCGAGGCCGGGGCCGAGATGCAGCAGGGTCGAGGCCGGCGTGCCCTTCATGCGGAAATAGCCGTCGGCCGCGCCCGTCACCACGCCTTCGAACAGGCCGAGCACGCATCGCATGCCGGGGACACGGTCGAGCGCCGCGACGAAATGCATCTCGGAGGTGCCGGGGTTGGTGAAGCAGACGTCCACCCCGCCCTTGACCATCGTCCGCACCAGGCTTTCCGCACCGTTCATTCTGTCTGCTCCCGCAACCTGCCAGTGATCCGTTCGGTCAATCATTGTTCGCGCGGCGCGTCAAAGCAATAGCGGGCATTGCGGCCCTGCCCCGCGTGGTGAGACGCGGATTTGGCTAACGCTTTCCAGCAAATTGGCGCAGTTGCGATTTGGTAACGCCAGTCGTTAACGATGCGACCCTCACGGGCCCGTGGCTTGCGAAACGCGCGCAAATATGGCCTCTGGGTCCGGTTGAATCGATTTTTTTCTGGGGGAGATGATGATCCGGTTTTTTGCCGCACCGATGGCCGCAATGGCGCTGCTGCTGGCTGGCGCAGCCGACGCGTCCGCGACGGGGATGATAGACTTCACGGGCACCAGTTCCACCAGCTATATCGGCCGCGGCGGCGCGAGCCCGATCCCCCGCACCACCGTCATGTATAACGGCAGCTACGCCCCGGGCACCGTCGTGGTGAACACCGCCGAGCGGCGGCTCTATTTGGTGCTCGGGAACGGGCAGGCGCTGCGCTACGGCATCGGCGTCGGCCGCGACGGCTTCCGCTGGGCCGGGGTGCACAGGATCACCGCCAAGAGGGAATGGCCGGACTGGACGCCGCCCTCGCAGATGCTGGCGCGCCGGCCGGACCTGCCGCGCCACATGAAGGGCGGCATCGACAACCCGCTCGGCGCCCGCGCCATGTATCTGGGCTCGACGCTGTACCGCATCCACGGCTCCAACGAGCCGGAGACGATCGGTCAGGCCGTCTCCTCGGGCTGCTTCCGCATGACCAACGACGACGTCACCGACCTCTATAGCCGCGTCTCGATCGGCACCCCGGTGGTGGTGCTGAACAACTGACCAGGAACCCGCGCGGCGCGTGAATTTGCGCTCTTGTGCACGCGGGGCGAATGCGGCAGCGTCACAGCACGATGAGCGCATTCGTCCCGCCCTCGCCCGGCTTTCGCTTCGCCCTGCTGGCCCTCGCGACGCTCGCCTGCGCGCCTGACATCGCACCCATGGCTGCCGCCGCCGAGCTGCCCGCGGTGTCCTCGCGCCAGCGCGCCGAGAAGAAGAGCTTCACCGACGGCGAGATCATTGAAGGCTTCCTGAAGACGGCATTCGGCGCCGAATACCATCTTGCCGGCCGCGTCGACCGCATCCGCAAGTTCGACGGGCCGGTACGCGTCTACGCCGAGAGCGACCGCGAGGATCGCAAGACGCAGCTCGCCAAGGTCGTGGCCGACATCGGCAAGCGCGTGCAGCATCTCGACATCGCCATGATCGACACCAACGAAGCGGCGAATGTGCGCGTGAAGCTGGTGCGCGACCGCGATCTCTTCCGCACCATCTCGAGCTTCTACGGCGCCGAGAAGGCGCGCGAGATCCGCTCCTCGCTCGATCCGCAATGCCTGTCCGGCTTCCGCAAGAACGACAATTTCGAGATCGAGCATTCCGACGTCATCCTCACCGTCGACAACGGCGATTTCACCTTCCTCGACTGCGCCTATGAGGAGCTGCTGCAATCGCTCGGGCCGATCAACGACACCACGAGCGTGCCCTGGACCATGTTCAACGACAACGTCTCGATGGGCTATTTCGACGTCTACGACCAGTACATCCTCAACCTGCTGTACGATCCCCGCATCAAGGCGGGCATGACCGTGGCGGAGGTCAAGACCGTGCTTCCCGCCGTCCTCAAGGACGTGCGCGCCTGGGTGAAGCGGGCGAATAATCTGAAGGAGTGAGGCGGTCCAAGGGAGCGATCTACTCGTCGGCGTCCTTCTTCCGCAGCAGATCCGTCGCCAGATCCGACAGCTTCGGCGGCGGCAGGGCCGCGAACGGCAGCGGCCGCGTCACATCGATCGCGGCCAATCCCAGCCGTGCCGTCAGCAGCCCGTTCAGCACGCCTTCACCCAAGCGCTGCGACAGCTTCGCCGCGATGCCGTGGCCGAGCATCTGCTGCACCAGGCTGTCGCTCGCGGCCATGCCGCCGGTGATGGCGAGATGGGCGATGACGTGGCGAAGCAGGCGGATCATGCCGAGCGCGCCTGGGCGGCCGCCATAGAGATAAGCGAGCTGGCGGATCAGGCGCAGCGCCGCCACGAACACGAACAGCACGTCGATGGCGGCGCGCGGGCTCACCGCCGTCACGATCGAGACCTTTTGCGCCGCTGACGACACCAGCCGCCGCGCCTCGGCGTCCAGCGGCGACATCAGCTCGCGCTCGGCGAGGCGGATCATGTCGGCGCCGTCGATGATCTCGCCGGCATGGCTCTCCAGCGTCGCGCGGGCGCGCGCCAGCTGCGGGTTCTGGTGCGCGATCTTGAGCAGGTCCTGGACGATGACCCGGCTCTCCTTGCGATCGTCGCTGGCCAGCACGGAAGCTGCGCGCTGGTGCAGCTTCTCGATGGTCGCAAGACGCGCGAGGCCGAACGCCTCGCGTCCGATCACCAGCGCGAGCGCCAGCGCGGTGACGGCGGCGAAGGCAAGCCCGACGAAACCGAGCGTCTCGTTGCGCGCGAACAGATCCTCGATCAGATGGACCACGCCGAGCCCGGTGCCGAGCAGCGTCAATCCGGCGAGCCCCGACCAGAACAGAGTGCCCCAGGGAAAGCCGCGCCGCGCCGGGACTGCGGCTTGCACCGGCACCGGCAGCATCGCCGGGTCGGGCTCCGGCGTGATCTGGATGGTGGCGCGACCGAGACGGCCGGTCTCGTCGGCCTCGGCGACGACGACGCCGGGATCGTCGAGCCGGAACGTCGCCGGCCGCCGTGGCTTCGATCGCTCGGTCATGACAGCTTGTCTCCGATCAGGAACTGCAAGGCACGGTCGAGGCGGATGTGTGGCAGCGTCGGCTCGTCGGCACCCTCGCGTTCGAGCTTCGGCGGGCGGAAGCGCAGGAAGCGGAAATCGCTGTTCCCGGCCGCCTCCGACGCGAGCCCGCGGAACGCATCCGTCCCATTGAACAGCAGCTCGGGATCGAGCGGCAGATCGCCCGGAAAGGTCGCAACCTCGGTGTTGCCGTCGAAGAACTCGCCGCCGGCGCTTTCGCCTGCGGCGGGTGTTCCCAGGATCGACGGCAGCTTGTCACGGCCATGCGCCACCTGCGCTTCGCGCGTGGCGCGCACGGCGGCGAGCGCGACGACGTCGATCGCCGCGCCGGTGTTTTCCGCGCGCGCGACCGCGCGCGAGACGGCGCGGCGCAGCACGGCCTCAAGCCGGTCGTGGCTGGAATGATGCAGATGATCCGCCTTGGTCGCCGCGAACAGGATGCGGTCGATGCGCGGCCGGAACAGGCTGGAGAGGATCGTGCTGCGGCCGGTGTTGAAGCAGTCGAGAATGCCGGCGAGCGCGGCTTCGAGATCGTGCAGCGCCTCGGGGCCGGAGTTGAACGCGGCGAGCGCATCGGCCAGCACGATCTGACGGTCGAGCCGCGCGAAATGATCGCGGAAGAACGGCCGCACCACGACGTCCTTGTAGGCTTCGAAGCGCCGCACCATCATCGCCCACAGCGATCCCTCGCCCGCCTGCCCGCCAGCAGGCACGTCCAGCGGCGCAAAGGTCAGCGCCGGCGTATCGGCGAGATTGCCGGGCATCAGGAAGCGACCGGGCGGCAACAGGCTCATCGCAAACCGCTCGTCGCGGCAGGCGCGCAAATAATCGGTGAAGAGCTTTGCGGCCGTCAGCGTCGCCTGCTCGTCCTCGCGCGCTTCGGGCTTGAGCGTTGCGAGATGACTGTGCCACTCGGCTGCGAGATGCGCGCGCGGCGCCTCGCGCGACAGCGCCAGGCTCTCCGCCGACCATTGCTCGTAGCTCTTGTGGAGCAGCGGCAGGTCCAGCAGCCATTCGCCGGGATAGTCGACGATGTCGAGCGTCAGCGTGCGGTCGGCGCCGTTCGGGCGCTGGTAGTCGATCACGAGCCTGAGCTCGCTGATATCAACGGTCGAGCTCGGCCAGCGCCGTTCCTCGATCAGCGCGCGCAGATGGCTCTCATAGGCAAAGCGCGGCACGGCATCGTCCGGCTGCGGCGCCAGGTGCGCCCGCGCGATCCGGCCCGAGGCATAGGCCTCGAACACCGGAAACCTGCCGCCACGCGTCAGTCCATGGATCAGCGCGGTGATGAATACGGTCTTACCGGCGCGCGACAGACCGGTGACACCAAGCCGCACCGTCGGGTTGAAGAAGTGCTCGCCATAGTCGATCAGCGCCCGCGCCGACAGCCGCGCTTCCTCGACCATATCCTGGAAACTGAATGCCATATGAACGTGAGGGGATCTCGGGCGAGGGATACGCAAAACGGATTAGTCACAAAAGTGGCAATTGCCTGAAGAAATTCAAGCTTTCATACTTCCACCGCCTTTCTCGGCAAATCAGCCGTTTGAACGACCCGCCGGTCCTGAAACACCCATCTAGAGGGCATTGCCTCGAGCCTTTGCGGATTGCCATGACCGTCTTCCAGTTGAAGCAGCTTGCATCCTCTTCCGTCCACGCCGCAGCCGACGCGATCGGCTGGGACTACGATCGCGCCGAGCTGATCGCCGACGGCATCGTCCACGGGATCGGCGTGCTCGCGGGCATCATTGCCGCGACGGTGCTGGTGGTGCTGACGGCGGTCTATGCCGACGCCGCCGACATCGTCGGCGTCTCCGTCTATGTCGCCGGCCTGCTCTCGATGCTGGTGCTGTCGGCGACCTATAATCTCTGGCCGGTCTCGCCGGCCAAATGGCTGCTGCGCCGCTTCGACCATTCCGCGATCTATCTCTTGATCGCCGCGACCTACACGCCGTTCATCCTGGAGCTGAAGGACAGCGTGTTCGCGTTGGTGCTGCTGGCCGGCGTCTGGTGCGTCGCAATCCTCGGCATCGTGCTGAAGCTGCTCTATCCCGGCCGGTTCGACCGCGTCTCGGTCGGCATCTATCTCGCGATGGGCTGGAGCGGCATGATGCTCTACGATGCCGTGGTCAGGGCGTTGCCCACGCTGGTGCTGGGCTTCATTCTTGCCGGCGGCCTGCTCTACAGCTTCGGCGTGATCTTCCACGCCTGGCGGCGGCTGCGCTTTCAGAATGCGATCTGGCACGGCTTTGTCTTGGCCGGCGCGGCATGTCATTATACCGCGGTGCTCGACCTCGTGTTGAGCTGAGAAGTTTCCGCGAAGCGGTATAAGAAGACGAGAGGAGACGTCGCATGCAGGTGACCGGCAAGGTCGTGGTCGTCACGGGCGGCGCAAACGGCATCGGCAAGGCGCTGTGCGAGGCCTTTCACAGTGCGGGTGCGGCCAAGGTCGTGGTCGCGGACATGGACGCGGCCAATGCGCGAGCGGTCGCGGCCATGGTCGATGGCGCCGCGTTCAAATGCGACGTCGCGCAGGAAAAGGACATCGTCCACGTCATCGAGGAGACCGAGCGGCAGTTCGGCCCGATCGCGCTGTTCTGTTCCAACGCCGGCATCGGCGGCGGCTTCGATCCAATGTCGGAGAACGCCGGTGGCGCTTCCGACGAGCCTTGGCAGCGCAGCTGGGCGATCCACGTCATGGCGCATGTCTATGCGGCGCGGCATCTCGTCCCCCGCATGAGGGCGCGCGGCGGCGGCTATTTCCTCAACACCATCTCGGCCGCGGGCCTGCTGTCGCAGGTCGGCAGCCCGGCCTATTCGACGACGAAGCACGCGGCGGTCGGTTTTGCCGAGAATCTCGCGATCTCGCACAAGGCCCACAACATCAAGGTCTCGATCCTGTGTCCGCAGGGTGTCGACACCAACATGCTGCGCTCGATTCCCAAGGGCCCGCAATCCGGCGACGGCGACCTGACGCCCGAGCAAGTGGCGAAAGACGTGCTCGCCGGCCTCGAGCAGGAGACGTTCCTGATCCTGCCGCACCCGCAAGTGCTCGGCTACATGCGCAAGAAGACCGAGAATTACGACCGCTGGATCGGCGGCATGGCCAAGATCCAGGCGAAGATGCGGGAGGAGTTCGGGAAGTGACCGTTAGGTGCTCCCACGCTAGACGCTGTCATGCCCCGCGGAGGCGGGGCATCCAGTATGCCGCCCCTGTCGGCTCAACCACAACCGTCTCAGAGTACTGGATCGCCCGCCTTCGCGGGCGATGACACCGAGCGTGTAGAAGCAGCTTCAGCAACCTCGCGCATCACACCACCGCCACCGTCTCCCCCACCCGGCTCGCGCGCAGCGCCTGCGCATAGAGCATCATGCCCTCGCACACCGTGCGCTGCTCAGCCGGCGTCAGCGCCGCCAGCGCGCCGCGGACCTGCTGCCGGCCGAACGCGTGGAGGGCCTCCAGCGTGCGCCGGCCCTTCGCCGTCAGCGACAGCAGCTTGCTGCGCGCATCAACCTCGTCCGGCGTCTCCTTGAGCTCGCCGCAATCGATCAGCTTGCGCACCAGACGGCTGACGCTGGATTTCTCCAGCCGCAGGAAATCGCCGAGCTCGCCCGACGTCATGGGGCCACGAATGCCGATCTCCAGGATGGTGTGGACCGCCGAGGGCGGATAGCCCGAGGCCGCCACCGTGGCGTCCATGAAGCCGAGTTCGCGCACCATCAGGCGCGAGGCGGCGCGGATGTCGTCAATCAGCGAAAGCTCGGCCATGGCTTGACTCGACCCATATAGTTGTATCATACAACTATATGGGCGCAACGGCGCGCGCAAGTGTTTGGAGTGGACCATGAGCGAAGCCTTGCCGACCGGTCAGCGCATGAGCGGCAAGGTCTGCCTGATCACGGGCGGCGGCAGCGGCATCGGGCGCGCAACGGCGCTGAGGATGGCGGCCGAAGGAGCGGAAGCGGTCGTCGTCGCCGGCCGGCGCGAGGCCGAGATCGAGGCCACCGCCGCCGCGTGCCGCGAGCTCGGCACCGAGGCGATCGCGCTTCAGACCGACATCACGAAGGAAGACGAGGTCGCGCGCCTCGTCGGCACAGCCGTCGGGCGCTGCGGCCGGCTCGACGTTGCCTTCAACAATGCCGGCTTCCAGGAGCGCCGCGCGCCCCTGGAGGAGCAGGGCACGGAGATCTACGACAGCGTGTTCGACACCAATGTCCGCGCGCTGTTCCTCTGCCTGCGCCATCAATTGCCGGCGATGCTGGCGCAGGGGCGCGGCAGCATCGTCGTCAACACCTCCGTCAGCGGGGTGCGCAATCCCAATCCAGGCTTTTCGCTCTACTCGGCCTCAAAGGCCGCCGCGATCTCGCTGACGCGCTCGGCGGCGATGGAGAACGCGCCGCGCGGCATTCGCATCAATGCGATCGCGCCCGGCCGCGTCGTCACAGACATGATGCTGCGCGCCGGCGTCGGCGATGTGGCGACGGTCAGCGCAGGCCTGCCGCTGCGGCGGATGGGCAGCCCGGAGGAGGTCGCCGAGGCCGTGGTGTGGCTGTCGTCGGATGCGTCGTCGTATGTCGTCGGGCATGTGCTCGCGGCCGACGGAGGTTTTTTGGCGTCGTGATGTCGCCGTCAATGCTTCTGCCCGTACAGCACAGGCACTGCGGAATCCACGACGACCTCAACGAGGCTCGTGCCCGCATACGCCATGCCGCGCTTCAGCGCTTCGCCCAGCTCCGCAGCCTTCGTCACCCGCACCGCACGGCAGCCCATCCCCTCGGCAAGCCGGACGAAGTCGATCCCCGGCAGCTCGAGCCCCGGCACGTTGCGCACCTGCATCACCTGGCTGAACGAGCGCATCGCGCCGTAGCCGGAATTGTTGATGACGACGATTGTGAGCGGCAGCTTGCGCTGCGCGGCAGTCCAGAGCGCCTGGATCGAATACATCGCCGAGCCATCGCCGATCAGGCACACCGTGCGCTGCTTCGGCTTGCCGAGCGCCATACCGACGGCGGCGGGCAGGGAGTAGCCGAGGCCGCCGCTCGACATGGTGTAGAAACTGTCCTGGCCGCGCATCGGCAGGAATTTTTGCATCGCCGGCCGATGCGACGGCACTTCCTCGATCAGTGAGGCGCCGTCGGGCATCGCCTGCGACAGCGAATGCAGCAGGAATTCGACCGGCAGCGGATCGGCGGGCTGCGGCGCCGGCGGCAGCGTGCGGCCCTTTGGTGCTGCGCGCTTGCTCTCCGGCAGCAGGTCGAGCAGCAGGCTGAGCGCCGGCTTCATCGTCGCGATGATGCTGGTGCCTGATGGCGTCACCGCGGCGGCATCCGCATCATCGGTGATCTGGAAGATGGTCGCGCCGCCGTCGAAGATCGCGGCATGGCCCTCGACATGAAAGGTGAACACCGGCGCGCCGATGACGACGACGACATCGTGCTCGCGCAGCGCATCGGACAGCTGCGCCGGCGAGGCATGCAGAAAGCCCGCAAATTGCGGATGCCGCTCGGGGAACGAGCAGCGTGCCGAGAACGGGCTGACCCAGACGCTCGCCTTGGCCTTCTCGGCGACGCGCACCATCAGATCCACCGCGCCGGCGCGATCGATTCCGGGGCCAACGACGAGCGCAGGGTGTTTGCTTGAAGCGAGCGCCGCAACCAGCGCCTTCATCGGCTCCAGCTCAGGGCCGATCTCGCGGCTCACTTTCCGCGCCTCGACCGGCGCGCAGGCATGGGCCCAGTCGTCGATCGGGATCGACACGAAGGTCGGCCCGCACGGCGGCTGCATCGCGGTGTAATAGGCCCGCGCGATCGCGGCGGGCACGTCCTCCGGCCTTGCCGGCTCGACGCTGTATTTCACATAAGGCCGCGGAAACTCGGAGGCGCGCTCGGCATAGAGAAACGCCTGCAAGGGCAGGATCGAGCGCGCCTGCTGGCCTGCGGTGATCACTAGCGGGGTCTGGTTGCGATGCGCGGTGTAGATGTTGCCGAGCGCGTTGCCGACGCCGGCCGCCGAATGCAGGTTGACGAAGCCGGCATTGCGCGTTGCCTGCGCATAGCCATCGGCCATGCCGACGGCGGAAGCCTCCTGCAGCGCCAGCACGTAGTCGAGATCGTCGGGCCAGTCGCTGAGGAACGGAAGCTCGGTCGAACCAGGGTTGCCGAACACCCTGTCGATGCCAAACGATCGCAGCAGGTCGAGCGTCGCCTGCTTCACGGTGACGGGCTTGCTGCCGGTCTTGCCGTTCCTGGCCATTGGTTCCGTCCCCGTGTTGTTGATTGAGGGTAGCAGCCTCACCCCGTCATTGCGAGGAGCGAAGCGACGAAGCAATCCAGATTATCTCCGCGGAGGGATTCTGGATTGCTTCGCTACGCTCGCAATGACGGGAAGAAACAGCGGTGGCTCACCACACCGCCGTGCCCTTCATCGTCGGCTGCCCCTCCGCATTCGCGGTCCACAGCTCCATCCCCGCCTCGGTCCCGTTCGCGTTGACCGAGAACTCCGTGCCCTCGAACAGCGGCTGCACACCGCGATACGAAAATTTCTTCGGCGCCTTGCCGCCGCGAAGCTTGGCCGCCATCTCGACGATCAGCGCCGCCTGTAGCGGGCCATGGAAGATCAGGCCCGGATAGCCCTCGACTTTGGTGACGTAGTCGCGGTCGTAATGGATGCGGTGGCCGTTGAAGGTCAGCGCGGAGTAGCGGAACAGCAGCACGGGATCGGACACATGCGTTTCGCGATGCTGCGCCTGCGGCGGCGGAGGCGGCGCCTTGCCGCCAGCCGGCGCGCCGCCGGTCATCTCGCGATAGACGATGTCCTGTCGCTCGCGGATCGCCGTGCCCCTCGGCGAGGAGATGCTATGCTCGACCGAGACGAAGCACAGCGTGCCGGTCGAGCCCGTCTTCACTTGCACGTCTGCGATGCGCGATGTCCGCGTCGATTCATCGCCGACGCGCAAGGGCTGCAAGAACTCGATCTCGCCGCCGGCCCACATCCGGCGCGGCAGCGGCACCGGCGGCAGGAAGCCGCCGCGAGTCGGATGGCCGTCGGGGCCGAGCATGGACATCGGGAACACCGGCTGCGCCAGGCACCAGTGCGCCGTGAACGGCGCGGCGTCGCCCGTCTTGGGCTCGCCGACCTCCTGGAACAGCGTCGCGCGCAGGCCTTTCACGAGCTGCGCGGTGACGACGTCGGTGGCCTCCTGGCTGCGCCCAATCCATTGCCTGAGATGATCGATGTCGAGCTTCTCGGTCATGACGCCTCGCTCTGTCACGTCTTGGATTGGGGCTTTTCGCCAATGGCGGGCACGGCGCCGTAGCTGCGCGTCTCGCCGACGATGATCGGCGCCGGCGCGGGATAGCTGACGCGGCCGTTCGGCGTGTCGACCTCGATCCGCCGCAGATGCGGATGGTTGGCGAGGTCGGCCATGGTGTTGACCTCGGCGAATGCGATGTCGGCGTCCGAGAGCCGCTTCAACAGCTCGTCGCGCGTCATCCTGCCGAAGATGTCGGCCACCGTCGTGTCGGTGAAGTCGCGGTTGCGCACGCGCTCGACCATGTTGGCGACGCGGGGATCGGCCGGCAGGTCCGGCTGATCCAGCACCTTCGCGCAGAGCGTCTTCCACTCGCGCTCGCTCTGGATCGAGATCAGGATGTCCTTGCCGTCCTTGGAGGTGAACACGCCATAAGGCGCGATCGAGGGATGGCGCAGGCCCATGCGCTTGGGCGGATTGCCGGCTTCGGCATTGAGCAGCGGCACGGTGCACCAGTCCGCCATCACGTCGAACATGGAGATGCGGATGTCGGCGCCCTTGCCGGTGCGCCCGCGCGCGATCAGTGCCTCCAGGATCGCGGCATGCGCGGTGGCGCCGGTCGCAACATCCACGATCGACATGCCGACGCGCGAGGCGCCATCGGGATTGCCGGTGATCGAGGCGAGCCCGCTCTCGGCCTGGATCAGGAGATCATAGGCCTTGCGGTGGGCGTAGGGACCTTCGTCACCATAACCGGTGATGGTGCACGAGATCAGCTTGGGATAGTCCTTCAAGAGCCGCTCACGGGAAAAGCCGAGCTTGTCCATCGAGCCGGGCTTGAGGTTCTGGATCAGCACGTCGGCACTCGCGATCAGCTTCTCCAGCTCGGCGCGGCCTTCCTTCGTGGTGAGATCGACCACCGCCGATTGCTTGCCGCGATTGAGCCAGACGAAATAGCTGCTCTGGCCCTTGGCCGCCGCGTCATAGCCGCGGGCGAAATCGCCCTCGGGCCGCTCGATCTTGATCACGTCCGCGCCGGCATCCGCCAGGCGCGAGGAGCAGAACGGCGCCGCCACCGCCTGCTCGACCGCAATCACCCTGATCCCGTCCAATGCTCCCATGGCCGCCACCTCAGTACGAGCGCGGCATGCCGAGCACGTGCTCGGCGACGAAGGACAGCACGAGGTTGGTCGAGATCGGCGCCACCTGGTAGAGCCGCGTCTCGCGGAACTTGCGCTCGACGTCGTATTCCTCGGCAAAGCCGAACCCGCCATGGGTCTGGATGCAGGCGTTCGCCGCTTCCCAGGACGCATCCGCCGCCAGCATCTTGGCCATGTTGGCCTCCGCGCCGCAATCGAGCCCGGCCTCGTATTTGCGCGTGGCTTCCTTCACCATCAGCTCGGCCGCGCGCATCGAGGCGTAGGCTTTTGCGATCGGAAACTGGATGCCTTGATTCTGGCCGATCGGCCGGCCGAACACGGCGCGCTCCTTGGCGTAGTTCGTCGCCTTGGCGATGAACCACTTTGCGTCGCCGACGCATTCGGCCGCGATCAGGATGCGCTCGGCATTCATGCCGGAGAGGATGTAGCGAAAGCCCTTGCCTTCCTCGCCGATCAGATTCTCCGCCGGCACCCTCATGTCGGTGAAGAACACTTCGGTGGTGGCGTGGTTCATCATGGTGCGGATCGGGCGGATCTCGAGACCGTTGTTCTTGGCCTCGCGCATGTCGACGATGAACACCGACAAGCCATCGGTGCGCTTCTTGACCTGGTCCTTCGGGGTGGTGCGCGCCAGCAGCACCATCAGATCGGAATGCTCGGCGCGGCTGGTCCAGATCTTCTGGCCGTTGACGATGTAGCTGTCGTTGCCGTCCTTGCGCGCGAACGTCTTCAGCGAGGAGGTGTCGGTGCCGCTGGTCGGCTCGGTGACGCCGAACGCCTGCAGGCGCAACTCGCCGCTCGCGATCTTCGGCAGGTACTTTGCCTTCTGCTCGGCATTGCCGTGCCTGAGCACCGTGCCCATCGTGTACATCTGGGCGTGGCAGCCGCCGCCGTTGCAGCCGGCGCGCTGGATCTCTTCCAGGATCGCGGCGGCCGCCGACAGCTTCAGGCCCGCGCCGCCGTATTCCTCGGGAATCAGCACCGAGAGATAGCCGGCCTCGGTCAGCGCATCGACGAACGCCTTGGGGTAGGCCATCTCGCGGTCGAGCTTGCGCCAATATTCGCCGGGGAACTGCGCGCAGAGCTTGGCTATGGCCTCGCGGATGTCGGCGTAATCTTCGGCGTGGTGTTCTTGACTCATGGCGTTTCCAATTCTCAGCGGCAGTTAAGATAACGCCGGCCAACCCACGGGCGTTGTGAAAACAATGCCCGCCCCCTATGCTCATTTGTTATAGCGTATGGAGTAGCCTTCCAGGATTGGCAAGCATGGATTTCCGGCAGCTCAGGACCTTCAGTTGCGTGGCGGAGCTCGGCAGCCTGTCCAAGGCCTCCGACACGTTGCGCGTGGCGCAGCCGGCGCTCTCCAGGCAGATTAAGCTCCTGGAACACGAGCTGCGCACCGAACTCTTCACGCGCAACGGCCGCGGCATGGTGCTGACCGAGGCCGGCCGCCTGCTGCTCGCACGCACCTCCGGCATCGTGCGGCAGATCGACCAGATCCGCGACGACATCCAGTCGGCCAAGGGGCCGCCGTCCGGCCAGGTCGTGCTCGGCCTGGTTCCGACCGTGAGTTGCGTGCTGTCGGCGCGCTTTGCACGGCGCTGTGTCGAAAAATTTCCCGGCATCTCGCTGCGCATCGTCGAGAGCTACAGCGGGCATTTGGTCGAATGGCTGCATCGCGGCGAGATGGATCTCGCCATCCTGTACGGCCGCTCGGCCGACCTGCATCTGAACGTGCAGAGCCTGGGGCGCGACAACATCGTCGCGGTCGGTCCGCGCGGCTGCGGCTTGGCGCGCAAGAAGAGCGTCGACATCGGCTGGCTGCTGCGGCAACGGCTGGTGCTGCCCTCTCATTCCCACGGCCTTCGGGCGCTGATCGAGCACGCTGCGGCCCAGCGCAAGATCAAGCTCGACGTCCAGCTGGAAGCGGACTCCTTCCGCGTGCTGACGAGCCTGGTCGAGGAGGGCCTCGGCTTCGCGCTGCTGCCGCCGTCCTCTGTCCACGGCGAGGTCGCGGACGGGCGGCTGGAAACCGCACCGGTATCCAAGCCGATGACGCGCGAGCTCATTTTTGCCTCTCCAATCGACCGCCCGGCCTCGACGGCCTCGCTCGCCATCACCGCGCTGCTGCGCGAGGAGGTCGCCGCCTGCCGCAAGGACGGCGTGTGGGACATCAGGTTGAGTTAGATGGCGTGTCGTAGAACAGCCGCGCGCGGTCGTGCCTTCGCATCTGGCGCGAGCTGTCATGCCGGAATTTTATAGCGGGGCTGCCGCCGAGCTTTCTGCGACCAGTGTTATACGCGCAAGTCGCCTCGACATTGCGAGCGTAGCGAAGCAATCCAGGAATCTTTCCGCAGTGGCAGCCTGGATTGCTTCGTCGCTTCGCTCCTCGCAATGACGGTAGGAGAGGGCTCAGCCCGGAATCCGCACCGGCAGCGTCTCATATCCCTTGATGAAGCTCGAATAGATCCGCTTGGGCTCGCCGACCACCTCGATGCGGTCGAAGCGCTTCAGCATCTCCTCCCAGACGATCTTGAGCTGCAGCTCGGCGAGCCGCATGCCGACGCAGCGGTGGATGCCGAAGCCGAAGGACAGGTGCGTGCGCGGCCGCGGGCGGTCGATGATGAACTCGTTCGGCTTGTCGAACATCTCCTCGTCGCGATTGCCGGAGACGTACCACATCACGACCCGGTCGCCCTTCCTGATGTGCTTGCCGCCGATCTCGGTGTCCTGGAGCGCAGTACGCCGCATATGCGCCAGCGGCGTCTGCCAGCGGATCACCTCCGGCACCATGGAATCGATCAGCTCCGGATTTTCGCGCAGCTTGTCGTACTGCTCCGGGTTCTCGTTCAGCGCCAGCACGGAGCCGGTCATGGTGTTGCGCGTGGTGTCGTTGCCGCCGACGATGAGCAGGATGATGTTGCCCATGAGGTTGTCGGGATCCATGTGGCGCGTGGCCTCGTTGTGCGCCATCAGCGACAACAGGTCGTTGCGCGGCGCGGAGTTGACACGCTCGTTCCAGAGCTTGGACATGTAGGCGTAGCACTCGTCCATCTCGCGGCGGCGCTCTTCGGCGCTGGCGACGATGCCGCTCTTGGGCAGCGCGGTGGAAACGTCGGACCAGCGCGTCAACTTGCGCCGCTCCTCCCAGGGGAAGTCGAACAGGGTCGCCAGCATCTGCGTGGTCAGCTCGATGGAAACGCGCTCGACGAAGTTGAACGTCTCGTTGCGCGGCAGATTGTCCAGCACGGTCTGCGAGCGCTGTCGGATCAGCTTTGCCAGCTCGTCCAGGTGTGTCGGCGTGAACATCGGCGACACCGTCTTGCGCTGCGCCGAATGCCGGGGCTGGTCCATCGCGATGAAGCTCGGATAGTCGTAGCCTTCCGGCACGTCGCGGATCGAGATGCCGCCGAGCTTGGAATCCGAGGAGAAGATGCCGTGATTGGTGTCGACATGCATGATGTCGTTGTACTTCACCACCGACCAGTACGGCTCGATCGGCGCATTGGTGCAGTAATGCACCGGCTCTTCCTTGCGCAGCCGCTCGAACCAGGGCCACAGCGTGTCGTCCTGGAACAACCGGGGCGCGCCGGGGTGGAATTGCGACAACGGCGTCGCATAGGCCTCCTCGCGGGCCCTGCGCATGCGTTCGGCCTTGTCCACTTTAACCGGCGCTTGGATGTTCATGATCGTGGCTCCGTTGCGTTCGACTCACGCAGCAATCTTCACCGGCAGCGTTTCGATACCCTTTACAAAACTCGAATAGACCCGGGTGGGTTCGCCGACCACATCAATATGGTCGAACCGCTTGAGAATTTCCTCCCAAATAATCTTGAGCTGGAGCTCGGCGAGCCGCAGGCCGACGCAGCGATGGATGCCGAAGCCGAAGGACAGGTGCGTACGCGGGCGGGCGCGGTCGATGATGAACTCGTAGGGCCTGTCGATCACGTCCTCGTCGCGGTTGCCCGAGACGTACCACATCACGACCTTGTCACCCTTCTTGATCTGCTTGCCGCGGAACTCGAAATCGGAGAGCGCGGTGCGGCGCATATGCGCGAGCGGCGTCTGCCAGCGGATCACCTCCGGCACGAAACTGTCGAGCAGGTCAGGGTTCTCGCGCAGCTTGCGATATTGCTCCGGATGCTGGCTCAGCGCGAGAAGCGAGCCCGACATGGTGTTGCGCGTGGTGTCGTTGCCGCCGACGATCAGGAGGATAAGATTGCCGAGGAAGTTCTTCGCATCCATGTCGCGCGTAGCAGTGCCATGCGCCATCATCGACAATAGGTCGCTCTTCGGCGGCTGTTCGATGCGCTCCTTCCACAGCCTCGAGAAATAGGCCGCGCATTCGGCGAGTTCGGCCATCCGCTCGTCCTCGGTGGCGACGAGACCGTCCGGGCCGGGAATCGTGGTGGCGACGTCGGACCAGCGCGTCAGCTTGCGGCGATCCTCCCAGGGGAAGTCGAACAGCACCGCCAGCATCTGCGTGGTGAGCTCGATCGAGACGCGATCGACCCAGTCGAACACCTCGCCACGGGGAAGATTGTCCAGGCACTCGGCCGAGCGCTTGCGGATGTTGATGGCGAGATTGTCCAGGTGTGTCGGCGTGAACATCGGCGCCACGGTCTTGCGCTGGGCGGCATGGCGCGGCGGGTCCATCGAGATGAAACTCTCACGGCGCAGATCCGGATCGATGTCGCGGATGGTGATGCCGCCGAGCGCGGAGGCCGAGGAGAACACCGCATGGTTGGTCTCGATCTCCATGATGTCGTTGTAGCGCGTCACCGACCAATACGGCCCGAACATCGAGTCCTTGCAGTAATGCACGGGATCCTCGCGGCGCAGCCGGTCGAAATAGGGCCAGAACGTATCGGTTCTGAACAATTCGGGGTCGCCGGGATCGAACTGCTCCAGCGGCAGCGACATCGCGCGCTCGCGCAAGGCGTCGAGCTTGGCCGCGCTTTCGATGGTCCCATGCATGACCGTTCTCCCTGAATATGAACCGCGCGTCGTTGAATTCTGCGCTGCGGTATTTGATTTGCAATTACAGCCGGTTGTCTGCGCCGGGGCAAGGGAGAGTTTTGCCTCATCCAGCCTTCACGAGCGCGTTGCACGATCGTCACGGCGCCACGAGAACGTGACCTCCCGCACGCCGAACGACAGAGAATCGTGCGAGAAACCCGCTGGAATCGAGCTAAATCGAACCCGCTCATCTTGGGGATCGACTAATCTCTGATCTATAGTTTGGCCGGAACAGATCCGCATCCCGAGGTTGCCGCCGTGAACGACATGCAATGGACCCCGATCGGGTCCGAACCCTTGCCCCCGCCGCTGCCGGCGACGCGGGTCGATTTCTCCGGCAGCCGCTCCGAGTTCCGCAAAATGGTCACCAAGGGTGCCATGCTCGAGCTCGTGACCTTCGGCTTCTACCGGTTTTGGCTCGTCACCGACATCCGCCGTCATCTGTGGACGCACACCGCGATCGATGGCGATGCGGCCGAATACACCGGACGGGCCAAGGAGCTCCTGGTCGGCTTCCTGTTCGCGCTCGCGATCCTGTTGCCGATCTATCTCGCCTATTTTCTCATTGGCATCGAGTTCGAGCGCTGGCAGGCCTTTGCCTCGACGCCGCTATTCATCGCCTTCTACGCCTTCGGCCAGTTCGCGATTTTTCGCGCGCGGCGCTACCGCCTGACCCGCACGGTCTGGCGCGGCGTCCGCTTCTGGATGGACGGCTCCGGCTGGGCTTACGCGTTTCGCGCCATGCTATGGGGCTTGCTGGTGCTCCTGACGCTCGGTCTCGCGCTGCCCTGGCGCGCGGCGGCGCTCGAACGCTACAAGATGCGGCACACCCATTACGGCGATCTCCGCGGCGATTTCGACGCCGACGGCTGGACCTTCTTCAAGCGCGGCTGGTGGCTCTGGCTGCTCAGCCCGATCGCGCTCCTCATCTTCCCGCTCGCACCGTTCTTCTACGCCGAGTTCAAGGCGCGCGAATGGCGCTGGTGGCTCGATGGCATCCGCATCGGTGGCGTCAGCCTGTCCTCGGAATTGCCTCATGATGCCTTCTACGGCCTGTATTGGAAAGTGATCGGCTGGTGGATGCTGCTCACGGTCGCGTTCGCAGCCTATATGGGCGGCAGCGCCTTCCTGGTCGTCTCGCTCACAGGCGTTTCCGCCGAGGAGATCTTCGCCGGCGACAATGCGACGAAGAGCATCCCGATGGTGGCGATGATGGTGATCGGCTATTTCGCGCTCGCTCTTGCCATCAACATCGTCATGCGGGTCTATCTTCAACGCGATCTTTGGGCCAAGGTGCTGGAGACCGTCGAGGTGCACGACATCGCGGCCGCGGCGGACGTACGCGGCAGCGGTCAGCTTGCCGGCGCGCTCGGCGAAGGCTTTGCCGATGGACTGGATGTTGCAGGATTTTGAGCCTTGAGTGATGTGTTCGCCGATACCCCTGTGCAGTCCGGCAAGCCGACAATCTTCTTCGACGGCGTGTCCAGCCGCAGGCGGCAGGTGACGCTGATCCTCGGCGATGCGCTCGAGATCCACGAAGAGGGCGGAACGCTCCTTCATTGGCCCTATGCCGACGTTCGCCGCGCCGACAGTCCCCCCGGAATCCTGCGCCTGGCTGCGACGTCTGCACCGCCTCTGGCGCGGCTGGAGATCCGCGATGCCGTGCTCGCCACGGACGTAGCCGCGCGCTGCACGCGTCTCGACGAGCACCGGACGACGCGCAGCGGCGTCGCGAAAATCGTGAGCTGGTCGGTTGCCGCCACCGTCTCCATCGTCTGCGTCGTCCTGTTCGGCGTTCCGCTCGCCGCCGACCGACTCGCGCCGCTGGTGCCGAAACCCGTGGAACGGCGCATCGGCGATGCCGCCGAAGTGCAGATGAAGACCATCTTCGGCCGCGGCGTGTGCGAAGACCCCGCGGGCAAGGCCGCGTTCACGAAGCTCGTCAACCGCCTGCGCGATGCGGCCGGCCTCGACGACACAATGACGGCCGGCGTGCTGCCGAGCTCGATACCGAATGCCTTCGCGCTGCCCGGCGGCAAGGTGTTCGTGCTGAAGGGCCTGCTCGACAAGGCCGAGAGTCCCGACGAGCTCGCCGGCATCCTCGCCCACGAGCTCGGCCATCTCAAGCATTACGACAACATGCGCGGCCTGATCTACAACGGCGGCACCTCGTTCCTGATCGGCCTCTTGTTCGGCGACATCACCGGCTCCTCGGCCGTGATCTTCGCCTCGCGCAGCCTGGTCGAAGCGTCCTATTCGCGCGAAGCCGAGACCGGCGCCGACACTTTCGCGATCGAGATCATGCATGCGCTCGGCCGGTCGCCGAAGCCCGCGGCCCAGCTGATGTTCCGCATCACCGGCAAAGAGGGCGGCTCCGGCCTGACGAATATCCTCGCCAGCCATCCGCTGACCGAGGACCGCCTCGCGCGCATGACGAAGGAGGACCGGCCCGCCAGCGGCCCGCCGCTGCTGACCGACAAGGAGTGGCAGGCACTGAAGGGCATTTGCGGCAGCGGGAAGGTGTGACGGCCCGCTCCTGGCGCATCACTTCGCCGGCGCAGCCGGTGGATTCGATCCGGTGGTGACGTTCGGCGCCGTGTTCGGGTTCGAGGTCGTGGTCTGGGGACCGAACTCGCGACCATTGTAGAAGAAGACGGCCGCGACCACGGCGATCACGAAGATCGCGCCGACTGCCCAGCCGACCGGGCTGTTGCGGCGCGCTCTGTCGGCCCTGCGGTCGTCATTCTGATAGGTCATCGTTGCTCTCCATCGCAAAGCAGGAGAACCTCGCGCGGTGGAAGCTGTTCCTAAAACGCGCCCAGCACTTACCGCGTTCCGTAGGCGCGGTCGCCGGCATCGCCGAGGCCCGGCAGGATGAACCTGTTGTCGTCGAGCCCTTCATCCACCGCCGCCGTCCAGATCGGCACGTCCGGGTGCAATCCGCGCAGCCGTTCGAGCCCCTCCGGGGCGGCGATCAGGCAGGCGAGGCGGATGTCCCTGGCGCCGCGCTCCTTCAGCCGGTCGATGGCGGCGACGGCGGTGTTGGCGGTGGCGACCACCGGCGTCACCACGATGGCGAGGCGCTCGCTGAGGTCAGACGGCGATTTGAAGAAATACTCCACCGCGGCAAAGCTGTGCGGCTCGCGGTAGAGCCCGATATGGGCGACGCGCGCGGTCGGCACCAGATCCATCATGCCGTCGACGAAGGTGGTGCCGGCGCGCAGCATCGGCACGAATACCAGCTTCTTGCCGGCGATCTTGGCCGAATGCATCGTCGCCAGCGGCGTCTCGATCACGGTGTCGGTGAGCGGCAGGTCGCGCGTCACCTCGTAGCACAGCAACATGCCGATCTCCTTGATCAGCTCGCGGAACGACTTGGTCGAGATGGACTTGTCCCGCACCAGCGTCAGCTTGTGCTGCACCAGCGGATGATCGACGATCGTGACGCCTTCCATGATGAGATGCTCTTGCTTTTCCCTTCTCCCCTTGTGGGAGAAGGTGGCGCGAAGCGCCGGATGAGGGGTATCTCTCCGCGAACTCCACCTGAGAGATGTGCCCGCGGCGACAACCCCTCACCCGGCTTCGCTTCGCGAAGCCACCCTCTCCCACAAGGGGAGAGGGTTTAAAACACCGTGCCGTCGCTGATCACCTTGAGCGGCGGCGATCCATCGGGACGGCGTGCAAATGCGATGGCGCGGCCCGTCGCCCACGTGCCGCCTTCGAGGATGCTCGCAAGCGGCAAGGTCCGAGGGGTGCGGCCGAGCTTGGCGCGAATGCGCTCCGCCAACCTGTCGAGCAATGCAATTGTCAGCGCGCGCCACTCCACGACGAGCAGCGAATCCACTTCATGCGCACGCGCGGCATCGGCGGCATCGCGCAGGCGCAGCACGTCATGATCGACGAACAGACCGCCGTTGCGGTATTCGGCGAGCCCGGTCAGGCCATCGATGTCGGTCACCTCAAAGCCGGCGCGCTGCAGCGGCTCGATCAGCGAATAGCTCAGCCATTGCGACAGCTTGTGCAGCGGCACGAGGCCTGCCGTGCCGTCGTCCGCCTTGATCGCCGGATGTCGCCAGCAATCGCCGAGCGGCACGCCCGCAAGCTCAAGTCGCGACGGCCAGATCGGCCCGAGCCGGTTCAGCACCGCGGACAGGATCGCGGGCGCAGCGACGGCGCCGCCGATCGCATGCGCTGCGATATGATCGAACAGCCCGCCCGGCCGCGGCGTATCGTGCAAGCCGAACACGTCCGCACGCTCCGAGACCTGCCTGCCCAGACGCCGCAGCAGGTCGGTGCGTCCCTCCAGGCCGAGCAGCGGATTGGCCTCGGTCACCTGAAAGGCGGAGGTGAGTGAGCCAAGAGGCAGTCTTTCAAGCACCTCCGCATCGGCCCTGAACGGCGCACGCGCATCGCGCGAAAACAGCCCGCTCGCGAACATGTCGAGGCTCGCGATCGCGAGCCCTTCCGATCGCCCTACGTCTGCTCCCGTCACGCTGTCGCGATAGCGCCAAGCTGCGCCGGCGCCGGCATCGAGCAGCACGCTGACGATGGCGAGGTCGAACTCGGCGCGCGCTTGCGCCGCGCGATCCGGCCAGGACGCAGCATCGGCAAGCCGGGCCCAGCGGTCGACGCCGCCGAGCACGAAGTGCCGCCAGCGCGCATGGAAGGGAATGTCAAGCGTCGGATAGGCTTTACGGGTCACCGCGAGCACGGCATCGGCAACGCCATCGATGCGGTCGAGATCGACCGTGAAATGGGTGAGCCCGCCGGCAAGGCCGAGCTCGAGCATCTGCCCGGCGCGCGCGCGCACCGCCTTTGCGGTGAGCAGCGCGCGTGCCTGCGATTCCAAAGCGTCCGCCATCGCGATCAGTATTTTTCCAGCGAACGCCCGACCACGCCGTTCACGTCCTTTTCCGGTGCGATGTCGGTCGAGTAGTAGCCCGCGGCCTTCTTGGCGGCGATCTCGACATGGGCGTCGGCGGGAATCAGCTCCAGCGGGATCGGCACACGCTCGACGATGTCGATGCCTTGCGAGGTCAACGCGTCGTATTTCATGTCGCTCATCGACAGGAAGCGGTCGATGCGCTTGAGGCCGAGCCAATGGATCGTATCCGGCATCAATTGCTGGAAGCGCGCGTCCTGGACGCCAGCCACGCATTCGGTGCGCTCGAAATAAGCGGCGGCCGCATCGCCGTCCTCCTGCCGCTTGCGCGCATTGTAGACCAGGAATTTGGTGACCTCGCCGAGCGCGCGGCCTTCTTTGCGGTTGTAGACGACGAGCCCGAGCCCGCCCTCCTGCGCGCCGCGCGCGGATTCCTCGATGCCGTGGATCAGATAGGGCCGGCAGGTGCAGACGTCGGAGCCGAACACATCGGACCCGTTGCACTCGTCATGCACGCGGCAGGTGATCCTGGTGCGATGGTCCGGCAGTTTCGTCACGTCGCCGAACAGGTAGACCGTGGTGCCGCCGATCGGCGGCAGGAATACCTTCATGTCCGGGCGCGTCACCAGCTCCGGGAACATCCCGGCGGTCTGCTCGAACAGCGTGCGCCGCAGCTCGGTCTCGCCGGTGCCGAAGCGCGCCGCAAGGCCCGGCAGGTACCACACCGGATCGATCGCGATCTTCACCACCGACACGCTGCCATTGGCGTGCACGACCTCGCCATCGGCGCGCAGCCGCTTTGCGGCGAGCGCATCGCGAATCTCCGGCAGGTCGAGCCGCGCGCGCGTCACCGCGATGCTCGGGCGGATGTCCGCGCCCTCGGCGATCTCCTGGCGAAAATTCTCGGCGACCAGATGCCCCCAGGGATCGAGCGCGACGATTTTTGTGGGATCGGTCCATTGCTCGAACGGACCGATGGTGGCGGCCGGAAAGGTATTGGTGAGGTCAGGACGCCTGATCGGGTCCAGCGCCCCGGCGGAGACCGCGAGCGCGCGGTACATCGCGTAGGACCCGCCATGGCTGCCGATCACGTTGCGATCCCCGGCGCGCGACACCGTACCGATGATCGGCCCGCGCGCGCGCGCATCAGCGGCGCCCCAATGGATGGGAAAGGCGGCCTTCCGGCCCGGCTCCGGATGGGAGGTCAGGCGGATGTGGTCGGTACGGTTGGCACGGCTCATGTCCAGGCTCCCAAAAAGCCAACGGCCCGCCGCTCGGACGGGCCTGGCTCACTTGCGACGCCGAACCGGCGGCGCAAGCTCAATCCAACATATTGTAGCGGCCGGCGACGACAGACAAGTTAATCGTGGCAGGGCGCAGGGGCCGTTCGGGGCCAAATTCCCGTCATCGAGAGGGCCGTCAGGCCGTCGCATCCGATGCCAGCGCGCCCATCGCGCTTGCCACTCGGCCTGCGAGGCCAGTTTAAGGAATTGAAATAGTTCCATTTTTCGTGTTTTCAAGGTGTTGCTTCGTTTCGTGCGATGGGCTTCAAGTTCGGCGCACCGCGCTGCCCTGCCTTGGAGACTGCTATGCCTGCCGCCAGCTACATCGATCCCCGCAACGGAAAGCTCTATCCCTTGGACCAGCCGCGCTGGTGCTCGGACGAGCGCACGCCGCTGCTGGTGACGCCGGGGGCGGGCATCTCACGCGAGGACATCGATGGCCGAACGCGCTCGCTGTGGCGCTATCGGGCGGCGCTGCCGGTCGAGATCGAGAACCCGATCACGCTCGGCGAGGGCTGCACGCCGCTGGCCCAGCAGGACTGGGGCGCGCTGCGCCCGCTGTTCAAGCTCGAATGGTTCAACCCGACCGGCAGCTTCAAGGACCGCGGCTCGGCGGTGATGCTGTCGTTCCTGCGACAGATCGGCGTGGACGCCATTCTGGAGGATTCCTCCGGCAACGGCGGCTCGTCGATGGCGGGGCTGGGGGCGGCCGGCGGCATGCGCGTCAAGATTCTGGCGCCGGCCTCGACGTCGCCGGCCAAGATCGCGCAGGTGCGCGCCTACGGCGCGACCGTGCAGCTCGTGGAGGGCCCGCGCGAGGAATCCGAGGCCGAGGCCATCCGGCAGTCGAGCCAGACCTTCTACGCCAGCCACAATTGGCAGCCGTTCTTCCTCGAAGGCACCAAGTCGCTGGCCTACGAGATCTGGGAAGATCTGGGATTCCGCGCGCCCGACAACATCATCGTTCCCGTCGGCGCCGGCAGCAGTCTGCTGGGTTGCGCCTTCGGCTTCCGCGAGCTGATGAAGGCCGGGCAGATCTCGAAGCTGCCGCGCCTGTTCGCGGCGCAGCCGCTCAATTGCTCGCCGATCGATGCAAGCTTCAAGGCCGGTGTCGATACGCCCGTCGCGCGCGGGGTGAGCAAGACCGTTGCCGAGGGCACCGCGATCAAGACTCCCCTCCGCCTGCGTGAGATCATCGCCGCCCTGCGCGAGAGCGGCGGCGCCACCATCGCGCTCACCGAGGACGAGATCGTCGCCGCCCTGCGCCGCCTCGCGCGCCAGGGCCTGTTTGCCGAGCCGACCAGCGCCAGCGCGGCTGCGGCGCTCGACAAGCTCGCCGCAACCGGCGCCATCAATGCGAACGAAACAACGGTCGCCGTTCTCACCGGCACCGGCCTCAAGGCCGCAACCACCGTCGCCGACCTCGTGCAGTAGTCTCGCGCTTACCCTCCCGCTCCAGGCTCCTGGAGAGGCTTGGAGAGAGAACGCGAGCGCCCGCCGGCGTCCGCCAGCACCTTCCACTGGAACAGCGGCGAGTCCTTTGGCGGCGAGAGCTGCGGGGTCCAGCCGGTGAGCTTTTCGATCACATAAGTATCAGCCACGACGCCGCGCCAACGGCGTTCGACCGTGGCGAGTTGCTCGCGCTGCGCCGGAATGTGCTCCCACAGTGATGCGCGGTTGTCCGGCTCGCGCCCGACATAGATGCCGGCATGGCCCTTGATCCGGTCCATGCCAGGGTCGCGGAAATCCTGGAAACGGCCGCGCTCGTTGATCTCGATCACGGGCACGCGGCCCCGGAACAGCCAGCGCATCATGGCGTAGGTGCGGTAGTCCGTGGTTGCGATCCAGGTCGCGCCTGTTACGTCGAGGGCCGCTTGCGTCCGCGCGGCGACCTGCTCGTAGCCGGCCTCGGCGCCGATCGGGTCGATCTTGCCGAGCAGATTCCAGGGCGCGGCAACGTAGTAGAGGAACACGATGATGACGAAGGGAATGCCCGAGACGATCGCTGTCCTGGCCCAGAACAGCGAGGACCTCAGCATTCGGGCGGACCATCCCTCTTTCCTCATCGTGACGAGGTTGACCGCGGTGGCGGCAAAACCGACCGGCCACATGAACATCGGCCAGGTGTCGCCGACGCGAAGCGTCAGCGACTTGAAGAAGAAGTAGACGAACGGCACCAGCACCGCGCTCGACAAAAGGATCGCGACCGGCTCGCGCGTGCGATAGCCGCGCCACGCCGTCAGCACCAGGCCCATCAGCACCACCGGCAGCAAGACGAAACCGACCAGACCGAATTGCAGGCCGATGTAATCGCCGATCGTACGCAGCGAGACGCCGTAATTGGCGGTGGCGCGCACGCCCTGGAAACGGAACGAGGCCCAGTCGTGCTGCACGTTCCAGATCAGCACCGGCGAGAACACCGCTATCGCGACCAGGACGGCGAGATAGGGGTACGGACTGCGCAGCCAGCGCCAGCGCCAATCCGGCACCAGCAGAAAGGCGGCAACGGCCGGCGCGAACATGACCACGGTAAATTTCGACAGCATCGCGAGGCCCGCGAACAGGCCGGCCGCCAACCACCAGCGGCCATCGCCGCTTTGCGCCAGCCGCACCAGCGACCACATCATCGCGACCGCGAACGGGATCATCGCGACGTCGGGCGCGACCTTTGCCATCAACAGGCCGTAATAAAGCGCGGCCTCCGGCATCAGCACCGCGAACACGATCGCGCGCGCATCATGGGTGAGGCGGCGGACGATGTCGGCGAGCAGTAGCTGCGTCACCAGCATCGCGACGATGCCGCCGAAGCGGACGCCGAGATTGGTGTCGCCGAAGATCGCGGTTCCGAAGCGGATCAGCCAGGCGATGCCGGGCGGATGATCGAGGAAGCTGAGCGCAGCCTCCTTCGACCAGGTCCAGTAATAGGCTTCGTCGGTGCGCAGCTCGATGGCCGAGGCATAGACGATGCGGAGCAGCGTCATCGCGGCGATGATCGCTGCGGCCATGAGGATCAGACGCCGTTCGGCGCCGTCAGGCTTTGCAGAGATGTCGGGAGCGATCGTCACGGCGGCGCTTTTCCCCGACTTGGAAGGGGGAGTCAATGTGGGGCCGTCGTCCCTGTGATCCTGCTGGCTGTCCATATCGGAAATTAAAGGTTACGCTGGCTGGTCTCCTCCAGGACCTGACACAACCGAATCATGGCCACCGCTCCCACACAGATGTCAGTCGTCCGCGCCGCCGGGGTGCGGCAGGTGCGACTCGTTTGCGGCATCATCCTGTTCGCCTTTGTGGTCAGTCATTTCCTCAACCACGCGCTCGGCAACATCTCGGTCGATGCCATGGAGACCGGGGTCTACTACCACACGCTGTTCTGGCAGTTCCTCCCGGTCGCGATCGTGTTCTACACGGCCGCCCTCACCCATATGGGCCTCGGCGTCTACGCGCTGTATCAGCGCCGCCAGTTCCGCTGGCGAACGATCGAGCCGCTCCAGCTCGTGCTCGGCTTGAGCATCCCCGTCCTCGTCATGGGCCATGTCATTGGCGTGCGGCTCGCGCAGACGCTGTACGGACACGAGAAGCTGTATCCGCAGGAGCTCTATTTGTTCTTCGTCGCGGCGCCGGGCCTGCTCTGGCAGATGACGATCCTGCTTCTCATCGCCTGGGTGCACGGCTGCATCGGCGTCTATTTCTGGCTTCGGCTGAAGCCGTTCTTCACACGCGCGGCGCCCTATCTGCTCGCGGCCGCCGTGCTGATCCCGACGCTATCGCTGCTCGGCATCTACCAGGGCGGCCGCAGCGTCGCCGCCGACAGTGACGACGGCGAATGGCGTAAGCAGCATCTCGCCCGCAGCAAGGTCGGCACGGTTGCGGAAGGCAACACGCTCGAGCGCATCGCGGGCGGTCTCACCATGGGCTATTTCGGTCTGTTGGGACTGGTGCTGGCGGCGCGCGGCGTGCGCGCCCTGCGCGAACGGCGCGGCGGCATGATCGCGCTGTCCTACGGCAACGGCAAGACGGTGCGGGTCCCCAAGGGCCTGTCGGTGCTGGAGGCGAGCCTGCGCCACAACGTGCCGCACGCCAGCGTCTGCGGCGGCCGCGCCCGCTGCTCGACCTGCCGCATCCGCATCATCGGCGATCATGATGCCCTGCCCACTCCGTCGCAGCGCGAGGCCTTCGTTCTCACCCGCGTCGGCACCGCCGATCCCTCGATCAGATTGGCCTGTCAGCTGCGTCCGACCTCCGATCTCTCGTTCTTCCAGCTCTTCGCAGCTCACACGCATGCAACGGACGGAGCCTCGACATCGGCCAGTATCGGCCAGGAGCGCTATCTCGTCAGCCTGTTCGTGGACATGCGCGGCTCGACGCAGCTGGCCGAGAAGCGCCTGCCGTTCGACACGGTCTTCATCGTCAACCGCTTCCTCGGCGCGGTGTCGCAAGCGGTGATCGAGAACGGCGGCCAGCCGAACCAGTTCGTCGGCGACGGCATGCTGGCGCTGTTCGGACTCGCAGCCGACCCGCAAACCGCCTGCCGGCACGCGATGAAGGCCGCCGCGGGAATCGCTGCGCATATCGACGAGCTCAACGATCTCCTGAGCCACGATCTGCGCCAGCCGATCCGCTTCGGCATCGGCATCCACGGCGGCGAGGTCATCATCGGCGACATCGGCTATCGCGATCACATCGTCTTCACCGCGCTCGGCGATGCCGTCAACGTCGCCGCCCGCCTGCAGGACATGACCAAGACGCTGGCCTGCGAGGCGATCGTCTCGGACGAAGTGCGCCGTACCGCTGATATTGCCGACGACGCACTGCCGCAGCAGGAGGTCGCCATCCGCGGCCGCGACCAGCCGCTCGCAGTGCGCGTGGTGGCGAATGCGAGGGAGCTGGCGGCGCTGGTCGATCGCAGCAAGCGCGTGGCGGCGTGATTCTTTACCTCTCCCCGTAAGAACGGGGCGAGGGAGCGCACCGTCGTCGCGGCCTACTGCTCGTCAATCTCGTTACGAGCACAACACCGGCCTGCTGCAACGCAGCGGCATGGGCTTGCTGCGAAAGCGCGAATTGACTTCACGCAAATGGTTGCGACAGATGAGCGCAGGATCGTGCTGATGACCGCCGATCCAACGAGAAGCTCCGGGAGGAGAAAGAATGTTCGATCGACGCGACCTGCTCAAGGGAGCAGGCCTTGCCGCCATGGCGGCCACACTGAATTCCACCAAGGCGCTGGCCCTCGACACGGTGACCCTGCCCTTCGCCAATGGCGAACGGCCGCTGGTGAAATATCCGCAGAAGCGGCCGATGATCGGCCTGACCAGCCGGCCGCCGCAGCTCGAGACCCCGTTTGCGGTGTTCAACGACGGCCCGATCACGCCGAACAACGCGTTCTTCGTGCGCTACCACCTCTCCGACCTGCCCTACGATCTCAACCCCGACAAGTTCACGCTGGAGGTCAAGGGCAAGGTCGACAAGCCGCTGAAATTGTCGCTGAAGGACATCCGCAAGATGAAGGCGACGGAGATCGTCGCCGTCAACCAGTGCTCCGGCAACAGCCGCGGCTTCTTCGAGCCGCGCGTCGCCGGCGGTCAGCTCGCCAACGGCGCGATGGGTTGCGCGCGCTGGCGCGGCGTGCCGCTGAAGAACGTGCTGGAGATGGCCGGCGTGCACAGCGGCGCCAGGCAGGTCACCTTCAACGGCATGGACGGACCGGTCAACGACAAGACGCCGGATTTCATCAAGGCACTCGACATCGATCACGCCACCGACGGCGAGGTGATGCTGGCCTATGGCATGAACGGCGAGGACCTGCCGTTCCTCAACGGCTTTCCGCTGCGCCTGATCGTGCCCGGCTATTTCGGCACCTACTGGGTCAAGCACCTCAACGAGATCACCGTCATCGACGACGTTTATGACGGCTTCTGGATGAAGTCGGCCTACCGCATCCCCGACACGCCGAACAATGCGGTCGAGCCGGGCACCGCGCCAAAGGCGACGATCCCGATCAACCGCTTCACCATCCGCTCCTTCATCACCAGCGTCCCCGATGGCGCCAAGCTGAAGGCGGGAGCCGTGACCCTGCGCGGCATCGCGTTCGATGGCGGCAAGGGCATCAAGCAGGTCGAGGTCTCCACCGACGGCGGCAAGAGCTGGGTCGGCGCCAAGCTCGGCAAGGATCTCGGCAAGTACGCCTTCCGCGAATGGAAGCTGCCGGTGAAGCTCGCGGCCGGCAGCCACGAGCTCAAGGTCCGCGCCACCGGCAATGGCGGTGAGACCCAGCCGGACATGCCGCGCTGGAACCCGGCGGGTTACTTGCGCAACGTCGTCGAAACCGTTCGCGTCAGCGTGGCCTGAAGGAGACTGATCATGCAGCGCATCGTTCTCCTCGCCATCACGCTCGCCGTCACCGCATTGATGGGCTCGTCACTTGCAGCGCCCGTCAATTACAAGACCCCGGACGAAGTCGCCGCCTTCAAGCCCGGTCCCAATCTCGAGGTCGTGCAGGGCAATTGCAGCGCCTGCCATTCGTCCGACTACGTCGCCACGCAGCCGCCGATGAAGGACAAGAGGGCGTTCTGGCAGGCCGAGGTGACCAAGATGATCAAGGTCTATGGCGCACCGATCGACGATGCCGATGTCGGCAAGATCGTCGATTATCTGACCGCGACCTACTGAGGGATGGCATCACGCGCTCCTGCCATTTGACCGCGAAACGGGCAAAACCGGCAAAAACGCCGCGAAGTTGAGCGGAATTCGGCGAAATGGCGATGTGGTTTGAGCTACCAAGCCTGCCACATTCCGCGTATCCTGTTAGGACCGAACCGGCCGGTTGGCGGGGACTGGCGGTTCGAGATCTCGGAGGAAGACCCGCGGAGAAGTCGTGATGGCTAAAGGTACGGTCAAGTGGTTCAACCCGACGAAGGGTTATGGATTCATCCAGCCTGCGTCGGGTGGCAAGGATGTGTTCGTGCATATCTCGGCAGTGCAGAAGGCCGGTCTGTCGACCCTCAACGAGGGACAGACGGTGGAATACGAAGAGATCGCAAACCGGGGCAAGACCTCCGCGGAAAACCTCAAAGTATAAGCCCGCGCCAGCCTTTGCTGCCTCCCGGATTTGTCCGGGAGCGGGCCAAGAAAAATTTAAGAAGACGGCCGGTGCATTCGACGACAGGCGTTGCGATTGCACAAGGATAGCTATTTTTTCCTTGCGAAGACCGCTCATCGAACCACAGCAATGACAATCGCGACTGCACTTCGCTAACCCACCGGCAGCGGTGCGTCGCGCTTGATCTCCTCCATCACCGCATAAGTTCGCGTCTCGCGCACGCCCGGCATCGACAGCAGGGTCTCGCCGAGAAAGCGTCGATAGGCGGTCATGTCTGCAAGCCGCGCCTTCACAAGATAGTCGAAGCCGCCGGCAACCATGTGACACTCCAGCACTTCAGGGGCGAGCCTCACGGCTCGGGCGAACCGCTCGAAATTGTCGGGCGTGGTCTTGTCGAGCAGCACCTCGACGAACACCAGGAGCCCAAGGCCGAGCCGGTGCGGGTTGAGCCGCGCGCCATAGCCTTCGACAAAGCCCTCGCGCTGCAGGCGCTTCAACCGCTCGCCGATCGAGGTCGGCGACAGCCCGATGCGCTCGGCGAGCTCGACATTGGCGATGCGCCCATCCTCCTGCAGGATCGAGAGGATTTTCCGGTCTGTTCGATCGAGTTCCATATCTTATCTGGCCAAATGGCTAACCCTCTTCATTTTCTAAGGCAAACTGGCTAAATTGTCTATCGAACTACGGTCACGCGGGCCTTATCCTGGATTTCAGCCACAGGACACGCCATGCCGAACATCCCGCCCCCCTTCTCCGCGCCTTACGCCCCCGATGATTCCGAGATCGCCGCAAAGGTTCTGCCGGCCTCGCATCTCATCCCAGCACGGGAGGCCCGGATCGACCGCATCGCGACGCGGCTGATCGAGGCGATCCGCAAGCGCGACGACCGGCTCGGCGGGGTCGAGGACATGCTGCGGGAGTTCGCGCTCTCGACCAAGGAGGGGCTGGCGCTGATGGTGCTGGCCGAGGCGCTGCTGCGCGTGCCCGATGCGCGCACGGCCGACCAGTTCATCGAGGACAAGCTCGGCGAGGGCGATTTCATCCATCACGAGACCAAGTCCACCGCGTTCCTGGTCAACGCCTCGGCCTGGGCGCTCGGCCTGTCGGCGCGGGTGATCCAGCCGGGCGAGACGCCCGACGGCACCATCGGCCGGCTGGTGAAGCGGCTCGGCGCACCGGCGGTGCGCACCGCGACGCGCCAGGCGATGCGGTTGATGGGCAACCATTTCGTGTTAGGGGAGACGATCGAGCAGGCGCTGGAGCGGGCTCGGCCGCGCTCGGGCCAGAAGCCGCGCTATTCCTTCGACATGCTCGGCGAAGGCGCGCGCACGGCCGCCGATGCCAAGCGCTATTTCGACGCCTATGCCAGCGCGATTGACACGATCGGCAAGGCTTCGGGCAACCATCCCCTGCCCGACCGGCCCGGCATCTCGGTCAAGCTCTCGGCCCTGCATCCGCGCTTCGAGGCGATCAGCCGCGGCCGCGTGATGGCCGAGCTGGTGCCGCTATTGCTGAACCTTGCGCAGCGCGCGAAGACGCATGACCTCAACTTCACCGTCGATGCCGAGGAAGCCGACCGGCTGGAGCTGTCGCTCGACGTGATCGCGGCGACGCTCGCCGATCCCTCGCTTTCCGGCTGGGACGGATTTGGCCTCGCGATCCAGGCCTATCAGAAGCGTGCTAGCGCGGTGATCGACTATGTCGATGAACTCGCCCGCGCGCATGACCGCAAGCTGATGGTGCGCCTGGTCAAGGGCGCCTATTGGGACACCGAGATCAAGCGCGCCCAGGAGCGCGGGCTCGACGGCTATCCCGTGTTCACGCGCAAGGCGATGACCGATCTGAACTTCGTCGCCTGCGCGACGAAGCTTCTCGCCTTGCGGCCGCGCATCTTCCCGCAATTCGCCACCCACAACGCGCTGACGGTCGCGACCGTGCTGGAGCTCGCAGCAGATGGCGGCGGCTTCGAGTTCCAGCGCCTGCATGGCATGGGCGAAGCGCTCTACGAGCAACTCGCAAAGGATCATCCTGACATCGCCTATCGCACCTATGCGCCGGTCGGCAGCCATCGCGACCTGCTCGCCTATCTGGTGCGGCGCCTGTTGGAGAACGGCGCCAACTCGTCCTTCGTGGCGCAGGCGGCCGATTATCGCGGGCCTGTCACGGCGCTGCTGCAGCGCCCGGCGAATGCCATCGGCCAGGCATTGCAGGCACCTCATGCCAAGATTCCGTTGCCGGCAGATCTGTTCGCGCCGGAGCGGCGCAATTCGCGCGGCGTCGAATTCGGTGAGCGTGCCGCCCTCGACCAGCTGCTGACGGACGTGAAGGCCGCGGCGGCCGACCTCAAGCCTGTCGCTGACGCAACACGGGATCAGGCCAACGCGGCGGTGACGACTGCGCGCGCCGGCTTTACTGCCTGGAGCCGGACACCTGCAGGCACACGCGCGGCGGCGCTGGAGCAGGCCGCGCATCTCCTGGAAACCCGCGGCGCCCGTTTCATCGCGCTGCTGCAAGCCGAGGGCGGCAAGACGCTCGACGACGCTCTGTCCGAGCTGCGCGAAGCCGCTGACTTCTGCCGCTACTATGCCGCGCAGGGCCGCAAGCTGTTCGGAAACGATGCCGCCATGCCCGGCCCGACCGGCGAGAGCAATGTGCTTAGCCTGCGCGGCCGCGGCGTGTTCGTCGCGATCTCGCCGTGGAATTTTCCGCTCGCAATCTTCCTTGGCCAGGTGACCGCGGCGCTGATGGCCGGCAACAGCGTGGTGGCGAAACCCGCCGAGCAGACGCCGCGCATCGCGCGCGAGGCCGTTGCCCTGCTGCACGAGGCCGGCATCCCCAGAAGCGCGCTGCATCTCGTCACCGGCGACGGCCGCATCGGCGGCGTCCTCACCGCGCATCCTGATGTCGCCGGAGTAGTCTTCACCGGCTCGACCGACGTCGCGCGCCAGATCAACCGGACGCTGGCCGCCAAGGACGGGCCGATCGTGCCGCTGATCGCGGAGACCGGCGGCATCAATGCCATGATCGCGGATGCGACCGCACTGCCCGAGCAGGTCGCCGACGACGTCGTGACCTCTGCGTTCCGCTCCGCAGGCCAGCGCTGCTCGGCCTTGCGGCTCCTGTTCGCGCAGGAGGATGTCGCCGACCGCATGGTCGAGATGATCGCGGGCGCCGCGCGCGAACTGAAGATCGGCGATCCCGCGGATGTCGCGACCCATGTCGGTCCGGTGATCGATGAGGAGGCCAAGCAGCGCCTCGATGCGCATATCGCGCGGATGAAGCGCGAGGCGCGGCTGCATTTTGCGGGCACCGCGCCGGACGGCTGCTTCGTCGCGCCGCATATCTTCGAGCTCAAGGAGGCCGGTCAGCTCACCGAGGAGGTGTTCGGCCCGATCCTGCATGTCGTGCGCTATCGCGCGGAGAACCTGGCGCGTGTGCTGGAATCCATCGCGCGCACCGGTTACGGGCTCACCCTCGGCATCCATTCGCGCATCGACGACACCATCGAGGCCATCGTCGACCGCGTCCAGGTCGGCAACATCTACGTCAACCGCAACATGATCGGCGCCGTGGTCGGCGTGCAGCCGTTCGGGGGCAGCGGCCTGTCCGGAACCGGCCCCAAGGCCGGCGGCCCGCATTACCTCGCGCGCTTTGCCACCGAGCAGACGGTGACGATCAACACGGCTGCGGCAGGCGGCAATGCCGCATTGCTTGCGGGGGAGGAGTGAGGCCCTGCGCCAGGCGCCGTTGCATCCCGGCAAAACATCGGTCTAATGCTCTCATCACGCACCCGCGCCAATTCCAGCGCGCGGGAAACGATTGAAGCGAGGGAGCGACGCCGCGATGGAGAAGGGCATTTTTGCAGGCCTGAAGGTTCTGGACTGCGCGAGCTTCATCGCAGCGCCCGCGGCCGCGACCGTGCTGTCGGATTTCGGCGCAGACGTTATCAAGATCGAGCCGCCCGGCACTGGCGACCCCTATCGCAACCTGCCGAACCTGCCGGGCTATCCCTCAGGCGAGCACAATTTCGCCTGGCTGCTGGAGGCGCGCAACAAGAAGAGCATCGCGCTCGACTTGTCGAAGCCGGAGGCGCAAGCCGTGCTCTACAAGCTCGTGGCGGAGGCCGACGTCTTCATCACCAACATGCCGCCGCCGGTGCGCGCCAAGCTCGGCATCACCTATGATCATCTCGCCCATCTCAACGACCGGCTGATCTACGCCTCCTTCACCGGCTATGGCGAGAAGGGCGAGGAAGCCAACAAACCCGGCTTCGACAGCAACGCCTATTGGGCGCGGTCCGGCCTGATGGATCTCGTCCGCGCCGACACCGACACCACGCCGGCGCGCTCGGTCGCGGGCATGGGCGACCATCCCTGCGCCATGGCGTTCTACGGCGCGATCGTCACCGCACTGTATCAGCGCGAGAAGACCGGCAAGGGCTCGCACGTCGCTTCCAACCTGATGGCGAACGGGGTGTGGGCCGCGAGCGTGCTGGCGCAGGCCAAGCTCTGCGGCGCCAAGTTCAGCGAGCGGCGCCCGCGCGAGCGCGCGCTTAACGCGGTGGCCAATCATTACCAGTGCAAGGACGGCCGCTGGCTGATCCTGTCGCTGCTGAATGAGGAGAAGCAGTTTCCGACGCTGGCCAAATGCCTGGGCCGTGAGGATCTGATCAACGACCCCCGCTTCGTCACCAAGGCCGACCGTCACGCCCGCTCGGTCGAGCTGATCAGGATCCTGGACGAGACCTTCGCCACCAGGGATCTCGCCGAATGGCGCAAAATCCTCGACGGCAACGGCCTCGTGTTCGGCGTCGTCGCCATCCTGGACGACATCCCCAACGACAAGCAGATGCTCGACAACGAGGTGCTGGTGCCGTTCGAGAACGACACCATGCTGACCATCAACAGCCCGATCTGGATCGACGGCGCCAAGAAGGTGCAGCCGCGCAAGCCGCCAGCCGTCGGCGAGCACAGTGACGAGATTTTGCGCGAGGCGGGATTTGACGAGGCGGCGATCAAGGCGCTGCGGGGGTCGGGAGCGGTCGGTTAGGAGCGCGCTGCTCTAACCTCGTCATTGCGAGCCAACGGGTCCGCGCGGAGCGCGGCCCGATGACAGGCTCCGCGAAGCAATCCAGAGTGTCTCCGCGGACGCATTGCTGGATTGCTTCGCTGCGCTCGCAATGACGGCGTGGGGCGATCTCGCTTATAATCGCAGCAACAACACGCCTCGCGAGGTCCTATGCCTAGCTACCGCCTGCACTACTTCCCCGAATCCGGCAACAGCTACAAGCTGGCGCTGATGCTGACGCTCTGCGGCGAGACGTTTGAGCCGGTCTGGACCGATTTTGCCGGCGGCGTCACGCGCACGGCGGAATGGCGCAAGGCCGTCAACGAGATGGGCGAGATTCCCGTGCTCGAGATCGACGGCGTGAAGATGACGCAGACTGCGCCGCTGCTGCTGAAACTGGCCGAGCAATACGGCCGTTTCGGCGCCGAGACGGAGGACGAGAAGTTCGAGCTGCTGCGCTGGCTGTTCTGGGACAACCACAAGCTCACCGGCTACATGGCGACCTACCGCTTCATGCGCGCCTTCACCGAGAAGAACGATCCGCAGGTGCTGAAGCATTTTCGCCGGCGGCTCGAAGACTTTCTCGGTATCCTCGACGGCCATCTCCAGCACAATGCATTCGCGATCGGCGCAAGGCCGACGGTCGCGGACATCTCGATGATGGCCTATCTGCATTATCCCAGCGACGAGCATGGCTTCGATTTCGCATCGAGCCATCCCGCCATCCACGCCTGGCTCGGCCGCATGGCGGCGCTGCCGGGCTGGAAGCCGGCCTACGAGCTGCTGCCGGGAAAACGGATGACGAATTACGCGAGGTGAGGACACTCTCTTCTCCCTCTCCCGTTCTTACGGGAAGAGGGTTGGGTGAGGGGCTTCTCTCCACATGTGAGTTCATCGAGGGACCTGTACTCCCTCACCCGAATTCGATCTGCGATCGAATTCGACCTCTCCCCGCAAGCGGGGAGAGGTAAGCAAGCTCACCTCAGCGACAGCCAGCCCAGCGTGAACAGAATTCCGCCGACGATGACGGCCACCGCGACGGCCCAGATGCTGACGCGGGCGCTGCCGGTGACCTGCTTGACTTCCTCGTTCCGCGCGATCTCGCGATTGCGCGCCTTGTTGGCGTTGCCGGTATCCGTCATGGGTCATCCAAATCGCTTGAGACCTTATCTTGCGCGTGATCCTTCGGAAAACCGCTCCACACTTTTCCTGGATCACGCGCTAACGCGTCTTGATGAAGCACATGCCGATGCGGCGCGAGGCCGCGGCAGCCTGACAGGTCAGACCGTTAGCACAGCTCCATGACGTAAAACTCCTGTCCGGCGCTCCCGATCCCGCATCTTGCAGGGAACAATGCGCCCCCCAGCCGTCCTGATATTCGCTGCCGGCGAGCTCGCTGCTGCCGCGGGTCTGCGGCCGACTGGCAAATCCGCGTGAGAAATCAGGGGTTTTTCCGGCCGCGAACGCGGTCAGGATGTCGCGGCGGCGGAGCTGGTCGCCGAAGAAGTGCGGCGAGGCCGCCACGATGGCGGCATTCGACGGTCTGTCCGCAAGCCAATCGACGCCCGGGAAATGGAAGCCGCCGATGCCACGGGTCTGGTGACAGCCGGTGCAGGTGACGTCGTTGAGCCGGCGCTGGAAGCCTGCGACCGAACGGACGTTCTGCATGTCGAGGCCGCGTGCCGCCGCCCGCTTCAGCGCGCCGACCACGTCATTGTCGGTGAAGACGGGATCGCCTTTGCCCTCCCCCTGCATCATGCCGAACTCCGGCTGCAAGGCCGAGGCGTCGAGGCCGGCGGGGGTCGGCACGATTGCGACCCTGGCCAGGAATTTCTCCGGGATCAACACGGTGCCGCGATCGAACGCGCGTAAGTTCTCCGGCGCGAGCAGCCACGCCTTGAAGTCGCGCCGCAGCGCATCGTCGGCAAGAATGCGATCGCGGTCGATCTGGTTCTCCAGCGTCGATTCCACGAATGTCCTGGTGGCGGCATTGTACTTGAACACCTTGAGAAGATAGTCGGAGCGGAAATCGTGCAGCGCCGATTTCGGCGCGACCGAGACCTGGATATTGGTCTCGATGCTGTCGAGCATGGCGTCGTCGGGCGGGGCGCGACTGCCGATCAAGCCCTGCCAGTCGCCGTTGTCGAGCCAGCGCTGCGCGATCTCGGCGCAGCTGATCGGCTTGCCCTTCGCATCCGTCTGGCGCCCATCGCGCGCCTTCATCACGAGGTTGAATGTCATCGGCAGGCGCGTTGCGGTCTTGCCGCCATCCGGCCCGCTGTCGAAGCGCGCCAGACGATAGATCAGCCGGATCTCGCCACAGGACTCTTCCGAGACATAGGCACGGTCCATGCGATTGACGATGCCGGCCAGCACGAAGCGCGCCTCGCGCGATTTCAGATTAGCTCGATCGAACAATTGCGCGTCGAAGCCCTCGCCGACGCCGATGGTCTCGCCCGGGTAGGTCGCCCTGTACCACGCGATATAGCGGTCGAATTCCGCATCGATCGCGGGCAGAATGTCTTTCAGCTGCGGCAGCGCGGCGAACATCAGTTCAGTCGTGAGCGGGACGCCCGAATTCTGCTCCGGCGACAAAAGACGCGAGATCGTCAGCGTGTTGTTCTGGTCGAGCTTGCGCAGGAGATCGGGATCGGTGATCGCGGTGCCGCGCGTCAGCGCGGTGCTCTCCGCTGCCAAGAGCGAAACGACACCGCCCAGCAATGCGGCGGCAGCAACGAGAATTCGCAAGGCGCGGCCCATGCCTGAGGTAACACCGCGCAAGCGTGCCTATTCAAGCAAAAAGGCGCCTCACATCGCGGTGAAGCGCCTCTTCGAAAGTCGGGTATCGGACGCTCAGCGTCCGACGATCAGCCCCCTTGAGGTGACGACCACCCAGCGGCCATCCTGGCGGCGGATCGCATCGACACGGCCGACGCCGGGGATGGGATCGCCAGGATAGACCTCGTAGAGGCCGTCGCGGCCCTCGATCAGCGCGCCGCCGTTGCTGGCGTTGCGCAGCCGCCAGCCTTCAATCGTCGGCAGACGTCCGACTTCGGTCTTGGGCGCTGCGCCGACCGGGGCCGGTGCGGCCGCCGCGGTCGCGACCTGGGTCTGGGGCTGGGTCGGCGCGATCGAGCCGGTGGTCTCCTTGGGCACCGCTGCTGCGGCCTGCGCGGGCGCGGCGGGCGGCGTGGCGCGGAGCTTGTCGACGGCCTCGGACAGCTTTGCGATCCTGGCCAGCGGCTCGGCCTGCGCCTTTTCGAGCTTGTCCAGGCGGTCGTTGGCCCGGTTGAACTGGGTGAGGCCGGTCTTCGAGCTCTGCTCGACATTGGCCTTCAGGGCGACGAGGTCGGCGTCGATCCGCGCCATGGAGGCATCCAGCGCGCTGGTATCGGCGACCTGGACCGAAGCCGGGGCGGGTGCGGCGAAACGCATCATGCCGGCGGTCGCGAGCGCACCGCTGATCGCGCCGACGCTGGCGGCAATCGCCACCACCGCGCCCATCGCCGACAGCCGGCGCTTGCTGCCGGCTTCGCGCGGCTCGTCGGCCTTCCCATGCGGAGCGAACTCCTCGCGCTCCCAGGCGCGGTCGGCGGGCGGCATGACGATGAGCTTGCCGTGCTTCGGCTCGGGCTTGGCCTCAGCTTTGGCGTCAGTCTTGGCCTCAGTCTTGGCCTCAAACTTCGGCACTTCGATCCGCAGCGGCTCAATCTTCGGGGCGTCCGCCTTGACCGGATCCGGCTTGACCGGATCGGGCTTGGGCGGCGCTTCGTGGTCGGGGGCGATCGAGGGGGCCTCGATACCGGCGGCAGCCTCGAAGGCCTGCGGTGCTGCGGCGTCGATGGCAGCGGCATCCTGGGCAGCCTGCTCGGGCATTGGTTCGCTCACGGCTCAAATACTCCAGTCTCGGTTGACCTTTTGGTAACTTTCATTGCTTGCGAAATCCTTACCTCGGGACCCGCTTACCGAAATTTTAGGAATTCATCCGGGGCCGAATTGGGCCGGGAAAGTGGAACCGGTGTGGCGGGCGTGAAACAGTTCGTAATCGGGGGAAGATGAACGGGGGCGGAATGGCCCCCATGGCGTCATTGCGAGCGCAGCTCCGCGGAGGCAGTCTGGATTGCTTCGTCGCAAGGGCTCCTCGCAATGACGGAGCGCGCCGCGCGCGCTCCGATCAAATCACTATCCGTCACATCACGACGGGAGCATCCGGCAGCTCGTTCGCATGCGGCCCTTGCTTAGGAAAATGCTTTGCCAGCTCGCGCGAGACGGCCTCGATGCCACTGATCACGCCGCGTTCGAACCGGCCCGATCTGAACTCGGCCTCTATCGCGCGGCAGATCGTCTCCCAACCCTCCGCGCCGACTTTCGCGTCGATGCCGCGATCGGCGATGATCTCGACGTCGCGGTCGGCGAGCAGGAGATAGATCAGAACGCCATTGTTGTGGGCGGTGTCCCAGATACGCAGATGCGAGAACACGTCGAGCGCGCGCTCGCGGGCCGGCTGGTTGCGGAACAGCGGGCCGCCGTCGAGCGCCCCTTCGACGACGAAGCGGACCTGGCCGGAATGGGTGGCTTCGCCGCGCTTGATCGCCTGCTCGATGCGGTCGAGCACCGCTTGCGGAAAGATCTGCTTCGCCCGCCAGTGATGCTGCACGAGATGTCGGGCAATGCGCTTGATGCTCATGATCGCTACCAGCTCCCCGAGGCGCCGCCGCCGCCAAAACTGCCGCCGCCGCCGCTGAAGCCGCCGCTACTCGACGATCCGCTGCTCCATCCGCCGGAGGAGCCGCTCGACCACGAGCCGCCGCGCGAGCGGCCCGTGCCCGGCGTGATCGCCGAAAACAGATCGGCGATGAATCCGACGATGAACCCGAGGATGCCGACAGCCGCCGCGAGCGCCGCGGAGCCGAGAATGAGCCAGGTTACCGCTGCGATGATGCCCCCGGTCACCAATGATCCGAGCAGCCGCCCCAGGATGGCGCGGAAGAACCCGCCGACGCCGATCGAGGCAAACAGCGCCACCGCAAACACCGGCGCCAGATCATCTAGACTATTGTGGGCGAAGTTGACGCTGCGCGAGGGTGACGGCAGCGGCTCGCCGTCGATCACCCGCAACATGCGGTCCACGCCTGCGCTGATGCCCGCGGCGAAATCGCCACTCCTGAACTTGGGGGTGATCGCCTCGTCGATGATGCGCCGAGAGGTGACGTCGGTGAGCACGCCTTCGAGACCGTAGCCGACCTCGATGCGCAAATGCCGGTCGTTCTTGGCGACGACGAGAATCGCGCCGTCGTCGACCTTCTTGCGACCGATCTTCCAGGCCTCCGCGACGCGAATCGAGAATTGCTCGATCGTCTCCGGCTGCGTGGTCGCGACGATCAGGACAGCGATCTGGCTGCCCTTGCGGTTCTCGAAGTCGCGCAGCTTTTGCGTGAGCGTGGCGATGTCGCTGCTGGAGAGCGTGCCGGTCTGATCGACGACACGGCCGGTGAGCTGGGGGACGGCGACGTCGGCGTGGGAGGGGAAGGCAAAGGTGAGGAGGAGTGCGATGGCGAACACAAAAGAGGCGATCGCTCGATGCGTCCACCAAATCCTCGCTGTCATCGCCCGGCTTGACCGGGCGATCCAGTATTCCAGAGACGCCCGTGGGATGCGGAGAGGCTGCGGCGTACTGGATTCCCCGCCTTCGCGGGGAATGACAGCGGAGTGTGGGGCGCGCATTCGAAACGACGCGCTTACTTCGACGGCGCCGGCGCCGCGTTAAAGTCCACCTTCGGCGCGGTCGAGATCGCCTTCTCGTTCTCGACAGAGAAGTTCGGCTTCTCCTTGTAGCCGAACGCCATCGCGGTGAGATTGGTCGGGAACGAGCGGACGGTGACGTTATAATCCTGCACCGCCTTGATGTAGCGGTTGCGCGCCACCGTGATGCGGTTCTCGGTGCCCTCGAGCTGCGACATCAGGTCCTTGAACAGGGCATCGGACTTCAGCTGCGGATAGTTCTCGGTGACGACCAGGAGGCGCGACAGCGCGCTGGAGAGCTCGCTCTGCGCGGCCTGGAATTTCTGGAACGCGGCGGGATCGTTCAGCACCTCCGGCGTCGCCTGAATGCTGCCGACCTTGGCGCGTGCATTGGTGACGCCGAGCAGCACGTCCTTCTCCTGCTGGGCAAAGCCCTTCACCGAGTTGACGAGATTGGGCACGAGATCGGCGCGGCGCTGATACTGGTTCACGACCTCGGACCAATTGCCCTTGATCTGCTCGTCCTCGCTCTGGATCGCGTTGTAGCCGCAATTGGTCAGGCTCAGCGAGGCCAGGGCGGCCAGCACGGTCAGGATCTTGCGCATTAAATTTCTCCCGGTGGAATCCGGCGCAAACTATCAGATTGCGCGCCTGAGAAAAGCAGCCGGCTGACGCAAGCCTCTTGCCTCGCACCGGCCGACATAGTCAACTCCGGCAAAACAAGAGCGGAAACACCAGGGGGAACGCGATGTCCTCGTTCGAGACCATCCTCGTGGAACGGCCTGAGCCGGCGATCGTCCGTGTCGTGATGAACCGGCCCGAGGCGCGCAACGCGCAGAACCTGCAAATGACCTACGACCTCAACGCCGCCTTCGACGCGGCGGTGCAGGACGATGCGGTCAAGGTGATCATTCTCGCAGGCAACGGGCCGCACTTCTCCTCCGGCCACGACCTGCGCCCCGGAGACAAGAATACCGCTGGGGTCGATTTCCCGCCGATCGGAAATTGGGGTGGCTTTGCCGAGCCGAACGCCCATGGCCGGTTCGCCCGCGAGCAGGAAATTTATCTCCAGATCACCCGGCGCTGGCGCAATCTGGCAAAGCCCACCATTGCCGAGGTGCATGGCAAGTGCATCGCCGGCGGCTTGATGCTGGCCTGGGCCTGCGACCTCATCGTCGCCAGCGACGATGCGCAGTTCTGCGATCCCGTCGTCACCATGGGCGTGTGCGGCGTCGAATGGTTCGTGCATCCCTGGGAGCTGGGACCACGCAAGGCCAAGGAGTTCCTGTTCACCGCCGACAGCTGGAGCGCGCAGGAGGCGCACCAGCTCGGCATGGTCAACCAAATCGTGCCGCGCGCCGAGCTGTCGTCGCGCGTGCTGGAGCTGGCGCGAAGGATCGCAACAAAACCGTCCTTCGCGCTGAAGCTGACCAAGGAGGCGGTCAACCGCTCGGTCGACGTCATGGGCCAGCCGGCCGCGATCGACCAGGCCTTCGCGCTGCATCAGCTCTGCCACGCGCACAATCTCCAGGAGTTCGGCATGATCGTCGATCCATCCGGCCTGCATCCCTCCGTGCGCAAGCCGCCGGCCGCCGCGGAGTAGACGCGATGGATCTCAATCTCAGTGACGAGCAAAAGTTGCTGCGCGAAAGCGCGGAACGTTTCATGGCCGAGAGCTACGATGCCGAGCACCGCCGCAAGATGGCGAACGATCCGCTCGGCTTCAGCCCGGCCGTTTGGAAGCAATTCGCCGAGCTCGGCTGGCTAGCGCTGCCGCTTCCGGAAGAGTTCGGCGGGCTCGGCGGCGGCGCGGTCGACATCGGCATCTTGATGGAGGCCTTCGGCCGGGGCCTGGTTTCTGAACCTTATGTCGCAACAATCGTGCTCGGGGCCGCGCTGATCGCCAGATGCGGCACCAGCGAGCAGAAGCAGGCGAGCCTGCCCAAGGTGGCGGACGGATCACTGAAGCTTGCGCTGGCGCATTCGGAGCGCGCCGCCCGGTTCGATCTTGCCAAGGTCACGACCAGCGCCAACAAGACCGGACAAGGCTGGCGCCTTTCCGGCAGCAAGATCGCCGTGCTCGACGGACATGCCGCCGACGAGATCATCGTCTCCGCGCATATCCACGATCATCGGGGCCCCTCGGGCCGGATCGGCCTGTTCCTCGTGCAGGCGACGACGTCAGGCCTCGTCATCAGTGATTATCCTCGTCTCGGCGGCGGACGCGCCTGCAACATCGAGCTGTTCGACGCGCATCTGCCGGAAGACGCCCTGCTCGGCGACGGCAGCGACGCCGTGCCCGCGATCGAATGGGCGATCGATCGCGCCATGGCCGCGCTCGGTGCGGAAGCTGTCGGCATCATGCAGACGCTGCTCGACACCACGCTCGACTACACCAAGATCCGAAAACAATTCGGCCGGCCGCTCTCCGCCAACCAGGTGATCCGCCACCGCCTCGCCGACATGGCGATGCAGGTGGACGAGGCCCGCTCGATGGCGCTGCGCGCGGCGTTGAAGGCCGATAGCGCGCCGATCGAGCGTGCCCGGGCAGCCTCGGGCGCGAAGGCGAAGATCGGCAAATGCGCGCGCTTCGTCGGCGAGCAGTCGATCCAGCTCCATGGCGGCATGGGCGTCACCGAGGAGCTTGAGGTCGGCGCCTATTTCAAGCGCCTCGTCGCGTTCGACACGCTGTTCGGCGGCAGCGCGCATCACTATGCCCGCCACGCCGAGCTGGGCCGCAGGGCCATCTCTGCTTAACAAGGAGCGCATCATGGACCTGTCGTTCAATGCCGAGGAGCGCGCCTTCCAGAGCGAGGTGCGCGGCTTCATCGCCAAGAATCTCACCGAGGAAATGAAGCGCGCGACCGCGCTGACGCCATCGGTGTTCTCCGATCCCGACATCGGCATGGCCTGGCAGCGCGCGCTGCACGCCCAAGGCTGGGGCGCGCCGGGCTGGCCGGTCGAATATGGCGGCCCCGACTGGACGCCGGCGCAGCGCTGGATCTTCGAGACTGAATGCGCCCGCGCCGGCGTGCCCAACGTCAACGTGATGGGCGTGAAGATGGTCGGACCCGTCATCATCGGCTTCGGCAGCCCCGAGCAGAAGAATTTCTACCTGCCGCGGATTCTCTCCGGCGAGGATTATTGGTGCCAGGGCTATTCCGAGCCGGGCTCCGGCTCAGATCTGTCGTCCCTCAAGACGCGCGCGGTGCGCGACGGCGACGACTACATCATCAACGGCACCAAGATCTGGACCACGCACGCCCATCACGCCAACCGCATGTTCGCGCTGGTGCGCACCAGCGATGGGCCGCGGCAGCAGGACGGCATCAGCTTCATCCTGATCGACATGAAGACGCCGGGCATCACCATCCGTCCCATCCTCACCATCGGCGGCGACCACGAGGTCAACCAGGTGTTCTTCGACGACGTCCGCGTGCCCGTCGCCAACCGCGTCGGCGAGGAAGGCAAGGGCTGGACCTACGGCAAATATCTGCTCGAGTTCGAGCGCGGCGCGGGCATCGCCTCGGCCAAGCTGCGCGAAGGATTGAAGGCGGTTGCCGATCTTGCCGAGTCCGACCTCACGGGCCGCGCCATCGACAGCCCCGACATCGCGACGCGGATTGCCGAGGTCGAGGTCGACATCGACGCGCTCGAGATGACGGAGCTGCGCGTGCTCTCGGCACTCCAGACCGGCCAGAATCCCGGCGCGGTGTCGTCGATCCTGAAGCTGCGCAACAGCGAGATCCGCCAGGCCGTGACGCGGTTAGGGGCCGACGTGATCGGCCATGACGCCCTCGCCGTCGAGCCGATGCGCCCGCTCTACAAGCTCAACCACGAGCCGGCGACGCCTGAGGAGATGCTGACGGTGATGCCGGAATATCTCAACGGCCGCGCCTACACCATCTTTGGCGGCACCTCGGAAATCCAGCGGGATATTATCGCGAAGATGATGCTGGGGATTTAGGGCGAACCGGCGCCACATCCTCAGTGTCGTCCCCGCGGAGGCGGGGACCCATAACCACAGGCCGAGGTGGTTACGGGGACTCGGAGTTGCCAGCTTCGCGCGACAACCACTCCCTGTGGTTATGGGTCCCGGGCTCGCGCTTTGCGCGCCCCGGGACGACGAGCTGAGTTTGGTGCAATAGCCTGCGCAACAGCTAGCGCACTTACCCCGCCGCCTTCGCGTCCCGGATCGCCTGCCAGATCTTCTGCGGCGTCAGGGGCGTGTTCAGCTGGGTGATGCCGAGCTCGGCGAGCGCGTCCATCACGCCGTTGGTGACGCAGGGCGGGCCGCCGATGGCGCCGGATTCGCCGCAGCCCTTGGCGCCGAGCGGATTGGTGCGGCAGGGCGCGGAATCATCCAGCGTCACCACGATCGGCGGCACGTCATCGGCGCGCGGGATGCAGTAATCCTGGTAGCTCGCGGTCAGCAGCTGGCCGTCGGCATCATACGACACGCCTTCATACAGCGCCTGGCCGATGCCTTGCGCGACGCCGCCATGGATCTGGCCGGTGACCAGCATCGGGTTCACGGCGACGCCGACGTCGTCGACCGTGGTGTAGCGCACGACCTTGGAGACGCCGGTCTCGGGGTCGATCTCGACCTCGCAAATATGCGTGCCGTTCGGCCAGCTGGGACCGTCGACCTCGCCTTCGGAATCGACGCTGAGCCTGGCGCCGCTCTCCTTCTCGGCGAGATCGAACAGGCTGATGCGGCGGTCGGTGCCGACCACGGTGAGCATGCCGCCCTGATATTCGATATCCTCGACCGAAGTCTCCAGCACGTTCGCGGCCTTCTCGCGCGCCTTCTGGATCAAGTCATTCGAGGAGACCGCAACCGCGGTGCCGCCGACGAACAGCGACCGCGAGCCGACGCTGCCGAAGCCCATGGCAAGATCGGTGTCGCCCTGCACCACGTCGATCTTGTCCATGGCAATGCCGAGCGTGTCGGAGATCATCTGGGTGTAGGTGGTCTGCAGCCCCTGCCCCATCGCCATGGTGCCGGAATGCAGCACGACGCGCCCTTGCGAGGTCGCGTGCAGGCTGACCTTCTCGGTGTGAGCGCGGCCGCCGGTCCACTCGATGTAGGAGGTGAGTCCGCGGCCGTAGAGCAGGCCCTTCTTCTTCGCGGCCTTCTTGCGCGCGGCAAAGCCGTCCCAGTCGGCGAGCTTCACGGCGCGGTCGAGCATGTGCGCGAAGGCGCCGGAATCGTAGACCTGGCCGGCCGCATTGGTGTAGGGCAGCTGCGCCGGCTTGATGTAATTGGCCTTGCGGATCGCGCGCGGGTCCATGCCGATTTTTCGCGCAGCGGCGTCGAACAGACGCTCGACGATGAACACCGCCTCGGGGCGGCCGGCGCCACGATAGGCCCCGACCGGCGCGGTGTGGGTCATCACCGACTTCACCTCGAAATGCACCAGCGGCAGATCGTAGACGCCGGTCTGTACGAACGGCCCGAGCACCAGCGGGATGATGTTGGCCGCGCCCGAGGAATAGGCCCCGGTGCAGCCGATCGACTTGACGCGATAGGCCAGCACCTTGCCCTTCTCGTCCAGCGCGAAGGACGCCGTCGACGTGAGATCGCGGCCGTGGGTACCGCCGACGAACTCGTCGGTGCGGTCGCCGCGCCAGCGGATCTTCTTGTTCAGCTTGGTCGCGGCATAGGCGACGATGCCGTCCTCGGGATAGAGATTGGTCTTCTGGCCGAAGCCGCCGCCGATGTCGCCGACCAGCACGCGGACGCTGTCCTTGGGACGCTTGAGCACGGCTTCCGCCAGCACGTCGCGGGTCGAGGCCGGCGTCTGCGATTGCACGTGCAGCAGGAGACGTCCCGACTTCTTGTCGATCTCGGCAATGGTCGAGCGCGGCTCCATCGCGGACGGAACGAGACGCTGGCTGACGATATCGAGCTCGACGGTGTGCGCCGCCTTGGCAAAGGCCTCGTCGACCTTGGCGGCATCGCCGTAGCTCATGGCGCCGACGATGTTGTCGGGCGCCTCCGGCCACACCACGGGCGCGCCTGATTTCACCGCCTCGACGGGATCGACCACCGCGGGCTGCACATCGTATTCGACCACGATCGCCTCGGCCGCGCTCTGCGCCTCCACGCGCGATGACGCCACCACCGCGGCCACGGCCTCGCCGGCATAGCGGACGACCTCGTGGGCGAGCAGCCGGCGCGGCGGCACGGTCATCGGCTTGCCGTCCGGGCGCTTGAAGATGTTCAGCGTCGGGATGGTACCGATGTCGTCCTTGACGAGGTCCGCGCCGGTGTAGATCGCGGCAACGCCCGGCATCGAAGCCGCGGCGCTGGTGTCGATCGAGACGATCTTGGCGTGGGCGTGCGGCGAGCGCAGCACGTGCAACCACAGCGCGCCGTCGGCCGGCTTGTCGTCGATGAACTGTCCCTTCCCGGTGAGCAGCCTCTGGTCTTCCAAACGCTTGACGGGCTGCCCCGCTCCGAAACGCAAATTGCCGGGAAGAATGTTCATTCCGCTGTATCCTCGAGATCCGGAAAAACGACCGCGCGGTTTTAACCGATTTTGCGCGCCAGACAACCGAGCCCCGGCACATCTGCAATGCGCGTCAGAGCCCCTTGCAGGCGCGGATTGGGCGGCTAGGACCTGTCGATATCGACAATGCTCACATTCACGTCACGGGTGTCCGAGCCGCGCTTGACCGTGAGCCGAACGGTCTTTCCGGCCCCGGCCTGCTCGAGCGCATCGGTCAGGTCGGCAAGGCGCCGCACCGGCTTGCCTTCCACCGCGGTGATGATGTCTCCGACCGCTCCCGTGGAAAAGTTGACACCGCGAATCCCCGCCCGCTCGGCAGGACTGCCGGGGGCCGTCCGCACCACGATCACCCCTTCGACAGCAAGCCGGGTCGACACATCCTCGCCGGCGGCCACGATGCCGATGCCCGGCGTCGGCACGCGGCCGTTGCGGATCAGCTCAGGGACGATCCGGTTCACGACGTCGACCGGGACCGCGAAGCCGATGCCGGCGTTCGATCCGGACGGCGAGATGATCGCTGTGGTGACGCCGATCAGCCGGCCGGCGGAATCCAGCAGCGGCCCGCCCGAATTGCCGGGGTTGATCGCGGCATCGGTCTGGATAACGTTCGCGATCTCCCGGCCGCCATGGGTCGGGAGCCGGCGCTTGAGCGCGCTGATGATGCCAGAGGTCATCGACTGATCCAGCCCGAAGGGATTGCCGATCGCGAAGGCGGATTGTCCGACTTTCAGGTCATTCGAACTGCCCAGCGCAATCGGAGCTGGAAGCTGGCGCACGCTGCGGATGCGCAACACCGCGAGATCGTAATTGGGCGCCGTGCCGACCAGGTCGACCTGGGCCACCTCACCCGAGGCAAAGCGCACGGCGATCTCGCCGCCATTGGCGACAACATGATTGTTCGTCACCAGGTGGCCGTCGCGGTCCCAGACAAATCCCGTGCCGGAAGCACCGCCGCCGGCCTGGCTCTCCTCGCCCATGAGGGGACTCGCCGCCGACTTGGCCGCAACCTGAACGACCGACGGCGATACGCGCTCGAAGATGTCGATGGTCGCCTTCTCGCCGTCCCACAGCGGCCCGCGCTGCTCGACGGCACGTGCGGAGGGCGCGGCCCATGGGACATACGAGACGGGGACATGCAGGATCTTCGCGGCCGTGACCGCGACCAGCAGGGCGGCGAAGGCTGCCGCGGCAATCGCATAGCGACGATTCATTGGGTGATCACCGTGTCTTGTGCTGAATGCGGGCTGTGAGATGCACATGCATGAAGTGGCAGGATCTCGCTTACGCAGCAACGTCGCAAACGCGCGGAAGTTTCTCGGTCAGGTATGGACCATTTTGCGCCCGGCACGGATGCCGGGGCATATTGCCGCGTGGCGAGCTATTCCAGCTCGCGCAGCGCCGTTTCCACGATTTTGCGCGCATCCGCCGTCAGTGGCGCCTGCGGCGGGACGGGGCCGCCGACGTCATAGCCCTGGATCGCAAGGCCGGCCTTGATGCACGCCGCGAGATTGAAACGGGCGAAGGCTTCGTTGATCCGCCACAGCCGCCGCTGCAGCGCCATGGCCTCGTCCCAGCGGCCGGCCGTGCATAGATCGTAGAGCATCACGCTCTGGCGTGGGATGATGCAGGCAGGTCCCGCCATCCAGCCGCGGCCGCCGATCAGCATCACCGCCGCCGGAATGTGGGCGGAGGCGGAGAACACGCGCAAGGAGTCCCCGCAGCGGTTCATGATCGAGAGCAGCCGACCGGTGTTGGTCGAGGCATCCTTGATGTAGCCGATGCGCGGATGCTCGGCGAGGCGCGCGATGACGTCGAGCGTGAGATCGGAGCGCTGGAATTGCGGATTGGTGTAGATGACGACGGGAATGTCGACGGCATCGGCAATGGCGCGGAAATAGGATTCGACCTGCGCATCGGCCAGGGGGAAATACGCCTCCAAAATCGCAAGGATGCCGTCGGCCCCACACTTCTGGCAGGCTTTCGCCTGCGCCACCGCATCCGCCGTTGCGGTCGAGGCGACGCCGGCGATAACAGGCACGCGCCCCTGCGCGGCCTCAATCGTGGTCTGCACGACCGCCATGCGTTGCGCGGCGTTCAGGTAAGCGAATTCGCCGGTCGAGCCCAACGGCGTCAGCCCGTGCACGCCGGCGCCGATCAGGTCGTCGCAGAGTTTTGCCAGCACGTTGGTTCGCACCGTGCCGTCGGCATCGATGGGCGAGACGAGATACGGAAGGACACCGTGGAATTCGGACATGCGGCGCTGAGCCCGGTCGATTGGTTTGCGGCTGACCGCTATTACCAATGCCGGCGCCGGCGATCAAACCCTGAGCAGACGCACCCGCGTGCCCCAGGGATCGATCGCCTCCACCCCGTCCGCAAGCGCCGTGACCTTCACACCGCCTTTGCGCAGCCGTTCTTCCTGCGCGGCGAGCAGCTCCGGCTTCGCCATCACCAGCGAGAACCAGGCAAGACCGGTCGTGGACTCGTCGCGCTGGCCGGCGCCCTGGCTCTGCCAGACATTCATGCCGAGGTGATGGTGATAGCGGCCCGACGCCAGGAACGCGGCGCCGCTGCGGCGACGAGTCGGGTCGAGGCCGACCGTGCCGTGATAGAAGCTCTCGGCCTGGGCGAGATCGCCGACGCGCAGATGCATGTGGCCGATGCGCATTCCGTCCGGCGCCTTGGCATAATCGGGAACGCGCGTATTGGTGAGCGACAACAGGTCGGGAATGTTGAGCTCGTCGGTCGCCATCTTCACGCTACCCTCGCTCCATTGCCATTGCGAGGGGTCGCGGTCGGCATAGACCTCGATGCCGTTGCCTTCGGGGTCGTCGAGATAGACGGATTCGGAGACGAGATGATCGGCAAAGCCCGACAACGGCACCCGGTGCGAGGCGGCATGAACCAGCCAGCGCGCCAGATCCTTGCGGGTCGGCATCAGGAAGGCGGTGTGGTAGAGGCCTGCGGCGCTGCGCGATTCAATCGCGGCTTCGGGACGGGCCTCCAGCACCAGCAGCGTGAGGCCTGATGTGCCGAGCTTGGCTGTGGCCGCCGAGCGCTCCATCACGGTGAGCCCGATCACATCGCGGTAATAATCTGCGACTTTGTCGAGGCTCTTCACCCGCAGCGTCACCATGCCGACCCGCATCGGCGTAGGGCTGGCAAAGGTGGGGCCGCCGCCCTGCGCTGTGCCCTCGGCACGGGCCGCGGCTGCGGCGGCCATGGCGAGCGAGGTGGCGCCGGCGAGCTGCAGCAGGGTGCGGCGGGTCAAGTCGATGGTCATCGGTCGGGCTCGCTGGAAATCCTCGAGGCCAAATGGCCCAATTTTGGGATTGCTACACGTTCCCGTGAGGCGCTCCCAATCACATGTTCGTCGGTCGCGGTCTTGCGGAGGCCGTCCTGGTCCTGGCCACCCGGCCAGTTTCGCAATCGCCCGCGGCATCCCAGATTGAGGACAACTTACGGGAGCCCGCCATGACTGATCTTAGTCCCCTGTCCTCACTGTCCTCCGCGCTCGCGGACATTGTGGCGCGCACCGCGCCGTCCGTCGTCTCGGTGCATTCGCATCGCGCTCGCGCGACCGGCTTCGTCTGGAAGAGCGGCCTGATCATCACCGCCGATGAGGCCCTCGCCGACGAGGGCGAGGTCGAGATCGGCCTCGCCGACGGTAGTCGGGTCGCTGCCACGATCGCCGGCCGCGACCACACCACCGACATCGCGCTGCTGCGCACTGAGGCCGCGGTCGCGCCGGTCAAGCTCGCCGCAACCGTCCCGCCGCTGGGCGCATTGTCGGTCGTGGTCGCGACCAACCGGGAGACACCGAGCGCGGCGCTCGGGATGGTGTCGGCGTCCGGAAAGAGCTGGCGTTCCTTGCGCGGCGGCGATATCGACGCGCGGATCGAGCTCGATGTCCGCCTGCGCGGCAGCCAGCAGGGCGGGCTCGCGCTCGATGCATCGGGCGAAGCCTTCGGCATGGCCGTGCTCGGGCCGCGACGCGTGCTGGTGATCCCGACCGCGACGATCGAGCGTGTCGCGCCGCAGCTCGAGGCGCGCGGCCGCATCGCACGCGGTTATCTCGGCCTCGGGCTGCAGCCGGTGCGGCTCGACGACGGCATCGGCGCGATGGTGATGAATGTCGACAAGGCCGGGCCTTCGGCCGCGGCCGGCATTCGCCAGGGCGACGTGATCGTGGCGGTCAACGGCCAGAAGCTGTCGGGCGTGCGCGCACTGTCGCGAACGCTGGGACCTGCGAGCGTCGGCGCGGTGGTCGACGTCGCCGTGCACCGTGGCGGCGAGCCGGTCAGCTTCAAGGTCACGGTCGGCGAAAGGCCGGAGGCGTGAGCGAGGACAAGACGGCGGAGATCGTATTGTCGCTGGAGATCGACGACCCCACACTCGCCGATCGCCTCGCGGCCCTGCTCGGCAATGTCGCCGGGCTTCGCCTCGCAGCGCCCGGCGAGCAGCCCGCCGCAACGATCGTCGCCCGCGATCCGCGCATCATGCCTGCGGACATCGCGCTGACGCAGCGCGAGCTCGACGTGCTGGCGCTGATGGCCGAGGGCGCCTCCAACAAGATGATCGCACGGCAGCTCGGCATCTCCGTGCACACCGTGAAATTCCATGTCGGCTCGTTGCTCGACAAGCTCGACGCCACCGGCCGCACCGATGCGGTGGCGCATGCGGCGCGCCGCGGCGTGATCGAGCTTTGACAGCCCTAACGGCGCCGCTCAGCCGCTACACCCGCTTGCCGCCGTTCTTCTCCGCCGCGCGGCGCAGCGCTTCGGCGAGCGCGCCGCCGCCAGAAGATTCCTGCTTGCGCGGCGCCGCCGACGTCATGCGGCTTGCGTTGCGCTGATTGTTGTCGCGCTGCATGCCCGGGGCGTCCTTCTTAGGCCCGACCTCGTCGTCGAGGCGAAGCGTCAGCGAGATGCGCTTGCGGGCGACCTCGAAGTCCAGCACCTTCACCTTGACAATGTCGCCGGGCTTCACCACCTCGCGCGGATCCTTGATGTAGGTCCTCGACATCGCCGAGATGTGCACGAGGCCATCCTGGTGCACGCCGATGTCGACGAAGGCGCCGAAGGCGGCGACGTTGGTCACGGTGCCCTCGAGGATCATGCCCTTCTTGAGATCCTTGATCTCCTCGACGCCTTCCTTGAACACCGCCGCCTTGAACGCAGGGCGCGGGTCGCGACCGGGCTTTTCCAACTCGCGAAGGATGTCGGTGACGGTCGGCAGACCGAAGGTCTCGTCGACGAAATCCTTCGGCTTCAGCGTGCGCACGACGTCGCTGTTGCCGATCAGCGCCTTGATGTCGCTCCTGGTCGCTTCGAGAATCCGGCGCACCACGGGATAGGCTTCTGGATGCACGCCGGAGGCATCGAGCGGATCCTCGCCGCCGAGGATACGCAGGAAGCCCGCGCACTGCTCGAACGCCTTCGGCCCGAGCCGCGGCACGTCCTTGAGCGCCTTGCGCGACCTGAACGGGCCGTTGGCGTCGCGATGCGCCACGATGCTCTGGGCAAGGCCGGAGCCGACGCCCGACACGCGCGCCAGCAGCGGCGCGGAGGCGGTGTTGACGTCGACGCCGACCGCGTTCACGCAATCCTCGACCACGGCGTCGAGCGATTTGGCGAGCTTGGCCTGGCCGAGGTCGTGCTGATACTGGCCGACGCCGATCGCCTTCGGCTCGATCTTGACGAGCTCGGCGAGCGGGTCCTGCAGGCGCCGCGCGATCGACACCGCGCCGCGCAGGGTGACGTCGAGGCCGGGCAGCTCCTCCGAGGCGAAGGCCGAGGCCGAATAGACCGACGCGCCGGCTTCGGAGACCACGATCTTGTTCATCTTCAGCTCGGGCAGGCCCTTGACCAGCTCGGTCGCGAGCTTGTCGGTCTCGCGCGAGGCGGTCCCGTTGCCGATCGCGATCAGCTCGACGCGGTGCTTGATGGCGAGCCGGCCGAGCGTCGCCAGCGACTCGTTCCATTGCCGCTGCGGCTCGTGCGGATAGATCGCGGTGGTGTCGACCACCTTGCCGGTGGCATCGACGACGGCAACCTTCACGCCGGTGCGGTAGCCGGGATCGAGCCCCATGGTGACGCGGGTGCCGGCGGGCGCGGCCAGCAGGAGGTCGCGCAGGTTCGAGGCGAACACGCGCACGGCCTCAGTCTCGGCCGAATTCCACAGCCGCATGCGCAGATCGATATTAAGATGCACCTGGATCTTGGTTCGCCAGGCCCAGCGCACGGTATCGATCAGCCAGCGGTCGCCGGGACGCTTGAGATCGGCAATGCCGAACCGCTTCATGATCTTCAATTCATAGGCGCTCGGCACGCCCGGCGGCGGCGCCTCGGCCTCGGGCTGAATTTGCAGGTCGAGAATTTCTTCTTTCTCGCCGCGGAACATCGCGAGGATGCGGTGCGAGGGCAGTTTTGTCAGCGGCTCGGAGAAATCGAAATAGTCGGCGAATTTTTCGCCCTCGGTCTTCTTGCCGTCGCGCACCTTGGAGGCCATGCGCGCATTGGTCCACATCTCCTCGCGCAGGGCGCCGATCAGATCGGCATCCTCGTCGAAGCGTTCGACCAGGATGGCGCGGGCGCCGTCGAGCGCGGCAGCGGCGTCAGCGACGCCCTTCTCGGCGTTGATGAAGCCTTCCGCCACGACCTTCGGATCATTGCCGGGCTCAGCCATAAGCTGGTTGGCGAGCGGCTCGAGGCCGGCTTCCTTGGCTATCTCCGCCTTGGTGCGGCGCTTCGGCTTGAACGGCAGATAGATGTCCTCGAGGCGAGCCTTGCTGTCAGCGGCCATGATCGAGGCCTCGAGGGCCGCATCGAGCTTGCCCTGCTCGCGGACCGATTCGAGAATGGCCTTGCGGCGATCCTCGAGCTCGCGCAGGTAAACCAGGCGCTCCTCCAGAGTGCGCAATTGCGCGTCGTCGAGCGCACCGGTCGCTTCCTTGCGGTAGCGGGCGATGAAGGGAACCGTGGCGCCGCCGTCGAGCAGCGTCACCGCCGCCTCGACCTGCTCGGCGCGAACCCCAAGCTCCTGCGCAATTTTCTGGTTGATGTTTGCCACGCGAGATTCCCTCTAATCCAAGCACGCGGGCGCAGGGGCGAACCACCGGCCGCGGGACGCCGCTTATGGACCAACCAAGGTTGATTCATCAAGGTGCGGTGCGCAACCGTCGACAGAGGATTTTTTGCCCGACCGATGCGATCTCGCCACATTCGTGGGGGCGCGGCGACTTGACATCGGCCCCGCGTTCCGCGCCTGCTTGCTCCCGCCGGGCCAACGAACACTCCGCACGAGGACCAATCATGCGTACCACATCGGTCGGCGTCTTCAGGATCGCCACCGCAGGACCCGGCGACGTCTCCGGCCTGATGGACTTGATCGGCTCAGGCGCGATCGATCCCACCTCGATCCTCGCCGTTCTCGGCAAGACCGAGGGCAATGGCGGCGTCAACGATTTTACCCGGGAATACGCGGTGGCCGCGCTATGTACGGCGCTGGCACCCAAGCTTGGCCTGTCGGCGGAGGCAGTCGAGCAGCGTATCGCCTTCGTGATGTCCGGCGGCACCGAGGGCGTGCTGAGCCCGCACATCACGGTGTTCGCGCGCAGCGAGGCCGAGCAGCCGGCACGCCTCTACGGCAAGCGCCTCAGCATCGGCATGGCGCACACGCGGGACTTCTTGCCCGAGGAGCTCGGCCGCGCCGCGCAGATCGCCGAGACAGCGAAGGCCGTGCGAGCCGCCATGGCCGATGCCGGCATCAACGATCCCGCGGACGTTCATTTCGTGCAGATCAAGTGCCCGCTGCTGACCAGCGAGCGCGTTGCGGCGGCAAACGCCCGCGGCACCACAACGGCAACGACAAGCGCTTACAGCTCGATGGCCTATTCGCGCGGTGCGTCCGCGCTGGGCGTTGCGGTCGCGCTCGGCGAGATCAGTTCCGACGTCGGCGACGAGGACGTGCTGCGGCGCTATGATCTGTTCTCCAAGGTGGCCTCGACCTCGTCGGGGATCGAGCTGATGCATAACGTCGTCATCGTGCTCGGCAACTCGGCATCTTCAGCGAGTGAGTTCGAGATCGGCCATGCCGTGATGGAGGATGCCATCGACGCCGCGGCGGTGGTATCGGCGTTGAACAGCGTCGGGCTTGGCACTGCGCCGCAAACCACCGCGGGCCGCACGCTCGTCAACATCTTCGCCAAGGCGGAGGCCTCGCCTAACGGCACAGTGCGCGGCTTCCGCCACACCATGCTTGAAGACACCGACATCAGCGCGACACGCCACGCCCGCGCAGCGGTCGGCGGCCTGATCGCGGGCCTTGCCGGCACCGGCGCAATCTACGTGTCCGGCGGCGCCGAGCATCAGGGGCCGGCCGGCGGCGGCCCGGTTGCAGCGATCGCACGACTGTCGGATTGATAGCCGGCAGCCCGACCTCTCCGCCGGGCGCAACCCTGCCCCTCGTGGCGCCTCGGTTGATTCACGCGGGCCGTTGCGAAAAAGGTGACGCCGCGGCCTTAAGGGGATTTGACTTCATGACTTTGCCGATGAGCTGGAATGAATGGGCACAGCACGATGGCGTCGCGCTGGCGGGGCGCGTTCGCAAGGGCGAGCTGACGGCGAAGGAGCTGGCGCGCCAGGCCGCCGCGGGCGTTGCCAAGGTCAATCCAGCGCTGTCCGGCGTGGTCGAGCTGTTCGAGGACGTGATCGCCGATCCCGCCAAGGACGGCGCCAATCTCGCAGGTCCGTTCGCCGGCCTGCCCTTCCTGATGAAGGACCTCGGACCGACCATGAAGGGCCGGCTGCAGGAGATGGGATCGCTGCTGATGCGCGGCAATCGCGCGAGCGCCGATACGTTCCTCACCGGCAAATTCCGTCAGGCGGGGCTCAACCTGATCGGTCGCACCACGACGCCAGAATTCGGCGTGTGCTCGTCGGCCGACAATCCTGCCGTCTACGTCACGCGCAATCCCTGGAATACGGACTACACCACCTGCGGCTCATCGGCAGGCAGCGCGGCGATGGTGGCCGCGGGCGTGGTGCCGATCGCGCATGCGACCGACGGCGGCGGCTCGATCCGCATTCCCGCCGGCGTCAACGGCAATATCGGCCTGAAGGTCTCGCGCGGCGTGTTCTCGCTCGCGCCGCACATGTCGGACCTGACCGGCCTCGTCTCGATCCAGGGCTGCCAGTCGCGCTCGGTGCGCGACACTGCCGCCTTCGTCGATCATGCGCGCGGGCCTGCGCCCGGCGAGTTCATGCCGTTCTGGACCACGGCGCAGCCATATTGCGAGATGATCAAGCGCGATCCCGGCAAGCTTCGCATCGCGCTGTCGCACACATGGGGCAATTACACCGCGGCGCCCGAGCTCGCTGCCGAGCTGGAGAAGGCCGGACGCTTCCTCGAAGGCCTCGGCCACCACGTCGACTATGCGCTGCCGGAGATCGACCTCCCGGCCGCCTTCGAGGCGCAGACCACCTGCTACATCTCGAACTTCGCGGTGGTGATCTCCAACATGCTCGCCGCGCGCGGACTGGAAAAGCCGCCGGAGGATCTGATCGAGCCGATGAACATCCGCATCTGGGAAGCCGGGCGCCACACCAGCTTTGCCGAGCGGGCGAAGATGCAGGCCGTGTTCAACACGACCTCGCGCGGCTTCGGCAGCTTCTTCGAGCAATGGGACGTGATCCTGACGCCGATCACGGCGCTGCCGACGCCGAAGGTCGGCACCAGGGAATATCTCACCATCTCGGACAATCCTGATGTGCGCGACTGGTTCGAGAATCTCTGGCGCTTCTTCGCCTTCACGCCGCTCGCCAATCTCTGCGGCATGCCGGCGATCTCGATGCCGATGGCGGCGCAAGACCACGGCCTGCCGCTCGGCATCCAGGCCATCGCCAAGCAGGCCAATGACGGCCTGTTGCTGCAGCTAGCCGCCCAGATCGAGCGCGCGCTCGACGGCAAGTGGAACGGCGGCAAAAAACCGAAGGTGCATGTAGGCTAACTAGAGCGTGATGAGATCAGTTCGATCGCTACGGCGGAGGTGCACTCCCTCTCCCGCTTGCGGGAGAGGGCTGGGGAGAGGGTGTTTCCGCGATGGGACAATCCCCTAGAGGAGAAAGCCCTCACCCGCGCCTTCGGCGCGACCTCTCCCGCAAGCGGGAGAGGTTGCAGCGAGCCCGTGGCATGGATCTCGCTTTAGCAAGTGTGCGATCGCATCGATACGCGATCGCAACAGCCTCAGTTCTTGACCGCCGGTATCTCCTCCGCCACCGGCTGCTTCTGACCCTGCTGATACATCGCGAGCGCCTTTTCGAGGGCTTCGCGCAGTGCCAGTGCTGCGGCGACACTGCAACGCAGATGCGCGGTCTGGACCACGTCGACCCTGACGGCGGCGCCGACCGGCATCAACAGGTTTGCGGCAAGCTCGATCTGGATCGCGCCGTTGTGGTGACCGAAGCAGGATGCGCCGTCGAAATAGATGATCGGCGCCCGCTCGGCGCTGGAGGTGGAAATGGTGACGGGCCCCTGGGCGGTCGAGGGCGTTTCGGGGTCGGCCATGGGCGCTCCTTGCAGTGCATCGACGAACGAAGCGCCCACCATCGGCGCTTCGGCGCGCCCTGTCGAGACCAAACCGCCGATGCGGGGCTCATTCCGGGTTTTGCGCGAGGCCCGACACTGGTCTAGAAGGTCCCCATGAGCACCACGCCGACCACGCTTGCCTTCGAGGAACTCGCCGAGGCCATCAAGGGCCGCCGCTCCGATTACGGCCATATCAGCGGGCTCCAGCTCGACCGGTTCGCACCTGGCGAGGCGTGGTCCAGCCTGCCCTATCGACCGGCCTTCGTCGGCGACACCGCGACCGGCGTGCTGCATGGCGGCGTCGTCACCGCGATGCTGGACGAGAGCTGCGGCATGGCGGTGCAACTTGCGCTCGACGGCACCCGCGCGATCGCGACCCTGGACCTTCGCATCGACTACCAGAAACCGGCAACGCCCGGCCTCGACATCAAGGCGCATTCGGTCTGCTACCGCACCACGCGCTCGATCGCCTTCGTGCGCTCCACCGCCTATCAGGAGTCCGAGGACGATCCGGTCGCGACCGCGACCGCCTGCTTCATGATCGGCGCCAACCGCACCAACATGCTCGCCGACCACCGGATGGATGCGCGCAGCATCCCGACGCTGGAGGCGCCGGAGGATCCGGACGGGCCCTTTGCGCGCAGCCCGTTCGCGCGCGCGCTCGGCATCCGCGTCAACGATGACGGCACGCTGACGATGCCGTTCTCGCCGCAGATCATCGGCAATCCGATCCTGCCGGCGATCCATGGCGGCATGACGGGCGCCTTCCTCGAGACCACCGCCATCATCGGCGTGGCGCGGGAGCTCGGCGCTGGCGCACCGCCCAAGCCGATCGGCCTCACCGTCAACTACTTGCGCTCCGGACGCGCGCTCGACACGTTTGCCGACGTCTCGATCGTGAAGCAGGGCCGACGTATCGTCGCCTTCGAGGCGCGGGCCTGGCAGGACGATGCGACGAGGCCGATCGCCACCGCTTTCGGTCACTTCATGCTGCGCCCGACGCCTGGAAGTGACGAGGAATAAGCCCATTTTGACTTGACGGCCGCAGCTCCGGCCCCAACGATAGCGCGCCTTTCGCCAGAGGAATTGGATTGCGGCATCCGCTCGACATCGTTGCCATGTTCGCCGCACTCTGGCTGCTGGCATCGATGGTACTCGACACGCTGACGCCGAAGGAGCTGACCGCGATCATGATCGGCATCGCGATCGGCCCGGCCATCGTCATCACCGCCGTGTTCTATTACCTGCGGTGCCCGCGAACGGATTTTGCGGTGATGTTCGCAGCGCTGTGGCTGATCTCCGATATCGCGATCGCCTTAATCTCGCCGAAGCAGCTGCCGCATTTCCTGATCGCGCTCGGCTTCGTGCCGGCGATGCTGATCGGCGTCGTGCTGCACTGGCAGACGTTCACCTCTCCTCGGCGGGGAGAGGTGAACCACCGCGCCGGCTGATATCACCGCGGCAAGAGATTCGTCTTCGCGAGGTCCAGCACCTCGTCGCCGCGGCCGTTCATCACCGCGCGGAGCACCCAGAGGCTGAAGCCCTTGATCTGCTCGGCCGTGATGGTCGGCGGCATCGACAGCTCCTGCTTGGCGGTGACGACGTCGAGCAGCGCCGGCCCATTGTGCGCCAGCATCTCTTTCATCGCGCCCGGAAGCTCGCCGGGATCCTCGACGCGCTTGGCAAAGATGCCCATCGCGCGCGCCATCGCGGCGAAATCCGGGTTCTCCAGGTCGACATTTGTGTCGACGAAGCCCGCCGCCTTCATCTCGAGCGCGACGAAGCCGAGCACGCCGTTGTTGAAGACGACCACCTTCACCGGCAGCTTCTCCTGCGTCAGCGTGATCAGGTCGCCCATCAGCATGGTGAAGCCGCCGTCGCCGGAGAGCGAGATGACCTGGCGTCCGGGCTGCGCCGCTTGCGCCCCGATCGCCTGCGGCATGGCATTGGCCATCGAGCCGTGAACGAAGGAGCCGATCAGCCGGCGGCGGCCGTTCATGTCGAGATAGCGCGCCGCCCACACCGTCGGGGTGCCGACATCGGCGGTGAAGACGGCATCGTCGGAGGCATGGTCGCTGATGACCTTGGCGAGATATTGCGGATGGATCGGCTTGGCTCCGGGCGTGCCCCTGGCGAGCGAATCGAGGCCCTCGCGGGCTCTCTTGTAGTGCGCGACGGCGTCGTCGAGATGCTTGCGCTGCGTCTTGGCCGTGAGCAGCGGCAGCAGCGCCTCGATGGTGAGCTTGACGTCGCCGACGAGGCCGAGATCGATCCTGCAGCGCCGCCCCAGATTTTCCGGGCGGATGTCGATCTGCGCGATTTTCGCATCATCAGGGAAGAACTGCTTGTAGGGGAAGTCGGTGCCGAGCATCACCAGCGCATCGCAGGCGTGCATCGCGGCGTAGCCCGAGGAGAAGCCGATGAAGCCGGTCATGCCGACGTCATAGGGGTTGTCGTATTCGACATGCTCCTTGCCGCCGAGCGCGTGCACGATCGGGCTCTTCAGCGCTTCAGCGAGTTGCATCAAAGGCGCATGCGCGCCGGCGCAGCCGCGGCCGCAGAACAGCGTGATGCGCTCGGCGCCGTTGAGGAGATCCGCGAGCGCCTGCAGCTCATCCGCTTGCGGCACGACTTTCGGCGGAGCCAGCGCAAGGCCGCGCGTCGTCGACAGCGCGCGCTTCGGAGGACTGCGGAACGCGACATCGCCGGGCATCGCGACGACGGCAACGCCGCGCAAGCCGACCGCCGCGCGAATTGCATTCTCCAGCACGAAAGGCAGCTGGCTCGGGTCCGACACCAGCTCGCAATAATGGCTGCATTCGCGGAACAGGTTTTGCGGATGCGTCTCCTGGAAATAGCCGCCGCCGATCTCGGCGGTCGGGATCTGCGCCGCGATCGCCAGCACGGGAACGCGGCTGCGATGCGCATCGAACAGGCCGTTGATCAGATGCAGATTGCCGGGGCCGCAGGAGCCCGCGCAGACCGCGAGGCTCCCGGTCATCTCGGCTTCGCCGGCCGCTGCGAAGGCCGCGACCTCCTCGTGGCGGACATGGATCCATTCGATCGTGCCGCGGCGACGCAGCGCCTCGGTGAGCGCGTTCAGGCTGTCGCCGACGATGCCGTAGATGCGCTTGACCCCGGCCTGTTCGAGCGTTGCCACGAACAGATCGGCCACGTTGTTGATCGCCATGTCGGTCTCCTGATTCACCCAGTCGCATAACACGATGCGCGCATGTCGGCATCGCGCCACCATATGGCAGAATAGACCAAGTCAGGATTACGGCTAGTTTATTGTCGGCTCAATCTTTCTCAATTGCCCGATCGTAAGCGGCAATTGTCACCTCTGCGCGGGCTGCGACATCTGCTGCCGTCATACCTGGCTTGTAGAGGCTGGAGCCGAGCCCGAAGGCGGTCACCCCGCCCTTGATGTACTCGGCAAAATTCTGGTCGGAGACGCCGCCGACGGCGGCGATCATCACGCCTGCCGGCAGCACGGCACGGATCGCGGCGATGCCGGCAGCGCCGAGCACGCTCGCCGGAAAGAATTTCAGGCTCGACGCGCCCGCGCGCGCCGCCAGCAGCGCCTCGGTCGGCGAGAACACGCCGGGCATGGTCACCATGCGATGCTGATGCGCGCGCGCCAGCACTTCGGTGTCGACATTGGGCGAGACCATCAGCCTGCCGCCGACATCGTTGAGACGATCGACATCTGCCGTCGTCAGCACCGTGCCGGCGCCGATCAACACGCCTGATGGCGCGAGCTTCACGGCAACCGCGATCGAGTGGAACGGATCGGGTGAATTCAGGGGGATCTCGATCGCGGTCATGCCGGCCTCGACCAAGACGCCGACGATCGCTTCGGTCTCCTCAGGCTTGATGCCGCGCAGGATCGCGACCAGCGGCCGCTGCATCGGCGGAAAGGGAACGCTCATCTCTCGCAGTCCTTCTACTTTGTCCAGATCGCGGCTGCCGCCATCGACAGGCCGCGGCGGACGGCTTCATCCGCATCGACCGGATTTGCGGTTACCGAGAGCGCCTCGAATGCCAGCCGATACAGCACCGCAAGCCGCCCCGCGGCAATCAGCTGGACGCCCGCTTGCGGCACCGTGCCGGAGAGCCCTGCCGCGAGCTCCACACCGATCAACGTGCCCGACAGCGTCTCACGTGCCGCTGCCGGCGTGCCGCCGAACAAGAGCTGTCGCGACCGTGCAGTGAACAGCAGGTTGGCGGCGAAGGCCGGAGCATCGAATGCGGCCTTTACGGCTGCCTTGAAGCTCGCGAAATCTTCGGCGTCATCAGCGCCGGCGACCGCGAGCGACAGGATCGTCTCGCGCGAGACGGCGCTGAACAGCTCGCCGGTCATGAAGGTGGAGAAGCGCTCGACCGTGCCGTCTTTCACCCGCACCCATTTCGAATGCGTGCCGGGCATGCAGACCAGCGCCTCGCCCGCGGCATCGAGGCCGAGCGCGCCGAGCAATTGCGTCTCCTCGCCGCGCATGACGTCCGGCGCCTTGGCATCGCGCTGGGCGATGCCCGGCAGGATGCGAATGTCGCGCGTCTCGCCCGGCACGCGCACGGCCTGTTTCAGGACGGCTGAGAGCTTTGCCGGCGTGTCGACGTAGCCGGCCTCGACCCAGCCGGTCTTGGCACCGGCCATGCCGCAGACCAGAACCGGCAGATGCGCGGGCGCTTCGACCGCGGCCAGATGCGCTTGCAGCACGGCAGGAAAGCCGGTCCTAGCCGCCGCCAGCATGCCCTCACCGCTGCGGCGCTCGGCCAGCACCTGACCGGCGGGATCGACTAGCCAGAGCCGGAAGCTGCTGGTGCCCCAGTCCACCGCGACATAGGCGGGTTCGGTCATGTCAGGTCTCGTCCTCGTCTCATGGCCAAGACGCCGTCTCGCGACACATGAGACGATGTCCAGCAGGCCCCCGTCGAGATACCGGCTATTGCGCGGGCAAACCAGCCCTTTCTCTTCATTTTGAGGCTCCGCCGCGCTGGCACAACGCTTGCTGACACTTCGTCACTCAACTCCGTCAACGCGCGACAAGACGCGTCAACATCAGATGAGGAAACCCATGGAGATCGGCTATTTCACGATGCCTTCGCATCCGCCGGAGTGCGGCCTGAAGGAAGGGAACGACTGGGATCTGCAGGTCATGCGCTGGCTCGACGAGCTCGGCTATCAGGAGGCCTGGGTCGGCGAGCACCACACCGCGCCCTGGGAACCCAATCCCACGCCGGACCTCCTGATCGCGCAGGCCTTGATGCAGACCAAGAAGCTGCGCATCGGTCCGGGCGGCTTCCTGCTGCCCTACCATCACCCGGCCGAACTCGCCAACCGCGTCGCCATGCTCGACCATCTCTCCGAAGGCCGGCTCAATTTCGGCGTGGCGGCGAGCGGGCTGCCGAGCGACTGGGCGATGTTCAACGTCGATGGCATGAGCGGGCAGAACCGCGACATGACGCGCGAGGCGCTGGAGATCATCCTGAAGCTGTGGACCGAGCCGGCGCCCTTCACCCACAAGGGCAAGTACTGGACGGTAACCAAGCCGGACACGATGTTCGATTTCCTCAAGCCCCATATCAAGCCGCTGCAGGCGCCGCATCCGCCGATCGGCGTTGCCGGTCTGTCCAAGAACTCGGACACGCTCAAGCTCGCCGGCGAGCGCGGCTTCATCCCGATGAGCCTCAACCTCAACCCGGCCTATGTCTCGAGCCATTGGGACTCGGTCGAGATCGGGGCCGCGAAGACCGGCCGCAAGCCGAACCGCCAGGACTGGCGCCTGGTGCGCGAGGTATTCGTCGCCGACACCGACGAAGAGGCCTGGAAACTCTCGACCGGCGACATGATGGGCCGAATGATGAGCGAGTACTTCCTGCCGTTGCTCGGGCATTTCGGCTTCAAGGATTATCTGAAGCACGCGCCCGATGTGCCAGACAGCGACGTCACTGTCGAATATTGCGCCAAGCGGAACTGGATCGTCGGCTCGCCCGCGACGGTCGCCGAGAAGATCGAGAAGATCTACGACGAGGTCGGCGGCTTCGGCGTGCTGCTCGTGTTCGGCTTCGACTACAAGCACAAGGCCGAGGCCTGGCACCACTCGCTCTCGCTGCTGAAGAACGAGGTGATGCCGCGCCTTGGGCATCTCGGCTCCGCGAAGAAGGCGGCTTGACGCAAGCATGATCCGGAAAAGTGCATAGCGGTTTTCCGAAGAGATCATGCTAGACTCTTGGCGCCGGGTGCGGCGCGATCGTGCCGCACCCGCTTCTATTCTGGGAGATTTCCGCGTGACGGTGGACGCGAAGGACTTCAAGCAGGCGATGCGCCAATGTGCCGGTGCGGTAGCGCTGGTCACGGTGGGCGCCGAGCACGGCAGGCGCACGGGGCTGACGGTGACCTCAGCCTGCTCGTTGTCGGACAAGCCGCCCTCGCTGATCGTCTGCGTCAACCGCAACGCCAGCGCCCATGCCCGCATCCGGGAGGAAGGTGCTTTCGCCATCAACTTCTTGCACGAGGATCACGCGCTGCTCGCCCTCACCTTCAGCGGCCAGAAGGGCGTCGACGGCGACGATCGCTTCGCCTTCGGGCAATGGACGCGTGGCGTGACCGGCGCACCGGTGCTGGCGGACGCGGTGGCCGCGTTCGACTGCGTGCTGGCGCAGGAGTTCGAGACGACGACGCATTCGATCTTCGTCGGCGAGGTCCGCAGCGCCTCGCATTCCGCTGCCGTCACGCCGCTGGTGTACTTGCGCAGCAATTTCCACACGCCACGAGAACTCCGCGAGAACGTGACGATCGGCGATCTCGACGCACGGCATCTGAGCTGGACGGATTTTTCGTAGGACGAGTGCTCGCTTTCTTCCTTCTCCCCTTGTGGGAGAAGGTGGCGCGAAGCGCCGGATGAGGGGTATCTCTCTGCAAACTCACCAGAGTCATACGCGGAGAGAGACCCCTCACCCGTCTCGCCGCGGCGCGGCGAGCCACCCTCTCCCACAAGGGGAGAGGGGAAGAAAGAGCTACTGCGCCGTCTCGATCTTCAACTGCTTGATCTTGCGATACAGCGTCGCGCGGCTGAGCTTCAGTGCACGTGCGGCTTCCGTCACGCGGCCATCATGCTTACGTAGCGCCGCGACAATCGTCGCACGCTCGGCTGCTTCGAGATCAGGCTCCGTCCGTCCGCCAAACGGCGGCAGATCGAGATCGGCATCGGTGATGACGCCATCTTCCGCCGTGCAGCCGGCGAGCCGCAGCACGTGGCGGAGCTGGCGCATGTTGCCGGGAAACGGGTAGGCCGCGAGCTGCGACCAGGCCTCCTCCGAGAGCCGGCAGCTCGGCGCCTCCTCCCGCGCGATCTGGCGGATGATGTCGGCGCGGTCGGCGCGCTCGCGCAAGGCGGGCAGGCGCACTTCGATGCCGCGCAGGCGAAAATAGAGGTCGGCGCGGAAGGCCCCCGCTTCCGCCATGCGGCCGAGATCGCGATGCGTGGCGCTGATCAGGCGAATATCGACGGTGACGGGCTTGAGCGCGCCGAGCGGCCAGACCTCGCGGTTTTCCAGAACGCGCAACAGGCGCGTCTGCAAGCCGATCGGCATGTCGCCGATCTCGTCGAGGAACAGCGTGCCGCCGTCGGCCTGCACGATCAGGCCCTTCGAACCCTCGCGCCGCGCGCCGGTGAAGGCGCCCGCCTCGTAGCCGAACAGCTCGGCGTCGATCAGGCTCTCGGGCATCGCCGCACAATTGAGCGCGACATAATTGTTGCGCGCGCGGTTGCTCGCACCGTGAATAGCCCGCGCGAACACATCCTTGCCGACGCCGGTCTCGCCATGCAGCAGCACCGGCAGATTGTGATCGCCGATGCTCCGCAGCCGTTTGACGCTTCGGATCAGGCCGGGGTCGCGGCCGGCGAGCCGGTGCAACGCATCAAAGCGATCGACTTGCGCATCGCGGCGCGGCGCATGCGATCTCGCACGCAGGGGCGGAGCAACATGCCCCTGCCCCAACGGACGGCCGTCGCCATGGCGCAGCTCGACGATCTCGCCGCTGCCACGCGCAGCGTGATGGTCGAACTTGAGGTAGCGCGACAGGTCGATGCCGGAGGCGATCATGCCGTCGGTGAGGCCGAGCAGCGCACGCGCCGAGCGGCAGGCGCCGACGATGCGGCGGTCGTCATCATAGGCGACGAGGCCGCTGCCGCCGTCACCGGGCACGGTGGCGATCCAGGCATTGCGGAAATGCCCGCGGAAGATCGCACCCTCCATCCGCCGCGTCGCCTCCATCGTCACCGCAAGTGCAAGCTGATGCGCGGCGCGCTCCAGATCCTCACGGCAGGAGGTGATGTTGACGGCACCGGCGAGCCGGCCGACCGGATCGAACAGCGGCGCCACCGCGCAGGAGAACATGTGCCATTGCGCCCGAAAATGCTCGTCGCGATGCACCAGGATCGGCTTCTGCTCGGCCAGCGCGGTGCCGAGCCCATTGGTGCCCTCGCAAGCCTCGGCGAAGTTCGAGCCGGTGTAGATCTTCCAATCCAGAAACATCCTTGCATCGGCTTCGCCCGGCAGACGGCTGAACAGCATGGTCGCGTTGACATCGGCGAGATTGACGCAGTAGCCGGCGTCGTGCAGCACACGGGCGAGATCGTCGAGCTCGGGCGTGACGAGCCGGATCGTCTCCTCCATCGGCTCGGCGACATGGCGGATTTCGGCTTCGGTGAGCGTCTGGGGTGGGCCCTGGCGGGCGGGATCGAGCTTGTGGTTCACGAGGCAGCGCCGCCAGGAACTCGCAATCCGCGAGGAGGCGTCGACGTCGGCCACATGATTGGCGACGGACAAGACACGGGCGACATGGTTCGAGGCCGAGAGGCTGGCCATCGCGGACGTCTCCACCCTGTATTATTGTGCAAAGTCTGGCAGCAAAGGCGGGGATGTCAATCGGGAACCGGGAAAGCAGCTATTGCTGCACCGCCCTCACCACGTGTCGATGCACGGCCGCTTCTTCGCCGTCCTCGGCTCGGGCTTCGGCACCGTGCGCAAGCCCGCCATGATCCAGCGCCGCGTCTCGGCCGGGTCGATGACGTTGTCGATCTCGAACACGGAGGCGATCGAGACCGCCTTGCCGTTGGCATAGAGCTCGGCGACCTTGTTGCGGTAATAGGTCTCGCGCTCCTCGGGATCGGCGATCGCCTCCATCTCCTTGCGGAAGCCGAGGCGGACGTAGCCCTCCAGGCCCATGCCGCCGAACTCCCCGGTCGGCCAAGCCGCGGTGAAGAACGAGGCGTGGAAGCCGCCGCCGATCATCGATTGTGCGCCGAGACCATAGCCCTTGCGCAGCACGATGCCGAACAGCGGCACGGTGAGGCTGGCGCCGGTCACGAACATGCGTGAGACGTGGCGCACGATCGCGGTCTTCTCCGCCTCGGGGCCGACCATGAAGCCGGGCGTGTCGCACAGCGAGACAACAGGCAGATCGAAGGCGTCGCAGAGCTGGAGGAAACGCGCAGCCTTGTCGCCGGCATCGGCATCGATTGCGCCGCCGAGATGGCGCGGATTGTTGGCAATCAGGCCGAACGGCTTGCCTTCGATTCGGATCAGCGCGGTGATCATGCCGACGCCGTAGTCGCGGCGCAGCTCCAGCACGGAATCCTTGTCGGCGACGAGGTCGATCACGCTGCGGATGTCATAGACGCGCAGGCGGTTCTCGGGGATGGCGCGGCGGAGCAGGCGCTGGTCAGCAGCCTCCCAATCCGCCACCGCACCCTGGAAATAGGACAGATATTTTTGCGCGACGCGGGTCGCTTCCTCCTCGTCCTCGACCAGGATGTCGATGACGCCGTTCGGCGACTGGAATGATACAGGGCCGACCTCAGCCGGATGATAGACGCCGAGGCCGCCGCCCTCGATCATGGCAGGACCGCCCATGCCGATCGAAGCGTTCTTGGTGGCGATGATGACATCGCAGCAACCGAGCATCGCGGCGTTGCCGGCGAAGCAATAGCCGGAAACAACGCCGACGACAGGCACGAGGCCCGAGAGCCGCGCGAACTGCACGAAGGACGGCCCGTCGAGGCCGGTCATGCCGAGCCGGTCGGTGTCGCCGGGCCGGCCGCCGCCGCCTTCGGCATAGAACACCAGCGGCACGCGCCAGTCTTCCGCCAGCGTCAGCATGCGATCGATCTTCTTGTGGTTCATGTGGCCCTGCGTGCCCGCGAGCACGGTGTAGTCGTAGGCCACGACGATGCAGCGCGCGCCTTCTGGCCCGAACTTCTCGGCATTGACAGTGGCGACGCCCATGACGAGGCCGTCCGCCGGCGTGTTCTTGATGAGATCGTCGAGCTTGCGCCGGCGGCGCTGCGCCGCGATCGCAAGGCTGCCGTACTCCATGAACGAGCCGTCGTCGACGAGCTGGGCGACGTTCTCGCGAGCGGTGCGCTGGTTGGTGTTGCGGCGGCGCTCGACCGCAGCGGGGCGGTTCTCGTCGAGCGTGTTGGCCTGGCGGGCGATCAGCTCGGCAAGATCGGGACGGATATGGTCGAGATCGATGTCGGCTTCTGCCGTTGTGCTGTCGGCGGCGACATCGAGCGGCTCGAGATAGAGGATCGGCTCGCCATGCATCAGCGTGACGCCGTCACCTGCGACGAGTTTTGTCACCCGCCCGCCCTGCTCGGCCATGACGAGGTGCTCCATCTTCATGGACTCGATCACGGCGAGTTGCTGGCCGGGGCGGACGATCTCGCCTTTCTTCACCTGGATGGTGACGATGGTTCCCTGCAAGGGGGCCGCGACCATCACCGTGCCTTCGGGTACGGCTGGCGCGACGTGCACCTCCGCGCTGTGACCGGCGCCGCGCTCTGCCGCGGCGAAGTAAAGCGGCTTGGCGGCACCATCCGATGCTTCCACGAGCCTGGCAATGTTGCGGTCGATGAAATCAGTCGCGATGCGGTTGGTCCTGAAATCGGGATGCGCGAGCACCGACTGGAGGAAGGCAATATTGGTGACGACGCCATCTATCCGGAACTCGCGTAGCGCACGCAAGGCTTTCGCGACGACGTCATGCCAGGCCTCGCTCGGCGTGTGCACGATCACCTTGGCAAGCAGCGAGTCGAAGGCCGCGCTGATCTTGTAGCCGGCATAGCCGAAACTATCGACGCGCACGCCGGGGCCCGACGGCGGCTCGAACACGGCGAGGACGCCACCGGTCGGATGCGTGGCGCCGGTCTCGTCCAGCGTCTCCATGTTGACGCGAAGCTGCATGGCATGGCCGCGCGGCTTCGGGATCGATGCCTGCGCGAGACCAAGCGAGGCCAGCGTGCTGCCTGCAGCGACAGCGAGCTGAGCGCGGACGAGATCGACGCCGAGCACCTCTTCGGTCACGGTGTGCTCGACCTGGAGCCGCGGGTTGGCCTCGATGAAGGCGAAGCTGTCCTCGGCGGTTCCGTCGACCAGAAACTCGAACGTGCCGAGATTGTCGTAAGACGCGGCGCCCGCCAGCTGCTTTGCCGCTTCGATGATGCGGCCGCGCAGGGCATCGCTCAATGACGGGCTCGGCGCCACCTCGATCAGCTTCTGGTGCCGGCGCTGGATGGTGCATTCGCGTTCCCAGAGATGGGAGATCGCACCATGGCGGTCACCGATGATCTGGACCTCGATGTGGCGCGCCTGCCGGATCAGCCGTTCGGCATAGACGCCCTCGAAGCCGAACGCCGCCTTGGCCTCGGACTGGCAGCGCGCATAGGCTTCCGCAAGATCGGACGCGTTCTCCACCACGCGCATGCCGCGGCCGCCACCGCCCGCCATCGCCTTGATCACGATCGCAGCATTGCTGCCGAGCGAGGTAAAGAATGCCGTGATCTCCTCGAGGCTCGACGGCCCGCTGGTGCCGGCAATGATCGGCACGCCGCAGCGTTTGGCCAGCTGACGTGCCGCAACCTTGTCGCCGAACAGCTCGAGCGCAGCCGGTTTCGGCCCAACGAAGGTGATTCCGGCGTCGGCGCAGGCTTTCGCGAATGCCGCGTTCTCGCTGAGGAAGCCATAGCCGGGATGCACGGCATCGCAAGCTGCGCTCTTGGCCGCCATCACCACGGCCTCGATGTCGAGATAGGCCCGTGCGCCGCGGCCGGGGATCTCGATCGCCTCGTCCGCAACGCGCCCGTGCAGCGACAGCGCATCGTCGGCGGGATGGATCGCGACCGTCGCAATGCCGGCATCGGCCGCCGCGCGTGCGATGCGGATGGCGATCTCGCCGCGATTGGCGATCAGGAGCTTCTTGAACGACATCGTCTCTCTCACTGGACGGCAGGAGGATTTGGAATGAGGTCCTGCTTCCTGACCTTGCCCGTTGCCGTCAACGGCAGCGCATCGATAACGCGGACTTCCGGAACCTTGTAGACGGCCATGCGCTCGGCGCACCAGGCGCGCAGTTCCTGTTCTGAGACCGTGCCGATCGCTTCCGGCTTGAGCTGGATATAAGCGACCGGCACCTGGCCCTTGTCCGGATCATCACGGCCGACCACGCCCGAGCCCAGCACCTTCGGATGCTGCCCCAGCAACGCCTCGATCTCCGGCGGAAACACGCTCATGCCCTTGACCTTCAGCATCTCCTTGCGCCGGCCGAGGAAGTGCAGAAAGCCGTCTTTGTCGATGGTGCCGATATCGCCGGTGCGCAACCAGCCGTCGACGAGCGATTCCGCCGTCGCCTCGGGCTTGTTCCAGTAGCTCTTGAGCAGCGACGGCGTACGCACGCGGATCTCGCCTTCGGCTCCCAGCGGCAGCAGCGCACCGGTCTCGAAATCGGTGATCTTGAACTCGGCGCCGGGGACCGGCAGGCCGACGAAGATCGGCTGGCTGTTGAGGTCGAAATCCCCGTCCTGAAAGCCAGCGGTGAAAGTATTGGAGGTGTGGGTCTCGGTCATGCCCCAGGCCGCCTCCATCAGGATCGTGCCGGTGAGGTCCTTCCAGCGCCTGCGATAGCCGGCGTTGAGCTTCTTGACGAAGGAGACCACGCGCACCTGTTGCAGCGACGACAGGTCGAACTCGCTCCAGCGCGGATGGTCCATCATCTCGACCGCGCTGTCGACCGGCATCGCCGTCATCGTGACCTTGTACTTGTCGATCGCCGCCATCGCGCCGACAGCGTCCCAGCGCGCGAGCAGAACCAGCGTGCCGCCCGAGAACAGCGGGAAGATCAGACCGGAATTCTCGCCCGCAATCCAGAACTCCGGAAAGAACGACAGGAACACGCTGCTCTCATCCGAGGGAAACGAGATGCCGTAATTGGCGGCGGCCGTGTAGACCATATCGCGATGGGTATGGACGCAGCCCTTGGGCATGCCGGTGGTGCCGCCGGTGTAATTGAGCGCGGCGACATCATCGAGGTGGGGCGGCGGCAGCGGGGTCGGTGCGGGCAGTGCCGCTAGCGCCGGCAGGAGATCAGTTGCGCCGGAGACCGCAACGCGCGGCGTGCGGATCGAGTCCGGCGCGGGAAACGCAGGCGCCGCCGGCACGACATCGGCGAAGCTGGTGACGATGATCTCGCGCAGGCGCACCTCGCCGCGGACCTGATCAACGATAGGCATGAGCTGGTCGAGCGCGACGATCACCTCGGCCTGGGTGTCGTTGAGCTGGTAGGACAATTCGAACGCGCGCGACAGCGGGCTGATGGGAACGTGGATCGCGCCGAGCTTCAGGATACCGAAGAACACGACGTGGAATTGCGGGCAGTTCGGCAGGAAGACGGCGACGCGATCGTCCTTGCGAACGCCCTTTGCCTGCAACAGCGCCGCAAAGCGATCGCTCTTCTGATCGAGATCGGCATAGGTGGTCACATGCCCGTAGAAGATCACCGCGGGCCGCTCCGGACTCCGCTTTGCCCAGGTGCGCAGATATTCCGTCAGGGGAACTTCGCCGTGCAGATAGTTGGGCGAGCGCGGCAGGCTCTTCGGCCAGGCCTTGTCCCACAGGCCGCGCAAGGTGGCGAGGTAGTCATTCTCGTCGAGGCCCGTGTTCATGACGTCCTTCCCGTGTTGCTTTTCTTTTCGCGAGGGACGCAAGGCAGCATCGCTCGACCTCGTTACACGTCGAGCACCGCAGAGTTCATGTCAAGGAAAACAGTTTTCCGCAGCACGGCCGATGCCGCGGCGCGGAAAAACCGGGGCTACGCCGCGACGAGACGAATGATCCGTCGCACGGCAGATGGGATCGGGGCGATGATTGGCGCCGCGAACATCGGCTGAAGCTCGCGCGCCGCTTCACCCAGCGGCCCGCCGCCGATGATGACCGCTTCCGCTCTGTCTCGCACAATGCAGGCCTCAACCGCGCCGGCGAGCGCTGCGCGCAGCTGCGCCGGATCGCGCATCAGCTGTTGCGGATCACCATCGGCGAAGCGCGTGCCGGTGTAGCTCGCGCGCAAGCCCAGCGTATCAGGCAATGCATCGATCTTCGCTTTCAGCAACGGCGTCGTGGTCGCCACGCCGAACCGGCGACCGTTCCCGGCGGCTTCCAGCATCGCGGATTCGCCGATGCCGACGGCGGGCAGCTTCATCGCCGCCTTGATCCCGGCGAGGCCAGGATCACCGAAAGCCGACACGATGACGCCGTCGCACTCGCCGTCACGGAGACGCGCGATCTCCTCGACCTCCAGCGCAGCCGCCTCCAGCGCGTCCGCCGAGACGATCATCGTGGGCGCACGCGTTGCCGTGGCGCCGACGATGTCGAAACCATCGGTGGCAGCGGACCTTGCGATCGCCACCATCATCGTGGTGGTCGCATCGTTGCTGTTCGGATTGATCAGGAGGATGCGCGCGCGTCGATCGGAGTTTTGGCCCATCCTCCCGCTATACTAAGCCGCCCGCACGCCCGCAACGAAGGCGCTGACCTCGTCCTGCAGCGATTGCAGCTTGTGCGTCAGCCGGCCGCTCGATTGCAGCACGAGGCCGGCGGCCTGTCCGGTCTCGGCCGTCGCGTCGGTGACACCGGAGATGTTGTGCGAGACCTGATCGGTACCGGAGGCCGCCTCCTGCACGCTGTGCGCGATCGCCTTCGTCGCGGCGCCCTGCTCCTCGACCGCGGCGGCGATCGACGAGGAGATCTCGTTGACCTCCATGATGGTGGCGCGGATGCTCTCGATGTTGCCGACGACCTGATTGGTCTCGGCCTGGATCGCGGTGATCTGCGCGCCGATCTCGTCGGTCGCCTTCGCGGTCTGGCTCGCCAGCGACTTCACTTCGCTCGCGACCACCGCAAAGCCCTTGCCGGCCTCGCCCGCGCGCGCCGCCTCGATGGTGGCGTTGAGCGCGAGCAGATTGGTCTGCGAGGCGATCTGGTTGATGAGGTCGATGACCTCGCCGATCTTGTGCGCGGCGGCGGCAAGGCCCTGCACGGTGTCGTTGGTGCGCTGGCCGTCGGCGGCGGCCTTGTCGGCCACTGTCGCGGCCTGCGCGACGCGCTGGCTGATCTCGGCGATCGAGGCCGACAATTCGCCCGCGGCCGAGGCCACCGTCTGCACGTTGCTCGAGGCCTGCTGGCACGCGGTGGCGACGAAGCTCGCACGGTCGCTCGCCTTGTTGGCGGTTTCCGACATGCCCTGCGCGGCCTGCTGCATCGCGCGGGCCTCGTCGAAGACGTCTCGAACGACGGCCTGGACGCTCGCCTCGAACTTGCCGGCGAGATCGGTCATGGTCTTGCGCTTCTCCTCGTCGGCCTTCTGCTTCAGCTCCTGCTGCTCGGCATGCATCCGGCTCACCGCCGATGCATTGTCCTTGAACACGGCGAGCGCCTTGGCGAGGCCGCCGACCTCGTCGCGGCGGTCGGTGTAGGGCACGTCGAAGGCGCTGTCGCCGGCGGCAAGGCGCTCGGTCAGCGCGGTGATCCGGGCCAGCGGCCGGGTGACGCTGCGGCCGATCAGGAAGGAGGCGCCGAGCACCACGACCAGCACAGCGAGACAAATATAGGCGAAGGTCATCGCGTTCTGGCGGAAGGCGGCATCGACGTCGTCCAGATAGATGCCGGTGCCGATGATCCAGCCCCAGGGCGCAAAGCCCTTCACATAGGAGATTTTCCCGACCGGCTGGTCGAAGCCGGGCTTCGGCCAGAGGTAGCCGTAGAAGCCCGCACCCTTCTTGTTGACGACGTCAACGAAGCCCATGAACAGCGCATTGCCGGCGGGATCCTTCATCCCGGAGAGATCCTTGCCGTCAAGCTCGGCCCTGATCGGATGCATGACCATCTTGGGGGTCATGTCGTTGATCCAGAAATACTCGACCTTGTCGTAGCGCAGACTTTTGATCTCGGCCATCGCGCCGGCCTGCGCCTGCTCGCGCGAGAGCTTTCCTTCGTTCTCGAGCTTCTGGTAGTGCGCCAGGATGCCGTAGCCAACATCGACCATCTGCTGCGTCTTGGCCTGACGGTCGGCGACCATCTGCGTGCGCAGGGTCGAGAGGGCGACCGGCGCCAACGCGATCATGCCGAGGAGGCTGATGCCGACAATCAGGACCAGCTTGAAACTGATGCGGGAGAAAATCATCGGTGCTCACAGGAATTGGAAGGGCTGATATGCCAGATTATCCCGCTTCTCTTAGCAAAGCTTTAAGCATTCGGGTTCCCGACACTCCGAAATTTTGCGGGGACGTTACCGGCACGCTCGTATGGCCACGAGACAAGCGAGACCGACGTCACCCGAGATACGAATTCTTCCAATCTAGAACACCTCGACATCGCCTCTCCGCGCGTTGACTTGGAGAGCTCTTTGGCAGAACGATCGGCGCAGATCATCCGCGCCAGCGCTGGCGTGAGCGCAGCCGGAGGCCAGAAGCACAATGCATCGATCGACATACACCAGGCCCGTCGATCTTCCTGCGCTGAGCGCAGCGGAGCGTCTCTTCATCTGGGGATTTCGGGCGAAGGCGCGTAGCGGAGGCGCCGTCCCGACGGCGGCCGATATCCAGCAGGTGTACGACCATTTTCGCGTCGGCGATGCCGTGCTGTCGCTGGATTCCATCATCGAGATCTTTGCCTGCACCGCGCATACCGCGATCGAAGTGCACTGCCCCACCTGTCCGCGCATGTCCGACAGCGAGCGCGGAATCTTGCGCGCGATTGCCGCGGCCCAGCAGGACCGCGTCGATGTCGCGCGCGAGCAGTTCGAGCGCTGGCTGCCGCCGATCGGCGCCGATTGGGCGCTCGCGCCGGTCCTGGGGCTTGCGACGATCTTCCGCATGGCCGGCCTCGCCCTGCCCGACCGGCACGTGCAGCCTGTCGAGCATGACGGGATATTGGCGATGAAGAGCTGGTTCGTGGGCAGCGCGACGTTGCATTGACGAGATCGTTCACGATGCGGGCCAGTTGCGATTCCGAGCCGACGTCGGACGCTGGTGAGCCGCTGCTCTGTCCACTCCAGGCCGCGCTTGCGACCCGGCCGGACATCGACAGCTACGATGATTTTTCCCGCCTCGCGCTGGCGCTGCTCCGCTTCATCGGAGCGGCCTATGCGACCGGCGCATCGGATTGCTGGGAAGCGGCCTATCGCTTTGCCGAGGAAGCGCCCGGCATTGCCGACAGCCCGCTGCTGGTCGCGCGCGCGGCCGCGCTCGTCAGGATCCTGCGCAAGGAGCGGCCCTGCGAGCTGTGCTTCATGCCGCCGTCCTGCAGGCGGCTTTCCAAGGACGAGGCGGAATTGATGCGACTGCTGGCGGTCGCGCGCCGCAAGCAGCCGGGCGAGCTCGAATCCACCGTTGGCCAGGTCGTTGGCTCCGGCAAGGAGGATGCTGCGACACGCGCGGTCAACGCGCTCGCGCTGTGCTGACACCTATCCGCCATTCCTGCCGAGCACGAGATCGATCGTGTGCGCGGCGATCTTGCGCAATTGGGGCTCGTCCCCGAAGGCACGCTCGAGCACGGCGAGGCCGCGCGTCACGGTGACGATCTGCAGCGCCGCAGCCGCGGGATTGCCGTCGAACTCGCCCCGCGCCGCGCCAGCGGCCAACGTGTCCTGAAGCAGTGCGGTGATGCGCGAGATCAGGTTCGCAAAAGCCTGGCGCGCGTTGTCGTCGAGCCCCTCGCCTTCGGCGCCGCCGAGCTCCATCAGCCCGCGCGTCGTCGGACAGCCGCGCGGCGGCGTGCCCGAGCGGAAATTGGTGATGGTCAGATCGAAGAACGCGGTGAGGCGCTTGCGCAAGGAACCTGCCCCGAGCGCCTTTTGCAGCTTGGCGAGATAATCCCCCGCGTAGCGTTCATAGGCCTGCAGGAATAGCGCCTCCTTGCTGCCGAAGGCATTGTAGAGACTCCCGCGCTGGACCGCCGCATCGCGCGCAATGTCGGACAGCGAGGTGCCGCGCACGCCCTTGCGCCAGAACTGGTCGAACGCGATGCGCAGAACCTCGTCATGATCGAACTCGCGCGGTCTCAAGCTTGGCTCCGCAAAGTATTTGACATGCCGTCAAGAATATGCTTTCTCGACATCGTGTCAAAAACCGATCGAGATTGATAGTCCGTTTTTCTGAATTGGCCGAGCCGGCGGCGTTCACATCGCCGTGTCAGCCGGGACCGCATGCAAAGGGCCGCGTGATGCCTCTCCTCCACATTTCGATGCGCGCCGGTAAGCCGCAAAGCTACCGGCAGGCGATTCTGGACGGACTTTACCGCGCGATGCGCGAGGCCCTGAACGTGCCCGAAGGCGATGCGTTCATGGCCATCACCGAGCATGAGCCGGCCAACTTCCGCTGCGGCAATGCTTACGGCGTCGAGCGCAGCGAAGACGCCCTGCTGATCCAGATCACCGTGTTCGCCTCGCGCACGGCCGAGCAGAAGAAAGCGCTGTATCGTCGGATCGCCGACCTGCTCGGCGAGAACCCGGGGATCAGGCCCGAGGACGTGTTCGTCAACGTGCTCGACGCGCCCAAGGAGAACTGGTCCGTCGGTCACGGCATCGCGCAGTTCGCGTGAGGTGCACGGCGACGGATTGCCGGTCGAAGACTGAGATTCAGCGTCCCGCATGCGCACCGTGGTGACGGTGATACGCGCTCGGGGTAGGCCAGGTCCAGCCTTTCAGGGCCGTTCGATCCGGCTCGAAGATTTCGATCTTGAGCGGATGGCATGCCGCGGCATCGCTGGAATGGGTTGCGCTGCAGTCTCCACCTGGACAGGCCGACAGCGCGCCGAGCAGGTCGATCTCCGCGAAGAGCTCGATGAAGTCGCCGGGGCGGACCGGACTTGCCTTCATGAAATATTGGTGCGTATCCCCAGTGAAGCCGGTGCACATGAAGACGTTGAGCACGTCGTGGACATGATGCTCCACTGCGGCCGGATCCGCCTTCAATTCGGTGGCGAGGGCGCGGGACAGGTTGGAGTGACAGCAAAAATCGTAAGCCGTGCCGTTCAGCAGGAGATTTGTGTAGGGATCGCAGCGCGTGCCGATCACATCGTGAATGCCGGCACCGTCCGCGTCGAAGCCGTACCAGCCAAGCGTATCGTGGCTGATGGTCACCATCGGCCGAAGATAGGGCATATTACTCCAGAGCCGGTCACCGATGCCGACATGCGTGCCATGGAGCGCCCGCGTCTTGCCGCTGAAGAAGCGCTCGGAGAGATCGTCTGCATTCCAGAGATTGAGGTCACCGACCTGAGGGCCTTCGATGCTCACGATGCGGAAGAACTGGCCGCGCGCCACGCGAAAGGCACGGGCATCGCGTGGCGGCACGATAAGCTCGTGCGTCTTGACCGCAGCACGGCGGGCTGCTTCGAGCGTAGCCATATCCGGCCCGGGCATCGTCCCGGCCGGATAGACGATGGCCGGCTTGGCAGCGCGGCGCGAGGCGGCATCAGCGGGGGCGAGTGGCATATTTGGCGGCATAGTTCGGCCTCGGATCGACTCGGCAAAAGGAGAGGTGGTGGCTAATGGCGGAAGCGGTTGACCCTACCCCCTCACCTCAGCCGCCGGCAACGCACGCCTCCATGACTTCATCGAGCTCCGCCTTCGAGAGCATGCCAAGCTCGGCAATGAAGACGATGCGCGTCCGCGCCGCGCCCGGTGTCGGCGCATCGCCAGGCGCCAGGGTCGCCCGGCCGGCGGCGAACTGAAACACCATCGTGCGGCCGGGCTGCTCGATGGTTTCGAACAGGCCCTTGGCGCGCGCCAGCTTCGGCGCAAGGCGGCTGATGGCCTGCTGCAGGCGCGGCAGCGAGACCGGCTTATCCGAGGTCCAGCTCAGTGCCTCGAAGCGCTCCTCCGCCGGCCGTTTCGGTCCCACCTCGCGCGGCGCCGGAGCGCGGTCGGCACCGGCGGGAAACAGCAGCGCGGGCGGAATCTCGCCGTGCTGTGCCTCGACCACCACCGCGGGCACGCGCTGGGCGCGGATGGCGTCACGCATCCGCACCCCCGCGCCCGCGCCCGCCAGATCCAGCTTGCTCAATGCCACGATATCGGCGACGCGCAGCTGCGACCGCATCAGCGCGTCGTCCAGAGCCGAAGGCGGTGTCCCTGCGTCCAACACGCAAAGCACCGTCTCCAGCTGCGCCTCGCGCAGGATCACGGGGTCCATTAGGTTGCGCACGATGTCGGCGGGATCGGCAACGCCACTGGTCTCGATGACGATACAATCGGGCTTGGGATCACGCCGCAGCAGCGTCGAAAGCGTGCGGAGCAGATCGCCCTCGAGCGAGCAGCAGATGCAGCCATTGGCAAGGCTGACCACGCCGTCGCTCGCGCCCGCGATCAGCTCCGCATCGATGTTGATGGCGCCGAAATCGTTGACGACGGCAGCGATCCGCCGCCCCTCCGCATGCGCCAGCAGATGGTTGACGACCGTGGTCTTGCCGGCCCCCAAGAAGCCCGTCACCAGGAGAATGGGGACCGCCATGGATCAGCCCTCGACGATTGGGCGGCGCACGGGCCTGCCCGGCCGCGCGGTCACATCGAGCATGCCGTCGCTGATCAGCACCTGGCCGCTGACGACAAGATGCCGGACGCCCTCAGAGGGCCGGTTCATCGCGGTGAAGGTCGCACGGTCCGAGAGCTTCTCGTAGTCGAACACGACGATGTCAGCATCCGCGTCCTTGGCGAGCCGGCCCTTGCTCCGCATCGCCGGCGTGCTCTGCGAGAGGATCTCCGCCGGGATCAGCGCGCATTTGCGCACGCCTTCCAGCAACGACAGGGCTTTACGCTCGCGCACCCATTCACGGATGAACTTCGTGAAGCAGCCGGCCGAGCGCGGATGCGAGGTCGCATCATCCGGCAGCGGCCAGGCATCGCCGGTGTAGGTTGAGCCGTCCGACAGCGTCCACGGCATCGCGTCGGAGGCGATCGCGCCGCCGGGATACAGCACCGACATATCGAGCAGGTCGCGGTGGTGCGCATTGTTCTCGGTGTCGAGAATGTGCCAGAGCACCAGCGAGGACGGCTCCTCGGCCTGCGCCTTCAAGAGCTCCTCGCGGTCGTGGAAGCGGTAGCCGTCGGTGACGCGCTGCACGGAATCGTAACCGGTGCCGTTGCGCTCGACGAACTGGGGATCACTGAAGAAGGCCGCGGCCAGCACGGTCGAGCCGGTGCCGTAAGGATAAGCCTCGACCGTGATCGGCAGGCCCTGTCCTTGCGCCTTCTCGATCAGCACGCGGCAACGCTCGACGTCGGTCTTGCTCGACGAGTTGAAATGGCAGATGTGCATGTGCGCGCCGGTGGCGCCGGCATAGCCGATCAGGCGGATATAGGCTTCCACTGCGCTCTCGGGATCGATGCGCGACATGAAGGCGACATGGGTGAAGGTGGGGACGTCCTGCTTCGCGGCCAGCTGGCACACTGCGGTCAGCTCCTGCACGCCGGCGCCGGGCGCATAGGCGTTGAGGATGCCGATGCCGATACCGCCTTCGTTGAGGCCGCGGGCCAGACGCTCGAGAATGCCCGAGACCTCCGCATCGGTTGCGACATTGTCCATCCAACGGCGGTCGCGCATGGCGTTGCCGAACGCTTCCAGCGAGCTCTCCGCGTTGGAGCCCGTCATCGCGCCGATGCGGGCAAAGGCCCAGTTGGTGGCCGCGCCATAATTCAGCACGCGGCCCTTTCGCGCCTGGCGCTCATACCAGGACCCGACCGGCAGCACGCCGGCCTCGAGATCGAGGGTGGTCGTGACGCCGTCGAACGCCTGCATGCGATCGGCCGGGATCGACTGGCCATGGGCATGCAGATCGATGAAGCCGGGCGCCACCACGAGGCCGGTGGCGTCGATCACCCGTTCGGCGCCGCCGAGGCCCGTGCCGACGGCGGCGATCTTGCCGTCCACGACCGCCACATCCCCAACGGCGTCCATCCCGCTCGCGGGATCCACCACCCGGCCGCCAGAGACCACCAAACCGCTCATCTCGTCACTCCGAAAAGCAAATTGCCAGAATTTCCGAAGGCCCGGCAGCAGCTTCGGAGGCGCATCGGCGCGCATAGTGCATATTCTCGTGAGAACGACCACCACCACTGATGCCGATGCAGCATGCTTGCAAGTGAGGCCGGTGAACGCAGGAAGTGTATCGGACCGGAGCCCAACAATGCCGCTGCGTCAATCCGCCGATCCAATCGGCATACCCTCGCGTTCTCGCGGCTTGATCCGCCCGAGCTATGCTCCGCTTCACACACCCCTCAAGGAAAGGGCGCAGGGAAGACCGGGCGCCAGCTGGCACCCATAAGACCCCTGCGCTGAACGAATGCACACGCAGTGCACAGGGGAGACACAGGGCAGCCGAAACCAGGCCTTCCCTGCGCGATGGTTTGACGGCCTATGCCGCGCTCTCCCGGGAGCCGAGTTCCTTCTGGCCTCCCTCGCCTCCGCAAAAGTCACCGCACCGCGCCGGTTGACGCGATGACGTCTTCGCCAAGGCTTGACCGTAGCAACGACGGCCAGGACCACACGGTTTCGCCGTACGCAGGGGCGCCGTTCGTCTTCGCGGGTCCCGCATGCTCACGAGGTTCATCTCGCCCTGCACGCGCAAGCTCCGCCTTTAACGCCGCCCGCGTCCACCGCAACTTCCAGCCCGCGCTCGAAACGACGTACGACCGCCCCTTGGTGGGCTGGAATGGTCGATACATACGACAAATCCGAATTTCGGTAAAGTGGAATATTTTCGGCGGGAGGGGTTGACAGCGGATCGGTGTGTTCTGCCGTCGACGCCGGGGCAGTTGCCTTCTGGACACGGCGAGGGTTCATTGCCTCGAAGGACGATCCGCTTATACTGTTCGGGCCGATTGCAGACATTGCGGCGTCGGTCCATTGGCAAGGTGTCCAATGCGCGTGAAATTCGGAGACATCCTCCAGGCTTTTGAGTTCGCCGACATCAGCGGCGTTGTGGAGTGCCGCACCTTCGTCTGCAGGCAGACAGGAAAGATCTACTACCAGTTCGATCAGGACGACCTCCAGGAGCTCGAGGACGACGACTGCCTGACGATATCGAGGACGAGACCAAATACTTGCAGATCCCGAACTCACGAGACCTCGACCTCGGCAAGCCTCTCGTGATTGCCTTCGTCCGCGAGTTCCTGCCGAACGATCTGGACGACGTTCGCTATATTTTCAGCAAACGCGGCGCCTATCAGAAGTTCAAGGGCCTGCTCTCCCGACGGGGAGCGATCGATGCTTGGCATGACTACCGCAACAAGGCGAGGGAGCGGGCATTGCGCGATTGGTGCGAGATCCAGGCAATCGAGATCACCGACTGACCCGCCATTCACTTGAAGGCCACGACATGCGCGAGGCGGCTCCGCCGCGATCTCGCCCCCATTGTCATTCAGAGAGCAGATGGGGCGATGCTGTCGGGGGCAAAGTTCCCATGGGTTCCCAGTGATAGGCCGACGTCTTCCTCAAACAAATCATTCCATGTCGCGCCGCGCTCTCCTCGGCGGTCTCCTGTCGACGGGGAGCGCGCTGGCGCTTGGCGGATGCGCTGGCCTCGGTGCGACCGGCGCGCGCTTCGACGCCTCCTCGCTCTCCGTCGATCCGACGTTGCTTGTCGTCACCACACGCAAGCCAGTGAACGGCGGCCGCGCAAAACCCTGGTTCGGGCCGGAGCGTGCGACGAGCATGACGGTCGCGCGGGCGAAGCTGACGGCGCCGGACGAGAGCCGGCTTTCCCTCGCCTCGGTCGGACTCGAGAATTGGCGTCTCGACCGGATCGAGCCGGTCCCGGCCGACGCCGGCGATCTAGCTGGCCAGGCCGGCGGCGGGGACGTGCTGATCTATGTGCACGGTTTCAAGCAGACGTTCGAGACGGCGGTGCTGGATGCAGCCCACCTTTCCGATGGGATCAAGTTCCGCGGCCGGACCATGGCGTTCTCCTGGCCTTCCAAGGCAGGACTGTTCGACTACGCCTATGACCGCGACAGCGCGATGTGGTCGCGCGACAATTTCGAGCGCGTGCTCTCTGCGCTGGTGTCGGCGCCGGGGGCGGGGCGCGTGCACATCGTCGCCCACAGCATGGGAACCATGCTGACGCTCGAAAGCCTGCGCCAGCTCCATGGAAGATACGGCGACACGCTGACGAGCAAGATTGGCGCGGTGGTGTTTGCCGCGCCCGACATCGACATGGACGTGTTCTCGTCGGCGATCCAGCGCATCGGCCCTCTCGCCGGCAAGATCACGGTGATCGCCTCGACCAACGATCGTGCACTGGCGCTGTCGGGGCAGCTCGCCGGCGGCATGACCCGCGTCGGCGCGGCCGAGAAGGCCGCCATCGCAGGGCTCGGTGTGCGCGTGGTCGATGCCTCCCAGGAAGGCTGGGGCATCATCAACCACGATTTGTTCCTGTCGAATACGGAAGTGCAGCGGGTGATCCGCCGCTCGATCGACGGCACGACGGCGTAGGAGAGCGCCGAGCCACGCGAAAAGCCTGCTCCTGCCCACACCCGTTGCGGCTCCGAGGGGAATTGCATTGCAGCTTGCGGATGGAAGACCTATGTTGGGTAGCTAGTCAGGCAGCCGCCCATCGTATGGCGAGAGTCTGCAGGATCGCCTCACGGTGGATGGTTTCCATTCCGCATCGGAGGTGATGCCATGGCCATTGCTCCCACCCTCCAGAAATACCTCGCCGCTGAGAACATCCAGTACGAGGTGATCCCGCACGAACTCAGCATGACGTCCGCCCGAACGGCGCAGGCATGCCATATCTCCGGCGACCGCCTCGCCAAGGGCATCGTGTTGCGGCGCGACGGCGGATACATGCTGGCCGTCTTGCCCGCATCGCATCACTTCCGCCTGTCGGACCTGAGGACAAGCCTCGGCGACAATGTCCACATGGCCAATGAAACCGAGATCAATCGGCTGTTCAGCGACTGTGCACACGGTGCAGTTCCTGCCGTCGGCAAATGCTACGGATTGGATATCATCGTCGACGACAGCCTCGAGGCACAGCCGGACATCTATATGGAAGCCGGCGATCATGAGACGCTGCTTCACATGGGTCACGCGCAGTTTGCGCGCCTGACGGCCAACGCACCGCACGGCCGCTTCAGCGCGCATGACTGAGGACCTGTGCGCCGCCCATTGTCCTTGCGGCCCTGGGCGGGAACTCTAGCGCAAGTTCGCCGTCATACCGTTCCGCAGGGTGGCGGCGAAAGTGTCTGCGCTTTGTCTGGTCGGAGTTCGGAAGATGGGGGTGCCGCTGCATTGCATCAACGCACTTGAAACCCACGAACGGAGGCTCGCCATGAAAGTCAAAGACGTGATGCACAAGGGTGTCGACTGGGTCAGCCCCGACACCCCAATCACCGAGATTGCCAAACTGATGCGGGCGCATGACATCGGCTGCATTCCGATTGGCGAGGATGACAAGCTGGTCGGAATGGTGACCGACCGCGACATCGTCTGCAAAGGACTCGCGAGCCACAGCTTCGATGCCGGCCGCGCGACGGCACGTGACGTGATGACCGAGGGCATCCATTGCTGCCGCGAGGACGATGACCTCGCCAAGGCGATGCATCATATGGAGAAGCTGCAGGTCCGCAGGCTGCCGGTGATCAACAAGAGCAAGCGGATGGTCGGCATCATCAGCCTGGGTGACGTCAGCCATTCCTCATCGGGTGACATGCTCACCGAGACCGTCAGAAGCGTTTCGGCGCATCACTGAAGTTACCGCCAAAACGTATGGCCAGGGCTCCTCTCGCGATCCCCCCGAATAGGGTTGAGTGGGAGCCCGAGTCATGCGCTCGTGGTGCAACTATCGCGCGGCGCAGAAGCGACGACGCGATGCGGCTCATTTTGCGCCGGAGGGAATGCAAGTTGCGCCGGAATGGATGCAAGGCCCGTTCACTCGATCACGTCATCATCGATGACGCTGCGACGCGCAACCTACCAAGATGTGTTTCTTTCGAATGCGGACGTGCAGCGGGCGATCCTCCGCTCGATCGACTGCACTACCGCGTGAAAGAGCGCCTGCGCGGCGTCGGGCTACGCGATCAAGCGCTGCACCAATGCCGACTCGCTCGAATACGTCAGGAGCGCCTCGTGAGTTGCCCGGGTCACCCCGACATAGGTCAGCCGGACACATTCCTCGACGGTCTCGCCGTGGCGGCCGAGCAGGCCCAAGCCGGCGATGGCGACGCAGGGAAACTCCAGCCCTTTCGCGCTGTGCATGCTCAGGAATCGCACGGCGACCCGCTTGACCGAAACCCGGTTGCGATTGTCCTTGGCGATGTCGATCGGCGCACAATGCCCGGCGAGAATCTGCGCGACCCGTCCGCCGATCCAGTGCTCCGGGTAGAGACACGCCATCTGCGACCACTCGTAGCCTGCTTTCTTACGGTCGAGAAACCACTCGGCAACGCAGTGAGCTTCTGCGTCGATGCTCACGCACCGCCGCACATCCGGCTCCAGTCCCTGCCGACCCGCATCTTCGGGCAGCAGATGGCTTAGGATCAGCTGGCGCTCCCTAGGGGAATCGAACCCCTGTTTCAGCCTTGAGAGGGCCGCGTCCTAACCGCTAGACGAAGGGAGCGTGAGGGCTAGCCAATAGCCTCGAAATTTGTCCGCCGCAAGGACCCCGAGGGGCGTTTTACGGCTCATTGGCGAATTTCAGCCGTCCGGCCGACTTCAGGGTATGGGCATCGAAGGTGCGGATCTCGATGATTCCGCCGAGATCCAGCGTCACTACGAGGCGGTCGCCGGCGACCCCGGTCGAGACGATTCTGGCGCCCTTGGGCAGGGTGGCAGTGACATCGCTTGCCGCTTCGACCGCCCTTCCCTCAGACTTGAAAAGGCGGTAGCCCACCGCGATCAGCACGGCGCAGAACGCCAGCGCCGTGGTCAACCCCGCGATCAGCATCATCCGCCGCACCCGCGCGAACAGCGCGGCCTGCTCGGGGGTCGGTTCGGGAACAGCGGTATCAGACGTCGTCATGGAAAGCCCTGGGTCAGCGCAAAGGTTGGAGGTTGTGGTCGAAGGCTCCGAGGGCTCGGCCCGGCTCGACCGCGTGCTGGCGGCGCGCCTGCCGGAGCTGTCGCGATCGAGGCTGAAAGCCCTGATCCTGGCGGGCGCAGTGCACCTGAAGGCCTCCGCGGTCCGCGACCCCGCTTATCACGTCGCATCCGGCGATACGATCATAATCGACGTGCCGGAAGCGGCGCCCGCCGAGCCCAAGGGGGAGGACATCGCCCTCGATATCGTGTTCGAGGACGACGACATCGTCGTCCTCAACAAGCCCAAGGGCCTCGTCGTGCACCCCGCGGCCGGCCACGAGACCGGCACCTTGGTGAATGCGCTGATCGCCCATTGCGGCGCCTCGCTCTCCGGCATCGGCGGAGTGCGCCGGCCCGGGATCGTGCACCGGCTCGACAAGGACACGACGGGGCTGATGGTGGTTGCCAAGAACGATCTCGCCCACGCTTCATTGACGGCGCAATTCGCCGATCACGGCCGCACCGGCGCGATGCGGCGCGGCTACATGGCATTCGCCTGGGGCGTGCCGAACCGGCACCGCGGCACCGTCGATGCGCCGATCGACCGGCATCCGCATGCACGCGAGAAGATGGCCGTGCGCCAGGGTGGCCGCGAGGCGGTGACGCATTGGGAAATCCTGGAGAGCTTTCATGGACGCGACGGCAAGGGCGTCGCCGCCCTGCTCGCCTGCGAGCTCGAGACCGGCCGCACCCATCAGATCCGCGTTCATCTCGCCCATATCGGCCACTCGCTGATGGGCGATGCCGTCTATGGCCCGCATTTCAAGACCAAGGCCAACCAGCTCGGCCCCGAGTCGCAGGCAGCTTTGGCGGCGCTGGGGCGGCAGGCCTTACATGCTTACCTGCTGGTATTGGAGCACCCGAGGACGGGAGAATTACTGCACTGGGAGGCGCCTTTGCCGGAGGATTTGCTTCTCTTGGAACGTGCGCTCAAGGCGGCGCTATGACGCAGGCCGCTTCAGAAAGCCTTTACATTACAAAAAGTTATAGCTGCCACACGGGGACGTGACGTCAGCAATCCTTCCCTTTTTGACCCCCGATGGGGTATATTGCGTCTGCGTTGAAATGACCAACGCGGAACATCGCAGCTACGGCCGGCTTTAACACAGCGGTCGTCTGCCTGGCCCGCCGCTATCGGGGGCCTGAACCTTTTGGAGGGCGCACTATGGCCCGTACCGCTGCTTTGCCGGTCCTCAATGGAGAATCCGGCCTTTCTCGCTACCTCGCCGAGATCCGCAAATTCCCGATGCTGGAACCGCAGGAGGAGTACATGCTCGCCAAGCGTTGGCGTGAGCATGACGATCGCGACGCGGCACACCAACTCGTCACCAGCCATCTCCGCCTCGTGGCCAAGATCGCCATGGGCTATCGCGGCTACGGCCTGCCGATCTCCGAGGTCGTCTCGGAAGGCAATGTCGGCCTGATGCAGGCGGTGAAGCGATTCGAACCCGAGAAGGGATTCCGTCTCGCCACCTACGCCATGTGGTGGATCAAGGCGTCGATTCAAGAGTACATCCTCCGTTCGTGGTCGCTCGTGAAGATGGGCACCACCGCGAACCAGAAGAAGCTGTTCTTCAACCTGCGCAAGGCGAAGAGCAAGATCAACGCGCTGGACGAAGGCGATCTCCGCCCCGACCAGGTCAAGTTGATCGCCAAGCGCCTCGGCGTCACCGATCAGGACGTGATCGACATGAACCGCCGCCTCGGCGGCGATGCGTCGCTCAACGCACCGATCCGCGACGATGGCGAAGCCGGCGAATGGCAGGACTGGCTGGTCGACAACACGCCCAACCAGGAAGCCATGATGGCGGAGCACGAGGAGTATGATCACCGCCGTGACGCGCTGAACGGCGCCATGGGCGTGCTCAACCCGCGCGAACGCCGCATCTTCGAGGCCCGCCGCCTCGCCGATGAGCCGATGACGCTGGAAGACCTTGCTGCCGAGTTCGGCGTGTCGCGCGAGCGCGTCCGCCAGATCGAGGTCCGCGCCTTCGAGAAGGTGCAGTCCGCGGTCAAGGGCACGATCGCAAAGGCCGAACAGGCCGCGCTGGAAGCCGCGCATTAAGCGCGGCGGCTCAGCGCCAGAGATTGGCGGATCGAAAGAGACGAAAAGCCGGCGGCAACGCCGGCTTTTTTGTTGGTCTGATGCGAACTGCGCCCGATAGCGGTGCGTGTGGGCACACCGCCTACTCCCCCCATTGCCTTGCCATCGTCGCGAGCGTGCAGCCTTCGCAATAGCGGGCGTCCTTGTAGTCGATCCAGTTGTGCGCGTAGACCCGCTCGAGCGGGATGTCGTAGCGCGCGCGCAGCACTTTCACGAGGATCCTCCACGCCGCGACCTGTGCCTCGGTCGGCCCCGCCGTCACGTCGGGATAATTGCCGGCGAACTCGACGCCGATCGAATTGTCGCGCACCACCTGGCGGTAGGTCGGACGGTTGTCGATGTACTTGTTGTCGTTGCGGTTGGCGCCGTCGCCGTGGGTCGGCACGAGGTTCTCGGCGACCGCCCAATAGACCGTGCCGTCGGTCTCGACCCAGACCGTGACGCCGCGCCGCGTCGGGTTCTTCGCCTGCGCCTGCGCGCCGCCGCGGGCCGAGCCCGCCGGTCCCTCGGTCTGGTGCACGATGATGTTGCGCCAGGGTTTTGCGTTGCGGACCTCGCCCCACGGCGCCAGCCAGACGATCTTCAAGCCGGGGATGTCGGGCGTGCCGGAGGCGCGCGCGAGCCTGGCGAGTTCGGCATCCGCAGCAGCGGCGGGGACGATCGGAAGGAGAGCGGCCAACGCGGCCGCGAGCAGGCGAAATATCATCATGCGGGGTCCAATGTGACCCAAGCCTAACAGGCTTTACGCGAATGTCCTCACCGTCCCGACAGACTCGGGCGATAGCGGCGGGGCGGGGTCATAGACCGCAAAATCGTTCTTGCCGTTCTTCTTGGCGGCATAGAGGGCGTGGTCGGCATTGGCCATCAGGCGGTCCGGGAATTCGCCGATGCCGCGATCCCACTCCGCAACCCCGATCGAGATCGCGATCGGAATGTCGCGGCCGCTGCAACTGGCGGCATCCTGACGGCAGGCCTCGAGCACGCGGCGAGCGATCGCGGCCGCCTCGCGCAGGGACGAGGACGGCAGCACGACGCAGAACTCGTCGCCGCCGGTGCGGGCGAGCATGTCGCCGGGCCGCAGCCGCGTCTGCGCCATCAGGGTGAAGTGCTTGAGGCAGGCATCGCCGGCGGCATGGCCATGGGTGTCGTTGATGGTCTTGAAGCCGTCGAGGTCGATCACCAGCAGCGAGAAGGGCTCGCCGCTGCGCTCCGACCGTGCGCATTCCTCGGTCAGGCGCTGCAGCAGATGCCGCCGGTTGGCAACGCCGGTGAGATCGTCGAGCAGCGCGAGGTCGGCGACCTCCCCCCGCAAGCTGTCCATCGCCATCAGCAGGAAGCCGAAATTGAGGGTCATCGACAGGAATAGCAGCCCGAGCACCATGATCGCATGGGCCTGGCCGCCGGCGCGCGCCGAGAGATCATAGCCAAGCATATTGCCCGCGGTGCGCGCGAGCAGGATCGCGATGATGCTGAGGATGACGATGCCGGACAGCTTGGCGCCCGGACTGACGCGGCCTTCCGGCGACAACAACAGACCCAGCGCCAGCACCAGCGGCAGGGCCTGACCGAGCGTGTAGCTCAGCATGCGCAGCTGCATGTGCTCGAATCCCACCATGAAGAGCACGACGCCGACAAGGCTCAAGCACCCCGTCGCGGTCATCAGGCGCCACGAGACCGGTCGGTCGTAAAAGCGCTGAATGCCCATGGCGGCGAGGCAGCTCGCAGCGATGACGCCGCCAGCGCCGAGCAGCAGCGGCAGGGGAGAGGCAACGAACAGACGGATCAAGGCCGTCATCGCGCCGGCGGCACCGACGAAGGCCGATGCCATCCAGAAACGCGCAGCCGCAAAATTCGGATAGGAACGCGTCACGTAGGCCCAGATCACGCCGAGCGCCAGGAAGTTGACGACGAAGACCGTCCACAATGTCGGTACGTTCAGCATGGCACGTGCAGCACGCGCAGCGTCTCGCCCCCCGATCCCGGCAGCCGTCCGTCCATGACCCATCCCCGTTTTCTTGCGGAAGACAATGCGACGGTTGCGCTTAATGGAGTCTCACTGCGGCTCGCGAAAGCGCGCCCTTGGTTTTGGATTCATGAACGGCGCGCGGCTGTTGCCGGATCGTTAAGGCTGTCGGCGGCGATGGCCGTGCTGACGCGTGAGGGCGGATTCGCGCCAAAACTCACCCGAAAATGCATCTGAGCTGTGGATAACAGGATGACACGGATGTGACGACGCGGGGCAGCCGGCTCCGAATCTGCTGAGTTTGTCGTCGAGGATGTTGCGAGGCTGGCCCTCCGCCGAGCACCCTCGTGTCGCGTTCCACCATTAACCCTTGAGAGGATACTATGGCTAAGAAAGCGAAGAAGGCGGCGAAGAAGAAGGCGAAAAAGGCCAAGAAGGCGAAGAAGAAGTAACGAGGCTTCTGTTTCTTTGCCCGGGTGGAGTGAGCTCCGCCCGGGCGTCGGGTCGATCGAAGGTGGCGGGCGCAAGGCCCGCTTTTTTATTGTGCGAGAGTTCGAAGTGTACCCGCTCTAACAGCGTCATGGCCGGGCTTGTCCCGGCCATCCACTGTGCCGCACAGTCCGAAGAGCGTGGATGCCCGGGACAAGCCCGGGCATGACGAGACCTTTCGAGAGGTGACGAAGAAGCTATCGCTCCGACAACGCCAGCTTGGCGCCGAGCGCGGCGAAGCCGGCGGCAAAGGAGCGGCGCAGCCAGGCCATGACGGCCGGGCGGGAGATGACGCGCTCGCGCACCGCGGCGGCGCAGAGGCCGTAGAGGACGAACACCGCGAACGTCATCGCCATGAAGGCGCCGCTCAATTCCAGCATGCGCGCCAGCACATGGGCCTCGTCCGCCGCGACGAATTGCGGCAGGAAGGCGAGGAAGAAGATCGACAGTTTTGGATTGAGGATGTTGATCAGGAAGCCGGTGACGATGACGCGGCTGCTCGACCGCTCGCGGATGTCGCCGCCAACCGCCAGCGCCCCGGTCTCGCGCAGCGCCTGCCAGGACATGTAGAGCAGATAGGCGACGCCGCACCATTTCAGCGCGGCGAAGGCGAGCGCGCTGGTGTGGAGCACGGCGGCAAGACCGAGCATCGCCGCCGCCATGTGCGGCACGATGCCGAGCGTGCAGCCGAAGGCGGCCGCCACGCTGGCGCGCGAACCGCGGGTCAGCGCCGCAGCGAGCGTGTAGAGCACGCCGGTGCCGGGGGAAGCGACGACGATGAGCGAGGTGAGCAGGAAGGACCAGGTCATGGTCCGACCTTATCACCGCAGGGCGCTGCGAGAAAGCGGGCGCGTCAGGACAGCTGAGCGATCTCTGCCTCGCGCAGCACGTCGAGCGGCGCCCAGGGCTTGGCCCAGAACTTGGCGCCGTCGGGCAAGGCCTGCTTCAAGGGCCGGCCCGAGGTGACGACGACGTCGAGCTTCGGATTGCGGTCCTTGGCGACATGCGCGAGCTCGACGCCGTTCATGCGGCCGGCCAGCTGGACGTCGGTCAGCATCAGGCAGAGCGCGCCGGCGTTCTTGTCGAGGACGCGCTCGGCGGCCTCCGCGCTTTCGCACTGGATCACCTGGTAGCCGCTCTCCTCCAGGAGGACGCAAAGCATCTCCCGCTGCATGGCGTCGTCTTCAACGATCAGCGCTGTCGCGCGTAATGGCGTCGCTTGTCCCATCGGCGGCTCCCAATGCATGCCCTCATAACGGATGTTAAAAACCCAGGCGGACGTGGGTTCGGTTTCATTTCAAAAAAAAGTAATTCATAGTTCCATCATCGGGGACTTGACGGGGGAACTCATGACGACGATTCGGGGCGCCGCCGCCATCACGGGAGCCGCGAGCGGCATCGGCCGGGCGCTGGCGATCGAGCTCGCGCAACGCGGCTGCGACCTCGCACTGGCCGATCGCGACGAGGGTGGATTGAAGGCGCTCGCGGCGGAGATCGGAACAGCGCGCAAGGTCAGCCTGCATCGCGTCGACGTCGGCCAGCCGAGCGACATCGCGCAGTTCGCAAGCGAGGCGGTCGCCGCGCATCCTTCCCTCGGCATCGTCGTCAACAATGCCGGCGTTGCGCTGATGGGCACGTTCGAGGAGATCGACCAGGCCCAGATGGACTGGCTGTTCGACATCAATTTTTGGGGCGTGGTGCACGGCACACGCGCCTTCCTGCCGCACCTGAAGACGATGAGCGAGGCCCACATCGTCAACCTCTCCTCGATCTTCGGCATCATCGCCCCGCCGGGCCAATCGGCCTATGCCGCGGCGAAGTTCGCGGTGCGCGGCTTCTCGGAGAGCGTCCGGCACGAGCTCAGCGTCGCGGGCAGCCCGGTGAAGCTGTCGGTCGTGCATCCCGGCGGCATCGCCACCGCGATCGCGCGCAACGCCCGCACCGGCGTCGGCGTCACCGACAATGCCCGGCGCGCGCAATCGATCGAACGGTTCGAGAACGCGGCGAAGACCTCGCCGAAGGACGCGGCACTGCGCATCATCAGGGGCATCGAGCGCAACGAGCCGCGCATCCTGATCGGCAACGACGCTCGCTTCATGGACCTGCTGCAGCGCTTCCGCCCGGGCACGTATTGGGCGCCGCTGCAGCGGCGGCTGGAGAAGATGGCGAAGGGGATAGAAAAGTAGCCAGGAGCGCAACGGCCTCCACACCCACCGCTGTCATTCCCCGCGAAGGCGGGGAATCCAGTACGCCGTGGCTTCTCGGCTCTAGCCGCGCCGTCTCTGGAATACTGGATCACCCGCCTTCGCGGGTGATGACACCGATGATGTGGTCACTGCCCCATCAGCCGATCGGCGAAATAGCCGATGGTCTTGCGGTACACCACCGCCCTGTTCCACTCGCGCATCGCCTCGAAGTTCGGCGTTCCCTCGCCATAGGGCTGGCCCATCTTGAAGCCGCTCGTGTGCAAGAGGTTCGCGGTCGAGGCGAGCACGTCGGGGATGCTGTGGCGGAGGTCGACATGGCCGTCGCCGTCGAAATCGACGCCGTACTTGATGTAGGACGATGGCAGGAACTGGGTCTGGCCGATCTCGCCGGCATAGGCGCCGATCATGTCGCGCAGCTGCAGGTCGCCGCGCTGCACGATCTTGAGCGCCGCGAGCAGCTCGCCCTGGAACAGATCGGTGCGGCGGCAATCATGCGCGAGCGTCGCCAGCGTGCGGACCACCGGCAGCTTGCCGGTGTCGCCCTTGCCGAAATCGCTCTCCAGCCCCCAGATCGCGACCAGGATATAACGGGGCACGCCGAACTTCTGCTCGACGCGCGAGAGCAGCGCGGCATGCCGCTGCAGCATCGCGCGCCCGCCATTGATGCGGCCGGGGCCGACCCGGGTCGAGACGTACTGCTCGAAGGTCTTGTTGAAGGTGTAGCGCTGGCGCCGGTCGAAGGCGAGAACCGCAGGGTCGGGCGCAACGCCGCCGAGCGCCGCATTGGTCACGCTCGCCGAGACGCCGGCGGCCTGAGCCTCCTGCGCCATGCTGGCGATGAAGCCGTTGAAGTCGCCGCCGCAGCGGGCGGCCTGCGCCGATCCGCCGGCCAAAGACAAGACGAAGGCGGCAGCGAGAAGCAGTCTCGGCATGTGGAGCAATCCCCCAGAGAATTCCAGTGCGAAGCAGCGCGCGGATCATGCCCGGGAACGCCGTGAGCGTCAAAGCACAAGGCTTGATCCGCATCAAACCGTCTCACGCCGTGCTTTCTAGACTGAGCCGAGCAGGAGAACCACACATGACCGGAATAACCTTGAGCGCCGAGCAGATCCGCAATGCGCCAGCACCAGTGCGGCAATGGATCGAGCAGGAGGTGATCGCCGCGCTCGGCCTTGCGCCACGGACGCCGGCGGCCGCGCCGCCGCAAGTCCCCCACCTCGTCGCCTGCAGCGTGGAAGACATGGCCGGCGTGCTCGAGCACATCCGCGGCGTGCTTCCGGCCGTGAACGTGCTGTTCGAGCTCGGCCGCCCCGGCATCAGCTTCGGCCGCCCCGCGGTGATGACGTTCCGCCTGATGGACCTCCTGCATCACACGCGCCTCTCGGACGTCAGCGAGGTCATGACGTGTCTCGAGATGATCAACCAGGCGCTAACCGAGGTGAAGAAGGACGCTTCCGTGCGGTTCTGCGGCTTCGACAATGAGGGCCATTGCCTGATCGCGCCGCAGACGCAACAGAGCATCGCGACGTTGTGGCAGACCATGATGGAGCGACAGCAGGCCGCGCGCGCCGCGCCGGCGGCGTGAGGGGAACGTCATCGCCATGCCCAATCGCCAGCAGCCGCAATCAGCCCGCTCCCTCCTCCGCATCCCGCTGTTTCGCCTGCTCGCCATCAATCTCGCGATCGGCGCCTGCGCCGCCGTGCTATTGGTCGGCGGCCTGCTCTGGCTCAATCCCGGGCATTTGCGCGAGCTGATCTTCGCCGACCGCGCACCTGGCATTGCGCTCGTGCTGCTGCTCGCTTCCTTCCTCATCACCTTCGGCTCGGCCGCAATGGGCAGCGCGATCATGGCGCAGGGACGCAAAGAGCCTGGCGACAAAGGCGGCGGACACGGCTCGCGCCTCGCCGTGCAGGAGGTGGCGCAGCGGCGGCGAGATTGAGGCGCGCAGCGCGAAGCCTGCGCGTTGGCGCCTAAACAAAAACCGCAAAACAACCCCATGCACAGTAGGAGTCAAGCGATAGCTATGATCTTTGCTATTTTTCCGAATCAACGTTGACCGTCGGGCGAAACAGTGGTATTCTACCAACATCGCAAGACTCCAGACGCTGACGCCCGCGCGCTCTCGTTGCGTTCCGAGAGCGCAGCAAGATGAACAAAGTACTTCGAGGATCCAAAGCATCTGATTTTCGAGATTGTGGGAAATCGCGATATCCATCAGCTGCATATCTGATGCGCCTGCTGCGACATCGTCGCGCGACGATTTACCTTGCCATCGCGGCGCGCCTTCTATAGCCTTCTATTTTAGGTTGTCGCCCTGCCAGCCCCGGGCGACGCTGAAAAGATAAACGGCGGGCTTCGGCCCGCCGTTTATTGAAGGGCGTGGCGACGATCGCGAAGGTCACAATCCCGAAAGTCATTTGACTGCGGCGTCCTGATCGAGGACAAGCCGCCATGGCCAAAAAACCCGGAACCAACCCCAAAGGCGAATTCGCCTTCTTCAACGTCGTCTACGAAGACGATTCCCAACGCTCCAACCGCCGCGTCCCTTCCGAACTGCTCGGCGGCCTCGACGGCGACGAACCCGCCCGCAACTTCATCATGGAACAGGACCGCGAGATCGCGGAAAAGAGCGGCCGCCCGGCGCTGGAGATCAAGCGGATCGAGCGGGTGGGAGCGAAGAAGAAGTAGGCGGGCACAGCGGGGCGTTCACCAGCGCCCGCTCCATTTATTCGAGGCAAATAGCAGATCGGCAAACCGGTCATAGGCAAACCGCGTGATCGGCAGCGCCACGCGATTGCCTGATAGCACCGCAAGCCACCCCTGCCCCGGCGTCAACCGCCACAGCGCAATCGCGACATCAGCGCCGACGACGAGCCGCCCGGCCTCATCCGTCGCGTGTAGGCGCCGCCTGATGTCGTCGAGCGAAGCGCCAAAGTGCGCCAGTGCATCAGGCTGCTCGTTGATGTCCCTGAACTCGACGGTGCCCGCGCGCACCAGCGCCAGCAGCTTGTTGCGCTGCCAGTCAATGCCGGCGTCGCAGACGGGGCAGCGGGTGTTGTAGTAGACGGTGAGGTGGGGTGGCATCAATGAGCCTTTCTCGTCGGAATTATAGTCCGAGAGAAAGCCAGATAAACGCCTTCGGCTGAAGCTGCCGATACAAAGGCACAAAGAAGGACGACCCGACCTCGGCCCGCCGAATTGCGCGGCAGCCTCGACGGCGGCGAGCCGCGCGCAACCTCATTGGGAGCAGCATCGAGAGTCGCGTAAAAGAGTGGGAGGTCGGCGCTGGAGATCGAGCGGATTGAAAGGAGGCGAAGAAGAAGCAGGGTTCGGCCCTATCCCCGTCATTGCGAGCGCAGCGAAGCAATCCAGAGATGCGTCTGTGGGGATGGGCGGCAGAGCAGACCTGATTTGCTCAACTTGAGTTCTTCGCATTGTGCCCCCGAAGCGGACATGATGCAGCGAATGACAACTCGACTATCGAGCCCTCCATTGCTCGCGGAATTGCCCGGGCGTCACGCCTGCAACCCGGCGGAATGCACGGGTAAAATGGGCGGGATCTGCGTAGCCCGAAGCAAACGCAATCTCGATGATCTTGGAATCCGTATCTCGCAAAAGCTTTCTGGCATTTTCAAACCTCACGGTATCCAACAGCCGCGAATATGTCATCCCGGCGCGAGATAGCTTGCGTTGAAGGCTGCGTGCGCTGACCCCCGCCATCTCCGCGACTTCCGCCAGCGCCGGAGGCCGCTCGTCCATGTAGGATGGCAGCATCAGCTTAAGTGCGTGGATAAAGTCAAAGTTCGAATGTTCGACAAAGTCGCTCTTCGGATGAGAAGGAGCTTGCTTCAATCTGTTAGGAAGGCCCAGCAATGAAACAGGTACGTCGATCCACGAAGCTTCTTGACCAGACAGGAATTGAGACGTCGGCCAGAAAGACCGACATGCCGGACCCGGCGTGTACCGCGCCTCAAAGGCGATAGTTGCCGGAGCCCAGTCCGGTCCGGCGAATTGGCGGACGATGTAAATCGGGAAAACGTTCTGAAGCCATTGTGAATGCTCGAGATGCTGAAGTCCGGCAGTGCCGGCTAGCTTGCTGCAATAGCGAACATGGTCGCCGTGGCGCTCGACCCAGTTGCTCAAGTTTGAATCTTCGAGCGAAGCTAATCTACAGGCCTGGTGCAGCGCGACGAGCAAAGTCGGAGAATGACTGATTAGATACCTGGTCTTCTCACTAAGGTGTCCGAAATTGAGCGACTTAGCAGCGTGGAATCCAAAATCTTCAATACCTTGCGACCGGCTGGCAAACTCCGCAAATTCGATAGCAGGCAAAATCGGGACGTAATGATCGGCTTTTTCCTCCAGAGAAGCGGGCAGCAGATACTTTTCCAGTAAAGAAGCGGTTGGCGCGCCGAGATTATCCAGAATGTCAGCGAAGGGACTGAGGTGCTGACAACGCGTCAAATGAATCTTTGGCATTGGTGCGTCTCGATCACTTAATTCAGCGCACGAGCGGCGTCGCAGGACGACAACTCCCTAAACAGGGAGCGCCGACGCCTGTCACACGCTTAGATTATCAGGACTGCAAGGCTCTTTGCGTGCTTTTTGTCGCCTGGCTATGCCTCCAGAGGATCGCAGTCTCAGCTCATTCCATTCGACGAACATTTTGGCGCCCAATGGCCAGATGCGCCTCTCAGCTTCCCTAATCCTATGGATCGATTTTCCGCTGTAGGAGCATAGGCTTCAGGCCTGACGTCAAACGATGAGAGCCGTCCGCTTGCCTTCATCCACGGCGGTCCGCACCGCCATCGTTGCATCACTGCGGCACGGTGACGCAACCCTCGATAGCACAGCGCATGCGCTCAGAATTAGCGGGCGCACATTACAGCGTCATCTAGAACGCATGGGCACAAGCCACAGCAAGATCCTCGACGAAGTCCGATTGGAGATTGCGTGCCGCCTGCTGGCCGATACGAGTAAGCGCTTGTCGGATATTGCAGAATTTCTAGGATACACGAACGCCAGCAGCTTCAGCCGCGCTTTCGTGCGTTTGATGAAAATTCAACCCATCGTTTATCGGCGGCAGCAACGCGGCCGCAAGCATGATCGGTCGCTCGTCCGCCGACGTTCTCACCCCACCAACCCGTTGAATGATTCCTGACGATTGGCGCGAAATGGCAAGACGCGCCGCGTGATTTGGCGCGAAATGCAGAGATGCCGCCGCCACTAGCGACGCTCTTGTCGCTTCCGAATTGCTCACGTGCTGTTCGAGGAAGAACGACCAGCCTGCAAAGGAGAGGATCATCATGACAATCCGCGTTGCCTTGATTGCGGTCTGCGCCGCTGGCTTAGTTGCAATTCCGCACAAGCTTCTTGCTCAATCTCAGGCCGAACCCAAGCCGCACATTCCGCTTGAGAAATCGATTGGTCAGGCCAAGCCGGAAGTGGTCCCATCGCTTTTTGTACTCAACTCACGCGGGGTGAGCCTGAAGGAGGGTAAGCTGGTGCTGAGTGCAATTTCTCCGAATGCGATCGTGTTTGCCGACCGGCCGGTTCGTGCCGCCGGGCATGATCTGACCTCCCGGATTATCGAGGACTGGGGCAATGGCAGCGACAACTTCGCTAAAGACCCGCCCAACGCCACGGTGTCAGGATTCAAGAAAGACGGATCGTCGGTGTTGGATGCCGTCGTCGTGTTGAAATCCCCCAAGCTTGAGGGTGATAAGCTGACGTTCGACGTCGATCTCCTCGAAGGTGATCTCGCCGGGGCGGACGGGCCGGCATCTGTCTTTATCGATATCATTGGCCGTCCGTTGACGCCGTTGTCTTTCGCCGGCGTCGCTCGCCGCACCGCCTGGCGCGGAGCGTTCTACCGCGGCGCTGCCGTGGCAGGAGCCGCTGCTGTGGCCGGGGCTGCGGCGTATCCCTATTACTCACCGCGCTGCGGCTACTACCCCTATCCGCCCTGCTATTGAACCGTTCGCCCGAGTGGCTCCGTTACAAAGGCGTGAACTGCGAATCCACGTGACTGGTTTTCTATAGGAAGGAGATTAGCGATGAACATCACCCGTCGATCCCTTGCATTTGGCGGAATGGGGCTGCTCGCGGGAGCCGCCGCCACACGACCGGCTCTTGCCCAGGATTCATTTTTCGGAGTGGGACAAGGCCTGGAGGATTTCTGGCTGGCCAGCGACGCCTACATCTTTGGCTACCCGCTGGTGACGATGGAGATGACCCGGCGGATCATCACGAATGTCGCCGAGCCCGTCGGCACGCGCGGTCCGATGGGACACATCATCAAGCTGCGCCAGTATCCCGATGCCTCCTTCAGGGATGTGACGGCACCGAATGCCGACACCTTGTACACGACATCCTTCTTCGACGTCGGAAAGGAGCCGTGGATACTCAGCATTCCGGACATGAAGGGCCGCTATTTCCTGATGCCGATGCTGGACGGCTGGACCACCGTGTTTCACGTGCCAGGTAAGCGCACCACCGGCACCGGGGCGCAGACCTACGCGATCACGGGGCCGGGTTGGAAGGGCACGCTGCCGGCGGGTGTCAAGGAGTACAAGTCTGCCACCAATATCGTGTGGCTGCTCGGCCGCATCTATTGCACCGGCACGGCGGACGATTACGCTGCGGTGCACAAGTTGCAAGACGAATGCAAGCTCGTTCCGCTCAGCGCTTATGGCAAAGCCTACACGCCCGCCCCCGGGAAGGTGGATCCAACAATCGATATGAAGGCGGCGGTCCGCGAGCAGGTCAATCGCATGGACGCGGTCTCATACTTCAAGCTGCTTTGCGAGTTGATGAAGACTAATCCGCCATACGCCGCGGACGCGCCTCAACTTGCGAAGTTTGCCCGCATCGGCATCGTCCCAGGGCAGGATTTTGATGAGAGTAAGCTGAAGGCAGACTTTCTGAGGCGCCTGCCGGAGGTGTCGTTCGACCGGATCATGCTGCAGTTCAAAATCAACAAGGCCATCAAAGACGAGAATGGGTTCGCGTTCACGACCAAGACCGGCATCTACGGCACCGACTATTTGATGCGGGCTTTGGTAACCGCGATCGGGCTTGGTGCCAACCGGCCGCAGGATGCCGTCTATCCGACCTCGCAAAAAGACGCCGACGGTCACAAGTACAGCGGCGCGAACAAGTACGTGATGCGATTTCCGAAAGGTCACTTGCCTCCAGCGGAGGGATTCTGGTCGCTTACGATGTACGACAGCGGCTATTTCTTCGTGAAGAACCCGCTCAACAGGTACTCCGTCAGCGCTCGGGAAGACTTGAAGGAGAATCCGGACGGATCAACTGATCTGTACATCCAGAAGGACTCTCCCGGCAAAGAGAAGGAGTCGAACTGGCTACCTGCGCCTGAGGGAGATTTCATCCTCATGTTGCGTATGTACTGGCCCCAGGAGACGGACCCCTCGATCATCAACGGCACATGGACGGTCCCGGCCGCCAGAAAAGTCGGAGCCTAGAGCAGGCAATCATGCCGGCGCGCATGCGCCGGCATGATTGCTAGGCCGCTCCCAGATGCCCCACAGCACGCTGTACTCGCTTTGGGTTTTCTGGGGCGAATGACACGGTATTCGCGATGCAGGAGGCCATGATGTCGGCACTTCACCTTGGAAAAGGAAAACAGCGCGTTGGAAGGAGCGCGACAAAGCCGTCTCTCTCTTCTGCGTTCAGGAATGCAGCCATTGCCTCGGCAGTCATGACGCTGTCGGTGCCTGCTGCCACGGCTTACGCCGACGAAGGTGGCGTTTCCTACTGGCTCCCTGGCCGCTTCAGCAGCCTTGCCGCCACCCCTCAAGCCCCCGGCTGGTCAATGGCAGCGGTCTACTACCACACCAGCGTAAGTGCATTCGGCACCGCGGCTGCCGCAAGGGAAATTCACGTCGGCAGAATCCCCGCAACAGTAAACGTCGATCTGAACTTGCGTCTGAATGGGCGGGGGGATCTCGTCCTGCTCAATCCTACATACACGTTCGCAACCCCCGTGCTGGGCGGGCAACTGGCCATCGGAGTGACAGGACTGTTCGGACGATCGAGCGCTGATCTAGCAGGAACGCTCACCGCAACTGTCGGCCCCCTGGCCGTGACGCGCACGGGCAGGTTCGGCGACTCGATCACGTCAGTCGGGGATCTCTACCCGCAGGCGACGCTCAAGTGGAATGCAGGCGTCCATAACTTCATGACCTACGTAACCGGAGATGTTCCCGTCGGCGCTTACAGTTCGTCCCGTCTCGCCAATCTCGGCATCGGGCATGGCGCCATCGACGGCGGCGCCGGCTACACCTACTTCAATCCGCAAACTGGCCACGAGTTTTCCGCGGTGGCGGGCCTCACCTACAATTTCAAGAATCCGGATACGCAGTACCAGAACGGCATCGATCTTCACGTTGACTGGGGAGCCTCGCAGTTTCTGTCAAAGCAAACTTTCGTCGGCCTCGTTGGTTATGCCTATCAGCAGATAACTGATGACGTTGGCCAGCATCCCGCCCTAGGCGGCTTTCGGTCCCGAGTCTTCGCAGTTGGTCCGCAGATTGGCTTTCTATTTCCGGTAGGCGATATGCAGGGGTATTTGAATCTGAAGGGATATGGCGAGTTCGCTGCGGAGAATCGGCCGGCTGGCTGGAACACTTGGCTGACGTTCTCAATATCGCCGATAGCGCCGACCAGAACTGTCGCATCAACCCGGCGGATCACAAAATAGCAGCGTGGCCGCTTAGCCGATCTCGCCGACACACCATGGGTCGGTCGAACGTCTCACGTGAACATATCGAACTGAGCTGGTTATCTGCGTAGCCTCGAACCTTCCACCTGCTGAACAAAGCTGGCGTGAAGGTAGTCGAGAAGATCTACCTGCATCGAAATCCCGCACTTTGAAGAAGGAAAGTCGCCCCCCGGACCCGCACTTCCGCTTTCGGCCCATCTCGGAAGTCGGGCACCGTCCGCACTTTTGTTGCTGTTGGAATGGAATCGGACATGGGTAGGGCAATCGCCTGGTGGATTGCTTCGTCGCAAGCGCTCCTCGCAATGACGGGGCGAGAGCCGAGTCAAAGAAAAACGGCGGGCTGTTGGCCCGCCGTTTTCGTTCTGATTGAAATCGGATCAATTATCCAAAAAGCTCCGCAGCTTCCGGCTCCTTGACGGATGCTTCAGCTTCCGCAGCGCCTTCGCTTCGATCTGGCGGATACGCTCGCGCGTCACCGAGAACTGCTGACCCACCTCTTCCAGCGTGTGATCGGTGTTCATGCCGATGCCGAAGCGCATGCGCAGCACGCGCTCTTCGCGCGGGGTGAGAGAGGCGAGGACGCGCGTGGTGGTCTCGCGCAGGTTGGACTGGATCGCGGCGTCGATGGGGAGGATCGCGTTCTTGTCCTCGATGAAATCGCCGAGATGCGAATCCTCCTCGTCACCGACCGGCGTCTCAAGCGAGAGCGGCTCCTTGGCGATCTTGAGGACCTTGCGGACCTTCTCCAAGGGCATGCCGAGCTTTTCGGCGAGCTCCTCCGGGGTCGGCTCGCGGCCGATCTCGTTGAGCATCTGGCGGGAGGTGCGCACGATCTTGTTGATCGTCTCGATCATGTGCACGGGGATGCGGATGGTGCGGGCCTGGTCGGCGATCGAGCGGGTGATCGCCTGCCGGATCCACCAGGTGGCGTAGGTCGAGAACTTGTAGCCGCGGCGGTACTCGAACTTGTCGACCGCCTTCATCAGGCCGATGTTGCCTTCCTGGATCAGGTCGAGGAACTGCAGGCCGCGGTTGGTGTACTTCTTGGCGATCGAGATCACGAGGCGGAGGTTGGCTTCCACCATCTCCTTCTTGGCCTGGCGTGCCTCGCGCTCGCCCTTCTGCACGGAGTGCACGATCTTGCGGAACTCGACGATCTCGAGGCCGGTCAGCGCGGCGAGCTGATGGACCTCGTGGCGGAGGTCCTTGATGCGGTCCTTCTCGTGGTGGACGAAGTTCTTCCAGCCCTTGGCCGACAGCTTCGAGACGCGGTTGAGCCAGCGCGGATCGAGCTCCGAGCCGGTGTAGTTGCGCAGAAAATCCTCGCGGGCGACACCGTGGCTGTCGGCAAGGCGCATCAGGCGGCCCTCATGCGAGACGAGGCGCTTGTTGATGTCGTAGAGCTGCTCGACGAGGCTATCGATGCGCGCCTGGTTGAGGCGCAGCGACTTCACCTCGACGATGATCTCGTCCTTCAGCTTCTTGTACTTGCGCTCCTGATGCGGCGAGAGCGACTCGTTCTGGAGCTGGTTCTGGATGTCCTGCTCCTGAAGCTTGCGCAGCTTCTTGTAGCTGTCGGCGATGCGATCGAAGATCTCGACCACCTTCGGCTTGAGCTCGGCCTCGATCGCCGCGAGCGACATCTGGTTCTCGAACTCGTCGTCGTCCATGTCGGACTCGGCGGCGGCCTCGCCCGGATCCTTCTCCTCGCCCTCGGGGGCAGCCGCAGGCGCGGCGCGGAACGGCGTCGGCGACGGGGGCGCGGCAGGCGGCGCGACATGCGCGGGCGCAGCGGCGGACGCGGTGGCTTCGCCGCCCTCGGCCGAGGCTTCGCCGCCCTCGCCATTGGGTCCTGCGATCATCGCGGCGTTCATGCCGCCCTTGGCATCCGGGCCGGCATAGGTGGCTTCGAGATCGATGATGTCGCGGAGGAAGATCTTGCCCTCGTTGAGCTCGTCGCGCCAGATGATGATGGCCTGGAAGGTCAGCGGGCTTTCGCAGAGGCCCGCGATCATCGCCTCGCGGCCGGCCTCGATGCGCTTCGCAATCGCGATTTCGCCCTCGCGCGAGAGCAGCTCGACCGTGCCCATCTCGCGCAGATACATGCGCACGGGATCGTCGGTGCGCTCGCCCGGCTCGCTCTTCTTGACCTCGGTGACGGCCTTCTGAGTGACCTCGACGAGCTCGTTATCCGTCTCGTCGTCGCCCTCGTCCTTCTCTTCCTCGCCTTCGGTGTCGTCGGCTTCGGTGACGTTGATGCCCATGTCCGAGAGCATCGACATGATGTCCTCGATCTGTTCGGGCGAGGTCTGGTCGGACGGCAAGACTTCGTTGAGCTGATCGAAGGTCACGAAGCCGCGCTTCTTGGCCTGCTTGATCATCTTCTTCACGGCGGCGTCGGACAGGTCGAGCAAGGGCGAGGGCGCGTCCTGGGAATCCTTCTCCGGCGCATCCGCTGCCTTGTCGTCTTTTTCCTTGTCCTTCGCCTGCAGCGTCTTTGCCTTGGTGGCCATCCATTGCTCCTAAACGCGCTTCATGCGAGACGCGCCGCGCCTTCGCGTGAATTCACATGAACCTGTTGCTCGACGCTCTCGCTTCGGCAGCTCTCGACACGGAAAGGGCGGCGCACAAACCTCTCGCCACCCCCAACTCTCTCTCGCCGGAATTGCCTAACGCTTCGTCAGCCTCTTTGTCGCGGCGGATGCAGGTGTAGTGCCAACAGCGATTGCGCGGATTCATTCCTGACGCGTCTGTTATGCCTGCGGCCGCCTCTGGGCCAAAGTGCTACAAGACCGTTAAGCCTCGATTAACCCTGTTTTTGCCGCCAAACCTAGGATTTGGCGAGTCTTTTAGCGGTTCCAGCCGTGGCCGTCCGCATGTTTCTTTCATCACATGCTCTTCTGGAGCCGGCCCGACAGCTCGCCAAAACCCTCGATCAGGGCCTCGGTACCGTCGACTTCACCTATCCGAGCCTTGACGTCACGCAGCCACGCCAAATTGGCCTCGCTGGGATCCTCCCCCAAGGCCAGCTCGGCGTCTTTCAGCTCTCTAAGTAGTGAATGCCATTGCCGATGCAAGGCAACCAGCTGGTGCCAGGTGGCAAGAACGTCGTCCCTCGCCGCGCCCTCGCGGGCGGCCCACACCGCCTGGGTCGTGATGACATTCTCAACCCTTTGAAGAGTTTGAGAAAATCCGCCCTTTGCGAGGTCGCCGCGCATCTTTTCTGCCTGCTCGCCGGGGTCCGGCGAGTGGTGATGGTCGTTGGCGAAGGCGGCGATGATGCCGGCCCTGAGCTTGTGGGCCTCGGGATGGGCCAGCTCCAGGGCGGCGACCTCCTCCAGATGCTCGTGCAGCAGCCAGGGGTGGTTGATCAGGCATTGCAGGATCAGCGCCTCCCGGCGGGAGATGGCGCTGCGCTGGCCTCGCAGGATCGGGCTTGCCGCCAGCTGCGGGCTCGCCGCCTGGTAGGGGCCGGACGGTAGCGGGGTCGGACCCGGGGCGCCGCGGCGACCGCCGCCGAAGCCTTGTCCACCGAATCGATTCGCCCCGCCTCGCGGCTGGAACGGGCGGCCGCCACCGGGGCGGAAATTGCCCCGGCCGCCAAAGCCGCGGCCGCCTTCGGGCGCGAAGGCGCGCTGCAGCCGCTCGACGAATTCGTCGCGATAATAGCGCCGCACCACCTCATCGCGGATGCCGTTCGTGAGCTCCCTGATGCGCGCCTCCAGCGCGGCGCGCCGCTCGGGCGTGGCGAAATTGCCGCCCTCGAGCTCGCGCGACCAGATCATGTCGGCGAGCGGACGGGCGGCGGCGATGACCTCCTCGATCGCGCCGCGCCCGCCCGAGCGCACGAGATCATCGGGGTCCTGCCCTTCCGGCAGCAGCGCAAAGCGAAGACTCTTGCCGGGCGCGAGGAACGGCAAGGCAAGGTCCGCAGCACGATAGGCCGCCTTCTGTCCGGCGCGGTCGCCGTCGAAGCAGAGGATCGGCTCGTCCGCCATCTTCCAGAGCAGCGCGAGCTGGCTCTCGGTGAGCGCGGTGCCGAGCGGCGCGACGCTGCCGGCAAAGCCCGCGGTGACCATGGCGATGACGTCGACATAGCCTTCGACCACGATCAGCGGACTGCCGTCATGGGTGGCTTTGCGCGCGGTCTGGTGGTTGTAGAGATTGTCGCCCTTGTGGAAGAGCGGCGTCTCCGGCGAATTCAGGTATTTGGCCGGAACGTCCTTCTCCAGCGCGCGCCCGCCGAAGGCGATGACGCGGCCGCGCAGATCGGTGATCGGAAACATCACGCGATCGCGGAAGCGATCGTAGGGAACGGGGATGTCGTCGCCGCCGATCAACAGACCGGTCTCGACCATGTCCTCGACGGAGATGCCGAGCTTGCCGAGATGCTCCTTCAGTGCGAATTTTTCACCCGGCGCATAGCCGAGGCGGAACTGCAATTGCGTCGCCGGCGAAATGGCGCGATCGGCGAGATAGCCGCGCGCTTTCGCGCCCACGCGCGAGGCCAGCGTCTCGGCGAAGAATTTCGCCGCGAGATCCATCACGTCATGCAGCGAGCGCCGCCGCTGCTCCTCGCGCGCGGCGTTGGGCGTCACCGCCGGCAGCGGCAGGCCCGCCATATTGGCGAGCCGCTCCACGGCTTCCGCGAACGGCAGGCCGTCGGTCTCCATCACGAAGGTGATGATGTCGCCGTGCTTGCCCGAGGAGAAGTCGTGATAAAAACCCTTCTGGTCGTTGACGTAGAAGGACGGCGTCTTCTCCTGCTGGAACGGCGACAGCCCCTTCCACTCGCGCCCGGCCTTCTTCAGCTTGACGCGCTTGCCCACGACTTCGGAGACCGAAAGCCGGGCACGAAGCTCGTCGAGGAACTGGGGCGTGAAGCGCATGGGGCGAGTTTAGCCGAGCGTTTGAGTCGGGCGAAGGATCAGGGATATAGGGACGGCCCGGTCAAAGGCCAGGTTTGTCGGGCTTATCCGCGCTGTTCACAGCCCTCCGTCATTCGGGGCGCCCCGAAGGGGCGAGCCCGGAATCCATCGAGCCACTGGAATGCTGGGAGAAATGGATTCCGGGCTCGCGCTGCGCGCGCCCCGGAATGACGAGCCACTTGAACCGCGCCCGGTTCCACGCTTCCATACCGCCATGTTCAGGACCTTTCGGGGCGGCCAGACCGGGGGTTGGCGGGTGACCTCGCTCTCGCCTGTGAGGGGCGAGTCCCTGCCCTTCGTGCCGGCGCTGTCGGTGACCGACAGCGAGGCCGTCTCGTTGCCGCTGGTGCCCTCGCGCAATGCCTGGCGGCTGGTCGGCGTTGCCAGCAGCCTGCGCTACACCGAGCGGGCCGAGAAGCAGCAGCTCGTCGCCGTGCAGGCCGGCCTCGGCCGGCTGGAGGCCACCAGCGCGGCACTGATCCCGATCCGCAAATCGCAGGCCTGGTGGGAGCTGACCCAGGAAGAGCGCCGCAAGATTTTTGAGGACAAGTCGCACCACATTGCCAGCAGTCTTCGTTTTCTGCCCGCGATCGCGCGCCAGCTCTATCATTGCCGCGATCTCGGCGGCCCCTTCGATTTCCTGACCTGGTTCGAATTCGCCCCCGTGCACGCCTCGCTGTTCGAGGAGCTGGTGGCGATGCTGCGGCGGACCGAGGAGTGGAGCTATGTCGAGCGCGAGGTCGACGTGCGCGTGGTGAAGGAAGTGCTGTCGGCATAGAGCATGATCCGGAAAAGTGCGCAGCGGTTTTCCGAGAAGATCACGCTCGAGAATATCTAGCGATCAAGGAAGCGCCCGGACTCGATGCGCGGCAGATCGGTAACCGGCCAATTGTAGACGTAGGTCCAGGCCTTCCCGGTGGTGCCGTCGGGCAGCGTCACCTCGATCATCTGCCGCAGATATTCCGTCGGCTCCGGAAAGCCCTCGCCGCAGGCCTCGTACATGTCGAGCTCGCGCAAGAGTTCGTCCGACACGCGCAGCTGAAACAACTCGCCATGGACGATGTCCGACGGCGCCTCGGAGAGCAGCAATCCCGGATAGTGCTTCACCAGAACGAGCCGGCCGCGGCAGGTGGCTTCACTGATGAATTCCGCATGGGCCGCGAGCAGCCGCGCCATGGGGTGGTCGAAGCCGCGCATCAGGGTGCCGTAAACGAAAAGTCTATCCGAGCTCATGCCGTTCCAACGTTGCGGCATCGGTGCGATACCGCTACTCCGTTTACACAGTTTGTCATTCCATAGGCAAATCAGGATGGCTTTGGATATAGCCGACGCAACCGACCAGCTGCTCGGCGAGCGCGACATTCCGCCCGTGCATGAGGTGAATACGGCAGGGACATCGCCGTTCCTGCTCACCGCGGACCATTACGGACGGGTGCTGCCGCGCGCGCTCGGCGATCTCGGCGTCGCGGACACCGATCTCGTCAGGCACATCGCCTGGGATATCGGCATCGCCGGCGTCGCCGAGCGGCTCGCCGCGATGCTCGATGCGCATCTGATCGCGCAGCGCTATTCGCGCCTGGTGATCGACTGCAACCGCCCGCCGGGCGTCGCAAGCTCGATTCCCGTGATCTCCGAGGCGACCGCCATCCCCGGCAATGAGGAGCTCTCGGCCGCGGCCAAGGAAATGCGCCGGCGCGAGATCTTCGATCCCTATCACCGCCGGATTGGCGCGGCGATCGATGCGCGCATCAGGGCGGGCAGGCCGACGGTGCTGGTGGCGCTGCACAGCTTCACGCCGGTCTTTTACGGCGAGCCGCGGCCCTGGCACATCGGCACGCTCTATCACCGCGACACGGTGCTGCCGCGGCTGATGCTGCAGCATTTGCGGGCCGAGAGCGCGCTCGTCGTCGGCGACAACCAGCCTTATGCGGTGAGCGACATCACCGACTACACGATTCCAGTCCACGGCGAGGCGCGCGGGCTCGTCAACACCGGCATCGAGATCCGCCAGGATCTGATCGCCGAGGAGAGCGGCCAGCAGCAATGGGCCGAGCGGCTGGCGCGGATCCTGCGCGAGATCGAGGCCACGCTGCGCGAGCAGGGAATGAGTTAAGCGGTCACTTCGCCCGCGTCAGTGCCAGCCAGATGCCGCCGCCGATCATGAAGCCGCCTGAGATGCGCGACACCATCCGCGTGCGCCGCGCCGAGAAGAATTTTCGGGCGCGCCCGGCGGCAATCGCGTAGAGCGCATCGGTCATCACCGCCGTCACCATGAAGGTGGCACCCAGCAGCGCGACCTGCGGGAAATGCGGTTGGCTCATGTCCATGAATTGCGGGATGAAAGCGCCGAAGAAAACCAGCACCTTGGGGTTCGACAGCAGCACCAGGAATCCCTGCAGGAAGAAGCCGCCGCGCGGCGGCGGAGGCGGCGCATCGACATCGACGCCTTCGACCGGCTCCCAGATCAGCTTGATGCCGAGCCAGATCAGATATGCGGCGCCGGCAAAGCGCACCCAATCGAACCAATAGCCCATGGTCGCCATCAGCGAGGTCAGGCCGATCGCAACGATGCCGATGACGATGGCAAGCCCGGCCTGCGCGCCGGCCACGTTAATGAGCGCCGCACGCGTGCCGTGGCGCAGGCCATTGGCGATGACGAGGGTGACGATCGGCCCCGGCAGCAGCGCCAGCGCAATGCAGGCGGCGACGAAGGCGAGGTAGGCTTGCATGGACATCATGGGAGGGACTCGCTGAAGACGGTTTCGCCGCATTAATGCATGGCGAGCGCTGGAACGGAAGACGCGTCAGTCGCTCCAAGCCGATCCCTTGACATGCAACCATTTAGTTGCCTATTATCGCCGCCATGGATGAGGTCTTCAAGGCGCTCGCGGATAGCTCGCGACGTTCGCTGCTCGACAGGCTTCACGCCAGAAACGGCCAGACACTGAACGAGCTCTGCGAGGGGCTTGCGATGACGCGACAGGCCGTCACCAAGCACCTTGCCATCCTGGAGGAAGCGAACCTCATCACCACCATCAGGCATGGACGCGAGAAGCTGCACTACCTCAACCCGGTGCCGATCCATCAGATCGGCGAACGCTGGATCAGGAAGTTCGAGCGCAGCAAGCTCGCCGCGCTCAACGAGCTGAAACGTCAGTTGGAGAACGGCGACGAGTGAGTCCGCTCAACGAAGGATTTGATGCACGATGAACCTCGATCAATTCAAGCCGCTGACCGTCTACACCATCTACATCGCCTCGACGCCCGAGAAGGTATGGGAGGCGCTGACGTCCGCCGAGTTCAGCCGGAAATATTTTTCCGGCTTTGCGGTGGAGATGGAGCCGAAGCTCGGCGGCAGTTTCGTCGTGCACGCGCCCGACGGCTCCGAGCACATCCGCGGCGAAGTGTTCGAATACGATCCGCCGAGGAGGCTCACGGTGAGCTGGAACGTCAATTGGCCGGACCTCTTGGAAAAGCTCGGCACCACCATCGTCACCTACGAGATCGAGCAGGCCGGCGAAGCCGTCCGCCTCACCCTGAGCCAACGCCACGACCGCGAGCTCAGCGACGACATCCTTTCCGGCGGCCGCACCGGCTGGCCCGCGATCCTCTCCGGATTGAAGAGCCTGCTGGAGACCGGCAAGGCGCCGCATATCGAGATGTCCCCGCCGGTGCGGTTGCTGGAGGCGCTGAAGGCGATGGGGATCAAGGTGCCTTGAGCGAGGCAATCTCCGCTGTCGTCCCGGGGCGCGCGAAGCGCGAGCCCGGGACCCATAACCACAGGATGAAGTTTGGCGAAGACTCGTGGTTACGACTTCGCGCCCCAACTTCTCCCTGGGGTTATGGGCCCCCGCCCCCGTGCGCAGCCGCGCACTAGGCGGGGGCGACGGCCTACACCGGCGCCACCAACCGGCGGTACAGGTGCCATGTCGCATGCCCGAGCACCGGCAGCGTGACCACCAGCCCGAGAAAATAGGGCAGCGCCGAGACGATCAGCAGCATCACGATCAATGCGGCCCAACCGATCATCGGCAGCGGGCTCGTCACCACCGCGCGCACGCTCGTCACCATGGCCGTGACGAAATCGACCTCGCGATCGAGCAGCAGCGGGAACGACACCACGGTCAGCGAGAACAGGATCAGCGACAGCACGGCCCCGACCGCATTGCCGATGGCCAGGAACAGCAGGCCCTCGCTGGTCGTCAGCACCACCGTCATGAATTCCTGCAAGCTCGAGAACGAGGCGTTGAGGCCGAGCAGCAGCGCGATCAGGAGCCGCACCTGGTACATCCAGACCACGAAGACGAACAACGTCACGAAGGCCATCCAACCGATCTCGCTGCGCGAGCGGATCGCGGACCAGATCGCAGCGAACGAGACCGGCTCGCCGCGCTCGCGGCGCCGGCTGACTTCGTAGAGGCCGATCGCAACGAACGGTCCGATCAGCGCAAAACCGGCAGCGAGGGGATAGACCAGGTAGACCATGCCGAAGGCAGTGAGACAGAGCATGATGACGATGCCGCCGGCGGCATAGAGCGCGCCGAAGCAGAGACCGTAGAGCGGCAGCGCCTGGAAATCGCGCAGGCCCTCGACCAGCGCCTCGGCGATGTCGACCGCCGCCACGGGACGCACCACCGGATCGACCTTGCCCGAGATGGACATCAGCTTCCTCCGCACATCGGCGCGATCTTCGTCGCGCGCATGCCGCGATATTAGCGCCGCCGCGCGGCGGCGCAACTTGATGCCGGCCGGCGCGAAGGGTAGCAGCGAAACGACGATGCTCGCACGGCGAAATCGTTAGCCTTTCGCGCGATTTTTGCACCGACCGCTATGGACGGGGCAGATGATCGTGCCGCAAATTGCACCTCCGAATACCGTCGCCCGAGAGCCGATCGCCCACCGATGAGCCTGCGTACCCGGTTACTTATCCTCGTCATCGCGGCCATGCTCGTGCCGGCGATTCTGGTCGGGCTGCGCTTCGTGCAGAACCGGACGAGCGAGATCGACGCGGCGCTGGCCAATCTCGCCGCATCCGCCGACGACATCGCCAGCGATCTCGGCGAGAAGATCCAGGGGACTGCCCAGCTTCATTACGGGCTCGCCCGCGCCCGCGACCTCGACACGCGCGACAAGGCGGCATGCTCGGCGTTTCTGTCGGATGTCCGCGAGGAATATCCGCAGTTCACGGGTATCCTGACCATCGATCCCGACGGCAGGCTGTTCTGCGACTCGCTGCGGACCAACCGCACGCTCGACCTGAACGACCGCGGCTATTTCAAAGAGGTCCAGACTCTTCACGGCCTCGTCGCGGTGGAACCGGTGTTCGGCCGCCTCACCGGACTGTCGGTGCTGCAGATCGCCTATCCGGTGCGATCGGATACAGGCGCGCTGAAATTCGTGCTGCTGGCCTCCTTCAACCTGAACAAATTCGCGGAGTTTCACGACAAGCGGCTGCTCGCCGAGAAGGACATCCTGCTCGTCGACGCCAAGGGCACGGTCCTGGCCGCCCCCAAGCGCGGCGGCTGGAGCGTACCCATCGGCGGCTCCATTGCGGGCTCCGACCTGTTCCGTTTCGCGGCAGATCCCGACGGCGAACCATTCCGGGAGATCGCCGATCGCGACGGCCGCACGCAGATCTGGGGCGTTGCCCGCTCGCCCGCGATCCGCAAGGCCGGACTCTATATCTTGGTAGGGCGGTCCAAGGACGGACTGATCGCGGCAGCGAACCGCCGGCTTTACGAGGACATGGCGATCCTGGCGGTGGCCTCGCTGCTGCTCCTCGCCGGCCTCTGGATCCTCACGACGGTGAGCATCGGACGGCAGGTCGGGCGGCTCGCCGCCATGGCGAAGAGCCTGGGGCACGGCGATCTCAGCGCGCGCATTCCGGAGCCCCACCCGGGGGGCGAGCTCGGCGGGTTGATGACGCTGCTCAACAGCACGGCCGAATCGCTCGAGCAGCAGCGCGCCGCCATCGCCGATCTCAGCCACAAGCTCAGCCAGTCGCAGAAGATGGAAGCCATGGGCCAGCTCACGGGCGGCGTGGCGCACGATTTCAACAATCTCCTGACTGTCATTCTCGGCAATTCCGAACACCTCGCCGACAGGCTTGCAGGTAACAAGGAATTGCACCGGATCGCCGACGACATTGCGACCGCCGCCGAGCGGGGTTCCGACCTGACGCGGAGCCTGCTCGCCTTCGCGCGCAAGCAGCCGCTGCGGCCGCGCGAGATCGACATCGCCGAGCAGGTGACCGGCATGAAGCAGCTTCTGCAGCGGACCCTGGGCGAGCACATCGAATCCAGCTTCACATTCGCGCCGGATCTCTGGCTCGCCAGCGTCGATCCCGGCCAATTGGCGACGGCCGTGCTCAACCTCGTGCTCAACGCGCGCGACGCGATGCCTGACGGCGGCAAGCTGATGGTCGAGGTGCGGAATGCATCGCTCGGTGAATCCGACCTCGACGTCAACGGCGAGCCGCGGCCCGGCGACTACGTCATGCTGGCCGTGAAGGATACCGGGTCCGGCATGAGCAGCGAGGTGTTGCAGCGCGCGTTCGAGCCGTTCTTCACCACCAAGGAGGTCGGCAAGGGCACCGGCCTTGGCCTCAGCATGGTCTACGGATTTGCGCAACAATCCGGCGGACTCGTGCAGATGCAGTCCGAACCGGGTCAAGGCAGCGTGGTCAGGCTGTTCTTTCCTCGCCTGCCAACGTCGTCGAGCGAGGAGCCGTCACCGGCAGCGCGTGTCGCCGCACCCGAGGGGTACGAGACGATCCTCGTCGTCGAGGACGACGACATGGTGCGCGCCTATGTCGAGAACGAGCTGAAGGCGCTCGGCTACCGCGTCATCACGACGGCAAACGGACCCGCGGCGCTGGACGTGCTGCGCCAGTCCGCGGACATCCAGCTGCTGTTCACCGACGTCGTGATGCCCGGCGGCATGTTCGGGCCGGAGCTGGCGAGGCAGGCCGTTCAACTGCGGCCTGGCCTCAAGGTGCTCTTCACGTCCGGCTACAGCCAGGATCCGGTCAAGACGCCCGACGGGATCGACGCGCGCATTCTGACCAAGCCGTTCCGGCGCAAGGAGCTCGCCGCAATGCTGCGCGCGGCCCTCTCGGAGCCGCCGCGCTAGATCAGGACGCGATCGTGAGCTGCAGCGCCACTGCGAGATTGGCGGCGAACAGAGCCGCATCGATCACGAAGATCCGGAGCATCGGGCCCTTCAACACCGGCCAATAGGCCACCCCGACGCGGCCGCCGCGCATCAGCACCGGGACGTTATAGGCGAACTGGCTGAAATGGCAGGCGGCAAAGAACAGGAACAGCGCGAGCTGCGCTTCGACCGGTTGGAAGAAGGACGGACGGGCGGCCAGAAGATAGAGCGACAAGAGCCCGATCGGCAGATTCATGCCGCCGAGGAACGCAACGCTCGCCGCAAGGGTCGGCGCGATCGGATTGCTGCGCTCCTCCCGCGGCAGCAGGATCTTCAACGTGTTGGTTTGCGCGATGCTGAACTGGATGAACGCGCCCACGAACCAGAGCGTGTTGAGAAGCAGGACGATATCCGAAAATCGCATGGTCATTTTCCGTAAAAGGCTTCACTGCGCACCACACGGCCCGCATCGTCGAAGTCCATGAATTCGCTGGCGCGCGTATCGCCCAATTGCCACCACACCGTCAGTCGCGCGATCGCCTCGTCCCAGCTCCAGTCCAGGATCTTCAGGTCGGCGCTTTCGATGTGGCCGTAGGCTTTCCGCCAGTAGGCGCGAATGTTCTCGGCGCCGGTGACGGTCGTAGACCCCGTCAGGGTGAGCGCGAGAGGGCTGCGCATCTGTGCATCGTCGGCGAAATGGGCGACGACCGCGTCGATGTCCACTTTGCGCCAGTTCGCGCACCATGCCGCGACGAAGCTTGCGGCGGCCGCGCGGTCCATTGCCTGTCCGCTCACGACACGGATCCTCCCTTCGGCTTGTGGCCAGGAAGGTGGCAAAGCGCGCGCCTCATGTCAACTATGTTGACTTGAGATTTCGGTCAGTTGTTGTCGGCGATCGCCTCCATCACGCCGATCCATCCCGCCGCACCGCTCGCCCCGGCGCGCGCGAACGCTTCGCGCAGGACCTGGCGCTCGTGGTCCGAGGCCCGTTGCTCGATGCGCCGCCCCGCTTCCGTCAGGCGCAGCAATTTCGAGCGGTGCTGCTCCGGCGCCCGCTTCGAGGTCAGGAGCTTGCGCTCCAGCAGCAGATTGAGCGGCCGGTTGAGGGCCTGCTTGGAAATGCCGAGGATCTCGATCAGCGCGCCGATGGCGATGTCGGGCCGGCGCGCCACAACGTAGAGGATGCGATGGTGCGGACGCGACAGGCCCTGCTTGGCCAGATATGCGTCGGCCTCAAGCGTCATGCCGCGCCAGCCGTAATACATGAGCTCCAGCGCCGTATCGAGCTCGTGCAGCTTTGCAAGCGAAGCGCGGTGAAGCCCCGCGGCTTGAGACGTCTTTGCCATGATTGGAAGCTAGCCTCTCGCCCGCAGCTCGCGGCGCAGCACCTTGCCGGTCGCCGTCATCGGCAGCGTCTCCGTGAATTCGACGAAGCGCGGATATTCGTGCGCGGCGAGCTGCACCTTGACGAAGTCCTGAATCTCGCGCGCGAGCGCGTCGCTGCCGGCAAAGCCCGGACGCAGCACGATCCAGGCCTTGATCGATTCGGTACGGATCGGATCCGGAATGCCGACCACCGCAGCCATGGCCACCGACGGATGTTTCATCAGCGTGTGCTCGATCTCGGAAGGGCCGACGCGGTAGCCGGCGGTGGTGATGACGTCGTCCTCGCGACTGACGTACCAGAAATAGCCGTCCTCGTCCTGCACTCCGAGATCGCCGGTGAGCAGGAAGTCGCCGGCATATTTCTTCGCGGTCGCCTCCGGATTGCGCCAATATTCAAGCATGGTGACGGGGCACGGCTGGCGCACGCCGATGATGCCGCGCTGACCCCGCGGCAATTCCTCGCCCTTGCCGTTGACGATGCGGACATCGAAGCCCGGCGTCGCCTTGCCCATCGAACCCGGGCGGATCGGAAACAGGTTCGCGTTGCTGCCGATCACGAGGTTGCACTCGGTCTGGCCGAACACCTCATGCGCGTCGACACCAAACGTCTCGCGCACCCAGCCGAGCAATTCACCCCCGAGCGATTCGCCGCCGGTGAAGATGCTGCGCAGCTTGACGCCGGAATGCTTGACGCCGGCCTGCCGCATCAGCTTCAACGCCGTCGGCGGCAGGAATACGTTGCGGACGGCAAGATCGGCCATCATCTGCATCGCCGCTTGCGGCTCGAATTTCCGCGCGCGATGGCCGACCAGGGGAATGCCGTGGTACCAGAACGCGAGCAGGCCGTTGATGAGCCCGCCGATCCAGGCCCAATCCGCCGGCGTCCACATGAGATCGCCGGGCTTGGGCAAGAAGTTGTGGCACATCTCCACGTTCGGCAGATGGCCGAGCACGACACGATGCGCATGCAGCGCGCCCTTCGGGTTACCCGTCGTGCCCGATGTGTAGATGATCAGGGCGGGATCGTCGACCGAGGTGTCCGCGCGCGTAAAGTCGGGCGAAGCGGCCTTCACCGCATCCCAGAACGATGTCGTGCCGGCGGGCACGCGCGCGCCGACGATGTAGACGCTCCTCAGCTCCGGCAGGCGGTCGCGGATCTTGGACAGCTTTTCCCAGCCAGCTTCGTCGGTGACGATCGCCTTGGCCTCGGAGTTCGACAGACGGAATTCCAGCGCGTCCTCGCCGAACAGGGCGAACAGCGGGATCGAGATCAGGGCCGAGCGAAACGCCGCCATGTGCACGATCGGCAATTCCAGTGACTGCGACAGGAACACCGCGACGCGGTCGCCGCGGACTAGCCCGTCCGCCTTCAGCACACTGGCGAAGCGGCGCGACATCTCCGCGATCTCATCGAAGGTGGTGCGGCTGGTGGCGCCGGTGTCGTCGACATAGATCAGCGCAAGCCGGCCGGTGCCGTCGGCATGGCGATCGCAGCACGCTTCCGCGATGTTGAAGCGCGCGGGGATATCCCAACGGAAGTTGCGGACGAGTTCGTCGTAGGTTGCGGCTTCGGTCAGCATGGTATGGTCGTTTCCGGTGTCTTGTTATTATCGTTCAGTCTAGGGCCGCGGGCGCACGGGACAAGTCCCTCGCCGTCATTCCGGGGCGCCCGCAGGGCGAGCCCGGAATCCATCGGAGCACCGGAAAACACTGCCTGATGGATTCCGGGTTCGACGCTGACGCGTCGCCCCGGAATGACAGCGAGAGAGTTACCTCACCGTCGCGAAGAACTTCCGGACATCCTGCACGAACAGCTCCGGCTGCTCGAAGGCGGCGAAGTGACCGCCCTTCTCCATCTCGCTCCAATGCGTGATGTCATGGAAGTTCGGCTCCATCCAGCGCCGCACCGGCGTGACGATCTCCTTGGGGAACACCGCGACACCCGTCGGCACCTTCACCACCGGCGTGGTGCGGCGCTTGCCAAAGCTCTCCCAATAGAGCCGCGCCGACGAGGTCGCCGTCTGCGTCGCCCAATAGAGCATGACGTTGTCGAGCAGCTCGTCCTTGCTGAAGATGTTTTCGGGGTGGCCATTGCAATCGGTCCAGGCCCAGAATTTTTCCAGGATCCAGGCCGCCTGGCCGCTCGGCGAATCCGTCAGGCCATAGCCGAGCGTCTGCGGCCGCGTCGACTGCTGCTTGGAATAGCCGGAGTCGAGATCGGCGTAGTGCTTGAGGCCGGCGAGCGCCCGCTTCTCCTCTGGCGTCGGCTCGCCCTCGACCTTCGGTGCCGTGTTGAAGGCGAGCGTGATGTGGATGCCGGCGCAATGAGTGGGGTCCTGCGCTCCGAGCGAGGTCGTCACCGCCGAGCCCCAGTCGCCGCCTTGCGCGCCATAACGCGCGTAGCCCAGGCGGTCCATCAGCTTGGCCCAGGTCGCGGCAATGCGATCGACGCCCCAGCCCGTGGTCCTTGGCTTGGCCGAGAAGCCGAAGCCCGGCAGCGAGGGGCAGATCACGTGAAAGGCGTCGGCGGGATTGCCGCCATGCGCGGCGGGATCGGTGAGCGGCGCGATCACCTTCTGGAACTCGACGATCGACCCGGGCCAGCCATGGGTCATGATCAACGGAAGCGCCGAAGACTCCTTCGAGCGCGCATGAATGAAGTGGATGTCGAGGCCGTCGATCTCCGTGGTGAACTGCTCGAAGCGATTGAGCTTTGTCTCGCGCGAGCGCCAGTCATACTCGTTGGCCCAATAGGTGCAGATCTCCTGGATCCATTTCAGCGGCGCGCCCTGGCTCCAGTCGTCGACCAGCTCGCGCTCCGGCCAGCGCGTGCGGGCGAGGCGTGACTTCAGGTCGGCGAGGACGTCGTCGCTGATGGCGATGCGAAATGGATTGATGGCGGTCATCGGTTGCTCCCGATTTGTTTCTGCCGGGAGAGTAGACCGAACCTATGCGGCATCAAAGGTGCCCCTTCTCCCCTTGTGGGAGAAGGGGGCGCGAAGCGCCGGATGAGGGGTCTCTATCCGCGTGAACTACTGGGAGAGTATCGCACCCCTCACCCGTCTCGCCGCTACGCGGCGAGCCACCCTCTCCCACAAGGGGAGAGGGGAAGAAGCTAGCCCGACAGCGCTGCCTTCACGAGACCAGACGCCTTGCCAAAATCCATCTGGCCCGCGTATTTCGCGCGCAGCATGGCGATCACCTTGCCCATGTCCTTCATGCCGCCCGCACCCGTCTCGGCGATCGCATCCGCAATCGCCTTCTTCACGTCGTCATCGGACATCTGCTTCGGCAGATACGCCGAGATCACCGCGATCTCCTCGCGCTCCTGTGCGGCAAGCTCGGCGCGGCCGCCCTTGTCATAGAGCTCGACCGCCTCCTGACGCTGCTTGATCATCTTCTGCAGCACTGCCAGGATGTCGGCGTCCGACAGCGGCGGCTTGCCGCTGCCGCGCGCGTCGATGTCGGCGTTCTTGATGGTCGAGTTGACCATGCGCAGCGTGGACAGCTTGCGCTCGTCCTTGGCCTTCATGGCCTCCTTGACCGCATTGTTGATGTCGTCGCGCAGCATGATCGTGATCCCTTCGAATATCCAACGCTTGATCTAGGCCGTTCGTGGCCTTCAGACAACCTCGGTTCGGAGCCATTCGGTCAGCGCTTGAACGGTCGCTTCCGGCCGCTCGGCTTGCGGCAGGTGCCCACAGCGATCGAGGATCACGAGCCTGGCGCCGGCGATCCCCTCGGCCATCTCCTTGGAGAAGGCGTTGGGGATGGTGTTGTCGGCATCGCCCGTCAGCACCAGCGTCGGGCATTTGATTGTCGCTAAGGTCGGCCGCGAATCCGCCCGCGCGATGATCGCGGCCTGCTGCCGCAGATAGCCCTCGACGCCGACGTCCTCGTCCTGCGCATGCACGAGCCTGAGAATCTCGGCATCGTCGCGCCGCGACGGATGCACGAGCTCCGGAAAACTCTCCTCGCGCACGGCACGGAGCTCACCGCGTCTGGCGCGCTCCATCTGGGCACGGCGGCGCGCGGTGGCCTCCGGCGAGTCGGGCCGCGCCTGCGTGTTGATCAGCGCGAGTTTTGTCACGCGCTCGCTGGCCTGGCGCATGATCTCGAAGGCGATGTAGCCACCCATGGAATGGCCGACGAGGGCAAAGCACGGCGGCGCCTCGGCGAGGATGCGGCGGGCGATCGCAACCATGCTGTCGTCGCGGATGTGGTTGGCGACCGTCACCGGCCCGAAACGCCAGAGCGCAGGGATCACGGGCGCATAGATCCGGGCCGAGGACGCCAGCCCCGGAACCAGCACAATGGGGGTGGTCTGGTCCATTATTGCCTCGCAAGCCCAGGAAATTGCCGGAAATTGTGCGTCCGAGCTTTAAGGGTGGGAGGAGGCCTGTCAAATATGCAAAAACGCATGTGAATCGGCCCTCTCTCGCTTTGACGTGCACACGCGGGGGGCTTATGAAGCGGGCTCATGACACAACATGACAACGATCCCGCCTGGCCGGACCACAAACCGACCGCGCTCCTCGTGCTTGCCGACGGCACGGTGCTGGAGGGCTTTGGTCTCGGCGCCGAGGGCCACGCCGTCGGCGAGGTCTGCTTCAACACCGCAATGACCGGCTATGAGGAGATTCTGACCGATCCCTCCTATGCCGGCCAGCTCATCACCTTCACCTTCCCGCATATCGGCAATGTCGGCACCAACGACGAGGATATCGAGACGGTGAACATGGCCGCGACGCCCGGCGCGCGCGGCGTGATCCTGCGCACCGCGATCACCAATCCCTCGAACTACCGCGCCACCAAGCATCTCGACGCCTGGCTCAAGGCGCGCGGCATCATCGGGCTCTCCGGCATCGACACCCGCGCGCTGACCGCGCTGATCCGCTCCAAGGGCATGCCGAACGCCGTGATCGCGCACTCGAAGTCTGGCGAGTTCGACCTGCACGGCCTCAAGGAGGAAGCGCGCGAGTGGCCGGGGCTCGAAGGCATGGACCTCGTGCCGATGGTGACGAGCGGCCAGCGCTTCACCTGGGACGAGATGCCCTGGGCCTGGGACAAGGGCTTCGGCCGCCAGGACAAGCCCGAGTTCAACGTCGTCGCCATCGACTACGGCATCAAGCGCAACATCCTGCGCCTGCTCGCCGGTGTCGGCTGCAAGGTGACGGTGGTGCCGGCGACGACCCCCGCCGAAGACATCCTGGCGTTGAAGCCGGACGGCGTGTTCCTGTCCAACGGTCCGGGCGATCCGGCTGCGACCGGCAAATATGCCGTGCCCGTGATCCGCGACGTGATCAAGTCGGGCACGCCGACCTTCGGCATCTGCCTCGGCCACCAGATGCTGGGCCTTGCCGTCGGCGCCAAGACCAAGAAGATGCATCAGGGCCATCACGGGGCCAATCACCCCGTGAAGGACGAGACCACCGGCAAGGTCGAGATCACCTCGATGAACCACGGTTTTGCCGTTGACGAGACGACGCTGCCGAAGGGCGCGACGCAGACCCACATTTCCTTGTTTGATGGGTCCAACTGCGGCATCCAGCTCGACGGCAAGCCGGTATTCTCCGTGCAATACCATCCCGAGGCCTCACCCGGCCCGCGCGACTCGCATTACCTGTTCCAGCGCTTCGCCGACCTGATGCGGCAGAGGAAGAGGGCGTAAGGCGCGTTCTCCACGGATACTTCACGACAGAAGCCCGGGCTCGCCCCGGGCTTTTCGTCACTCCGGGGCGCGCGTAGCGCGAGCCCGGAATCCATCTGGCAACAGACTTGCAGTGTCATGGATTCTCTGATGCGCAATTGCGCATCATAGCTCGACGCTGCGCGTCGCCCCGGAATGACGGTGGAACGAGGAACGTCGCCGCACGCGTTTGGTTGATCCCTGCTATTCTTGCGCAGGAGCACAGCCATGTCCGTCCTCCGCGACAAGGCCGAGCCGCTCGCCATTGTTTTCGAGGATGACGGGCTCGTGCCGAACAACATCCTTCCGTTCCTGGTCTACCAGGGCGCGGTGAAGCTCGACCCAAAGCGCCCGGAAGAGACCATCGAGAATCTGTTCGAAGCGAACGGCTGGGGCGGGACGTGGCGCAACGGCGTCTACGATTATCTGCATTATCATGCGACGGTGCATGAGGTGCTCGGCGTCGCGCGCGGCAGCGCCCGCGTGCGTTTCGGCGGCGATCACGGCCAGGAGCTTCAGATCAAGGCCGGCGACGTTGCGATCCTGCCCGCCGGCACCGGACATCAATGCGTCAAGGCGAGCGATGATTTTTGCGTGATCGGCGCCTATCCGCCAGGCGCAAAAATGGAGATCACGCGCGCAACGCCGGAGAACCATGCGAAAGCGCTGAAGACGATTCCGCAAGTGGCGCTGCCGCCGGCTGATCCCGTGACGGGGAAGGACGGCGCGCTGATGCGGTTGTGGCGGTAGCCACACGCGTGGTGCAGTAGGGTGGGTTAGCCAAAGGCGTAACCCACCTCTTCTGTTTCCGCGGACAGAGACAGTGGTGGGTTACGCCTTGCAGATGCGCTTCGCGCTTCTGCGAGGCTAACCCACCCTACGCATCCCGTTACGCCTCGTTGCCGCCCTCCTGCCTCGTCGCTTCAAACAGGAACCAGGTCCGGCGCTCGGTCTCGTCGATGAAGTTCTCCAAAATGCTGGCGCTGGCGACGTCGCCGGCCTCGTCGCAGACGTCGTGCGCCTTGCGCATCGCGGCTGCGACGTGCTTGTTGTCCTGCATCAGCTCGCGCAGCATCTCGCGCGGCGGAACGTAGTCCTCGTTGTTGTCCTTGATGGTCTGGAGCTTTGCGACCTGGCCGATCGACTTCAGCGTGGTGCCGCCGATCTTGCGGACGCGCTCGGCGAGCTGGTCGGTGGTGGCGAAGATCTGGTCGGACTGCTCGTCGAGCAGCAGGTGGTAATCGCGGAAGTGGCGCCCGCTGATGTGCCAGTGGAAATTCTTGGTCTTCAGATAAAGCGCGAACGCGTCGGCCAGAAGCACGTTGAGCGCCTCAGAGACTTTCTTGACCCCGTCGGGCGACAGATCCGTGGGGGTATCGAGTTCGGGCGAGACCTTGTTGTTGGTTTTGCTCACGGGAGACCTTCCTGTTAGGACGCGGACATTGACGGCGCGCCGCCGCACCCCTAACGCAAGGTGGGCAGCGCGGTTCCTAAATAGGAACCCCTGGGCGGGATACCAATGGACGATTGGATCGATTATTACGACTCGACGCATACGATCTATGTCAGCAAGCTGCATCGCAACTTGCACTTCCAGATCATTGCGCGGGACATCATCGGCTACATCCCCTCGCCCGATGCGACGGTGCTGGACTATGCCTGCGGCGAAGCGCTGTCGGCGAGCCAGGTGGCAGCCGCCTGCGGCATGCTGATCCTGGCCGAGCCCGCGCCGGGCGTGCGCGGCCGGCTGATCGCGCGGTTTGCCCCAAACACCAAGATCCGCGTCCGCTCGCTCGAGGACGTCCGCAAGATGCAGGATCAGTCGATCGATCTCGTCGTGATGAACTCGGTCGCACAATACATGACGCCGGACGAGCTCGATGCGGCGCTATTGAACATCCGCCGCATCCTGAAACCCTCCGGCAAGCTGGTGCTGGGCGACATCCTACAGCCCAATGTCGGCATGGTCAGGGATGTGATGGCGCTGCTCGGGTTCGGCCTGCGTCACGGATTTCTGAAGGACGCGCTGATCGGGCTGATCAGCACCGCGCTGTCGGATTATCGCCAGCTGCGCTCGAAGATCGGACTGCAGCGCTACAGCGAGGACGAGATCACGGCCAAGCTGAAGGCGGCGGGCTTCGCGGTCCAGCGCGCCCACAGCAATATCGGGCACAACCGCTGGCGCATGACCTTCATCGCGAGGCCGCCTCTGGTCCGTTAAGCATAACGATCAGCTGAGGTGGCCTGGCGCACGCCGATCGGGAATAATCCTGATGGCCCGGTGGCGGAAATGTCTACGCGGGGGCGGTGCATCGCTCTTCATCCTGGTTCAAATCCAGGCCGGGTCTCCACGCTTCGCCCCTGCGGGGCTACGCGTGGCGCAGCCACGCAAGACCCGAAGGGGCGAAGCGTGTCCGGCGTAGCTGGAGCATAGCGGAAGCGGAGACGGACTGCCCGCCCGCCCCGACGATGCCGGCAACGCACCGTCAAACCCCTGAAAATTGGCGGTTGATGGGCGTTTTTCGGGGTTTCGCCGCTCCAAAAACTGGTTTAAGACCCACCCGCGCGCGAGGGAGACCCCGCGCTCTCGCCAAATGGGGACGCGCGGCAAGCGCGCCCTTTTTTTGTGCCCAGATCCCAGCCCGTGAGCGGTGATGCCCAAACGAACCGACATCTCGACCATCCTGATCATCGGCGCCGGTCCCATCGTGATCGGCCAGGCCTGCGAGTTCGACTATTCGGGCACGCAGGCGGTGAAGACGCTGAAGGAAGAGGGCTATCGCATCGTCCTCGTCAATTCCAACCCGGCCACCATCATGACCGACCCGGAATTGGCGGATGCGACCTATATCGAGCCGATCACGCCCGAGATCGTTGCCAAGATCATCGAGAAGGAACGTCACGTCATTCCCGGCGGCTTCGCGCTGCTCCCGACCATGGGCGGCCAGACCGCGCTGAACTGCGCGCTGTCGCTGCGCCGCCAGGGCACGCTGGAGAAGTTCGACGTCGAGATGATCGGCGCCACCGCCGACGCCATCGACAAGGCGGAAGACCGCCAGCTCTTCCGCGAGGCCATGACCAAGATCGGGCTCGAGACGCCGAAGTCTCGGCTCGCCAACGCCTCCGAGCTGAAGAAGTCGTTCCGCGAGAAATACCAGGCTGAACGCGAGAAGCTGTCGGGCGCCGCGCTCGAAGAGCTCGATCGGCAGTGGACGCTCGGCGAGAGCGAGCGTCGCAAGCGCTACCAGGAATACGCTTTCGGCCAGGCCATGATGGCGCTGTCCGAGATCGGCCTGCCCGCGATCATCCGCCCCTCCTTCACGATGGGTGGCACCGGCGGCGGCATCGCCTACAACAAGGAAGAGTTCCTCGACATCATCGAGCGCGGCCTTGACGCGTCTCCCACCAACGAAGTGCTGATCGAGGAGTCCGTGCTCGGCTGGAAAGAGTACGAGATGGAGGTGGTGCGCGACAAGAAAGACAATTGCATCATCGTCTGCTCGATCGAGAACCTCGATCCGATGGGCGTGCACACCGGCGATTCCATCACGGTGGCGCCGGCGCTGACGCTGACCGACAAGGAATATCAGATCATGCGCGACGCCTCGCTGGCGGTGCTGCGCGAGATCGGGGTCGAGACCGGCGGCTCCAACGTTCAGTTCGGCGTCAATCCCGAAGACGGCCGCATGGTCGTCATCGAGATGAATCCGCGCGTGTCGCGCTCCTCCGCGCTGGCTTCGAAAGCCACCGGCTTTCCGATCGCCAAGGTCGCCGCCAAGCTCGCGGTCGGCTACACGCTCGACGAGATCGCCAATGACATCACCGGCGGTGCCACGCCGGCGTCATTCGAGCCGACCATCGACTACGTCGTCACCAAGGTGCCGCGTTTTGCCTTCGAGAAATTCCCGGGCGCCTCGACCACGCTGACCACCTCGATGAAATCGGTCGGCGAGGTCATGGCGATCGGCCGCACCTTCCAGGAAAGCCTGCAAAAGGCGCTGCGCGGGCTCGAGACGGGATTGACCGGCCTCGACGAGATCGAGATCGAGGGCCTCGGCCGCGACGACGACAAGAACGCGATCCGCGCCGCGCTCGGCACTCCGACGCCGAACCGCATCCTCCAGGTCGCCCAGGCCATGCGGCTCGGCTGGTCAAACGAGGACATCTTCAACTCCTGCAAGATCGATCCGTGGTTCCTCGCCGAGATGCGCGGCATCGTCGAGATGGAGGAGAAGGTCAGGAAGAACGGCCTGCCTGGCAACGCCTTCGGCATGCGCACGCTGAAGGCCATGGGCTTCTCCGACGCGCGGCTCGCCGTGCTCGCCGAGACGACGGAGGCCGAGGTCAAGGCCAAGCGCCACGCGCTCGGCGTCCACCCGGTGTACAAGCGCATCGACACCTGCGCGGCCGAGTTCGCTTCGCCCACCGCCTACATGTACTCGACCTATGAGGCGCCGTTCGCCGGCCTGCCCGCGGACGAGAGCGCGCCGTCCGACAAGAAGAAGGTCATCATTCTCGGCGGCGGTCCCAACCGCATCGGCCAGGGCATCGAGTTCGACTATTGCTGCTGTCACGCCTGCTTCGCGCTGCACGACGCCGGCTACGAATCCATCATGGTCAACTGCAATCCGGAGACGGTGTCGACCGACTACGACACCGCCGACCGGCTCTATTTCGAGCCGCTCACCGCCGAGGACGTGCTGGAGATCATCGCCAAGGAGCGCAGCAACGGCACCCTGCACGGCGTGATCGTGCAGTTCGGCGGCCAGACCCCGCTGAAGCTGGCGCGTGCGCTGGAAGCCGCCGAAGTGCCGATTCTCGGCACCTCACCCGACGCCATCGACCTCGCCGAGGACCGCGACCGCTTCAAGCGCGTGCTCGACAAGCTGCGCCTCAAGCAACCGAAGAACGGCATCGCCTATTCGGTCGAGCAGGCCCGCCTCGTCTCCGCCGATCTCGGCCTGCCGCTGGTGGTGCGCCCGTCCTACGTGCTCGGCGGCCGCGCGATGCAGATCATCCGCGAGGAGAACCAGCTCAACGATTATCTGCTCGGCACGCTGCCGGAGCTGGTGCCGGCCGACGTCAAGGCGCGCTATCCGAACGACAAGACCGGCCAGATCAACACCGTGCTCGGCAAGAACCCGCTGCTGTTCGACCGCTATCTGTCGGATGCCACGGAAATCGACGTCGACTGCCTGTGCGACGGCAAGGACACCTTCATCGTCGGCATCATGGAGCACATCGAGGAAGCCGGCATCCATTCCGGCGACAGCGCCTGCTCGCTGCCGCCGCACTCGCTCGATGCGGAAATGATCGAGGAGCTGGAGCGGCAGACCCGCGAGCTCGCGCTCGGCCTCGACGTCATTGGCCTGATGAACGTGCAATACGCCATCAAGGACGGCGAGATCTACGTGCTCGAGGTCAATCCGCGCGCCTCGCGCACGGTGCCGTTCGTCGCCAAGGTGGTCGGCACGCCGGTCGCCAAGATCGCCGCGCGCATCATGGCCGGCGAGAAGCTTGCCGATTTCAAGCTGAAGAAGGCGGCGCTCAAGCACGTCGGCGTCAAGGAATCGGTCTTCCCGTTCGCACGCTTCCCCGGCGTCGATACCGTGCTCGGCCCCGAGATGCGCTCGACCGGCGAGGTCATGGGGATCGACCGCTCGTTTGCGGTCGCCTTCGCCAAGAGTCAGCTCGGCGGCGGCACGCGGGTGCCGCGCAAGGGCACTGTGTTCGTCTCGGTGCGCGAAAGCGACAAGACGCGCATCGCGGATGCCGTGCGCGAATTGCATTCGCTCGGCTTCAAGGTGCTGGCGACCTCGGGCACGGCGCGCTTCCTGACCGACCAGGGCATCCCGACCGAGAAGGTGAACAAGGTGCTGGAAGGGCGGCCGCACATCGTCGATGCCATCACCAATGGCGACGTCCAGCTCGTCTTCAACACCACCGAAGGCCCGCAGGCGCTGGCCGACAGCCGCTCGCTGCGGCGCGCGGCCCTCTTGCATAAAGTGCCATATTACACCACTCTTTCCGGGGCCGTGGCGGCCGCGCAGGGCATCCGCGCCTATTTGGGTGGGGACCTTGAGGTTCGTACCCTGCAGAGCTACTTTTCGGAAACCTGATCGCTAGCGGCAGCGAAGCTTCCGCTAAGTGATTGGCAATGAAGCCACAATGGCCGGAGGAACCGATCCGGCCAGGTGGCAGTTCTGTTCCGGCGCTAAAGCCCATATCTGTCAAGGTCCGGTAGCCCCTCTTTGGGCTCTGGAGGACTGACGAATCAAGGTTGCGGCGCCCATCCGCATTCTGGGGCGCACGATCGAAGGACGAGAGAGACGATGGAAAAGGTTCCGATGACCCAGGCCGGCTTTGTCGCGCTCGGGGAAGAATTGAAGCAGCGCCAGTCCGTGGACCGTCCGCGGATCATCGAGCATATCGCGGAGGCGCGCTCGCACGGAGACCTGTCGGAGAACGCGGAATATCATGCCGCGAAGGAAGAGCAGTCGCACAATGAGGGTCGCATCGCCGAGCTCGAGGACAAGCTCGCGCGCGCCGACATCATCGACATCTCCAAGCTCTCCGGCGACACCATCAAGTTCGGCGCCACCGTGACGCTGGTCGATGAGGATACCGAGAAGAAGACGGTGTGGCAGATCGTCGGCGAGGTCGAGGCGGACGCCAAGAAGGGCCGGATCTCGATCACCTCGCCGCTCGCGCGCGCATTGATCGGCAAGAAGAAGGGCGCCACGGTCGAGGTCAACACGCCGGGCGGCGCCAAGGCGTACGAGATCACCAAAGTGGAGTGGCGGTAAGGACTTGCTGCTGCGTCTGCTGACGTTTCGAAAAGGCCGCGCAGTGCGCGGCCTTTTTGGCGTGTTGCTGGAGTTGTGGCGGACACACGTTCTCACCACACGTCATTGCGAGCGGAGCGAAGCAATCCAGACTGCCTCTGCGGAAAGACACTGGATTGCTTCGCTCCGCTCGCAATGACGGAGAGGACCGTGGACTGGTCTTCACCTCTCCCCGTAAGAACGGGGAGAGGGAGAAGACCCTACCGTCGTCCCTTCACCTCGAGCGGCACGGCCGCCTCGTACTTCGAATTGTGCAGCACCAATGACGTGCGCACGTTGCGGACATGCGGTGCCGCCGTCAGATGCGTGACGAAATCCTGGAAAGTCGCCATGTCGGGTGCGACGCATTTCAGGATGAAATCGACCTCGCCGGACAGCATCCAGCATTCCCGCACCAGGGGCTCGGCGCGGACGAACTCCTCGAACGCGCGCAAATCCGCTTCGGCCTGGCTGGACAGGTGCACGGCGGCGAAAACGGTCACGTCGAAGCCCAGCTTGCGTGCGTCCAGGAGGCCGCGATAGCCGTGGATGTAACCCTCCTCCTCCAGCGCCCGGACGCGGCGCAGACAGGGGGGCGGCGAGATGCCGACGCGCTTGGCCAGCTCGACATTGGTGATTCGACCGTCGGCCTGAATCTCGGTGAGAATTTTCAGGTCGATCTCGTCTAGGTTCCGCGACACGTGATTGGAACTCCTGGCCTTTGCGGCGGTATTGGGTGACTTGTCGAAATCCTCATAGCCCAATCCGCACCGCCGGCGCAATTTTATTGCGCGTGCAGCGCAATCGACTTTTGTTCCCTGTTGGAAAAATCCGCCGATAGGGAATGCAATTCTTGCATGGCTCGCCAGATTGCTTAGATTAGCTCTGATATTTCAGCGCCTCCGCTAGGCCTCCCGGCACATTCCGCGCCCGCGCTGCAAATCCCCCGTGAAAGGCGTCCATCGAAATGTCCGCTCCTGTTCATGCAAAGGTCGTCATCATCGGCTCCGGCCCCGCTGGCTACACCGCCGCGATCTACGCCGCGCGCGCGATGCTTGAGCCGATCCTGATCCAGGGCATCCAGCCCGGCGGCCAGCTCACCATCACGACCGACGTCGAGAACTATCCAGGCTTCGCCGACGTGATCCAGGGCCCTTGGCTGATGGAGCAGATGGAGAAGCAGGCGGTCCATGTCGGCACCAAGATCGTCTCCGACCTGGTGACCAAGCTGGAGACGGCGCAGCGGCCGTTCCGCCTCACCTGCGACTCTGGCGACGTCTATCTCGCCGAGACCGTGATCCTGGCCACCGGCGCGCAGGCGCGCTGGCTCGGGCTGCCGTCGGAAGCCAAGTTCCAGGGCGGCGGCGTGTCGGCCTGCGCCACCTGCGACGGCTTCTTCTACCGTGGCAAGGAGGTGATCGTGGTCGGCGGCGGTAACACCGCAGTCGAGGAAGCCCTGTACCTCACCAACCATGCCTCGCAGGTCACGATCGTGCATCGTCGCGATCATTTCCGGGCCGAGCGCATCCTGCAGGAGCGCCTGTTCAAGCATCCGAAGATCAAGGTGATCTGGGACGCCGCGGTCGACGAGATCTGCGGCACCGAGAATCCCAACAAGGTCACTCATGTCCGGCTCAAGAACGTCAAGACCGGCGCGCTCACGGACGTCAAGGCCGACGGCATCTTCATCGCCATCGGGCATGCGCCCGCGACCGAGCTGGTCAAGGATCAGGTCAAGCTGAAACCCTCCGGCTATATCGAGGTCGCCCCGAACTCGACCGCGACCTCGGTGCCCGGCCTGTTCGCCGCCGGCGACGTCGCCGACGAAACCTATCGCCAGGCCGTGACGGCCGCCGGCCTCGGCTGCATGGCCGCACTCGAAGCCGAACGTTTCTTGGCCCTTCGCGCCAGCGAGCGCGCGGCAGCGGAATAGAATCATGCCCCGAACACGCGACGGATTTACGGATATGGACTGGGACAAGCTGAAGGTGTTTCACGCCGCGGCGGAAGCGGGCAGCTTCACGCATGCGGGCGAGCAGCTTGGCCTGTCGCAATCGGCGGTGTCGCGCCAGGTCTCGGCGCTGGAGCAGGAGCTCTCGGTCTCGCTGTTCCACCGCCACGCCCGCGGCCTGATCCTTACCGAGCAGGGCGACCTGTTGTTCCGCACGGCGCATGACGTGTTCATGCAGCTGCAGGCGGCGCGCGCCAAGCTGACCGACAGCCGCGAGCGGCCGAGCGGCGATCTCAAGATCACCACCACGCCCGGCGTCGGCATCAACTGGCTGATCCCGCGGCTCGGCGAATTCACCGCGCTCTATCCGGAGATCCGCATCTCGCTGATCGTCACCGACGAGGAGCTCGATCTGTCGATGCGCGAGGCTGATGTCGCGATCCGCACCCGCAAGCCGACCCAGCCGGATCTGATCCAGCGCAAGCTGTTCGCGATGGGCTTCCACGCCTATTGCTCGCCGGAATACATCAAGCGCTTCGGCACGCCGCGCACGCTGGAGGAGCTCGACTCCCACCGCATCATCACGCTCTCGGACGGCAACTTCGCGCCGCACCTGCAAAACCGCAACTGGCTGATCGAAGCCGGGCGCAACGGCTCGGGTCCGCGCGAAGCCTACTTCAAGGTCAACAACATCCTCGGTCTCGTGCGCGCCTGCGCGCAGGGCCTCGGCATCGCCGCCCTGCCCGATTACCTGGTCGAGGAGCAGAGCAAGCTCGTGCAGCTGTTCGGCGAGTCGGACTCGATCCAGCTCGACACCTACTTCGTCTATCCCGAGGAGTTGAAGACGGTCGCGCGCGTGCAGGTGTTCCGTGACTTCGTGGTGAGCAAGGCGCAACGCTGGCCGTCCTGATTTCCGCATGACTGACATGCGGCCTCGGCTGTTGCTGCAAGGCACTCGGCAAGCCCATAATGTTTGCACGCTGAGCCTTCGCGTTGCGCATTTGTCCCCCTCCTCCAGTGGCGCGGGAGTTCAGTAATCCCTCTTGGAAGGTGATTGTGTCGGCCTCACGTGGCCAATACCTAAGCCGGGCCCTCGGGTCCGGCTTTTTTTCGTCAAAATGTGCTTCGCTCTCCGCGTGTGTTGACAGTTCCGCGCATACCCCGCATCATTCGCCCATGATCACGAAGTCGTGCGCAATCGTTTCGAAAAAAGGCCCCCATCCGGGGGCCTCGGAATATTGCGCGCGCTAAGCTGACTTCGTCATCGCGAGCCAATCCCGAAAACCCCGCCGCCTGGACGGGGTTTTTTCATGTGCCCTCCGTCTCAGGCATTTTTCCCGAGAAGGAGATGGAAACATGACCGGACTACGAGACCACTTGCATGGGCTGTGGTTGCCGCTGGTGACGCCGTTCCAGGACGGCGCGCTGGACGAGAGGTCGCTGCGGCGGCTGACCCGGCACTATTGCGCGCACGGCATCGACGGCTTCATCCTGGGCGCGACATCTGGTGAAGGCATGACACTGCGCGCGGCCGAGCTCGAACGTCTCGTCGCCGTGGTGCGCGAGGAGATGGCGACCGCCGGCCGCAACTTGCCGATCTGCCTCGGACTGTCGGGCGCGGACACCTCGCGTCTGCAGGAGCGCCTCGACGAGACCGCGGACTGGCCGATCGACGGTTACCTGATCGCCAGCCCCTATTATGTGCGGCCGTCGCAGCGCGGCCTGCTGGCGCATTTCGAGGCGCTCGCCGACCACGCGGCATGGCCGATCGCGCTCTACAACATTCCCTATCGCTGCGCCGTCAACATCACCAACCAGACCATGCTGCGCCTTGCCGAGCACAAGAACATCGTCGGCCTGAAGGATTGCGGCGCGAGCCGGGAGCAATCGATCGCGCTCTTGCGCGACCGGCCGAAGGGCTTTCGCGTGCTCACCGGCGAGGACGCCAATTTCTTCGTGGCGCTCAGTGACGGCGCTGACGGCGGCATCGTGCTCTCAGCCCATGTCGAGACCGCGACGTTCGCGGCAATCTATAGCGAGCACAAGCGCGGCAACCACGATGCGGCGCTGGCGCGCTGGCACGAGGTCGCCGAGCTGACGCGGCTGTTGTTCGCCGAGCCGAGCCCCGCGCCGGCGAAGTACTGGCTGTGGCGATCCGGCCTGATCGACAGCCCGGAGGTGCGCCTGCCGATGGTGGAAGTGAGCAGCGAGCTCGCGGCAACGATCGATCGCGAGATCGAGCGACGGGTGACGATCGCGGCGTAGTTTCTCTCCGTGCACGCTGCTCTTCCTTCTCCCCTTGTGGGAGAAGGTGGCGCGAAGCGCCGGATGAGGGGTTTTCTCCAAGCGCAAGACTGTTTGTGTGGAGACAGACCCCTCACCCGTCTCGCCGCTCCGCGGCGAGCCACCCTCTCCCACAAGGGGAGAGGGTGAAGCGTGCCCGTTTGGTTAACCGCGCCCCAACGGCCTTCGCAGCTGCCGCAATCCGTATCCACGTCTCGTTTACGTGACTGCGCCTATCGTTCTGTCCAAAGTTACCGAAGGGGAAATGACCATGGGGTATCGCACCCGGCCTACCGCCGCGAGCCAGTTCGCGCCCGCCGATCTCTTGAAGGGAATTCTCGTCGTCTCGTCGTTCGGGTTCTGGGCCGTGATGCTCGGCCTGATGCCGGTGCTGCTGTTTCGTGTCTGGCTGGTCGGCTGAAGCTTCGCGCGCGGGATGGTTAATCCGTGGTAGCACCTGTGTTCAAAATGCACGGGCAGATGCGATCCGGATCTTAAAACATCGCTGCTATCACTGACGTCCATAAGCGAAGAAATCGCGGGGGCGTTTGTGAATAGTCAGAATGAAATGGCGTCGCATTTCGACGCCGAACAGCAGGGCTTCAGCACCGAGGACATTCTCTGGGCCGTCGGCATCTGGTCGGTAATCCTGACCCTGTCGCCGGTCATCGTGTTCTACATGCTGATGGTGGCGTGAGCGAAATCAGAAACGCAAAACGCGCGGACTTCCGCGCGTTTTTCGCCGTTCGACATGATCAATGAAAATTAAGCTGCCTGCTTGTGCATTGCGCCGGAGGCCGACGCGGTGCCGCGGATAGCCTTCACCGAACGCTCGATCGCCGCCCAGAGCCTGGCGATTTCCTGAGCCGCACGGCTCTCGGCCTGATACTCGCGCGCGCCTTCGCCGTGGCTGAGCGCCATCAGCAGATCCGAACGATTGGTGATCTGGCCGCCCCACACCGGAGCGCGGAATTTCGCCAGTGCTTCGCGGGCGATGGTGACGATCGGGCTTTCGGCTTCGTCGCGCTTGGCCGGGGCACCGTTGAGCACGACCGCGTAGGGCTTGCGCGCCGCGCGGCACATCTGGATGGTTTCCTGCACGGCGTTGACGTCGAACACGCCGGGACGCGCCGGGATGACCACCATGGTGGCGTTCTTGATCGCGTCGTCGACGACGGCCGACAGGTTCGGCGGCGTGTCGATCAACACCCATTCATAACCGTCGCGCTTGGCCGCGGAGACGATGCCGCTGACGGAGTTGACGGCAGCCTTGATCGGGGGCTCGTTGGTGCCGCGGAGCTTGTGCCACAGCGTCAGGGAGCCCTGCGGATCGGCGTCAACCAGCATGACCTGCTTGCTCGCCTTGATCTGCGCGGCGAGATGCGCGGCGAGGGTACTCTTGCCCGAACCGCCTTTACGTGATGCGAAAACAATGACGTTCATACCTTCCGCCTCCAGATTGACCCCAGGCCGCGAAAATGAATCAGCGCGCTGATTCGTGAAAGAAAAATTTGTCGGGAGCTGCGCGACAGCCACGAAATAACAAGACGTGTTGGCTTTTGAGTCACACTGCTTCGCAGGACGGAGACACGGGCCGCATCGAAATGCCGCCCGTGCGGGGCGTCTGTGCGCTTTTTAAGCAACGCGCGGGACAAAGTGGAATGCAACCTTGCCGCGCAATCCTGCCCACGCATCTTTTCAGGCGCGCCCGTCGATCGACGCAAGCCTTCCGGCGTCGTGCGAACAAAACGAGTCCGCAATCTGTCGCGAAGCCGATGTCAGGGCCGGAACGAGGAAAGCGCGCGATGGCGCGGCTTTGGTCGCCGGGCGCTCAGCCTTGGCTGGATTTCTTCTTCGGCGCCGGCTTGGCGGTCTTCTTCGCAGCCTTGGGCGCGATCTGGGTCGGCTTGCCGGCGCGCTGCTCGCGCGGCGCCGGTCCGCGGCGGAAGAACACCGCGCATTGCGGCGAGAGCTGCGCCTTCTTCTTGATCATGCAGGCGGTGATGGCATCGACGTTCGGGACGAACTCGCCGCACAGCCGCATCGCGTCCGGCGTGCAGGCCTGCTGCTCCTCCTGGGTGTAGGCGAAACCGGCGCGCGGCAGCGCCAGGATGGCCAGGGCAAGCGCGAGGCTTGCAACGGCCAAGGGCTTTGCAAAGGACTTGAAGCGAAACGCCGGCATCGATCCCCCCACATCACGAGTCAGCGCGAATAGTGGGTGAACGGCGGTTCGTTGGCAACCGAGGGCAAGTGCGAAAGCCGGCACGTGTGCGCTCTCGGCAACAGGTCAGGGGCCTCGGCAGTTCCGGGAAACGAAACGAAGGCGCCGCTGTCGGCCCCAAACACAAAAGTGCGAAAACAACCCCATGCACAGTAGCCAAGTCATTGCAAACACTCAGGTCGCCAAATTTTAGGATTTTTCGAAGCCAAATTTGACTTGTCGGGCAAAACAGGGGCATCATGTCACCCTCAAGAAGATGCGCGTGGGGTGGCCGGCCTGTCTCCTGCGCTGGTCGAAAAGCGCACACGAGGAGGACAATGACATGACGGGGAATGAAGCGGAGCTGCCGCTGTCGGGTGTGACGGTGGTTTCGCTGGAGCAGGCGATCGCGGCGCCGCTGGCGAGCCGGCACCTCGCCGATTGGGGCGCGCGGGTGATCAAGATCGAGCGGCCGGGCAGCGGCGATTTCTGCCGCGACTACGATCATGTGATGAACGGCATGTCGAGCCAGTTCGTCTGGACCAACCGCTCCAAGGAAAGCCTCGCCATCGACATCAAGAGCCCCGAGGGCCGCAAGGTGCTCGACGCCCTGCTGCCGCGCACCGATGTGTTCATCCAGAACCTCGCGCCCGGCGCGGCCGAGCGGCTCGGCCTCGATGCCGCATCGCTCACGCGCAAATATCCGCGCCTGATCGCCTGCGACGTCTCCGGCTATGGCACTGATGGCCCCTACAGCGACAAGAAGGCCTATGATCTCCTGGTGCAGTGCGAGGCCGGCGTGCTCGCCATCAACGGCACCGAGGCTGAGCCGGCCAAGGTCGGGCTATCCGTCGTCGACATCGCCACCGGCATGTACATCCTCAACGGGGTGCTGATGGCGCTGTACGCCCGCGAGCGCACGGGCAAGGGCACGGCCTTCCAGGCCTCGCTGTTCGATTCCATCACGGACTGGATGAGCTATCCCGCGTTCTACACGATGAGTACCGGCCGGCCGCTGCCGCGCACCGGCGCCAAGCATGCGACGATCGCGCCTTACGGCCCGTTCCGCGTCGGCGACGGCAACACGATCTTTTTCGGCATCCAGAACGATCGGGAATGGCGCTCGCTGTGCCGCATCGTGCTTGATGATGCCGGCTTCGCCGACGACCCGCGCTTCCGCACCAATCCGCTGCGCATGCAGAACCGTGACGAGTTGCAATCGCATATCGAGCAGCGCTTTGCATCGATGACCAGCGAGGAAGTGCTGCGGCTGCTGGACGAAGCGGCGATTGCCAACGCGCACCTGAACTCGGTCGAGGCTTTCTTAGCTCATGAGCAGCTGCACGCCCGCGCGCGGGTGAGACGCGTGGGATCGCCGTGCGGACCGGTGATGAGCTTCCTGCCCGCACTCACCATTCCCGGCGTGACGCCGCGGATGGATCCGGTGCCTGACGTCGGCGAGCACAACGCGAAGATCCTCGGCGAACTCGGCCTCGGTGAGGGAGCGTGAGAATGGCCTCGCAGCGCCCGACGCGGGCTTATCTCGCCGTCCCCGCACATCGCGCCCGTGTCGTCGCCAAGGCGGCGGCATCATCGGCGGACGCGGTGTTCATGGACCTCGAAGACGCCGTGCCGCCCGCGGAGAAGGGCGTTGCGCTGACGGAAGCCGTCCGCGCGCTGTCCTCGCTCGACTGGGGCCACAAGCACGTCGCGGTCAGGCTCAATGCGGTCGACAGCCCGTTCATCGCGGAGGAGCTCCGCACCCTGGCGGCCCTGCCCCGGCTGGATGCCGTGATCGTGCCGAAGGCGGAGCGGGTGAGTGACATCGTCGCCATCGCCGGTCAGCTGCACGCGGCCGCGCCCGATCGGGCCGCGCCTGTTACGCTCGAGCTGCTGATCGAGACCGCGCTCGGCCTCGTCAATGTCGACGCCCTCGCCGCGTGCCACGACAGCGTGGCCGCGCTGCATCTCGGCGTCGGCGACCTCGCGGCCTCGCTCGGCGCCCGCACCTCCGACATCGGCATCTCGCCGGATGGCTACCGCCACGTCGGCTCAGCGCAAACCGGCTACGCCTCCGCGCCGCTCGACCTGTTCGCCTACCCGATGATGCGCCTGCTCGTCGCCGCGCGCGCGTGCGGCCTGCGCGCGATCGACGGCCCCTGCGGCGCGTTCCGCGATGCCGGGCTGACCGAGGCCAGCGCGCAAAAGGCCGCGGCGATGGGCTTTGACGGCAAGCAGGTGATCCACCCCGACCAGATCGAGCCGACGCTGCGCGCGTTCACGCCCTCGGCCGAAGAGCTGGCCCAGGCGCGGCGGATCGTCGAAGCCATGGAGCAAGCCGAGTCGCTGGGACAGGGCGCGGTGACGCTGGACGGCAAGATGATCGACTACGCCAATGTGCGCATGGCGCGGAGGATCATTGGGCTGGGGTCGTAGGGATCGAAACGCGCGCTGAGGCGGTGTCGCCGTACAGCCAGCTAACGGGCCTGGATCGCGCCACGCTGAGCAATCGCAGCACGATTGCAATCACTTTGCCTTTGCACGCAAAGGTCGCTAGGCTGCTCCGATACATATTGCAGGGAGGGGCTACATGGCAAACCGCGAAGACATGCTCGCATTGATCAGGGCCGGCTACGCAGCGCGCGACGGCGGCGACACCGATAGTCTGGTGACGGCCTTTCATCCCGAGGGCGCATTCACCCTGATGGGCGACAAGAGTGCGCTCGAATTGACAGGACGCATGCAGGGCCACCCGACCCTGCGCGAAGCTTTCCATCAATTCACCGAAGGCTTCGGCTTCGAAGGCCGCGAGATCCTCGCCGAACTGGTCGACGGCGATCGCGTCGCCGTCCACTCCCGCGTCACCGTGCGCTATCACCCGACCGGGAAAGCGGTCAGCACCGAGATCGTGGACCTGTTCACATTTCAGGATGGCAAGATCGCGGAGCTGGTCGAGTTTGCGGATACGGCGCAGATCAAGGCGATGATCTCCTGACGCGCAATGGGATGAATCGAAGCGTCCTCGCGTTACGCCAGAAGATGAATGTCAGTCGGCTCCGGGGCTGCACCCGCGGCCGTCAACATCGCGTGGACCTGACCTCGATGGTGGGTCTGGTGATTGAAGAGTTGAATAGCAACGAGCGTCTTTGGCTTCTCGATTCGAGTTGAACCGTCCCCAGGGTACCAGAAAAGCATCCCGTTCAGGTCCGCGTCGCGCAATCGCGCTGACCACGCTTCGATTTCCTCGTTCCGTTGCAAGCGGAGCGCCTTGAAGGAATCCCAATCCGAGGGACTTGTGAGGGAATGCTTGATGGTTTCCTCCGGACGCGCGTTCCCTTTCAGCCGCTCCAGTATCAAGGCATCAGCCCAATAGAGATGGTTCAACGTAGCTGCAATCGACTGGAAGAACGCCCCTCGGTCTTGCCAGCGATCCTCGTGGGTCAGCCCGTCGGCGGCCGTTACCAAAGAGGCGTTCTGCCAAGTATTGTAGCGGGCCATAAGGCGGCAGTATTCGGCTGAGATCATTTTCTCAGGCTCCAAAGGTTGTCGATGTTGGCTGATCTCGGGACGTTGCCCCAGACGTGAGGAAGTTACGGTGACAGCAGAAAATTGGTCGTCACCAGTGGTCAATGGGACGCCCCTACGGAATCGGGGGTTGGTGCACTGTCACCGAAATATCCGTTCATGCTGGCCAGGCTGCCGGGCCTGCCGCCGATCGCCGCCGGCGCCATCGTGCTGTTCGCGGCGATGCCGCCCGGTGCGAACGCGTACATCTTCGCGTGCAGTATCAGCGGCTGGTGAACCCGGCGTTGGGCGCAGTGGCGCTGGGCACGCTGCTGGCGGCGACGACGCTGCCGGTGATGGTGTGGGTGGTGGCGAGGTGAGGCGTCGAAGGCTTTGCCGGCGACGCCTCACGGCCTAGCTGCGCCCAGTCCATCATTAGCGCAGGCCGAAGAACGAGAGCACCGCAGCAATCACGACGATCAGCCCGATGATATAGATGATACCGTTCATAGCTCAGATCCCTCAGCGTTGTCAGTCCTGCCGCAGCTACAAACACCTGGGGTCGTGAAAAGGTTCGCCGGTGCTCGCCGCCGTTTTCTTGCAGTATCGGGGAACGAAAACGAACGATCCTGCTTCGGCGCGCTGGAGCCCTCGCACCACCCGCGATAGTTTTGCGTTTACACGCAAAGGTCGCTAGTGTGCCTTGATACGTCGTAGGGAGGGTAACATGGCACAGCGCGAAGACATGCTCGCAACGATCCGGCACGCCTACGCCGCACGCGGCGACGATGACGTTGAGGGCTTGGTGACGACCTTTCATCCCGAGGGCGCATTCACTTTGAAGGGCGACAAGAGCACGCTCGAACTGGCAGGAAGCGTGCAGGGTCACCCAGCCCTGCGAGGGGCTTTCGGTCAATTGATCGAGGACTTCGGCTTCGAAAATCGCAAAATCCTTGCCGAGCTGGTCGACGGTGACCGCGTCGCGGTCCATTCCCGCGTTGACGTCCGCTACCATCCAACTGGAAAGACGTTCAGCACCGAGCTTTTGGACCTGTTCAGATTTCAGGATGGCAAGATCGTCGAGCTGATCGAGTTTGCGGATACGGCGCAGGTCAAAGCGGTGATCGCGTGACAAACTACGCGTATTTGCGGTGACGGCGCACAAAATTGCGTCGGACTTCCAGATAGCGCGCCCTGTGGAGATTAGTGCACTATCATCGTAATTCTGACTTCTCGAGAAGCGGAGATGACTAGAAAGGAAGCATTGTTGAAGGCAAAGCGTATCCGCAAGAGCGGTACGGGCACGGATACTCAGTATGAGGAGTGCATACGCGAGCACTTACCTTACGAAATTAGTATGCTCAGGGGACTCTACGGCAAGCTTCTATCCAACCATGACCAACTCGAAGCGAATGCCTTTATCGAGTCGTTTTTCTTGCACGCCCGAAATCTCGTCGCGTTCTTCAGGAATGACACCGATTGCGGCTTCGATCCTCGATACTTCACCAAGCAAGATTATAAAGTGGCCGGGAATTTCGTGCCCGCAGGTCTAGTCAAGAAAGTCAACCAGCAGATACAGCATCTCGGCTCCGATCGAACCGACAGGGGCGCGCTAAAGCTGGGACCGCCTGAGCGCGCAACGATTTATGACCTTTTAGAAAGGGAGATTGAGCGCTTTGAGCGCTCGCTAGAGCCTCCGTTTAAGCTGGACTGCCACGTCGCGTCAATCGGGACCACAATCACAGTCTCTATGCGCGCAACAACCACAAATGCGATCATCGTGCATTCCTCTGCACAATCGGCCGGTGAACTAAAGTCCGATGAATAGAGAATGGACAGCTCGCAAGTGGCGGAGTGACGCAGTTAATTCTCGGTGGCTAGCGTCGCGAATACCGCGACCTACACGATAGCCAATTTGTGCACTGTCCCCGTAACATATGTGGAAATCCCGTGCACTGTCAGCGTAACCGAGTATTCAAAGGGGACCGCTTCACCGGCGTCACGCGCGTTCTCTCCGGACTACAAGACTTGAAGCTTGCCAATCAATTGGAGCTCACAACCTTCGGTTTGTCGTTGCGATAGAGGAGCTATGGTGGCAGGCGTAACAACGGGGACGCATTCACGGCAAGGCGTGTCCATAATTGCCGCCCTTATTCATTTGCAGAGTATGAGAAAATCTTATGCACCCAGCGCCCGCTTTGAAAGTCTATATCCCTGACCCAACTAACGCCGAGTGTGAAGACTCATCTGCAAGGTTCCGCGATACGCTGGTCGCTGAGTTTCAACTTCCTTTTGAAGAAACCGATATCGGCACAGGCGCTAGTGAACAGGCCTTCTGGACCGTGCTGACCGATGCATGGCCCGTTGTTGCAGCCATTGCAGTCTTGTTCAGCGGCAAGAAGATCGAAGAGAACATAGAGGCTTGGCAGAAGCTCTTTAAGAGACTGGGACCGTTTATTGACCGCGGAGCGATATTCGATCGTGAGGGCGCTGCTATACTTGCGATGGATGGACTTCGATTGGCCCTCGGCAGATTGCCGGACACGGTACGTCTTGTCGGATATCACACCGACTCGCTCCTAAATTGGGTCAACGACTCCCCTGAAGTATGGCAAGCTGATCGAAGTCCCGTGTCAACTATTGACCCGCCACTGGATCAAGTTCAGGGAGCCACAATACATATCCTCCAGATCGAGGCGGACGGAAGAATGTTCAAAGTCGTAGTTCAAGGTTCAAGAGTCTTTACGATGGAACTGTAGCGCATCCGGCTCGTCGCGCTACTAAATCGAACAAACATTGTGCGCTAAACGATCGATCGCTGGTACAGTTGGGTGGGCTCGAACCACCGACCTCCTGTTCCACAGACAGGCGCTCTAACCAACTGAGCTACAACTGCATCCTTGCGAGCCGCGCCTTGGGCTGCCTGAAAAGGCTTGATGCCTGAGGGGGCTGGACGGGGCGGAAACTAGGTGCAACGGCCCGGTTTGGCAAGGCCGCAATGGGGTGAAAAACCGGGTGAAATCATCGTCGGTGCGGGGAAATCGGGCGGGGTGGCGGGCTCGGAGTGTTGCGCTCCCCTGTGCCGCTAGCGCGGCCGCATATGACGCGGTTATGGCGCTTCGCCTCCACATCGTCATGGCCGGGCTTGTCCCGGCTATCCACGGCTTATGCCCGCGGCACCAAGAACGTGGATGCCCGGGCCTTCGCCGCGCCGAAGCGGCTTCGGCCGCGCAGGCGGGACAAGCCCGGGCATGACGACCATTCTTGGATTTCCGCATGGGGAAGCGGGAGAGGCGAAGAAAAAACCCGGGCCTTTCGGGCCCGGGTTTCGCTGGCTTACATCGATCCGACCGCTCAGGCGGCGGACGGATAGTACTTGGAGGCGCTGGCCTTGATCGGCTCGGCGGTCTCATTGGCGACGCGCTGGGTGAGCTCGACCAGCTCCTTGGCCTGGGCCTGGTAGGTCTCGAGCTGCTTGCGGGCGTGGCCGGTCCACAGCTCCATCGCTTCGGTCGGCGACTTGGCGCCGAACAGCTGCTGGGCGAAGTCGAGCTGGGCGCTCGAATTGGCCTTCATGAACTCGACCAGCTTGGCGGTGTACTCGCTCGCGCCCTTGGAGGCCGAGGTGAACACGGCCTCGACGGTGCCGTTATGGGTCTCGGCGGCGTCCTTGAACTTGGCGTAGTTCTCGCGGGCCTGCGCCGCGCCCTTCTCGGCGAACGCACGCACCTGCTCGGGAACCTCGAACGGGATGATCGAGGCAGAAAACGGATCAGTCGCACCTGTCATGTTGGTCCCTCACGCTAATTGAAAAAATGGAGTGAGCCTTTCTGGCGCGCCCGCCGGCCCCGACCATGGGCCCTGCGCATTGAGCGGGTACGAAGACTGGAAACGCGAAACAAAGGTGATGGCTCGCCCAGCGCCAGAATTATGGCTGCCTATCATGTCAACATTGTGCATCGCAACGCGGCAGAGGGGTGCGATGCGAAATTTAATCTCGGGGAGGATGAGGTTCCGGTATGGGGGAACCGGGGGTTGAGGTAGTGGGATGCGCCCGGCAACACACGCGCTCTTAACCCTCCCCTGCAGGGGGAGGGTCGGCTCGCAACGCGTCAGCGATGCGAGCCGGGGTGGGGTGAGCTCTCCACTCGGGGACCGCCTGTGGGGAGAGACTGTCACCCCACCTCGGTTCGCTCTCCGCTTCGCTGCGTGCGAACCGATCCACGGGCGAGCTACCCTCGTCCCGGACCCTCCAGGGGAGGATGGGCACCTGAGATGCCGCGCGGGTGCGTCTCTTCGCAAGCGCCCCACCCCTTGAATCCCTTGGATGCAACGTCGGCTCGGCTTGCGGGGTTGGCGGGATTAAGGTTATCGCCGCTTGGGGGACGCTTGCGGACGTTGGGCCGTGGACCTGGTCGCGCCTTCCGGGCGATACTAACCCTTTCTTAAGGCTGTCATTCCCGGCAGCCGCCACTCGTGAAGCGTGAGATGCAGCCGGCCTGATGACGCGTTCGGATTTCCAGTTGCGAGGGGTGGGCGATCCGCGGCTGGCCGTGCATGCGACCTCTGCCCTGCCGGTCTGGCTGTGGTCGACCGACGGCGCGCGCGTGCTGTGGGCCAATCCGGTCGGCGCAAAGCTGTTCGGCGCGGCCAACAGCGCCGGCCTTGCGGACAAGGTGTTCGGCCCCGCCGACAGCCATCGCCGCCAAATCGTCAGGCTCGCCCCCCAGCTGCCTGCGAACGGCGCAATGCGGCTGCAGCGGCTGCGCGGCTTCGGCGCCCGGTTAGGGGCGCTGATGACCTGTGCTTGCGCGCGGCTCGACTTTGCCGATGGCGGCCATGCCGTGCTGGTCATCGCGCTTGACCCGACGCTGCGCACCATGCCGCTGGTCGAGCGGCTGCATCGGCTGGTCGCCGGCGCCAAGGTGCCGATGGCGGCATTCGCGCCGGACGGGCTGTTCGTCGGCGCGAGCGAGGCCGCGCGCCCCCTGCTCGGCTTCCGCGATCTGCTCGAGGCCGGCCTCGATCGCGCCCGCAGCGATGCGCTGGCAACCGGCCGCGCCGCGGCGCCGATCGGCATCGGCCAGATGGTGCTGCAGCGGGTCGGCAGCGGCGCCGATATCGGCCTGGTCGCGCTGATCGAGCCGGCCGCCTCCACGGCGGCGCACGAGGCCGCGCCCGACGTCACGCCCGCGCAGCCTCCGGCCGCGGCGCCGGAGGACGCACAGCCTGCGCCAGACGAGGCACCGTCTGCGATTGCGCTGTTCGACGCTTTCACTGAACCGGCCGAACCGCCCGCCGAGACGATTGCGCCGACGCCCGCGCCGATCATCCTCGAGGCGGCCAAAACTCCGGTTGAAAACCAGCCGCAAGCCATTGTGTCGCCGCAGCCCGCGCCGATCAATGCGGGCATGGTCGAGCCGACTTCGGGCCAGGACTCTTCTAGCCACCAAGAGCCGCCCGCACCGCGTCAGCATCCGCTGCGCTTCCTCTGGCAGATGGATGAAGAGGGCCGCTTTGTGCTCGGCTCCGATGACTTCATCCGCCTGATGGGCACGCACACGGCCGCCGGCTTCGGCCGGCCCTGGCGCGAGATCGCCGAGGAATTCTCGCTCGATCCCGAGGGGCGCGTGGCGAAGGCGCTCGAAAGCAAGGATACCTGGGCCGGCATCACAGTGAACTGGCCGGCCGACGGCGGCGAGCACATTCCGGTCGAGCTCGCGGGCCTGCCGGTCTACGACCGCAACCGTGAATTCGCCGGCTTCCGCGGCTTCGGCGTCTGCCGCGATCTCGACGCGCTCAACCGGCTCGAGGCGCTCAGGCGCTTCGAGCTGCTGGTCGAGCCGCCGGCACAGGATCGCTCCACTGAGGCCGTCGCGTCCGATGCGGAGCCCGAGCCTGAAGCGGCGGCGGAAGCTGAGGCGGAGGGCGAAGCAGAGGCACCGCCGATCGCGCCATCCGAGCCTGAGCCGCAAGCCGAACCCGACCTGCCAGAGCCCACAAGCGAGACTTCACACCCAACCGAACTGGACACGCCCGTGGAAACGCCTCCCAATGTCGTGCCATTCCGCGTCGCCGGCGATACGCGGCCTCCGACGCTGACGCCGGTCGAGAACAGCGCCTTCAACGAGCTCGCGCGGCAATTGTCCGAGCGGCTCGAACGCGAGCGCGAGACCATCACGACCGACGCGGCCGGACCAGTGGCGGAGACCAGCGCCGAAGCACCGGAGCCGGAGCCGCCGCAGGCCGCCGCCGAATGGCTGACCGAGCCCGCACCGCCGCCGCGCGGGATGAGCGCGCGCGACCGCACGCTGCTCGACCTGTTGCCGACGGGCATCCTGATCTACCGGCTCGACCGCCTGCTCTACGCCAATCCCGCCTTCCTCGCGCGCATGGGCTATGACGGCCTGAACGCGCTGGAGCATGCCGGCGGGCTGGATGCGCTCTATGTCGAGCCGGGTGTGTCGGCGGCCAGCAGCACCACGCAAGGCGGCACGCCCGTCACGATCAGCGCGACGGCGCCAAATGGCGAAGCGCCGCCGGCCGCGACGGAAGCGCATCTGCACACGATCGACTGGGACGGCGACAGCGCGCATGCACTGATCTGCGCGCTGCCGCAGGCGGCGCCGATCGCGGCGGCTGCCGTCGCAGAGACCGTGGTGGCCGCAGAGCCTGACGCCGCGGACGCGGAGCCCGCGGCCGGCGATGCCGATGCCGAGGATCTCGCCGCCATCCTCGACACCACGGCCGAGGGCATCGTGATGTTCGACGCCGAAGGCAACATCCACGCCTGTAACCGCAGCGCGGAGGCGCTGTTCGGCTATGACGGCGAGGCGCTGCTGCAGCAGAATTTGCTGACGCTGTTCGCCCCCGAGAGCCAGCAGATCGTCGCCGATTATCTGGAAAGCCTGAAGAGCCAGGACATCTCCAGCCTGCTCGATCACGGCCGCGAGGTGCTGGGCCGCGAGAAGAAGGGCGGCGTCATTCCGCTTGCGATGATCATGGGCCGCACCCGCCCCGACGGGCCGAACTTCTTCGCCGTGTTCCGCGATCTCTCGCACGCCAAGAAGGGCGAGAGCGAATTGACGAAGGCCCGCCGCCTCGTCGACGGCGCGGCCAACGCCAAGGCCGACATGCTGGCGCGGATCAGCCACGAGATCCGCACGCCGCTCAACGCCATCATCGGCTTTGCCGAGGTGATGATCTCCGAGCGCTTCGGCGCGCTCGGCAACGAGCGCTACGGCGAATACATGAAGGACATCCGCGCTTCCGGCGAGCGCGTCATCGCCATCATCGACGACCTCCTGGAGCTGTCGCGGATCGAGACCGGCAAGCTCGACCTGAATTTCGCGAACTTGAACCTCAACGACCTGGTCGAAGCCTGCGTGACGGTGATGCAGCCGCAGGCCAACCGCGAGCGCATCATCATCCGCACCTCGCTCGCCCATGCGCTGCCGCAGGTGAGCGTCGATGCGCGCGCGATGCGGCAGATCACCATGAACCTGATCTCGAACTCGATCCGGCTCGCCAGCGCCGGCGGCCAGGTCATCGTCTCGACCGCGCTGACCGACCGCGGCGAGATCGCGCTGCGCATCCGCGACACCGGCCACGGCCTTTCCGAGCGCGAAGTCGCCGCCGCGATGGAGCCGTTCCGCACCCCGCCGCCGGGCGATGCCGCCGACAGCTCGGCGCTGAGCCTGTCGCTGACGAAAGCGCTGGTCGAAGCCAACCGCGCCCGGTTCAACATCAAGAGCGCCGGCCACGGCACGCTGATCGAGGTGGTGCTCGCGCCAGCGCTGGCGGGGGCGTAGGGCGCGGCACGCTCAAGCCGTCATTCCGGGGCGCGCCTCTTGGCGCGAGCCCGGAATCCATCGATCCGCATCAATGGTGGTGCAATGGATTCCGGGCTCGTCGCTTCGCGACGCCCCGGCATAACGGCGGGGGCTCACGCCGCCCGCACCGTCTCCAGGAACCTGCTCACCTCGATCTTCAGCCGGCTGCTGTCGTTCGACAGCGATTGCGCCGCGGACAGCACCTGCGAGGAGGCAGATCCCGTCTCGGTCGCGCCCTGGCGCACGCTGGAGATGTTGGCGCTGACCTGCGTGGTGCCGGCGGCGGCGCTCTGGACGTTGCGCGAGATCTCGCTGGTCGCGGCGCCCTGCTCTTCCACCGCGGCCGCGATGGTGGAGGAGATTTCGGACAGGCGCTCGATGGTGCCGCCGATGGTCTTGATCGCACCGACGGAATCTTGCGTCGCGACCTGGATGCTCGAGATCTGCTGACCGATGTCACCGGTCGCCTTCGCGGTCTGCTCGGCCAGGGCCTTCACTTCCGAGGCCACCACGGCAAAGCCGCGTCCGGCTTCGCCCGCGCGCGCGGCCTCGATGGTGGCGTTCAGCGCCAAGAGATTGGTCTGGCCGGCGATGGCGTTGATGAGCTCGACCACGTCGCCGATACGCGCGGCCGCCTTGGACAATTCGCTGACGCGATCGTTGGTCTGCCCGGCCTGGGTGACGGCCTCGCCCGCCATGCGCGCGGAGGCCTGCACCTGGCGGCTGATCTCGTTGACGGAGGCGGTCAGCTCCTCGGCGGCGGACGCCACCGACTGCACGTTGGTCGCCGCTTCCTCGGACGCCGCCTCGACCAGCGTGGCAAGCTCGGTCGAGCGGCTGGCGGTCGTGGTCAGCGACGTCGCCGACGCCTCGAGCTCATTGGCCGCCGACGACACGGTCTCGACGATCTCGCCGATCGCGCCTTCGAAATCATCCGCCATCCTGATCATGTCAGCGCGGCGGCGCTCGGCGGCGAGCTTGTCCTGCCTGATCTTCTCTTCGGCCTCCTCCTGCGCCTTCCGCTCGGCGTTGATCTTGAAAGTCTCGACGGCTTGCGCGATCTCGCCGATCTCGTCGGGCCGGCCGAGGCCGGGAAGAACGATGGCGAAATTGCCGTTGGCAAGCTCGATCATCGCCGCGCGCATCGCGGTCAAAGGCCTCGAGACCGAACGTCCGATGAAGATGCCGAGGCCGAGCACGCTCGTCGCAATCAGCGCGATCGCCACCGCAATCCAGAACTGGATGCTGGTGCGCTCGGCCTCGTTGAGACGGTCGGCATCGGCACGGATGCGGTCGACCGATGTCGAGACCTGCTCGATCACCGGCTCGACCGACGCGAAGGCCTCGGACATCGCCTTCGATTCGGCCGCCAGCTTCAGCGCGGTCTCCATCCAGGCGGAGAAGTCGCGCTGATAGTCGGCGAGCTTCTGGCGCAGCTCGGCCTTGGCGCCGTCGGCAATGGCTGCCGCGTCGAGGCCTGCGGCAAATTCGGACGCGCGCTTCTTCATCTCCTCGCCATATCTGGCGTTCCGACGCAGCATGAAATCCTTCTCATGCCGGCGCATCATCAGCATGATCACCTTGAGCTCGGAATTCTGGAACTGGTCGACCTGGCTTTCGATGCCGTGGACGGAAGCGCGCAGGCGGCCTTCGAGCCCGGATTTCTCGTCGAGGCCGAGCCGCTGCCGTTCCTCGACCACCGCGGCGAAGCGGGCCTGATAGGTCTTCAGCGACGCATTCATCGCGTCGATCTTCTGCGCCAGCTCGGGCTGGCCGAGCGCTGCGATCTTGCCGCGGAGCGTCTCGATGTCGAGCGCCACCTGCCGGCCGATCTCGACCTGTCGCTGCGCCCTGGCCGGATCGCTGCGCAGCAGAAAATCCTTCTCGGCGCGGCGCGCCTCGAGCAGCTCGACCGCGATCCTGTTGTTCAGCTCGAACACGGTGCGCGCATCCTCGGCCGCGTCGCGATAGACGCCCATCCTCCGCTCGCCGTAGAGGTGAATGCCGCCGATCAGGACGACGCCGATGACGCCAATGACGCCGATCGCGGTGATCTTGTGAGTGAGTCGCAGGGAGAGGAGCCGCATCGTGAACCAAGCTGGTGGTGAGCGATGCCGTTAATGAAGCGATATTCGGTGAAAGCTTCCGTTAATTTGCGGGCACGTATTAATACGTGTATTTCACTACAATGCTCGCCGTTGTGCACGGTGACGTGCACAGGCACAGTTCCAAAAAAGAAGCACGGCGCTTCACCAGCGCCGTGCTTCCTTGTCTGCGCGAGACTTGGGCCTTTAGTGATAGATCTCGAACAGGCCGGCGCCGCCCTGGCCGCCGCCGATGCACATCGTCACGACGCCCCACTTGGCCTTGCGGCGGGCGCCTTCCTGCAAGAGGTGGCCGGTGAGACGGGCGCCGGTCATGCCGAAGGGATGGCCGATCGCGATCGAGCCGCCGTTGACGTTGTACTTGGCGGGATCGATGCCGAGCTGGTCGCGGCAATACAGGCACTGGCTGGCGAAGGCCTCGTTGAGCTCCCACAGATCGATGTCGTCGATCTTGAGGCCGGTGCGCTTGAGCAGCTTCGGGATCGCGAACACCGGGCCGATGCCCATCTCGTCCGGCTCGCAGCCGGCGGTGGCCCAGGCGACGAAGCGGCCGAGCGGCTTGAGGCCGCGCTTCTCGGCGTCCTTGGCTTCCATCAGCACCACCGCGGCGGCGCCGTCGGAGAGCTGGCTGGCATTGCCGGCGGTGACGAACTTGCCCGGGCCCTTCACCGGCTCGAGCTTTGCCAATCCTTCCATCGTCGTTTCGGGGCGATTGCATTCGTCGCGATCGACGGTGTAGTCCACGATCGACTCGGCCTTGGTCTGCTTGTCGACGACCTTCATCTTGGTCTTCATCGGGACGATCTCGTCCTTGAACTTGTTCGCCTGCTGGGCCGCGGCCATGCGGCGCTGCGATTCCAGCGAGAACTCGTCCTGATATTCACGGCTGAGCTTGTAGCGCTCGGCGACGATGTCGGCGGTGTCGATCATCGCCATGAAGATGTCGGGGGCGACCTTGAGCAGTTCCGGATCGACCGATTCCTTCGGCGTGCCGCCGCCGGGAATCGAGATGCTCTCGACGCCGCCGGCGACGATGCAATCGGCGCCGTCGGAGCGGATCGAGTTCGCGGCCATCGCGATGGTCTGCAGGCCCGACGAGCAGAAGCGGTTCACCGACACGCCGGCGGTGGTCTTCGGCAGCCCCGCGAGCAGCGCGGCCTGGCGGCCGATGTTCGGCGCGCCATGGGCGCAATTGCCGAGATAGCAGTCCTCGACATAGTCCTTCTCGACGCCGGCGCGGTCCACCGCGTGATGAATGGCGTGGGCCGCGAGCGACATCGGCGGCGTGATGTTGAACCCGCCGCGGCCGGATTTCGCCAGGCCCGTGCGCGCATAGGAAACGATGACGGCTTCACGCATTGTTTTCTCCCTTGTCGAACGATTTGGAACGGAGCGTCCTGACGCCATTGGTACACAAAGATTGGGGGTGGGGAAAATGAAAACGCCGCCTCCGGCGATGGAGACGGCGTTGTTCCGCGTGTCGGAATATATGATATGATGATCGTCATTCCGGGGCGTGCGCGCCCGCTCTATCCACACGTCATGCCCGGGCTTGTCCCGCCTGCGCGGCCGAAGCCGCTTCGGCGCGGCGAAGGCCCGGGCATCCACGTTCTTCGCGCCGAGCGGCAAGACGTGGATGGCCGGGTCATAGGCGAGCGGAAGCGACGCCGTCCTTCGGACAGCTATGCCCGGCCATGACGCCGGTGGGAGCCGCTCAGAACGTCAGCGCCTTGGCCTGCTTGACCTGCGGCAGGGCCTGCACCTTGGCGAGCACATCGGCCGGCACCACACCGTCGACCTCGACCAGCGCAATGGCATCGCTGCCCGGAGCGACCCGGCCGAGATGGAAGGTCGCGATGTTGATCTTGGCGTCGCCCAGAAGCCCCGCGAACTTGCCGATGAAGCCCGGCTTGTCCTCGTTGGTGACGTAGATCATCGACTTGCCGAACTCGGCGTCGACGCGGATGCCCTTGATGTCGACGAGGCGCGGCTTGCCGTCTGCATAGACGGTGCCCGAGACCGACCGCTCCTGCCGCTCGGTGGTGACCGTGACGGTGATCAGGCTCTCATAATCGCTCTGCGCGGCGCGGACGATCTCGTCCACCACCATGCCGCGCTCCTTGGCGACGACCGGCGCGGACACGACGTTGACCTCGCCCAGCATGGGCCGCAGCAGGCCCGACAGCACCGCGGAGGTGATCGCCTTGATCTTCATCTCGGCGACGTGGCCCTCATAGGTGATCTCGACCTTGAGGATGCCGCTCTCGGTGAGCTGGCCGGCGAACGAGCCGAGCTTCTCGGCGAGCGCGATGAACGGTTTCAGCTTCGGCGCTTCTTCCGCCGTGATCGAGGGGAAGTTGACCGCGTTCGAGATCGCGCCGGTGAGCAGGTAATCCGACATCTGCTCGGCAACCTGCAGCGCGACGTTCTCCTGAGCCTCGGTGGTGGAGGCGCCGAGATGCGGCGTGCAGATCACGTTGGGATGGCCGAACAGCACGCTCTTGGTCGCGGGCTCCTCGACGAAGACGTCGAAGGCGGCGCCGGCAATGTGCTTGGCGTTGAGCGCATCGACCACCGCCTGCTCGTCGACGAGACCGCCGCGGGCGCAATTGATCAGGCGCACGCCCTTCTTCATCTTGGCGATCGCGGCCGCGTCGATGATGTTCTTGGTCTTCTCGGTCAGCGGCGTGTGCAGCGTGATGAAGTCGGCGCGCCTGAGCAGATCGTCGAGATCGACCTTCTCGACGCCGATGTCCTTGGCGCGCTCCGGCGACAGGAACGGGTCGAACGCGATCACCTTCATGCGCAGGCCGAGCGCGCGGTCGGCGACGATCGAGCCGATATTGCCGCAGCCGACGACGCCCAGCACCTTGCCGGTGATCTCCACGCCCATGAAGCGGTTCTTCTCCCACTTGCCGGCCTGCGTCGAGGCATCGGCCTGCGGGATCTCGCGGGCGAGCGCGAGCATCAGGGTGATGGCGTGCTCGGCGGTCGTGATCGAATTGCCGAACGGCGTGTTCATCACGATGATGCCCTTGGCCGTCGCGGCCGGGATCTCGACATTGTCGACGCCGATGCCGGCGCGGCCGATCACCTTCAGCCTGGCCGCCTTCTCGAGGATCTTGGCGGTCGCCTTTGTCGCGGAGCGGATCGCAAGGCCGTCGTAATTGCCGATGATCTCGGCCAGCTTGTCCTTGTCCTTGCCGAGATTGGGCTGGAAGTCGACCTCGACGCCGCGATCCCTGAAGATCTGCACGGCAGCGGGCGAGAGCGCGTCGGAAATGAGAACTTTGGGTTTGGTCATGGGATTTGTCCTTCACACCCTCCCCTGGAGGGGGAGGGTCGGCGCGAAGCGCCGGGGTGGGGTGAAGCTGCAACAAAGAAAGTCGCCGGTACGTCGTGTGGAGAGATCACCCCACCCCGCCGCACCTGGCGGTGCGTCGACCCTCCCCCTCCAGGGGAGGGTCAGAGCATCACGCTGCCTTGGGCAGAGCGGCCTTGGTCTCGGCGAAGGCCCAGTCGATCCACTGCGTCAGCAGCTCGACGTCCTTTGCTTCCACCGTGGCGCCGCACCAGATGCGCAGGCCGGCCGGCGCGTCGCGGTAATAGGCGAAGTCGTAGCCCGCGCCTTCCTTCTCGACGAGGGCCACCAGCTTCTTGCTGAACTCCGCCTGCGCGTCCTCGGAGAGCGAGGTGATCGCGGGATCGGTGAACTTCAGGCACACCGAGGTGTTGGAGCGGATCGAAGCGTCCTTGGCGAGGAAGTCGATCCAGGGCGTCTTCGCCTTCCAGTCCGCCAGCACCTTGGTGTTGGCATCGGCGCGCGCGATCAGCGCCTTGAGACCGCCGATCGACTTGGCCCAGTTCAGCGCATCGAGATAATCCTCGACGCAGAGCATCGACGGCGTGTTGATGGTCTCGCCGACGAAGATGCCTTCGTTGAGCTTGCCGCCCTTGGTCATGCGGAAGATCTTCGGCAGCGGCCAGGCCGGCTTGTAGGTCTCGAGCCGCTCCACCGCGCGGGGCGACAGGATCAGCATGCCATGCGCGGCCTCGCCGCCGAGCGCCTTCTGCCAGGAGAAGGTGACGACGTCGAGCTTGGCCCAGTCGAGCGGCTGCGCAAATGCGGCGGAGGTCGCATCGCAGATGGTCAGGCCTTCGCGGCTCGCGCTGATCCAGTCCGCGTTCGGAACGCGCACGCCCGACGTGGTGCCGTTCCAGGTGAAGACGACGTCGCTCTTGGGATCGACCTTCGACAGATCGGGGATCTCACCGTAGGCCGCATTGAGCTTGGTGACGTCCTTGAGCTTCAATTCCTTGACGATGTCGCTGACCCAGCCCTCGCCGAAGGATTCCCAGGCGAGCGTGGTGACCGGCCGTGCGCCAAGCAGCGACCACAGCGCCATCTCGACCGCGCCGGTATCGGAGGCCGGCACGATGCCAATGCGGTAATCGGCGGGGACCTCGAGCACTTCGCGCGTCAGGTCGATCGCGAGCTTGAGCTTGGCCTTGCCGATCTTCGCGCGATGCGAGCGGCCGAGAGCTGCGTCCTTGAGATTTTGGGCGTTCCAGCCGGGGCGCTTGGCGCAGGGGCCGGAGGAGAAATGCGGCACGGTCGGCCGCGAAGCGGGCTTCGCTACAGTCATGATCTACCCTTCCAGATAGTAAGCCTCCCGTTGGGGGGAGGTGTCCCGCCGCGGCTGATACGGGAATCGGGAAGGTCCGTCAAGGAAGTTCCGGGGCCTCACGCGCCAGTGATGGCGCTTCCGGTGCAATATCAGGGGATTCGACAACAGTGAGCGCGTTCAGCAAGTCCGTGGCATCGCTGATCAATTGCGCCGCCTTGCGGCGGCTTCCGACCTTCAAAATGCATTTGTCATTGGCCTGCACGACGTAGTCGTTGCCGACCTTGATCATCGAATAGCTTGTCATTGAAATGTCCCGAACCGAGCGAGCCCGGTGTCAGATGCCCCCGTAGCACCCTTCGTTCCTTCATCAATGTGAACGACGGAGCGGTAGTTTACCGGCTCTTAACACGACCGAATGAAAAGCCCGCTTTTCGCCGGCTGCGCAGCGCTCGCGTCGCGCTGCCTCAAAAGCGGACAGTCATGCCGACGTGACTCGCCGTGAAGCCGAGCCGCTTGTAGAAGCGCTGCGCATCGACGCGCGTCTGATGCGTGAGCAACTCGACCAGATTGCAGCCGCGCGCCTTTGCTTCCGTCACGGCCCATTGCACCAATTGCTCGCCGATGCCGCGGCTGCGACACTCGGTGGCAACGCGAACGTCCTCGAGCAGTCCGCGGGATCCGCCCTGCGAGCTCAGGCCCGGCAGAATCGCGAGTTGCAGGCAGCCGACCACCCTGCCCTCACTCTCGGCAACCACCAGCGTCAGATTCGGATCGCGCGCGATCCGCGCGAATGCGTCGTAATAGGCGGCCGGCAACGGATCCTCCACGCGCTCGCGCGCGCGGCCGAGATGATCGTCGGCGAGCATCGCCACGATTGCGGCGACGTCCTCGCGGCGCGCGGGACGGATAGAGACGGCTTCGGCATTCATGTCAGGCGACTCCGCACCTCAGCGCGCCGGCGGAAGGCCGAGAAACGCTTCGACGTCGCCGATCCAGCGGCGGACGGAGGCATAACGGCCGAGGTCGAAGCCGCCTTCATGCGCGAGGCGCGTATAGGCGAGCAGCGACACGTCGGCGAGCGACACCTCCTCGCCGGCGAACAAGCGGCTGGCGGCGAGATGCTGCTCCATGCGGTCGAGCGCCGCATGGCCGCGCTTGACCTTTTCAGGATCGAGCTCGGAGGCATCCTTGCCGAGATAGACCATGAGGAAGCGGCACACGGCGATATAGGGCTCGTGGCTGTACTGCTCCCAGAACAGCCATTCGTCCATCTTGGCCGCCGTGAAGGCGTCGCGCGGAACCAGCGCGCTGTCGCGGGCGACATAGCGGACGATGGCGTTGGACTGCGCCAGCGTACGGCCGTCGTCGAATGCGACGGTCGGCACCTGGCCGGCGCCGTTCATCTTCAGGAATTGCGGCGTGCGCGTCTCGCCCTTGCGGGTGTCGATCTCGATCCACTGGTAGGGCACAGCGAGCTTGTCGCAGACCCACTTCACCTTGAGACAATTGCCGGAATTGCTGTCGCCGTAGATCTTCATCGCTGCCGCCCCGCTTTCGGAACGAGAGAGCATCAGGACGAAGCGCAGCTGTCAACAGGAAGCGGACGGCTCAGAACTTGTAGCCGACGCCGAGGCGCGCGTTGTTCAACGTCACCTGCGTGTTCATGACGGGCGAGAATCTCACATATTCGTATTCGATGCGGGCGAACAAGCCGTCCCAAACGCAGTATTCGAGCCCGAGGCCGGCGGTCCAACCCACTGCGTACGTGTTGGTCCTGTGCTGACCTTGCGTGCCCGACTGCGCAGGAACCGGGCCCCACGTTCCAAGTATCGTCGTGGTGTTGCCGAAGAAATCCGTCGTCGTCGTGTCCTGTCGCATCGAGACGCTGCTGGTCACGGTGCGCGACACGTCCATTCGCCCGACGGCAGCGCCCATGAAGGCATAAGGCATGAAGCTGCCGCCGTCCCAACCCACGCGGCCGCGGAGCGTCACCATGTCTTTGACCTGTGCCGCCGCGGCACCCGTCAGCGTGACGGCATAGTTGTTGGTGACGCCGGGCGCCCGCACCTCACCAGGCGGGTTGACGATGACGAGCGAGTTGGTTCCTGACGTCAATGTCGCCATATCGTTGAAGTAGCTGTAAGTGCCCTCGAGACTGAGAACGGCATCATACCATTGCCAGTTGCGGCCGACGAAGCCACCGAAATTGGTGCTTTGAGTGTTGGTCTTGTTCAGCAGCGACCACGTCGAGGTCGGCCCCTGGAGTACGCTGTCGCGGAAGATGTAGTTGGTCAGTCCGACCACGCTCTGACTGAAATCCGTGGCATCTGCGGTATAACCGCCATGACCGCCGACATAGAAGCCATTCCAATTGACGGAGGTCTTCGACAGACCGTCCGCGAAGCCGCCGCGCAGCACGGGCAGGTCCGGCATGTCGGCCGCTTGCGCGGCAGACACCGTCCCCAACATCGCCGCTGCCAACACCAGCCTACGCATCACCACGCTCCATCGGACTCGAACTGTTGCGATGATCATCGCCTGTTAACCTTAACCAATGGTTGCGCCGGGCGCCTTCGCCGCACCTCGCCATGAAAAATACGCAAAGCAAAACGGCGCGGGATGATCCCGCGCCGTTAAGGAGTCCTAACCGATCAGGTTGCGATCAGCCCTTGGTGACCAGCGGCGGCGGCACGTAGGCCGGCGGGCTGTTGAGATCCCAGCGCACGCCGAGCTTGACGTCGTGCGAGGTGATGTCCCTGACCTTGATCGAGGTCGGGCCGGAAGCGCTGTTGTCGAACAAACGGTAGTTGCCGGGCGCGGCATCGCCGAGGTTCATGTAGCTGTAGGCCAGTTCGACGGTGAAGCCGGGATTGACCTTGTAGGCAAGACCGGCGTGAGCGGCCCAGGCGAGGTTCCACTTTCCGTTGTCGGCAAAGTAGGCGACGCTGTTGTTGAGCAGCGGGCTGTAGGACACGCCGTCGTCGCGGAAGCCGCTGAGCTTGTTGTAGGAGCCGCCGACGCCCGCGCCGATGAACGGAGTGACGCACCACCAGGTGCCGAGGTCGACATAGGCGTTGGCCATCACGAGCCACTCGGACTTGCTGCCGCTGTAGTTGTTGACGCCGACGAAGCCGGGTCCCACGACATTGTCGCTACCGTGCAAATTGGCCTTGCCCCGGTACTGGCCGATGACGTCGGCGCGGAACCAGTTGTTGAAGCGATAGCCGACGCCGAGGCCGAACAGCGGCGAGGAGTCGAAGCCGAGGCCTTCCGTCGTCTTCGAGTACCCGGCCGGCAGGGCGCTCTCGATGCGCTTCGCGCTCTGGTTGGTCATGCCGATGTCGCCGCGCAGATACCAGCCGCCGAAGTCGGCGGGCGGAGCCGGCGGCGCGTACATCGGAGGGGGGGCGGCGATCGGCATATCGGCGGCGAACGCCATAGACGAGATCAGGGTTGCCGCACCCGCGGCAAGGAGAGACTTAACGCTACGCATTGGCTTCGTCCTTATGGCCGGTGAGGCTGAATACGAGCGCCTCACGTTCTGGAAACTCACGGGGGGACGATGCCAGCAAATGTTTAAGCGCCACTTAACCCTAATTTTTAAGGTTGATTTTTTCTCACCCTACACGCGCGCGCCGTGCGAGCGTTGCAAAAATGCCGCGCCAAATGCGACACCGGCCGCCGCATTCCCTAACGATGTGTGAAGCCGCAACGCGGCAAGAGAGGATGCGTTAACGCGCGTTTCGCGGCAGCTTGGGCAGGAACACCGCGAGCAGCCCGATCGCCGGCAGATAGGCGCAGACCTGGTAGACGAACTCGATCGAGGTGTGGTCGGCGAGCTTGCCGAGCACGGCCGCGCCCAGGCCCCCGATGCCGAAGGCGACGCCGAAGAACACGCCGGAGATCAAGCCGAAGCGGTGCGGCACCAGCTCCTGCGCAAACACGATGATCGACGACGTCGTCGAGGAGATGATCAGGCCGATGGCGACGCTGAGCACCGCGCTCGCAACGAGCCCGGCATAGGGCAGCGCCAGCGTGAACGGCAGCGCGCCGAGGATCGAGATCCAGATCACGATCTTGCGGCCGAAGCGGTCGCCCAGCGGACCGCCGAGAAACGCACCCACGGCGTTCGCCGCGAGAAAGACGAAGAGATAGATCTGGGCTGCCTGCGTCGAGACGCCGAAACGGTCGATCAGGTAGAAGATGTAATAGCTCGACAGGCTCGAGACGTAGAGCTGTTTGGAGAACAACAGCACGACGAGCACTGCGAGCGCTACCGCGACACGGCGCGAGCTCGGCGCGCCGGGCTGGCTGTGGACGGGCGCCGCTTTCTTCGTCGCGATCTGCGGCGCGTACCAGCGCCCGATGCGCCAGAGAATCAGGATGGCGAGAAACGCGATCGAGGAGAACCAGGCGATGCTGCCCTGCCCGAACGGCACCACGATCAACGCGGCGAGCACCGGCCCCATCGAGGTGCCGAAGCTGCCGCCGAGCTGGAACACCGATTGCGCAAAGCCGTAGCGTCCGCCCGAGGCGAGCCGCGCGATGCGCGCCGATTCCGGGTGAAACACCGCCGAGCCGAGGCCGACCAGCGCGGCGGCGACGAGGATGACGAGATATTGGTGCGCGACGCTAAGCAGCAGCAGGCCGAAGAAGGTCGAGGCCATGCCGACCGCGAGCGAATAGGGCTGCGCCTTCTTGTCGGTGTAGTGCCCGACCACCGGCTGCAGCAGCGAGGCCGTGAACTGGAATGCCAGCGTGATCATGCCGATCTGCGCGAAGTCGAGCGCGTAGGCGTCCTTCAGGATCGGGTACACCGAGGCGATCAGCGACTGCATGGTGTCGTTGAGGAAGTGCGAGACGCTGATGCCGGCGAGCACGATATAGGCCGGCCCCTTGGCGGCGGCCGGCGCCAATTCGGCGACGACGACGGGCTCGGTCAGCGTTTCCTCTGAGACGACGACAGGCTTGTTCAAGGCGGCAATCCGGCGCGGCAGATTGCCGCGAGGTGCTGATTACGACGCAAGCGACGGTGGGACCAGCGTCAATCGCAAATGGCTGGGATGCGCCTCTTACCCTCTCCCCTTGTGGGAGAGGGTGGCTCGCCGCGTTAGCGGCGAGACGGGTGAGGGGTTTCTATCCTCACGAGCTGTGTTGCGAGCGGATAGAACCCCTCATCCGGCGCTTCGCGCCACCTTCTCCCGCAAGGGGAGAAGGAAGGACTCAAGCCGCGGCCTGCCCCAATGCCGAAACAATGGTGTCGACGACGTCCTCGACGAGGTGACGGTCCTCGCCTTCGCCCATGACGCGGATCACGGGCTCGGTGCCGGAGGAGCGAATCAAGAGGCGGCCGTGGCCGTTGAGGCGCTTCTCGCCGTCGGAGATCGCCGACTTGACGTCGGAATCATCGAGCGGCTTGCCGCCCTTGTGGCGTACGTTCTTGAGGATCTGCGGCAGCGGATCGAAGCGGTGGCAGACTTCTGACACCGGGCGGCGCAGCTTCTGCACCACGGCGAGCACCTGCAATGCGGCGACGAAACCGTCGCCGGTCGTGGCGTAGTCGGACAGGATGATGTGGCCGGACTGCTCGCCGCCGAGATTGTAGCCGCCGTTCAGCATCTGCTCGAGCACGTAGCGGTCGCCGACCGGCGTGCGCACCAGCTCGAGCCCCTGCCCTTGCAGGAAGCGCTCCAGCCCGAGATTGGACATCACGGTGGCGACGATGCCGGGACGCGAAAGGCGTCCGTCCTCCTTCCAGCTCTGCGCGATCACCGCGAGCAGCTGGTCGCCGTCGACGACATGGCCGCGCTCGTCGACCAGGATGACGCGATCGGCGTCGCCGTCCAGCGCAATGCCGATGTCGGCGCGCATCTCGCGCACCTTCTTCGACAGCGCCTCCGGCGAGGTCGAGCCGCAATCCTTGTTGATGTTGAAGCCGTCGGGCTCGACGCCGATCGGCACCACGTCGGCGCCCAATTCCCACAGCGCCTCGGGCACCACCTTGTAGGCGGCGCCGTTGGCGCAATCGATCACGACGCGCAGGCCCTCGAGCGAAAGGTCGCGCGGCAGCGTGCGCTTGGCGAATTCGATGTAGCGGTCATGCACGCCGTCGATGCGGCGGGCGCGGCCGAGGCTCGCGCTCTGGGCGAGCCGCTTGTCGAGGGATTCGTCGAGCAGCTGCTCGATCTGCCGCTCGACATCGTCGGAGAGCTTGAAGCCCTGCGGGCCGAACAGCTTGATGCCGTTGTCCTCGAACAGATTGTGCGAGGCCGAGATCATCACGCCGAGATCGGCGCGCATCGACTTGGTCAGCATCGCGACCGCCGGCGTCGGCATCGGGCCGACCAGCAGCACGTCCATACCGACCGAGGTGAAGCCTGCGACCATGGCGTATTCGATCATGTAGCCGGACAAACGGGTGTCCTTGCCGATCACGACGCGGTGGCGGTGGTCGCCGCGCTGAAACGCAAGGCCCGCGGCCTGGCCGACCTTGAGCGCGAGCTCCGGCGTGATCAGTCCGTTGGCGCGGCCCCTAATCCCGTCCGTCCCGAAATATTTGCGGCTCATATCGTCCCCCAAGCAGCAACCAGGGACTCCCCTCTACAACCACGGGCTGCCCCAACGGGACCCGCATCCCTGATTTGCCGAGGTCTTATAAAGCTATCGCGGCTAACTTGGCTTCAAAAAATATGATGAATCATTACGGAACCGGCGCCGCGACCGCCCCCGATAACACATTGTTAACATTGCAATTCCGGCGTGACCAGCGAAAAGCGGTGGAACTCGCCTTAATCCGAGCGCTTCACATGGCCGTCCGCGCGGCTGGGCGCCGGCTGGGTGACATTGACGGGATCGGAGCCCGGGAAGGTCTCCTCCAGCCCCTCTTCGAGCGCCTCCTCGAGATCATGCTTCTCCTTGATCTCTTCCGGCGAAGGTCCTGCGTGCGGCTTCGTCATGACGCTCTCCTTGGCACTCTCCTTCCAAAACGTTCTGCAAACGATTTGGCTGTGCATCCAACCATGCTAGATGACCCCGAAATCTTCCGATGCAAGACTGTTTGGTACGTGACGGGCCGGGGAAACGACATGAAGCATATTACCTGTATCGACGATCTTCGCACGCTGCATCGGCGCCGCGTGCCGAAGGCATTCTTCGACTATTGCGACCGCGGCTCCTACGCCGAGGAGACGCTGCGCGCCAACCGCGAGGACATGCAGGCGATCAAGTTCCGCCAGCGCATCCTGGTCGACGTCTCCAAGCGCGACACCTCGACCACGATCCTCGGCGAGCCGTCGACGATGCCGCTGATCCTCGCGCCGGTCGGCCTGCTCGGCATGCAGCACGGCGACGGCGAGATCCACGCCTGCCGCGCCGCGCAGGCCGCCGGCATCCCGTTCACGCAATCGACGATGTCGATCTGCTCGATCGAGGACATCGCCGCCAGCGTCGAGAAGCCGTTCTGGTTCCAGCTCTACGTCATGAAGGACCGCGGCTTCATCAAGGAATTGATCCAGCGCGCGATGGCCGCCAAGTGCAGCGCGCTGGTGCTCACGGTGGACCTGCAGGTGATCGGCCAGCGCCACGCCGACATCAAGAACGGCATGACGGTGCCACCGGAATGGTCGCTGTCGAAGCTGCTGGACTTCGCCAGCAAGCCCGCCTGGGTCTCCGGCGTGCTGCAGGGCAAGCGCCGCACCTTCGGCAATATCGCCGGCCACGTGAAGAACACTGAAGATCTCAACCGCCTCGCCGAATGGACGGCCTCGCAGTTCGACACCTCCTTGAACTGGAAGGACGTCGAGTGGGTCCGCAGCATCTGGCCGGGCAAGCTGATCATTAAGGGCATCCTCGACGTCGAGGACGCCGAGGAAGCCGCCAAGACCGGCGCGCAGGCGCTGGTGGTCTCCAACCACGGCGGCCGCCAGCTCGACGGCGCGCCGTCCTCGATCGAGGTCCTGCCCGAGATCGCGGACGCGGTGGGCGACAGGATGGAGATCATGTTCGACGGCGGCATCCGCTCCGGCCAGGACGTGATGCGCGCGCTGGCGCTCGGCGCAAAGTCGTGCATGATCGGCCGCGCCTATGCCTATGGCCTCGGTGCCGGCGGCCAGGCCGGCGTCGCCAAGGCGATCGACATCATCCAGAAGGAGCTGCTCACCACGATGGGCCTGTGCGGCGTCAACCGGGTGGACGAGATCGACGATCACGTGATTGCGGTGTGAGTGCGTCTGCCGGGATGCCGCAGCAATAATCACTGTCGTCCCGGACAAGCGCGCCCAAAGCGCGCGCCGATCCGGGACCCATAGCCACAGAAGGGTGTGGCTATGGGGGCTCGGAGTGGCCTGCTTCGCGCAACAACTTTTCCCTGTGGTTATGGGTCCCGGACCTGCGCTGACGCTTGTCCGGGACGACGGCGGCATTTCAGGCGGCAGGTGCGCGTCTCACAGCCCCTCACATCGGCGGCGTCAGGCCGTCTCGGCCGACGCTGACGCGGTTGGTCTCGAACGAGCCGTCGGGCAATTGCTTCATGAAGGCGATGACCTTGGCGCCGGGCTTCAGCTCGGATTTGTCGCCGGGCACGAAGGTCACGACCGGCGTGTCGTCGGCGACGAACACCTTCTTCTCGCCGTCCTTGTACTTGACCAGCAGCGTGTGACCGTCATTGCCGACGACGCTCTCCGCGACGGTCGCATTGGTCATGCTGGAGTTGGGCTTGAGGTCCCAGGGTCGCGAGCCTTCGCCGGTGCCGCGCATGCTTTCCGGAAACACGTGCACCTCGACGGCGTTCTGGCTGCCGTCCGGTCCCGGCACGGTGGTGGCGCCGATGAACGAGCCCGGCTTGATGTCGGCGAGTGAAATCTTCGTGACGCCCGACACGTTCACGTCGGAGGCGAGGCGAAGCTTGACCTCTTCACCGCTGCGCGACTTGACCTGCATGGTGTCGCCATTGACGCTTTCGATGGTGCCGCGCACGCGCGTCGGCACCGGCGCTCTCTGGGCGAAGGCGCAGTAGGTCGAGACGACCACCATCGCGACGGCGATCAGGGGGCGTGTGAAAGTTGCACGTTGAACAGGCATGACGGTCTCCGATTGTCCCACGACGTAGAACTCCAGAGATGGTGTGCTATTCGCCGCGCCCCTCTCAAGTCTTCGTGAGATCGGCTTCGACCAATGCGCGCAGCTCGGCGGTGACCTCGGGCCGCCGCCCGAACCACAGCTCGAAGCCGCGCACCGCCTGATGCAGCAGCATGCCGAGCCCATCGGCGGTCTTCAGGCCGCGCGCCGTCGCCGCAGCGAGCAGCGGCGTCACCAGGGGAACGTAGACGAGGTCGGCGACGACGGCATCTTGCGGCAGGCGCGCGAGGTCGACGTCGAGTGAAGGCTGGCCATGCATGCCGAGCGAGGTCGTGTTCACGAGAAGCTTTGCGCGCGGCAGCACGTCGCCGATCGCGTCCCACGGCAGCGGATGCACGTTCGATCCGAACTGTTGTGCCAGCGTCTCGGCCCGCGCCATGGTGCGATTGGCGACATGTACGCAGCTGATGCCGCGTTCCAGCAACCCAAACACGACCGCGCGCGAGGAGCCGCCGGCCCCCAGCACCAGCGCTTCCTCGGCCATGTCCCAGCCGGGCGCGCTGGCGTCGAGATTGTTGATGAAGCCTTCGACATCGGTGTTGGTGGAGCGCAGCTCGCCGTCGGCAAACCACAGCGTGTTGGCGGCGCCGACCGCCCTGGCGCGCGCGTCGGGCGTTGACAGCGCCAGCACGGCTTCCTTGTGCGGGATGGTGACGTTGGCGCCGACGAAGCCGCGCAGCGACAGCCGCAGCACGAAATCGCGCAGATCCTCGGGCGGCACCGCCTCGATGACATAGCCGCCCTCGATGCCGAGCGTGCGCAGCCAGTGATGGTGGATCAGCGGCGAGCGCGAATGCGCGGCCGGCCATCCGATCAGACAGGCTGCAGGGGGCTTGGGCGCGGTCATCTTTCCCTCGGGTCGTTTCCGAGGCGATCCATTTCGCGTCGCGCCCGCTCTGTCAAGCGCGCGCGGTCAGCTCGCAGCGGTCTCGTCGGCGGCCCGGCCCTTGATGTCGGCGATGGCGCGCTCGAGGCTCGTGCGGTAGCGCGCGCGCGGCGGCGTGACGCCATGGGTGAGCAGCGCGCGGCGGACCGTGGGCGAGGCCCCCGTGATGAACAGCCTGATGCCCTGGCGGTGCGCCTTGGCGGCGACGCGGCCGATCACGTTGGCCGCGGTCGAATCCAGGAACGGCACCGCGGCGAAATCGACCACGAAGGCCTTACGCCTGTCGGCAATGCCGTCGAGCACGCTGCCGATCGCCGAGGCCGCGCCGAAGAAGAACGCGCCGGTGATGCGATAGACCAGCACGTCGCGGTCGACCGCAAGCGCGGGATCGTAACGCACACGGTCGCCGTTGCCGTCGTCGGGGCGATCATCCGCAACCAGTGGCGTCCGCTCCTCGATGCCGGTCATCTCCGCCATGCGATGGATGAACAGGACCGCGCCCAGCGCGAAGCCGACCAGGATGCCCTCGGTGAGATCGCGGAAGATCGTGAGCAGGAAGGTCGCGAGCAGCACCACGGCATCGCCCCATGACGAGCGCAGCAGAGTTGCGAATTCATGCTTCTCCGCCATGGTCCAGGCCACCACCACCAGCACCGCGGCGAGCGCGGCCAGAGGGATGTAGCTTGCAAGCGGCGCCGCGACCAGCATGAACAGCAGCAGGAACACCGAATGCAGCATGCCCGCGAGCGGCCCGCGCGCGCCGGCGCGGATGTTGGTCGCGGTGCGCGCGATCAGCCCGGTGACGCAGATGCCGCCGAACAGCGCCGAGCCGATATTGGCCGCGCCTTGCGCCACCAGCTCGCAATTGGAGCGATGACGGCGGCCGGTCATGCCGTCGGCCACCACCGCCGACAGCAGCGATTCGATCGCCGCCAGCAGCGCGAACGCGATCGCATCCGGCAACACCGCCCTTGCCTTTTCCAGTGAGAACGCGGGCAGCGCCGGCGATGGCAATTCGCGCGGGATGCCGCCGAAGCGCGAGCCGATGGTCTCGACCGGCAACGACAGCACCGCGCTGGCGACGGCTGCAAACACGACCGCGATCAGGATCCCGGGCCAGGACGGCCGCCAGCGACGCAAGGCGGCGATAATGCCGATGCTGACGAGGGCGACCGCGACGGCGGACGGATTGATCGTGTTGAGGCCGCCGGCGAGCGCGACGAGCTTGGGCACGAACTCGCTGGGCTCCTTGCCCGCGAGCGTGATGCCGGAGAGATCGCGGAGCTGGCTGGCAAAGATGATGACGGCGATGCCGGCGGTGAAGCCGACGGTGACGGGATAGGGAATGAACTTGATGTAGGTGCCGACCCTGAGCAGCCCTGCGCCGATCAGGAACAGGCCCGCCATCATGGTGGCGAGGATGACGCCATCGACGCCATGCCGCTCCGCAGTCGCCGCGACCAGAACGATGAACGCACCGGCAGGGCCGCCGATCTGGAACCGGCTGCCGCCGAGTAGGGAGGCGATGAAGCCGCCGGCGACGGCGGTGTAGAGGCCGCGGTCCGGCGTCACGCCCGAGGCAATCGCGATCGCCATCGACAGCGGCAGCGCGACGATCGCGACCGTCAGGCCTGCGAAGACGTCGGCGCGGAAATCCGCAAGGCCGTAACCTTCGCGAAAGACGGTGACGAGCTTCGGCAAATACAGTTCGGCAAAGGTCGGCTGACGCAGCTGGTGCAGCCGTCCTGCCTGATCGCTCGTGATGCTCATGTCAGCAAGGTGCTCCGCTGGCCCCACAATGCTCCGAAGCATCGTGCGTCCTAAGGTGCGACGATGCGCTAGCCCATCTTGATCCCGGGCATGATCAACGCGCGATCATGCTCCGACACGGCGCGGCGGCCCCGGCTCCTTCAAGCGAACGCCACGTCCGCCGCTGTCGCTGCGGGCCTGCTCGCCGATCAGCTCGACGCCGGCCCGGTCGAACGCCTCGACCACCTTGATCAAGGTCTCGACCACGCCACGAACATTGCCGGTGGAGGCCTCCATCCGCTGGATGGTCGGCAGCGACACGCCGGCGAGCTCGGCCAGGGTTTTCTGGTCGATGCCGAGCAACGCGCGGGCTGCCCGCATCTGGAACGAGGTGATCACCTTGGCCTCACTTACGAGCAGTTATAAGTGATATCTGGAACATATACAATGATGTAAAATACATCATCTCGGGATGAATGCAAGCGACTGCCCGTCTGGCTCCTCCGTCATTGCGAGGAGCCCTTGCGACGAAGTCCAGGCCGCCTCCTCGGAGATTGCCTGGATTGCTTCGCTGCGCTCGCAATGACGAAGGCGAGGAGAGCGCGAGAGTCCAACGTTCACCGCACGCGTGGATACAGCCGCTCACTTCACCCCTCTCCCCGTAAGAACGGGGAGAGGGAGTGAGAGGGCGTGCGGCCCTTACAGCGGGAGCCGCCTCACGCCGCGTGCTGATGTGCGGCGATGATCTGGTCGGCGGCGCGGCCGGTGACTTCGGCCATGTGGTCGAACTGGCGCGTGAAGCTGCCGGCGCCGGCGGTGGCCGAGCGCAGCTCCACGATCAGCTCGCCGATCTCCGCTTCCGGCATCATGGCGCGGACACAGTCCCAGCCGGTCCAGCCCTCGCGGGTGTCAAAGCCGAGAATCTGGCCGCGCCGCGCCGACAGGATCGCGTTGATCTTGGCGGTGGCGTCGGTCGGGCAGACGATCTCGACCATGTGGATCGGCTCCAGCAGCACCGGCTGGCATTGCGGCAGGCCTTCGTTGAGCCCGACCCGCGCGGCCGTGCGGAAGGCGAGATCGGAGCTATCGACGCTGTGATAGGAGCCGTCGGTCAGCGTCACCTGCACGTCGGTGACGGGGAAGCCGAGCGGACCGCGCGCCAATCCATCGACGACGCCCTCCTCCACCGCCGGGATGTAGTTGCGCGGCACCGCGCCGCCCACCACCTTCTCGGCGAACTTGAAGCCGTCGCCGCGCGGCAGCGGCGTGATGTCGAGCACGACATCGCCGAACTGGCCGTGGCCGCCGGACTGCTTCTTGTGACGGCCGCGCTGGGTGATCGGCTTGCGGATGGTCTCCTGATAGCCGATCGCAGGCGGATGCGAGGTGATCTTGACGCCGAAGCGGTCGCGCAAGCGCTCGCTGGCGACGCGCAGATGCATCTCGCCCTGGCCCCACAGCACAGTGTCGTGAGTCTTGGCGTTCTGCACGATCATGAGCGAGGGATCCTCCTCATGCAGGCGCGTCAGCGCCTGGCCGAGCTTGACGTCGTCCTTGCGGTCGGTGGCCGCGACCGAGATCGCGAGCACCGGCGGCGTCGGCTCGATCGTGATCAATGCCGCGGGCGCCGTCTTGCCGCTCGAAACCGTGTCACCGGTCTTGACCGGATCAAGCTTGGCGAGGGCCACGGTCTCGCCGGCTTCGGCCGAGGCGCGCTTGGTGTCGTAGGCGCCGTTGACGGCGAGGATGCCGGAGATGCGCCCGGCACCGCCGGATGAGGATTGCAGCGTGGCGCCGTCGTCGAGATGGCCAGCGAGCAGCCGCGTCAGCGACAACTTTCCGCCGTGCTGCGAATGCAGCGTCTTGAAGACATAGCCGAGCGCGTCCTTAGCCTCGGGTACGCCAAGACGTTTTGCGGTCTCCGCAACGCCGGGCGCCTCGTGACGCAACGCCTTCATCAGGCGCAACACGCCGTTTTCGCGCACGGCGGCGCCCAGCAGCACCGGGCAAATCAGCCCTTCCCGCAATTCGCGGGCGAGATCGTCGAAGACGGCATCGCGCGGCGGCTGGATGTCCTCGAGCAGCTGCTCCATCAGCGCATCGTCGTGATCGGCGAGCTTCTCCAGCATCGAGAAGCGGGCTTCCTTCTCGCGATCGAGATCGCCGCCTTCGAGCGCGATCACCTCGGAGGCCTTGTGCTCGCGATAGATGAAGGCGCGCTCCAGCGCGAGATCGACGAAGCCCTCGATCAGCTCGCCCTTCCAGATCGGGATCTGGCGCAGCACCAGCGGCACGCGCGAGGCGGGCTGCAGCATCGCCAGCGTCTCGCGGATGCGCTGACTGGCGCGGTCGATCTTGTTGAGGAACAGGAAACGCGGGATCTTCAGCTCCTCCAGCTCGCGCAGGATGATCTGAAGCTGCGGCAGCTTCTTCTCGTCGGCCTCGCAGACCACGATTGCGGCGTCGACCGCCGGCAACGCGGCGCGCATGTCGTGGGCAAACTCGACGGAACCGGGACAATCGAGGAAGGTGTAGCTGTCGCCCATGAAACTCGTGGTGGCGGCAGTGAGGCCGACGGTCATCTTGTGATGACGGGCCTCGGGCGTGGCGTCGCCGACGCACGTTCCGGCATCGACGCTGCCGGCGCGCGGGATTACACCCGTTCGCGCCAATATTGCTTCCAGAAGTGTGGTTTTACCGCTTTGGAAAGGGCCCACCAGCGCGATGCACCGTGGACCTCGGGGACTTCTGACGTCTTGTCCCATTTCGCCGCCTCCTTGGTGTGGAGCTCGGCCCGTGATTGGGTCGGCAAACGCCGATGCTCTGCCCCTCCCCGAGATTTGGCAAGCATCAAACGTCGCTGCGGTGCGTCGTCAGTTGGATCAAGTCTTATAATTCCACGGACTGCAGGCTCGGTGTTCCACCCTCCCGAAGGGAGAGGTAAGGAGAGAGCTTCGCCCGTATATCTCAACGGCCCGGACGGAGTTCCAGGCTCTCGAGGCCGGCGGCGATGTTGAGGCCGACCTGGCCCTGCACGCTCAGCGGCTGCAGCGCGATCGAATTGTTGGAGCCGCCGACCAGCACGTTGCCCCCCAAGCCGACACCGACGGAGGCGCTGCCCTGCGCGCCGACGTAATTGCCGGAGAGGTCGCCGGGGCCGAGCCGGTCGACCGGCGCGAACACGCCCCAGGCCAAAGCCGTCTCCTGGGTGATGCCGATGTCGAGGCCCACTTTACGGATGGTCGCGACGTAGCGGTCGTCGGGCAAGCCGTCGGCGCGCAGCACGCAGCCGAGATGAGTCACCGACCCCACGATGAAGCCGACGCTGGCGCCGCCGCGGCATTCGAGCACGCCGACCCGCGCCATCCGCTGCTGCGCGCCGGTGTTCACGACGGAGGCGATGAGGCTGGCAGCGGTGAGTGCAGCGAAGAGGAACGAACGGCGCATGAAAGTCTCCGGCGAAAAATGTGACGCGAGCAGAGAGAGCGCCCCACCCGTGTTGCGGGTCTATGCCACAAGAGCCGCGGCCGTGCCAGCTCGCGCGCGTTTAGAATCGAACTTGCGGAGAGACCCCTCACCCCACCCTCTCCCCGTAAGAACGGGGCGAGGGAGTGAGAGAGCCGTGCGTCCCTCACAATGCAACGTCGCCGGCCTTGCTTAGCCTCTCCCCGCTCTTCCGCGGGGAGAGGTCGGATCACATCGCAGATGTGATCCGGGTGAGGGGCCGGGCACAACGCCGACCAGAAACAAAAAGTCCATCCGACTCCTCTTATCGAAAAACAACAAAAAAGGCCCGCCGAAGCGGGCCTTTCCGATTCTTGTCGCGACCGTCTTACCGCAGATTGCCGCAGAAGCGCTGGATGCGCTTGCAGGCGTCTTCGAGGTCCGAGGTCTTGGTCGCGTAGGATATGCGGAACGCCGGTCCAAGGCCGAAGGCCGACCCCTGCACCACGGCGACGCCTTCGGTCTCCAGGAGCTCGGTGACGAAGTCCTCGTCATTGGCGATCACCTTGCCCGACGGCGCGGTCTTGCCGATCGTGCCGGCGCACGACGGATAGACGTAGAACGCGCCTTCGGGACGCGGGCACTCGATTCCCTTGGCCTGATTGAGCATGGAGACGACGAGGTCCCGCCGCTCCTTGAACACCTTGTTGTTGGCGGGGATGAAGTCCTGCGGACCGTTCAGCGCCTCGACCGCGGCCCATTGTGCGATCGACGACGGGTTCGAGGTCGACTGCGACTGGATCGTCGACATCGCCTTGATGAGCTGCGCGGGACCGCCCGCGTAGCCGATGCGCCAGCCGGTCATGCAATAGGCCTTCGAGACGCCGTTCACGGTGAGCGTGCGGTCGTAGAGTTTCGGCTCGACCTGCGCGACCGTGGTGAACTGGAAGTCGTCATAGACGAGATGCTCGTACATGTCGTCGGTCATCACCCAGACGTGGGGATGCTTCACCAGCACGTCGGTGAGCGCTTTCAGTTCCGAACGCGTGTAGGCAGCTCCGGTCGGGTTCGACGGCGAGCACAGGATGACCCATTTGGTCTTCGGCGTGATCGCGCGCTCGAGCGCCTCGGCCTGGAGCTTGAAGCCGGTCGCGGCGGTGCAGACCACCGGCACCGGCTCGCCGCCCGCGAGCGCGACCATCTCGGGATAGCTGACCCAATAGGGCGCGGGAATGATCACCTCGTCGCCCGGATTGATGGTCGCCATCAACGCGTTGTAGAGCACCTGCTTGCCGCCGGTGCCGACGATGATCTGGTTCGGCTTGTAGGCGACGCCGTTCTCGCGCTGAAACTTCGCGATGATGGCTTCCTTCAGCTCGGGGATGCCGTCGACCGCGGTGTACTTGGTCTTGCCGGCCTCGATGGCGCGGATCGCCGCCAGCTTGATGTTGGCGGGCGTGTCGAAGTCGGGCTCGCCGGCACCGAGGCCGATGACGTTGCGGCCCGCCGCTTTCAGCGCGCGTGCTTTATCCGTGACCGCGATGGTCGCGGACGGCTTCACACGGTCGAGCGCAGCGGCAAGGAAGGACATCATCATCTCCTGGCGAGCGTCGTGAAGCCCTTCGCCTCACGACTCCAATTGTGGGAATGAGCCACCCTAAAACGTGTGCCGCTGGGCCGCAAGAAACTTCGGCCCGATCCCGGAAAAGTTTACGAGTTGGAGCGCTGCGAGGCGCGGTTTCCCGCAATATTCCGTAACTTTTGCCTCCGGAATTGCTCATATCCGACAAGGCCTGTCCTCGGAGCAATTCTAGATGATGCACGTCTCCAGGAAACCGCTCGTCGTCATGCCCGGGCTTGTCCCGGGCATCCACGTTCTTCGTGCGCCAAGTGAGACGTGGATGGCCGGGTCAAGCCCGGCCATGACGATGCGGAAACACTGGCGTCCTAATCTCGATCGTCTATGCGGTAGCCTACGTAGAGCGATGTGTCCGCAGATTGACGTACATGTGAACTGAACTGCATCGTCGCGAAATGATCTTCCTCTCCATTGCAGTGCGGTAGGGTTTTCGAGTTTTTCTATCGGCCGGCACTTGCGGCGGATTCGCATCGGCATCATTGTTTAGCCGCCTCGCGGGGCAACGGGCGCCGCGTCTTCTCGTCCTCGGATTTCGAACGCCAGAATGTACAAGCTCTATTCGATGCAACGCTCGGGCAACAGCTACAAGGTCCGCCTTGCGCTGGCGCTGCTCAACCTGCCTTACGAAGCGGTGGAGGTGGACATTCTGCGCGGCGAGAGCCGCACGCCGGATTTCCTGTCCAAGAACCCGTCGGGGCAGGTGCCGCTGCTCGAGGTCGGCGAGGACCGCTATCTCGCCGAGTCCAACGCCATCCTCTGGTACGTTGCCGTCGGCACGCCGCTCGCGCCGGAAAACCGCATCGACCGCGCCGAGGCGCTGCAATGGATGTTCTTCGAGCAGCACGCGCTCGAGCCGAACATCGGCGCGGCCTATTTCTGGCTGTCGCTGGTCAAGGGCGGCCGCGACCTGCAGACCCATTCGCTGGAGGACTGGATGGAGCGCGGCTATGGCGCGCTCCAGGTGATGGAGAACCACCTCAAGACCAATTCCTATTTCGCCGCGCGCCAGCTCACGGTCGCCGACATCGCGCTGTACGGCTACACCCACCTCGCCGACCGCTGCGACTTCGACCTCCAGGCCTTCCCGGCGATCCGGGACTGGCTCAAACGCGTCGAAGCCGCGCCCGGCTTCGTGACCATGGACTGGCGCCCGGCCGACATCGACGACCCCGCCAGCATCGCCGCGAGCGCCTGACGGCGCGTCCGCTCCGGCGAATAGCGGGCATAAGGGCCGCCTTTGCCGCAATCCCGCCACTTTCGGCGCGGTCGCCGCCGCAATGTTGCCGGTTGAAACTGGGAAATTCTGGAAAGTCGCGGGTGATTCGCTCGCGTGTTGAAGGATTTAGACCATGATGCGGGCGTCCGGCACAGCGGGGTTTCAGAGCCCATCCGCTACCGTCGCGTCTTCCCGGCTCACCCATGCGGTCGCGGCTTCGCTCGCCGTCGCCGCGCTTTCGCTGTGCCTGATCGTCACCCTGACGTTGTTGTCGACCAAGGCGACCATGGCGATGGGCCTGCCGGTCTGATTCCCGTTTCATCCTGGACCAGCCTTCAGGGCGCCGTGCGGCCCGCGCCGACCGGCATCGCGACAGGACGTCGATGAAATCACCTGTGGTAGTCGTTGCAATCACCCTGACTGCGGCCATCCTGGTCGCGGCCTCGCTGCTGATCATCGTCGGCACGCGCAAGGGCACGGGCACGTCGACGCTGCATGCGCCGACGCTGCAGCAGCGCGCGCACATGGTCTAAAGCGCGATGCGATTAGGATGAATCGTCATCGCGCTTTAGGTTATTGTTTGAGCATGATCTTTTCGGAAAACCGCTTCACACTTTTCCGGATCATGCTTTAAAATCATCCGAAAGCCTTACGCTTGCACGCAACCGCGCCTTAAGCACGCCGCACGAAATCGCATCGCAGTCACGCAACAATCAGCCAGTGTTGCGGCCTTACCTCTTTCGGGAGGAGCGAGACAGGTCCATGCGGTTCGGATGGCGTGCGATCTCCGGTCCGGCGCTGACGGCAGCGACCCTGCTGCTGGCGATGCTGCTCGATCGCTTCGTCCCCGCGCCCTCGCCCGCCCCGCTGTTCGTCGCCATCGTGGCTCTCGCCGGCGCGCTCGCAGGTCTCGCCTCCGCCGTGACGACCGCGATTGTCGCGGTGATCGGCGCGGCGCTGTTCTTCCTCAACCGCCACGGCGTCTCCGGCCATGGCGCCGCTGATCTGGCGCCGCTCGGCCTCCTGGCCGTCACCGTTTTCGGAACCGCCGGCATCACCGGGCTGATGCGCGAGCGGCTGCTCGGCAGTTTCGCGGCCGAGCGCCGCAGCCACGCCATTGCCGCGCGGCTGTCGGCCGCGCTCGACAAGGTCGATATCGGCATCGTGCTGCTCGATGCCGAGACCCGGGCCGAATTCATCAACCGCGCGTTCCGCGACTATTTTGCGGTGCCGGACGAGGTCGCCGAGGCGAAGCCACCCTTCATCGCGCTGATGTATCACGGCCGCGACACCGGCGCGTTCGCGCTGCCCGAGGACGAGCTCGGCACCTTCATCGCGCAGCGCATGGAGATGGTGCGGGTCGGCGATGCCACGCCGATCAACGTCGCGCTGCGCAACGGCGAGGTGCTGCGCTTCGTCTGCACCGCACTGCCGGACGGCGGGCGGATGCTGAGCTACACGCCGGTGACCGACCTCGTGCGCCACACCGATGCACCGGCGCGCGCCGACTACTACCGCTCGCTGCGCGATCCGACCGGCCGCAAGCTGATCCAGTACTTGCGCGTTGCGGAGTGAGGCGAGTGTGCGATTGATCGGCAGCAGGATCATCACGTATGAAGGGCATCCCTTCATCGCGCACCTCCGAGATCGCGGAAATTCACATGTCGCTCATCATTCGCGCCGTCACCAGGCAGGATTACGATCAATGGCTGCCGCTGTGGGACGGCTACAACGCCTTTTACGGCCGCTCCGGTCCGACCGCGCTCGCGCCCGAGATCACTGGGATGACGTGGCAGCGCTTCTTCGATGCTTATGAGCCGATGCATGCGCTGGTCGCCGAGGACAACGGCCGCCTGCTCGGGCTGACGCATTATCTGTTCCATCGCAGCACCACCGCGATCGAGCCGTCCTGCTATCTGCAGGACCTGTTCACATCAGAGGCCGCGCGCGGCAAGGGCGTCGGCTCGGCGCTGATCCATGGCGTCTACGAACGGGCGAAGCTGGCGGGATCGCCGCGTGTCTACTGGCAGACGCACGAGACCAATCTCACGGCGCAGCGCCTGTACGACAAGGTCGCGGAGCGCTCCGGCTTCATCGTCTATCGCAAGATCTTCTGAGGCGTGCCGGGAGCCTGTGGATAACTCCACCTGTCACCCGCGCGTAACACAGCAAGGCTAGGCTGCCCCTGCGTCTGGTCAGGCCCCCCGTCACCGATCATGCGCCCCAGCGGTCCCCGTCAGTCGCCGCGTCTGACAGGGGCCGCATTTTTTTGCTGGCAGCGCTACTTGGCAGCGTTACTTGGCGCCGCGCCCCACGGTCTGCATCACCTCGAAACCTTCGAACTGGGGATGGCCGAGATAAAGCGGCTTGTTGTCGCCCGCTTTATGATGCGCCGCGCGAAATGCTTCCGACTTGGCCCAGGCCTCAAACGCCGCATAATTCGCCCACACGGTGTGCGAGGCGTACAGTGTGTGGTCCTCGGCTTCCGGCCCGCGCAGCAGGTGAAACTCGATGAAGCCAGGGACCTTGTCGAGATGGGTGTCGCGCGTGAGCCAGACCTGCTCGAAGGCAGCCTCGGAGCCCTTGGCGACGCGGAAGCGATTCATGGCGATGTACATGGGGTGGTGTCTCCTGTGGGCGCGATCGTCAGGATGCGGTGCTCTCTCGCTCCCTCTCCCCGTTTCTTACGGGGAGAGGGTGGGGTGAGGGGCTGCCTCCGCGAGTTCGGTCTCGATTGTAGGCGATGTGCGCGATGCACGCACGGTCAATGTGGGAATCGGATGGACTCCCCTCTCGGGAATAGTGTGCCTTGCCCCTCACCCGGATTGCTCAGGCGCACGCGCCTGAGCAATCCGACCTCTCCCCGCAGAAGGGCGGGGAGAGGTTAAGTCAGACCACAAGCCCCTTCATCGGCCTTGCGCTTGCGCTGTCGGGGAACACCGTCTCGGCCAGCGTGCGATCGGACAGGCCGAACTGATCCTGCAGCACGCCTTTGATCACCGCGCGCAGATCCGTGGTCGGCTTGAGGTCACGGCCCTCATACAGGTTCGCGAGCTTGAGGCCGGGCCAGTCCGCGATCACCCGGCCGCCTTGCACCGCGCCGCCGGCAAGCAAGGCGACCGTAGCCGTGCCGTGATCGGTGCCCTCGGTGCCGTTGATGCGCGCGGTGCGGCCGAACTCGGTGGCGACGACCACGACGGTGTCGCGCCAGCGATCCCTTAAGCCGCTTTCGAACTCGGCAAGCGCGCCGTCGAGACCGCCGAGCAGGAAGGCGAGACGCCCCACAGGGCCGCCCTCATTGGCATGCGTGTCCCAGCCGTCGAAGGCGAGCGCGGCGATGCGCGGGCCATCATCAGCCGCCATCAGCTTTGCGGCGCCGCGCGCGACCTGGCGCATCTGCGCGACCGCATTGCCGCGCGTCGCTTTCATGTCGTCGCCGCTCGCGACCTTGTCGAGCTGGAGGCCTTGCGACAGCGCGGAGGCCAAAGCGGGATCGCGATGACGGTAGAGCTCGACGAGGCGCATGGCCGTGTCGTCGTCGGCCTGCGGCAGCGCGACCGGCGCCCAGCCGACGGTCGGCGCATTGCCGCGCAGCACCAGCGGCGTCGTGGGCCCGACCGCAAGCCCGCTCGACACGCGCTCGCCGCGCGGCAGCGCTTCCAGCGCGCGGTTGAGCCAGCCGGACTGCACGCGGCCAGGGCCGGCATAGCCGCTTTCGAGCACGTCCTGGCCGTCGAAATGCGAGCGGTCGCGATAGGGCGTCGCAACCGCGTGGATCACGGCAGCGTGCTTGTCGCGATACATGCGCGCAAACTCCGGCATCGCCGGATGCAGGGCGAAGAACGAGTCGAGCATGATTGCGGGATGGGCGCCGTCGGCGCTGAGCGCGATCGATCCGTGCAGGCCGGCATAATCGGGATCGCCGAGCGGCGCGACGGTCGAGAGCCCGTCCAGTGCGCCGCGCAGGATCACCACGATCAATCGCGGATCGCGCCCGTCGGCCGCGCGGGCGAATTTCGGCAGGTAAGCCCAGGCCGCAAAGGAAGCGCCGCCGACCAGGAGACCGCGGCGGGACGTGAGGAGCCGGTTCTCGACGCAGTCGGTCATCATCATCTCCTCTGCATTTCCGGCGACATCAGCAGCAGCGCCAGCGCCTGCTGCCGCGACTCCGCGCGCTCGATGGTCCGCCGCGTCTCGGCCGAGGCGGCATCGGCGGCGGCGAACTCCAGGAGGTCGAGCGGATCGATGTTGTTGCCGAGCCGCGCGCCGATCTGCGCCGCGATGTCGAGCCTGAGCTTGATGCCTTCCGGCGCGCCCCAGGCGGCATTGCTGTCGGGAAAGCCGTTGGGACCCGGCGGCGACCACAGCGGCTGGCCGAGCAGATTGAGGTTGTTGAGATAGGCCCCGGGATCCTCCGGCACGCGCGCCAGCAGCCGGCCGCTCGCAACGAGGAAATCGTATGGCGAGCGCAGCTTGGTGAGCGGCGCCTTCCAAGCTTCATCGGAATCGAGGAGCGTGGTCGCCATCGCCTTGAGATCGCCGTCGGTCCTGACGAAGACGTCGCGCAGGCGCGCAACGAGCGCCGGCGGCGGCTCGTCCGCGACGAAGTGACGGACGAATTTGGTGGCGATGAAACTCGCGGTCGAGGGATGCCGCGCGAGATCGGCGAGCGCAGCTTCGCCCTGTGCGAGGCCGGCCTGATCGTAGGTCTTGCCGAGCAGCACCTGCGGCCCCGGCTGATGCGCATTGGTGTTGAAGACAAAGGAGCCGGGGACTCCGAGCTGCCCCTGCCTGCCGGCAAAGGTCCAGCCGGTGATGATGCGCGCGAGCGAGGTGACGTCGCCTTGGGTGTAGCCGCCGCCGACGCCGAGCGTATGCAGCTCCATGATTTCGCGCGCGAGATTTTCGTTCAGCCCGCGCTTGCGGTTTTGTCCCGCGCGCGAGTCAGGTCCAAGCGATTGCTGGTTGTCGAGGAAGAACAGCATCGCCGGGTGCTGCTCGACAGCCCTCAGCATGTCGGCGAAGCGCCCGAGCACGTGCGGCCGGATCGCCTCGCGCTCGAACGCGCCGGCCCAGATCCGCGCCAGCTCGCCCTTACTGGCAGAGATGCAGAAATGATTGGACCAGAACGCGACCAAGCGCTCGGTGAAGCCGCATTCGGCGAGCGTGGCGCGCTGCAGCCGCGCCAACGCCTCGGCGCGAAAGGTTTTCTGGATGACGTTGAGCGGCTGCGGCGCTGGCTTGGCAGCAGGCGGCGCGGCGTTCGGCTGCATGGTCTCGGGCTTCGGTGCGCTGCCTGTGGGCTTCGCATCGGCCATTTGGCCGGTGATCTCTGCCGCGGCATTCAGCGAGAGATTGCGACGCAAGGGCGCGTTCTGATCGGCAGGCGGCGTCTCGGCGGGCGCAGCGGCCTTCGCCGCCTCACGCGCCTGCTTGACCTGGTCCTGATAGGCAAACACGGCCTGCCCGAGCTGCGGCGTCGATTGCAGACCCGGCGCTTCCAGCAGCACGCCATTGGGACGCGAAAGCTCCGCCTTCACGAAGCCGCGCGGATCGGAGCTTGCGTTGACGAGATCGCCCGATGCACCGCCGCGGGCGCCGAAGCCGAAGCGGTTGAGCGCGACGAGGGCGGCTTGCGAATCGCGGGCCATCGATGCTCTGTCCTTCGCGCGTTGCGAGGTGCTTTCCTTTCGACGCGGTCGGCGCGTAATATACTGCAGCGGCAGATGAACCCGCCATGAAAATGACGGCGAAGCTTCGACGTAGATCATGACAAATCCGAAAGAAATGCCGTCAGCGCCGGCACTTGCGCGCCGTCTCACCTGTTCCCGTTGCCGCAGCGAATTCGGCTGCGATCTCTCAGGGACCTGCTGGTGCGCGGAGGAGACGGCAAAACTGCCGATGCCGCTCGAGGGCGAGGACTGCCTGTGCCGGGAGTGCTTGCGGAAAGCGGCGGCGCGTAGCCCGGATGGAGCGCAAGCGTAATCCGGGAATCGTTCCGCTAGCACCGGCCCCGGATTTCGCTGCGCTCCATCCGGGCTACGAAGTTTACACCTCATGTCCCGGCGACTTCCGCGCCATGCGGTCGAACGCATCCAGCAGCCTCTCGCGCCAGGCATAGACTGGATCATCCGCTTCGAGCAGCTTGAACGGGCTGACCACGCGCGCCCATTGGAATCCGCCGAACACGATGTAGTCGGCGTAGTTCGGTGCCTGCCCGCCGAGAAAAGGCTGCGTCTTGAACGTCTGCCGCATGATCTCGAGCGATTTGCGGAACGCGACGATGCCGGTGTCGCGGCCCGCCATGATCTCCTCGAGCGTCTTGCCGCCGAAGCGCGCCTCGCGCGACTTGCGGAAATAGGCGGCATCGACCTCATTCAGATTGTTCGGGATATCGGCGATGAGGAGCGGAAAGATGCCGCCGACGATGGCGATGTCGCCCCACGCATTGATCATGCGCGCCATCGCGCGGCCGCCCTCGCCGCCGAACAGCGACGGGCGATCCGGAAAAGTGTCCTCGAGATAGTTCGCAATAGTCCAGGAATCGACGATCGGCTTGTCATGATGCAACAGCACCGGGACCTTCTCCGAGCCGTGCGGCGCGATCGCGCTCTTCTCGGTGAAGCGCCAGGGCAGCGATTCCGCCGCAAGGCCCTTGTGCGCGAGCGCCATCCGGGTGCGCCAGCAATACGGGCTGAAGGGGCGCGCGGGATCGGTGCCGACGAGTTCGTAGAGTTTGAGCGACATTGAGCAGTGCTCCGTCATTGCGAGCGCAGCGAAGCAATCCAGGCTGCTTCCGCGAAAGACATTCTGGATTGCTTCGCTGGCGCTCGCAATGACGATGTGGAGAGAGGTGTGCGCGTCACCGCCCGTTCGCGCGCAACAGCCTCTCGCCGCCTTCCGTCACCGCGATCACCAGCCCGAGACCTGCAATCGTCTCACGCGCGACGTAGCCGCGCTCGGCGGCGTCCTCCCAGATGGTGAGGCGCGGGCACGAGGTCTTCCAGGTCGCGATCACCTCGGCATAGGCGCGCGGCTCGCGCGCGACCCATTCGACGAAGTCCAGCACCAGCGGATCGGCGTTACAGCTCATTGCAAACCTCCCTTGTCGAAGGCGGCCAGAACCGGCGCACGTAGCAACAGCCAGCCGCCGTGGACGATGTAGTAGCAGGCGATGGTGGTGATCAGCTTGTTGGACCAGGCGATGAACTGCTGGTCGGTCATGGCTTCGAGGATGCGCCGCGCCAGCGTGGTGCCGAGCATCGAGGCTGCGATGGCGACGGCAGCGAGCACGGGATCGAGGCCCGCGGCCTGGTCGATGATGCCGCCGAAATAGATCAGCTTGGTGAAATGGCTGACGACCTGGCACATCGCCTTGGTCGCAACCTTCTCGCGCCGGCCGAAATCGCCGCCGAGGAAAAAGGTGTCGAGCAGCGGGCCGGAGACGCCGGTCATCAGCATCAGGCCCATGCAGATCGTGCCGTAGACCGTGCCCTGCCAGAGGCTATCAGGGTCCGGCTTGATGTTCGCCGGCAGGAGCCGCGCCATGAACGGGGTGATGCCGAGCAGCAGCAGCGCGACCGGCTTGTCCGGCACGTAGCGGGTCAGCGACCACGCCGCGAGCGCCACGGCCGCGCCGACCATATAGTTCGCAACCGGCCGCCAGCGGATATGCGCCCGCCACAGGAACGCGCGCCAGCCGTTCGAAGCCATCTGCGTGACCGCATGCAGCACCATCGCGGTCGGCAGCGGCATCAGTGCCAGCAGCACGCCGATCAGGATCAGCCCGCCCGCCATGCCGAACAGCCCCGACAGGAATGCCGTGGCCACCATCAGCAATCCAAGGGCAGCGATCATGATGGGCGTCACGAAAGGAATCTCCCGAGGGCGAGTGAGGGACGCAAACTGTTTCACTCCCTCGCCCCGCGAGGAGAGGCGAAGGCACCGCGCCTGCTTCAACAAATCAGCACGAATTACGCTGATGTTTGTGCCTCGCTTGCGCCTGTTCCGCAAACTGAGATATCTTGCCCTGGCATCAGCTTTCCTGAGGGTGGGTCATTTGCGGCGGCTGCTGTTTCTCAACGGCATCAAGGCGTTCGAGGCGGCGGCACGGACCGGCAGCTTTGCTGCGGCCGGGCTGGAGCTGAGCGTATCGGCGGCCGCCGTCAGCCGCATGGTGCACCTGCTCGAAGAGCGGCTCGGCGTCGCCTTGTTCGAGCGCAAGGCCAACAGGCTCGTGCTGACGCAGGCCGGCCGCGCCTATCAGAGCGGGCTGACCCCGATCTTCGATGCGCTGGCGAGCCTCACGGCGCAGGTGACGGCGCCTGCGAGCGTGCGCGTGCTCACCATCGGCGTCGGCCACACCTTTGCGATGCGCTGGCTGATCCCGCGCCTGTCGGAGTTTCGCAGCGAGGAGCCCGACATCGAGGTGCGCTTCACCACCGGCGGCGCCGCGGTGCCGTTCGGCGAGGACTGGAATTGCGGCATCAAGCTCGGCACCGGCGACTGGCCCGGCCTCGTCGCCGAGCCGCTGTTCGCGGGCGACCTCACCCCCGTCTGCGTGCCGCGCCTTGCCGGCGGATTGAAGCGCCCGGGCGACCTGAAAGGACCGAGCCTGATCCGCGTCGCGCACTCACCCGAGGACTGGCCGATCTGGCTGAAGGCGGCGGGCACGGCGAGGATCAACGCGCGCGGGCCCGAGTTCCAGTTCTACGGCCAGGCGCTGCAGGCCGCGGCCGACGGGCTCGGCATCGCCATGGGCATCCGCCCCTATATCGACGACGATCTTGCGGCCGGCCGACTGGTGGCGCCGTTCGACTTGTCAGTGCCCAAGGGCATGCGCTGGTACCTGCTCTATCGCAGCTTCCAGACCGAGCAGCGCGACTTTGCCGCCTTCCGCCGCTGGATCATGCGGGCGGCATCGGAACCCGCCGCCCGCCCGCGCCGGATCGGCCGCGCCGCAGCGCGGAACTGAAGCCTGGCGGGCAAAAAAGCCGTCTGCTTGTGAACGGCTTCACATCCCAAATTCCGCAGACGTGGTCTCGTGACCCTCCGAAAAGAAACGTGGGACCTACACTCATGACGACCCTCTACGACGGCTTTGACATCGAATCCTTCGAAGCTGGCAAGGGGCTGTGGCACGCGCGGATCCGCCGGGCCGATCTCAGCCCGGTGGCCATCGACGGCGTGCTGTTTCCGGCCATGGAAGTCGGCTTCGCCTGGCCCGATCGCGATGCCGCGATTGCCGATGCCAAGCACCACATCGATCGTTTTCGGCTGCGGACCGGCGGCGACGACGAATAGGCGGTCCGCAGGCCGACCAGAGACAGGGCGGCGAAAAAAGGGGGGAACCGGTCATGTCCATCATCGAAACCGATGCAGCGCGGCCGCGGATCTACGCCCGCGCAGTGCTGTCCAACTGCCCGGAATGCGACAGCGATCTCACGGTGCTCCGTGTGATCGGCGGCCGCGCCGGATGCGAGTACTGGACCATGCGCTGCACCGATTGCGGCGGCATTCATCTCGACATCCTCGAGCCGAATGTCACCGCCGGAGACGAGGGGCCGCTGCCGGCGGCGTGAGGGCACAAGGCTGCTGCCAACCTGCTGTCAGCAGCCTGCATGACCACGGGCCTTCACCCTTTATTGCGGGGCGGACTCGTCCCATATTCGCCTCATGGCGAAGAAACCTGCATCCTCCGAAAAATCCGGCAAATCCCTCAAGACCAAGGCTCCGAACTCGAAGGCGCATCGCCCCGACGTGCAGCCGATCGGGCCGGCGCTGGCCGAACTGCTCAATCCCGCGATCAATCGCGGCGATGCGGGCTTGGGCTCGGGCACCGGCCTGCAGCCGCCGCCGGACAATTCGCGCGACCGCCGCGCCGGGGGCGAGGCCGCCGCGCATCGCGCGCGGGCTTCGACGCCGAAGGAGTTTCCGCAAGATGCGGCGCGGCCGATGCCGCTGCGGCCCAATCCGCAGCCGCCGGGCGCCCGTCAGTCCAGTGAGCTTGCCGGGCTAGAGGAGGCACCGCAGGCCAATTACGGAACTGCGGCCACCATCCCGACGCTCGATCCGGAACTGGCGCGGCAGCTCGGCCTGCCCACCGAGGAGGACGATGCCGAAGCGCTGGCGCGCCCGCCGCGTTCCAAGATGGAGGCGCTCGGCGTCAAGGCCACCGCGGATGCGCTGGAATCGCTGATCCGCGAGGGCCGGCCGGAGTTCCGCAAGGGCGACGGCTCCATGAAGGTGTGGACGCCGCACCGGCCGCCGCGCCCGGAGAAGTCCGAAGGCGGTGTCCGCTTCGAGATCAAGTCGTCCTACGAGCCCAAGGGCGACCAGCCGACCGCGATCGCCGAGCTGGTCGAGGGCATCAACCGCAACGACCGTTCGCAGGTGCTGCTGGGCGTCACCGGCTCGGGCAAGACCTACACCATGGCCAAGGTGATCGAGGCGACGCAGCGCCCGGCCCTGATCCTGGCGCCGAACAAGACGCTGGCCGCCCAGCTCTATGGCGAGTTCAAGAACTTCTTCCCCGACAACGCAGTCGAGTACTTCGTCAGCTATTACGACTACTACCAGCCGGAAGCGTATGTGCCCCGCACGGACACGTACATCGAAAAGGATTCCTCGATCAACGAGCAGATCGACCGCATGCGACACTCGGCGACGCGCGCGCTGCTCGAACGCGACGACGTCATCATCGTCGCGTCGGTGTCCTGCATCTACGGTATCGGCTCGGTCGAGACCTACACCGCGATGACCTTCGCGCTGAAGAAGGGCGAGCGCATCGACCAGCGCCAGCTGATCGCCGACCTCGTCGCCCTGCAGTACAAGCGCACCCAGGCCGATTTTACCCGCGGTACCTTCCGTGTCCGCGGCGACGTCATCGACATCTTCCCGGCGCACTATGAAGACCGCGCCTGGCGCGTGAACCTGTTCGGCGACACCATCGAGACTATCGAGGAGTTCGATCCGCTCACCGGCCACAAGCAGGACGAGCTCGAATTCATCAAGATGTACGCCAACTCGCACTACGTGACGCCACGGCCGACGCTGGTGCAGGCGATCAAGTCGATCAAGTTCGAATTGAAGCAGCGGCTCGACCAGCTCAACAACCAGGGCCGCCTGCTGGAGGCGCAGCGGCTGGAGCAGCGCACCACCTTCGACCTCGAGATGATGGAGGCGACGGGCAGCTGCGCCGGCATCGAGAACTATTCGCGCTACCTCACCGGCCGCCGCCCCGGCGAGCCGCCGCCGACGCTGTTCGAATACGTGCCCGACAACGCGCTGATCTTCGCCGACGAGAGCCACGTCACTATCCCGCAGATCGGCGCCATGTTCCGCGGCGACTTCCGGCGCAAGGCGACGCTGGCCGAATACGGCTTCCGCCTGCCCTCCTGCATGGACAACCGCCCGCTCCGCTTCGAGGAATGGGACATGATGCGGCCGCAGACCGTCGCGGTGTCGGCGACGCCGGGCAGCTGGGAGCTGAACGAGAGCGGCGGCGTGTTCGTCGAGCAGGTCATTCGTCCCACCGGACTGATTGATCCTCCCGTCGATATTCGCCCCGCGCGCACGCAGGTCGACGACCTCGTCGGCGAAGTGCGAGCCACTGCGCAAGCGGGCTATCGCTCACTGATCACGGTCCTCACAAAGCGCATGGCGGAGGACCTCACCGAATATCTGCACGAGCAGGGCATCCGCGTCCGCTACATGCACAGCGATATCGACACGATCGAGCGCATCGAGATCATCCGCGATCTGCGGCTCGGTGCCTTCGACGCGCTGGTCGGCATCAACCTGCTCCGCGAAGGCCTCGACATTCCCGAATGCGCGCTGGTCGCGATCCTCGACGCCGACAAGGAAGGTTTTCTGCGCAGCGAGACCTCGCTGATCCAGACCATCGGCCGTGCCGCGCGCAACGTCGACGGCAAGGTGATCCTCTATGCCGACCAGATGACGGGATCGATGGAGCGCGCCATCGCCGAGACCAACCGCCGCCGCGAGAAGCAGGTCGAGTACAACAATGCCAACGGCATCACGCCGGAGAGCGTGAAGAAGCAGATCGGCGACATCCTCAACTCGGTCTACGAGCGCGACCACGTGCTGGTCGAGGTCGGCGGTCACGACATGACCGACGACGTCATCTCGATCGGCCATAATTTCGAAGCCGTGCTCGCCGATCTCGAAACGAGGATGCGCGAGGCCGCTGCCGATCTGAACTTCGAGGAAGCCGCCCGCCTGCGCGACGAGGTCAAGCGCCTGCGCGCCACCGAGCTCGCCGTGGTCGACGATCCCACCGCCAAGCAGCGCACGGTCGCGACCAAGGCCGGCGCCTATGCCGGCACGAAGAAATACGGCGATGCCGCGAACCTGCCCGTCAGCGCCATGAGGAACAAGAGCGCCGCAACTGCGCTGAAGGCCGGCGGCGGCAAGGGCTCCCGCGTGCATAAGCCGCATCTCGACGAGATGCACGGCCCGGAGTCGTTGCCCTATCGCGAGAGCCGCGCGCTGCCGTCAAAGCCGTTCGGCAGCACCAGCAGGATCATCCAGCCGACGGATTCGCGGCAGTCGGGACCGGAGTTCGGGCCCGCGCCGAAGTCGACGGGCGGGGCACCGGGGCGAAGGGGTGGGTGGAAGAAGAGGTAGACGCGTAGGTTTATCGGCGACGTTCGTGGTTACCCCCTCACCCCACGCTCGCCGCCACCACGGCCATCACCGACAGCAGCAGCACGATCGTCACCAGTTGCAGCGAGGCGACGGGCTGGGTGCGCCAGGCCGTGATCTTGTCGGACAACGACAGATGGGCCTCGAAGAATTTCGGCTCGTAGACGGTCTTGAACAGGTGCGGGAAGCTCGGGCCGAGGGTCACGGCGAGCGTCGCGTGGGCGAGCGAGGCGAAGGCGACGAAGATGGCGACGCCGGCGTCACCGACGAGGTCGTGGTCGCCGCAGAGCTTGAGCAGGAAGGCCGATGTGGCGAAGGTCGGGAAGCTCTGCAGGCTCGCGGTCAGCGCGAGGCCTTCGAGCGCGTTGTGCAGGCGGGACTTTCTGACGGTGGCGATGGCGGCCATGGCACGTCTCCCTGATGACTTGGGGATGACGGTAGCGGCGTCTGGACAGGCGCGACGTGAGATGGATCACGCAGGCCGGCGATGCCGGCTGCGTCTCTCCCCTCCACGTTCACCCAAGCTTCGGCGCACGAGAGCGGGCCGCCTATGTTCCCGGCGCGCGGCTTTGCGGGTTCGTCCACGCGGGCTTGCACACCAAGCAGCCGAAGACGCCGCGAACCCCATGAACCGGGCATTGCGCTCGCACGTCAAAACCTCTGCAAACATCCCTGTGATCTTGCGGATTGCGCCGGCGTGAGACCACGCGCTAGGCTTGCAAAAGGCACAAGACCAAGGAGAGCGGGTGGGAATGACGGTGGAGCAGCTGAATCGCCAACGCGTCGTGCACCTGCTCGATGCCTTCGCGCGCGGCGATATCGAGACGGCGCTGGCCAGCTGCACCGACGACGTCTATTTCCTCACCCACGCCCCGATTGACGTGCTGCCACATCTGGTGCCGCGCCACGGCAAGCAGGAGCTGCGCGAGCTGTGGCAGACGGTCTGGTCGCGCTATTCGGAGGTTCGTTACAAGACGCCGCATATCGTCGCCGAGGGCGAGGCCGTCGCGACCTACATGCACGCTTTTTTCAAGAAGCGCAGCAACGACCGCATCGTGCAGTTCGACATGGCGGTGTTCTACACGTTTCGCGGCGGACTGGTGGCGGAGATGCGCGAGATCATCGATTCCTACGACCTGGTGCAGCAGGTGCTGGAACGGGAGATCGGGCCGCTGATTGCCGGGGCGGACTGAGCGCCGGGACCCGGACAATTACGGGGTTGTATTGTAAATCTCACAAAACCCGTTCAAGTGTGCATTGCGAAAACGTGAATTGCGTTTTGGCCGAAATCTGCTAATTTGTTCGTATACAAATGAGTTGAGCCCTGGCGCCTTGGTGCGCATGGGGTTGTTTGGCGTTTTTTTCCGTAAAGCCACCTTCAGGACTGCCCCAAATGACAGAGCACAGCCTCTGGCGTTTCTCGCGTGCGTTGCACCGCGCGATCAACGACCGGGATTTTAGGGATATCGAGGCCCTGATCGACGAGGACGTCGAGTGGGCGCTCTACGGCCCGATCGACATGTTTCCGTTCCTCGGCGCGCGCCAGGGCAAGGATGCCGTGCTCGACGTCATCCGCCAGCTCGCCGACAATTTCCAGGTCCGCCGCTTCGACCGCGAGAGCATCATGCTGGGCGTCGATTCCGCCGCCTCGATGGTGCGCTATTCGCTGACGGCCCTGGATTCCAACAAGCCGATCAGCCTGCGCGTGGCGCAGTTCGCCCAGTTCAAGGCCGGCAAGCTGATCAGCATGCGGGTGCTGATCGACACCTTCGACCTGGTCGAGCAGGCACTCGGCCGCGCCATTCATCTGCCGAAGATGACCAGCGTCGGCTAACGCATGATCCGGCTCCGAAGGGCCGCGTTAGCGCAAAGTGCGAAGCGGTTTTCCGAGAAGATCATGCGCAAACAACAACCTGAAGCGCGATGATGATCATCGCGCTTTAGGGGGGACGCCAACGGGCCCCGCTGTTCGGGACCGATGACGAGGCGATCGCGACGTCCTGGCCTCCAGCCCCGCCGGATGCCGTCGCATCACGAACCTGTCATCGGGCGCGCGCCTTTCGCGCGGCCCGTTGGTTCGCCTCCCCTTGCGAACCGCCACAATTCCGCAACGATAAACCGGCACTTTCAGCGCCGGAATGGCGCATGGTCATTGCGACCGCTATAGTGGGGCGGACAGCATGCGCTGGGGTTCGCGGGCAGGACGATGGAATTCTCGACAGGGTTTGGCTGGACCAGGCTGCCGTTGCTGGCGGCCGCATTCATCTTGGGCTCGGTGCTGACGTTACAGGCACAGATCATTCCGCCCTTCTCCGCACCCGCATCCGACGACGAGGCCGAGGCGGCCGAAGCCCCCGACGTCAATGATCCCGACATCATGAAGGGCATCGACGTCGACAAGCTCGACTGGAGCCAGATCGCGGTCGATGCCGGGACCGGCATCGACCCGATGGCCGCCAAGAAGCGCGCGCAGGCCGCCGCCAGGGAAGGCCTCGACTGGACGTCGAATCCCAATGCCAACGGCTCCTCGGCGGTGACCGTGAAGCAATCGGTGTCCTCGTTCTGGGATACCCGAGTCGGCGCCGACATGACGCTGGCGAGCGAGCCCAGGACGATGTCCGAGCTGCTGGCGCAGAAGGCCACCAACGGCGGCAACCTGCCGCAATCCTCGGGCAGCGCCTGGGCGACGGCAACCGCGCCGGGCGCGGGCGCGATCTGGGACAAGACCGCGGTGGAAGCCAGGGTCGATCCCGGCGCCGAGCACAGCAAGATCGGGGCGTCACTGACCAAATCGGTGCCGCTGTCGGGCGATACCTCGCTGACGCTGCAGAACGGCTACAGCGTCAACCAGCAGGGCACCAGTGCGGTCCCCGGCATCGGCGGCCACGTCACGCGCAATTACGAGACCGACCAGAGCGCCAAGGTCACCGTGACCGACACCGGCACCAGCATCGTTGCCGGCCAGACGCTGTCGACCACCGACGACAAATGGCTGCGCAAGCTCGGCGCCGAGCAGAAGCTGTTCGACAACGTCACCGTATCAGGCTCGGTCGGTGAAACCTCGCAAGGCACGCTGAACAAGAGCGTGACGGCGGGCTTCAAGAAGAGCTGGTAGTGTCTTCGCCTCTCCCCGCCTGCGGGGAGAGGCCGGAATTTGCGACAGCAAATTCCGGGTGAGGGGGACTCTCCGCGAGTCCAACTCTCACCGTGATCGCGGAAGCAGCCCCTCACCCCACCCTCTCCCCGTAAGAACGGGGCGAGGGCGTGAAACACCGGCCGACCGCGCATTCACCTCGCACGCGATTCACCCTTCCCTAACCATACGCCACGGCAAAACCCCCGAATGGTCCGGCCTTGCCGCATCTTGGCCCATTTGCGGTCAAAATCGGACGCCCTGATGCAGCCTGCCTCACAGACGTCGTCGTGCGGGGGACACTCGCGCTGCGCTCAACGCGAACAGGGGAATAACGATGAACGCCATGCGTCCCGAAAAGATCGAAGCCACCGAGACCGAGACGGTCGACACCAACCTCGCCGCCGTGACCGAGGTCGAAGCCGGCATCCGCGACTTCGTCCGCAACGACATCGCCTATCTGCGCCGTCCGGCCGCGACAACCGCCGACGCGCCGCCGCTCGACCCGAGCGCGGAAGCCACCGTCAACAACGTCAACTCGCTGATCCAGCGCGTCGCCGGCACCTCGCTCGCCGAGATCGAGAATTTGATCTCCGAGCTCGAGAGCCTGCGCGACCTGCTCCACGCCGAAGGCCAGCGCGTCCAGCGCGAGATCTCCGGCTACGCCCAGCTCAGCCAGGCCGCGATGAAATCGACCCGCATGATCGCCGACAACGTCGCGCAGTGGAAGCGCGCCGCCGACGGCCTGCGCAACAGCTGATCGCCGGCACGAACGCATCATTGGCCGCCGCGTTCCGGAAGGGAGCGCGGCGGTTTTGATTTGTTGGTGGGTCACGCAGCCGTTTCTCCAACACAGGTGTCATCACCCGCCTAGTGCGCAATTGCGCACAGGGGCGGGTGATCCAGTATTCCACCAGCGCCGGTGATTGAGTCGATAGGCCGCGGCGTACTGGATGCCCCGGACAAGCCGGGGCATGACAGCGGAGAATGTGGCGCGGCCAACGGCCACCATTGAACCCTCCGGCCCACCCCGGCGACCAACGCCAAGCGCCCGTGCAGCTACGGCCGGGCTCAGGGGACATTTCAGATGGAAAGCATTCGGCCCGACACCACGGACCCGATCCCGTTGCGGCCCGCGCCGAATCAATTCGGCACGATCATGCTGCGCTTTGTCGGGCTGCTGGCGGTTGCGATCGCCATCCTGGCGTTCGTCTATAGCCGCTGAGCTGCGGCCGGATGCCGGCCGCGATCGTTAACGAATTCTTACCGGGCCGCTTCCGCGGTCGAGGCTTCCAGCGTGTAGGCGCCATCGGCGTAGCCCTTCGCCACCATGCCCGCGACCAGCATCACGGCCAGCGTCGCGGTCGCGAAGATGAATCCAACAAATTTGAGTGCGCCGCGATCAGCCATGGTCCTCGTCCCCTGTCGTCTGCCTATTCGTTTCAAATAGACAGCGACAGGTTCATAATTAGTTAGCAACTGACTGGTTCCGCGAAACCGCTTCGCCGTAACCATGTTGCGCAGGCTTATGGCAGCCACCCGGAATCGCGTCCATAGCGCGCGGGCAACACTCGCTCGGTTTCTCCTCTCCCTCTCCCCGTTCTTACGGGGGCGCGACGAGCTTCGCTCGCGCTGAGAGGGTTGGGGTGAGGGCGTCTCTCCGTATAGGCGGCGGTCGAGAGACCTGTACCCCCTCACCCGAATTCGATCTGCGATCGAATTCGACCTCTCCCCGCAAGCGGGGAGAGGTGAAGGAACCGCGACCAGCTCGATCAATTCTAAATCACGCGCCCTTGCGCAGCGGCACGAAGGCGGAGGCGGTGATGGAATAGACCTCCTCGCCGCGCTGGTTGGTGCCGGTGGTGCGGGCCGTCAAAATGCCCCAGCCGGGACGGGAGGCGGAGGCGCGCTTGTCGATGACTTCGTTGACGTAAGCGACGGTGTCGCCGGCGAGCACCGGCCTGATCCAGCGCAGGTCGCGAAAGCCCGGCGACGGGCCCCACACCGCGACCTCCTCGCCGCGCGAGGCGGCCTCGCGTGCCAGGCGCTGGCCGTCGGCGACAAGCAGGCTCATGCAGGCCGAGCCGACATGCCAGCCCGAGGCCGCGAGCCCGCCGAACAGCGAGTTCTTGCCCTCCTCCTCGTCGAGGTGAAAGCGTTGCGGATCGAACTTGGCGGCGAAGGTCTTGATCTTTTCCGCGGTGAACGTATAGGCGCCGATCTCGCGGCGCTGACCGATCGCGATGTCTTCGAAGAACCGCATCAGGCCGCTCCCTCGCGCCGCTTGATCAGGATCGGCGAGATCATCTCGGCGAGCGCCTGCCCCGCCGCATTGCGCGCGGTGCATTTGAACTTGACGATGCCGAGCTCAGGTCGGCTCTTCGAGGCCCGCGCTTCCAGGACATCGACGTCGAGCGTGAGATCGTCGCCAGGCCGCAGTGGCGACAGCCAGCGCACCTCGTCGACGCCGGGAGATCCCAGCGACGCGGCGCGGGTGATGAAGCCGTCGGCCATCATCCGCATCATCAGCGAGCACAGGTGCCAGCCCGAACCGGACAGGCCGCGCAGCATGCTCTCAGCTGCTGCCGCCTCGTCGAGGTGCATCGGCTGCGGATCGAACTCGGCGGCAAAGGCCAATATCTCGTCGCGGGTGACGTGGCGCGGGCCGAACGTTCCGAACCGGCCAGGCGGGAAATCTTCGAAGGTCAGGGTCATCTCGGGAAAGCTTTGCGGGAATGACAGATTGTGGCCGCACTTTGCGGCAATCTCAACCCGCCGGCCCGCATGGCTCGTGCTACATACTTGAGATCGGCGTTGATTTGAGTCGGATCGATCGACGGCCGAAGCCCGATTTGAAGTCCCGATTTGCCTTGCGATTTGCCTTGGGGAGAGCAATGTTCTCATTCAGCGACCTGTTCCAGTGGGACCGCTTCATCACGCCGACGATCATCAAGACCTTCTACTGGCTGGTGATCGCGCTGATCTGCCTGTTCGGGCTCTCCGGCATCTTCTCAGGGTTGGCCGCGATGGCGATCAGCCCATTCGGCGGCTTCCTGGTGCTGCTGTCGTCGATCGCCAGCGTCGTGGTCGGCATCGTGTTCTCGCGCATCGTCGCGGAGCTGATCCTGATCGTCTTCCGCATCAACGAGCATCTCGGCGCGATCCGGGACCAGGGATCAGGGATGCGGTGATTCCCGTCATTCCGGGGCGCCTCGAAGAGGCGAGCCCGGAATCCATTGAGCCACAGAACAAGCGTATAGATGGATTCCGGGCTCGCGCTTCGCGCGCCCCGGAATGACCAGCTCCTACGTATTGAACCTGAAATGCATCACGTCGCCGTCGGCGACGACGTAGTCCTTGCCTTCGAGGCGGAGCTTGCCGGCATCGCGGGCACCGGCTTCGCCGCCGAGCGCGACGTAATCGTCATACGCGATGGTCTCGGCGCGGATAAAACCCTTCTCGAAATCGGTGTGGATCACGCCGGCCGCCGCCGGCGCCTTGGTGCCGCGATAGATGGTCCAGGCGCGCGCTTCCTTCGGGCCCACGGTGAAGTAGGTGATGAGGTCGAGCAGGGTGTAGCCGGCGCGGATCAGGCGATCGAGGCCGGCTTCTTCGAGGCCCAAGGTCTCCAGGAAGTCCGCGCGCTCGTCACGCGAGATGGTCGCGATCTCGGATTCGATCTTGGCGGAGATGACGACGGCAACTGCGCCCTCCTTCGCCGCCTGCTCCTCGACCGCCTTGGAGAAGGCGTTGCCGGTGGCGGCCGAGCCTTCCTCGACGTTGCAGACATAGAGCACGGGCTTGGACGACAGCAGGCCGAGCATCGAGAAGGCCCGCTCCTCCTCCGCCTTGCGCTCGACGAGGCGCGCGGGCTTGCCTTCGCGCAACAGCACCAGGGTGCGGTTGACGAGATCGAGCTGCTCCTTGGCGTCCTTGTCGTTGCCCTTGGCCTTCTTGGTGAGATTGTCGACGCGCTTCTCGAGGCTGTCTAGGTCGGCGAGCATCAGCTCGGTCTCGATGGTCTCGATGTCCGCGAGCGGGGCGATCTTGCCTTCGACATGGGTGATGTCGGAATCTTCAAAGCAGCGCACCACATGCGCGATGGCGTCGACCTCGCGGATATTGGCGAGGAACTGGTTGCCGAGGCCTTCGCCCTTGGAGGCGCCGCGCACGAGGCCGGCGATGTCGACGAAGGTCAGCCGGGTCGGGATGATCTGGCCCGACTTGGCGATGGCCGCGAGCTTGTCGAGCCTGGGATCGGGCACGGCGACCTCGCCGACATTCGGCTCGATGGTGCAGAACGGATAGTTCGCGGCCTGCGCCGCGGCCGTCTCGGTCAGCGCATTGAACAAGGTCGACTTGCCGACATTGGGCAATCCGACGATCCCGCATTTGAATCCCATGGTCTCTTCCAGTCTTCGCGCCGCGGGCGCGTGCGTGCGTTGAAGTCGTCATGCCCGGCCTCGTGCCGGGCATCCACGTCCTTCGCTCCGCGGAGAAAGAAAGACGTGGATGGCCGGGCATCTAGCGCAAAGACGCGCTTCGCGCTTTTGCCCGGCCATGACGGAGAGAGATCAGCTCGATTTCTCTCCGTTCTCGTCCTTGGTCAAAAACCCCTTCGCCTGCATGGCCAGATGCACCCTGTTGGCGAAGGTTGCGTCCGTGCCCTTGGCAAGCAGTGCGGCGTGCTCGGCCACCGCGTCGCAGAGCGTCGTCACCCATTCGTTGTCGGCCTTGGCGAAGTCCGACAGCACATGGCCGTGCACCAGCTCCTTGACGCCGGGATGACCGATGCCGAGGCGCACGCGGCGATAATCGTTGCCGATATGCGCCGAGATCGAGCGCAGGCCGTTGTGGCCGGCAATGCCGCCGCCGATCTTCACCCGCACCTTGCCTGGCGGCAGCTCGAGCTCGTCGTGGAACACGGTGGTGTCGCCCGCGGCGATCTTGAAGAAGCTCGCCGCTTCCTGAACGCTGCGTCCGGACTCGTTCATGTAGGTCGTGGGCTTGAGCAGGATCACGCGCTCGGGTCCGAGCGCACCTTCCGAGGTCTCGCCCTGAAAGCGGCGGCGCCACGGCGCAAAACCATGACGCCGCGCGATCTCGTCGACGGCCATGAAGCCGATATTGTGCCGGTTACGTGCGTATTTCGCGCCGGGATTGCCGAGCCCAACAAAGAGTCGCATGACGCGGCGCGCCCCCCGCTCGGCGCGCGGTCAAGGACCGCGCGCCAGCTTCGAGAGATTACTTCTTCTTGTCGCCGCCGGCGGGAGCCTTGGCAGCAGCGGCAGGAGCAGCAGCCGGAGCCGCAGCACCAGCGGCCGGAGCAGCCGCAGCGCCCGGGGCCGCACCAGCAGCGGCAGCCGCAGCAGCGGCCTTCTGCTCTTCGGCGTAACCGGACGGCGGCACGATGGTGACAAGGGTCGCGTCCTCGCGGGTCAGCGCCTTGACGCCGGCCGGCAGCTTGACGTCGGCCAGATGCAGGGAGTGACCGATCTCGAGCGCGCCGACATCGGCCTCGATATATTGCGGGATGCTCTCGACGCCGCATTCGAGCTCGATCGCGTGGGCGACGATGTTGACGGTACCGCCGCGCTTCACGCCCGGGGAGGTTTCCGCCTTCACCACGTGCAGGGGAACGCTGATGCGGATGGTGGCGCCTTCGCCCAGCCGCATGAAGTCGACATGGATCGGGAAGTCCTTGACCGGGTCGAGGTGATAGTCGCGCGGAATGACGCGGTGCTTCTTGCCCTCGAGGTCGATGTCGACCAGCGTGGTCAGGAACCGGCCGGCAAGGATGCGCTGGCGCAGTTCACGATCCTCGATCGAGATCGTCAGCGGGGGCTGGTTGTTGCCGTAGATCACTCCGGGCACTCGCCCGGCGCGACGCTCAGCCCGGGCGGCCCCCTTGCCGCTCTTCGGACGTGCGGTCGCCTTCAATTCCTTGACGGTCGTCGCCATGTCGTTAAGTCCTTGTTTTTGCAAAAGTTAATGGGCCGCAAGGCGGCCCATGGCATGGTCCACAGCAAGCCTCCAGGGGTGCGGGGGCCGCGGACGTGGCGGGCTTTTACCCGGAAGCTGCGGAAATGACAAGGAGAATAGGCTGGCACCCTCCCTTGGAGGGGGTTGGTCAGAGAGACCGCGCTTTACGACGTCGGGGTCCCCCCGAGCTTTGCCTCCAGCGCTGCGAGCCGCGCCTTCAGGGCTTCGTTCTCCTCACGCGCCAGGCGCGCCATGTCCTTGACCGCCTCGAACTCCTCGCGCTTGACGAGGTCCATGTCGCGCAGGAATTTCTCGGCCTGGCTGCGCATCACGGAATCGAACTCGCGCTTGACGCCCTGGGCAGCACCGGCGGCGTCGTTCATCAGGCGGCCGATCTCGTCGAAAAACCGGTTGTTGGTCTGGGTCATTGTGGCCTCCGATAAACTTTGCGCGAACACGCAGAATGACAATGGCAATCCGAGGGGGCCGGTTCAAGGGCGAAGCGGCGGTATCCTTGTCATGCGCCGGTTTCCTTGCAATCGTATTCAACGTCCCTGCATAAGAGGAATCACGGGGCGTCTGCCGGCGCCGACCGCCGCGATCCCGCTTGGACACAGAAGGCGCGATGCCGTTTCTGCTCATCGACTTCCCCGCCTTCAGCCCGATCGCGCTCGAGATCGGTCCGTTCGCGATCAAATGGTATGCCTTGGCCTATATCTGCGGCATCGTGTTCGGCTGGCTTTATGCCCGCGCGCTGCTGAAGAGCGAACGCCTGTGGGGCGGACCCGCGCCGATCTCGCTGCTTCAGATCGACGACTTCATCCTGTGGGTCACGCTCGGCATCATCGTGGGCGGCCGCGCCGGCTACGTGCTGTTCTACAACCTGCCCTTCTTCATCGATCATCCCGCCGCGATCTTTAAGTTGTGGGAGGGCGGGATGTCGTTCCACGGCGGCTTCCTCGGCTGCGTCGTCGCGGTGATGTGGTTCGCCTGGCGCAATGGCATCTCGATCCTGTCGCTCGGCGACATCACCACCGCGGTCGCCCCGGTCGGGCTGTTGCTCGGACGCATCGCCAATTTCATCAACGGCGAATTGTGGGGCCGCGCCACCGACCCGAACCTGCCCTGGGCGATCATCTTCCCCAACGATCCGACGCAACTGCCGCGGCATCCGAGCCAGCTCTACCAAGCCGGCATGGAGGGCATCCTGCTGTTCACGGTGCTCGCGATCATGATCCGGTTCGGTGCCTTGAAGCGCCCCGGCATGATCCTCGGCGCCTTCATCCTGGCCTATGGTCTGGCCCGCATCGCCGGCGAGCATTTCCGCGAGCCGGACGCGCAGCTCGGTTTCCTCTGGGGCGGATTAACCATGGGCATGCTGCTGTCGATCCCGATGCTTATCGTCGGCCTCATTCTTATTGTATTGGCAGTGAGGCGCGGTGCGCCGACGCCCGTCCAGGCCATTCGTTAATTCATTTCGAGAAGATCGCCGTGACCGACCAGCCGCTGCTCAACGAGATCAAGGCGCTGATCAAATCTTCCGGGCCCATGCCGGTCTGGCGGTACATGGAACTGTGCCTGATGCATCCGCGCTACGGCTATTACGTCTCGCGCGATCCGCTCGGGCGCGAGGGCGACTTCACCACGGCGCCCGAAGTCAGCCAGATGTTCGGCGAGCTGTTGGGGTTGTGGACCGCCTCGGTCTGGAAGCAGATGGGCTCGCCGCAGTTCCTTCGGCTGATCGAGCTCGGCCCCGGCCGCGGCACCATGATGGCGGATGCGCTGCGCGCGCTCCGCGTGCTGCCCCCGCTCTACCAGGCGCTCCACATCCACATGGTCGAGGTCAATCCCGTGTTGCGGGACCGGCAGAGCGCGACGCTCGCCAACGTGCGCAACATCGCCTGGCACGACAGCATCGACGAGGTGCCGGAGGGCCCCAGCATCATCCTCGCCAATGAATATTTCGACGTGCTGCCGATCCACCAGATGGTCCGGCTCGAGAACGGCTGGCACGAGCGCGTGATCGAGATCGATCCCAACGGCAAGCTTCAGTTCGGCGCGGCGCCGGAGCCGACGCCTCGCTTCGACGTGCTGCTGCCGCCCCTGGTGCGCGCCGCCCCCATCGGCGCCGTGTTCGAGTGGCGCCCCGACGGCGAGATCATGAAGCTTGCCACGCGCGTGCGCGACCAGGACGGCGCGGCGCTCATCATCGATTACGGCCACCTCCGCAGCGACGCCGGCGACACGTTCCAGGCGATTGCGCGCCACACCTTCGCCGATCCCTTGAAGGCGCCGGGCCAGGCCGACGTCACCGCCCATGTCGATTTCCAGGCGCTGGCGCGCGCGGCCGAGGATGTCGGCGCGCGCGTGCATGGGCCGGTCACGCAAGGCGACTTCCTCAAGCGGATCGGCATCGACACCCGCGCCGCCGCCTTGATGCAGAAAGCAGCGCCCGACGTCGCCACCGACATTTCGGTGGCGCTCAGGCGCCTGACCGATACCGGGCGTGGCGGCATGGGCTCGATGTTCAAGGTGCTCGGCATCTCCGAGCCGCGGCTGGCAAGCCTTGCCGGCCTCAGCGATCTCGAACAGGCAGGAGAGGCCTCATGACGATAGCTTCGTCGCTGCTGTCGGCCGTGCCCGGCCTGCGCCATGCTTTCTTCACCCGCGAGGGCGGCGTCTCCGGCGGCATCTATTCCGCGCTGAACGGCGGGCTCGGCTCCCACGACGATCAGGCCCTGGTCGCGGAGAACCGCCGCCGCATGGCCGAACATGTCGGCGTCGCGCCCGAGCGCTTCCTCAGCCTGCACCAGATCCATTCGCCCGACGTGCTCGTTGCCGAGGCATCGTGGCCGAACGGACCGCGGCCCAAAGGCGATGCGCTGGTGACGAAGACGCCAGGCATCGCGCTCGGCGTCTCCACCGCCGATTGCGGGCCGGTGCTATTCGTCGATCCCCAAGCGCGCGTGATCGGCGGCGCGCATGCGGGGTGGAAGGGCGCATTGACGGGCGTGCTGGAAGCCACCATCGCGGCGATGGAGCAGCTCGGCGCCACGCGCGGCGGCATCATCGCCGCGATCGGCCCCTTGATCCGCCAGGACAGCTACGAGGTCGGCAACGAGTTCGTGGCGCGCTTCATCGAACAGGATGCCGAGAACGCTGTGTTCTTCATCCCCTCGGTGCGCGAGGGCCACGCGATGTTCGATCTCGCCGGCTTCATCCGCAAGCGGCTGGAGGCCGCCGGCATCCTGATGATCGACGATCTCGGTCTCGATACTTACGCCGACGAGCGCTTCTTCAGCTATCGCCGTTCGGTCCATCGCAAGGAGCCGGATTACGGCCGCCACGTTCACGCGATCGCGCTGGAAGGGTGAACACAGGGGCAACCCCGTGTCATTCCGGGGCTCGCGAAGCGAGAACCCGGAATCCATCGTGCGGCAATTCACGCGGCGAAATGGATTCCGGGTTCGATGCTTGCGCATCGCCGCGGAATGACAGTGCGGATGTGTCGCGCCTGCCCTAGACCTTAATCGATTTTAACGATATCGCTGCCCTCCATAATGAGGGACGCGTCATTCATCTTCCGCCGCGCGGGTTCGCGCGTGCTGGCGGTCATGCTGCTGGCGGCGGCGGCCGCGCTGGGCGGCTGCGCCGGCGGCGGCGGCACTGCCGCCAATTCCTATGCGATGGCGCCGAGCGCCGGCAGCGGGGCCACTATCGCCTTCGAATCGATCGACGGGCCACCGCCGCAAGTGTTCGACCGCATGGTCGGCGTGCTCGACAGCGAATCCAAGCTGCGCAGCCTGTCCGTGGTCTCCCGCGAAGGTACGGCTGCCTATCGCGTGCGCAGCTACCTCTCCGCCCAGGTGGTGCGCGGCAAGACCGTGATCGCCTGGGTCTGGGACGTCTACGACGCCAACCAGCAGCGCGCGCTGCGTCTCTCCGGCGAGGAACCGACCTCGGCCAAGGGCGGGCGCGACGCGTGGTTGGCTGCCGACGACCTCGTGCTGCGGAAGATCGCCCAGGCCGGATTCAGCGGACTTTCCAACATGATCAACGGAACGCCGGATGCACCCGGCGCGGCTCCGGCATTGCGCGGACCGGCGGTGGCCAGCGTCGTCAAGGACGCTCCCGCGCCGGACATGCCGGCATCAGCGCTCGGCTATGCCGAGCAATAACCCCCGCTAAACCACGGCCTCAACTTGCGGCCAAGCCGTTGGCCCGACTCAGGATTTTCGAAGGGAAAACGTAGCATCCCGGGTTGCCATCGCGGCCTTCCGCCTGATATTTCCTCGCCCGTCGTAACCGTGCTGCCAGCGGGTATTCTCAGATGTTGAAGGTCGTATCCAGCAAAGCGCGGGAGGAAGCGTCCATGTCGGCCAAAAACGGCTCCATCAAGCTCGTCGCCGGCAACTCCAATCCGGCCCTCGCCCAGGCGATCGCGCAAGGGCTCGACCTGCCGCTGACCAAGGCGGTGGTGCGGCGCTTCGCCGACATGGAGATCTTCGTCGAGATCCAGGAGAACGTCCGCGGCTCGGATGCCTTCGTCATCCAGTCGACCTCGTTCCCCGCCAACGACCATCTGATGGAATTGCTCATCATCACCGACGCGCTGCGCCGCTCCTCGGCGCGCCGCATCACCGCAGTGCTGCCCTATTTCGGCTACGCCAGGCAGGACCGTAAATCAGGCTCGCGCACGCCGATCTCGGCCAAGCTCGTCGCCAACATGATCACGCAGGCCGGCGTCGACCGCGTCATGACGCTCGACCTGCATGCCGGCCAGATCCAGGGCTTCTTCGACATCCCGACCGACAACCTGTTCGCCGCGCCGCTGATGGTGCGCGACATCAAGGACAAGTTCGACCTGACCAAGACGATGGTGGTCTCGCCCGACGTCGGCGGCGTCGCCCGCGCGCGCGGCCTCGCCAAGCGCATCAACACCCCGCTCGCGATCGTCGACAAGCGCCGCGAGCGCCCGGGTGAATCCGAGGTCATGAACGTGATCGGCGACGTCTCCGGCCACACCTGCATCCTCGTCGACGACATCGTCGATTCCGGCGGCACGCTGGTGAACGCGGCCGATGCGCTGCTCGCCAAGGGCGCCAAGGACGTCTACGCCTACATCACCCACGGCGTGCTCTCCGGCGGCGCGGCGGCGCGCATCGCCGGCTCCAGGCTGAAGGAGCTGGTGATCACCGATTCGATCCTGCCGACCGACGCGGTGACCAAGGCGCCGAACATCCGCACCCTGCCGATCGCCAGCCTGATCTCGGATGCGATCGCGCGCACGGCGGCGGAAGAATCGGTGTCGAGCCTGTTCGATTGATTTTCTTCTTCGCCTCTCCCCGCGTGCGGGGAGAGGCCGGATTGCATCGCAGATGCAATCCGGGTGAGGGGGGCTCTCCGCGAGTCCAACTCTCACCGTCCCCGCGGAGACTCCCCCTCACCCCACCCTCTCCCCGCAAGCGGGGCGAGGGAGTGCACGGTCCTTCCGGCCCTTACTACCCCACGATCCCCGCTGCGACCTGGCCGCGCAGGCGCTCCAGGCCGTGCAACGTCTCCGCGCAGGCGGTCGCGACCTCGACGCCCTTGATCGCAAAGTGCTTGCGGAAGAAATCGTAGTGCACCTCGGTCTCGTGGAATTGCTGCGGCGTCAGCACGGCCGAGAACACCGGCACCTCCGTGCGCAGCTGCACGTCCATCAGCGCCTTGATCACGGTGTCGGCGACGAATTCGTGGCGGTAGATGCCGCCGTCGACGACGAGACCGGCCGCGACGATCGCGGTGTAGCGCCGCGTCTTGGCGAGGACCTGCGCGTGCAGCGGGATCTCGAACGAGCCCGGCACCTCGAACACGTCGACATGGGTGAGGTGGCGGGCTTCCGCCTCCTTCATGAAGGCGATGCGGGCTTCCGCGACCACGTCGCGGTGCCAGCAGGCCTGCACGAAGGCCACCCGCTGCGGCTTCGCGAAACGCGGATGCGCAGGGGCCGAATCCACGGGAACCGGCGGCGGCGTTTGGGACGTTTCGTTTTGGGGGTCTTGCAGCATCTGATTCATGGCTTTCCTCGGTTTAAGGACCAGAATCAGGGCACACGGAACGACAAACAGCCGCACCTTGCGATGCGTCTGCCAGCGACCGTTCTCTTTCATCCGGACTTTAACCGTCGGCTTCGGAGTTGCACCGAATCTGCTGACCCTTCCGTTCGGGATAGCCCTCGCGGAAGGCGCTCGCGGGCTTGGGCCGTTCGGCCCTTACCGCCGGTGGGGACTTTCACCCCGCCCTGAGAACGCGAGCATTTTTCCGACAAAGTGGGAACCGGTTTGTCGAAGAAAAATGCTCAGATTTAAGATTGCGCGTATTCTGGTCGCAAAACCGGTACCCACTTTTGCGGAATACGCGCAGCCGTCCGGGATGAACGGCCTATCAGGAAATATGCCGCCGCCGGGCAGTCGCGGCAAGCATGTTCCGCATGGGCCAAGCGCATGGTCCCATGCCCGCACGGCGGTCCGGCCCTCGCCTCACGGAATTTGCGGCGAGCTTTTTTGCCGAATCCGATTCCGGTTTGTTCTCGTCCGTTAAGAATTGTGGCGGAGATGAGCTGTGGACGAACGAGTCCTGGCTTGTGGACGGACTCGCGACCCCGTTGCGCAGATTCCGCAAATCACATCACTTGATCCGCGACAGGCCTGCGCTGATCCGAGGGATCGCAACAGCGACTCCGAGGGGATTGCAAAGGCTGATCCGAGGGACGCCGCAGCGACGTTTAGGGAGTGCGCGCCGGGCCCAACCGCGTGCGTATCAAAGACAACAAGAAGGCAAGAGGTCGAGACGGCATGTCCCTGCTCGAAGGCACTATCGATTCCAGAAACCATCCGCTCGCGGTGGTCGAGGACATCGCCGCCAGCAACAACTGGCCGTTCGAACGCTCCGGCGAGGACGAGCTCACGATTGTCTCCAAGGGACAATGGACCGACTACCAGCTCTCCTTCACCTGGATGGGCGAGATCGAGGCGCTGCATCTGGCCTGCGCCTTCGACATGAAGATTCCGCCCGCGCGCCGCGGCGAGGTGCAGCGGCTCGTTGCCGCCGTGAACGAACAGCTGTGGGTCGGCCATTTCGACCTGTGGACCACCACCGGCATGGTGATGCACCGCCAGGCCCTGGTGCTGCCGGGCGGCCTCACCGCCTCGCCGGCGCAATGCGAGGTCATGCTTGCCGGCGCCATTCATGCCTGCGAGCGCTACTTCCCCGCGTTCCAGTTCGTGGTGTGGGCCGGCAAGAGCACGGCGGAGGCGATGGACGCGGCAATGTTCGATACGGTGGGCGAGGCGTAGGGCCTCCCAAGGCGCGAGGGCGGCAGCTCCCTCCCCACGTCATCCCGGACAAGCGCGCCCAAAGCGCGGGCAGATCCGGGATCCAGACCGCGTGATTTCGCTTGTGGCACAACGCTTGTTGCTCTGCCCTCCGTCCATTAGAACGGCCTGTGGTTATGGGTCCCCGCCTTGGCGGGGACGACACCGACTATTTGGCGACACCGATGGCGAACAGCACCCTCCAAAACGTCACCGGCACCATCCTGCTCGCCGGCGCCGGCAAGATGGGCGGCGCGATGCTGACCGGATGGCTTTCGGGCGGGCTCGATCCGCGCCGCGTCGCGGTGATCGAGCCGCACATTGCGCCCGAGATCTCCGCGCTGGCCGCCAAGGGCGTCGTGCTCAATCCTGATGTAAGCGCCGCCGGCGCCGTCGAGACGCTGGTCGTGGCGGTGAAGCCGCAGATGTTCCGCGAGGCCGGCGCCAAGCTGAAGTCGTTCGTCTCGGACCAGACGTCGGTGGTCTCGATCATGGCGGGCACCACGATCGCCTCGCTCCAAGAGGTCTGTGGCGGCGCCGTGGTGCGCGCGATGCCGAACACGCCGGCCGCGATCGGCCGCGGCATCACCGTCGCTGTTGCCGCGAACAACGTCAGCGCCGCGCAGCGCGCGGTGGCGGATGCGCTGCTGCGCGCCACCGGCGCGGTCGAATGGGTCGAGGACGAAGGCTTGATGGATGCGGTCACCGCCGTGTCCGGCTCGGGCCCGGCCTATGTGTTCCTGCTCGCCGAAGAGCTCGCCCGCGCCGGCGTCGAAGCGGGATTGCCGGAGGCGCTGGCGACCAAGCTCGCCCGCGAGACCGTCGCCGGCTCCGGCGAGCTGCTGCACCAGTCGGAGCTGCCGTCCAGCGCCCTGCGCCAGAACGTCACCTCGCCCGGCGGCACCACGGCCGCCGCGCTCAGTGTGCTGATGGGCGAGCCGGGCCTGCGCGATCTCATGGTCCGCGCCATCGCCGCGGCCACGCAGCGGTCGAAGGAATTGGCGAAGTAGACGGATCAGAGCGCTTCGGCGGCCGAATGCGCGGCGATCCCGGTCGTTGCCGATACGGAGAGCAATCGTGAACCTCTACGCGAAACTTCTCGAACGACAGGCCGAGCGGCGCCCCATCAAAATCGGACTGATCGGGGCGGGCAAGTTCGGCGCAATGTATCTCCATCAAGTCCTGCGTACGCCGGGCGTCCATCTCGTTGGAATTGCTGACCTGTCCCCATCGCGTGCCCGCGAAAACCTGTACCGGGTGGGGTGGCGCCCGGAGCAGTTCGCCGCGACCTCACTCGGGGATGCTCTCAAGTACGGCACGACCTTCCTGACCGACGACTGGGAAGCGCTTGTGAAGTGCGAAGGCATCGAGGTGATCGCAGAGTGCACCGGCAATCCTGTCGCGGCGGTCGAGCACTGCCTCGGCGCCTTTTCTGCAGGCAAGGCCGTCATCAACGTGACCGTCGAAGCCGACGCCTTCTGCGGACCGATCCTCGCGCAGAGAGCCAGGCAGGCCGGCGTGATCTACAGCCTGGCCTATGGCGATCAGCCGGCTCTCGCTTGCGACCTCGTAGATTGGGCGAGGGCCTGCGGTTTTCCCGTCGTGGCAGCGGGCCGCGGCCACAAATGGCTGCCGCATTACCGGGAATCGACGCCCGAAACGGTCTGGGACCACTGGGGATTGTCTGCAGAGCAAGCTGCGCGCGGGGGCATGAATCCAAAAATGTTCAACGCGTTCCTCGACGGCTCCAAGCCTGCGATTGAATCTGCCGCGATCGCGAACGCAACCGGCCTGGAGGCGCCCTCGCATGGCCTTGCATTCCCACCGGGATCGGTCGACGACATCCCCACGCTGATGCGCCCCCGTTCGGAGGGCGGCATCCTGGAATCCAAGGGCCAGGTCGAGGTCGTATCCTGCCTGACGGCCGAAGGCAGACCCATCCCCAACGACATCCGCAAGGGCGTGTGGGTCTGTTTCGAAGGCGACAGCGATTACATCCGCCACTGTTTCCAGGAATACAGCGTCGTCACCGATCCGAGCGGTCGTTACATGAGCTCCTACAAGAAGTGGCATCTCATAGGGCTGGAGCTTGGAATTTCAGTTGCCTCGATCGCTCTGCGCAATGAGGCGACAGGCGTCGCCACGACGTTCAACGCCGATGTTGCTGCCACAGCCAAGAAGGACTTGCGCGAGGGAGACATGCTCGACGGAGAAGGCGGCTACACCGTCTTCGGCAAACTGACGCCCGCCAGCATCTCCCTTGAAAAGCGCTATCTGCCACTCGGGCTTGCGCACAATGTGCGATTGACCAAGGCGGTAGCCAAAGACACCTGCATCACCTGGGCGGATGTGGCGATTGACGAGAGGCTGTCTGCCGTGCGTCTCCGCAGGGAGCAGGAAACGTCGTATTCGTCTCCAAAAGCGCGGAAGGTGGATTAGGCGAAATCCACAGCCGCGTTAAGCCCCGAGCCGCTTGTTGAACATCTCGACATTGACGAGCCCGCGGGCGTGGCGGCCTTCGCCGAGCTTGCGCGGGCCCTCGAATGCCTCAACCTCGAAGCGAATGACGCGGCGCTCGACCGCGACCACCTTTGCAGTGGTCCGCACGGTCGCACCGACGAGCGCGGCGGCAAGATGGCGGATGTCGACCTCGGTACCGACAGTGACCCAGCCCGGCTGAAGCGCTGAGCGGATCGCATCACCCGATGCCATCTCCATCTCCAGGATCATCATCGGCGTCGCGTAGACAAAAGGCATGCCTGACACGAAATGCCCGACGGTGCGCTCCACCGGGACCACCAGCGTGCGCTCGGCGCTCATGCCTGTTGTGATGAAGTCGCGTGCGTCCATGGACCCCTCACACTCAGTGTCGTCCCGGACAAGCGCGCCTTAAGCGCGCGCCGATCCGGGACCCATAACCACAGGATCAAGTTTGGCGAAGGCTCGGAGTTACCAGCTGGCCCAATACCACTCCCTGTGGTTATGGATCCCCGCCTTCGCGGGGACGACAGCGGTGAATGCAGAACCGTCGACCGCTACTTCTTCGCCGCCGCCGCACGCTCCACGAAGGTCTTGCCGCCCTTCATCTTGTGACGGAGCGGGGCTTCGTTGATCTGGATGACGACGGCATCGGCATCGACGCCGAGATTCTTCACCAGCGCCTGGGTGATGTCGCGCATCATGCCGGCCTTCTGCTCGTCGGTACGGCCTTCGGCCATGCTGATGGTGATCTCAGGCATTGTTCTCTCCCTGCTGCTGTCGTCATGGCAGGGCTTGTCCCGGCCATCCACGTTCTCTTCTATCAAACAAGACGTGGATGCCCGGGACAAGCCCGGGCATGACGCGGCCTGCGAATAGCTAGCCCCACTTCACGTCATGGCGGCCCAGGACCTCGCGCACTTTTGCGACGAGATCGGCTTCGCTGCACGAGAACTGCGCCGGCCGGGTCTCGCGCCATTCCTGGTTGGAGGCGATCGCAGCGGCCGCCTTGGCGCCCTCGATCAGGTCCTTGACCTGCACTTCGCCGCGCGCCTTTTCATCCGAGCCCTGGATGATGACGCAAGGTGAGTTGCGGCGATCGGCATATTTGAGCTGGTTGCCCATGTTCTTCGGGTTGCCCAGATAGAGCTCGGCGCGGATGCCCGCGGTACGCAAGCTCGCGACCATCTTCTGGTAGTCGGCCACGCGGTCGCGGTCGAACACGGTGACGACGACCGGGCCGAATTCGGGCCGCGTGTCGAGCTTGCCGAGCAGCGTCAGCGCGGCCTGCAGCCGCGACACGCCGATCGAGAATCCGGTTGCGGGCACCGGCTCGCCGCGGAAGCGCGAGACGAGGCCGTCATAACGCCCGCCGCCGCCGACCGAGCCAAAGCGCACCGGGCGGCCCTTCTCGTCCTTGGTGTCGAGCAGCAGTTCGACCTCGTAGACGGGGCCGGTGTAATATTCGAGGCCGCGCACGACGGACGGATCGATCTTGATGCGATCGGCACCATAGCCTGCTGCAATAACGAGCTTTGCAATCTCGCCTAACTCATCGAGTCCAGTTCCAAGAAGACCTTTGCCTTCCATGGCAGAGTAGCGCTGGGGCAGTTCGCCGATTAACTGGTTGTGCCATGCGCCGTCGGGAAGTTGTTCGAACTTGAACCGGAATTGCAAGCTCTGACGAATGGCCTCGATCTGGTCAGAGTCCAACCCAGCGCCTCTGGTAAAGTCACCGCTCGGATCTTTTCTTCCAGGACCAAGCAGCTTTTCTATCTCAGCCCACTCGAACTTGTCGGCCTTATCAATAGCTCTTAGAACGGTGAGGCGTCGGCCGGAATTCTCGTCTCCGCCGAGACCAATGATTTCCATCACGCCGTCCAGCACCTTGCGGTTGTTCACCTTCACCACATACTGGCCGCGCGCGATGCCGAGCGCCTCCATCGTGTCCGCCGCCATCATGCAGATCTCGGCGTCCGCCGCCGGCGTCGCCGAGCCGACCGTGTCGGCATCGAACTGCATGAACTGGCGGAAGCGGCCGGGGCCGGGCTTCTCGTTGCGGAAGACGTAGCCAACGCGGTAGCTGCGATAGGGCAGCACCAGACCGTCGGTGCCGTAGCGCTCACCGACGTAGCGGGCCAGCGGCGCAGTGAGATCGTAGCGCAAGCTGATCCATTGCTCGTCGTCGTCCTGGAACGAGAACACGCCCTCGTTCGGACGATCTTGGTCCGGCAGGAATTTGCCGAGCGCGTCGGTATATTCCATCGCCGGCGTCTCCACCGGCTCGAAACCGTAGAGCTCGTAGACGGCGCGGATCTTCTCGACCATCTCGCGCGTCGCCCGGATCGCGGCAGGGTCGCGATCCTCGAGCCCGCGCGGCAGGCGCGCCTTCAGTTTCTGGGGTTTTTTGGGTTTCTCGGCCATGCGCGGCGTTTACCAGCCGGGGCGCAAGGCGGCAACTGCCCTACGGCTGCTCCATTCGCGCCCGGAGCGCGTCCGCGTCGGCCTTCGGCAGCGACTTCAGCGTCGGCTTGATGGTTTCGCCGCCGACGATCTTGCCGTTGCGCATGAACATCCAGTCTGAGATGTCGGCCTCCTCGAACTTGACCTTATCGCCAGCCCGCTTGCCCGGCAGATCGCGCGGCTCGTTGGCGAAGACACCGGTCAAGCTCCCGTCGGGCTGCTTCTTCACCTCACCGATCCAGATGTGCTCGCCGCCCTTGCGGGTCGTAAAGCGCACCTTCAAAGCGTGACCGGCCTCCGACGGCTTGGGCGATTCATAAGAGGCCCAGAAGGTCGGCAGCGAGCCGCGGGCGCGAGCGATCGCGGTGTTCATCTCGGGATCGCCGGTGCGCACATCGACGATCGGCGAGCGGTCTTGCGCAGCAACCTCGTGCGTCGGGCCGACGGTCAGGATGCCGAAAACGCAAAAGCCGGTGATGGCGGCGAGAACGACCCATTTCATGGGTTGGGAGAGCTTTGTTGCCATGATCGCGATGTCCGGGACGCTTGTTGTGTCCTGGCTTTGTCGCACGTCGGCAGCAGCACGTTCAGTGCGCAATAAGCCACAAACGTTGCGCTTTTTACCCTCCCCTGGAGGGGGCCCGGGACGAGCGTAGCTCGCCCGTGGTCGGCTCGCATCTGAGCGTAGCGAAGATGAGAGACGGGGTGGGGTGAGGGTCTCTCCACATCGAACACTGCCCGTGTTGAGAGATCACCCCACCCCGCTCGCGCTGCGCGCGATCGACCCACCGGCGAGCTACGCTCGTCCCGGACCCCTCCAGGGGAGGGTGATCAAAACACCTTGCGGATCCAGTTGTGGGGATCGTTGGTGCGGCCGTACTGGATGTCGACGAGCTGCTTGCGCAGGCCCATGGCGACGGGGCCGGCGGCCCCGCCCGAGATGTCGAAATCGCCGCTGACCGAGCGCACCTTGCCGATCGGCGAGATCACCGCGGCGGTGCCGCAGGCGAAGGCTTCCTTCAGCCTGCCTGAGGCCGCGTCCTTGCGCCACTGCTCGAGCGTATAGGGTTCTTCGCGCACCGTCTTGCCGGCGTCGCGGGCGAGCGTGATGATGGAGTCGCGGGTGATGCCGGGCAGGATCGTGCCGAGCGGCGGCGTCGACAGCGAGCCGTCCTCGAACACGAAGAACACGTTCATGCCGCCGAGCTCCTCGATGTAGCGGCGCTCGACCGCGTCGAGGAAGACGACCTGGTCGCAGCCGTGCTGGATCGCTTCGGCCTGGGCGCGCAGGCTCGCGGCGTAATTGCCGCCGCATTTGACCGCGCCGGTGCCGCCGATCGCGGCGCGCGTGTAGTTCTCCGACACCCAGATCGAGACCGGCGCGGGCCCGCCCTTGAAGTAGGAGCCGACCGGCGAGGCGATCACCGCAAAGATGTATTCGGACGACGGCTTGACGCCGAGGAAGGTCTCGCTCGCGATCATGAACGGCCGCAGGTAAAGGCTGCCTTCGCCGCCCGGCATCCAGGCGCGGTCGATGCGCACGATCTGCTCGACCGCCTCGATGAAGACGTCTTCGGGCAGCTGCGCCATCGCCATGCGATCGGCCGAGTCCTTGAAGCGGCGCGCATTGGCGTCGGGACGGAACAGGTTCACCCCGCCATCGTCGCGCTTGTAGGCCTTCAGGCCTTCGAAGATCTCCTGGGCGTAGTGCAGGACCGCGCCGGCGGGATCGAGCTGGAAGTTGGCGCGCGCCTCGATTTTCGCCTCGTACCAGCCGCCCTTGGCCTGGTTGTAGCGGACGATTGCCATGTGATCGGTGAAGATCCGCCCGAAGCCGGGATCCACCAGCTTGGCGACGCGGTCCTTCTCGGGCGTCGGATTGGATGCGGGCTGGATGTCGAATGTCATGCTCATGTCCTTGCCTCCCGCTGCCGGTGGCGGCGCTGTTTCTCGCGCCCGCCTGCCCGCTCGGGCCCGGCTGGCTTGATTGGTTTCTGGCCGGACCGCCGCCAGCCATGTTACGGCCGGTTTCCGCAGCCAGCATGTCATCGAGGACATGCTTTTGCGGAAGGCGGAAGTCCAGTATGTTTTGCCGAAATGCCGCTCGACAATCGCACGGTAGATCTGCTTCGGCCGTCGCCGCCTGTCCGGCTCTCTCCGGCCGTCCTGCTCCGATGCCACCCGGCGCGAAACGATCTAAAATTTCGTGCGGGTCGATCGTTTTGTAACATTGAACCCAAGATACGTCAATATGCCTGACATAAATTTCGCGACTCCTTCTCAAGACGCTGCCGCGCCCCGGCCGGCCGCAGGCGATGGAGGCAATTTGCGCTGGGATATCATCGAGCTGCTGTTCTTCGCCTATCGCGATTTCGTCGGCGATCCCGACCAGGAGCTGGAGGCGTTCGGCTTCGGCCGGGCCCATCACCGGGTCATGCATTTCGTCTACCGCTATCCCGGGCTCAAGGTCGCCGACCTGCTCGACGTCCTGCGCATCACCAAACAGTCGCTCGGCCGGGTGCTGAAGCAGCTCCTGGACGAGGGTTATATCGTGCAGAAGACCGGCGACAACGATCGTCGCCAGCGCCTGCTCTACGCGACGCCGAAGGGCGAGGCGCTGGTGCAGAAGCTCGCCGGGCTGCAGACCACGCGGATCACCAGGGCGCTCGCGGAGATGGGTCCGCAGGACGCCGAGACGGTCAAGCGCTTCCTGCGCGCGATGATCGACCGCGACGATCCCGACAAGGTGCTGGAGACGATCTTCGCTGCCGTCAAACAAGACGCCAAGGAGTGACCGTGCCGCTCGCTGCCACGCTCGCCCGCCCGCCGGTGCAACCGGCCGACGATGCCCCGCATCTCTTGCTGGTCGACGACGACCGCCGCATCCGCGACCTGCTCTCGCGCTTTCTTGCAAGTGAAGGCTACCGCGTCACCACCGCGGCGAGCGCCGGTGATGCGCGCTCGAAGCTGATGGGCCTGCATTTCGATCTCCTGATCCTCGACGTCATGATGCCCGGCGAGACCGGCTTCGACCTCGCCCGCTTCATCCGCACCTCGTCGTCGGTGCCGATCGTGATGCTGACGGCGCGCCACGAGGCGGAAGCCCGCATCGAGGGCCTGCAGATCGGCGCCGACGATTACGTCGCAAAACCGTTCGAACCGCGCGAGCTGGCGCTGCGCATCAACAACATCCTCAAGCGCGCCGCGCCGCCGCCGCAGGCCACGACGATCGAGAAGATCGCCTTCGGCCCCTATGTCTACCATCTCGAACGCGGCGAATTGCGCCAGGGCGAGGAGGTCATCCACCTCACCGACCGCGAGCGCGAGATGCTGCGGATTCTCGCGGAGACGCCGGGCGAGACCGTGCCGCGCAGCGCACTAACCGGCAATGGCAGCGTCAACGAGCGCGCCGTCGACGTGCAGATCAACCGCCTCCGGCGCAAGATCGAGACCGATCCCGCCAATCCGCTGTTCCTGCAGGCGGTGCGCGGCATCGGCTACCGCCTGGTGGCCTCGCCCTGAACCGCAGTGAAGCGCGCCAGATGAGCACGATCGATACCGGCCTGACGCTTCTGAAGAGCGCCGCCGGCCGCGTCTCCGCCGCGAACGGCTGGATGGGCAACGCGTTCAAGGGCTGGATGCCGACCGGCCTCTACGCCCGCGCGCTCCTCATCATGATCGTACCGATGGTGGTGCTGCAATCGGTCGTCGCTTTCGTGTTCATGGAGCGGCACTGGAACACGGTGACGCGCCGCCTGTCGGCCGCGGTGGTGCAGGACATCGCCGCGCTGATCGACGTCTACAAGGGCTATCCGCAGGACAAGGACCGCACCGAGATCCGCCGCATCGCGCAGCAGCGACTCGGCCTCGTGGTCGATTTCCTGCCTGCCGGCGACATGCCGCCGCCGGGACCAAAACCGTTCTTCTCGCTGCTCGACCAGACGCTGTCGGTGCAGCTCGGCCGCCAGATCGGCCGCTCGTTCTGGATCGACACGGTCGGCCGCTCCAACCTGGTCGAGATCCGCATCCAGCTCGACGACGCCGTGATGCGCGTGTTCGCGCAGCGCAGCGCCGCCTATGCCTCGAACTCGGAGATCTTCCTGTTCTGGATGGTCGGCACGTCCTCGATCCTCTTGATCGTCGCGGTGCTGTTCCTGCGCAACCAGATCAAGCCGATCCTGCGCCTCGCCGACGCCGCCGAGAGTTTCGGCAAGGGCCGCGAGGCCCCGAATTTCCGCCCCCGCGGCGCGCGCGAGGTGCGGCGCGCGGCGGTCGCCTTCCTGGAGATGAAGTCGCGCATCGAACGCACGATGGAGCAGCGCACCGCGATGCTCGCCGGCGTCAGCCACGATCTGCGCACCATCCTGACCCGCTTCAAGCTCGAGCTGGCACTGATCGGCGACAGCCCCGAGCTCGAAGGCATGCGCAAGGACGTCGACGAAATGTCGATGATGCTGGAGGATTACCTTGCGTTCGCCCGCGGCGATTCCGGCGAGCAGTCGCAGCCGACCGACATGGCGCAGGCGCTCGAGGAGCTGCGCAGCGATGCCGAGCGTCACGGCCATACCGCGACCGTCGCCTTCAACGGCCTGCCCGTGGTGACGGTGAAGCCGGCTTCGTTCAAGCGCTGCCTCGCCAACCTCGTCACCAACGCAGCGCGCTACGGCAAGAACATCGCCATCACCGGCCAACGCGATCACCGTTATTTGACCGTCACCGTCGATGACGACGGCCCGGGCATTCCCGCCCACTTGCGCGAAGAGGTGTTCAAGCCGTTCCTGCGGCTGGACAACGCCCGCAACCAGGATGAAGGCGGCACCGGCCTTGGCCTCGCGATCGCCCGCGACATCGCCCGCTCGCATGGCGGCGACATCACGCTCGGTGACAGCCCGATGGGAGGATTGAGGGCAAGCGTGCGGATACCGGTGTAGGTGCGGTCTTCCCTTCTCCCCTTGCGGGAGAAGGTGGCGCGAAGCGCCGGATGAGGGGTATCTCTCCGCGCGTCCAAGTCTCATTGAATTCGCGGAGAGAAACCCCTCACCCGTCTCGCCGCTTTGCGGCGATCCACCCTCTCCCACAAGGGGAGAGGGAAAGAGCACACCTACTTCGGCAGCAGCGCCTTCAGCTTGTCCATGTCGCGCGTGTTCATCTTGAAACCGCCGGGCATGACGATGTCGCCGGGCTTCTGATCCGGCTTGCAGGCCCCGAGCCACTTGGCTTGCAGCGTCGTCGTGCTATCGCGCCCCGCCGCACCGGCAACGCCGCCTTTGGCGTGTGAGGTCGTCTTCACCGTGTAGGCCGAGTTGAAGTCTCCGGTGATCTCGGCATGCGAGGTCGTGCTGACACCGGCGACGCTGCACTCGGAATCGCTGACATAGCCGGTCGCGGTCTTCTTGATCTCCTGCTTGGCGCAGATCTGCTTGGCCATCGGGGAGACGTTGTTGCTCATCTCCTTGTCGACGGTCTCGTCGGTGCAGTGCTGCATGGTCATCTCGGGCATGGGCGAGCCCGATGTGACCAGCTTCATCTCCCAAAGACCGGCCTTGCGCAGCGGCAGTTCGTCGGCGCCGGCGCTGCCTGCCGACAATGCGAGGCAAAGCGTCGAGCCGAGCAAAGCGAGTTTGCGCGTCATGAGGGAAGCTCCCGGCTGAGAGAGGTGCGGCGCCTACGACAGCGCCTCAGTACAGCGTGCGGATCGGCCGGTCGGCGGCGCCATAGGGCACCCAGCGGCAGGAGAACGAGATGTAGCCGCCCTCATAGGCCTGCACGCCCAGGAATTTCGCGACCTTGCCGTAGCGGGCGCAGTGATCGACGGCGACCTGACGCGCATCGACCTGGGTCGCCATCGAATAGGCGATGATGCCGCCGGTGTCGTTGCCCTTGAACGGCGGCACCAGAGAAAAGATGTCGGCGCGCGCCGACTGGCTCGCCATGCCCGAGACTATCAGGCTGGCAAGAAGGCCCGCGGCCGCAATGATTCGCATTCCCGTCACTCCAATTGGCTGGCGCCAGTCTACGGTGCCGGGACGGACGTGAAAAGAACCGAACCCCTGTTGGCCGCGACATCCTGGTCAAGTCCTGGCGAAGTGTTGCCGCGCTGCACTTGACCCGCCCCAACCTTCGCGGCACCGTCCAGCCTTCGCAAGACCTTAGCTGTCCGGATTGACCATGCGCGCCCCCTCCCTGAAATCGCTCCGCTTTGCCGCCGTGCTCGGCCTCATGTTGGGAGCGCTGTCGCTCGGCGAGGCCAGGGCCGCCAATCCGCTGGAGCTGAATTTCTGGCTGAGCGGGCCGCGCTATGACGGTGCCGTCGCCCCTTGCGACTGGGCTCTGCCGAGGATCGTGCACGAGTTCGCCGAAAAGGAATACACGTTCTGGAATTCTTCGTTGCAGATCACCGGTTTCTCCGCCGTTCGCGAGACCGCGTTCCGGCCCTGGCAGTCCGACAACATTCCGCGGCGCTATTGCACCGGCGAGGCCATGCTCAATGACGGCAAGGCGCGCAAGGTGCATTTCTCGATCATCGAGGATGGCGGCTTTGCCTCCTACGGCAACGGTGTCGAATGGTGCGTCGTCGGCGTCGACCGCAACTGGGCCTACAATCCGGCCTGCCGCGCCGCGAAGCCCTGATCCCAACAGCGGCGGATTCGGGCTGATCAGCCAGCCGACGACTGCCGCCCCAATTTTGTTCTTGAAATGTTCCCATCGCCTGCTAGGCTGTGTGTGCACAGTCTAGTTGAGGGGCGTCGCCATGTTTCACTTCAGATTGCGTTCGTTGTCCCGTTTGATGATCTCGCTCACTCTTGCTGCGGGGTTGGCTAGCCTCGCCGGCGGTGCGAAGGCACAGGACAAGCGGCAGAACGCCCCGGGCGAGTTCGATTTCTATGTGCTGGCGCTGTCGTGGTCGCCCTCGTTCTGCGAGGAAGCGGCCGAACGGGGCGGCCGGTCCCAGATGCAATGCGGCGGACGGCCCTACGCCTTCGTGGTGCATGGGCTGTGGCCGCAATATGAAAACGGCTTCCCCGAGTATTGCCAGCGCCCGGCGCCGCGGCTGAACCGCAACATCGTCTCCTCGATGCTCGATTTGATGCCGGCGCCGGGCCTGATCTTCAACGAATGGGACAAGCACGGCACCTGCTCCGGGCTGGAGGGCCGCGGCTATTTCGAGATGATCCGCAAGGCGCGCGCTGCGATCAAGATCCCGCCCGAATATCTCGATCTGGCGCAGGCCAAGACCGTCGCGCCGGCGGAGGTCGAGGAGGCCTTCGTCAAGGCCAATCCGGGTCTCAGCAATGCCGCCGTCTCGGTCACCTGCAACCGGACACGGCTGTCCGAGGTCCGCATCTGCCTCAGCAAGGACCTGCAATTCCGCGCCTGCGACGAGATCGAGCGCCGCGCCTGCCGCCGCGACCAGGTGACGATGCCGCCGATCAGGGGCGGGTAGCTCAGTCATTGCGAGCGCAGCGAAGCAATCCAGAGTGCCTCCGCGGACGCATTTCTGGATTGCTTCGCTGCGCTCGCAATGACAGGGGTTAGGATCGCGCCAGACAACGTAGTCCTCTCCGCCATGAACTACCGCCACGCCTTCCACGCCGGCAGCTTCGCCGATGTCATCAAGCACATCGTGCTGGCGCGCATCCTCACTTATCTGCAGGACAAGCCGGCAGCGTTCCGCGTCATCGACACCCATGCCGGCGCCGGCCTCTACGATCTCGACAGCGACGAGGCGCGCCGCGGCGGCGAATGGCTGACCGGCATCGCGCGGCTGCTGCAGGCGCGCCTGTCGAACGAGAGCGCAGCGCTGACGAAGCCTTATCTCGACATCGTCCGCGCCTTCAACCCAAAGGGGGAGCTCAAGGCCTATCCGGGCTCGCCGTTGATCGCGCGCGGCCTGCTCAGGCCGCAGGACCGGCTCGTCGCCTGCGAGCTCGAGCCGAAGGCACGGAAAGCGCTGATCGATGCGCTGCGCCGCGACGAGCAGGCCCGCGTGGTCGACCTCGACGGCTGGGTGGCGCTGCCGGCCTTCGTGCCGCCGAAGGAGCGGCGTGGCCTCGTGCTGATCGATCCGCCCTTCGAGGCCAAGGACGAGTTCGAGCGGCTCGGCGAAGCCTTCTCGGCAGCGTTCGCGAAATGGCCGACCGGTATCTACGTAATCTGGTATCCCGCCAAGAACCGGCGCGCCACCGACACGCTGGCGCAAACCGTGGCGCGGCTCGCAGCTGCAGCAAAGCCGCCTGGAAAATGCCTGCGCCTCGAATTCAGCGTCGCGCCGCAAGCCGACAGCGCCGCCCTCACCTCCACCGGTCTCCTGATCGTCAACCCGCCCTACACGCTGCACGGCGAGCTCAAGACCATTCTGCCGGAGCTGGAAATACCGCTCGGCCAGGGCGGTGCTGCCAGATTCCGGCTGGAGGTGCCCAAGCCTTAGCGCCAAGCATTGACGCCAAGCCGTAACACTCCGGCATTCTTGGGAAAAATATGCAGGACCGGTAGTCAATCTGCAAAGAACCGTATTATGCTATTTCCGTGACTGGCTTTACGTTCCGCTTCCGCGAATGGTTGCGGCGGAGTGAAGGCCCTAAGAAAGATCCCGCCGGACCGATCAGGTCCGTCCAAGGATGGCCAGCTCCCGGGCTCCGTAAGGCCCGGTCATGTCGCGACGTGAGTCTGCGTCGCGACGGAGGAGCAATGAGGGGGAGTTTCCCGATGGCCATGACGGGAACGGTCAAGTTCTTCAACGGCGAGCGCGGCTACGGCTTCATCAAGCCTGACGACGGCGGTCGCGATGTTTTCGTTCACATCACCGCTGTGGAGCGGGCGGGACTGAAGGACCTCGCCGAAGGACAGCGTATTACTTTCGAAGTCGAACCGGACAAGAAGGGGAAGGGACCGAAGGCGGTCAATCTGGTGATCCTCTCCTAGCAAGCCTGGCGAAAAAAAATCCCGGCCGCGAGCGGCCGGGAGGCTGGTCCGGTATTTTCTTCTTTGGATGTCAGAAGCGATAGTTCACGCCTGCGCGGACAACGTTGGCGCTATAGCCGTTTGACACGCCTGTGATTGCGAACTGGCTGGTCGACAGATCGATGTAGAGATATTCGAGCTTGGCGCTCCAGTTCGGCGCGAGGCCGACTTCCGCACCGGCGCCGATGGTCCAGCCGGCACTGGTGTGCGACTCCGACCAACCGAAGGTTTGTGCGCGCAGCTCGCCGAAGGCGAGACCGGCGGTGCCGTAGAACAGCACGTTGTTGAACGCATAGCCGGCGCGGCCGCGCAGGGTGCCGAACCACGGGTTGGAGAACTTCCACGGCGCAAACGTGTCGTCGGCGCCGGCGGCCTGGATGTCGCCCTCGACGCCGAACACCCACGGGCCGTTCTGGAAATTGTAGCCGGCCTGCACACCGGCGACGAAGCCGGACGGCTTGGTGGGGTTGTTGTCGACCGAGCCCCATTCATAGCCGATATTGCCGCCGAGATAGGGACCCGCCCAGCTATAGGCATTAAGCGGCTGATTGACGGTATAGGGCGCGCGCTGCCCGTAACTGAGATCGGCGGCCTCTGCCGAAGCTGTCCAGCCGGCTGCAACCAACGCGGCTGCGCCCACAACGAGCCTCTTCATCACTCACTCCAACGCCACTGTCGCAACCCGAGCGATGCCCGCGCCGCCGCGCGAGCAAAACCGCATGGTTACGGAACCAAGAGCTTTTCGCGTAGGATTTATCGAGAGTTTTAAGTTAAAGGGCTGTTAAGCCGGGTTACCGCCCGCTTAACAGACTTAAGGAAGCGTTACCGGGAGCTGCCCGCCATCCTCTGTGCGTGCCGCATGGCAGGAACTTCAAATCAGTCCCCCCAGCGCCTAAATTCGTCCCATGGTTCACGATTCCCCCGACAATCCGGACGACCGCGCGCGCAAGGCGCCGCCGGCTGCGAGCGACACGCCGCCCGAGCGGCTGGCCGGGCCGGACGTAGATCCCGCGGCGGTAGGGGGCGATGACGAGGACGATGCCCTGCTGCCGGACATCCTGGAAGAGAGCGGCGCCGTCGGCGAAGGCCCGCTCGCGACCGGTCACGAGGCGATCGAGCGCGCGGTCCGCCTCGCACCGACCTCGCCCGGCGTCTATCGTATGCTCAATGCGAACGCCGACGTGCTCTATGTCGGCAAGGCCAAGAACGTCAAAAAGCGCCTGTCCAGTTATGCGCGCCAGAGTGCGCCGCTGCCGGCCCGCATCCTGCGCATGATCGCGGCCACCGTCACGGTGGAGATCGTCTCGACCACGACCGAGACCGAGGCGCTGCTGCTGGAAGCCAACCTGATCAAACAGCTGCGGCCGCGCTTCAACGTGCAGCTTCGCGACGACAAGTCGTTCCCCTACATCCTGATCACCGGCGACCATTGGGCGCCGCAGATCCTGAAACATCGCGGTGCGCAGACCCGGCCCGGGCGCTATTTCGGCCCGTTTGCCTCCGCCGGCGCGGTCAACCGCACCATCACGGCGCTGCAGCGCGCGTTCTTGATCCGCTCCTGCACCGATTCCTTCTTCGAGAGCCGCACCCGGCCCTGCCTGCTCCACCAGATCCGCCGCTGCGCCGGACCCTGCACCCGGGAGATCGATTTCGGCGGCTATTCGACGCTGGTGCGCGAGGCCAGCGATTTCCTCTCCGGCAAGAGCCATGCGGTGAAGCAGGAGCTCGCCGGCGAGATGGAGAAGGCCTCGAACGAGCTGGAATTCGAGCGCGCCGCACTGTACCGCGACCGCCTCGCCGCGCTGTCGGCGATCCAGTCGCAGCAGGGCATCAATCCGCGCACGGTGGAGGAAGCCGACGTGTTCGCCATCCACCAGGAGGGCGGCTTCTCCTGCGTCGAGGTGTTCTTCTTCCGCACCGGCCAGAACTGGGGCAACCGCGCCTATTTTCCGCGCGCGGAGAAGAGCTTTACGCCGGAGGAGGTGCTGGGGTCCTTCCTGGCGCAGTTCTACGACGACAAGCCGCCGCCGAGGAACATCCTGCTCTCGCACGATATCGAGGAGAGCGAGCTGCTCGCCAACGCGCTATCGATCAAGGCTGGCCACAAGGTCGAGGTCACCGCGCCCAAGCGCGGCGAGAAGAAGGAGCTGGTCACCCACGCGCTGACCAATGCGCGCGAGGCGCTCGGCCGCAAGCTCGCGGACACCGCGACGCAAAGCCGGCTGCTCGAGGCCATGGCCGCGACGCTGAGCCTGCCGCACGTGCCCAAGCGCATCGAGGTCTACGACAACAGCCACATCCAGGGCACCAACGCGGTCGGTGCCATGATCGTCGCCGGTCCCGATGGCTTCGTGAAGAACCAGTACCGCAAGTTCAACATCAAGTCGGAAGGGATCACGCCCGGCGACGACTTCGCCATGATGCGCGAGGTGCTGGAGCGCCGCTTCAAGCGCCTGATCAATCCGCCCGAGGATGCCGCCAAGGAAGGCAACAAGGCCAAGGACGACGATTTCCCGCAATGGCCCGACCTCGTGATCATCGACGGCGGCCGCGGCCAGCTCAACGCCGTGCGCGAGATCTTCGCCAATCTCGGCCTGACCCAGGTGTCGCTGATGTCGGTCGCCAAGGGACCGGACCGGGATGCCGGCCGCGAGACCCTGTTCATGCCGGAGCGCGAGGCGATCAAGCTGGAGCCGCGCGATCCCGTGCTCTATTTCATCCAGCGCCTGCGTGACGAAGCCCACCGCTTCGTCATCGGCTCGCACCGCAAGCTGCGCAAGAAGGACATCCGCGAGGCTGGTTTGCAGGAGATTCCGGGCATCGGCCCGTCACGCAAACGTGCCTTGCTGCACCATTTCGGAACCCTGAAGGAGATCGAACGGGCCTCGATCGCCGATCTCGGCAAGGTTCCGGGGGTGAGCGCCGAGAGCGCGCGCAGGATTTTCGAGTATTTCCATCCCCAACCGGGATGAACTAAAGGGGGACCGCAGTCATATGATCGTCGTGTCCGCACCTCATTTGGGGCGCGGGACGGTTGACGTTCAGGCAGCAGCGGTATTGGTAGGACGGATGAACATCGCCACCACACGAGGGACGACCAGCCGCGCGATGTCCCTCCCCAACATCCTGACCTATGGCCGGATCGCCGCGATCCCGGTCGTGGTCGGATGCATCTATGCGCAGTCGATTCTGGATCAGCCGCTCTGGCTGCGCTGGCTCGCGGTCGCCCTTTTCATCGCCGCAGGGGTGACTGATTACCTCGACGGCTACTACGCGCGGATCTGGAATCAGCAATCGGCTTTCGGCCGCATGCTCGATCCGATCGCCGACAAGCTGCTGGTCGCCTCCTGCCTGTTGATGCTGGCCGCGGACGGCATCATTCACGGCTGGTCGCTATGGGCCGCCATCGTGATCCTGTGCCGCGAGATCCTGGTCTCGGGCCTGCGCGAATATCTGGCTGCGCTCCGTGTCAGCGTGCCCGTGACCAAGCTTGCGAAGTGGAAAACCACGGTCCAGCTGGTTGCGATCGGCTTCCTGATCGCCGGCCCAGCCGGCGATCAGGTGGTGCCGGTGGTCTCGATGATTGGGCTCGCACTGCTGTGGGCTTCGGCGATCCTCACCATGTACACCGGCTACGACTATTTCCGCGCCGGCATCCATCACCTCATCAAGGAGGACGAGGGATGAAGGTGAAGTATTTCGCCTGGGTGCGCGAGCGCGTCGGCAAGGCCGAAGAGACGATCGAGCCTCCCGCGAGCGTGCGCACCGTCGAGGAGCTGATCGCCTGGCTCTCCGGCCAAAGCGAAGCCTATGCGTACGCGTTCGAGAAGCCGAAGGTGATCCGCGCCGCGATCGACCGCGCTCACGTCAAGCAGGACGCCGCCATCGCAGGCGCCCGCGAGATCGCGTTCTTCCCGCCCATGACCGGCGGCTAGCCTCATGACCTGCCCCGTCACCATCCGTATCCAGGAAGACGATTTCGACATCGCGCGCGAGATCTCGGTCCTGACGAGCAGCCGGACGGATATCGGCGCTGTGGTGACATTTTCCGGCATCTGCCGCGCCGACGAGGACAGCGCCACGGTCGCCGCGCTGACGCTCGAACATTACCCCGGCATGGCGGAGGAAGAGATCAGGCGCCACGCCGACGAGGCCGTCTCGCGCTGGCCGCTCAACGGCATCACGGTGATTCACCGCGTCGGCCGCTTGATGCCGGGCCAGAACATCGTGCTGGTGGTGACCGCCTCGCAGCACCGACAGGCGGCGTTCCAGGCCGCCGAGTTCCTGATGGACTATCTCAAGACCAGCGCGCCGTTCTGGAAGAAGGAAGAGAGCGCCACCGGCACCGGCTGGGTCGAGGCCCATGCCCGTGACGACGAAGCCGCCGCACGCTGGACCAAATCCTGATGGCCAAGCCAACGAAAAAGACCGCGCGCGGCCGCGCCGCGCCTAACCTCGCGAAGGTGGGACCCGGCGAGCTTCTCACGCTGCTCGACTTCGTCCGCTATGCGGTGAGCCGCTTCGTCGAGGCCAAGCTTTCCTTTGCTCATGGCACGACCGACCCCGTCGCGGAAGCCGCGTTCCTGGTCTGCGAGGCGCTGCATCTCAATCCCGACCAGTTCGAGATCTTCGCCAACGCGCGCGTCAGCGCCGCGGAAGGCAAGACCCTCCTTGACCTCATCCATCAGCGCGTCACGACGCGCAAACCGGCCGCCTATCTCGTCAACAAGATCTACATGCGCGGCCTGCCCTTCTATGTCGACGAGCGCGTCATCGTTCCGCGCTCCTTCATCGGCGAGCTCCTGGAGTCGCATTTCGGCGCCCACGGCGAGGCCGGATCGCTGATCGACGACCCGACGGCGGTCGAGCGCGTGCTCGATCTCTGCACGGGCTCGGGATGCCTTGCGATCCTCGCCGCGCATCATTTCCCGAACGCCACCATCGACGCCGTCGACATCTCCAAGGGCGCGCTCGAGGTCGCTGCGCGCAATGTCGGCGAATACGGGCTCGAGGACCGCATCAGCCTGTATCGCGGCGATCTGTTCGCCCCTCTCGGCGGCAATAGATACGACCTGATCATCACCAACCCGCCCTACGTCGACGCCGAGGGCATGGCGGCATTGCCGCCGGAGTGCCGGGCCGAGCCGAAGCTCGCCTTCGATGGTGGCGCCGACGGTCTCGACGTGGTGCGCCGGATCCTACGCGATGCGCCCGACCACCTGACGGCGGATGGCGGGCTGATTTGCGAGATCGGCCGCGGCCGCGAGCTGGTCGACGAGGCCTTTCCGGAACTGCCGCTGCTCTGGCTGGACACCGAAGATTCCGAGGGCGAGGTGTTCTGGATCGCGGCCGCCGATCTCGGCTGATTCATCGCGGCCGATCACGCTCCGTCGGAACAAGTCAAATATCGCCACGTTCATCCCCCGATGAATTTTCTCGCTTGGGAGGATGTCCGCATGCTCGCGCCATCGGGCGAATTGCTGCGCGCCGGGATGGCGCTCAAGCTCAATCACGTCAAACGCGCTGCTCAATCCTATCTGCGTGACCAGACCAGCCAGGCCACAGGCAAGGTGACATCCTACGCGGTGGCCGGCGGGCTGTTCGCGGTCGCCGGCCTGTTCGTTGTCGCGGCATTCTTCGTCGGCCTGATCGCCTTGTACCGTTGGGTCGGGATCACCTACGGGCAGTTCTGGGGATTTGGCGCCGTCGCCGCAGTGCTGCTGGTGCTGGCTGCGGTCTGTGCCGGGGTGGCCATGGCCCAGATGAAACGCAAGGCCAAGCCGGTCGTGCCGCTCGCGAGCCGTCTGCGCGTGGCGATCGCCACGCCCCGGATCCCGCGTGGAACGGTCAAGGAGGCGGTGAAGGAGGTCGCAACGACGATTCCCCTCGCGCCGCTCGCACCGGGCGAGCGCGGTGGCATCAAGACCTGGCCGGCTCGCGCCAACCGTCCCGTGCAGCTCGGCCTGATGCTCGCGGCGGTCGGCCTGGTCGGGCTGACGGCCGCCCGGCGGCGACGCAACAGGCATAGTCTGGAGGCGTGATGCTGGCGCGGCGCCCCGAACAGATCGACTCCTGGCTGCTGGTGGCGGCAACGGCCGTGTTCGTGCTGACCGCGGAGCGCTACTTTCAGGATTCCGGCCTGGCGAGGCCCGGGCCTCCGCAACACCACCGCAAGGGCGAAGCGAATTCCCCGGAAACGCACCCGGCCGGTGCGGCGATGCAGCCGGGCCGCGGCCGCCGGGCGAAAAGCCCGTTCGAGATCCCCTGGGCTGGCTGGAAGGACATTTTCTGGCGGACCTATCAACGCATCGACGAGGATCGCCTGCTCGCGACGGCGGGCGGCGTCGTCTTCTTCGGGCTGCTCGCGCTCTTCCCCGCAGTCACCGCGCTCGTCTCCTCTTATGCCCTGTTCGCCGATCCCGCCACGATCAGCGCCAATCTGCACACGCTTGCGACCATGCTGCCGGAGGGCTCGTTCCAGATCGTCGAGGACCAGGTCGCGCGCGTGGTGTCGAACGGCAATGCGACGCTCGGCGTCACCTTCCTGGTCGGCCTGCTGCTTGCGATCTGGAGCGCCAATGCCGGCGTCAAGGCGATCTTCGACGCCCTCAACGTCGCCTATGAGGAACGCGAGAAGCGCAGCTTCATCCGGCTGAACATGGTCTCGCTGGCCTTCACCGTCGGCGGCATCGTGGCGCTGCTGTTGATGGTGGGAGCCGTCGTCGCCTTCCCGCTTGCGCTCAATCATCTCGGCATGGCGCCGGAAAGCAAGCTGATCGTGGCGCTGGCACGATGGCCGCTGCTGTTCATCATCCTGCTGGTCGCACTCGCCATCCTCTATCGCTTCGCGCCGAGCCGCGATGCGCCGCGCTGGCAATGGCTGAGCCTCGGCGCCGTGATTGCCGCGATTCTCTGGATCGCGGGCTCTGCCCTGCTGTCCTGGTATCTCTCGGAATTCGCCAATTACAACGCAACCTACGGCTCGCTGGGCGCGGCGATCGGCCTGATGACGTGGATGTGGATGTCGGCGATCGTCATCATGTTCGGCGCCGAGCTGAATTCGGAGATCGAGCGGCAGACGCTGCGCGATACCACCACCGGGCGGGCGAAGCCGCTCGGCACCCGGGACGCCGTCTCCGCCGACACCGTCGGCGCCACCGCGCCATTTTGATCGGTGGCGGTCGGGCCGAAGCTGGCCCGACCGCATCCCAGGCGCGATCAGCGCTTGGTTATCACGGCTTCCAGATATTCGCTGTGCACCACGATCGTGCCGTCATCGGCGTGGTTGAACTCTTCGAGCAGCGTCAGGAGATCGCGCGTCAGCGCGGCCTGGCCGCTTGCGTCGAGCGCGGCAAACGCCTTCAGCGTGGGACCGTAGTAGGTCTTGAAGATGTCGAGCCAGTGGTCCGGCGAACGATAGCGGAACACGAACATGCGCGGCTCGGCGGCGATCTCCGCGGCCACGCCGCCGAACATCTCCTCGAGCCGTGCCGGTGTGCCCCACATGGCGGGCGATTTCACGCCCGCCGGGGGCGGCAAATGCTTGCCGATGGTCTTGAACAGCTGGCCGATGAAGCCTTGCGGCGTCCAGTTGGCAAGGCCGATCTTGCCGCCGGATCTGCAGACCCGCGCGAGCTCGGAAGCGGCCTTGTCCTGATCCGGTGTGAACATCACGCCGAAAGTCGAGAGCACGACGTCGAAGGCGGCATCCGCAAACGGCAGCGCCTCGGCATCCGCTTCGCGGAACTCGACGGCGAGGTGTTCGGCCATGGCGCGCTCGCGCCCGCGCTTGAGCAGCGCCGGCACGTAGTCGGTGGATGTGACGTCACACCAGCGCCGCGCCGCCGCCAGCGTCGCATTGCCGTTGCCGGCTGCGACGTCCAGCACCTTGCTGCCGGCGCGCAGGTCGATGGCCTCGCAGAGCTGTTCCCCGACGATCTGCAAGGTGGTGCCGACCACGGCATAATCGCCGGACGACCAGGCGCCGTGCTGGCGCTGCTTGACGGCGGCAAGATCAGGTTGGGGGGCGGCTGGCTTGAGCGCGGCGGATGTCGACATGGCAATCTCCTGCGGTTGAAAACGCCGGGACGATAGGACGCATGCGGCGCGCTGGCCTTGAGGACGGCATGATTTTCCGCTGAGAGCGTCTTGATTTCCGCACCTGAGCCGGCAGACGTGTGACGAAGCGCTTTGGGCGCGCGGGCCTGAATAGGCTCCGACACAGTCCTATCCCCTCGAATCAACAATGATGTTAGGCTGATCGAAGCTTGGGGGAGCATGAGGCGTGACGAGGTCGAGCGACCCGTGTTTTCCCCGGGTGAGGCAGTCAGCTCTTAAAGGCATAACGCGCGGCATGATTCGCATTTCGACGATCTTCATCGCCATCTGCATGGTCCTGGTCGCGGCCTCGCTCGGGCTCGTGCTCTATTCGGTCGCTGGCATCAGCGGAACGGAATCGGCGATCGTGGCGCTGACCGCGCTGACTTTCCTGATCCTCTACAACGCGGTGTCGATGCGGCTGCGCGACCGCAGCGACGTCGGCGGCCAGATCGCCGATCTCTCGCGCGGCACCGCCGACCTCGCCCGCCAGGTGGCCGAGTTCGGCCGCCGGCTGGCTGCGGTCGAGAGCCGCATCGCCGCGTCCAATTCGACCAATTCCGACCGCATCCAGTCGGTCATCGGCGAGATCAACGAACTTGGCGGATTGGTCAGGCAGCTCGCCACCACCGTGGCGGCCCATGAGGATCTGCTCGCCGGCCACGCGTCGGCCCCCGCACCCGCCCCGGTCTCAAGGCCCGAGCCGGAAACGCCGATCGATCTGGCTGCCCCGTTCGAGGAGAAGCCGCTCGCTCCTCCTCCGCTTCCGCAGCCCCCGCTACGGCCGGCGCCGCCGACGGTGCAGGTCCAGGCCGCCCCCCCGGTTCAGACCGCCAATGGACGCAACCAGACCCAATTGCTGGCGACGCTGCGCAATGCGGTCGACGAGAACCGCATCGATATCTTCCTGCAGCCGATGGTCACGCTGCCGCAGCGCAAGGTGCGGTTCTACGAGGCGGTGACGCGCCTGCGCGACGAGCGCGACCAGCTGATCGCCGCCGAAGAGTTCATCAGCATCGCGGAAGCCTCGGGCCTGATCGGGCGCATCGACAACATGGTGATGCTGCGATGCGTGCAGGTGCTGCGGCGCCTGATGGTGCGCAACAAGGACGTCGGCGTGTTCTGCAACGTCGCGGCGTCCACGCTGGGCAATTCCACCACCTTCGCGCAATGTCTCGATTTCCTGGAAGCCAACCGCGCGCTGGCGCCCTCGCTGGTGCTGGAGTTCAAGCAGTCGACCTTCCGCAATCTCGGCCCCGCCGAGACCGAGAACCTCGCGGCGCTCGCCCAGCGCGGCTTCCGTTTCTCCATCGACCATGTCACGGATTTGCGCATCGAACCGCGCGAGCTGGCCGATCGCGGGGTTCGCTTCATCAAGGTGCCGGCCGCGCTGCTGCTCGATCCCAAGCAGGCCTCCGCCTCCGACATCCACCCGTCCGACCTCTCCGACCTGCTCGGCCGCTTCGGCATCGACCTGATCGCCGAACGGATCGAAGGCGAGCGCGCCGTGGTCGACCTGCTCGACTATGACGTGCGGTTCGGCCAAGGGTTCCTGTTCGCGCCGCCCCGGCCATTGCGGCCCGAGGGGGCATCTGCTACCGGCGGGGCCTCGCCGAACCAGGCGCAGGACATTCAGGGATCCAATGGCTCCGCCACACCCAGCTCAGGCGCGACCTCTTCGGCGCCTCCGCCCCAACGCATCACCGGAAACGCAGCGCTCGCGCGCCGCATCTGATCGGCCGCGCACGTCATGACCGCGCTGCATTTTGCCGAAGGCCTACGCGAGCTCGTGGGCGGCGTGGAGGTCGTGCTCAGCGATATCTGGGGCGTGGTCCATAACGGGCTGGAATCCTTCCCCGAAGCTTGCGAGGCGCTGCACACCTATCGCAGCCGGGGCGGTACGGTAATCCTGATCACCAACGCACCGCGCCCTGCCGACTCCGTGCAGCGGCAATTGCGCAAGCTCGGCGTCCCCGATGAGACCTATGACGCGATCGTATCTTCAGGCGACCTGACCCGGCTCTACGTCGCCGAGCATCCCGGCCGCAAGATGTTCTGGCTCGGCCCCGAGCGCGACAACTCGATCTATCGCGGCCTCGATGCGGTGACCGCGCCGCTGGAGCAAGCCGATTACATCGTCTGCACCGGCCTCTACGACGACGAGACCGAGACGGCGGAAGACTATCGCGGCATGATGCTGCAGGCGCGCGAGCGCAAGCTGACGCTGGTCTGCGCCAACCCCGACATCGTGGTGGAACGCGGCGACCGGTTGATCTACTGCGCCGGCGCCATCGCCGAGCTCTACCGCGAGCTCGGCGGCGAGGTGATCTTCTACGGCAAGCCGCACCGGCCGATCTACGAGCGCGCCATGGCGCTCGCCGGCGAACGCCAAGGCTACCAGATCGACCGGAAAAAGGTGCTGGCGATCGGCGATTCCGTCCGCACCGACTTAACCGGCGCCCGCGAATTCGGCATCGACTGCCTGTTCGTCACCCGCGGCATCCATGCCGAGGAGTTCGAGGGCCTCGACCAGCTCGACCCCAATTCGGTGATGGAGCTGTTCGGCCACCCGCCGAAGGCGCTGATGCGCGAATTGAAGTGGTGACGGCGGAGCGCGCGCAGCTGCAATGGACTTAGACCAAATGGCAAGCCTCAGACGCCGTCATGGCCGGGCATAGCCGTCCGAAGGACGGCGTCGCTTGCGCTCGCCTATGACCCGGCCATCCACGTCTTCCTTTTTTTGCATCCAAGAACGTGGATGCCCGGGACAAGCCCGGGCATGACGTTCCAAACGGAAAATTGTTGTCCGGCGAAGAGCGCCCTTACGCGCTCGCCATGTCCGGGAAGACCGCCTCGATCTTGGTCTTCAGCGTCGCCGCATTGAATGGCTTGACGATGTAGTTGTTCACGCCGGCCTTCTTGGCCGCGATCACGTTCTCGGTCTTGGATTCGGCCGTGATCATGATGAAGGGCGTGGTGGCGAGGTTCGGATCCGCGCGGACTTCGCGCAAGAGGTCGTAGCCCGTCATCGGCTCCATGTTCCAGTCGGAGATCACGAGCCCGTACTTCTTGCCGCGCATCTTGTTCAGCGCTGCCGAACCGTCGCTGGCATCATCGATATTCTCGAAGCCAAGCTGCTTCAGCAGATTCCGGATGATACGGATCATGGTGCTGTAGTCATCCACCACCAGAACCGGCATCGACAAATCAACCGCCATCTCGACTCCCCCAACGCAAACCCAGGAATATTACGATCGGACCTGCCAGGCCGGCGCCCGGCAGTTCCACGCCTCAAGGACTAGCACCAAGGCCTTAAACAGCGCGTTAACTGCGGTCAGCTCCGAAGGCTTGAAATCGTGTTCAATGTCTGCCCGCCCCGCCGCTTGACTTCGCGGTGCCGGTCGCGCCACGGTCCGGGCCGGTCCTGCCCGGTTCGAGAATTCCCCTGATGGCTCCGCCTTTTACCGTCATCCGCGATACAACGCCGGATTCCGCGATTCCGAGGGGCGCCGTGGTTGCCATGGGCAATTTCGACGGCGTGCATCTCGGCCATCGCGCCGTCATCGCGGCTGCCCTGGAGATGGGCAGGGCGCATGGCCGGCCTGCGCTGGCCTTGACCTTCGAGCCGCATCCGCGACGGTTCTTCAGCCCCAACACCCCGCAATTCCGCCTGACGGACGAGCGGGCCAAGCTGCGGCTTCTGGCCGGTACCGGGCTTGCCGGCGCCGTTGTCATGACCTTTGACAAGGCCCGTGCCGGAACCAGCGCGCAAGATTTCATTCACCATGACCTGATCGGGCGGCTCGGCGTCAGCGGCATCGCGGTCGGCTACGACTTCCATTTCGGCAAGGGTCGCGTCGGCTCCCCGAGCCTCCTGGTCAACGAGGCGCCCCGGCTCGGCATCGAAGTCGACGTCCAGCCGCATGTCGATATCGACGAGCGGCCGGTCTCCTCCAGCGCGATCCGGATCGCCCTCGCCGAGGGCCAGCTCGACGAGGCCACGACCATGCTGGGCGCGCCCTGGTTCATCACCGGCGAGGTCATCCACGGCGAGAAGCGCGGCCGCGAGCTCGGCTATCCCACCGCCAACATCCGCCTGGACGCCAATTGCGGCCTCAAGCACGGCATCTACGCGGTCCGGGTCGGCCGCGGCCAGGGAAAGGCTCAGGTGCGTCTGGATGGCGTGGCCAGCTTCGGCCGTCGCCCGACCTTCGACAATGGCGCCCCGCTGCTCGAAATCTTCCTGTTCGACTTCAAGGGCGACCTCTACGGGCAGGCGCTCGACTGCGCCTTCATCGGCTTCATCCGCGATGAGCTGAAATTCGATGGTCTAGAGGCCCTGATTCACCAGATGGACGACGATTCCGCCCGCGCCCGCGCCATGCTCGCCGCCGCCCCGGACGCGTTTCCGCGCCTGGGCGTGATCGATTGAGAGGCGAAACCGGGCCCCCGGACCTTTGCGCTTCCTCCGCCCCCCTGCTATGGAGAGCCCATGTTTGCGCGGCGCATCATAGGGATTAGCGGCCCGGCTTCCGCCTGAGCCTGAAGGCTCGGCGCAAGACCGGGATTTCGTCGTTTCACCCGCGATTTTGCATCGCCATCCGTTCCCGCGCCCTTCCGAGCCAGTCAGCCTCATGTCCGAAAAGCCGCAAAAGTCCCAAAAGTCTGAAGCCAAGGACTATTCGAAGACCCTGTTCCTGCCGCAGACCGAATTCCCGATGCGCGCCGGGCTGCCGCAGCGCGAGCCGGAGATCCTCAAGCGCTGGTACGAGATCGGCCTCTACGAGAAGCTGCGCCAGAGTGCGAAGGGCCGCGCCAAGTTCGTGTTGCATGACGGCCCGCCCTACGCCAACGGCAACATCCATATCGGCACGGCGCTGAACAAGATCCTGAAGGATCTCGTCACCAAGAGCCAGCAGATGCTCGGCTTCGATTCCAACTACGTGCCGGGCTGGGACTGCCACGGCCTGCCGATCGAGTGGAAGGTCGAGGAGGAGCATTATCGCAAGAAGGGCAAGCAGAAGCCCGACTTCCGCGACAGCGCCGCGATGATCGATTTCCGTCGGGAGTGCCGCGCCTATGCCACGCACTGGCTCGGCGTGCAGCGCGAGGAGTTCAAGCGCCTCGGCGTGATCGGCGATTGGGACCATCCCTACGCCACCATGAGCTATCCGGCCGAAGCCCAGATCGCGCGCGAGCTGATGAAGTTTGCCGCAAACGGCACGCTCTATCGCGGCTCCAAGCCGGTGATGTGGAGCGTGGTCGAGAAGACCGCGCTGGCCGAAGCCGAGGTGGAGTACGAGGACCACACGTCCGATACGGTCTGGGTGAAATTCCCGGTGACCTCGCCCGCGCACGGTGCGCTCGCCTCGGCGAGCGTCGTGATCTGGACCACCACGCCCTGGACGCTGCCGGGCAATCGCGCCATCTCGTTCTCGCCGAAGATCGCTTATGGCCTCTACAAGGTGACGGACGCCCCCGCCGACAATTGGGCCAGGAACGGCGACCTCCTCATCCTCGCCGATGCGCTCGCGCAAGACGTCTTCAAGCAGGCGCGCGTGACGGCTTATGAGAAGGTCCGCGATGTCCCCGGCGACACCATGGACGCGATCGAGTGTGCCCATCCGCTCAAGGGCGTCGGCGGTGGCTACGACTTCATCGTGCCGCTGCTGCCTGGCGACCATGTCACCGACGACACCGGCACCGGCTTCGTGCACACGGCGCCCGGCCATGGCCGCGAGGACTTCGATGTCTGGATGGCAGAGGCGCGCGATCTCGACGCGCGCGGCATCAACACCGCCATCCCCTACACCGTCGACGAGAACGGCGCCTACACCGATCATGCGCCGGGCTTTGCCGGCAAGCGCGTCATCACCGACAAGGGCGAGAAGGGCGATGCCAACGAGGCCGTGATCAAGGCGCTCGTCGAGAAAGGCATGCTGCTCGCCCGCGGCCGGCTGAAGCATCAATATCCGCACTCCTGGCGCTCCAAGAAGCCGGTGATCTTCCGCAACACACCGCAATGGTTCATTGCGATGGACAAGGACATCGCGGTGGGCGGCAAGACGAAGAGCGGCGACACGCTGCGCGCCCGCGCGCTGCAGGCGATCTCGGTGACGCAATGGGTGCCGCCGTCCGGCGAGAACCGCATCAACGGCATGATCGAGGCACGCCCCGACTGGGTGATCTCGCGCCAGCGCGCCTGGGGGGTGCCGATCGCCGTGTTCGTGCGCGAGAAGGGCGACGGCTCCGCCGAGATCCTCCAGGACGAGGCCGTCAATGCGCGCATCGATGAAGCCTTCGAGAAGGAGGGCGCCGACGCCTGGTACGCGACCGGCGCGCGCGAGCGCTTCCTCGGGCCCCGCGCGAACGAAGACTGGCAGAAGGTCGACGACATTCTCGACGTTTGGTTCGATTCCGGCTCCACCCACGCTTTCGTGCTCGAAGATCCCGTGCAGTTTCCCGGGCTCGCCGGCATCAAGCGCAAGGTCGACGGCGGCGCCGACACGGTGATGTATCTGGAAGGCTCGGACCAGCATCGCGGCTGGTTCCACTCCTCGCTGCTGGAAAGCTGCGGCACGCGTGGCCGCGCGCCTTACGACATCGTGCTGACCCACGGCTTCACCCAGGCCGAGGACGGCCGCAAGATGTCGAAGTCGCTCGGCAACACCATCGAGCCGCAGGCCGTCATCAAGGAATCTGGCGCCGACATCTTAAGGCTCTGGGTCGCGTCGAGCGACTATACCGACGACCAGCGCATCGGCCCCGAGATCCTGAAGAACACCGTCGAGACTTATCGCAAGCTGCGCAACACCGTGCGCTGGATGCTGGGGACGCTGCATCATTACAAGCCGGCCGATGCAATCGCGCCGGCCGAGATGCCCGAGCTCGAGCGCTTGATGCTGCACGAGCTCTCAGGTCGCGCCGCCGCGATCGGCAAGGCCTACCGGGAGTTCGACTACAAGACCGTGGTCGCGATCCTGTCGGCCTTCCTGAACAGCGAGCTCTCCGCCTTCTACTTCGACATCCGCAAGGATACGCTGTATTGCGATCCGCCCTCGTCACTGACGCGCAAGGCGGCGCTGACGACCATCGACCTGTTGTGCGCTTCGATCCTGAAATGGCTGGCTCCGATCCTCAGCTTCACTGCTGAGGAGGCGTGGCGCATGTACCGGCCCGACGCCGAATCGTCCGTGCACCTAACGCTGTTCCCGACCGATCTCGAAGCCTTGCGCGACGACAAGCTCGCCGCGAAATGGGAGACGATCCGCAACGTGCGTCGCGTCGTCACCGGCGCACTCGAGCTGGAACGCGCCGCCAAGAACATCGGCTCCTCGCTCGAGGCATCGCCGGTAATCTATGTCGTCGATCGCGCCATGCTGGCGACCTTGTTCGACATCGATCTGGCTGAAGTCTGCATCACCTCGAACTACGAGGTGCGGGAGGGCGAGGCGCCGGCCTCGGCGTTCCGCCTCGATGCCGTCCCCGGCGTCGCGGTCGTGGTGGAGAAGGCGGTCGGCACCAAATGCGCCCGCTCCTGGAAGATCTCGCCGATGGTCGGCGAAGACGCCGAATACCCCGACGTCACCCCGCGCGACGCCAAGGCGCTGCGCGAATGGAAGGCGCTGGGGGTGAGCATCTGATCGGTCCGCCATGACCCCGCTCCGCGCCGGCATCCTCGCGGCCATGGTCACGCTCGTGGCCGACCAGGCCTCGAAGCTCTGGCTGTTGAACGTGTTCGACCTCGCCCGTCGCGGCGCAGTGCGGGTGACGCCGTTCTTCGACCTGGTGCTGGCCTGGAATATCGGCATCAGCTTCGGCTGGCTCCAGAACGACAGCCAGGCCGCGCAGCTCGCGCTGATGGCCGTCAAAGTGATCGCGGTGGTTGCGCTGGCGATCTGGATGGCCCGCTCGCACACCATGCTCGCGACCGTCGCGCTCGGTCTGATCATCGGCGGCGCCATCGGCAACGGCATCGACCGCCTGGCCTATGGCGCGGTGGTGGATTTCGCCCTGTTCCACATCGAGATCGCCGGAAATACCTATAATTGGTATGTGTTTAACCTCGCGGACGTGGCCATCGTTGCTGGGGTGGCAGCGCTATTGTATGATTCCTTCCTGGGGGTACCCGCCGCAAAAGCGCCCTGATCCCGGCCGATACGGACCGGCAGCTGGAACCCGGCTTTTGCAAGGGTCAAGCCGCGTGTGGGCGGCAATCTGCTACAATATGAAACAGGTACGGTGATGCGCAGCTCGAAGACCAGCGGTTCGATGGTTCGGGGCTCCCAATCGGGGGGCTGGCGGGCACTGAAATTGGCCGCCGTCGCGCTCGGCATCGGCCTCGTCATGTCGACCGGTGGCGCCCGTGCTGCCGACGATGACGACGACGACGACATGACCTTCGAAGAGAAGCTCATCGACAACCTGATGACCGGCCTTGGCGCCCGGAGCATGGAAAAACCCGGCATCGAATACCGCGAGCGTTCGCCGCTGGTCGTGCCGCCCAAGCTCGACCTGCCGCCGCCTGCCGCCGCCGAAGCCGCGGCTGCGCCGAACTGGCCGAAGGACCCCGACGAGAAGCGCCGCAAGGAGGCCATCGCCCAGCGGAAGAAGTCCGGTAACAAGGCAACGGAGTACTGGAAGAACGCCCAGCCGCTGTCGCCCGCCGAGTTGAACGCCCATAGGACGGCCGCCGCCGAAAAGACCGGCAATGACCCGGTCCAGCCGGGCACCAACGTGGCCAATCCGACGATGAGCCCTGCCGAACTCGGATATACCGGAGGGCTGTGGAAACTCTTCAAAGGGAACGGGCCCGAGTCCAAGCAGTTTACGTCGGAACCGCCACGCCAATCGCTGGTGGAGCCGCCGCCGGGATATCAGACGCCGTCGCCGAACTACGCCTACGGCGCCGGCCCGGATAATTCGAAGCGGACCTATTTCGACGTCCGATCCGGCAAGGAAAAGGAACAATAGCGTTCCTGTCCTGTCGCGACATTCTGACCCACGCGAAGCGAGGGTCGGGCGGCGCATGTCCGCCCACCTCGTTCAAAATTGCTTATCAGTAACTTGCCTAAGCGTTGAGTTCTCTGCTTCGTGACGCGAAGCCTCAGCCGCACGGTGTAGCCTGCCGTGCCCTCCGAGCCGGAGATCCGGGCTCGGCACCTCACAACCAGGGATCATGATGTCCTCTTACCGATCGGCTGCCTGCCTCCTTGCCGCGCTGCTTTCGACGAGTGTCCTTTCGGCCGGCGCCGCCCTTGCCCAGACCACGGTGACATCGGCTCCGCCCGCCAGCTTCACGCTCGCCAACGGCATGCAGGTCGTGGTGATCCCGGACCGCCGCACCCCCGTTGTCACCGAGATGATCTGGTACAAAGTCGGCTCGGCCGATGAGACGCCCGGCAAGTCCGGCCTCGCGCACTTCCTCGAGCACCTGATGTTCAAGGGCACCGCGAAGCATCCGGCAGGCGAATTCTCCCAGACCGTGCTGCGTGTCGGCGGCAACGAGAACGCTTCGACCTCGGTCGACTACACCAACTACTATCAGCGCGTGCCGAAAGAGCAGCTGCCGACCATGATGGAGTTCGAGGCCGACCGCATGACAGGCCTCGTCCTCAAGGACGAGAACGTGCTGCCCGAGCGCGACGTCGTGCTCGAAGAGTACAACATGCGCGTCGCCAACAATCCGGATGCGCGGTTGAACGAGCAGATCATGGCCGCGCTCTATCTCAACCATCCCTACGGGCGGCCGGTGATCGGCTGGCATCAGGAGATCGAGAAGCTCGATCGCGAGGATGCGCTCGCCTTCTATCGTCGCTTCTACGCGCCGAACAACGCGATCCTGGTGATCGCCGGCGACGTCGACGCCGCCGAAATCCGCCCGCTGGTCGAGCGCAATTTCGGCTCGATCCCCGCGCAGCCCGCGATCCCGGCGCGGCGCGTTCGTCCGCAGGAGCCGGAGCCCGCCGCCCCGCGCACCGTCACGCTGGCCGACCCGCGCGTCGAGCAGCCGAACATGCGGCGCTATTATCTCGTGCCCTCGGCGACCACGGCCGCGGCCGGCGAGAGCGCGGCCCTCGATGTGCTGGCGCAGCTGATCGGCAGCGGCAGCAATTCCTATCTCTACCGTGCCCTCGTGGTCGACAAGCCGCTCGCGGTCTCCGCCAGCGCCAGCTATTCGAGCATCTCGCTCGACCCGACCCAGTTCGCGATCTCGGCTGCACCGAAACCCGGCGTCAGTTTTTCGGAGGTCGAGCAGGCGGTCGACGGGGTCCTCGCCAACGTCGCGCAGAACCCGATCCGCGCCGAGGATCTGGAGCGGGTCAAAACCCAGCTCATTGCCGAAGCGATCTACGCCCAGGACAACCAGGCTGTGCTGGCGCGCTGGTACGGCGGCGCGCTGACCACCGGCCTGTCGATCGAGGACATCAGGAGCTGGCCCGATCGCATCCGCGCCGTCACCGCCGAGCAGGTTCGCGCCGTTGCGCAGAAATGGCTCGAGAAGAAGCGCTCGGTGACGGGCTACCTGATCAAGGACACTGCAACCGCCAAGCGCGAGGAGAAGCGCTCGTGACCTATTCCTTCGTTCGCCGCATTGCATTCTCCGTTGCCGCCGGCGCGGTCCTCGCATTCTCTGCGGTCTCGCCGTCGCAGGCCGCCGCAAAGATCCAGCACCTGATCTCGCCGGGCGGCATCGAAGCCTGGTTCGTGCAGGACGCAACCGTGCCGCTGATTGCCATGGAATATTCCTTCGCCGGGGGCTCGGCGGAGGACCCCAAGGACAAGCCGGGCGTTGCCAATCTGGTCGGCTCTCTCCTCGACGAAGGCTCAGGCGATCTCGATTCCAAGACGTTCCATGAACGGCTCGACCGCCGCGCCATCGAGCTGTCCTTCAACGCCACCCGCGACACCCTCCGGGGCAGCCTTCGCATGCTGCGCGACAACAAGGACGAGGCCTTCGACCTGCTCAGGATGGCGCTGACCTCGCCGCATTTCGACACGGCCGACGTCGAACGCATCCGCTCGCAGGTCATCTCGGGCCTGCGCCGCGAGACCACCAATCCGACCTCGCTGGCGAGCCGCAAGTTTCTGGAGCTCGCGTTCGGCGATCACCCCTACAGCCGGCAGAGCAACGGCAACCTCGACAGCGTGCCGACCATCACAATTGCCGACCTGAGGAATTATGTCGGCCGTGTCCTCGCCAGGGATGGCCTCAAGATTGCGGTCGTCGGCGACGTCGATCCGGCTACGCTCGGAAAGCTGCTCGACCACACCTTCGGCAGCCTGCCCGCCAAAGCCAATCTGACGCCAGTTCCCGACGTCGAGGCTGCAAAGCCGCCGCAACGCGCCTTCGTGACCCTCGACGTGCCGCAGACGGTGATCACCTTCGGCGGACCCGGCGTGAAGCGGAGTGATCCGAGCTTCATGGCGGCCTACGTCGTCAACCACATCCTCGGCGGCGGCGGCCTATCGTCCCGGCTCTATCGCGAGGTGCGCGAGAAGCGCGGACTGGCCTATTCGGTGTACGAGTCGCTGCTCTGGATGCAGCACTCGGCGATTTTCATCGGCAATACCGGCACCCGCGCCGACCGCGCCGGCGACACCATCGAGGCCATCGAACAGGAGGTGCGCCGCATCGCCGAGGAGGGCCCGACGCAGAAGGAGCTCGATGAGGCCAAGTCCTATCTCAAGGGCTCGCAGATGCTGGCGCTCGACACCTCGTCCAAGCTGGCACAGGCGCTGCTGCAATATCAGCAAGACAAGCTGCCGATCGACTATATCGAGAAGCGCAACGCCATCGTCGACGCCGTGACGCTGGACGATGCCAAGGCGGCCGCCAAGCGGCTCTGGGGCCAGGGGCTGCTGACCGTCGTCGTCGGCCGGGCCCCGCAGGCCGCCGTGCAACCGGCGGCTGCACCGGCGACGAAGTCGAACTGATCTCTTTTCTCGACGTTTCCGGCCATTTGCGTTTCACGGCAGCGCCATTGCTGACGACGGATGTCCGCGGTATGTCCTGACATCACGAATGGTGCCAGCATGCTGCGGATATCCCGCGATCTCGTCATCGACGAGGACGACATCGAGATCGGCTTTGTCCGCGCCTCCGGCCCGGGCGGGCAGAACGTCAACAAGGTCGCGACCTCCGCGCAGCTGCGCTTCGACACGCGCAAGCTGACCTTGCCCGAGGACGCGGCGCTGCGCCTTGCCCGCATTGCCGGCCAGCGCATGACCAAGGACGGCGTGATCGTGATCCACGCTCAGCGCTTTCGCACTCAGGAGCGCAACCGTCAGGATGCCATCGACCGTCTCGTCGAGATCCTCAAGGAGGCCATGGTCCGGCCGACGCCTCGCCGTGCGACGCGGCCGACCTTCGCCTCCAAGCAGCGCCGGCTCGAGGGCAAGAAACGCCGCAGCGACATCAAGGCCGGCCGCGGCCGGAGCTTCGACGATTGATGCGAAAAACCTCCGGTCGCGCGAGCGACCGGAGATTTGCCGTTCGCGAGCTGGCGTCAGTAGCGCTTGCCGGCGGCAGCACCGCCGGTCGCCGCATCGTCTGCGGTGCCCTTGCGCGTCGCGCTGCCGGTGGTCCCGACGGACCCCTTCGTGCCTTTGCCCGACTTCATGCCGACCTTCTCGCCGGCTGCGCCCTGCTGTGCACCGAGATCCTCATCCTCGCTGCCTGACGCGCCGCCTTGCATGGGCTTGCTTTGTACGGTGCCGCCAGGCCTCGTCCCAGACGAGGTGCCTTGGGCGAGAACGGGCGTTGCAACGAGGGCCGCGAGAGCGCAAGCGATCGCAGAGGTCTTCACCAACTTCATCCATTTCTCCTGGAATGTCGCGATGAACCGTTCGGCTGCCTTCTGCACCGTTCGCCTGCACCGGACCGGTTCATCGCGAAGAGAGTTCGAACGGCGCGGTGTGATGCAAGCCGCGTCGTGTGGTGATCGTTTAGGGTTTTCGCGGCGCTTTCGCGGAATTGTGCTCCTCATATGCGGCGGCGCGGAACATGCCAAGCATTCCCGACGGACGACGCGCGCCGAAAATGTCCCCCATTTCGGGTGTGGGAAGCTCGACCTGACCCATGCATTTGTCGCTGCGCGGCATTAGACTTGAGAATATTCGCCGAGTGAGCCTCATGCCCGTCCGCCAGCTGCCAGAACAGGTCGTCAACCGCATCGCCGCCGGCGAGGTGGTCGAACGTCCGGCGAGCGTGGTCAAGGAGCTGGTCGAGAACGCTATCGATGCCGGCGCGAGCCGCATCGACGTCTTCACCGACGGCGGCGGGCGGCGGCGAATCGGCATCACCGACGACGGCAGCGGCATGATCGCAAAAGACCTTGCGCTCGCCGTCGAGCGCCATGCCACCTCCAAGCTCGACGACGAGGACCTGCTGCAGATCCGCACCCTCGGGTTTCGCGGCGAGGCCCTGCCCTCAATCGGCTCGGTGGCGCGCCTCTCCATCACCACGCGGCACGCCAGCGAGCCGCACGCCTGGGCGTTGTCGGTCGAGGGCGGCGAGAAGTCCGGGATCATGCCGGCGGCGCTGGCGCATGGCACGCGCGTCGAGGTTGGCGACCTCTTCTACGCGACGCCGGCGCGGCTCAAGTTTCTGAAAACTGACCGCACCGAAGCGGAAGCCATCCGCGAAGTGGTACGGCGCCTCGCGATGGCGCGGCCCGACATCGCCTTCACGCTCGCCGGCGAGGAGCGCGCACCGGTGACCTGGACCGCGGCGCTGCCCGGCGCGGCCGGACGGCTGACTCGGCTTGGCGACATCCTCGGCGCCGAGTTCCGCAGCCACGCCATCGAGGTCCATGCCGAGCGCGAGGGCGTCGTGGTCGCCGGCTATGCTGCGGCTCCCGCGCTGACCAAGGCCAACGCACTCGGCCAATATCTCTTCGTCAACGGCCGGCCGGTGCGCGACAAGCTCATTCTCGGCGCCGTGCGCGCGGCCTATTCCGACTATCTGCCGCGCGACCGCCATCCGGTGCTTGCGCTGTTCGTCACGCTCGATCCGCGCGAGGTCGATGCCAATGTGCATCCGGCCAAGACCGAGGTGCGCTTCCGCAATGCCGGCCTCGTCCGCGCGCTGATCGTGCATGGCTTGAAGGAAGCGCTGGCGCGCGAGGGCCGCCGCACCGCCGCCAATAGCGGCGAGAGCGCGCTGTCCTCGTTCCGCCCAGCCTTCACGCCGCCACGTCCGGCAAGCTGGGACTGGCGCGCCTCGCCAGCCGCCCCGGTGGCGCCGATGCCGTCGTTCGAAGGCGCCGCCGCGCCCGCCTTCGCCGAGCGTGCGCAGGCTGCCTTCGACGTCGGCGCGCCCAGTGCTGACGTGCGGATCGAGAGCCAACCCGCCGGCGATCTCGTCGATCGCCCGCTCGGCGCGGCGCGCACGCAGATCCACGAGACCTACATCGTCTCGCAGACCCGCGACGGCCTGATCATCGTCGACCAGCACGCCGCGCATGAGCGCATCGTCTACGAGCGGCTGAAGGCCTCGCTCGCCGCCAACGGCGTGCAGCGGCAGATCCTGCTGATCCCCGAGATCGTCGAGATGGATGAGGCCACTGTGGAGCGCCTGCTGGAGCGCAGCGAGGAGCTGGCATCGTTCGGCCTTGCCATCGAATCCTTCGGCCCCGGCGCGGTCGCGGTGCGCGAGACGCCGTCGCTGCTCGGCAAGACCAATGCCGGCGGCCTGTTGCGCGATCTTTCCGAGCACATGGCCGAATGGGACGAGGCGCTGCCGCTCGAACGCCGCCTGATGCACGTCGCCGCCACCATGGCCTGCCACGGCTCGGTGCGCGCCGGCCGCCGGCTGCGGCCGGAGGAGATGAACGCGCTGCTCCGCGAGATGGAGGACACGCCGAACTCCGGCCAGTGCAATCACGGCCGGCCGACCTATGTCGAGCTGAAGCTGAGCGACGTGGAGAAGCTGTTCGGGCGGCGGTGACGGTGCCGTAGGGTGGATTAGCCGAAGGCGTAATCCACCTCTTCTGCGTCCGCAGTGAGAGACAGTGGCGGATTACGCTTTGCTAATCCGCCCTACGCAAGAACACAAACTCCGTGTCGTCATAGGCGCGCCGCTCCAGCTCCTCGAAACCTTCAGGCGTCACGAACTGCGCGGCCTTCGCCTCTTCCACCACGAGCAGCGCGCCGGGCGTGAGCCAGCCGCCGTCGCGAAGGCTCGCGAGCGCCTTCTCGGCAAAGCCCTTGCCATAGGGCGGATCGAGGAACACCAGCGAGAACGGCTCGACGGGATGCGCGGGGCCGAGATCGGTCGCATCGCGGCGATACACCTTGGTGACGCCGCCGAGGCCGAGCGCCTCGACATTGTTGCGCAACAGCGCACGCGCCTCCGCGCCGTTGTCCACGAACAGCGTGAACTTCGCCCCGCGCGAGGCCGCCTCGATGCCGAGCGCGCCGGTGCCGGCGAAGAGATCGAGCACGCGCGCATCCGCAATCGGATCGTCATAGGCGTGAACGAGGATGTTGAACACGGACTCGCGCAACCGGTCCGCCGTCGGGCGGATGTCACGCGAAGACGGTGAGGCGAGATTGCGCCCCTTCAAACGACCGCCGACGACGCGCAACGTCAATCCTCCCGCGGCGTCAGGTCACGCTTGCCGTGATAGCCGCGCTTGGGACGGCGCGGCGGGCCGTAGCCGCTCGCCTCCATCTCGTTGCGCTCGCGCGCCTCCTCGCTGCCGGTGCGCTGCACCAGTACGCGGCGGCCCTTGCGGTCGCTGATCACCGCGCGCTTGCTGGCGGGCTTCTTCTCGCTGGTCGCGTCGTCGACGCGCGAAGATGACTTCGAGGGCGCGTCGAACTGCGCGCCCGACTTCTCGATCACCTTGTCGCCGAGCTGCTCGCGCAGCACGCGCGCGCGGATCTCCTCGACCTGGCCTTCCGGAATCTCGCCGAGCTGGAACGGGCCGTAGGAGACGCGGATCAGCCGGTTCACCTCGAGGCCGAGATGGGCGCAGACATTGCGCACCTCGCGGTTCTTGCCCTCGCGGATCGCGAACACCAGCCAGACATTGGCGCCCTGGTCGCGCTCCAGCGTGGCCTCGATCGGACCATACTTGACGCCCTCGATCTCGATGCCGTTCTTGAGCTGGTCGAGCTGCGCCTGGGTGACGTCGCCATGGGCGCGGACGCGGTAGCGGCGCAGCCAGCCGGTGTCGGGCAGCTCGAGCGTGCGCGCGAGGCCGCCATCGTTGGTGAGCAGCAGCAAGCCCTCGGTGTTGAAGTCGAGCCGGCCGACGCTGATCAGGCGCGGCAGGCCTTCGGGCAGATTGTCGAACACGGTCGGACGGCCCTCGGGGTCGTCATGCGTCGTCATCAGCCCGCGCGGCTTGTGGTAGAGGAAAAGCCGCGTGCGCTCGCGCTCCGGCAACGGCTTGCCGTCGACCATGACGACGTCGTTCTTGGTGACGTCGAGCGCCGGCGAGTTGATCACGCGGCCATTCACGGTGACGCGGCCCTGCGTGACCATCTCCTCGGCATCGCGGCGCGAGGCAAGCCCGGCGCGAGCCAGCACCTTGGCGATGCGCTCGCCGGCCTTCTTCGGCTTCGGCGCCTCGTCGCGGCGCGGCCGGCCCCCGAAATCACGATCGCGCTCGCGATAGGCGCCGCGGCCGCCGAAGGCGGGACGCTTCTCGAAAATCCTGCTGTCGTCCTCGTTGTCGCGGCGCGGACGATCGCGGAAGCGGCCCTCATTGCGCGGATGCTCCTGCCAGTCCATGCGGCCTTCGGGGCGCTGGCGTGGGCGATCGAACTTCGGACGGTCACCGCGTTCGCTGTCGCGGTCACGGGGCCGATCGAATGTCGGCCGCTCGCGGAACGGGCGGTCACCGGATGCGCGGTCGTCGCGCGAACGAGAGAAACGCGGACGGTCATCGCCACGGCCGCCCTCACGGCGATCGTCGCGCTGACGCCAGGGCTTCTCGTCGCCGCGATCACGGCCGCCGAAATCCTTGTCGAAGCTCTTGCGCGGGCGATCACCGCGTGGTGCGCGATCACCGCGATCGAAATTCGGGCGGTCGCCGCGCGGCTTGAAGCTGCGTTCGCCACGGTCCTCGCGCGGCCCGCGGTCGCGTTGGCGATCCCCACGGTCGCGTCCGCGATCCGGCCCGCCTCGCGAAAATTTCCGTTCGCCGTCGAACTTGCGCTCTGGACGGTCGCCGCGCGGCGCGTAGGGCTTCTTGTCGCCGAACTTCCTGTCGCTGGAGCGGCCGGCCGAGCGTGCATCGTCGCGATCCCTGCGCGGCGGACGATCGTCACGACCAAATGACGGACGATCGCCGCGCGGCTTGAAGCTGCGCTCGCCGCGCCCCTCGCTGCCGCGGTCGTCGCGCTTGAAGCGGGGACGGTCACTGAAATCGCGGCGCGGTGCGTCACCTTCCTCGCGGCGGCGGAATGGACGGCTGTCACGGTCGCCACGGGGCGGGCGGCTGTCGCGCTCGCGCTTACCCTCGCCCTTGCCCTCGAAGCCGCGCTTGGCGAATTTCTTCTCTGGCCCGCGCGGCTTGCCGCTACGGCCTTTGGCCGGGCCTCGCCGGCCGCGGGAATCGTTGTCTTTGTCGCTGTCGCGAGGCATGACTAATCTCACTTAAGGGGTGGCGCGAGCATTGTGCGCGCTCGCTGCGAGCCGCATGCTCAGGCAAAATCGGTATCCACTCTTGCTGAAGGCGGAGCTAGTAGCAGGTTTCTGGCGATGATACGAGGCATGAAAGCCCCTTCTTTCATGGATTTGGCGCTTCTGGCGGCTGAAACTGCCGGAAAATCGGGCGAAGTTCCTGTTGGCTGCGTGGTGGTCCGCGATCACGAGGTGATCGCCACCGGCGCCAACCGGACGCTGACCGACCATGATCCGACCGCCCATGCCGAGATCATCGCGCTGCGCGCGGCCGCCGCGAAGATCGGCAGCGAGCGCCTGGTCGACTGCGACCTCTACGTGACGCTGGAGCCCTGCACCATGTGTGCGGGCGCGATCTCGTTTGCAAGGGTGAGGCGGCTCTATTACGGCGCGGCCGACCCCAAGGGCGGCGCGGTGGACTCGGGTGTGCGGTTCTTTGCCTCGCCGACCTGCCACCACGCGCCGGACGTCTATTCCGGCGTCGGCGAGAGCGAGGCGGCGCGGCTGCTGAAGGAGTTCTTTCGCGAGCGGCGGTAGGTTGGAGTCGCGTAGCCCGGATGGAGCGAAGCGCAATCCGGGACAGTCTCGCGGCGAGGAGAGAATCCCGGATTTCGCTGCGCTCCATCCGGGCTACAAGATCGTCAGGCCAAGAAGAACTCGCGCAGCGCCCTCGCTGTCACATCGGGATTCTCCTCCGTGAGGAAGTGCCCCGAATCCACCGGCATGCCGTCGACGTTGGTGGCCCATTGTGTCCACGTCTCCAGCGGCGTCGCGGCGGCCTGGGCGATGCCGGCATTGCCCCACAGCGCCAGCATCGGAATGGTGATCTTCTTGCCGGCCTCGAAATCGGCCTTGTCGAGGTCGTAGTCGAAATAGGCGCCGGCGCGGTAATCCTCGCACATCGCGTGGATGCGGGCGGGATCGCGGAACGGGGCGAGGTAGTGCTCGAGCGCGCGCGGGTCGATCGCGTCCAGCGTCTTCGACTTGGTCTGGCTCGCCATCTTGAAGCGCAGGAAGAACTCGCCTTGGCCTGCGATCAGCGTCTCCGGCAGCGGATAGGGCTGCGCCAGGAAGGTCCAGTGATAGATCTTCAAGGCGTAGGCGCGGTTCATCCGCTCCCAGTAATTATAGGTCGGCAGGATATCGAGCACGGCGAGCTTCGACAGCCGGCCGGGATGGTCGAGCGCGAGGCGATACGACACGCGGCCGCCGCGGTCGTGGCCGGCGAGCGCGAAGTGCACGTGGCCGAGGCGCTCCATCACCTCGACCATGGCTTTCGCCATGGCGCGCTTAGAGTAGGGGATGTGCAGCGCATCGCTCGCGGGCATGTCGGACCAACCGTAGCCCGGCAGATCGGCGATGATCAGCGTGAACGCTTCCGCGAGCTCGGGCGCCACCTGGTGCCACATCACGTGGGTCTCGGAGAAGCCGTGCAGGAGCAGCAGCGGCGGGCCCTTGCCGCCGACGCGGGCGAAGATGCGGCCGAACGAGGTGTCGATCCATTCGGCGGCAAAGCCCGGATAGAGGTCGGCGAGATCGGACATCTTTTTGCATCCTTGTTGGCCGGTCGCGGGGCCGCTCGACAAAAAGTGTCGAAAACAACCCCATGCACAGTACCGGTATTATCATCGGGGCAACTAACCCCAACAGACGATTGCATATTCTGGAGTGTAGATGTGGCGGCGCGGTGACGCGAACCTCGCGATTCCGGATCGGCGCTTTTACGCGCCGTCCCGGGAATGACGCGCTAATTTTTGGCCTTTTCCGCCTCCACCGCCTGCCAGCCGATGTCGCGGCGGCAGAAGCCGTCCGGCCAGTCGATGCGGTCGACGGCCTGATAGGCGCGCGCCTGCGCTTCCGTCACGGTCGCCCCCAGCGCGCAGACATTGAGCACGCGGCCGCCATTGGCGAGGATCGCGCCGTCCTTGGCCACCGTGCCGGCGTGGAAGATCTCGACGGTGTCGACCTTGGCCGCCTCCTCCAGCCCGCCAATGCGCGTGCCCTTCTGATAGTCGCCGGGATAGCCCTTCGCCGCCATCACCACGGTCAGCGCGGATTCCTTGTGCCAGCGCAGGTCGAAATGCTTCAGCTCCCCGTCGCAGGCGGCGAGCAGCGCCGGCACGATGTCGCTCATCATGCGCAGCATCAAGACCTGGCACTCGGGATCGCCGAAGCGCACGTTGAACTCGAACAGCTTTGGCCCCTGTGTCGTCAGCATGATGCCGGCATAGAGCACGCCGCGGAACGGCGTGCCGCGCTGCTTCATGCCAGCGACCGTCGGCAGGATGATTTTGGCCATGATCGCGTCGTGGATGGCGGGCGTGACCAGCGGCGTCGGCGAATAGGCGCCCATGCCGCCGGTGTTCGGGCCGACGTCGTGGTCGAACACGCGCTTGTGGTCCTGGGCGGAGGCGAGCGGGATCGCCGTCTCGCCGTCGCACAGCGCAAAGAAGCTGATCTCGCGGCCGGGCAGAAACTCCTCGATCACGACCTCAGCGCCGGCCTCGCCGAAGGCGCCCTCGAACATCATGGCGATGGCGTCCTCGGCCTCGCGCACGGTTTTCGCAACGACGACGCCCTTGCCGGCGGCAAGGCCGTCGGCCTTGACCACGATCGGCGCGCCCTGGCTCTGCACATAGGCGCGCGCGTCATCGGCATTGGTGAATCGCTTGTAGGCGCCGGTCGGAATGCCGAACTCGGTGCACAGCGCCTTGGTGAACCCCTTGGAGCTTTCGAGCTGGGCCGCCACCTTGCTCGGGCCGAACGCCTTGATGCCGGCTTTGGTGAGATCATCGACGATGCCGGCCGCCAGCGGCGTCTCCGGCCCGACCACCACGAGCTCGACCACGTTCTGCTTGCAGAAGTCGATCACGGCGCCATGGTCGGCGACATCGAGCGCCACGCATTCCGCCTCCCTGGCGATGCCGGCATTGCCGGGCGCGCACCAGAATTTGGTCACCAGGGGAGAGGCCGCGATCTTCCACGCCAGAGCATGTTCGCGGCCGCCGGAACCGAGCAGGAGAATGTGCATCGAAGGCTCAGGATGAGGGGTTTTTGCTGGGGGCGGAGGTCGCACGAATCGGGGTGGGTGTGAAGGGGGTGTTGCCCCGAACTCCCCGTGATTCAAGGCCCACCGACCTAGGAAGGAGCCGGCATTCACTCGGGCTACAAGTGCCTTCGGCGGAATCGCGACCTTGCCGATGCTCAACGCAGCCAACGAACGTTAGATCAATTTGTAACAGAGGCCGTTATCTAGCCACCATGCATACCGCAAAATCGCGGGGATTCCTTACGTTGGTCGCCGTGAGCAAACAGCTTGCGATAACGGAGGCGAGCACTCGCAATAAGTGTATAATCATCCCCATTGCACGTCGAATCAAGCATACTGAAGCAAGATTTGGGGAGAGATCATGAGACTAATCGCGTTTCACGCGGAGAACATTCAACCCGTCAAGTTAGTTGAAGCAGATAGTCTTTCTGATGTGGTGGTCCTCGCAGGTCCGAACGGCGTCGGAAAGAGTCGTTTCCTCCAATGGCTGTTAAATCAATTTCAGAACCCCTCATCCAACGACCAGAATTGGATTGTAGTTGAGGCCACTTCCGAAACTGAGCGCGCCGAATGGGGCAAAACACACCTCGATACAAGAAGCTCGCACGATGCCGACCGACTTCGAATATTCCTGCAGCGCAGTGGACGAAAGCGGGCTGACACCAAGAGCAGCTTGCTCAATTTTGAAAGCGACAGAAAGATAACAAACATTCAACCCTATCAATTTAGTTGGGACTTCGCTGATCCTTTTCTTGAGGATGTTGGCTGGAACTACGGCTTCAATACACTGAGCAACCGATTTAACGACACAGTGCATTCAATTTTCAGAAAGGTGCGTAGCCGACGAGAAAACATTTCTCTTTACGTTGAAGAGCAAATGCGTGCTCGGCTCCTTGGGTCTGCACCTGCCGAGCAGCATGGTCCGATAAACGGCATCCTGGTCAACCCGGACGAGTTTCCTGATCCCTTGGTGCCTTTCAAAGAGGCGTTCGCTCGCCTCTTGTCACCGAAGCAATTAGAAGAGCCCGACCCGAAAAAGTCGCAGTTGTTTTACGAACACGAAGGGCAGAGCTTTCCAATAACATCTCTTAGCTCCGGAGAGCGAGAGGTCGTCAATATCGTCTTCGATTTTCTGCTGCGGAATCCATCTGATTGCATTGTCGTTTTTGACGAACCCGAGCTACATTTGCACCCAGAACTTAGCTATCGCTTGATCCAGACACTGCGCACTGCGGGTACTCGCAATCAGTTCATTTTCTGCACCCACTCAGCTGAGATCATCTCTGCCTCTCTCGATAATTCAGTGATCTTCATCGCCCCACCAAAACAGCCTCCGATCAATCAAGCGATCCGCGTCACCGAGAACGATGATACTCACCAAGCATTGCGGTTGGTCGGGCAATCCATCGGCATTGTGGCGCTTGGTAAGAAAATCGTCCTTATCGAGGGGCAGCATGGCAGCTTGGACAAGCAGACGTATGGAGCAATGCTGAGGGGAAGGTTTCCCGACCTCGTGCTAGTCCCAAGTGGAGGAAAGGGGTTCATTCAATCGTTTGGATCACTGAATGACTTGATTCTTAAGAAAACGATTTGGGGCGTGAGTTTCTTCATGCTTTGCGACGCGGATGCGGTGCCTCCTAGCCGAGATTTGGAAAGACTCATCGAACTGTCCGGTGGCCGTATGCAGGTGTTGAAACGTTATCACTTGGAGAACTATTTCTTGGATGCGGAAGTGATCGCCCACATGTTTGAGCCTTTCGAGACAGAAGCATCGGAGCGCTCTTGGCTCCGTGATCCAGCCGCCATAGACGAACGTCTAAAGTCGATAGCGCGAGAGATCTTGTCTTACGCTGCGGCGCTGGTGGTGAGCGCTCATTTCCGTGACCGGGCAGGAAACGTCGATTTGATGCCCAAGGGCAGCCAGGGGAAGACGACAGAGGAACTTGTAGTCCTCTTTGAGGCGGAAGCTGCGTCAGAAAGATTGAGGATCAACGAAGCTCTCTTTGCCGACGACATTGCCGTCTTCGTTCGCCAGACCATGGCGGATTTGGAAAACAGTCTTGCAGACGGTAGCTGGAAGAATAAGGTGCCGGGGCGACCGATCTTGCAGATATTCTGTTCAACCAAGCACTGCGGCCTGGATTTCGGGCGCTTCAAAAACGCTTTCGTCAAAGCTGCCCAACGAATGGCATATTCGCCGTTCGCTGAGATTGAAGAAATTTTCGCTCGGTTTTCTGAGTTTGACATTGCTGCTGTGGCGCAATCAGCCCGTAGCCCGTAGGACGGGTTCAGCCATTGCGAAACCCATCACACCTATCTCTCGAAGCGTCCGTAATGCTAGCCGACTGGACGCCATCCGCACTTCATCGTCACTTGCAGCCGTACGATAGCCGCGAAGACAGAGAGCGGGAATGCGAAAGCGATGGGTTTCGCAATGGCTCAACCCATCCTGCGAGCTGTAATCCGCGGAGGAGCGCTCAGTGAAAAAGAGAAGCGAAGCATATCTTGCTAAGAAGGCTGCAAAACGTGCTGTAGCCCAAGCAGCACGAGCTCAGCCCCCGATCCGATCGGGAGGCTTGAGAAAAGATCGTCCGACTTGGATTCGAGTGACCGAATACTTAGTCGGAACGTTAATTGTCGGAACTGTCGGTTTTGTTGCCTCTGTGTACCAGATTGAGGGAGGGCCGCCTTGGCCAGTTGCGCCAGTTTTCGTTCCGGGTTTTCCATCCTCAGGCAACGCGTTTGACGTTCCTTTCACGGTGACAAATAAGAGCGCGTTCTTTTCCCTTAGCCATTTGGAGATTCTTTGCGGATTCGAAAAAATGAAGACCGATGCGAAATCGGGCCTTGAGCAACTGTCGATCACGGCGTCAAACGGCAAAAGCGACGCTTGGACCACTCGAGTCAACGTCATACACATGTCCACTGAAGAGAATGTTCTCCTTCGCCGGGGCGACTAAGTTCGAAGAGGCGACCATCAGCTTTATAACAAGATACGATTCCCACTTACCATGGGGAGGCCGCACACAATCGCAGTCCGACTTCTTTACTCTGAATACGAATACAATCCCGCCCCAATGGATGATAGGAAAGCCCATCCGTTGACACCGATATGGAGAGGGTGAAGCAGCATGCCCGGAAATCACGGCGCAGCCTACACCTGCCTCCCCGCGATGATCTCCTGCAACGTCGCCACATGCCGCGCAAACGCCCCGCGGCCCGCTGCTGTGGCGGTCACCGTGGTCTGCGGCTTCTTGCCGACGAAAGCCTTGTCCACCGACACGTATCCCGCCTTCGCAAGCGTCTCGATATGCGCGCCGAGATTGCCGTCCGTGGCGCCGGTGAGCTTCTTCAGGCGGACGAATTCCAGCCCCACCTCCGCAGGCAGGGCGTTCAGCGCGGCCATGATCTTCAGGCGCAGCGGCTGGTGGATGATGTCGTCGAGCTCGGCCATTGCTAGCTCCACCGCATCCAGAGCCCGCCGAGGGTCAGCCCGCCGCCGTTGACGGCAGCCATCCACAACAGCAGCGATGGGCCGGGGATGTAGAAATAGCCGATCAGCGTTAGCGCAACGATGGTGGCACCGATGACGAGGAAGGCAGTGCCGAACCAGACGCCTGCCATCATGTAGAACAGCATGATGTAGATCGGCCAGAACGCCGTCTGCTGGCGGGGCGTGAATTGACCGAAATAGCAGACGAAGATGCCAAAGGCGACTATCAGCAGAAATGTCAGAAAATAGCGCCCGTCGAACACGCGAACGCGGCTCTTCGCGCGGTGATAGGCGCCGAGAGCGACAAAGCCTACGGCCGACACCCCGTACACCGCGAACCAGACATAGAGCCCGTAGCGCGGCCAGAACCAACCAGAGATGTTGCCGACGAACGCCAACACGCCCCACATCAAGAGTGCGAGACTGGAGACTTCATAAATCCGCGACTGCCGCACGCGGCGGACGGTGTCCTCGATATCGGTCAGCGCTTCGGAGGCCTGCTTGCTGTCGATCACGATGGCGCTCCGCTCCGCTCGACCAACCCGGTGGATATCGCTGGTGCATCCACTGGAGGCTGATGCTTCCGGATCAGAATATAGGCGACCATCATCGTCACAAGCGACGCGGCGAGCGCGATCAATGCGACCTGCTCCCGCGTCGTCACGGGCAGCAATCGTGACGCGATGTTCGTGATCGCCGCCGACACGGGAGCGACATAGGACCAGGCGATGAAATTATAGTGAGCCCTTCGCCAGTTCGCCGGTCGCGGCGTTCGCAGCAGCGGCACGATGGCGAGGACGATCAGGGTGAAGTTCACGATTGCGGCGACATGGAACGCGTTGAAATGACCGGTGAACCGGTAGACCAGCAAGGTTGCGGCGTCGGAGGCCAGCATCGCGTAGACATAGAAGTATCCGCGCGCGCGATGGCCTGCACCGCGCTTCGGCCGCAGAAACTGAATTAGCCCGGCAACGAGACACATCAGCGCCAGCACCACGTGGATCGCACCGGCGGGGGTTAAATGCGCTATCATGATCAGCTCCCGGCTATGCCGCGCGTTGCGACGTCCTCGGCGATCGCATTGACCGCCTTCGGGTTGGCGACCATGCCCATGTGGTTGACGCCATCGATGATCTTCACGTCGATCGACGGCTTCACCGCGTGCACGGTGTCCGTATATTTGTCCGAGATCATCATCTCGTCCTCAGCGCCGCCGAAGATCGTCATCGGATGCGTCACACCGGGCAGATCGAGCCGGTAGCCGCGTGTTGCAAAATTGCGCATCAGACGGTCGGAATAGGTCGCCGTCAAAATTCGCTCCGAATTCGGCGGCACCGCGAAGGCCAGCACCGGAAGCTGCGCGCAGCAATCGATGCCGAGCTTGCGCAGCGCCGCAAGGCCCAGCAGGCGCGGAATATCGGGATTGGCCCAGCCGCCGGAATTCGGCTTGTTGGTCGGCGCGTCATAGCCGAGATAGGGCGCAACCAGCACGGTGCGCACGAACATGTCCTGCATGATCGGCGTTGCGGCAACCCGCAGCGAGAAGCCGGCGCCGGCGGAATGGCCGACCAAGGTCAGCGCTAGGTCCGGCGCGTTCTTGCGGACATGCGCGACGAAATCGACGAGATCGTCCTCGAGCTGGCCGACATGGCCGATATCACCGCGCGTGCCGGAGCCGCCATGGCCGCGGATGTCGAGCGCCCAGGTCTCGACGCCGCGGGCTGCGAACGCTGCGGTCAGAGCGTGATTGACCGTGCCCGAGGAGCCGGAGGAGCCATGGATGAAGATGGCGCCGCGGTCCGTCGCGGTCCCCTTGGCCGCATAGTGCCGGAAGCCGAGCCAGGTGCCGTCACGGGCCTGAAAGCGCTCGAGCGGCGGCAGCGTGGACCAGTCGATGCCCTTGGCGGAGTCCGAGACCGAGCGCAGCTCGGCTGGCCGCTGCAGCGGCGTCGCGATCAAGGCGGTCAGAAGCAGCGCCACGGCGCCAACCGCACAGAGGCCCCATTTCAGCAAGCTCAGCGCACCACGCAACAATTGCCTCGCCATGACCCACCCCTTCAACCAACCTCAGAGAACTCTATATTACAGAGTACTCTTCCAATCAATCCCGGGATTGGCGCTTGCCGGCGAAAATCCTTAACGTCGGGCCTGACCCCGAAATGCCGAATCGTTTGCTATGCCGCCTGCGGAACAACTGCTCAACGCGCCCGAATTCACCGTCTCCGAACTGTCCCTGTCCCTGAAGCGGACGGTCGAGGACGCCTTCGGCCATGTCCGCGTACGCGGCGAGATCTCCGGCTTTCGCGGGGCCCATTCCTCCGGCCATTGCTATTTCGCGCTCAAGGACGAGAGCGCCAAGATCGAGGCGGTGATCTGGAAGGGCGTGCATAGCCGCATGCGCTTCAAGCCCCAGGAGGGGCTCGAGGTCATCGCTACCGGCAAGCTGACGACCTATCCGGGCTCCTCGAAATACCAGATCGTGATCGAGGCGCTGGAGCCGGCCGGCATCGGCGCGCTGATGGCGCTGATGGAGGAGCGCAAGAAGAAGCTCGCCGCCGAGGGCCTGTTCGACGAGGCGCGCAAGCAGCTCCTGCCCTGGCTGCCGGAGGTGATCGGCGTCGTGACCTCGCCGACCGGTGCCGTCATCCGCGACATCCTGCATCGGCTGGAGGACCGCTTCCCCCGCCGCGTGCTGGTGTGGCCGGTCAAGGTGCAGGGCGACGGCTCGGCCGAGCAGGTCGCGGCCGCGATCCGCGGCTTCAACGCGCTCTCCGAGGGCGGCCGGATTCCGCGGCCCGACGTCTTGATCGTCGCGCGCGGCGGCGGCTCGCTGGAGGACCTCTGGTCGTTCAACGAGGAGATCGTGGTGCGGGCAGCCGCCGAGAGCATGATCCCGCTGATCTCGGCGGTGGGGCACGAGACCGACATCACGCTGATCGATTTCGTCGCCGACAAGCGCGCGCCGACGCCGACGGCGGCGGCCGAGATGGCGGTGCCGGTGCGCAGCGACTTGTTCGTCGAGGTGGGCGATCTCGCCCGCCGCACCCGCGCCTATTGGCAACGTGCCCAGGAGAGCCGCCGCAGCGAGCTGCGTGCCGCGGCGCGCGCGCTGCCGGCGGCGGGCGATCTCTTGGCGATCCCGCGGCAGCGGCTGGATTCGGCGGGCGCGTCCCTGCCCCGCTGCCTCAAGGCCAACACGCATGCGCATTTCCGCAGGTTCACCGCCGCAAGCGCGAAGCTGACGCTGCGCGTGCTGCACGGCCAGATCTCGCAGGCCGATCATCGCCTCACCGTGTGCGGCGAGCGGCTTGGTCTCTCCACGCGCTCGCTGCTGCGGCAGCGGCGCGACCGCTTTGCGGGATTGGAGGTGCGCCTGCGCGCCTCGAAGCTTGCGAATGCGCAGGCCCAGCGCAATGCGATTGCCCGCCAGCGCGAGCGCACCCATCGTCTGACTGAGCGGGCGCAGCGCGCGCTTGTGACGCTGCTGCACCGGCTGGAGGCGCGGGTCGAGAACAGCGGCAAGCTGCTTTCCGCGCTGTCCTATCGCAGCGTGCTCGCGCGCGGCTTTGCCCTGGTGCGCGACGAGGCCGGCCATCCCGTGCATGCGGCAGATAGCGTCGGTCCTGGCGCGCGGGTCGAGATCGAGTTCGCGGACGGCCGTGTCGGCGCGACCGCGGATGCGGATCGGCCGGCGCCCGCGGAGAGGCGCGCGCCGGCGCAGCCGAAGCCGGCTGCGGAGACCAAGCCGGCGCCGAGGCGCGTGGCCAAGCCGGTGGATCAGGGCAGCTTGTTCTGAGGAGGGAGGACAGGCTCTATCCGCGTCATTGCGAGGAGCCCTTGCGACGAAGCAATCCAAACTGCTTCCGCGGAGGGATTCTGGATTGCTTCGCTGCGCTCGCAATGACGATGTGGCGACAGCGCGTCGCCCATTCAAATCTACTTCAGCGGCACGACAATCCCGCCTCGATCGTGGTCCAGAAGCCGCAATGGTCCGGCGCGCGGTGGGGGCCGGCGTGGGCCTCGAACAGCAGGATCGCGACGGTGAAGACGACCAGGGCGGAGGCGAAGAGCGTGATGCGGCCATGCATGTGAGATGCGTTTAATCGACATCGTGGTCGAATGATGGCGCGGGCACGTGCTACGGCACCACCATCACCGCGCCAACCATTGCGCGACGTCCTTCTGCGAGGCGGCGCGGGCTTCGGCATCTCCGTGCTCGGGCGCGGCGGCTGCGTGCACCGGCGCGCCGGCGCGGTCGAAATCGTGATCGGCGCCGGGATAGACCACGATGCGCGCCAGCGCGCTGCGGCCGCGCGCGCCGTCCACCATCTGGCGGCAGGCCGGCGGCGACGACACCTCGTCATCGGCGCCGATCAAGACCAGCGTCGGCACCCGCGTGCTCCAGCCGAGGCCCGCCGAGATCCGGCAATCCGGATAGAACGCAATCGCGGCGCGGAAATCCGGACCGGGATCGCGCCCCGCGCTCTGCGGACGCACGGCCCAGAGCAGCGCGCTCGCACCATTGGCCCAGCCGATCACGCTGACACGGTCCCGCGCCACCCAAGCCTGCTGCATCAGCCAGGCGCGCGAGGCCGCGATGTCGGCGACGCGTTCGCGCCGCGCCTTGACGTGCATCTCCTTGACGCGGCATTGCGGGCCGAGCTCGCGCGAGCCGTAGCTGTCGGGCAGCAGCACGGCATTGCCGGCCTTGAGCAGGCGCTCGGCCCAGTCGCGATAGCGCGGCAGCACGGGCTCGGAATGGCTACTCAGCCCGCCGCAGCCGTGCAGCGCGATCACGGCCGGAAACGGTCCCTCGCCCGCGGGCTTGTAGAGCTGCGCATGGAGCACCCCGGAGGCGAGCGGAATCTCGACCGGCTGCGGCGCCGGGGCGGCGTGCGCGGCCGACATCAGCAGCGTCAGGAACAAAGCGGCGAGGCGAAGGCGCATCGGACTCTGCGGCAGGAGCTGCCGGAACCGGCGCCCCTTCGACCGAAGCCTTATCATGCGAAAACGGCGGCAAATCATCACGAACCGGTGGGTTTAACGGGCGGACAAGCCACCCCATCTATGCTACATCCCGTCCAACACATCGTGCCTTCCACGGTTTTCCATGGAGAGGCCTCCCACGGAGACTTTCGACCGTGCTGAACAAGTTCGGCCCCTCGGGCCATGGCGAAGCGCAGGTGCAATATCTCGACGGCGATTTCCGCGTGATCTCGCCGGGGACCTTCGTGCGCTGCGCGATCACCGACGTCCGCATCCCGCTCGACGAGCTGAAGTACTGGAGCGTCGATCTGCAGGAGGCCTATGCCACGCCCACCGCGGTGCTGCAGCGGCATTTTCCCGGCACGCTGAAGCAGCCGTGATTCTTCGGCCCTCGTAACTCCCGTAGCACGGGCAAAACCGGCAGACCTATAATGCTGGCGGTAACAATTGCAGGGTGCAATTCCATCTGACTTCTCCTGGATGCGGCTTCATTCAATAAGATTGCGGCCATGAATGCCGGCTGAATGTTCGCCGATATCTAAAATTGTCAGGCTTCCATTGGGGCCCATTTAAGCCGGCCCGCACCACATTGCCTCGGGATAAAGTGGCAAGCGGGCAGGAAGCATGGACCTCCGGAGAATTTTCAGCCGTTCGTTCGGTGTACCTTCGAGCGCAAGGGATCATTTGCTCGAACGGTTCATCCGCGACGAGCAGGGCAGCTACGTGCTCATTTCTGCGCTGCTCATGCCGGTCCTGGTCGGCACCGCCGGCCTCGGAACGGAAGTGGGCTGGTGGTACTACAAGCACAAGAACATGCAGAGCGTTGCAGATTCCGGCGCAGTCAGCGCTGCGACGGCTGCCAGTGCAGGCGGCGACCCCCGGTCCGAAGCCAAGGCGGTCGCGGCAAATTATGGTTACACCGACGGCGCGAACGACGTCACTGTTACGGTGAACCAGCCACCGAAAACAGGCAGTCAGGCGTCGAACGCACAGGCCATCGAAGTCATCGTCAGTCAACCGCAGCGGCGGCTGCTATCGGCCTTGTTCGGCTCGGATCGCGTACCAATCACCGCGCGCTCGGTCGCCCTGCCCAATTCCGGGACGGGCTGCGTCCTTGCGCTCAACAGGAGCGCAAGCCCCGCCGTCAATGTCAGCGGCGGCAACCAGCTCAACCTGATCAAGTGCAATCTCTACAGCAACTCGAGCGCAAGCCCCTCGCTCAACGTCGCCGGCAGCGCCTCGGTCGCGGCGAACCAGGTCGGCGTGGTTGGCGACGTCTCCGGCGCGAGCAGCATCACGGCGGCCAACGGCATCAAGACGCACATCACGCCTGTCGCCGATCCCTATGCCGACGTCTCTCCGCCGACGCGGCCGAGCTGCAGCAATGCCAAGATCACGGTCAACGCCAACGGAAAGACGAACTCGCTCGACCCCGGCTGCTACATGGGCAGCATCACGGTCAACGCCGGCGCAGTCCTGAACCTCAATCCCGGCATCTACTATCTGGACGGCGCCAGCTTGAGCGTCGCCGGAAATGCCACCATCACCGGCAGCGGCGTCACCCTGGTGTTCACGGGCTCCGGCAGCGACTGGGGCACCGCCTCAATCGGCAGCAACGCGACCGTCGACCTGACCGGGCCGACCAGCGGCCCGACGAAGGGCATCGTCATGTACGGCGACCGCAACATGCCGGCCGGGACCAATTTCAATCTCACCGGCGGTGCTACGCAGAATTTCGGCGGTGCCATCTACCTGCCAAAGGCCAATCTCAGCTTCAGCGGCGGCAACGGCACCAGCACATCCTGCACCAAGATCATCGCGGATACGCTGACGTTCAGCGGCACGTCGAACCTGCAGGTCAATTGCACCGCGCTCGGCACCGCGACGATCGGTTCGCAAACCGCGCAGCTCGTCGAATGAGGTTTGGAGCGATGCAGATCCGGAGGTTCTCATTTAAGCTTGGCCGTCGATTGCTTGGTTCTCTGGCGCGGCATGTGCGAATCGCTGCCGGCGATCAACGGGGCGTCGCGGCAGCCGAATTCGCCATCCTGGTTCCCCTGCTGTCCCTGATGGTCGTCTCGGTCACCGACATCGGGCTTGCCCTCTATCGCAAGATGCAGGTCGAAAATGCCGCGCAAGCGGGAGCCCAGTACGCGATTGCGCGCGGCTTCGACACGAGCGGCATCGCGAACGCCGTCGCAAGTGCCACCAGCGCGACGAACATCACCGCTTCACCTCCGCCGGTCCAGTTCTGCGGATGTCCAACGAGTGCGGGCGTGAGCGCCACCAGCTGCGGAACGGTCTGCACCGGCGGTGCGCCGGCCGGGACATATACGACGGTCTCGGCGAAAGCGACGTACTATACGATCATCGACTATCAGATCGTGGCGGCCACATACACGTACACCGCGCAGTCCACCACGAGGCTGCAGTGAAGCTCACCGCATTATGGCGGGACACGCGCGGCACCACGGCGCTGGAATTCGCGCTGACCGCTCCCGTGTTCTTCCTGTTCATATTCGGGATCATCGAATGCGGGCTGCTGTTCTGGACTCAGCTCGGAATCCAGCATGGCAGCGAAATGGCGGCGCGCTGCGCGAGCGTCAACAACACGCTCTGCCCGAGCAGCAGCGCGATCACGACCTACGCTGCCCAGCAGGCCTACGGCCTCACGCTCCCCCCGGGGACATTCACCTTTGCCACGGCCGCATGCGGCAACCAGGTCAGCGCGAGCTATTCATTCGAGTTTCCGCAGATCATCAACCTGTCTCCGATCACGCTGACCGCGCGAGCCTGCTTCCCGAGTTGAGGTCGCCGACAGAAAAATGGATTCTGCCATGCCAATCGCTTGCGTTCTACATTCCTTGCAGCCGTGGGTGAGTCGTTTCGCCCTGTGGTTGGATTCTTTGTTGCAATTCCGCGCCCTAGAGTTGTTTGATGAAGTTCTGCTGAAACAAAGCACTGCTATAGTGCAGGTTAGGTAATTGGCCCTGTTCTTTTTATCGCACAGACGATCAGGTCAACCAAACAGCCATCGAGCGTTGGAATTGGCGCGGTCTGTGAACGGGCTCATATCGAAGAGCCATCTGACGGGCGACGATCACCTTGAAAATTCGCGGTGGAATATCTGTAAATCGACAATCAAGCGATGGGGGTGATCATGCCCGCCATTTTCGACCTGCTCTATCGTGAATATTGCCGCGCCCGTCTCGCTGAGATGCGCAAACAGCTTCTGATCGCAGCTGAGCGCGCTGAAGCTGTCGCAGCGGATCATTATCCCGCGACGCTGAGTGACGATGAGAGAACGGACCCGCACCGCAAGACCGGTCTCGGCCTGCCGAATTGAAGCGGCTCCAAGACCGGCGATCACTCCCGCGTAGCAGCGACCAAGCAATTGGCAACAGTTTGGGAGACGGCAATGAATACACCCGAATGCTACACCGTCGTCGTCGCCTGCATGTCGTGCCTCACCATCATCGGATTGATGGCCGCCGGCGCGTGGTGAGCATGGCTCGTTGCAGACATGATTCCGACTTCGACATGAGTACAGCCGCCGCGTCGTCTCAGCGCGCACTGAACCTTCGCTCGCGCGCTCTGTATAGATGATCGCTGATCAATTGCCGCAGCTTCGCCAAGTCATCGAACTCGAGCTGAACGGCGAACGGCACGATGCCGTCAGGCACGCCTGCGCGGCCGCGCAAGCGTGCAAGATCCTTTTCCGTGGTCACCAGCGTGAGCTGCTCGCGCTGCGCCTCGGCTGCGAGCGCTGCGATCTCGCCGTCCGAAAACATGTGGTGGTCGGCGAAGGCGCGCGTGCGCACGACGTCGATCCCGCTCGCACGCAGGGTACGGAAGAAACGCTCTGGATCGCCGATGCCGGCGAAGGCGAACACCCGCTTGCCGAGCAGCTGCGCGAGCGAGGCCGCATCCGGCTTCAGGCGCGCGCGCAGCTCGGGCTTGTTCCGCTTGGCGATCTCCGCCGCGACGTCGTTGGCGGCATTGCCGTCGCCGATCAGCACCAGCGCATCGGTGCGCGCGAGCTGCGCCGCGAGCGGTGCGCGCAGGGGCCCTGCGGGAAACACCTCGCCGTTGCCGAGGCCGCGCTCGCCGTCAATCACGATCAACGAGGCATCCTTGAACAGAGCAGGATTCTGGAAGCCGTCATCCATCAGGATCATTGTGGCACCTTGCGACTTCGCCAGCGCGACGCCGTCGAGGCGGTCGCGCGCGACCACGACCGGGACGTCACGCGACATCATCAGGGGCTCATCGCCGACGTCGGCCGCATCGTGACGCTCGCGGTCCACCATCACCGGACCCTTCAGGCGCCCGCCATAGCCGCGGCTGAGCACGACCGGCGTCTCGCCGAGCTCGCGCAAGAGCTTGGTCAAGGCCAGCACGGTCGGGGTCTTGCCGGCACCGCCGACATGGTAGTTGCCGACACAGATCACGGGGATGCCGGCGTCCACGCCCTGGCGCAGCATGCGCCGTGCAGTGAACGCGCCGTAAAGCGCACCGAGCGGCCATAGCGCGTACGATTGAAGGGAGCGTGGCCGGTACCAAAAGGCCGGCTCACGCATTGGCGGCCCCCATCTCGATCCGCAATTGCAGCAGATACGGCTCGAGCGCGGTCATGGTGCGATCGAGCGCACCGCCAAGCTGCTCGACCACGCCCGTGCCTGCGCGCTGCATCTTGTCGCGCATGGTGGGATCGGCCAGCAACTGGCCGAGCTGCTTGACGAGCGCCTCCTGCGTGTCGGCTTGCCGCGCCCCGCCGCTGGTATCGAGCGCTTCATAGACGTCGGCAAAGTTGAACACGTGCGGACCGTGGACGATCGCGGCGCCCAGCTTGATCGCCTCGATCGGGTTCTGCCCGCCATGGTGGATCAGCGATCCGCCCATGAACACGATTCCCGAGAGCCGATAGAACAGGCCGAGCTCGCCCATGGTGTCGGCGACATAGACGTCGGTCGTCGCGGTCGGCAGCTCCTCGCGCGAGCGCAAGCTGGGCTTCAGGCCCGACGCCGTGACGAGGCCTGCGATCGATGAGCCGCGATCCGGGTGCCGCGGCACGATCACGGTGAGAAGCTGCGGGAAGAAGCCGACCAGGCTGCGATGCGCCGCGACCAGCATCTCGTCCTCGCCCGGATGGGTCGAGGCGGCGACGATGATCGGCCGCCCCCGCGTCATCGCCATCAGCCGTTCGAGCTTGGCGGGATCGGCCGGCGGCGCGGGCACGTCGAGCTTGAGATTGCCCGTCGTCGCGACGTCGCGGCCGCCGAGCGCGGCAAAGCGCTCGGCATCTTTCTTCGACTGCGCAAGACAGATGTCGAACCGCGACAGCAGCGCCGAGATGGTGCCGTGCATGCGGCGCCAGCGCGGGAAGGAACGCGGCGACATCCGCCCGTTGATCAGCACCATCGGCACCCGGCGCGCCGCGCCGGTGAGGATCAGGTTCGGCCACAAATCGGATTCGATGAACAGCGCCAGCGACGGCTTCCAATGATCGAGGAAGCGCGCGACGTAGCGCGGCGAGTCATACGGCACGTATTGATGGATGACGTCGGGGGGAAAGCGTTTTGCGACGACCGCGGCCGAGGTGACCGTGCCCGAGGTGAGCAGGATGCGCAGATTGAGATCGCGCAGGCGCTCGATCAGGGCGGCCGCCGCCAGGACCTCGCCAACGCTGGCACCATGAATCCAGACCAACGGGCCGTGCGGCCGCACGTCGGCGGACAGGCCGCGCCGCTCGCCGACGCGGGCGGGATCCTCCTTGCCCTGCTTCAGCCGCCGCTTGATCAGCGCAGGCGCGAGTGGCACCAGGCCGGCGGCCAGGCGCCGATACATCCGCAGCGTGATCGGCAGCGCAATGGGCAGCGACTTAGGCATCTTCCGGTCCCGGACGGCCGAGCTGCGCATAGGCGCGACGGGTCGCCTCGTTCAACGTGTCTTCCAGCTCCTGCCGCAACGTCTCCATCATGGCGGCGTCGGCATCTGCGGGAACGTGGATTTCCTTGATGCCGACCAAAGCGCCCCGCCCGAATGGCAAATTGATGGTGGTGCGATCCCAGTTCTTGAGCCGGACGAAGCGGCTGGTCGCCATCGCGAAAGGCATGATCGGCCGTCCCGATTCCCGTGCCAGCATGATAATGCCGAGCCCGACCACGCGCGAGCGCTTGGGGACATCGGCGGTCAACGCGACATTACAACCGGCCTGGAGCGTCCGCACCATTTCCTTGAAGGCGCCGACGCCACCTTTGCGGTGGAACGCGCCGCCATGGTCGCCGGAACCGCGGATCGTGCCGATCCCGAGCCGCTCGGCGGCGATGGCATTGAACTCGCCGTCGCGGTGCCGGGAGATCAGCACCTTGGCCCGATAGGAGGCCTTGTTCTGGTTCTTGATGAAGGGCGTCAGGAAATGCTGGCCGTGCCAGAACGCGAAGATCGCAGGGAGCTGCGGCTCGACGCGCTCGTAGACGTCGGGCGGATCGAAGGTGAAGGTGTTGGTCCGCCAGACCAGACGCAGATATTCGGCCGCCAGGACCCCGACGGCACGCTGAAACCAGCTGCTTCGCAGCGTATTGCGAAGCAGTTTCTTCAACGCGCCGGTTCTTGATTCGGATCGAGCAGCCGATGCAGGTGGACGATGAAGTAGCGCATCTGCGCATTGTCGACCGTGCTCTGCGCCTTGGCCCGCCAGGCGGCGTGGGCGCTGGCATAGTTCGGATACAGGCCGACGATGTCGACCTCGTCCAGATTCTTGAAGGTGTTGTGCTCGAGATCGACGAGCTCGCCGCCGATGACGAGGTGGAGCAGTTGTTGCGGGGCGCTATCTGGCATGAGTTCTGTTCCTAAGGGGCTGCCCGCAAAGCAGTGTTCGAGAAGCACCACGAATGCGCCTTAGGCTATCGGACGGTTGCGAAAATGCGCGACAATGCCCGCATGACGTTCGCGTCCCGCTGCCACCAGCACCCCGTGCGCCACTTCCCGGCGGTTATAGAGGATGGGTTCTCCGGAGAGGTCGCTCATCCTACCATCCGCTTCCTGCACGATCAAATCGGCCGCCGCAAGATCCCAATCATGGCTGTTGCCGCCCGCAAATGCCGCATCCAGCGCGCCATCGGCGACCCGGCACAGCCGCAGCGCCAGCGAGCCGATCCGCCGGTGCAGCTTGATCTCGCCGAGTGACGGCTTCAGCCGCTCGACCAGCGGCTTCGGGCCGGCGACGCGGGCGAAGTCGAGTTCGGATCCGCCTGTCGCGCGCACCGGCTTGTCGTTGAGCGTCGTGCCCTTGCCGCGCACCGCGAAGAAGAATTCGTCGCTGGCCGGGGCGAATACGGCGGCGAGCACCGGCGAAGCGTCCGCCACCAGTGCGACGCTGACGCACCATTCGTCATGGCCGCCGAGATAATTGCGCGTGCCGTCGATGGGATCGACGATCCAGGTCAGCCGCCGCGACAGCCGCGCCGCATCGTCGGCGCTCTCCTCGGACAGCCAGCCATAATCGGGCGTCGCGGCACGCAGGCGCGATTCGAGCAGATCGTTGACGGCGATGTCGGCCTCCGACACCGGCGAGGACGCGCCCTTGGTCCACTTCCTCAGCTCGGTGCGGAACATCGACTGCGCCAGCGCGCCCGCCTCCCGCACCGTGTCCTTCAGCAGCGCCGCGTCGCGGGTCAGGAGGGTGTGGTCGAGAGAATGCGCGTCAGCGTCCGCCAAGCGTCAAACCCTCGATGCGCACCGTCGGCGCATTGATGCCGTAGCGGAATTCGAGATTGTTCGCAGGCTGCATCGACCTGAAGATCTCGAACAGATGGCCGGCGATCGTCACCTCGCTGACGGGATAGGTGATCTCGCCGTTCTCGATCCAGAAGCCGGAGGCGCCGCGGCTGTAATCGCCGGTGACGCCGTTGACGCCGGAGCCGATCAGGTCGGTGACGTAGAAGCCCTGCTTGATGTCGGCGATCAGCTCGGCCGGCGTTGCAGAGCCGGGCTCGAGATGCAGATTGTACGGCCCCGGCGAAGGCGAGGAGGACACGCCGCGATGGGCGTGACCGGTGGTGGTGAGGCCGAGCTCGCGCGCGGTGGCACAGTCGAGCAGCCAAGTCGTCAACACGCCGTCGTCGACCAGCGCGGTCCGCTTCACCGCGACGCCTTCGGCATCGAAGGTCTGCGAGCGCAGCCCGCGCTTGCGCAGGGGATCGTCGATGATGCGGATGTTCTTCGCAAACAGCTGCTGGCCGAGCTTGTCCTTCAGGAAGCTGGTCTTGCGCGCGATCGAGGCGCCGTTGATGGCGCCGACGAGATGGCCGACCAGCGAGCCGGCGACGCGCGGATCGAACACCACCGGGACCTTGCAGGTCTCGACCTTGCGCGGATTGTAGCGCGCCACGGTGCGCTCGCCGGCGGAGCGGCCGACGACCTCCGGCGACAGCAGATCGGCGCCATGCGGCGCCGAGGTGAAGTCGTAGTCGCGCTCCATGCCGGTGCCTTCGCCCGATATGGCGGTGGCGGAGATGCCCTGGCTGGAGCGCAGATAGGAGCCGTGGAAGCCGGTCGAGGTGACGAGCACCATGCCGCCGATGCCGGATGAGGCCGAGGCGCCGCCGGACTTGGTCACGCCCTTGACGCCGAGCGCGGCAGCTTCGGCCGCGAGCGCGCGGCGCTCGAGCTCGGTCGTCGTGGGCACGGCGGGATCGAGCAGGTCGAGATCGGGAAAGTCGCGCGCGAGCAGCGCGGGATCGGCGAGGCCGACATATTTATCGTCGGGCGCGACGCGCGCCATCGCAACCGCGCGCTCGGCGAGCTTGGTGACGGCATCGCCGCTGACGTCGTTGGTGGAGACCACCGCCTGACGCTGACCGACCAGCACGCGCAGACCGACATCGTCGCCCTCGGACCGCTCGGATTCCTCGACGCGTCCGTCGCGGACCTCGACGCCCTGCGAGACGCCGCGCACCGCGACCGCGTCGGCCGCATCCGCGCCGGCGCGCTTGGCCGCCTCGACCAGCCGCTGCGCGAGATCGGAGAGCGCGGACTGATCGAACAGGTCGCGATTGGCGGAAGGCGAAAGCGTCGGGCTTGGTGAAGAGTTCACGAACGAAATCCTGTTGGGGCGGGGTTCGGGACCGGAACCCACAGATGTGCCCTGATAGCGCGGACTTCAAGCATTTTCAGCCCGCCAAAAGCTCAGATTCGCGACGTCGGCGCAACGTCTCGTCAATCATGCACGCCAAGGTCTTGTCAATCATGAGGAGCGAGTGACGGTGGGTTAACCAGCCTTTTTAAGCGGTTTCGGACCGCCCGGCGCTAAGGTCCTCGCATCGACCGGGAACATAATCCTGGCGGGGAGAACGAAGCCGTGAGGCGTCAAACAGCAACATGCGGGGTCCACCCCGCCGGGTCGAGCCGCTCCCTGCGGCTCGACCCTCTTTCCCTTCCGGTCCGCTTCGATGCGCATGATCCGCGCGCCGACGGACATGTCAGGCAGATCGAGCTTCATCGCGAGCGTGTCGTGCTGCGCCGTGCCGTGCGCGGCATGCAGATGGCGATCAACGTGCGCGTCGCCGACTTCACCGGCGTTGCGCTCCGCGGCAATGACGAGACGCAGACGCTCGTCCTCGTGCATCGCGATCCTTCGCTGTCCATCCCGCTACTGATCAGCGCGGACGCGGACGAGATCGCGCAGGCCTGGGCGATCTGGAGCGAGATCTTTGCGCTGCCGCAGCTCGACGAAGGCGCGCGCAAACCCGCACCGCGCCGCCGCCGCGCCAATGCGATCCGCGCCCGCCGTCCGAAATTCTTGATGCGCCGGCGCACCGCAATGGCGCGCGAGCTGCCGGTTCATCAGGGCGAGCGCGAGATCATCGCGAGGAATTAGGCGGCAATCACAGGTGTCGTAGGGTGGGTTAGCCCGAAGGGCGTAACCCACCTCTTTGCTTTCCGCGCAGATAGGAGTTGGTGGATTACGCTTCGCTAATCCACCCTACGCATTTCGCGTCACGCCGCCCGCAGCACCGCGTCGGCGAGCAATCCCGCAAACAACAGCAAGCCGGCATCGCGGTTCGACTTGAACAGGCGCAGGCACAGCTCGGGATCGTTGATGCGCAGCCGCACGATCTGCCACACCAGATGCGCGGCGAAGGCGGCAAGCCCAAGCCAGGCCGGCCAGCGCGCTTCGCCAGATGCCAGCGCGACGCCGATCAGCATCACCGCGAGCCCGTAGAACAGGACCAGCGCCTGGCGCGTATGCGCGCCGAACAGGCGCGCGGTCGACTTGATGCCGATCAACGCGTCGTCCTCAGTGTCCTGATGCGCGTAGATGGTGTCATAGCCGATCACCCAGGAGATCGCGCCGGCATAGAGCACGAGCGCGGTGGCGTCGATGCGGCCGAAGGTGACGGCAAACCCCATCAACGCGCCCCAGGAGAAGGCGAGCCCGAGCACGATCTGCGGCCACCAGGTGATGCGCTTCATAAAGGGATAGATCGCGACGATCAGGAGTGAGGCGATGCCCGTTGCAATCGCGAAGCGGTTGAACTGCAGCAGCACCGCAAGACCGACCAGCGCCTGCGCGACCATGAAGACCAGCGCCTGTCTGGTGGTCACCTGCCCCGACGGCAGCGGCCGCGAGCGCGTGCGCTCGACCTTGCCGTCGAGGTCGCGATCGGTGATGTCGTTCCAGGTGCAGCCGGCCCCGCGCATGACGAAAGCGCCGATGAAGAACAGCACGATGGTGAGCGGCAGGCCGCGAACGTCATGCGCCATGCCGGCGGCCAGCGCCGCCGACCACCAGCATGGCATCAGGAGAAGCCAGGAGCCGATCGGGCGATCGAAGCGGGACAGGCGCAGGTAAGGCCGCGCCCAATGCGGCGCGAGCGTATCGACCCAGTTGCCGGTGGAATCGGCAACGCGGGCGGATGTATCGCTCATCGGGTCAGGACGTTGCCGTTGAGCGTATCGAAGGTGCTGCCACCCTTCCTGCCGGCATTGGCCTCGGGCGCGGAGCCAGAGCCCAGCACCTCGCTCAGCGACGGACCGGCCGGACCGCGCGGCTGGTTCTGCATCTGTTGCGCGACGTTGCAGACCTTCGTCGCCATGGCCTCGGTGTTCTTGTGACCTTCCTTCAGCTGCGCACCGATCTGGGGCGGGATTCCGCATTTGGCGGCATTGGTCTCGATGTACTTGATCATCTTGACTTCAGCCTGGCTGAAATTGCGGATCAGCTTGCAGGCCTCGTCCGGCTGCGCGCGACGATCGCTCGCGGCCTTGATCAGCTTGCCGCGCTTCTCGGCTTCCTCGCGCAGCGGAATGAAAGCCTTCATGCAGTCCTCACCGGGACCGGCCTGCGTCGGGGGAGCCGCGCTGAAAGCGCCGGCGCCACCGATCGGGGCAGCACCGTTCACGGGAAAGGACGATTGCGGCGCCGCACCGAGCGAAGCTGCGGGTGCCGACCCGTTGACCGGAGGAAATGGGGAATTGGCGGCAGCCTGGTTGGGCAGCGGCGCCGGGAACGCGCTTTGCGCAGACGCGCCCGCAGCACCCATGGCCACCATGGCGGTAGTGATCGGAACCATCAAATGGCGGATCATCAAGACAGTCTCTCCGGCAGGAGCTTACGGGGTTCAGGGCTTCCCAATTGAAGCGCGACCAGCGTGTTCGCGTTTTTACGATTCCCGCCGGCGCTTAACAACCCGTGGAATAGGGCGAGAGCGCGGCGCTGGGACGCACCAGTTCGGCAATATTTACCCCCGAAATGGCGCCTTTCGGTTAAGAACGGCCGGTAATCGGATCCCAAGCGATGCCTTCCCACGATTTTCGCGCCCCCCGCCTGTTCGTCGATGCCACCCTGGCCCAGGACGCCAGGGTGCCGCTCGACCGCGACCAGAGCAACTATCTCGGCAATGTGCTGCGGCTGGCGGCCGGGGCCGAGGTCCTGGCCTTCAACGGCAGGGATGGCGAGTGGCAGGCCGCCATCGAGGGCCGCAAGCGGCCGGACGGCCTCGTGATCCTGCAGCAGACCCGGCCCCAGGACCATCTCGCCGACCTCACTTACGTCTTTGCCCCGCTCAAACATGCCCGGCTGGACTACATGGTGCAGAAGGCCATCGAGATGGGCGCCGCCGCCCTGCAGCCGGTGCTGACCCGGTTCACCCAGGCGTCCCGGGTGAACACCGAGCGGATGCGCGCCAATGTGGTCGAGGCGGCCGAGCAATGCGGCATCCTCAGCATCGCCAGCGTGGCCGAGCCGGTGCCGCTGGAGCGCTTCCTGAGCCAGCGGCCCGCCGACCGCCTGCTGATCTTCTGCGACGAGGCGGCGGAGGTCCAGAATCCCGTTCAGAGCCTGCAAGGCGCGCGCGAGGTCGGACGCGGTATCGACGTGCTGATCGGCCCCGAGGGCGGTTTTGCCGAGGAAGAGCGGGCGCTGTTGCTGCGCCAGCCCAAAATCCTGCGGCTGGCGCTCGGCCCCCGCATCATGCGGGCGGACACCGCCGCGGTCGCCGCTCTGGCGCTGGTGCAAGCGGTGCTGGGGGATTGGAGCGGAAAGGCCAGCTAACTTCGTCAGCGGTGCAAACGCATGGCGTCGTCATGCCCGGGCTTGTCCCGGGCATCCACGTCCTTTTGCGCCGGTGGGCAAGGCGTGGACGGCCGGGACAAGCCCGGCCATGACGAATTGCCCACCCGTTAAGCGATTGATCCTTTGGAGGTCGAAACCGCTGTCGGGCCATGCTAAGGGCTGCGCCAATTCGCCTCCCCTTGCCTGCCCGGTTCCGCCGGGCGATGGACCGCAGAGATGACCGCGACTGCCACCTCAAATGCTGCCGGCTCCGCCGCCTGGGCGGATACGCTGCTCTTGTCGTTTGCGCAGGCCGGCTATGTGAGGGCCGAACCCGCCATCCTGCAGCCGGCCGAGCCGTTCCTGGACCTCTCCGGCGAGGACATCCGCAAGAGCCTGTACCTGACCACCGACCTCTCCGGCGAGGAGCTCTGCCTGCGCCCGGACCTGACCATTCCTGTCGCGCGCGACTATCTGGCCTCGGGGCGCGCCGGCCAGCCGGCGGGGTTCAGCTATCTCGGTCCGGTGTTCCGCTACCGTAGCGGCCAGGCCCGTGAATTCCTCCAGGCCGGCATCGAATCGTTCGCCCGTCAGGATCGCGCCGCGGCCGATGCCGAGATGCTGGCGCTGGGGCTGGAGGCGACGGCCGCCTTCGGCGTCCGCGAAGTCGAGATCCGCACCGGCGATGTCGCCTTGTTCAATGCGCTGCTCGACGCCCTCAATCTCTATCCGGTCTGGCGGCGCCGCCTGGTCAAGGATTTCAACCGCAAGATCAGCCTGGAGCAGGATCTGGAGCGGCTGGCGGCCGCGACCACCGCGACGCGCAGCGAGTATGAGGGCGTGCTGGCGGCCCTTGCCGGCTCCGACCGCAAGGCGGCGCTCGCCTTCGTCACCGATCTGATGTCGATCGCCGGCACCACCAATGTCGGCGGCCGCACCACGGCAGAGATCGCCGATCGCTTCCTTGAGCAATCGACGCTGAAGGGCGGCGCGCTGCCGCGCGAGGCGATCGCCGTGCTCAAGCGCTTCCTGTCGATTTCGGGCAATCCAGACGACGCCATCGCCGAGCTGCGCGCACTCACGACGGACGCGAAGCTCGATCTCGCATCTGCGATCGATCAGTTCGAAAGCCGGGTCGGCTTCATGGCCGCGCGCGGCATCAACGTGAGGCAGATTCGTTTCTCGACCGCGTTCGGGCGCGGGCTCGATTATTACACCGGCTTCGAGTTCGAGCTGCATCACAGCGGCAACGGCACCGAGCCGCTGGTCGCCGGCGGCCGCTACGACGGGCTGATGACCCAGCTCGGATCAGCTGAGCCGATTCCGGCGGTCGGCTTCTCGGTCTGGGTGGAGGCGCTGAACCGGATCGGCCGCAAGGTGGGAGCTTAAGTCATGAGCGCGCCATTCGTTCTGGCCGTTCCCTCCAAGGGCCGCCTGCAGGAGAACACTGAGGCCTTCTTTGCCCGTGCCGGCCTCAAACTGTCGAAGGCCGGCGGCGCCCGCGACTACCGCGGCACCATCGCAGGCCTCGACAATGTCGAGGTCGCCTATCTCTCGGCGAGCGAGATCGCCGCGCAATTGTCGCGCGGCTTCGCGCATCTCGGCGTCACCGGCGAAGACCTGGTGCGCGAGAACATCGCCGATGCCGACAAGCGCGTGTCGCTGATCGACGGGCTCGGCTTCGGCTATGCCGACGTCGTCGTCGCGGTGCCGCAGGCCTGGATCGACGTCCGCACCATGGCCGACCTTGACGACGTCACCACCGGCTTCCGCGAGCAGCATCACATGCGGATGCGGGTCGCGACCAAATTCGTCAACCTCACCCGCGGCTTCTTCCAGGCTCACGGCATCAGCGATTACCGCATCGTCGAAAGCGCGGGCGCCACCGAAGGCGCGCCGGCGGCCGGCAGCGCCGAGCTGATCGTCGATATCACCACGACCGGCGCGACGCTCGCGGCCAACGGCCTGCGGGTGCTCGATGACGGCGTGATCCTGCGCAGCCAGGCCAATCTGGTGGCCGCCAAGGAGGCCGACTGGTCGCCGCAGGCGCGCGAGACGGCGCGTGTCATCCTCGATCACATCGCAGCACGGGCGCGGGCCAACAAGTACCGCGAAGTCCGCACCCGCTTCCGCCAATGCGATGCCGCCCTGCTCGGGGAAGCCCACAGCCGGTTCGGCGTGGAGGCCCCGTTCGGCGGTCCGACCTCGTCAGGCATGCTGACCCTGCACTGCCCACCGGGGCAGCTCTACGCGCTGGCGAGCTTCCTGCGCGAGCATGGCGCCGAGACCGTCTCGGTGGTGTCGCTCGACTACGTGTTCGACCGCGAGAATCCGCTGTTCGCCAGGCTGGAGGCGTTCCTGCGGCGGTGAGCCCAAGGTTTGTTCAGCTTTGCGACAGCAAACGGCAGCTACCATATGCGGTTGAGAAGACCTAAACACCTCTGGAACCTTGATCGATGACGCTGGGCTCTGACGTATCCGGCATGACGACCACCGCAGCCAGCGCAGCCGCGAAGGGGCTGTCGATCGTCATCCCCGTCTACAACGAGGCGGCTGGCCTTGCCGGCCTGCATCAGCGCATCTGCGAGCTCGCCAAGACCCTGCGGCAGCGCTATCGCCTGTCCTGCGAAGTCGTCTATGTCGACGACGGCAGCAAGGATGCGACGCTGTCGATCGCGCGGTCATTGCCGGCCGACGCCATCGACGTCCAGGTGGTGTCGCTGTCGCGCAATTTCGGCAAGGAGGCCGCGCTGATGGCGGGGCTCGACCATGCCCGCCTCGGCGCGGTGATGTTCATGGACGGCGACGGCCAGCATCCGCCGGCGCTGGTCGAACAGCTGGTGCGGCACTGGATCGATGACGGCTATGACGTCGTCTATACCGCCAAGGCGCATCGCGACAACGAGTCCTTCCTGCGCCGGGTCGCGGTGCACGGCTTCTACGCGCTGATCAATTGGGGCGCCCGTCAGAAGATTCCGGAGGACGCCGGCGATTTCCGCCTGCTGTCGCCGCGCGCGGTCGCGGCGCTGAGGCAGCTGCCGGAACGCAACCGCTTCTTCAAGGGCCTCGCCAGCTGGATCGGTTTCCGCCAGATCCGCGTCGACTACGAGCCCGCAGCGCGTGCCCATGGCGTCACCACCTTCAACGCCGCGAGCCTGCTTGGCCTGTCGATCGAGGGCCTGACGTCCTTTTCAGTGGCGCCCTTGCGCTTCGCCAGCCTGCTCGGCGTCATTCTCGCAGGAGGCGCCTTCCTGTTCGGCCTTTCGATCCTCTGGGAAGTGTTCACGACCGGCAAGCAGGTGCCCGGCTATCCCTCGCTCGTGATCGGACTGATGACGATCGGCGGCGTGCAGCTCATCATGATCGGCATCGTCGGCGAATATATCGGCAAGATCCTCTCCGAGCTGAAGGCGCGCCCGATCTACTTCGTCGCCGAGCACAGCGAGAAGCATTCCGAAGCTGATGATGCCGCGAGCAGGACGGCAGCCGAATGAGCGTGGCCGCGAGCCCGCGGCGGATCTGGCTCTGCGCCGACGATTACGGCATCAGCCCGGGCGTCAACCGCGCCATTCGCGACCTGATCGAACGCGGCCGCCTCAATGCGACGTCGGTGATGATGGTGGGGCCCGCGATCGCGCGCGGCGACGTCGAGGCGCTGCAGGCTTCGGCAACGCAAAGCCCGCGTTGCGCGATCGGATTGCACGTGACGCTGTCGGCGCCGTTCCGGCCGCTCACCATGCATTTCCGCCCCTTGGACGGCGACATGTTCTTCGCCTTTCCCAAGCTGCTGCGCGCCGGACTGATGCGCCGGCTCGACCGTGAATTCATCCGCAACGAGGTGAAGGCACAGCTGGCCGCCTTCATGGACGCGTTCGGACGCGCCCCCGACTTCGTCGACGGTCACCAGCATGTGCAGCTCTTCCCGCAGGTGCGCGACGGTTTTGTCGATGCGGTCAACGAAGTCGCGCCGAACGCCTGGGTACGCCAAGGCGGCCGCGACCTGCCGCTGAAGCAACGGCTGGCCTCCCCAAAGGCCATGGTGCTCGATATCCTCAGCGCGCAATTCCGCCGCCGCGCCGGCAGTGCCGGCCTCAGCTTCAACCCCGGCTTCGCCGGCGCCTATGATTTCACACGCGCCGCCGATTTCGGCGCGCTGATGCGGCAATTCCTGGAGGGCCTCCCCGATGGCGGCCTCGTGATGTGCCATCCCGGCTTCGTCGATGATGTTCTCAGGGGCCTCGATCCGATGACCGACGTGCGCGAGCGCGAGCACGCCTATCTCGCGGGCGATGCGTTCGCGCACCTGCTGGCCGACAGCAAGGTGACACTGGAATGAACGGCGAAAAGCGGCCCAGAGGCAGCTTGTCGCATACCGAAATTTAATCCGGCCGGCACTGTTGGGGCCATAATGGAACCCTACATCTCCTCTCGCGCTTGGTTTGGCGCGAAGGAGACAGATCATGACGCCGCAGGAACGCCAGCTCGTCGACGACCTTTTTGACCGGCTTTCTAAGCTGGAGAATGCACAGCGCGATCCCGATGCGATCGCCGCGATCTCCGACGGGCTGCGCAAGGCGCCCGGCGCCATCTACGCGCTGGTGCAGACCACGCTGGTCCAGGACGAAGCGCTGAAGCGCGCCAATGCCCGCATCCAGGAGCTGGAAGCGGCCCACGCGCCCGAGCAGGCGCAGTCCGGCGGCTTCCTCGACACCATGCGCGACACATTGTTTGGCGGCGGCCCGTCCCGCGGCTCGGTGCCGAATGTGCCGCAGCGTGAGCAGCGTCCGGCTTGGAACACCGGCCAGGCGATGCCGCAAGGCCAGCCGGGTTACGGCGCGCCGCCTTACGGACAGGCTTACGGCCAAGGTCCGGGTCAGGGCGCTCCGCCGATCGGCGGTGGCGGCGGCTCGTTCCTCGGCACGGCGGCGGCGGCCGCAGCCGGCGTCGTCGGCGGCTCGCTGCTGCTCTCGAGCATCCGCGGCATGATGGGCGGATCGCACCAGCAGGGTTTTGGCGACAGCAACGCGCTCGGCGACCGCAGCGCTGGTGGAAGTCCTTGGGGCGGCGGCGATCAGTCCGGCGGGTCGCTGGCGCGCGAGGCCGGCCTCGATGACATCGGCTCGAACCGGGAATCCCGCCAGGGCTTCTTCGACCAGGCGTCGAACGAGCGCGACAACTACGACCAGAACTACGGCAACGATCACGACGACAGCTTCGACACGGCCGACAACAGCGATTTCGGCGGCGACGACGACGGCGGCAGCGATTACGCGTAGGCCATTCGACCGACAGATGTGGAACGGCCGCCTCCGGGCGGCCGATTTCTGTTCAAGCAGAGCTCAACGCAGTTCTGCTCTGCCACCACACGCCATGATGCCATTCGATATAATATGACTAGTACGTGCGTTGTCGGACAGCACCGTGCAGAACGTCACGAGGTGCGCCTGACTTCACCATGCCGGGCGAAATCGTCCTCCGACACACGCCGCCGTAGACTCCCGGATTTCCAAATTTGGACATGGGTGTTCAATTGGAAGAACACACTGCTTCTGCCACACATCGTGGCTGCCTCTCTTGGCTACAGTCGGGGGTTTTAAGAATGAGTTCACTTCAACAGCGCATCGCGACCCTGAGCGACGTCACGACCCATCTCATCACCGAATTGTACGAGTTGGAGGGACTGCACGAGCGCCTCAGGAAGGCAGAGCTGTCGGTGCGGCGGCTGAACCGCTCGGCTCGCGCACCGCATTCGGCTTCATCAGCTCGTCCTCGCCGCTCCGCTGTCCCTCGTCGCGGGTCGAGGCACCGTCAGCGGACGTAGGACTATTCAGGCGGACGTTTGGCGGCGGCAGCGTCCCTTCGACGCCGCGCATTTCGAGCCGACGCGGCACCCGGACTTGATCGCTCCATCGAGCGCATGACGCTTCACATCACCACGACCTTGGTGCCGACATTGACGCGGCCGTAGAGATCGATGACGTCCTCGTTGCGCATGCGGATGCAGCCGGAGGAGACGTTGGTGCCGATGGTCCAGGGCTCGTTGGAGCCGTGGATGCGATAGAGCGTCGATCCCAGATACATCGCACGGGCACCGAGCGGATTTTCCGGGCCGCCTTCCATGTGCCTGGGCAGATCGGGCCGGCGCGCGAGCATTTCCGCCGGCGGCGTCCAGTCCGGCCATTCGCGCTTGGCGGTGATCGATTTCACGCCGGACCAGGTGAAGCCGGGACGGCCGACGCCGATGCCGTAGCGCAATGCCCGGCCGTTGCCCTCGACGAGATAGAGGAACTTGTTCGGCGTATCGACCACGATCGTGCCGGGACTTTCCTTGCCGCTATAGTCAACGAGTTGTTTCTCGAATTTCGGATCGAACGGACGCTGCCGCGGATCGACCGGCTCCTGCTGGAGAGACGCGCCCTGCTGATATCCGCCCTGTTGATACCCGCCTTGCATCTGCGGCTCGCCCATCGGCGGCAGGCGCCGCTGGTCGTAATAGCCCGGCTGCTGCTGATACACCGGCTGCTCCGGCGCGTAGGCCGGGCCGCGGCCGGGGCCATCGCCGAACAGGAATTCGATGAAGCCGCCGCCCATGTTGGAATGGGACGCCATGCGCACCGGCGCCGGCGGCACGCGCGGCTGGTACAGCACTGCGGGCGGATCGTTCGGCACGCTGTTGTCGAAGGCGCCCGCGTCGTTCGCGCCGGCCATGAAGGTGCAAGCGCTGCCGAGCAGCGCGACAGACATTTTCTTGAACATCGACGTACTCTGTACTGTTTCGTCTAGATCACATGCGTCGTGGAGAGCCGGTGGCTGATCCGCGCTCTTCGACGTGGTCAATAAAAAGCAAAAGCCGTTTTGTTTGGTAAACGGACAGCGCGTTTGGATTCACCACGTCGCGAGCGCGCCTGCAATTTGGCGATCAGCGTTTATTTTCGATGAACGCCGCGCGGTGATGGTTAATCGCTTCTTTGCGCCGCGTCGCGCGCGGCCGATCAGCAGTTCCTGCTGTGAACTTCGTGTTAAATCGCTTCTGCCTACAAAGACGCGTGAGTGAGGTGGGGGGAGTATCCTGATGGCTGTTCACCGCAAGCGTTTTCGCGTCGAAGATATCGTCGGTGGCGAGATGCCCATTGTAGACGTAACTGAAGAGGCACTCCCGATGCATAGCGAGATCATGGCCGAGCTGCGCGCGATCCGCGCCCAGATGGCGAAGGGCATCGTCGCGGCCCCGCTGTCCGGCAGCGCTGCCATGGCGGCGATCGACGCCTCGACCGCGCACGAGCTTGCCGAAGCGCGCACCATGCTCGATACCTACCGGGCGCAGATCGAGCAGTGCGAGAAGCTGAAGGTCGAGCTCGACCTCATCCACGACGCCATCGACCGCACCAAGCGCGAGATCGCGACGCTGCACGGCAAGAGCTTCGACGGCGGCGAGATGGCCAAGGTCAACGGCGAGCTCGGCGCGGTGGTCGGCGGCACCGAGCAGGCGACCCAGCAGATCCTCGAAGCCGCGGAATCGATCGACCAGGCCGCCAGCGCGATGTCGAAGGTGGACTCGATCGATCAGCAGAAGCGCCTTGCCGACGACATCCAGGAACGCGTCATCTCGATCTTCGAAGCCTGCAACTTCCAGGACCTGACCGGCCAGCGCATCAGCAAGGTCATGGGCACGATGAAGTTCATCGAGCAGCACATCAACGCGATGATGGAGATCTGGGGCGGCGTCGACGCGATCAAGTCCCATGTGCCGGCGCCGGTCGACAACCGCACCGAGGACGAGAAGCTCCTCAACGGCCCCAAGCTCGCCGGCGACGTCGGCCACGCCTCGCAGGACGACATCGACGCGCTGTTCGACTGAGCGGCGACGACATCGGAATAACAAAAACGCCGGCGTTGGGCCGGCGTTTTTTGTTTTGGCCGGTGCAGATCGTGAACTCTTCTTCCCTTCTCCCCTTGTGGGAGAAGGTGGCGCGAAGCGCCGGATGAGGGGTTCTCTCGACTCGCAAGACCGTTCGTGAGGAGATAGACCCCTCACCCGTCTCGCCGCTACGCGGCGAGCCACCCTCTCCCAAGGGGAGAGGGTAAGAGACCGTCACGCCCTCGGCGCGCAGCGGACGTAGACCATGTTGCCGTAGCGGGTGCCGGCGTCCTTGTCGATGAAGCGGGTGATCATGACGCGACCGTCGAAGGAGACGATTTCGCGGTCCTGGTCGCCGGGGGTCGGGCCGGCCGGCCCGATGTAGTTCTTGCCGCTCGGCGAGCCCTTCAGCCGCAGCTCCTGCGGCGTCGCCTGGTCGGCGAGATGCATGATCACGCCACCGGAGGAACCGGCGGTGATCACGTAGGGGTTCCTGCATTGCTCACGCGCCATCTTCTCGGTGCGGGCGCGATCGGCCGGGTTCTGGAACGAGGCGAGGCCCCAGCGGCCGACGATCTCGTCGGCGCGGATGCTGGCGGGCATTTCCGGAGCGACGCCAGGTTCGGCTTCGGGCGGCGGCGGGGACGACGTGAGGGACGGCAGGTTGAAGCCGCCCCCGCAGGCGCCCAGCAGCAGCGCCAGACAAGAGGCGGCCGCCAGATTGGCAACCGTGCGCGCGTGAGCCGAACTGATCATGGCATTCCCCCGAACAAGACCATGGCCGCACCCCTCCCGCAGCCAAGCGCAAAACCGCTGCCGGAGCAATGACGTCGTTCTTTACGGCGACGCCCCGAGCGAGTTTCCAATGCCACCATCCTATATCCGCCTCAACAATCGCTTAACCACCTTTGCTTGACAGGATCGCGGCCAAGCCATATTTCCGGACCCACTATTAGCACTCGGAAAGCCCGATTGCTAAGCGCGCCGTTCGATCCTCGACGAGAGGGGGACGGAAGCGCCGCCCCACCGACCCCACTACTTCCGAAGCGAGCCTCCAAAGGGAAACGTCATGGCTAAATCCAAATTTCGTCCGCTGCATGACCGTGTCGTGGTCAAACGTATCGACGCCGAGGAAAAGACCAAGGGCGGCATCATCATTCCGGACACGGCCAAGGAAAAGCCGTCCCAGGGCGAGATCGTCGCCGTCGGCCCCGGCGGCCGCGACGAGACCGGCAAGCTGATCCCGATCGACCTCAAGGTCGGCGACCGCGTGCTGTTCGGCAAGTGGTCGGGCACCGAGGTCAAGATCGACAACGAAGAGCTCCTGATCATGAAGGAGTCGGACATCATGGGCGTGCTGGCCTAAGGCCGTCCGCCTGAACAGCCGCTGAATGTCATGCCCGGATCCAGGCGATCCGGGCATCCATCGTTCCGCCGCACGGCACAAGACAACACACATCACATAACACGAGGGATTGCAGACCATGGCTGCCAAAGACGTCAAGTTTTCCGGAGACGCGCGCGATCGCATGCTGCGCGGCGTCGACGTTCTCGCCAACGCCGTCAAGGTGACGCTCGGCCCGAAGGGCCGCAACGTCGTCATCGAGAAGAGCTTCGGCGCCCCCCGCATCACTAAGGACGGCGTCACGGTCGCCAAGGAGATCGAGCTCGAGGACAAGTTCGAGAACATGGGCGCCCAGATGGTGCGTGAGGTCGCCTCCAAGACCAACGACCTCGCCGGCGACGGCACCACCACCGCGACCGTGCTGGCCCAGGCCATCGTGCGCGAAGGCGCCAAGGCGGTCGCCGCCGGCATGAACCCGATGGATCTCAAGCGCGGCATCGACACCGCGGTTGCCGCCGTCATCAAGGACATCGAGAAGCGCGCCAAGCCGGTCGCCGCCTCCTCCGAGGTCGCCCAGGTCGGCACCATCTCGGCCAACGGCGATGCCGCCATCGGCAAGATGATCGCCCAGGCGATGCAGAAGGTCGGCAACGAGGGCGTCATCACCGTCGAGGAGAACAAGTCGCTCGAGACCGAGGTTGATATCGTCGAGGGCATGAAGTTCGACCGCGGCTATCTCAGCCCCTACTTCGTCACCAATGCCGAGAAGATGACCGCCGAGCTCGAGGACGCCTACATCCTCCTGCACGAGAAGAAGCTCTCTGGCCTGCAGGCCATGCTGCCGGTGCTGGAAGCCGTGGTGCAGTCGGGCAAGCCGCTCGTCATCATCGCCGAGGACGTCGAGGGCGAGGCGCTGGCCACCCTGGTCGTCAACCGGCTCCGCGGCGGCCTCAAGGTCGCGGCCGTCAAGGCGCCGGGCTTCGGTGACCGCCGCAAGGCCATGCTGGAGGACATCGCGATCCTGACCGGCGGCCAGCTGATCTCCGAGGAGCTCGGCATCAAGCTCGAGAACGTCACGGTGAAGATGCTCGGCCGCGCCAAGAAGGTGGTGATCGACAAGGAGAACACCACGATCGTCAACGGCGCCGGCAAGAAGCCCGACATCGAGGCCCGCGTCGGCCAAATCAAGGCCCAGATCGAGGAGACCACCTCGGACTACGACCGCGAGAAGCTGCAGGAGCGCCTCGCCAAGCTCGCCGGCGGCGTCGCGGTGATCCGCGTCGGCGGCGCCACCGAGATCGAGGTCAAGGAGAAGAAGGACCGCGTCGAGGACGCGCTCAACGCCACCCGCGCCGCGGTTCAGGAAGGCATCGTCCCGGGCGGCGGCGTCGCGCTGCTCCGCGCCAAGAAGGCGGTCGGCCGTCTCACCAACGCCAATGACGACGTCCAGGCCGGCATCAACATCGTGCTGAAGGCGCTGGAAGCCCCGATCCGCCAGATCTCCGAGAACGCCGGCGTGGAAGGCTCGATCGTGGTCGGCAAGATCCTGGAGAACAAGTCCGAGACCTTCGGCTTCGACGCCCAGAACGAGGACTATGTCGACATGGTCGAGAAGGGCATCATCGATCCCGCCAAGGTGGTGCGCACCGCGCTGCAGGACGCCTCTTCCGTGGCCGGCCTCTTGGTGACTACCGAAGCCATGGTCGCCGAGATGCCGAAGAAGGAAGCTCCGCCCGCGATGCCCCCCGGCGGCGGCATGGGCGGCTTCTAAGCCTTCCGTTCCGTGACAGAGTTGCGAAGGCCGCCTCCGGGCGGCCTTCTTTTTTGCCGACCCTGCCCGTTTCGCTTTCCGATTCAACCAGCGGCCAAAACCCACTACGGTGGCGCGCCGATTCTGATTGTTTGGGCATGATCCTAGAGACCGCTTCACGCTTTCCGGATCATGGCCGTTGCGCGAGGATGTCATCGATGCGTGCGCTTCTGGTTTGCTCCACGGCCGTTCTGGCCCTGCTCGCCGTTCCACCGCAGGCCTCCGCCCAGATGAAGCTGTCGCCGAAGGCGACCGCGCCGGGGGGAACCGAGACGCGCTATTTCACCGCGATGGACGGGCTGATGGACGGCAATGCCGACGTGATCCTGAAGGAGACGCGCCAGGGCAAGACGCTGAGCGCGGCGGTGCTCGACGTCTGCTACCCCATCGCGAAGAACTCCGACCGCAAGGACCGCTTCGTCGTCAACCTCCAGGTCGCCGGCCAAACGCTGACCGGAACGACGCAGAGCATCAGTGAGAAGTCGCCGGTCAGCGTCAAGCTGACGCGCAAGCAGTCCGGCGACATGTTCGAGTTCCGCGGCCAGATCGCGATTGGCCAGGCGGTGACCGAAGTGACCTCGCCGGACAATTCCGATCTCAGCGAAAAGGAATTCCTGGACAGTCAGACCTCCGACGACGGCATCACGCCGCAGCCGAAGGATTTCACCGACGTCTCGCCGGAAGCGATCGCGGTCAAGGTCAAGCTCGACGCCGCGACCGACTTCCTGAAGAGCCTGAAGGGCCAGGAGGTCGAGGTGACGCTGGCGAGCCTCAATGTCGGCTGCGACGCGCTGCGCGCGGGCGAGCAGACCATCACCATGTCGGTCGATCCCGAGCGCGCCGGCGCGCTGCTGGCGAAGTTCAAGGCAATGCCGGGCGTCACCGCCGCAGGCTGGACCGCGGGCATGACCGAGATGGACCGCACCATCCGCTTCCCTGCGGCCGACTGGCGCGAGGGCGACAAGATCAACAAGGGCAAGCTTGCAACGGCGGTGGCGAGCGTGCTGAGCAGGACGCTCGCAGCAAAGCCGGTCACGCAAAACTTCAACCCGGCCACCGGCAGGCTCAAGCTGGTGTTCAAGCGGCCGAACCAGGACTTCCCGGCGCTCGAGCTCACCGACACGATCGAGGTTGCAGGCCTGGTCTCGCCCGACAAGCCGGGCACCACCGACAAGCTCATGCTCTGGATCGGCAGCCCGGCGACCACGACGGCCGACGAGGGCAGCGGTGCCAGGCTCAATCTGTCCGACGATGCCAGCCTCGACGAAGAAGGCGATCTGCCCGACGACAACGGCTCGATCGAGGCGCTCGTCAAGGAGCTGAAGGGCCAGCGCTGGGACGCCGACAAGTCGGTGTGGAAGTAGGCTGAGACAGCCACCGCTGTCATCGCCCGGCTTGACCGGGCGATCCAGTACTCCGAGACAGCAGCGATGGAATCGATAGGCTGCGGCGTACTGGATTCCCCGCCTTCGCGGGGAATGACAGAGGCCTAATTCCCCGTCGTCCTGAAGCGCAGCGGCTTCGGGCCGATCAGCGTCAGGACGTCGCCCTGGCGCTTCCAGGTCTCGACGCTGCCGAGGGCTGCGACGAGCTCGTCGTCGGCCTGCGCTCTCGCCGGCGGACAGTTGCGGTTCTGGATCTGGCCGGGCACGAAGATCACGGTGTTGCCGGCGACCGAGAACTGGCCCTTGCCGCCCTTGCACCAGAGCTCCAGCACGACCTCGCCATTGTCGCCGATCTCGATGTTGGGAATCCGCTTCGAGCCTGCCTGCGGCAACGCCTCCAGCGTCATCTCGGTGCCGAACGGAAACCCCTCCTGGGCACGCGCGTGTGTGGACATCGCGAACATTGCAACCGCCGCACACACCAATCGCTGGAACGAAACCATGAGACCTCTCGACCGACCTGACTTGCCGCACCTTCTATGAGACGGCGGGGGCGTTGAGAAGGTTCGCGCATGGTCGATGCAGGCGCACCGGCACGGCGAAGCCCGGGGCGCCTTCGAAGACCACGCCGAACGAGAAAGCGATCGGCAGCCAGTTGCAGCCGCGGCGCGAAGTTCTCGCGCATCCGGCGGTTCCCGGCCGCTCACAAGGTCGCGAAATCCCGGAGCACCCTGCCCCGCACCGGCGGGCACCATGCTAGGGTTGCTGGCTGCGACAATCCAACGCAAATTGCAGAACTTGCGACTTTAGTCTAAGCGCGCCCATTTCCGCCATCGCCTCAGCTATTTGGCTCTGGGCATCGTGCACATCCCCTGAGGAGATCCAGCTCTGTGAACAACATCCGCGCCACGCTCGCGATCGTCTGGCGAATCGCCATCCCTTATTTCCGGTCAGAGGACAAATGGGCCGGCCGCGGCCTGCTCGCCGCGGTGATCGTGATCGAACTGCTGCTGGTCGCCATCGATGTGCTCGTGAACCAATGGTACAGCCGCTTCTACAACTATCTCCAGGAGCGCGACTGGAACGGCTTCGTCTGGGAGCTGGGCGTCTTCACACTGCTCGCGAGCGCCAGCGTCGCGCTTTCCGTCTACCAGCTCTATCTCAATCAGTGGCTCCAGATTCGCTGGCGGCAATGGCTGACGCGTCACTATCTGGGCGAATGGCTGAATAGCGCGACCCACTATCGGATGCAGCTCAAGGGCGATGCGGCCGACAACCCGGACCAACGCATCACCGACGACGTCAGGAGTTTCGTCGAGCAGACTCTCAATATCGGCATCGGGCTGCTCTCCTCGATCGTCACGCTGCTCTCGTTCGTGGTCATTCTGTGGGGGCTGTCGAACGCGGCACCGCTGCATATCTCGGGCCTCGACTTTCCCATCCCCGGCTATTTGGTGTGGGCGGCGCTCGTCTACGCGATCTTCGGCACCGCGCTCACGCACTGGATCGGTTCGCCTCTGGTCAATCTCAACTTCGAGCAGCAGCGCTACGAGGCCGACTTCCGCTTCAACCTCGTCCGCGTGCGCGAGAACTCCGAACAGATCGCACTGCTCAAGGGCGAAGGCGCCGAACGCGAACGACTGCTGCACCGCTACGGCTATGTCGTCGGCAATTGGTACGCGATCATGAGCCGGACCAAGCGTCTGACTGCTTTCACGGCGAGCTATTCCCAAGCCGCCGTGATCTTCCCCTTCATCCTCACCGCGCCTGCCTATTTTGCCGGTAAGATTCAACTTGGAGGGATGGTGCAGACCGGCTCCGCCTTCGGCAGCGTGCAGAAGGCCCTGTCCTTCTTCGTGAGCGCCTACCGATCCCTGGCCGAATGGCGTGCGGTGGTTGCCCGTCTCGATGGCTTCGAGATGTCGGTCGCCTCGGCGGTCAATCTGCCGGCGCATGAGCCTGCCATCGCGCTGGAGGTCGCCGGCCGCCATATCGACCTCGAGCAGCTCTGCGTGAACCTGCCCAACGGCACGCCGCTGGTGGCCGCGAAGGCCTTCACCATTCAGGCCTCGGAGCGCGTGCTGGTGACCGGACCGTCCGGCTCCGGCAAGTCCACGCTGTTCCGGGCCATCGCCGGCATCTGGCCGTTCGGCACCGGCACGGTTGTGGTCCCGGAAAAGGCAAAGCTGATGATGCTGCCGCAGCGGCCCTATTTCTCGGTCGGTGTGTTGCGCGATGCCGTGGTCTATCCGGCAGCGCCGGGCGCGTTCGACGCCGCGCAGGTCCGCGAGGCCCTGATCGCGGTCGGGCTGCCCGATCTCGCCGAGCGGCTGGACGAGGACGGCCACTGGAACAGGATGCTCTCGCTCGGCGAGCAGCAGCGTCTCGGGCTAGCGCGCGCGCTGCTGCATGCGCCGGACTATCTGTTCCTGGACGAAGCCACCGCCTCGCTCGACGAGCCGTCGGAAGCCCGGCTCTACCGGCTGCTGGCGGAGAGACTGCCGCAGGCCACCATCGTCTCGATCGGCCACCGCTCGACGCTCGATGTCTTCCACACCCGCAAGGTGGCGCTGGTGAAGGACGGTGCGATCCACGTCGTCGGCGGCGAGCGGACTGCGGCGGAGCCGAGCGCCGCGCGCTGAGGCGAGCGCTGGGTAGCCGCTGATCATCAAGTTCGAGTCGTCACTCCATACACGCGTCAAGCCCGGCCATGACGGCGTGGAGAAAAGCAAAAGGGCGGCAGGTTGCCCTGCCGCCCTCGCGAAGTCGTTCGGGAAGAAGCTTACTTCAGATTGCTCATCGCCGTCAGGTCGAACGAGAGCTTGGCCACGCCGGCCGCGCTGCACCAGTTGGAGCCGAAACCGCCCGGGTTGATGGGGGTGAAGCTTCCGGTGAACTTCGCGGTGTGATCGCTGGTCAAGGCGTTGCAGTCGCCCTTGTTCAGGTCGGTGTCGTGATAGCGCAGATCGAGCGTGAACACCTTGTAGGTGAAGCCGACGCCGACGTTCCAGGTGTTGTAGCTCGGCTCCTTGATGCCGTTCGCATAAACCGGATCGCCCGCGATGCCGTAGAAGATGTCGGAAGTGCCGAACCACTGCCGGCCGAACTCACCCGACACGTACATGCCGACGCCGCTGGCACCGAAGATTGTGCTCGGGGCGGTCCACTTGGCCGTGATCGAGGCGTAATTGCCCCAGGCGCCGAGGTTCAGGAAGTTCGGCGAGTAGTACTCGTTGAAGCCGACCGTCCACTGGTCGTTGATGACGACGTTCAGCTTGGCGTAGGCTTCGAAGAAGCTGGCGTCCTTCTTGGCGAAGTTGCCGTTGATCGGAAGGCCGATTGCCCCCTGCGAGTAATCGATGTCGCCGCCACAATTGCCCTGAGCCAATGTGTACTGCGAGCCGAAGCATTGTCCGCCCGGATAGAGGTAGCCCCAAAGACCGAAGTCGAAGGCGAACATGCCGAAGGTCGGGCGGATACCGCCGTAGAAGTCGACTTCCGCCGCAGCGCGGTTCGGGAAGGAGATGCTCGAGGCGGACGTACCGACGTAGAGCTGCAAGTCCTTGGTGACGTTGTAGCGAGGCTCGAAATAGGCCGTGACGGCCGGCTTATGGTTCGACTGGGTGATGCCGCGGAAGACGTAATCGCTCATGATGCCGCCGCCGAAGGCGATATCCCAAGGATCGAACGCCGGGGGCGGCGGGGCTTTCAATGCCTTCACGCGCAGATCTGCCGCGAACGCCGAACCCGTCGTCACCATTGCCAGCGCCGTTGCCAACAAAGCCACTTTTTTCATTTCGATCCCCATCTACCCGTTCTTACTTAGCAGTCGCCCCCGGAAGCCCCCCGGGGCATGCGGCCTACCTGCAAAATTGCGTCACTGCGGCAATTTGGATCGATGGACAGGAACCGTGAAGCAAAAAGCACGGGCATCTGCCGACTTTTTAGGCGTTTTGACGAATTCACGAAAGGTTGTCAGGCTGTGTGGCTTCTCGATCACATTATTTGCATTCCAAGGTGCAGTGCAGACCCGTGTAAACCCGGGGATCGCCAGGCGGCGTGACACCTTCGCTACGAATCAGGGTGGGCCCGGAGCGCCAGCCGCCAAGGGCGGCTTCCGCGATGCAAAAAGGCCGCAGCACCGGGGTGCCGCGGCCTTCTCGTTACAATCCCAAGTAACAATCCCAAGTAACAATCCCGAGTGACAGTCCGAAGGCGATGAGAGACCGCCTTCCTAGCCCTGCCCCTCGGCCGGCGCCGCTTCCGCAGAAGACGAAGGCATCGCCCAGCTTGTCTCGGCGGGCGCGGGAGTCTCCGCCGGTGCCGACGGCTTCGGAGCAGGCGCTGCCTTCGCCTTCTTCGGTGCCGCCTTCTTCGCGGCCTTCTTCGGAGCAGCCTTCTTGGCCGCCGACTTCTTTGCGGTCGTCTTGGCAGCCTTCTTCGGGGCGGCCTTCTTGGCAGATTTCTTGGCAGACTTCTTGGCGGTCTTCTTGGCCGCCTTCTTCTTCGTCGCCTTCTTCGCGGACTTCTTCGCCGCTACGGCCTTCTTGGCCTTTTTGGCCTTCTTGCTTTTCTTCTTCTTCGCTTTCGCCATCGTGGTCCTCCTGTTGCCGCCGAACAATGCTTGATCGGGCGTCTTCAGTCGTCACCTCGGGAGGACAGTTCGGGCTCCTGAAAGCTCAAACCTGCGCGTTCAGTGCCGGCCGCGCCCCGCCCGTCGCCCAATCGAGAAGCTCAATCGTGTGTACGACCGGAACTGACGTGCCACTGGCAATCTGCACCATGCAGCCGATATTGCCCGCGGCAATCATGTCCGGCTTGACGCTCGCGATGTTGGCGACCTTGCGATCACGCAACCGACCCGCAAGCTCGGGCTGGAGAATGTTGTAGGTCCCCGCCGAACCGCAACACAAATGGCTCTCGGGCACATCTTTCACCACGAATCCATTCTTGGAAAGCAATTCTTTCGGAAGGCCTGTGATTTTCTGTCCATGCTGCAACGAACACGCGGAGTGATAGGCGACGACGATGTCGTCCGCTCGCGCCGCCGTCGCAAGCTCGAGGCCGGCGACGTATTCGGTGATGTCCTTGGCAAGCGCCGAGACCCTCGCAGCATCGGCCGCGAACGCTGTGTCCTCGCGCAGGAGATAGCCGTAATCCTTGATTACCGTGCCGCAGCCGGAGGTCGTCACCAGGATGGCATCGAGCCCCTCGCCGACCATTTCCTTCCGCCACGCCGCGACGTTGGCGCGAGCCCGCGCCAGCGCATCCTGGTCGTTGCCGAGGTGATGGGTCAGCGCGCCACAGCATTGCTCGTCCCTGACAAGGACGACCTCGATGCCGTGGCGGGTCAGGAGACTGATGGCGGCCTGGTTGATGCGCGGCGCCAGCACCTGCTGGGCGCAGCCCTGGAGCAGTGCCACACGGCCGCGCTTCTTGCCCAGCGCCGCGAACACGCTGCCGGCGGCGGGTCCTGCGGGCGGCAGCCGGTCCGGCGCCAGCGCCAGCATCGCCTTGATGCGCTGGATCAAGCCCGGCGTCGCCGCAGGCCGGGGTGTCGGCAGCAAGACGCCGAGCGGACGGGCGAGCCGCGCCAGCCACATACTGACGCGAAAGCGCTGCGGGTCCGGCAAGACGAAGGCCAGCACCTGGCGCAGCAGCCGCTCGGTCAGCGGCCGCCGATAGCGCTGCTCGATTTGCACCCGGGCCTGATCGACCAGGTGCATGTAGTTCACGCCCGAGGGGCAGGTCGTCATGCAGGCAAGGCACGACAGGCAACGGTCGATATGCTTGACCACGTCGGCGGTCGGCGCCTGGTCCTTCTCCAGCATCTCCTTAATCAGATAGATGCGGCCGCGCGGGCTATCGAGCTCGTCGCCGAGCAGCACATAGGTCGGGCAGGTTGCGGTGCAGAAGCCGCAATGGACGCAGGCGCGCAGGATCTTGTCGGCTTCCGCGATATCGGGGTCGGCGAGCTGCGCGAGTGAGAATTCGGTCTTCATCAGCCAGCGCTCCGCGTGAGCCGCCCCCGGTTGAGAATGATCTTCGGATCGAAGCTGGCGCGCACCCGCTCGCTCAGCGCGGCAATCCCCGGCGCCTGCGGATGGAACACGTCGACCTCGCGCCTGACATCATCAGTCGCCCGGATCAGCGTGGCATGCCCGCCGGCCGCGTTCGCGTGCGCACGCACCGCCGGGGCATGCGCGTCCGGCTTCGGCGGGAGCGCCGCCCAGATCAGGCCGCCGCCCCAATCGTAGATCACATCGCCCCCCGTCTCGCGCGCCAGCTGCGTGCCCAGCGCCGCGCCCGAGGCCGGCGGGCAGACGATCCGCCAGACCGGCCAGGCGCCGAGCGCGCCGCTCGCCGCGAACGGCAGCACGTCGCGGATCGCGCTCCACAGGGCCGTGGATGCCACGTCCTCGATCAGCGTCGCGGTTCCAAACGGCGCCAGCAATTGGCGCAGCGAGCCGGCGCGGTGCGCAGCGGACGCGGTGATGCCCTCGAGCCGCAGCACGGTCAGCGCCTCGGCCTCGCCTTGGCCCGCAATGTCGCCCAGCCCCTCGGTCCCGGCCCGGAGTGCGGATTTCGGCAGATGCGCGGCGGCGGAGACGTCGAAGGGCGAGCCCAGCGCCGCAGTCATGGCCTTGTTGGCGGCGGCATCATCTAACCCGCGCAGCAACAGCGTCCGCTCGGCCTCGGGCTTGGGCATCACCTTGAGCGTGACCTCGGTCATCACCGACAGCGTGCCCCAGGACCCCGCCAGCAGCTTGCAGAGGTCGTAGCCGGTGACGTTCTTCACCACCTTGCCGCCGGTCTTGAAGCTGTCGCCGAAACCCGAGACGGCATGCGCGCCGAGCAGGTGGTCGCGCGCTCCGCCCGCCCGGATCCGCCGCGGCCCGGCGAGCCCTGCCGCGATCATGCCGCCGATGGTGCCTGTTGCCGTCGTGCCGAGCAGCGGGGCGGTGTTTACAGGCTCGAAGGCGAATTGCTGGTTCTTGGCGTCGATCAGCGCCAGCACGTCGGCCAGCGGCGCGCCGGCCTGGAGCGTGATGATGAGCTCGCTCGGCTCGTAGGCGGTGACGGCATTGAGCGCGGAGACGTCGAGCACGGCGTTGGTCGCCATGGCGTGGCCGATGCCGCGCTTGCCGCCATGGCCGATGATCTCGAGCGGCTGCTCGCTCGCGATCGCCGCGCGCACCACCTCTTCGACGTCTTTGGCGTCTCTGACCTTGAGCGTATCCACGGGAAAAGGCGGTAGCGAAATTCGCGCAGGAAATCAATTCGACCCACGACGGAACGTCGGGCCGTTCGGCGACATTCGAACTACGATCTTCATCGAACCATTGTCGCCCAGAGCTGCGCTATCGAATGGAGCATTCTCAGGGAGCTCCATCATGACCGAACAGGCAATGAATCAACAGACCGGCCACCCGGCCATCGGCGGCGGACTTCTCGTCGTGGCGCAATGGGAAGCAAAGGCCGAAGAGGTCGACCGGGTTGCTGAAATCCTGCGCGGCTTCCTCCCTCAGGCGCAGCGCGAGCCAGGCGTCAAGCTGTTCCTGATCTCGCGCGCCAAGGACAATCCGGCCCAGTTCCTCTTCTACGAGTTGTTCCGCGACGAAGCCGCCTTCAGGGCCCACCAGGAGAGCGCGCATTTCAAGAGCTACATCGCGGAACAGGCGCTGCCGCTGCTCGCCAGGCGCGAACGCGCGCAATACACCTTGCTGTGAATGATCTGCTTCCTTCTTGCAAGACAGGGCTATCGACTATGACTCGCAGCGGCGGGCTGCGTGCAAGCTGGGGCTGATCAAGCCCCGGCCTTGCACGTGATTCCGCCGTCGACAACGAGCTCGATGCCCGTCACGTATTTCGACTCGTCCGAGGCCAGGAACAGCGCGGCGTTGGCGACGTCGAATGCATCGCCCATATGGCCCATCGGCACCTGGGCGTCCCGCGCGCGCCACATCGCCTCGACATCGCCCTTGGCGTAGCTGGCGGCGAGGCCGGCGGAGTGCTCGACCATCGGCGTCTTCATCAGGCCGGGCAGGATCGCGTTGACCCGGACGTGATGGCGCGCGAACTCGATCGCTGTGGTGCGCGTCATCTGGTTCATCGCCGCTTTCGAGGCGCCGTAGGTAACGTAGGAGATGCCCATGTGGCGGATCGAGGCGATCGAGGAGATGTTGATGATCGAGCCGCCGCCCTGCTTCACCATAACAGGGATCACGTGCTTCATGGCGAGATAGGCGCTCTTGAGGTTGACGCTGAAGACGCGGTCCCAGCTGTCTTCGCTCACCTCCACCACGCTTCCCATCTCGGCGATGCCGACATTGTTGTCGAGCACGTCGATGCGGCCATAGGCCTTGAGGCACGCCGCGACCATCGCCTCGATCTCGGCAGGCCGCGCCACGTCGGCCGTGAACGCAATCGCCTTGCCGCCCTCGCCGCTGATGATCCTGGCGGTCTCCTCGGCCGCGGCACCGTTGCGATCGACGCAGAACACCTGCGCGCCCTCGCGCGCAAAGGTCACCGCGGTCGCCTTGCCGTTGCCCCAGCCGGGACCGATCGAGCCGGCCCCCACCACCATCGCAACCTTGCCCTTGAGCCGATCCATCGCGTGTCTCCCGTGTTGTTGTTCTTCTTGTAGCCCGGATGGAGCGCAGCGCAATCCGGGGCAGTGGTCCCGGATTACGCTTCCGCTCCATCCGGGCTACGGTTCTTTGCAGACGCTCAACGTGGTCACGTTAGCACCAATGGGATGCCCGACAATCTCCGACAATGTCCGGCACGTCCCGTCATGGCAGAGTCGCCATTCTCCGGCCGCGCCGGAATCGCCGAGCACCAATTCCGGCATCGGCGCACGCTGCGGCCGCCATTGAAACCAGCCGTCGACCAGCCGCGCCGCGGCCGGCGGCTCCATGCCGGGGCCGGTGCCCTTGACGCGGGCTTGCACCAGCTCGAGGCCGGCGGGCGTGAGGCGCCAGTCTTCCTGCCATTCGACCTTCGCGATCGAATGCGTCCAGACAAGCGTGAACGCGGACAGCGTCAGCGCTTTCACGCCGCCCGCTGTCGCAAGACAGAGGCTCACACCGCCTCGACCGGCGCCGGCGGACGCTGCCGCCATTGCCACAGCACCAGCGCGGCGGCGAGCACGAAGCCTGCAGTGTCGCTGAAGGGGAATTCGCCGAGCAGGCAGAACGCGGCGCCGAGCGCGACCAGGCGCTCGATCAGCGTCAGCCGCGTGAACAGGAAGCCGATCGCGGCCATGCCGAACAGGCCGATCGCCACCAGCGCCTTCAAGCTCGCCAGCGCCACCGCGCCGTAGAAGCCGAGCTTGGCCGCCATGGGATCGCCGGCCTGCAGCATCAAGGCCGGCGAATAGACGAAGATGAAGGGAATGACGTAGCCGGCGAGCGCGATGCGCATCGCCTCCCAGCCGATCTTGTCCGGGTTTTCCTTGGCGATTGGCGCGGCCGCAAGCGCGGCGAGCGCCACCGGCGGCGAGAGGTCGGCCATGATGCCGTAATAGAATGCGAACATGTGGCTCGCGATCAAGGGCACGCCGAGCTTGGCCAGCGCGGGAGCTGCGAGCGCGGCGGTGATGATGTAGGTCGGGATGGTGGGGATGCCGGTGCCGAGCAGGATCGACAGCAGCATGGTCATGACCAGCGCCAGGAACAGGCTCTTCTCGCCGAGCCCGATCACCCAGCCGCCGAAAATGGTGCCGACGCCGGTCTGCGACATCATGCCGATGATGACGCCGACGATCGCGCAGGCCATGCCGACGGTGATGGCGGATTTCGCGCTCTCGGCCAGCGCATCGCGGCAGGCGCGCAAGGCGGCAAAGCCGCCGCGCACGAACGCCGTGATCACGATCAGGCCGACCACGACGGTCGCGACCGGCACGATCTGGAGGCCGTCGCGCGACAATGCCGCGACGACGAGCGCGAGCCCGACCCAGAAGATGGTCCGGATCACGTTCGAGGAGGCGCCCGTCGTGATGGCGGTACCGAGGATCAGCGTCACGGTGAGCGCAAGGCCCATGCTGCCGGCATAGAGCGGCGTAAAACCCTCGAACAGCATGTAGACCAGCGCCGCGAGCGGCAGCACGAGGTACCAGCGCGTCACCAGCGCCTTCCAGGCGCTCGGGATCTCCGAGCGCTTCATGCCGACCAGGCCGTGCTTGCCGGCTTCCAAATGCACCATCCAGAACGCGGAGGCGAAATAGAGGATCGCGGGGATCGCGGCGGCCTTGACGATCTCCGAATATTGCACGCCGAGCGTCTCGGCCATGATGAAGGCGACCGCCCCCATCACCGGCGGCATGATCTGGCCGCCCATCGAGGCCGTCGCCTCGACGCCGGCCGCGAAGGCGCGGCGGTAGCCGAACCTGATCATCAAGGGAATCGTGAACTGGCCGACGGTGACGACGTTGGCGACGCCCGAGCCGGAGATGGTCCCCATCATGCCCGAGGCGAACACCGCGACCTTGGCAGGTCCACCGCGGGTGCGGCCGAACAGGCCGAGCGAGACATCGGTGAACAGCTGGATCATGCCGGCGCGCTCCAGGAACGAGCCGAACAGGATGAACAGGAAGATGTAGGTCGCGGAGACGTAGACCGGCACGCCGTAAAAGCCTTCGGTGCCGAACGACAGATGCGTGACGATCTGGTCGAAATCATAGCCGCGATGGTTGAGCGGCGACGGCAGGTACTGACCGAAGAACCAATAGACGAGACACGCACCGCACATCAGCGGCAGCGCCGCGCCCATCAGCCGCCGCGTGCCCTCGAAGATCAGCACCGCGAGTAGGGTGCCGACGGCGAGATCGAGCCTGGTCGGATCGCCATCGCGCGCGATCAGGTCGGCATAGAAGATCCATTGGTAGAGACCGCAGTAGAAGCCGGCGGCGCCGATCGCCCAGCCCAGCGCACGGCCGAAATTGCTCTTCGCGGTGAAGTTGGCGATCAGGCCGAAGGTGAGCAGGAGCAGGAAGCCGACATGGACGCCGCGCACCACCTGGCTCGGCAGATAGTTGAAGGCGGCGACGTAGAGCTGGAAGATCGCGAACGCGATGCCGATCCAGTAGGCGAGCCGGCCCCACCAGCCCGGGCCGAAGCCTTCTGGGAAGCCATGCTCGAAATTGTCGAACTCGACCTTGACCTTGTCGGGCGCGATCTCAGTCCCCTCTGCCTTTTCCAGCATCTCAGCCCATCCCCAATCGTCGAGCGCTTGTAGCATTGGCACGGTATGTCCCGAGCCGTCATGCCCGGGCTTGTCCCGGGCATCCACGAAACTTCCATGCACAGCCGCAGAACGTGGATGGCCGGGACAAGCCCGGCCATGACGTCCGACGACAGGAGCTGATTACTTGATCAGCCCCTTTTCCTTGTAATAGCGGATCGCGCCGGGGTGCAGCGGGACCGGGCTGCCGGTGGCGGCGGTCTCGAGCTTGATCTCCTTGCCGGCCGCGTGCGCAGTGACGAGTTCGGGCAGCGATTCATAGACCAGCTTGGTCATCTGGTAGGCGAGATCGTCCGAGACGGCGGAGCTCGTGACCAGATAATTGATCACGGCCGCAGTCGGCACGTCCTTGTCCTGGCCGGTATAGGTGTTGGCCGGAATAGTCGCCGCCACGAAGGGCGGGCCGATCTTGTCGACGGTCTCCTTCGGCACCGACACCACCGTGATCGGGCTCGAGGTCGAGAGGTCCTTCAGCGAGGCGACACCGAGCCCGGCCGATTGCAGCGTGGCGTTGAGCTGCCGGTTCTTCATGAGATCGACGGATTCGGCGAACGGCAGATATTCGACCTTGCCGAGCTCCTTGTAGCTCATGCCGGCAGCGGCCAGGATCGCGCGGGAGTTCAGCTCGGTGCCCGACTTCGGTGCACCGACCGACAGGCTCTTGCCCTTGAGGTCGGCGAGCGTCTTGATGCCGCTGTCGGCGGTCGCGACGATCTGGATGTAGTTCGGGTAGATCGCGCCGATGGTGCGGAGCTTGTCGAGCTTGGTCTTGAAGCCCGCCTCCTCCTCGCCCTCCCAGGCGGCTTTCAGCGAGTCGCCCAGCGTGAACGCCAGCTCGCCGCGGCCCTGCTGCAGCAGGATCAGGTTCTCGACCGACGCCTTGGTGGCCTGCACCTGCGTCTTCACGTTCGGAATCTTTTCGCCGTAGATCTTTCCGATCGCGACCCCGAGCGGATAGTAGACGCCGGAGGTGCCGCCGGTCAGCACGTTGATGAAGGATTGCGCCTGGGCGCAAGGTGCCGACGCCGCCAGAGCCAGAGCCGCGGCCGCGCCGAAAATCGTCCGTTTCATGGTTGTTGTTCTCCCCAAACCGGCGGCGAAATTGGCCGGATGAGGGATGCGGGTCAACCCATCCAAAAGGCAAAACAGGACTGCGGCAAAGGGCCGTTCCCGCTGGGTTTTTGGGAACCGGACGGTGCGGCGAGGTGGCGCAGCGGGACTGGAGTCGCGTTAGGTTCGAGTCGGAGCGGCTTGCTCGGTCACCTCTCCCGCTTGCGGGAGAGGTCGCGCCGAAGGCGCGGGTGAGGGTTTTCTCCTCTAGGAGATTGTCCCGATGCGGAGACACCTCTCCCCAGCCCTCCCCCGTAGGCGGGGCAGGGAGCGCACCGTCTACGCAGTGGCTATCGAGCGCTCGCTCACTGGAACGTCATGTCCAGGCATTTGGAGATGTCGGAGCCGAGGCCGGAGGAGATGGTGATGCAGCCGCGCACCTTCTGCGCGCCGACGTCGGCGGCCCAGACCGAATAGCCGCCGGGGCCGAAGAACGAATTGGTGTTCGGCGGCTCGGTCTCGGTGGCGTCGAAATCGTACTTGCCGTCGGTCTCGAAAATGCGCGGTTTCTTGGTGCAGCCGCCGTCGGTCTGGACGTTGATGACCTCCTTGTTGTCGCGGGTCAGCGCCAGGGAAACCTGGCAGCGGAAATATTCCGAGGTCTTGGTGTTGAAGAGATAGGTGTAGGACTTGCAGGTCGCCGTGTTCAGCTTGCCCGGGGCAAGGCCGCGGCTGCACGAAATCCGCTGGTTGTGGCTGAGCCGGTAGTCATCGGCTTGGGCGGCCGGCGCCAGCGCCGTGAGCAACAGCGCGGCAGCCGAGCAGGCTTTGACGACTAGGTTCATTCGAATCATCCCCACCAATATTTTTGTCGAGTTGCGTTCTAGACGGAAAGCGGAACATAGTCGCGAGGGGACGAAGGGAAAATCACAAACTGCTGGGCAAGACGTGATGCGCTGCGGCGCGTCGCAAGTTGACCGGGACGCATCGTTCGTGATTTGTTCAATCATGGAATGTCCCGATCTTGGGAGGATGGGATGACGGCATTTTCAATCAAGACATTTGCACTCGCAGCCGCGCTCGGCGCATTGGTAGCGCCCGCATTGGCGCAAACCGCAGCGACGCCCTGGGAGCTGAAGACCGACACCGGCTACGCCTACGACAGGGAGGGCAAGACCTATTCCTACAAGATGGGCACCAGCAACGCCGGCGAGCTCTTGAAGGGCGCCAAGAAGGTACCCAAGGGCACACTGTTCTTCATCGGCCAGAACGGCCAGCTCTACATGCGCACCGGCCCGTATCTGGAGGGTGACGGCAAGTTCAAGTTCGGGCCGGATCAGTAGAAGCTGCGATCACGGTGCGCTCCCTCGCCCCGTTCTTACAGGGCCGCGACGAGCTTCGCTCGCGCTGAGAGGGTTGGGGTGAGGGGCCTCTCTCCACGCATGAGATCGTCGAGGGACCTGTACCCCCTCACCCGGATTGCATCTGACGATGCAATCCGACCTCTCCCCGCAAGCGGGGAGAGGTGAAGAAAGCGCCAGCGTCCTAGAACGCCCCTGCCAATTCCCTTGCGCCGGGTTTGCCGCTGTTCACGTCCATGCGCTCGTCGGTCACGGCCAGCAGCTTCGCCACCGTGTTGTGGCGGATCGCGACTGGGTTGCGCTCATAGCCGCCGCGCTGGAAGAAATTCGAGGTCGGCACCCGCTCGCGCATCGCTTGCGGCATCGTCACCATGTCGAGGCCGGTGCCGTCGCCGGTGAGGTTCATCATCTCGAGCTCGGCCGCCGACAGCGGGCGCGAGTGTCCCTTGGCGCGGGCGAAATGCACCGAAGTCAGCAGCTTGTGGGTCTGCAGCATCGGTCCGATGTCAACGTCGAGCACCATCGCATGCATGGCCCAGCCCTGCGGGGTGGCGCCCATCTTCTCGTGCTCCGACCAGGTATCGGGCACCGACTTCGCGTGCGCCACCATCTTCTTCAGGACAGTGAGCTTGTGCTCGAGCGCATGCCGCGCCGGTCCAGATGTGCGCGTCACCTTCTCGGACAGCGCGCGGATCAGTTCATGGCCCTGCTCGGCGAGCAGCTCGACGCTGTTGGTGGTGAGCAGCTGGTTGTAGCCCATCGCGGTCGAGATCGCGCGCTTGCCGCCATGCTCGATGCCCGCCTGCACGTCGTAACTGCCGGTGCCGCCGGTCTCGAACGAATAGACCCGCACCGCCTGCTCGCGCGTCAGGCCATGGGCCAGAGCGTAGCGCGCATAGGCGCGCTTGAACTCGAGCTCGCTGGACGGGCGTTGCGGCGTGAACTGGTAGAGTTCCTGCGCCGCACGCAGGAAATCGGCGACCACGGGGATCGGTCTTCTCGCGGGGCGATCCGGCGTTTCCTCCGGCTCCGGATTCACCGGCTTCTTCGGCCCGGTATAGAGCGGCGGATGCTCCAGCACGTAGTCATCGAGCGTGATCTGCTGCCCATTGCGCCGCTTGGCGTTGCGGGCCTTCCGCTTCTCCGAGATCTGGCTCCAATAGGCGCCGGCCTCGGCATCGAAGGCGGCGCGCGCGGCCTGATATTCCGCGAGCTTGCGGCGATATTCGAGCACGGCCGGCGAAGCCCCCGCGCCTTGCGCGAAAAACTGCGACAGCAGCTGGGCGTTGGCATTGCGAACGGCGGGCGACAGCGCGTCGGCCTCGGCGCCGCGCGCCGCAGGCGAGATCAGGACGAGCGCGAGCGGAACCAGCGCCAATTTATTTCGAATCGAATGATGCATGCTGCCTTCTTAGCAGGCATCCGGTAACCGTCGCGTTAACGCGCCGTTTACCATCGTCACGTCCAGGCGAAGACCGGCTGTTCCAGGTCGGTGACGCGGGTGTGCCGCCCCGCCAGCACCTCGCGGAACTGGTAGATCAGCGCCGCGGTCGGGGCATGGATCAGGCTCATCTGGTGATGGAAGCGGATCACGCGGCGGTTGCTCTCGGGGATCTCCGTGAAATCGAAGGCATCGTCGCGCTCGATCGTGGCCAGCGCGATGCGATGGACGGAGGCGACCTCGTCCGGGTTCGGGCGGATCGCAGCACTATCGGCCGCCCAGACCACGACCGGCGTGATCAGATAGCCCGAGCGCGTCGGATAATCGTCGAGCAGGCCGAGCACCGCATCGGCTGACAGCGCGAGTGCGAGCTCCTCGTCGAGCTCGCGCAGCGCCGCCTCGACCGGCGTCTCGCCGGCATCGCAGCGTCCGCCGGGCAGCGCCCATTGGCCGCGATGGGCGCGCAGGTGCGAGGCGCGCCTGGTGAGCAGGAAGGCGGTGTCGCCACCGTCGTCGGATTCGGTTAGCGCCAGCACCACCGCGGCGCGCTTCAGCGCCGACGGCTCGGCTGTGTCGGGCAGCCGCGCGAAGGCCGCGCAGGCCTCTGCGATATTCCGTCTGGTGGCATCGTCGAACGTTCTCATGATGCTTGACTACACCAGGACTGCATCTGATGAAACGAGGAGACATCGCGTTGCAAGGACGAACGACGACATGACCAGCAAGGCCGCCGCAAGGTTGAAATCAGAGGGCTGGAGCATCCTGGAGACCACGGGCTTCCTGCATCTGATCGGCCCGTTGTGGGAGCGCAAGGTCGACGGTCATTACGAGTTCGCGCTCGCGACCGAGGACAAGCACCACAACCGCCGCGGCATGGTCCAGGGCGGCGTGATGATGACGTTCGCCGATCGCACCTGCGGCATGACGGCCCGTTACGTCTCCGGCAAGGAGTACTTGGCGACGGTGCAGCTCGACACCCATTTCGTCGAGGCCGGCCAGATCGGCGACACCCTGATCTCCCGCCCGCGCGTGGTGCGCTCGACCCGCAGCCTGATCTTCATGAGCACCGAGGTGACCGTGGACGACCGCTGCATCGTGATGGCGAACGGCGTGTTCAAGATCTTGAAGGGGCCGGGGTAGCGGGCGATCAGGCCGGCGCTGCTGCGCGCCACACCCGCAGCCGTCATTCCCCGCGAAGGCGGGGAATCCAGTACGTCGCGGCCCCTCGATCGATCACGACTGTCTCGGCGTACTGGATCGCCCGCCTTCGCGGGCGATGACACTGAATGTGAGGCGCAAACGTGCCCCACCGTCATTGCGAGCGCAGCGAAGCAATCCAGCATCCCTCCGCGGACACATCTCTGGATTGCTTCGCTGCGCTCGCAATGACGGACTTTGCTGGCTATGCTGCCGTCCACCAACATCGAGGACTCGCCCATGCAATACCGCCAGCTCGGCCGCAGCGGCCTCAAGGTCTCGCCGATTTGCCTGGGCACCATGATGTTCGGCGGGCCGACCGATGAGGCCACGTCGAAGCGGATCATCGACAAGGCACGCGATTCCGGGATCAATTTCATCGACACAGCGGACGCTTATTCCAAAGGCGCCTCCGAGGAGGTCGTCGGCCGCGCCATCGCGCGCAATCGTGGTGCCTGGGTGCTTGCCACAAAGCTCGCAAACCCCATGGGGGACGATCCCAATCGCGGCGGGCTGTCGCGGCGCTGGGTGTTGCAGGCGGCGGACGAGAGCTTGATGCGGCTCGGCACCGATCACATCGACATCTACTATCTGCACAAGGAAGACCATGCCACGCCGTTGGAGGAGACGGTGCGCGCCATGAGCGACCTGATCCACGCCGGCAAGGTGCGCTATTTCGGCGTCTCCAACTACCGCGCCTGGCGCGTCGCCGAGATCTGCAACATCTGCGACCGGCTCGGCATCGACCGGCCCGCGGTGAGCCAGCCTTATTACAACGCCATGAACCGCATGCCGGAGGTCGAGCACTTTCCGGCCTGCGCCTATTACGGTCTCGGCATCGTGCCCTACAGCCCGCTTGCGCGCGGCGTGCTCACCGGCAAGTACAGGGTGGATGCAGCGCCCGACAAGGAGACGCGCGCGGGGCGCAACGACACCCGCATGATGCAGACCGAATGGCGGCCGGAATCGCTCCAGCTTGCGCAGGAGATCAAGGCTCACGCCGAGACGAAAGGCATCACCGCCGGCCAGTTCGCGGTCGGCTGGGTGCTCAACTCCGCCTTCGTCTCGTCGGTGATCGCCGGTCCCCGCACCGAGGAGCAATGGGACGGCTACATCAGCGCGCTCGATTATCGTTTCACCGCGGAGGACGAGGCGCTGATCGACCGCCTGGTGACGCCAGGCCATCCCTCGACGCCAGGCTACAATGATCCGGCCTATCCGATCGAAGGCCGCCGCGCGCGGACGGCGTGAGGGGGGCCTTCGATGGCGCTTCAAGACCGCTACGGCCTGCCGCTCTCCACCACCTCGCACGAGGCAGCATCCGCCTATCGCGACGGCGTCGACCTCATGCTCGCGGGCTGGACCGGCACGGCGGAGATGCTGGAGCGCGCGATCGCGGCCGACCCTGATTTCGCGCTGGCCCACATCGCCCGCGGCCGCGTTCATGCCTTCTACCAGCAGGGCGATCTCGCGCGGCAAAAGGCGGCACGCGCGCGCGAGCTCGTGGCCGGGCGCGGCAGCGAGCGCGAGCGCTCGCATGTCGAGACGCTGGCGCTCGCGATCGAGGGCCGGCTGCCGGAGGCGATCGCATCGACGCTGAAGCATATCGACGCATGGCCCCGCGACGCATTGGTGCTGTCGCTGCCGCTTGGCGCGTTCGGCCTGTTCGCCTTCTCAGGCATGGCCGATCACGACCGCGCCCGGCACGAGCTCTGCGAGAACGTCGCGCAGCATTACGGCGAGGACTGGTGGTTCCTCACGATGTCCGGCTGGGCGATGACGGAGAATGGCGACGTCGCGCGCGGCCGCGCCGTCACCGAGCGCGGCTTCCATCTGCGCCGGGAAAATGCCCACGCCGCGCATGCGGTGCTGCATGCGATGTTCGAGGATGGATCGATTGAGGACGCCGATCGTCTCGTCGACGAATGGCTCCCGGCTTACGACCGCGCCGGCATCCTCCACGGCCATATAAGCTGGCATCAGGCGCTCGGCGCGCTCGAGCATGGCGATGCGGCGCGGGCGCTCGCGATCTATGCCGACGTGCTTCGGCCCACTGCCACGCAGGCGCCGCCGCTCAACGTCATCACCGACAGCGCTTCGCTGCTGTGGCGCCTGTCGATGTACGGTCATGCGGTGCCGAAGGCGCTGTGGCAGGAAGCCGACGCCGCCGCGCAAAAACTGTTTCCGAAATCGAGCCTGTCCTTTGCCGACGTCCACATGGCGCTATTCGCAGCCGCGACGCAGAATCGCGAAGCGCTCGCCGCCCGCCTTGCGGCGATCGAGCAGCGGCTTGCCGACGGCAAGCTGCCGGCGGGGCCTGTGGTGCCGGCGATCTTCCGCGCACTCGCGGCTTTCGCCGATGAGGATTACCGGACTTGCGTGCAGATGCTCGCGCCGGTGCTCGGCGAGGTCGTGCGCATCGGCGGCAGCCACGCCCAGCGCGAGCTGATCGAGGACACCTATATCGTCGCGCTCATGCGCAGCGGTGAGCTGCCCCGCGCCCGCGCCGTGCTGGACGCCCGCCTCCACCGCCGCCCCTCCTTCCGCGACAGGCGCTGGCAGGCGGCGATGGGTTAGGTTATTGTTTGAGCATGAGCCTTTCGGAAAACCGCTACGCACTTTTCCGGATCATGCCACGAAAAAAACACCGCCCTGATGGCATGTGCCCGCCGGGATGGATCGGGCGATTTGAACGAATCGCCGTCGGGGTGGCCGTGGTGGTATTCCAGACGGGATTTGCAGCACAAACGGGATCGCAACCAATTTGCGGCTCGATGGCTATGGTGCGGAACTCTTCCGCCATGGCCCCCTGGCTCATGAGCCCGACGATGCGCCTTCGCCGATTGGTCCTCGCCGCGCTGCTCGTGCTTGCGGCAAGTCCTTGTTTTGCCGAGACTTCCAAACCGATTCCGGTCAACAATCCGCCGGCGCGGCCGAACGCCTTCATCGATCTCCTGGCGCTGATGTCCGGCCACTGCAAGACGTTCAGGGTCGCGGGCCGCACCTTGCCGTGCAAGACGGTGGCCTATGCCCATGGCGACACGGGCCGGGTCAATTTCGCGGTCGCGGTCGACGATCCCTCCGATGACAGCCACGTGGTGTCGTTCTCCGGCGAGAACGGCAAGCGCGCCGACGACAATTCCTACGAGCTGCGGATCGACCGCGTGCTGCTCAACTCCAAGAACCGCCCCAAGGTCGACGGCCTGCCGGTGCCGGCCGAGCAGACCTCGACCGGCATCTGCCGCCAGACCGGCAACTTCGCCGCCAGAAAGGTGAACGACGTCACCTGCTCGGCGACCGACAGCGAGGGCCGCAAGTACGAGCTGCTGTTCGTCTCCGACGGCACGCCGGTCAGCGTGCGCCGCATCCGCCAGTCGGCCCCGTCGATCCAGGACCCGTTCAAGTAGTCCGTGTCCGCTGGCGTCAACGTGTGCGATCGCGATGATGCCACGGAGCCCTGGCACTGCGCTCAGCTATCACGGTCGTACATTCATCGCAGACAGGACGCGATCCTCGCTGCGCTCTCCGAGCGGCACCGCTTTCCTAATCCGCATCCGTGATAGTTGCGAAAATCTACATGCGCCACTCTCGTGTCCCGGACTCGCACCGCATCGTCGAAGAGACGCTGCGCTGCGTCCGGGGCACGAGTCGCAAGCCACGGCTCTTCATGCGACGATAGATCGCGCGGCCTTCGCTCGTTCACGAACGTTAACGTGCGTTCATCGGGGAACTGAAAATCTGCGTCGTTTCGACGCCCGCAGTGGCTGGAACGCGCGGGATACTCATGTGTTGTCACACGACCTTCAACTGGAGTGATGACATGAAATATCTCATTGCCGCGATCGCCCTTGGTGCTGCGGCGTTGGCCGGTGGATCGGCGAGCGCGGCCGGCAATACAAGTGCCAAGCAGACCGCGCAGGAAAGCCAGACCACCGACATCAGCGCGCACCGCAGGCATTACCGCCACCATCATCATTGGCGGCATCATCACGGCTATTACCGGCCGTATTACAGGAGCTACGGTTATTACCCGCGGCACCACGGCTATTACGGCGGCGGGCCCTACGGCTATTACGGCGGAGGCCCCGGCGTGACGTTCAGCTTCGGCGGCGGCCGCTGGTAAGTTCTGGAGAGACACGCGACGAGAGGCCCGCATCAGATGCGGGCCTCTTTTCATTGTCCCCGAAGGATCATGTCCGCCGTCTCCAGGCCGCTCGCCAGTGCCGCCTCAACCGTGCCCATGTCGCGGCCGCGATAGAGCGCTTCGCCGGAAAACAGCACCAAGCCGTCGCCACGCGCGAGGATCGCCTGTGCCGCTCGGGTGCGCGGCGTCGCCCACGAATAGGCGCCGCGCGCGAACGGATCATGCGCCCAGTTGGTCGCGGCGGACGCCACCAGCTCGCGCGCGATGTGATCGCGCGGCAGGCCGAAGATTGCGGCGAGCGAGCCGAGCCCGGCATCGATCAATGCTCGCGCGTCGAGGCTTTCCAGCTCCGCCGTGCGCGGGCCGCCGAACCAGCCCGTCAGCACGGGATGCTGGTCCGGATAGCGCGTCCACCAGACCGGGATCGCCTCGTCCGAGAGCAGGAATGTCATGTCCGCAAGGTCTTCCTTGCGCTCGCGCCACCATGGCCGCGCGAAGCGCAGCAGGATCTTGATGACGTTGCCAAAGCCGATGTCGTCGACAGCAGCCAGCTTGGCACGCGCGCCTGCCGGTAGCGCGATCTCGCGCAGCAGCGGCAGCGGCACGGTGAGGATCATGCGGTCGCAGGCGTGCACGTCGCCGCCGGCGCAGCGAACGATCACCGCGCCGCCCTCCTCCGCAATCGCCGACACGACGCTGCCGAGGCGGATGGTGACGCCGTGCCTGCGGCAGTCGGCCGTCATCACGTCGATCATCGCGCCGTAGCCGCCTTCGATGCGCGCCTGCGGAGCGTGCCCGCCGTCCATCCATTCCGCGCGCAGCGCCAGCGTGGAGGCGCGTTCGGGATCGGCCGCGTCATAGCCCTCGACCATCCGCTCGATCGAATGGCGCAGCGGCGCGTAATTGTCGCCTGCAAAATGCCGGCGCAGGAAGTCGGCGACCGTGAGGTCGTCCTTCAAGTCCGCGAGCTTGGCCTGAAGCTCCGCTTCATGGGGATCGTCACGCGCCTCGCGTGTGAGCTTCGTCCCGTCAAAGCTCCACTGCTCGCCTTCGATCTCCTGAAGCGACAGGCCTGCCTCGCGCAGCAATGCGCGGGTGACCGGCGCCTCGCCATGGACGAACTCGGCGCCGCCATCGGCGGCATAGCCGAACTCCGAGGCCGGCAGCGGATGAATGCGGCCGCCGCAGCGCTGGCGCGCCTCCAGGATCGTCACCTTGCGCCCCGCACGCGCCAGCTCGCGCGCCGCCATCAGGCCGGCCGCGCCGGCGCCGACGATGACGATGTGCTCGGACGGATCGGACATGGCCGCGCCTTACCGGCTCACGGCTTGCGGGTCGTTCTGGATCAGATAGCGCAGCAGCAGGACGTCGCCGCCGAGCTCGCGCGTGCTCTCCAGCGTCATCGCGGCGATCGGCGCGCGCCGGTCGCTGTCCGCCTCGGTGGAATCGAACACGTACGGGGCGCCTTTTGCGCCGTCGATCGCAGGGCTGAGGATCAGGTTGAATTCGTCGATGAGGCCGGCGCGCAGGAACGCGCCGTTGGCAACGCCGCCGCCCTCGACCAGCAGGCGCTTCACGCCGAGCTCGCGGCTGAGAATGTCCAGCGTCAGTGCGAGGTCGATCTCGGATTGGCCGGCAAAGATGTAGGACACGCCCTCGCCGCGGAGGCCAGCGAGATGCGAATCCGGGACGTTCTCGGTCAGCACGACGACGATCGGATCGCCGCCGATCTCCGCGCGCCCCCAGCCGATCTTGCCCTCGGCATCGAGCACGACGCCGTAGGTCTTTGCATCGCGCCGGGCGAACCAGTTTTCGCGCGGAAATTTCGCGTCCGTCGAAGGATAGGGCCTGCCCTTGGCGAACTCCGAACCCGTGACGCGGCCGATCACCCAGGCATCGCCGCCGAGCTCATCATGGATCTTCTCGAACCAGTCCGTGCCCGCGCCTTTCGGACGCCAGCGGCTGGGATGCGTGCGCCCGTCGAGGCTGGAGTGCATCAGGCAGATGACATACGGTTTCATGCAATCCTCAGGGCAGCGCTCAGGCCGCGGGTCCACCGCGCGCGGCACGATCGTTCACGATCGCCGCCAGCGGATTGAGCTTGGGTGGCGCGATGAGCTGGAGCGTGTTGGTGTCGTGGTGATTGAACGGCGCGCCGCGCACGAACAGCTCGGTCTGGATCAGATAGGTCCAGCTGCCGTCGTCGTTGAAGGTGATGTCGCAGCGGTAAGCATCGGTGCGGAAGGCCTGTTCCAGAAAATCGGTCGAGCAGATCCCGTAGGCGGTGTCGCCGCGCTTGGCGGTGACCGAGATCGTCTTGTCGTCAGGCCCGGCCTTGCCCGAGGCCAGCAGCACCTGCCCGCGCGGGATCGCCAGCGTCTGCATGATCAGCCCGGTCGCCGGCTCCCACAGCCAGTAGCCGACCTGGTCGTGGAAGGTGATGTCTTCCTCGGGCGTGTTGATGTGGATGTGGTACCGCAGACCGTACAACAGCTGCGGCCCGTTGGCCTGCGGATCGATCGGATCCATGCGGATGTGCTCGATGAAGGTCCGCCGCTCCGGCCCTTCCGCCTTCGGATTGATGTCGATGCCCTTGTCCGCCTGCCAGGTGCCGGCAAGACGCCGAAGCGGGCCGAGATTGGCCAGGCCGTCGGGCGAGACGTCCTCGGGTTCGGTGAAGATATCGGCGGGAATGGGGAGCATGGCGGCCTCGCGGGGGTGCAGAGACCAGCCATAACACGGGCAGGCGGCGGCCTGAATTCAACTGTTAGCGGCACAGCGTCGGAGGCATTCGAGCCATGCGAGGATGCGCATTGCATCCCGCGCCCGCCTCTGGCGCTGCAGCCGGGCCGGTTGACGAAGACGCCGAGGCTGGCGCGCCCCCGCGACCGCTTCAAGCCGCTTCCGACACCGATCTCGCACGCTGCTCGAGCACGCCGATCGTCGCGACCAGATTGTCGCGTCGGGCGCGAAGGTTGGCCGCGAGAAGCGGATAGGTCGGCTGAATCGGGTCGAACACCCCGGCGCGCGCCTCTTCCTCGAGAATGTCGGTATTAATCAGCCGAACGCGCCACCATAGATCGGCGATCAACGCGTCGAGCCGGAGTTCGTCAGCAGCACCAGAACGGGACACTTCCTGCATCACTTGCCTCAACCTGAAACGGCCTCTCCGCCGAGGCCCGGGCTTGGGTCAGGACTGAGCAAGGGGAGTGCCAGGACGGGCGGGCGCAGCTTCCGAACCGGCAATTGAGGAACGCTCTTCGGCCCAAGGGGCTCTAGTGGCGGGGTATGATGAAAACGCCTGAGGCATTGACCTCACGCCACCCGCCGTTTCCGGCGCGCCGTGGGGGCTTGCCAGGAGAGGCTTGCAAGCGGCACGGGCTTGCTGAAGTGAAATCCCTGGCCGAGCGGGATGCCGAGTGATTGGAGCCGTCTGACCTGTTCGGAGGACTCGACCCCCTCGGCGACGATCGACAGCTTCAGCGTCTTTGCGAGCTGCACGATGGATTTCAGCACGGCGACGGTCTCGCAGCGATCGATCCTGTCGATGAAGGATTTGTCGATCTTGACCTTGTCGAAAGGAAAGGCCGTCAAATAGGACAACGACGAGTATCCGACACCGAAATCGTCGAGGGCAATGGAGACGCCGAGCGCCTTGAGGCGCTGGAGCGTCCTGAGGTTCTCCTCGGTGTCGGCGAGAAATACGCTTTCGGTGATCTCGAGCTCGAGCCGGGTCTGCGGAAGCCCGCTCTGCGTCAACGCAAAGGTCACGGTGTCGACGAGATTGGCGCTGGCAAATTGCAGGGCGGAGAGATTGACAGCGACCTTGATGTCGCCCGGCATGCTCATCGCATCGCGGCAGGCCCTGGCGAGCACCTGGTGGCCGAGCTCGACGATCAGTCCCCCCGCCTCGGCAACCGCAATGAACTCCGCCGGAGGGACGTAGCCCCTGGTGGCGTGATGCCAGCGCGCCAGGGCCTCGACCGATTTTACCCGACCGGTGCCGAGCTCGATCACAGGCTGATAAAACAGCTCTATCTCCTCGCGCCAGATCGCTTCACGCAGCTCGATCTCGAGCACGTTGCGTTGATCCGCTTCCGCCTTGAGCTCCGGTGAATAGACGTGGAAGCAGTTTCTGCCGGCATTCTTCGACCTGTAGAGCGCAAGATCGGCGTTGCGAAGGATCTCGTCGACCCGCGTGCCGTGCTCGGGCACGAGCGCAAGGCCAATGCTACAGCCGCTCACGACGGGGTGGCCATCGATGTGAAAGGGTTCGGCAATGGCCTCGACCAGCCGCGCGGCCAGGCTTTCAGCGCCCTCGCGCATCGCGGCCCCGCCGGGTGCCACGATGACGGCAAATTCGTCGCCGCCGATTCGCGCCGCCGTATCGGCATCACGGATCTGCGCCTTGATCCGGTCGGCAACCTGCTTCAGCAACGCGTCGCCGCATTGATGGCCGAGCGCATCATTGACCGACTTGAACTTGTCGAGATCGAGCAGGAGTACGGCGAACGCGGGCTCCGGCCGGCGCGGGCGGGCCAGCGCCTCGTCGATGCGCTCCTTGAACAGGTTGCGATTGGCAAGGCCGGTCAGGCTGTCGTAATGCGCGAGCCGCTCGATGCGGTCCGCCGACGCCTTGCGCTCGGTGATGTCCTCATGCGTGGCAACCCAGCCGCCGTCCTCGCGCCGGCCGTAGGAGATGTAGACGACCCGGCCGTCCGGAAACTGCACGGTGTTCGAGATCTGCTCCGACTGGGCGAGCCGGTTCTTCAAATCGACGAGGTACGCCTCGACGTCGAGCACGGCGGTCTGCTTCGCGAACACCTCCCGGAAGTCCATGCCGATCCGGATGTCTTCCGGCACGAGGTCGTAAAGTTCGAGCCATTGCCGGTTGAACGCGATCAGACGGTCGCGGCCATCGAACATGCTCAAGCCCTGGGGGAGGTTCCTGAGCGCATCCTCGAACTTGCTGGCGAAGTCGCGCCGCTCGCGGTGGGCGCGATCCAGCGCCTGCTGCCGTCGCCAATGAAATGTCGTCGCGGCGAGGATGATGAACGTGAGCAGCACCGCGCCGCCGAGATAGACCTTCTGCCTGAAGGCGGAGCGGGAATAGATCTCCTGCTCCGAAATGCCGACGGTGAAGATGAGCGGAAACGCACGCGACCTGCGCGCCGTGATCAGTCGGTCGCTGCGGTCCGGTCGGTTCTCGTTCCAATATTGCGCATAGAAGCCGTCGCCCAGTTCGCCCGCGACGCGGCTCGGCGCGCTTTGTCCCAGCACTGACCCCTGGTCCACGCCCCGGGCGGCGAGCACGACGTGGCTCGCATTCCTGAGCACCAGCGTTCCTCCGACGCCGAGCTTTGCGGTGTCGTAGAACCTGCCGACGACGTCGACGCTGATCGAGCCGACAACCACGCCGACCCGATTGCCGGCGAGATCGAACAGCTTTCTCGCGAGCTGTATCGTCCACTTTTTGGACGCGCGGCCCAGCACCGGCTTCGCCACGTAAAGGCGATCGTCGACCTGCGACATGGTATGAATGAAGTGCTCGCGATCACCGAGATAAAGCGGCGGACCGGAATAGCCCGCCGTCGTCTCGGTCATGTATCCGTCCGATCCGATCAGAGCGAACTGGACCACGTCGCCGGTGGCGAGGCGGGCCTTGTCGGACCAGAACTTCAGGCTGAAGGCCTGCGGATCCTGGGCGTAGAGTGCCTGTACCACCAGCAACGACTGATCCACGCGCTCGAAGATGCGCTCGGTGTTCTCCTCGAACAATTCGGCGACGCTGTTGCCGTGCGACCGCGCTTGCTGGATCGCGTCCATCCGCTCGGAGGCGGTGATTGCGAAATAGCCGATCCAGACCAGGGGGAGAAAGAACAATGCGATCTGCAGCGGAGCATTCCGCAGGATCGCTCTTCCGGCTTTGCGGACTGCCCCTGCGGGAATCACGACGCGCACCCCCGCTTCGGCCGCCAGGGCAGAACTGCGCTCGCCCGCAGTATTGGCATCGCCTTGTCTCCGCCTCGACTGCACAGGGACACCCGCGCGGGTGCCGTTCATAGCGCGAAGGTAGCCGAAACAGCCTTAAGTTTTTGTTTGGAGGAAGCTCAATTCTTCAGCTCAAAGCCTCCGTATCATCACGGAGGTCGGCTGGTATTCAGGCACATCGCCATGTCGCAAGCGGCACATTTTAACCGTCTTTGGACCGTTTTTCACATCGCGCGCGCAAGGACGATCGTGCCGGACAGGATGAGGAGCGCGCCTGCCGCATAACTCAACCGTTGGCCGAACGGCAGCAGCTTCTCGGCGGCGACATAGAGCGCGATGCCGATGATCCAGGCCAGGTTCATCACGCCGCCGACGAACAGCAATACCATCAGAAACCAGCAGCAGCCGACGCAGTAGCTGCCGTGGCGAAGTCCCATCCGGAATGCGCCGCGCGTGCCGGGCCGCCAATATCGACTGAGAAACAACAGCGGACTGTCGCAGTAGCGCAGGCAGGCCTGTTTGAGCGGCGTGAACTGATAGAGCCCTGCTGCAATCAGCACGCCGCCGCCCAGAATCGCGCTGGTGCTTGCCATCGCCATCGACAACAACCCGAAGCGTTCGAATGCTCCTTGCACCAGGACCGCAGCGAGACTGAACCCGGCCCACGTCACGAGATAACCGGCGAGAAAGATCCAGCTATCGATTGCGGCGCGGGAGGCAGCCTCCTGCCTTCGCTTGACGGTCGCATACAGGAGAACGGTGGGCACCGCGCTCGGCGCCATCATCGCGATCATCATCACCCACCACATCACGAACAGCAGCGCGCCATAGAACGGCGTCCACGGCATCGGCGCCATGTCCGGCATGTCGGCCATCATCTCGGTGTCCATGCCGGCGCCCGCAGCGAGATAGGCCCAGGCGAGCGCGACCACTGCGGCGGTCCCGATCGCGACGATCAGCCGGTCGCGGTGGAGCAAGTGTTCGAGTATCGAGCGCTCCTGCATCGACTTGTCCATGGCGACGAGGAGCTGACACCGAGATCTCGTGTCGGTGTCAGCGCCGCATCATGCCGCAACGCCCTTGGGCGTCTGCACGACATTGGCGAGCGAGCTATGCGTAGCGCGGGTCTCGAACCGGATCGCGCCGGTCGAGCGGATGTCGGCGGATGCGACCTCGGCCGCCCGATGTTCGAACCCTTCGGGCATGACCACCTGGATGCGGTGCGGATCACCGGTCACCGGATTCTTGATCGGCTCGACATCGGTCTCGAGCACGCCCTTGGCGACGAGTCTTGCGACGCGTCCGTCCTTGTCGAAGGAGAACTCGAACGGCACAAACACGGGATCATGGATCTTGGTGACGATCATGCTGACGATCTGGAACAGCGTGCCTTCGGCCGAATGCTTACCGGAGAAGATATCGAACAACGCCTGTCGCTGCTCCGCCGTGGCGCGTTCGTCGATGATGGGCTGGATTGTCCCGTTGCCCTCATGCAGCGGCCCGGGGAAATCGACCGTGATCGCAAAGCAGAGACCATCGAGCCTGGTCCCTTCGAAATGTCCCTTGGCGATCCGCATGGCGACCAATCCCTTGCAATAGCCTTGGGTCGGCCGTGCGTTGAAATCGCAGGGGCAGCCGAACGCACAGGTGCAGTTCTTCATCCATTCGCCTTCGAGACGCCAGTCCGATGCAGCCATGGCACATCTCCTGATGTGAGCGGGGACGCGGCAGCCGTTGGATTTGTTCAGCGTTCTTGTCGAAGCAATGCGAAAAGGCGCGAGCGGGATCGAGATCCGATCAGAAGGCCGGCATCGCAGAAATAGTCTGGTGGCGAGCTGCCGTTTACTGTCGGAGGATCATATCAGCGGCGGCCGGCTGCGTATAGCGGACGAGGGTCGTGGCTCGGGGGCAGCTACAGCTCGGGGGATGTCCGACGTCCGGGGCGTGGTGCGCAGGGGCGGGATGCGCTCTCCGACGCTCTTGTAATTGAAATATCGAGAGAATTTCTAGCAAGCAACAAGAACGTATTGGCATGAGTGAGCACGTCCGGCTTTCCCTTCGGATTCCAGAGGATGCCAAATTGGTGAAGCCGCGCCGTGAGGAACGAGAACTGCCGAAACCGATCGAGGCCGCCATGGGCTTCGATCGCCAGTTGCTGAAGATTGGCATCGATCTCTTCCCTCACTCGTCCAGGAAGGTTCGGCAATGGGCGACGAACCTCGCTGGATACTGGAACAGCGCGCCGTGGCCGGAGTCCGGATAGAGAACGAGCTGGGCGTTCTTCATAGCCTTGAACATGTTGTAGGCGTTGATGCTCGGAAACATCGTGTCGTCGCTGCCGTGCACGATGAGCGTAGGCTGCGCGATGGCGCCGAGCGTCGCTTCGCCTTCATGCTTCCTGGCGCACCAGCCAATGATTGCCTTCGCCTGCGCGTTGCTGACATCCTCGCCGCTGTCCGGATCACGATCCTCCTTGCGCATGGTTGCGCGGGCGACGAAAGCGCGGCCGGCGCGCTGACTTTCTTCGGAGGGTGTGAAGAACAGGGGCAACCGCACATCCGTCCCGCTTTGAGCGAAGGCTTCGTCGACTACGGCGAGCAGATGTTCCTCGCCCCCGCGCGGTGCAGCGCCGGCGATGATGAGCTTGCGGATCAAGCCGGGGTGCTGCACGGCAAGCACTTGGGTGAGCATGCCGCCGAGGGAGAAGCCGAGGAGGTCAACCTTTGGCAGATCAAGGCCTCGTATGAATGTCTCGGCATCAGAGGCCATCTGCTCCACCGTGTCGGGCGTCCGGCCGGTGGAGGTGCCTATGCCGAGATTGTTGAACACAATGACCGGCCGCGTTTCAGCAAGGCTATTCACCACTGCCGGATCCCAGGCATCCATCGTCCCGGTGAAGTGCTGCAGCAGGATGAGCGGCGTCCCGGCCGTCGGGCCGAGCCGCCGGAAGGCGAAGCGCACATCGCCGACGTTCAAAGATTCTGTTCTAGCGGTTTCGAGCGACATGGTTGCTCCTTTGTGAGTTGCATTTGCTTGATGCGGAGTCGATCCTGATGATTGGCAGCGCATCTACATGGTGAGGACGATGCGAAAGCGGGCTTCGCCCGCCATCATCTTGCGATACGCTTCCGGCGCGCGTTCTAGCGGCATCGTCTCGATCATGGCGGCAACGCCAGCGAGCGAGCTGAACCGCAAGGTGGCATCGGCGGTCGCTGGATCGCCGGTCAAGGCGCCTTCGATCGAACGCTCGCCGAACAGGAGGTCGGACGTCGCGATCTCCGCAGGTTCGGGAGATGCGCCGAGCGCGATGATCCGGCCGCGCGGCCGAAGCCCCTTCACCGCGTCTGCCACAGCGCTACCACCTGACGCGGTGATGACGACGAGCTGCGCGCCGCCCAGATCCTGCAGCGCGGAAGCAACCGCGACGCTCGAGCTGTCGACATAATGGTGGGCGCCAAGCTTTCCGGCGAGACCACCTTTGTCCGGTCCGCGCCCAATCGCCACGACCTCGAAGCCCATGCGCCGGGCGAACTGCACGGCGAGGTGCCCGAGGCCGCCAATGCCGATCACGGCGACCAGATCGCCGGCGCGAGCGGGAGAGTTGCGGAGCGCGCTGAAGGTCGTCAGTCCGGCGCAGAGCAGCGGAGCGGCGTCTTCCGAGGCGAGCCCATCGGGAATCGACACGAGGCCACTTGAGCGCGCGAGCATGTACTGCGCGTAGCCCCCGTCATGATGAACGCCGGTGAACTCCTGGTTCCGGCAATTGACGAGATCGCCGCCGCGGCACTCTGCACAGTGTCCGCAACTACCTCCGAGGAAGCCGATGCCGACGCGCTGCCCGAGCGTCCAACCCTCGACGTTGCTGCCGACCGCGTCGATCACGCCTACAGCCTCGTGGCCCGGCACGCGCGGCCATTGGATCGGAAAAGCCCCTTCGACGGTCGCGGCGTCGGAGTGGCAGACACCGCAGGCCTCGACGCGAAGGCGGACCTGCCCGGGGCCGGGATCGACAAGCGGCTTTTGCGTCAGTTCGAGCTGTCCCGGCGCGACGGCCTGAACAGCGCTGTATGTCGTCGGATCGCTCGACATGAAAGCTCCAAGGTCTGAAAAACCTGTCGGAGCGCTACCAGCGGCCTGCCCAAGCCGACAGGACGTAGATGCCATCATTCCGGCCATGCATGGCGAAACATCGCTGGAACGACCATCTAGGCGATTAGCAACCGTCGCGGAGAAAGCATGAAGATCGGCCTCGTCCTTTGCCCGAGTTTCCAACCCGTCTGCTTCGGAGCCGTCGCAGCGTTCGACGTGGCCAACAAGCAGGCCGGCGAGAAGGTCTATGACGTGCGCGTCCTCTCGGAGGAAGGAGGACTGGTCGCCTCGTCATCCGGCATGCAGGTCATGACGGACCCAATCGACGATGCTCGCTATGACACGCTGATCGTCGCCGCGGGCCTGGAGATACCGACCTCGTCGCCGGGATTGGTTCGGCTGCTTCGCGCTGCTGCTCGCGACGCGCGCCGCGTCGCCGCCATCTGCCTGGGCTCGTTCGTCCTGGGAGATGCGGGCTTGCTGAACGGCCGGCGCGCCACCACGCATTGGCGTTACGCGCAGGCGCTGCAGGACCGTTTCCCCAGCTGCGAGGTCGACATGGACAAGATCTTCATCGCGGACGGACCGATATGGACGTCAGCCGGCATGACCGCGGGAACGGACCTGGTCGTGGGCATGATCGAGCGCGACCACGGCTCCGATATTGCCCGTTCGGTCGCGAAGGGCATGGTCATGTACCATCGCCGCTCAGGCGGACAGTCCCAGCATTCCACTTTGCTGGACCTCGGCGCGAATGAAGATCGGGTCCAGCGCGTGCTGAACTACGCTCGTCAGAACCTTGCCGAAAACCTCACCGTTGACGAGCTTGCCGAGGCCGCGTGCCTCAGCCCCCGGCAGTTCACGCGGCTGTTTCGGGCGGAAACCGGCACCACGCCCGCAAAGGCGGTCGAAGCGTTGCGTGTCGAAGCCGCGAAGTTGATGCTGGAACAAAGTCGGTTGCCGATCGAGGTCATCGCTCGCGAGGTGGGGTTCGCGAACCGAGAGCGGATGCGTCTGGCGTTTGCGCGCGTGCTTGGGGAGGTCCCTAGAGCCATCCGCAATGATGCCGGACCGCTGGCCGCACTATGATCGACGCGCGACCGCGGCAATGCGTGTGAGAAGGCGGCCCATGTCGGATCAATCGTCATAAGGCCACCGGCTTCTCACGCCGTCGAGTTTGGATTCCAAAGGCTCATCGCTAGCTGAGCCGGATGTTGGAAAGATCGATCGAAACGACGAGGGGCTCGGTGCTGAAGCTGCCGTCTGGCTGGCGGGAATAGATCCGGCGTTTCGTCGGGAATTTGATGCCCGAGACTTCCGTGTAGTCTTCGATGATATGCGCGCCGGGCGTGTTGCCGGAGATCTCGACGTTGTAGTCGTGGCGCTTCAGCAGCCCCTCACCGTCGAAATAGAGCGTCTGCACGGTGCTGTGCGTCGCGATCTCTGCCGGAAATCGCACCGCAAGGCGGCGCCAGTCTCCGCTGTCGGTCGGCCAGGGCTCCAGTTCCTCGGTCTCAAGTCTCGGCCAGGCAAGCAGGAACGGCATGTTCAGATAGGTCCACATCGCGCAGCCGGCGAAGTAGGCGAGTTGCAGTTCAGTCCACGGCGTTTGCAACTCATGGCCGGCAAAGCTCGCGCGCGGCTCAAGCAGCTCTTCGAGAACCGTTCCGTTGTCTGCTTCCAGAGCCACCCGGCTCGGCTCAAAGCGCGAGCGGCGATGGTCAGCGCCGAACGGAGCGTGTGACGCCCACTGCCTCTTCAGACCCACGGTGACGTTGGTCCGCTCGAGGGTGACTGCCTGTCCCTTCAAGGACCACAGGACGCCGCCCTGCACAAGATCGGCCGACACCTGCTCGAACTGCCGCCACCGATCGAGGCCTCCATGGGCTTCGATGGCTATATCCTTGAGTTGCTTCATGGTTGGGCTCCTGCGGAAGCCGCGCGGGATCGCGCAGCCTTTAGCGGGAGCCTAGGCGGTCGGCCAAGCCTGCCGAACGACTTAGATGCCTTGATTCCAGACGCCGCCGCGCGCCGGGTTTTCCAGATGCCTCTTGGCAAGCTCCAGGAAGAGAAAAGAAAAACGCGAGCGCGCTTCGCGCCGGTCATCTGGCAAGCGCTATCGTACGAGATCGTGCTTCAGTGTGGAAAAGCGTAGATTGGTGCCCAGGGGCGGAATCGAACCACCGACACTGCGATTTTCAGTCGCATGCTCTACCAACTGAGCTACCTGGGCGTGCTCCAAGAGAGGGGCCAAAGCCCATCGAGCGGGCGGTTTATAGTGGGCTCGAGGCGGCCTGTCCACCCGGCTTCGCCAAGTGGCTGCGCCGGGCGCGGCCCCTCTGTGCACAAGATCGAGCGGGGTTGCTGCGGCTGGTGCTCGGCACCTCAGTGACGCTCTTAGTACATTGAAATAGCTCGATTATTCGACGTCGTCGGTTTCGTCGTCGCGGCCGGGGATGACGTAGGAGCCCTTCAGCCAGCGGTTCAGGTCGACGTCGCGACAGCGCGAGGAGCAGAACGGACGGGTGGCCTGCGTCTGCGGCTTGCCGCAGATCGGGCAGGTTTTGAGCGGGCCGGTGGGCTTGTTGACCTGGTCGTCCATGGATGTCGGCAGCTTACACGGGGTGACGGGGTTCAAGAGCCTGCCCGGAAACGGGTTCCTGGCGCAGCCGCGCATGCGCCGCGGCGCGGACCCGGCAGGGCCATTCTACTGTGCATGGGGTTGTTTTCGAGGTTTTTGTCGGCGCGGCCCTTGGGCTCACTTGGGCTCACACCGCGGTGGTATTGAGCCAGCCGAAGCGGATCGGAAAGCCCTCGCCGCCGAGCAGCGTCGTGGTCTCGTACAGCGGCAGGCCGACGACGTTGGTGTAGGACCCCACCATCTTGACCACGAAGGATCCGGCGATGCCCTGCACGGCGTAGCCGCCGGCTTTGCCGCGCCATTCGCCGGAGCCGATATAGGCCTGGATGTCGTCCTCGGACAGGCGCTTGAAGCGCACGCGCGTCTCGACCAGACGCTGGCGGAAAGCCTCGCGCGGCGTGACCAGGCAGATCGCGGTGTAGACGCGGTGGTTGCGGCCCGACAGCAGCCGCAGGCACTGCGCGGCCTCGTCGACCAGATTGGCCTTCGGCAGGATGCGGCGGCCGACCGCCACCACCGTGTCGGCGGCGAGGATGAAGGCGCCGCGCAGCTCGTCGTCGAGCTGCACCGACTTCAGCGCAGCGTCGGCCTTGGCCCTGGCCAGCCGGTTGGCGCAGGCGCGCGGCAGCTCGCCCCGCTTCGGCGTCTCGTCGACGTCGGCCGGCCGGAGCGCATCCGGCTCGATGCCGGCCTGGTTGAGCAGCGACAGCCGACGCGGCGAGCCGGAGGCAAGTACGAATTTGGGGCGGCCAAGCATCAGGTGATTTGGAAGATGAGGCAGGGGTGAATTGCGCGCGGAACCTATCGGAAGGGGGCCGATTTCACAACCCGGGAACCGGAGTTTGGTGATTCGATGTATCCGCCACGGCTGTGCCTGCTCTCTGTGACGCGGGTGTTACGGAGGGCCGATGCTACCCGTTCGCCGCGCCGACCTTGGCGAAGCGCCGCCGGATGCGCATCAGAAGCTGATCGCAGACCTCGCGATAGGCAGCTAACTTCTGGTCGCGGCTGCCTTCGATGGTGGTGGGATCCTGCGTCGGCCAGTATTCGACCTCGGCCGCGAGCGTTCGCGTCAGCTCCAGCGCCTTGTGATGCGCTTCGGGCGAGAGCGTGATGATGAGGTCGAAATTCAGTCCCTCCCAATCCTCCAGCTCCTCGAAGGTCTGCGGCTTGTGGCCGGAGATGTCCTGGCCGAGCTCGCCCATCACGGCGACGGCGAAGGGATCGAGCTCGCCCTTCCTGGTGCCGGCCGACTTCACATAGAGCCCTTGCGGAAACATGTGCTGCAACAGGCTCGCGGCCATCGGCGAGCGCACGCTGTTCATCGCACAGGCGAACAGCACCGACTGAGGATCGCGTGCGCGTGGCGGATCCGCCATCGCGCTCAGCCTCTTTTGATAGAGGGCATGGCCTTGTCGGAAAACCGCTGCACACTTTTCCGGGCCATGCCCTAACCCTTCCAGTGCAGGACAGTAATGAGCGTGAACAGCCGGCGCGAGGTCTCGAAGTCGACCCGCACCTTGCCTTTCAGCCGCTCCTGCAGCGTGCGCGATCCTTCGTCATGGATGCCGCGGCGGCCCATGTCGATGGCCTCGATCTTGTCGGGGGTCGCGGTGCGGATCGCCTGGTAATAGCTGTCGCAGATCATGAAATAGTCCTTCACGATCCGCCGGAACGGCGTCAGCGACAACAGATGCGCGACCACGGGCGTGCCGTCCTCGCGGCGGATGTCGAACATCAGCCGGTTGCCGGTGATGCCGATATGCAGCGTGAACGGGCCCTTGCCGTCCGCACCCTCGGGCGCAAACAGGTTCTGCTCGATCAGATCGTAGATCGCGATCGCCCGCTCGTGCTCGATGTCGGGCCCGGAACGGCCAATCGATTCCTCGTCGAGCGTGACGCCGACGATGCGATTAGTTGAGTCGTCCTGTGCGGGCGGCTTTGTCATGACAGATTGAGGCGCAATCCAATCGAGCGGGAATGGGCATCCAGCCCCTCCGCCTTGCCGAGCGTCATCGCGGCAGGTCCCAGCGCACGCAATTGGTCGGGCCCGCATTTCAGGATCGAGGTGCGCTTCATGAAGTCGTGCACCGAGAGGCCGGAGGAAAACCGCGCCGAGCGCGCCGTCGGCAGCACGTGATTGGAGCCGCCGACGTAATCGCCGATCGCTTCGGGCGTGTGCGGCCCGAGGAACACCGCGCCGGCATTGCGGATTTTCGCAGCGAGCGCGTCGGGATCGACGGTCATGATCTCGAGATGCTCGGCCGCGATGGCGTCCGCGAGCGGGACGGCGTCGCCCAGGTTCTTCACCATGATGACGGCGCCGAAATCGGCCCAGGACGCGCTGGCGATCGCGGCGCGCGGCAGCGTCTTCAGCTGCGCCTCCACCGCCTTTTCGACGTCGGCAGCGAGGCGCGCCGAGTCCGTGATCAGGATCGACTGCGCGCTGGAATCGTGCTCGGCCTGCGCCAAGAGGTCAGCGGCGATCCAATCGGCGTTGCCGGTGTCGTCGGCGATGACGAGCACCTCCGAGGGGCCGGCGATCATGTCGATACCGACCTTGCCGAACACCAGCCGTTTCGCGGCAGCGACATAGGCATTGCCCGGGCCGACAATCTTGGCGACCGGCGCGATGGTCGCGGTGCCATGCGCCAGCGCGGCCACCGCCTGCGCACCGCCGACACGGTAGATCTCGGTGACGCCGCCGAGATGGGCGGCCGCCAGGACCAGCGGATTGAGCTTGCCGTCCGGCGAGGGCACCACCATCACGAGGCGCGACACGCCGGCGACTTTCGCCGGCACCGCGTTCATCAGCACCGATGACGGATAGGCCGCCGTGCCGCCGGGGACGTAGAGGCCGGCGGATTCGATTGCGGTGTAGCGCCAGCCAAGCTCGACGCCGAGCGGATCGGTGAAGCGCTCGTCCTTCGGCAGCTGGCGGCGGTGATAGGTCTCGATACGGTCGCGCGCAAGCTCGAGCGCATCCAGCGTCGCAGGCTCGCAGGCCTTCACGGCGGCCTGGATCTCGGCGGCGGAGACGCGCAAGGAGGATGCGTCCAGCCTCAAGCGGTCGAACTTGGCCGTCGCCTCGAGCAGGGCGGCGTCGCCACGCTTGGCCACGTCGTCGACGATCGCGCGCGCGGCGGCCTCGACGTCGGCCGACGCCTCGCGCTTGGCGGCGAGGAAGGCGGCGAATCGCTGGTCGAAATCGGCGCTGCTGCGGTCGAGGCGAACGGGCATGTTTCGCTTGGCTTCCGGCTGGTCTTGAGGGGCGGGTCGGCGCACCAGGTCCCCTGCTCAATGGCGCGGCGGGAAAGCTGCGTCAACCCTCGGCAGATGCCATCCCAGCCAGGGCCCATTCGGCTGGTATACGGCCTCTTCAGCCCTCCCCCTGGACTCCAGTGCCCAGCGTGTCGGCCCCGAGGTCGGTCAGCTCGCATTCCAGACACTCGACGTCCAGGCGGATGGCGCCGCCCTGGGCGAACAAAAGCAGGGCGCTGCCGCCGGGCTCCTCGGCTCGGCCGTCCCGGGGGTGAAATTCAATGCCGACGAGATCCAGGATCTTGTCCGGCGCGGCGAGGTCAATGTTGCGCGACTTGCAGGCGAGCACACGGTCGAAACGGAGCGCTGCGACCAGCCGGCGCGGCTCGGTCTCGCCCTCCAAGGTCTGCTCCCAGTCCAGCCGGCTCATTCCGACCACAAGCCGTTTCTCGCCCTGCCGCCAAATGATATCGGAAGCCTGGACGCGGGCGTCCTGGACATGGGTCGAGATCACGGCGAGGTCGTCGGCGTCGAGAGCGATCAGTTTGAGCTGGGGCGACATCGCCGCGCCTCTCCTGGAGTGGACGGGGCTCAACGCGCACGAGCCCCGAAATTTCCACACACAAGTTAAGCCCTCGTCCGGCTCGCCGCTACGCGGCGAGCCACCCATTCCCACAACAAGGGAGGGTGAGAGTCGTGAAACCTCACTCCCTGAAGAACGCCAGGAGATCCGCGTTGATCGTCTCGGCATGCGTGGTCGGCATGCCGTGGGGGAATCCCTTGTAGGTCTTCAGGATGCCTTTCTTGAGCAGCTTGGCCGAGAGCGGCGCCGAGTCCGCGTATGGCACGATCTGGTCGTCGTCGCCATGCATCACCAGCACCGGGACGTTGATCTTCTTCAGATCCTCAGTGAAATCGGTTTGCGAGAACGCGACGATGCCGTCGTAATGCGCTTTCGCGCCACCCATCATGCCCTGGCGCCACCAGTTCTCGATCACCGCTTCCAGCGGTTTTGCGCCGGGGCGGTTGTAGCCGTAGAACGGGCCGGCGGCGATGTCGCGGTAGAAGGCCGAGCGGCCGGCGGCAAGCTGGGCCTGGAAATCGTCGAACACGCTCTTCGGCAGGCCTCCGGGATTGGCTGCGGTCTGCACCATCAGCGGCGGCACCGCGGAGAGGATCGCGGCCTTCGCGACGCGGCTCTCGCCGTGACGGGCGATGTAGTGCACGACCTCGCCGCCGCCGGTGGAATGGCCGACATGGAGGGCGTTCTTGAGGTCGAGATGCGCGGTGAGCGCGGCGAGATCGTCGGCATAATGATCCATGTCGTGGCCGTCGGCGACCTGCGCCGAGCGGCCGTGGCCGCGGCGGTCATGGGCGATGACGCGATAGCCGCGCGTGACGAAGTACATCATCTGCGCGTCCCAATCGTCCGAGGACAGCGGCCAGCCATGGCTGAACACGATCGGCTGGCCCGAGCCCCAGTCCTTGTAGAAGATCTCGACGCCGTCTTTGGTGGTGATGGTGGGCATGGTGGGGCTCCTTTCAATGAGAGACGTCATTCCGGGACGCGCGTCAGCGCGAACCCGGAATCTGGAGATTGTTAAATCGGGATTCTCAGGTGCGCGATTGCGCACCAGAGTTTATCGCTGTGCGATGGCCGGAATGACGAGAGGGGCCAATCAGGCAAACGCCAGGGGCTTGTAGCGGCGCCAGGCGCCGATGGTCAGCACGACGAAGAACACCAGCACGATGCCCTGCACCACGGCGAAGACCGGCCCCGATGGCGGCGCCGGGGGCACGGCGGGCGCGAGCGCGGCAAGTGCGGGCACCTTGAGGAACGACTGGATCACCAGCACGAAGACGTTGAAATAGAGCGAGATCATCGCGGTGACGATGTAGACCGGGCGCCAGACGCCGCCGAGCTTCATGCCGTAGAGCGCGAAACAGGCGATCGCGAGCAGCACCAGCGAGATGATGCCGATGATGTGCGAGGGCAGCAGCTCCTTGAATGGAAACAGGAAACCAGTCGCGCTGGTGAGAATGGTGAACAGCAGGAAGATCGCAGTCAGGCCCGGCATCGACTTCGAGCCAAGCAGGCCGAACATCACGACAAGCCCGGCGACGATGGCAATCAGGCTGATGATGACATGGATCAGCGTAAGGGCGGGCAGGCTTAGGCCAAGCACCATGACATCTCTCCTACTCTCGGCGTTGAGGTGACGAGAATAGTATTACGGTCCTCATCGGATTACCACCTGCGTTGTCGTCACATGCATGAGCGCAGCCATGCGTCATCGTGCGAAATCGAAAAACGCATGGCTGAACTTTTTGCAGCGCTGTCACAAACGACGGCAGGCTTTCGACGAAAGTTGAATCGAACTCACACGTTCTTGGTATCGAAGATCAGGATGTCGGCACCGCCGCTGGCGAATTTCGGCACGTCGGCGCCGGTCGCCTTGCCTTCCGGGCTGGCAAAGGCGGCCTGAACGTCGGCCACGCTGTCGAAGGTGAGGATGGCGACGAGATGGATTCCGGAAGGGCCTGCGGGAGATGCGACCGGCCCTTTGCTGACGGCGTAGTTCTTCAGGCCGGGAAGTTTCTTGGCGAGTGGAATGTGCGTCTCGGCATAGTACTTGTCGAAGGCGGCAGCATCCTTGGGTGTCTTGTAGAGCACGACGACTTCAGCCATTTGGTCCTCCCGTTGAATCGTTGTTTTTTCCGCGCGCGATTTGCCTCGCGACGAGGGGATAGTCACGCATTGCGCAGCAAGATGACAAGCCGGATTTGGCTTGCCATTGCCTTGCCTTGTCCTTGACTAAAGCGCCGGTTTTGCGGCGTCGCCGAGATAGCCATGCAGGGAGGCAACGACCTGCGCGCCCTCGCCGATGGCGCCGCCGACGCGCTTGACCGAGCCGGAGCGGACGTCGCCGACGGCGTAGACGCCGGGCACGGAGGTCTCCAGCGGCGCCACCAGCTTGCCCTGGTTCTGCTCCGACTGCGCGCCCGTGACGACGAAGCCGCCGCGATCGAGCGTCACGCCGCAACCGTCGAGCCAGGACGTGGCGGGATCGGCGCCGACGAACAGGAAGAGATTGCGGATGTCGGCGGAATCCTCGTCATCCGACAGCCGGCTCTTCCAGCGGATGCGCCGCAGCAGCGAGGCCTCGTCGCCCTCGAGCGCGGTGATCTCGGTGTTGAACATCAGTTCGATGTTCGGGGTCGCTTCGATGCGCTCGATGAGATAGCGCGACATGCTGGCGCCAAGGCCGCCGCCGCGGATGATCATCAGCACGCGTTTGGCATGGCCCGACAGGAACACGGCCGCTTGGCCGGCCGAATTGCCGGCGCCGACCAGAGCCACCTCCTCGCCGGCGCAGAGCCGCGCCTCCACGGGCGATGCCCAGTACCAGACGCCGCGGCCCTCGAACTTCTCGAGGTTGGCAATATCGGGACGGCGATAGCGCGCGCCGCTGGCGACCACCACCGAACGGGAGCGCAAGGTTTCACCGCAATCCAGCGCCAGCGCGAAGGTGCCGTTGACGCGCGAGCAATCCAGCGAGCTCACCGACATCGGAATCATGATGTCGGCGCCGAACTTCTGCGCCTGGGTGAAGGCGCGGCCCGCCAGCGCCTGGCCGGAGATGCCGGTCGGGAAGCCCAGATAGTTCTCGATGCGCGCGCTGGCACCGGCTTGGCCGCCGAAGGCGCGGGTGTCGACGACCGCGACCGAGAGACCTTCGGACGCCGCATAGACCGCGGTCGCGAGCCCCGCCGGCCCGCAGCCGACGATGGCGACATCGTAGATGCGGTTGTCCTTGGCCCCGCCGATCATGCCGATGGCGCGGCCGAGCTCGGTCTCGCTGGGATTGCGCAGCACCGTGCCGCCGGCCGTGACGACGAGCGGCCAATCCTCCGGCTTCGGCGAATAGCGCGCGATCAGTTCGGCGGCGTCATGCTCGCTCTCGGGATCGAGCAGATGATGCGGCTGGCCATTGCGGGTGAGAAAGCCCTGCAGGCGCACCACGCCCGCGGAGTTCGAGGGCCCGATCAGCACGGGGCCGCCGATGCCGCCCTGGATCAGATTGACCCGGCGCAGGATCAGCGCGCGCATGATGCGCTCGCCAAGCTCGGCTTCGGCCACCAGCAGCGCGCGCAGCCGGTCCGGCGGGACGAGCAGCACCTCGACATTGCCTTCGGCGCGGCCGTCGACCAGCGCCGGCCTGCCCGAGAGCTGGCCGAGCTCGGCCAGGAATTGCCCCGGCCCCTGATCGATCACGGGCGTGACGTGGCCGAGACCGTCGCGCTGGGTGATGGCGACGTGGCCCGCCAGCACCACGAACATGCCGGGCCCGGGCTTGCCGGTCTCGAACAGCAACTCGCCGTCCGCGTAGGTGCGGATTTCGCCGAAGTGCCTGATCCGTTCGATCTCGGCGGGCGTCAGCGCCGGAAAGGTCTGCTCGGGGCGGGTGAACCGCAACAGCTGCGCATCACGATCGGTTCGTTGTGTTTCGTCCTGCCCCATGGCCACTGCTTGCACTCCAAATTTCCAGCCGCCGGCGTTCAACGAGAGGTCTTGCCGGCGGCCCCCTCATTTAGGGAACCATCGTCGTTCTGCGAGGGGTCGGTGCTTGCGGCGCGTTCGCGCGCCTGCAACTTCCGCCGCTTCAGGTTTTCGCGCAGCGCCGATTTCAGCCGGTCGTCCCGGGACGCCCTCGGCTGCCTCGCGCTCTTGTCAGTCTCGTCGCCCATCGCGGCTCCATCACAGCAACCGGCCACAGGATGCCATCGAAGTGTGGCAGCTCAAGAGGGTGAGGCGATAGGACCCTTGCGAAACGCGAGATGGATCGAATCCGGCTCCCCGGCCAACTGACCAGTTGGGCAGGGATATCAGACCCCGAATCGGCATGAAGGCGGTCAGTCCGGACGAAAACGGGCATTTTGGCGCCGATATCGGCCCGATTTTCTCGTTTTGGCGGGGCTAGCAAGCTTGCGCAGGAGGGGGGCTTGTGGCAGATATCGGCCCGCTTGGTAGGCCCCTCGGGCGGCCGATTCTTGTCCCAGCACATGCTGCCGTAGCTCAGTGGTAGAGCACTCCATTGGTAATGGAGAGGTCGACAGTTCAATCCTGTCTGGCAGCACCAGCTTTCCTCACCGACGCGAGCCGTGTTGAACCAAGCCTTGTTGAACCAAGCCTTGTTGAACCAAGCCTTGTGCCTGGCCAGCGCGCCCGCAACACCCATGGATGCGATCGTGATCACACGCTCCCTGCCCTATGAAGGACTGCTCCACGAGATCGTCGAGCATAATGGCGTGCTCTATCTCGGCGGCATCGTCCCTGAAGATGCCGGGCTCGACATGGCCGGCCAGGCCGAGGATGTGCTGCGCCAGTTGAAGACCCTGCTCGAGGGGGCCGGCTCCGATCTGTCCTGCGTTCTGCAGGTGACGATCTTCGTGGCCGACCTCACTGAGAAGGCCGCGTTCAACCAGGTGTGGAAGCGCTATTTCACCGCGGAGCATCTGCCGGCGCGTGCCGCGATCGGCGTTGCGGATCTCGGCCCGGGCGTCAAGCTGGAGCTGACGGCGATCGCCGCGCGCCGCTGATCCTCACGGGCGAGAAGAGCAAGTTCGGTCGTTTCGTCAGTCTTCCACACATGGCTTGGCATTCTCGCGGCCCGAAACGCCCGAGTTTTGCTCGTTTCCTTGTCCCTCTTCTATGAAGAGGGCGCAGGGAAGGCCGGGTGCCGGCTGGCACCCACGGTCCGCTGTGCGACAGCACACGCAGAAAACTGCACAGCGGCATACAGGTGAAGCCCAACACACGGCCTTCCCTGCGCAGTGGTTTGACGGCTTATGCCTGCTCTCCCCGGAGCCGAGTTCCTTCTGGCCTCCATCACCTCGCGAATTGACGATGCCTCAAGGCCCGGTTGAGCCCAGATGCATCTCCGCAAGGCTTGACCGTAGCAACGACGGTCAGGACCACACGGTTTTGCCGTACGCAGCTTCCGGCTCCGCCAAGAGGCTTCGCCGGATGTTGGCGCCGTCCGTTCCGCACGCTGTGAGACCTCACGAGGTTCATCTCGCCCTGGTCCCGCCCCGCGTGCCCGACGCAGCCGCGTCCACCGCACCCTGGCCCTCGTTCGTGACGACGTACGATCGCCCCTCTCCCTGGGCCGGGATGAGCGATGGATACTGCAATTCCGAATTTCGGTAAAGTGGAATATATTGCGGGAAGGGATTGACGGGGGCTGCGCGGGAGAGGCGGTGTTTTGCCCGACGGGCCAGAAGCGTTGCGATCGGTGTCCTTCCGGTTGCGCCTCTTCGAAAGGTTGCGGCCACACGGCACGTTGACCCCTCATTTCATGGTGCTAGTCTTTTCGCTCGCGACCTGTCCGGGAGGACACGATGGGATGGTTCGACCGCCTGTTTGGAAGGATGTCGGAGCCGACGATTCCTCTTCTTGCGAGATTTCGGCGGAAATCAAAAGCACCGACCGATCCTGATCTTTTGAAAATCGCCAAGGACCGGAAGGGACATGTTTCCCGCAGAGCCGTCAGGGACGAGTATAATCGGCTGGTCCTGGAGAAGTACGCGCACGACAAGTCGTGATGCGCGTCGAGGATCTCAGTAGCCCGTAGGATGGGTAGAGCGAAGCGAAACCCATCTGCTCCTTGTCGAGCCACGAAACATGATGGGTTTCGCAAGGGCTCTACCCATCCTACGCACTGCGCACCATCAATGGTCGCCATTCATTTGCAGTGCTGCGAAGCGGTCGTCCGAACGGCGCAACCGCCGGCATAGCTCGCGATTGATGTTCTGCAGAACGATCACGTAGGCGTGGATGTCGGCCTTGTAGCAGGCATAGAGCTTTTGGGCCGTCAGCTCGTACAGCACGGTCGGCGCCTCCGCGATAACAGTGGCGGAGCGGTTCTGCATTTCGATCAGCGTCATCTCGCCGAAGAAATCGCCAGGCTCCAAACGCGATATCGGGATGACCCTGCCCGCATGCGTGCGTTTGCTCACCGCCAGCCGGCCGGACTTGACGATGAACATCGAACGTCCCGGCTCGCCCTCGGCCACAACGGTCGCGTCGGCCTCGAAGCGGCGCTCGACCAGCATCGAGATCAAGAGGTCGAGGCCTGCCTCCGAAAGCCCGCCGAAGAACGGCGTCGCCAGCAGGAACGCTTTCAGATCGGGGGACGTGACGAGCATTGCGCGAGGTTACGCCCGGTCGAAGGCTGCGGCAAGCTAAGCGGTGCAGCCAGGTTCCGTCATTGCGAGCGTAGCGAAGCAATCCAGGAATGTGTCCGCGGAAACAGTCTGGATTGCTTCGTCGCAAGGGCTCCTCGCAATGACGCGGCGAGAGATTTCACCTCTCGACTCTGGACCACTGCCGCGCGCAGCGAAACCCATCAGACTCGTGCGGTGGCGAAGATGATGGGTTTCGCAAGTGCTCTATCCATCCTACGGGCCGCACAGTGCGAGCTATTTGGGCCGGCGCCCCGTGATCGCGTGCGCGCGCGCAGTGCAGGTGATGCGGCCGTCCGCATGCGCCGGCAGGCCCGCACGCACCCGCGCGATGAGGGTCTCGACGTCCGCGGGCCTCATGGCGGCAACGGAAGGCCGGAGCGCGGGGGACTTCAGACTGATTGCCCAGAAGTCATCGAAACCTGAGAACGTCCGTTGCACCGTAATCTCTCGCGTTTGCACGTCCTCGAGACCTGCTCCTCGCCACAGGTCCCGCAACGCTTCCATGCGAGAGGCGTCCATCCGCGGCGGGCGCGTTGCCGGAATGCCCATCGCCTTCATCTCGTCGTAGATCGGGTCGAGCGGAAAGCCGCCGCCCAACATGTCCCACATATACGTCATGACCGCACCGCCGGGGACAACGACCCGCACCATTTCGCTGACGCCCCTCGCGGGGTCCGGAACGAACACCAGAACCAACGCCATCACGGCCGCGTCGAAGCTGGCGTCGGCGAAAGGAAGTGCCATCGCATCGCCCTGGTGAAACTTTGCCACGCGCGCCGCAGGTCGTGTGCGCGCAAAAGCGAGCTGCTCTGCCGAGGGGTCAATGCCCTGGACCTCGGCGGGGCTGCAGCGCTCGACCAGGAGTTCAGTGAAGGCGCCGTTGCCGCAGCCGATATCGATCCAGCGCAAGCCTGCAGGAGGTGCCAGCCAATCAAGGAATATCTCGCCGGCGAACCGGCTCCAGATTCCCATCATCTGCTCGTAGGCGGCACCATCGTCGAAGCGAATGGTCTGCTCTGCCATGTCGAGATCCTCCCGGCTCGATGACGATGCTTGGCGCGCGCCATTCTGCGCACAAGAGATGGGACTGGGGAAGTCCCCAGGTTATCGCAGATGACTCGTACCAGCGGCCAGCGCGCACGCCTCGTCCTTCGAGACGGCGCTGACGCGCCTCCTCAGGATGAGGCTAATCAGCATCAGTGCTCGTTGAAATTTGCTGCCGCGCACTCCACCCTCATCCTGAGGAGCCCGCCCAAAGCGGGCGTCTCGAAGGATGGCCGCGGGGAAAACTCCCAAATGCGATAGCCCCCTGGGGAAGTCCTGGAGCTGACCAGATCCGCCGGATTATTGCCGTGCGACATTCTCCCCGCGCGGCGCCTGTCGCTTCCGCCACACCTGCAGGTCAATCATGACTTTCACGGCCGCCGCGAGGACGAGCGCACAGAGTGCCACCTTGGAGATCGTCTCCATCGTCCCCTCGATCAGCAGGCAATGGACCACGCTGCCTGCGACGATGACGATGGCGAGGGGAATATGGATAATGCGCCAGGTTCGCGGGCGCAATCCCAACCGCCTTCGCAACAAAGCCAGGAATGCAACCGCGAAGATGGCCCACATCGCGGTCACGCCGAAGGGAGAGAACGGCGTCGGCGATGAGAAGGTCAGTGCGTCCACCATGTCGGGCGGGCTGGTGATCCAGAGGCCGGCGACGTGGATCAGAATCGCGAGAGCAAGCGCGCCGCCGATCCAGTGATGGGCGCGCCTGCCGCGATAGGCCGACAATCGCGGCAGGTAGCCGCCGATCAGCAAGGGCTGCACGAGCACGAGACCGAGGGCGATGATCCCGGCGAAGCCGGCGATAATGTAGACAGGATCGCGCCATGCCAGCTGCTCGCTGGCCGCAGCAAGCGCAACCGGCACGCCGATCGCCAAGCCAAGGGCGCCCCAGATCAGGGGCGCCCGGGCCGATCTCCATCGCGTCATCTGCAAGTCGGGTTCAAGCCGGCTGCAGCACGAAGTGCGCCTCCAGGCTGGTCTCCTTGGCGCTCCGCATCACCGGCCGCAGGAAGACGGTCTTGAACTCGCCGCTGTCATAGGCGAGGTGGCCGTGCGGCTGGCCGAAGATCGGAATGATCTGCGGCATCTCCAGCCGGAACCTGCCGTCCTTGTCGGTGAGCGTTGCGCCGTGGCTCTGCGGCTCGTGCTCCCGCCCTTCGACGGTGTGCGCCCAGATCTGGATGCGCTGCCCGGCCAGCGGAGCCCCGTCGCCGGCGCGGCGCACGGTGCCGCTCATCCAGAAACCGCCCTTGCCGATCCGCTCCACGATCGCCGCGCCCTTGCGGTAATTGTTCGCGCCGCCCGACATCGACTCGGTCGGTGCGAGGCCGCTCGCACGGGCGGGCAGCAGGACGCCGGAAGCGCCGGTTGCCAGAAGGCCCGTTGCGAGGACGGAGCCGCCGGCAGCGAGGAGGTTGCGGCGGGTGAAGACGACCGTGGTCATGTCAGTTCCTCCTGGCAGCAGCGCAGCTGCTTCCCGCAAGCTACAATACCAGGTGTAAAACGCCCAGTTGGCGCGAGGGGCGCCAGGGCCTGCAATAACAGTGTTGTGAACGGCCGTCTTCGCGGCGTGCATCTCTCAGATGAGCTGACAAGAGGGGCCCGCAAGTGCTCTACCTATTCGGCGCGCTGCCACTACATGTGTGTCCTGCAAGCGCGCACCGTCACGCGGCCCCTCCACACCGGCAGCCCTCCCATGATCCCCTTCTCCGTGCTCGACCTCGCCCCCATCTGCCAGGGCGGCGACGCGTCGCAGGCGTTCCGCAATTCGCTCGATCTGGCCCGGCATGCCGAGACGTGGGGCTTCAAGCGGTTCTGGCTGGCCGAGCATCACAACATGACCGGCATCGCGAGCGCGGCGACGTCGGTAGTGATCGGCCACATCGCGGGCGGAACGAAAACGATCCGCGTCGGCTCCGGCGGGATCATGCTGCCGAACCACTCGCCGCTCGTCATCGCCGAGCAGTTCGGCACGCTGGAATCGCTCTATCCCGGGCGGATCGATCTCGGGCTCGGCCGAGCGCCGGGCACCGACCAGTTCACCGCGCGGGCATTGCGGCGCGACCTTGCCACGACGTCCGAAAATTTTCCGCATGACGTGCTGGAGCTGCAGGCGCTGCTCGGCGACGTGCAGCCGAACCAGGCGATCCGCGCCGTGCCCGGCATGGGGACCAAGGTACCGTTGTGGATCTTGGGATCGAGCACCTTTGGCGCGCAGCTGGCGGCAATGCTCGGCCTGCCCTTCGCGTTCGCCTCGCATTTCGCACCGCAGATGATGATGCCGGCGCTGCGCGAATATCGTGCGCGCTTCGAGCCCTCGGCGCAGCTCGACAAGCCCTATGCGATGATCGGCGTCAACGTGTTCGCGGCCGACAGCGATGAAGAGGCACAGCGGATGTTCTCCTCGCTGCAGCAGCAATTCATCAACCTGCGCCGCGGCACGCCGGGGCCGCTGCCGCCGCCGGTGGAGGACATGGACGCGTTGTGGTCGCCGGCGGAGAAGGCCGGCGTTGCGCAAGCGCTGTCATGCTCAGCGGTCGGGTCGCCCGATGTGGTCGAAGCGAAGCTGAAGGCGCTGATCACTGAAACCGGCGCGGACGAATTGATGACGACGGGGCAGATCTACGACCACACGGCACGGCTGCGCTCGTTCGAGATCGCAGCGGAGGTGCGGGATAGGCTCGCGAAGCAGCCGGTGGGGTGAGGGCCCGATTGTCGCGGCGATGAAGGTGCGCTCCCTCCCCCGCTTGCGGGGGAGGGTTGGGGAGAGGGTGTCTCCGCAATGGGACAATCCCCTAGAGGAAAGAGTCCTCACCCCGACCCTCTCCCGCACGCGGGAGAGGGAGCGCACCGCGCGCGTGGCGAGCTGCTCAGCCCAATCCTCTCATGCCCTAATCCGCAAAGCCGAACAGCTTGGCCGGATTGTGCACCAGGATCTTCTCCAGCTCCGCCTGGTCGGGCGCGTAACGGTACATCAGCTCTAACAGATCGGCATCGTTCGGCGGCTGCTTCACCGAGACCGGATGCGGCCAGTCGCTGGCCCAGACGCAGCGGTCGGGAGCGGCCTCGATATAGGCGCGCGCGATCGGGATCACGTCGTCGTAAGGCGCGCCGGTCTTCGAGGTCTTCTCGCCGAGCGAGAGCATGACCCAGAAATTGCCCTTGGCGAGCAGCTCCAGCATCTTGCGCAGATTCGGATCGTTCCTGCCGGCCTCGGGGTCAGGCCGCGCCATGTGGTCGATCAGCACGGGCACGTCGAGGTTCTCGTATTTGGCGACGCTCGAGACGATGCCGTCCTTCTCCGGCTGGATCTTGACGTACCAGCCGAGCTCGCGGATGCGGGCGATGGCGCGGGCGAAATCGGCGTCCGACAGCACGGCGCCGAGCTCCTGGCGGAAGCTGAAGCGCGCGCCGCGCACGCCGGCATCATGCAGTTTTGCGAGATAGGCGTCGCTGGCTTCCGCGAACACCAGCGCATTGGCGCAGCCGCGATAGTTCGGGCCCATCGCGGCAAGGCCGTCGAGCACGACGGCATGATCCGCGCCGTAGGTCGTGGTCTGCACGATGATGCCGCGCTCGATGCCGAGCGTCTTGTGCATGCGCAGCGCCGCTTCCCAGGTCGCGGTCGGCATCCGATAGGCGGCGCCGGGACGCTCCGGATATTTGTCGATCGGCCCCAGCACGTGGAACTGGCTGTCGATGGTCTTTGGCGGCGGCGCCTTGATCGGGCGGCGCGGGTTGGGGTCGAACGGCAGATAGGTCGGCATGCAAGCGCTCCCTCAGTCGATCACAGCGGTGAAATCGCATTGGACCAGGGCGCCGCCATCCATGTTGTCCATCGGCAGCGCGTGGCGCGCGGGGCGCGAATGCTCGTCCGGAAACATCTTCAACCACTCGACATTCACAGGGCCGCGCTGCGAGCGGTCCTTCAGCCACACCGTCATCTTGATGATGTCGGAGGTCGAGCCGCCGGCGGCCTCCACCGTCGCCTTCATATGCGCGAACATGTTGGCGCATTGGGCATCCAGGCTTTCGGGCATCGCATTGGTCGCGGGATCGCGGCCGAGGATGACGCCGGACATCACGAGATTGCCGATGCGGCAGGCGTTCGGAATCGGGTTGACGTGCTTGAAGCCGCCGATGTGGATGCTCCTGCGCCGCGTTTGACCACTCATGGTGCGCTCCCTGCTTGTTATTGCTTCAGACGAACTGGCATGACACCGAGCCGAAGGCGCCGTAATCGGCATGGAAGGTGTCGCCGCGGCGGATGTCGACGGGACGCGTGAACGATCCCGCCAGCACGACCTCGCCGGCTTTGAGATGCTCGTCATGCGGTGCGAGGCGGTTGGCGAGCCAGGCGATGCCGTTGGCGGGGTGATTGAGCACGCCGGCGGCAAGGCCGGTTTCCTCGACCTCGCCGTTGCGGAACAGCAATGCGCCGATCCAGCGCAGGTCCGCATCCATCGGGCGGATCGGCCGGCCGCCGAGCACCAGCGCGGCATTGGCCGCGTTGTCCGAGATCGTGTCCATCACCTTGCGGGTCCTGCCCGTCTCGGGGTCGACGCGGTGCATGCGCGTCTCCAGAATCTCCAGCGCAGGCGTGACGTAGTCGGTGGCGTTGAGCACGTCGAAAATGGTGCAATCGGGCCCGCGCAGCGGCGCCTTCAGCACGAAGGCGAGCTCGACCTCGATGCGCGGCGCGTGGAAGCGGTCGAACGGAACAGGCGTGGCATCGGGGTAAAACATGTCGGCGAACAGCACGCCGTAATCGGGCTCGTTGATGCCGACCGCGTTCTGCATCGCCTTCGAGGTCAGACCGATTTTGTGGCCCTTGATGATTCGGCCGCGGCCGAGCTGGAGTTTCGTCCAGGCGCGCTGGACCGCGTAGGCATCCTCGATGCTGAACTCCGGATAGTCCTTGGTGAACATCGGGATCAGCGTCTTGGTTCGCTCGGCTTCATCGAGCCGGGCGGCGAGGCGTTCGATCGTGGCGGAATCCAGCATCGTTTTACTGCTCCGCCGCCACGGTGTTGCGCAGCACGCCGATGCCGCTGGACTCGACCTCGACGACGTCGCCGTCCCTGAGCCAGCGTGGCGGATCGAACCGCGCACCCGCGCCGGTCGGCGTGCCTGTCACAATCATGTCGCCGGGCTTGAGGGTGGCGAAGGTCGAGAGATAGGAGATCAGGAAGTCGAACGGGAACATCAACCGCTCGGTGGTGTCCTGCTGCCGCACTTCGCCGTTCACGCGTGTGACGATGTCGTGAGGCCCGCGCGGGTCGAGCTCGTCAGACGTCACGATCCACGGGCCGATGCTGCCGGAGCGATCAAAATTCTTGCCCTGCGTGACGTTGAACTTGCCGTGGCGCAGCCAGTCGCGGATCGTGCCCTCATTGCACAGTGTCATGCCGAAGATGTGCGACCACGCTTTTTCGCGCGGAATGTGGCGGCCGCCCTGCCCGACCACGATGACGAGCTCGCCTTCATAGTCGAGCTGGTCCGAAACCTTCGGCTTCTCGATCGGCTGGCCGGAGCCCGTCATCGAGGACATGCTGCGCACGAACAGGCTGGGATATTTGGGCAGGTCGGAATCGTCTTTATACTCCGCATTGCGCTCGGCGTAATTGACGCCGATGCACCAGAGCTTCTCCGGCGCCAGCACCGGCGGCAACAGGACGAGCTTGTCCAGCGCATGATCCGGCTTTTGCCCCGCGACGGCCTCCTGCGCATCGGCGAGTGCGTTGGCCGCGATCAGCGCCTTCACGTCCGAATAGTCGCGGCCGATGCGCCTGGTCAGATCGACCACGCCGCCGTCCACGGCCGCGCCGTAGCGCGCCTCGCCGTCCAGGAGATAGCTCAGCAGTCGCATTGTATTCCTCCGATGATCTTGGGGCGGCGGCCGGCGATGAGGCCCGCGCGCTCAGTCTTTCGACTTGGGAGTCTGGAAGACGCTGCCCAGCGTCACGATCTCGCCGAGGCGGGCGTAGCGCGGGCCGCCGATGCGCGCGATCGGATCGAGCGCCCTGGTCTCGACCTTGCCGTCGTTGACGAGACCGTCGCGCAAATGGAACAGCACGACCTCGCCGACGATGAGCCGGCTCTTGGCGTCACCGAATTCGAGGCACTGCCGGAAGCGGCACTCCATCGCGACCGGGGCGGCAGCGAGCCGCGGCACCTTGATGCGCTCGCTCGCGAGCGTCTCCAGGCCGAGATGCTCCACCTCGCTGATTTCAGGCGGATGCTCGACCGATGAGTCGTGCACGGCATTCATCAGCGGCGTATCCGCGATGTGGATCACATATTCCTCGGTGTCGAGGATGTTGTGCGCGGTGTCCTTGTAGTCAGCGCCCTTGCGGCCGACGCTGATGGCGAGCATCGGCGGCTTCTGCGAGACGAAGGTGAAGGCGCTGAACGGAGCGAGATTGAGCACGCCCGTAGCTGACAGGCTCGTCACCCAGGCGATCGGGCGCGGCACCACGATGCCGGTCATCAGGCGGTAGATGCGCTCGGCGCCGAGCTCGGTCGGATCGATCCGCATCGATCAATCCGCCCTGATATTGGCCTTGCGCACCACCGGAATCCACTTGGCGTCCTCGCGCTCGAGATAAGCCTTGAACTCGGCCGGCGTCATCGGCGTGGCTTCGCCGCCGAGCTTCTCGAACTTGTCCGCAATGGCAGGGTCCTTGAGGATCGCGACCAGCGTCTCGTGCAGCTTCTCGACGATGGGCGCAGGCGTGCCAGCGGGCGCGAACAGGCCGGTGAAGGTCTGGCCGTCGAAGTCCTTGTAGCCGAGCTCGGCGAAGGTCGGCACGTCGGGCAGCGATTTCAATCGATGCGGTGAGGTGACGGCGAGCGCGCGGAACAGGCCGGCCTTGATGTGCTGGAGGCTGACCGTGAGCTGGTCGAAGGCGAACTGCACCTGACCGCCCAGGAGATCGTTGATGGCCGGCGCATTGCCGCGGTAATGCGCCGTGACCCATTGCAGGCCGAGATTCGACTGCATCAGCTCGCTGAGCAGATGGTTGGTGGTGCCGGGACCGGGCGAGGCCATGGTCAGCTTGCCGGGCTCGCGCTTGGCGAGGTCGAGAAACTCCTTGAGCGTGGTCGCCTGCACCGAGGGATGAACCTCGAGCACCAGCGGCGTCATCGAGATCGTCGAGATCGGGAGAAAGTCCTTCTTCCAATTGTAGGCGTCGCGCTTGTTGATCTCGGTCGCGAACAGCACCGGGCCGTTGGCGCCGACGAACAGCGTGTAGCCGTCGGGCGCCGATTTCGCGAAGGCTTCGCCCGCGATCATGCCGCCGGCGCCGGCCTTGTTCTCGATGACGAAGGGTTGGCCGAGCTTTTCCTGGAGCTTGTCGGCGACGATGCGCGCGGCGCTGTCGACATTGCCGCCGGCGGGATAGGGCACGATCAGCTTGACGTTGCGCGCCGGCCATTGCTGGCCGGAGGCGGGTCCCGCCAACATTGCGGCTGCTGCAGCGATGGCAATCCAGATTAATCTCATGTTAACCTCCCGGCGGCGCTTCCAATTCCATATCGGGCGCAGACTTTCGTGCATGGCATCCCGATCGGAGCGCAATCTCCAGATGCGCGCTTGCCCTGTCGAGCGAATTGTGGCGTTCTTGTCCATATTATGGACAAACGACGCGCAACGAAATCCACCCGCAGCGCCGTGGAGCCGCGACATGGCGCGCAGGCGATCCGGCGCGCGCTCGCGGTGCTGCGCATCCTGGCCGCAGGGCGCGAGGACGGTGTGCCATTGGCCGATGTGGTCCGCACGACCGGGCTCACCCGCCCCACCGTGCATCGCATCGTCCACGTGCTGATCGAGGAAGGCATCGTCGAGCGGCACGGCCGGAGCGGCCGCTACGCGATCGGCAACCAGGTACCGGAACTGGCGCTGGCGCGTCCGCGGCCATCGCGGCTCTTGGTCGCCGCAAATCCGTCGCTGCAGCGCGCGTCCGCCGCGATCGGCGACACGCTGTTCCTGACGGTGCGCACCGGCAACGACACGCTCTGCGTCGATCGCCGGATCGGCGTCTACCCGATCCAGGTGCTGTCGATCGAGGTCGGCGCGCGCCGGCCGCTCGGCGTCTCCAGCGCCGGCGTTGCCATTCTCGCCGCAATGCCGGCGCAGGAGGCGCGAAAGATCGTCGCGGCGAACGAGAAGCGGTTCGAGGCCTACCGGACCGACGTCGCGACCGTGCTCGGCGAGGTCACCGCCGCCAGGCGGCTGGGATATGGCATGAGAGAGATCGGACTGGTGCAGGGGACGAAATCGATCTCGACCTGGATCAAGACGCCGGACGGGCAACCGGCTGCAGCGATGACGGTCTCCGCCGTTCGCACGAGGCTCGGGCCAAGGCGCGAGCAGGAGGTCGCGGAGATCCTGCTGCGGGAGGCGCGGATGATCGAGCAGGCGATCGGGGGGTGAAGCGCGGACGGCGCCTCTTCGCCTCTCCCCGCTTGCGGGGAGAGGCCGGAATTTGCGCAGCAAATTCCGGGTGAGGGGGAGCCTCCGCGAGTCCAGCTGCCACCATCTTCGTGGAGAGAGCCCCTCACCCCAACCCTCTCCCCGTAAGAACGGGGCGAGGGAGCGCACCGCCGGCGCGGCTGGAGCTCGCTTCAAACCCAGCGCTGTCAATGGGCTGACGTACCGCTCCGTTTTGTGGCACAACGGCCGCCATCGCCGACCGATCAACGAGGCCACGCATGCCCGCGCCGAAACCGCCTGCCTTCGAGACCCTGAGCCTGCATGCGGGCCAGCATCCGGATCCCACGACCGGCGCCCGGGCGGTGCCGATCTACCAGACCACGTCCTACGTGTTCCAGGATTCCGATCACGCCGCCGCGCTGTTCAATCTGGAGCGCGCCGGCCACATCTATACGCGCATCTCCAATCCGACCACCGGCGTGCTGGAGGAGCGGCTTGCGGCGCTGGAAGGCGGCGTCGGCGCGATCTGCACGGCGAGCGGCCAGGCGGCGCTGCACCTCGCCATCGCCACGCTGCTCAATGCCGGCGACCACATCGTGGCGTCGAGCTCGCTCTATGGCGGCACCATCAATTTGTTGGCGCACACGCTGCCCCGCTTCGGCATCACCACGACGTTTGTGAAACCACGCGATCTCGACGCATTCCGCGCGGCGATCAAACCGAACACGAAGCTCGTGATCGGCGAGACCATCGGCAACCCCGGCCTCGAGGTGCTCGACATCCCGAAGGTTGCGGCGATCGCGCATGAGGCCAAGATTCCGCTTCTGATCGACAACACCTTCGCCACGCCCTATCTCAGCCGCCCGATCGAGCTCGGCGCCGACATCGTGATGCATTCGGCAACCAAATGGATCGGCGGCCACGGCATTGCGATCGGCGGCGCTATCGTGGACGGCGGCCGCTTCGACTGGCGCTCCTCCGGCAAGTTCGGCGTGCTGACCGAGCCCTATGGCGGCTATCACGGCATCGTCTTCGACGAGCAGTTCGGCACCGCCGCCTTCATCATGCGCGCCCGCACCGAAGGCCTGCGCGATTTCGGCGCCTGTCTGTCGCCGACCAACGCGTTCCAGCTGCTCCAGGGCGTCGAGACGCTCGGCGTGCGCATGGACCGGCATATGCAGAACACGCATCTGGTGCTGGAGGCGCTGAAGTCCAACAAGGCCGTGGACTGGGTGCTGCACCCGTCGCTCGAGGATCATACGGACTACCAGCTTGCCAAGACGCTGCTGCCGCGCGGTGCCGGCTCGATCGTCTCCTTCGGCATCAAGGGCGGCCGGCCTGCCGGACGCAAGTTCATCGAGAGCTTACGCATGATCAGCCATCTCGCCAATGTCGGCGACGCCAAGACGCTGGTGATCCATCCGGCCTCGACCACGCATCAGCAGATGGATGCCGAGCAGCTCAAGGCGGCCGGCATCGGCGAAGAGCTGGTGCGGCTCTCGGTCGGCATCGAGACCGCAAGCGACATCATCGACGACCTCAACCAAGCGCTGCGCATCTCGCAAAAGGCCTGACACCATGAAGCTCTCCGTCAACGGCACCGATGTGTTTGTCGCAACCGGTGGCCGCGACTTCGACAAGTCCCTGCCCGCGGTCGTCTTCATCCACGGCGCCGGCTTCGACCATTCGACCTGGGCGTTGCATACGCGCTGGTTCGCCCATCACGGCTTTGCCGTGCTGGCGCCCGACCTGCCCGGCCACGGCCGCTCTACTGGGCCTTCGCTCGGCAGCATCGCCGAGATGGCCGACTGGACGGCGGCGCTGCTCGATGCGGCGGGCGCCGCAAAGGCGCATCTGATCGGTCACTCCATGGGCTCGCTGATCTCGCTGGAGACCGCCGCGCGACATCCCGACAAGGTGTCAGCGCTGAGCCTGATCGGCACCGCCGCGACCATGACGGTGGGTCCGGATCTGTTGAAAGCCGCCGAAGCCAACTCGCAGGATGCCAACGACATGGTCTCGATCTGGGGCCTCGGCTTCAACGCGGAGCTCGGCGGCAGCCTGGCGCCGGGCCTGTGGATGCATGGCGGCGCGCAGGCGGTGCTCAGGGCATGCGAGCCGGGCGTGCTGTTCAGGGATCTGTCGGCCTGCAACTCCTATACGAATGCGCTTGCCGCTGCGGCGACCGTGAAGGTGCCGACGACGCTCATCCTCGGCGAGCGGGACATGATGACGCCGGCGAAGGCCGGCAAGGCGCTCGCCGCGGCGATCCCGCATGCAAAGACCGTCGTGGTGCCCGGCGCCGGCCACATGATCATGGCCGAGCGGCCGGACGAGCTGCTGGCGGCGCTGAGGAACTAAAGTTGTCTACGCATGATCTTTCCGGAAAACCGCTTCGCACTTTTCCGGATCATGCTTTAGGCGGATCAATCTTCCGTCTTGCGCGTTGCGGTCAGACATCCCTCTCACTCAAGAAGGGAACTGGACCATGCCGAGACAGGAAGTCATTCGCAAAGCCAGGCAAGACAAGCGCGCCGGCAAGTCGGCCAGCACGCAGGCCGGCGAATTCGTCAAGGACGAGATCGACAGGATCCGGAAAGGCAAGCACGGCGCACGCTCGACCAAGCAGGCCATCGCGATCGGCCTCTCCGAAGCGCGTCGCGCCGGTGTCGATCTGCCGCCACCGCGCAAGGGAAGCACTAAGAAGTCGACGCGCCGTAGTGCCAAGTACGCTTACGAGGTCGGCCAGGGCAAACGCACGCCGAAGCGGAGGCCAAAAGTATCGCGCGCCGCCACGAACGCTCTGAAGAAGGAACCGCGATCGACCGCATCGCGCAGTGCGCTGTCGAAACAGGCCAAGCGAGCCGCAAGCCGCCGAACCGCAGCGTCCCGTTCAGCCGCCGCGCGCAAGGCAAGCCACACCAAGGGTGCCAAGGTGCGCTCCGCCACCGCGAAGAAGGCGGCGCGCACCAGGGCGCGCCGCCAGAGCTGATCAGCTCAGGCGGCGTCAGGCGGATTCATCTGGCGCGGTCAGAAGTGGTCGGCACCACATCGCGGGCGTCTGTGGGGTGGGCAAAGCGAGGCGTGCCCACGATTTCTTCGCCGCGTTGGGCAGGTCGTGGGCACGGCGCAAATGCGCCTTTGCCCACCCCTACGATTCCGTCGATCGTGGAAAGAGACGGCTCACTCACCACATCGTCGCGGCGGCGCGCTCCGGCCAGATGCGGTCGTATTCCGCGCCGCCGACTTTGTTGTCGCTCATCTCCGCAAGAATCTGCCCCGGTGTCGGCAGCGTCTTCGGATCGACGCGCTTGTCGGGATTCCAGAGATCGGCGCGGACGATGGCGCGGGCGCACTGGAAGTAGATCTCGTCCACGTTCATCACCATGACGCTACGCGGCGCCTTACCCTCGACCTTGAACGAGGCCAGCAGCTCCGGATCGATCGACAGATGCGCGCGGCCGTTGGCCCGCACCGCATTGCCCGAGCCGGGGATCAGGAACATCAGCGACACGCGCGGGTCGCGCACGATATTGCGCAAGGAATCGACCCGGTTGTTGCCACGGCGGTCGGGCAGCATCAGCGTCTTGGGGTCGTGGATGCGGACAAAGCCGGGCAGATCGCCGCGCGGCGAGCAATCGATGCCTTCGGGCCCGATGGTGGCGAGCGCGGCGAACGGCGCCTTCTCGATGAAGATGCGGTAGAGCGGGGTGACGTGGTCGGCAACTTTGACGGTCGAGGCATCGTTCGTGACGCCGTAGATGGCCTCCAGCTGCTCGACCGTTTCAATCACCGTCATTCCACTCTCTCCGTGTTATTGCCCGCAACTAATCTTGCCAGCCTTGATTCCTGATCACGCGCACGAGCTGGCGGCTGTGATAGTCGGCGCTGCCGGCATTGAGGATGGTGACATCGGCGTGTGCCGAGGCGTCATCGACGCTGCGCGACAGCCGCTCGGCGATGTTGCCATCGCTTTTCCGGGCGCGCGCGGCAAGCCGCTGCGCCAATACGTCCGGCGGCGCCGTGATCGCGACCACCACGACGTTGGCATAGGCGCGGCGCAAGGCAGCGATCACGGTGCGTGAGACGTTGGCAACGATGGTGCGGCCCGCGCGGACGTCGTCGTTGATCTCGAGCGGCAGCGCATAGGAATGCCCATGCGCCTCCCAGTGCACGGCAAAGTCGCCGTGCTCGCACGCGCGGCGGAATTCGTCGGGACTGACCGCGATATTGTCTTCATCGGCCGAGGACGCACGCGTCACGATGCGGCGCGGGAAGACGATGTCGGGATCGTCGCTGCAAGCCGCCTGGGCCAGCCGCAGCAAGGTATCCTTGCCGGCGCCGCTGGGGCCGACCACGAGCACGAGCCGGCCGGGGCCGATCGCACCCGTCTCGCCTTCGCCCGTGGCCGCCATCTCGCTCATGCGACGCGGTGTCCTTCGCGCCAGACGCTGCGGACCACGGGAACGTGGCCTGCGACATGGACGCGGATCAGATCGGCGCGCTTGCCAGTCGCGACCTCGCCGCGGTCGGTGAGGCCGACCGCTTCGGCGGGCGCTTTCGTCACGGTGCGGACCGCGGCCGGAAGGCTGATCGCGGGCACATGCTCGGGCAATTGCAACGCGGCCATCAAAAGGCTCGACGGGATGTAGTCCGACGACAGGATGTCGAGCAGGCCCTCGCGGGCGAGATCGACCGCGGCGATGTTGCCGGAGTGCGAGCCGCCGCGCACCACGTTCGGCGCGCCCATCAGGATGTCGATGCCGGCCTGGTGCAGGCCGCGCGCGGCCTCAAGCGTGGTCGGGAATTCCGCGACGGAGACGCGGTCGCGCACGGCGTCCGCGACGTTCTCCTCGGTGGTGTCGTCGTGGCTCGCCAGCGGAATGTTGTACTGATGCGCCAGCGCCACGATCTCGCGCATGTTGGCCGCGGCATACAGCCTTTGATATTCGAACCGCTTTGCGAACAGCTCGTCGAGCTCGGCATCGGTCTTGCCGCCGCCCTTGCCGCGATAATAGTCGCGCAGCTTGACCTCGTCGCGAAACTGGCGCTGGCCCGGCGTGTGGTCCATCAGCGACATCAGCTTGACGTCGGGACGGTCGATCAGCTCCTTGGCCTCCTCGACCACGCTTGGCATCGGGATCTCGCAGCGCAGATGCAGGAAGTGATCGGCGCGCAGCAGGTTGGCCTCGCGCGCGGTGGTGATCGCGGCGGCGAGCACGCCGGCGCGGCCATCGACCTCCTCGGCGCCGTCCTCGCGCCAGACCCGGAGCGAATCGAACACGGTGGTGATGCCCGAGGTCGCGAGCTGGCCGTCATAGGAGATGACGGCGGCGACAGGATTCCAGAACACTTTTGGCCGCGGTACGTAATGCGCCTCGAGATGGTCGGTGTGGAGTTCGATCAGGCCGGGCATGATCAGATCGCCGCCGGCATCCTCGGCACCCGCGGGCGCCCTCCCCTCGCCGATCTCCGCAATGCGGCCGTCGGCAAGCGCGAGCCAGCCCTGCTCGATCACCCGGTCAGCCAGCACGATCCTGGCGTTGGCGATCACGGATTCCTTCTTCATTTCCCCATTCCTTCAGGCCGCGGCGGCAAAGCCGGTGACGTCGACGATGCGGTCGGCAATCAAATGACGGATTTCGTCGTCATGGACAATGGCGACCATGGCGACGCCCTGACGTTTCTTTTCAGCGACCAGCTCGACCACCACGGCGCGATTGGCCGCATCGAGCGAGGCGGTCGGCTCGTCCAGCAGAAGGATCGGCAGGTCGGAGATGAAGCCACGGGCGATGTTCACGCGCTGCTGCTCGCCGCCGGAGAAGGTCGCGGGGGGAAGCTGCCAGAGCCGTTCGGGGATGTTGAGACGATGCAGCAGCTCGCCGGCGCGCGCCTGTGCGTCTGCCCGGCTCATGCCATTCGCGATCAGCGGCTCCGCGACGACGTCGATGGTGGCGACGCGCGGCACCGCGCGCAGGAACTGGCTGACATAGCCGATGGTGGAGCGGCGGATGTTGAGCACCTGGCGTGGCTCGGCGGTGGCAAGATCGACCACTTTGCCGCGATGGCGGATGCCGATGCAGCCGCTATCGCAGCGATAATTGCCGAAGATCATCTTCAGGATGGACGACTTGCCGGCGCCCGACGGCCCCGACAGCACGACGCACTCGCCTGGATTGACCTGGAAGGTCACGCCACGCACGACAGGCAGCTCGATGCCGCCCTGCAGGTGCATCGTAAAGGTCTTGCCGGCGTCAGTGATGTCGATCATGGCGGTCATTGGAAAGCTCATATCGTAAAGTTCATGGCGGCAGGATCGAGGAGACGAGGAGCTGGGTATAGGGCTCGCGCGGGTCGTCGAGCACCTGGTCCGTGAGACCGGTCTCGATGACGCGGCCGCCTTTCATCACCATCACGCGGTGCGACAAGAGGCGCGCCACCGCGAGATCGTGGGTGACGATGATGACGGCGAGGTTCAGCTCGGCGACGAGGCTGCGCAAGAGATCGAGCAGGCGCGCCTGCACCGATACGTCAAGGCCGCCGGTCGGCTCGTCCATGAACACGAGCCGCGGCTCGGTAACGAGGTTGCGGGCGATCTGGAGGCGCTGGCGCATGCCGCCGGAATAGGTGCGCGGCGCATCGTCGATGCGCGCGACGTCGATCTCGACGCGCGTCAGCCAATCCGACGCGGTCTCACGGATGCGGCCGTAGTGATTCCACCCCACCGCCATCAGCCGCTCGCCGACATTGGCGCCGGCCGAGACTGCCATGCGCAGGCCCTGCGCGGGGTCTTGATGCACAAAGCCCCAATCGGTGCGGAACAGGAAGCGGCGCTCGGCCTCGCCGAGCGTCGTGAGATCGCGGGTGACGCCATCACGCATCCGATAGGACACATGGCCTGCACTCGGCGCGAGCTGGCCTGACAGCATTTGCAGCAGCGTCGACTTGCCCGAGCCGGATTCGCCGACGATCGCCAGCACCTCGCCGGGATAGAGCGAGAACGACACGTCGCGACAGGCATTGATGCGGCCGAACGACTTGCTGAGGGATTTTGCGACCAGCAGCGGCTCGTCGTTCTCGACCAGATTCTGATCAGCCATTCGCGGCCTCCTGCGCCTTATCCTTGTACGGCGCGGCACTGAGGCTGCCGTGATGGCCGGCGGCCTGGCGGCCCTCGCAATAATCGGTATCCGAGCACACGAACATGCGCCCGCCCTTGTCGTCGGTCACGATCTCGTCGAGATAGGAATTCTCCGCGCCACAGAGCGCGCAGGGCGCGTTGAAGCGGTAGGGCTCGAACGGGTGATCCTCGAAATCGAGCGACACCACCTGGGTGTAGGGCGGGATGGCGTAGATGCGCTTCTCGCGGCCGGCGCCGAACAATTGCAGCGCCGGGGAATTGTCCATCTTGGGATTGTCGAATTTCGGCGTCGGCGACGGGTCCATCACATAGCGCGCGTTGACCTTCACCGGGTAGGCATAGGCCGTGGCGATGTGGCCGAAGCGTGCGATGTCCTCGTAGAGCTTCACATGCATCAGGCCGTATTCGGCGAGCGCGTGCATGCGCCGCGTCTCGGTCTCGCGCGGCTCGAGGAAGCGCAACGGCTCGGGGATCGGCACCTGATAGACCAGCACCTGGTTCTCGTTCAGCGCCGTCTCGGGGATGCGGTGACGGGTCTGGATCACGGTTGCCTCGTCCGTCGCCGTCGTGGTCGCAACGCCCGCGGTCTTGGCGAAGAATTTGCGGATCGAGATCGCGTTGGTGGTGTCGTCCGAGCCCTGGTCGATCACCTTCAGCACGTCCTGAGGCCCAAGGATCGCGGCGGTGACCTGCACGCCGCCGGTGCCCCAGCCATACGGCATCGGCATTTCGCGACTGGCGAACGGCACCTGATAGCCGGGGATGGCGATCGCCTTGAGGATCGCGCGGCGGATCATGCGCTTGGTCTGCTCGTCGAGATAGGCGAAGTTGTAGGCGGGCGCGTTCATTCCGCGGCCTCCTTCATGGCATCGGGCGCATTGGCATCGGCGAATTCCTTGCGCAGTTTGCGCAGGAGGCCGAGCTCGGACTGGAAATCGACGTAATGCGGCAGCTTCAGATGCTCGACGAATCCGGTCGCCTGGACGTTGTCCGAATGCGACATCACGAACTCCTCGTCCTGCGCCGGGGCCAGCGCCTCTTCGCCGAGCTCACGGGCGCGCAGCGCGCGATCGACCAGCGCCATCGACATGGTTTTGCGCTCGCTCTGGCCGAAGGCGAGGCCATAGCCGCGGGTGAAGCACGGCGCCTCGGTCGCGGAGCCCTTGAACTGGTTGACCATCTGGCACTCGGTCAGCTCGATCGCCCCGAGCGGCACGGCAAAGCCGACATCTTCCGCGACAAATTCGACCTCGACCTCGCCGAAACGGATCTCGCCGACGAAGGGATGGTTGCGGCCGTAGCCGCGCTGGGTGGAATAGCCCATCGCGAGCAGAAAGCCTTCGTCACCACGCGCGAGGTTTTGCAGGCGCAAATCACGGTCCGCGGGGAAATTCAGCGGCTCGCGGGTGAGATCGCCGACGCTGGCGCCATCCTCGGCTTCCGGCGATGCTTCGATCAGCCCGTCGCGGCCGAGAATGTCTGTCACGCGCGGCGTCGGCGCGGTGGAGGCTTCGGCCGCAGCCGGCCTCTCCGGCACAAAACCTTGGGCGAGCGATGGATCGAGCAGGCGGTGCGTGTAGTCGAAGGTCGGACCCAGGATTTGGCCGCCGGGAATGTCCTTGAAGGTCGCCGACACCCGCCGTTGCACCCGCATCGCGCCGGTGTCGACGGGCTCGCTGGCACCGAAACGCGGCAGCGTGGCGCGGAAGGCGCGAACCAGGAAGATCGCCTCGATCAAATCACCGCGCGCCTGCTTGATCGCGAGTGCCGCGAGCTCGCGGTCATAGAGCGAGCCTTCGCTCATGACGCGATCGACGGCAAGGCCGAGCTGCTCCGAGATCTGGTCGAGCGAGATTTCCGCAACGCTCTGGTCGCCGCGCCGCTTATGCGCGAGCAGGCGATGGGCGTTCTCGATGGCGCGTTCGCCGCCTTTGACTGCGACATACATGCTTCTAGCTTCCCTTGCTCACGATTCGCGTGGTGCGGGGGATCGCGACCACGGCGTCATCGGCGACCAGCACCACATCGATGCCGCGCGGAAACAGCGCCTCGTTGATATGCAGGCGCTCGAACAGGTCGAACGGCTTGATCGACGCTTGCAGCGTGGCGACCCCGTCGATGCCGGGGCCGCGCAGCTCGAAGCTGCGCCCGGCGGCGAGGCTGTCGATCTGGACGATCACCGTGGTCGAGCGGTCCGGATATTCGCTGGTGCCGAGCGCGAAGCGCTCGAGCGAAGGCAGCGCACCGCCGTCACTGATGAGCGCGAACGAAGCAACCGACGAATCCTGCACAACCGGCGCTCCGGTGTGGAACTTCAGCCACTTCGTCACGTCCGCGCTTTCCGCCATCCGTGCGTCGAGCCAGAGCGGCGTGTCGTGGTCGAACAGCGTCAGCGCGATCGCGGCGGTGCCTCGCATCATCGTATCAGGCGCGCCCGCCATCGGCACGATGCGCTGGACCGAGCCCGGCCGCGCCATGGCGTCCATGACCGAGCGAAAGGTCGATTGCGCCGACAGCACCTTGTCGGCGAAACCCGGCGGCAGTTCCGCAATCGTGGTCATGATCTCACCCCTCACCGCGCACCATGGTGTAGAAATCAACCTTCGTTGCGGCGGCCGCTGCCGCCGCCTGCTTGCGCCTGACCATAAGCTGCTCGCGCAACGGCGCGATAACGTCGCGCTCCACCGCGCCGCCGAAATCGCGGGACTGCACCAGCGCATCGCACAGCGCGATCAGCCGCGCCTTCTCACCGTCGCGGCCGAGCGTGTAGCCGAACCCGACCTCGCCGCTCGCAAGCCGCACCGCGGCGCGCGACACCGTGGCTTCGCCGAGATTGAACGGCGCGCCGTCGCCGCCGACCCGGCCGCGCAGCATGACGAGGCCGTTCTCCGGCGTGCGCAGATCGTGGTGATCCGGGAGAGACAAGTTGCGGAGGCGAGCGGCGATCTCGCCCGCCTCCGCGTGCGCCAGCACCGCCATTGCGGCCTTGCGCTGGGCTTGCTGGTCGTTGTGCTGGGTCACCTGGTCCACCGAGCTTTTTGACAGAACTTGCCGCGTCGAAGTTGTCTATGATAATAGACAACTTCATACGGACGCGCCATGACTGTTTCGTGACAATGCTGTGATTTCTGGAGTAGGTTTCCCGCGACATGAGCATGCAGGACACAGCCTCCTCGGGCGTCGCGCTATGGCGCCTCGTGGCCGATGGCATCGAGCGCGGCATCGCCGACGGCCGCTTTGCGGCCGGCGACAAATTGCCGGGCGAGATGGAGATCGCCGAAACCTATCGCGTCAACCGCCACACCGTGCGGCGCGCGTTGGCAGCCCTCGCCGAGCGCGGCCTGGTGCGCGCCGAGCGCGGCAGCGGAACCTATGTCGAGGCGCAAAAGCTCGCTTATCCCTTGCGCTCGCGCACGCGCTTCTCCGAGATCGTCGGCGCCGATGGCCGCGAACCGCATGGCCGGCTGATCGAGGCGACCGATGACGTTGCGACGCGCGAGCTCGCACGAGAGCTGGGATTGAAGACCGGCGCGCCTCTGGTGCGGATCGAGGCGATTCGCCTCGCCGACCGTACGCCAATCTGTGTTTCCACCACCTGGCTCTCGGCTGAGCTGTTCCCGGACGCGGGCGCCGTGTTCGCAGCAACGCGCTCGATGACGAAGCTGCTGGAGCATTTCGGCGTCCGCGATTATCGCCGCGGCGCGACGAGAATCACCGCAGGGATCGTCGACGCGACCGACGCCGCACGGCTCGACCTGGCGCTGGGGCGGCCGATCCTGGTGGTCGACGCCACCGACCATGATCTCATGGGCAAGCCGCTGGTGACGAAGCACTCGCGCTTTGCGGCAGAACGTGTGGAGTTCTTGGTGGAGAACGCTTAGATCAGAGCGTTTTCCAGCGAAGCCTGCCCTCGGACTTGATCCGGGGTGGAAACGGTTTGCGTCGAGAAAACGCGTCAAAACTAGAATCAGAGCTCCGTTCCGATCCAATCGGAACGATAAGACTGCAGCACGACGTTAGGCGACCGTCCGCTTGCCGATGATCGCGAAGCGCAGCTTGCCGGAAATCCAGTCGATCGACGATACCGTTATCAGGATTAGGAGGATCAGAAACGATACCTTCTGCCATTCCAGCACCCGGATCTGTTCGGCAAGCTGAAGGCCAATGCCGCCAGCGCCAACGATTCCGATGATCGTCGCCGATCGCGTGTTCGACTCGAAATAGTAGAGCACCTGGCTCAGCAAGACCGGGAATACCTGCGGCAGCAATCCGAACCGGACGCTGTGGAGATGGCTGCCGCCCGATGACCGAACGCCTTCCGCGGGGTTCTTGTCGGCGACCTCGATCGCTTCCGAGAACAGCTTGCCGAACGTTCCGAAATCGCTGCAGATCACGGCCAGGATGCCGGCAAACGGCCCCAGCCCCACGACGCCGACCCAGATCAGTGCCCAGATCAAGGTATCGACTCCACGGATGGTATCGAGGCCACGACGGGTCAATAGGCGGATGATCCGGTTTGCAACCACGTTGCGCGCCGCCAGCAGGGATACCGGCAGCGCGAGCAGCGCGCCACCCAGCGTGCCGAGAAACGCGATCGACACCGTCTCTCCGAGCGCATACAGATATTTCAGGACCTCCGCCCAAGAACCCGGGTTGGGCGGCAACATGAGCTGGACGAATTCGCCCAGCCTGACCATGCCCTGGGAGAGCCGATTAAAGGGAATATCGAGCTGGACGATCCCGAACAGGAACAGCCCGACCGCCCCGCCGACGAGTATTGCGATCCTTCCCCGCTGCCACCAATCGGTCCGGAAGACGTCGGGATACCGTTCGGCAATGCCGGCCCGGTTTTCAAAACTGAAGGAGCTCATCGGGTGCTTCCCTCCAGCCCGAGCAGGCGGTGTCGCAACCGTTCCGTCAGGAAGTCGATCAACATGACGGTAAGGACGATGAGCAGCAGGATGGCGCTGACGTCGGTGAAGTAGAACTTGCGAACCGCCTCGATCAGATCCTGACCGATCCCGCCGGCGCCGACGAAGCCCATCACGGCGGCGCCCCGCACGTTGATCTCGAACCTGAGCAAGGCATAGCTCACGAAGTTCGAGAGGACCTGAGGCAACGCGCCGAACCGAACGACCTGAACCCAGCTGCCCCCGCTTGCCGCCACCCCTTCGACCGGCTTGCTGTCGATGTTCTCGACAACCTCGGCGAATTGCTTGCCCAACGCTCCGGCGGTATGGATTGCAATCGCCAGAACGCCCGGCAGCGGCCCGAGACCAAAGGCCAGCACGAAGATCAGGGCAAACACGATCTCCGGCACGGTCCTGAAAAACTCCAGAACGCGCCGGGTGACGAAAACAGTCGTTCCTGATTTCACGAGATTGGCCGAGGCGAGGAAGCAAAGTGCGAAACCGCACAGCGCACCCGAGAGGGTGCCCATATAGGCGATCAGCAACGTATCCCCGAGAAGCCGTGCCCAGCGCGGCAATCCCCACAGCCAGTCCGCCAAATCGCTCCATGCGGTCGCGAACGAAAATTTGGGTGCGATGCTGACGAAATAGGCCGGGAAGCGCCAGAAGTTCTCGACAAAATTCCCGAGACTGACCTCGCCCATCCAGCCCGCGGCAATGGCAACGGCGATCAGGACGGCGGCACCGAGCCATACGCGGCGGCGCTTGGCGGCAATTGCGGCCGCATAGCGATCGCCAAGCTCACGCAGCCTGGCTTCCGGAAATTCGGGAACTGCTGTTCGCATGGGATGTTCGCGAGAGCCGACGGGCAGATCTTGCGATCTGCCCGACTTGTCCAACCCTTCGTTTCCCTCAGGATTTCTGCTTGCGAATGCTGTCGACAAACTTGGTCAGTTCGATCACGGCGTCATACGCCTTGTGGCCGACCTCGACGTAGGGCAATTGCTTCCCCTCGTAAATCTTGTCGAAAGCCGCCTTGTCCTTCACCGCAATTTCCAGCACTGCTTTCTTGATCGCCGCCTTGAGGTCGTCAGGCAGGCTGCTGAGATAGGCCATCGGCGAGTTCACGATCTGCTCGGACTTCATGATGATCTTGAAATCAGCGGCCTTCGCCATGCCCTTCCGTTCCATCCGGAGCAGGTTCGATTCCTTCTCGTCGTTCCACCAGTTGAACGCCGCGTCGCAGGTGCCCTGGGAAAGCCCGATCACCGCGTTTTCATGGCTCCCCGAATAGACCACCTTGGCGAAGAACTTTTCCGGGTCGATGCCCATCTTGTTCATCGCGAAACGCGGCACGTTGTTGCCGGAAGTCGAATTGGGATCGACGAGGCAGAGGTTCTTGCCTTGCAGGTCCTTAATGTCCTTGTAGCTCGAATCGCTTTTGACATAGAGAACCGAGTAATAGCCTTTGGTGCCGTCGCCGTTCACCTCGATCGCGAACGGTTCGACCTTCGCGCCAATGATGTAGGCACGCGCGTAGGACGCCGGGCCGTACATCGCAATGTGAATGTTTCCTGCACGCTGACCTTCGATCACCGCGGCGTAGTCGTTGGCGATGCGCAGCGTGACCTTGGTTCCAAGCTCGCGGGACAGGTACTCCGTCAGAGGCGTCCAGCGGTTGGTGGTGCCGGAGGCATTCTCGTCGGGGACTTTTGCGAAGATCAACTCAGGATATTTTGCCTTCCAGTCCTGCGCCGCAGCGGCTGAAACTGAAAATGCCAGGGCCGCCGCAGCGGCAACGATCGTACGACGGTCTATCATGACGTCTCCCATTTCAAGGTTATGAAACTGTCGAGTTCCGGCTCTACGACCAGGCTCGATTTAAAGAAGCAGCGATCAGGCCACGGCAACCGTGCGGAGGGCAGGAACTGCCGTGCCGACCGATGCATCCGCGGGCGCAACATCCATGACTTCATTCGCCTCGAGATCGTACAGCTCGCGCGCGATATGATCGGTCAAGGCCGCCGGCGCGCCGTCGAACACCACCCGCCCCGCGGCCATCCCGATCAGGCGGTCGCAATAGCTGCGGGCGAGATCGAGCGAATGCAGGTTGCAGAGCACGGTGATACCGAAATGCTTGTTGATGCGCAGAAGCGCATCCATCACGATCTTGGTGTTGCGGGGATCGAGCGAGGCGATCGGCTCGTCGGCAAGGATAATGTCGGGCTGCTGAACCAGCGCCCGCGCGATCGCCACGCGCTGCTGCTGACCGCCCGAGAGCTGGTCGGCGCGCTGGGCCGCGATGGCAGCCATGTCGAACTGCTCGAGCGCCGACATCGCGATGGCCTTGTCTTCTTCGGGCCAAAGCTGCAGCAGCGACCGCCATGTCGGCACCGTCGACAGCCGCCCCATCAGCACATTGGTGAGGACGTCGAGCCGGCCGACGAGGTTGAACTGCTGAAAAATCATCGCCGACCGCGCACGCCACTGCCGCAGCTCCTTGCCGCGCAGCGCGGTGACGTCGACGCCTTCGAACAGGATGCGGCCTTCGGAGGGCTCGATGAGGCGGTTGATGGACCGCAGCAATGTCGACTTGCCGGCGCCGGATCGCCCGATCACCCCGACGAAGCCGCCAGGGGAAACTTGAAACGAAGCATCGTCCACAGCGGCCTTCGCGCCGAAGCGACACGTCAGGCCTTCAACCACCAGCATCGAGGGGCTCCAGAGTAGCTGGAGCCAACCGCTAACGCCCGTGGTTAACACTTGTGTGACAAGGCTGCTGCAGTGCGGCCATCCTACGCACGTCATCCCCTGTCATCTCATTGTCACGACACCGTCATCCGGCCGCTCGAAGAAAGACGCCCGCCCTCGCACTTCGGATGCAACATGGCCGCCAAAGCTCTTTCGGTTCAGCCGACCGTCGATCCCTCGGCCAAGCTGCATGAGACCAGGCTTGGCGCCTACACCGAAGTCGGCGCGCGCACGATCCTGCATGAAGTCGCGATGGGCGATTATTCCTATGTCGTGAACGATGCGCAGATCACCTACGCCACCATCGGAAAGTTCTGCTCGATCGCGGCGATGACCCGCATCAATCCCGGCAACCATCCGATGCATCGCGCCACTCAGGCGCATTTCACTTACCGATCCAGCGCCTATTTCGAAGGTGAGAGCGACGATCTCGAGTTCTTCGACTGGCGCCGCCGGCATCACGTTCATATCGGCCATGACGTCTGGATCGGCCATGGCGCGATCGTGCTGCCGGGCCGCAACATCGGCACCGGCGCGGTGATCGCCGCCGGCGCGATCGTCACCAAGGACGTGCCGGCCTACAGCATCGTCGCCGGCAATCCGGCCCGCATCGTGCGGCGGCGATTCTCGGAGGAGATCGCCGGACGGCTCGCAAGGCTTGCTTGGTGGGACTGGGATCACGACAAGTTGCGCGAGGCGCTGCCCAATTTCCGCAAGCTCGGGATTGAAGATTTCCTCTCGTCATACGAAGCAAAAGCGAGCTCACTCGCCAATTCTCCTGCCAGCAAACGAAGCGCGGTCGCGTGACAGACATATTCATCGAAGGCGGCCGGGCCCTGATCGGCGCCGAGCTCGTCGAAACCTCCCTTCTCGTCTCCGGAACAGACATTGCAGAGGTCGACGCCTCTCGCGGCCGGGCGCGGCTGGCGCTGGATGCCCGTGACCTGCTGGTGCTGCCCGGCATCGTTGATCTGCATGGCGATGCCTTCGAGCGCCAGATGATGCCGCGCGCCGGCGTCGACTTTCCGATCGACGTCGCGCTCGCCGACAGCGACCGCCAGGCGATCAGCAACGGCATCACTACCGTGTTTCACGCCACAACCTGCTCGTGGGAGCCGGGCCTGCGCAGCGCCGACAATGCGCGCGGTCTGATGGAGGCGATCGAGCGGCAGCGTCCTCAATTCGCCGCCGACACCCGCTTCCACCTGCGGCACGAGACCTTCAATCTCGATGCCGAAGCGGAGATCGCACAGTGGCTCAGCGAGGGCCGCGTCGACCTGTTCGCCTTTAACGATCATATGGACGGCGTCGTTGCCGACATCTCCAACCCACGCAAGCGCAACCGCATGGTGGAGCGCACCGGTCTGTCGAGCGACGAATTCGACCGGCTGGTCGAGCGCGTGGTCTCGCGCGCCGACGAGGTGCCCACCTCGGTGTCACGCCTGGCCGCCGCGGCCCGCACCGCCGAGGTGCGGATGCTCTCGCACGACGATTCGAGCCCGGCGATGCGCCGGGACTTTCGCGAGCTCGGCGCCTTGATCGCGGAGTTTCCGATCAACGAGGAGACGGCGCGCGCAGCGGCCAGCCACGGCGATGCCATCGTCTACGGCGCGCCGAACGTCGTGCGCGGCGGCAGCCACACCGGCTGGACCAGGGCCTCCGACATGATCGCCAAGGGGCTCTGCTCGGTGCTGGCGTCTGACTATTATTATCCCGCGCAGCTGCTCGCCGCGTTCCGCCTGGCCGCCGATGGCGTGGTGCCTCTGGCTCAGGCCTGGGATCTGGTCTCCGCCGGCCCGGCGCGCGCGACCGGCCTCACCGATCGCGGCCTGCTCGCGGAGGGACGCCGCGCTGACATTCTCCTCGTCGACGACAACGTGAAGCTGCGGCCGCGGCTGATCGCGGTGATCTCAGGCGGCAGGCTCGTGCATCTCACCGACGCGACGCGGCTGCTCACCGCAGTGGCGGCCCCGCGCGAGACTGTCGTCGCGGCGTAAATTGGTTATGCTGAGGCAATGACAGGTTTCCCCCGCTACGCGATCTATTATGCCGCAGGCCGCGACAGCGCCCTCTCCCGCTTCGGCGCCGAGCTGCTCGGCTATGACGCCTACAGCGGCGGCGAGATTTCGTTTCCAGAGCAGGCGCTGCACGCCGCGCCCGACTGGCGCGAGGTCAGCGCCGATCCTCGCAAATACGGCTTTCACGCCACGCTGAAGGCGCCGATGGCGCTGGCGCCTGGCAATACCGAAGCCGAGCTGCTGGCCGCCTGCGCGGCCTTCGCGGGCAGGACACGTCCGATCCCGGCGATCCGACCAGTGGTCGATGCCATCAGCGGCTTCATTGCCGTTATTCCGGCCGAGCCGATGGAAACGCTCCAGCAACTTGCCGCTGATTGCGTTCGCGAGTTCGACCCGTTTCGCGCCGCGCTGACGGCGGAAGATCGCGCTCGGCGCAAGCCGGAGAAGCTCAGCGAGCGGCAGCGCGATTATCTCGACCGCTGGGGCTATCCTTACGTGATGGAAGAATTCCGCTTCCACATGACGCTGACGGGGCGGCTGGATGCGGAGCGGCGCGGGCCGATCCTTCAGATGCTGCGAACACGGTTTGCGGCGCTGGGGATCGAGACGCTCGCGATCGATCGCATTGCCCTGTTCAAGCAGGATGATGCCAAGGCGCGGTTTCGCATCATCGGCGAGTGGGCTTTGGTGCGGTAGACCTCAGCGCGAGGTCGCAAGATTGAAAGCGAGCGCCACCGCGCCAACCAGAACGAGGCTGATCGCCCAGACTGCATCCAGGTTGAACCAGCTTCGCGAGACGAACCTCAGTCCCAGATGGCGGTAGACCAGCCACGCCAGACATCCGCCGGCGCCGACCATGGCGGCAACGTGCACCAGCGACACCAGCACCGCCATCCCGAGATTTGCCGTCATCAGCGCGCCCGCCGCCTGATGGCCGGCATCGAGCTCGAAGGCCTGGCAGAGCCCGAGATAGATCGGCACGAGCATCAGGGCAGCGCCGTGAGCGATGGCGACGGCAAATGACCAGAGCACCAATTGCGTCGGCGGAATTCGTGCCAGCGCGCGCGGATGACGCCGGTCGATCAGCCGGTAGACGCCAAAGCCGATGACGAGAAGACTCGCGACGATCTGGATTGGACGCTGCCATTCGGCCAGTACGAGCAGGAAGGCGAACGGCAGCAGCACGAGAAGTGTTGCCAGGAGGTGCCCGGCCGCCAGAGCCCACAATGCACGGAAGAGCGCGAGGGGGCTCTTGTCCATGAGCCCGGCCGAAACGGCGAGCGGCCATCCCATTCCCGGATTGACCCCGTGGTAGAGACCGCTCGCAACAAGCGCGAGCCACAGCCAGCCAAGGGCCGGGCTCGCCTGCGTGCCATCTAGACCGACGGGTAGCAAAATGAGTCCGTCGAACAGTCGCCGCCCTCGAGCCTGATCTGGTGCGCACGATATCCGTCGGGGAAGCTCACGAAATAGTCCTTGTCGAGCTCGAGGCCGCCGTTGCGACCGACATTGGCCATGACTTCCACGCCCGGAACCCCGTCGGGATAGAACTGGTCGTCCCAGGTGGAATAAAGCGAATTGGTCCAGTACACGCGCCGGCCGTCGCGGCTGATCTCGACCATCTGCGGACCCGCCGCAAAGGGCTTGCCGTTCGGATGGGGCGTGCGGCGCGCGATGCCGCCGATGTGGACTGAGCCCGCAAGCTTCGGCTTTCTGGGATCGCTGACGTCGTACTGGCGCATCTCACCCGTGCCCCAGCACGAGACATAGAGAAACCGGTCGTCCATCGACAGGTCGATGTCCGTCACCAGCGGCGGCACGGCGCCAAATCCCTGCAGCAGCGGCGGCAGCTTCTCCTTGGGCGCGGGTTCGGGAGGGATCGTCGCCGTCTTCTCGGCATGGAATCTTCCGTCCTCGCGCCACCAGGTCCAGATCGACGCTTCGAGGTTGGTGGTGTCGACCACGACGCCAACGAAGCCGTACTCGCGAACCGGATCGTGCGCGGGGCGCACCTCCAGCGCCATCTGATGATTGGCGCCGAGGTCGATGGTCTGGACGTTGCGACGCGCGCGAAGGTCCCAGAAGTGGAGACGATGGCCATATTTGTTCGCAAGCAGATCTTCCGGGACGATCCCGTTCTCGAACTGCGGCGGTAACGCCCATTCGCTCGTCACCATGTAATCGCGCGGCAGATTCCACCAGAAATCATAATGCAGCGTCTGCGGGCCACGGTCGATCTCCCATCGTCCAAGAACTTCGAACGTCTCGCAATCCATGATGAAGACGCCCGGAGGTCCATTGGTGCCGTCCTTGCCGCCGCCGCCCAGCGTGCTCACGTAAATGCCGTCCGGCCCGCAATGGATCGTGTGCGGCCGCGAGTAGCCGGTCTTCTTGAAGACCTCCTCAGGCTCGATGATCTTGTGGATCTTGGCCTGCGTCGGATCGGGCTTGGTATCGATGACGTAGATCCGCGACGAGCGCAGCCCCGGGATGATGAGATAGCGCCGCTCGATGAAGGCGTGTCCGGCGAGCGGCGACAGGGCGGAGGAGCAAGCATTCCAGCCGAAATGGTGAAACTCATCACCCTTGTTGGGCATCGTTACGGTGTGGACGATCTGGCTATAGGTCGGCGATCCCGGCTTGACGTCGATGACCGCGAGAGCATCCGGCTTTGAGAAATCCGGACTGAGCAGCAAGGTGTAAGCAAAATTCTCCGCAGGCGCTTCCATCGCAAGCTTGGGCGATGCGTGAAAGGTGGGATCCGGCCTCATCGTCATGGCACTGCCTCCCTGTTCTGTCGGTTTGCACCAACCTGGCTCGGGATAGTGGCAAAAGAAGAGCTGTTGCGCGATGTCCTGAGAATCTCCGCAGGGCCGGTTGGCGCGCGTACATTATGCCATCGCGGGGCTATGGGGAACGGCCCGGCACGCGCTAATTCGACGCCTTCAGGCGAAATGGGCATCCCTCGTTCATTTCGAGCGAGGGCGCACAAGTCGCTCCTCGCAGCCTTCGTAGGGTGGGCAAAGGCGCAAAGCGCCGTGCCCACCGCTCTTCCCGCGGGCGCGCAAGTTGGTGGGCACGCTTCGCTTTGCCCACCCTACGACAGCTTCACGCAATGACGGGGGAGAGAATTACTTCCCCCACCTGAGCGCCAACGCGTCGCGCTCCTTGGCGAGCTCCAATAGCCCGGCGCGCGTCGCCGGATGCAGCGGCTGCAGCGGATGGCGCACCGCCTCCGACTTGATCACGCCGCCGGCCTGCATCATCACCTTGCAGGCGATCAGGCCGCATTGGCGGTTCTCGTAGTTGATCAGCGGCAGCCAGCGCTCGTAGGCGGCCTTCGCCTTTTCGCGATCGCCCGCGAAATAGGGATCGATGATCTGGCGGATGCCGTCGGGATAGCCGCCGCCGGTCATGGCGCCGGTGGCGCCGGCGTCGAGATCGGCGAGCAGCGTGATCGCCTCCTCGCCGTCCCAGGGGCCCTCGATGTCCTTGCCGCCCGCCTCGATCAGGCTGCGGAGCTTCGAGGCCGCGCCCGGCACCTCGATCTTGAAATAGCGGATGTTGGAAAACTCGCGCGACAGCCGCGCGAGCAACTCGACCGACAGCGGCGTGCCGGCAACCGGCGCGTCCTGGATCATGATCGGGATGTTGATCGCGCCGGAGAGCACCTTGAAGAATTCGACGATGCCTTTCTCGGGGACGCGGAAGGTCGCGCCGTGATAGGGCGGCATCACCATCACCATGGCGGCGCCGGCCGCCTCGGCCTGCTTGCTGCGCGCGGCGCATACGGCCGAGCTGAAATGGGTGGTGGTGACGATCACGGGAACCCGGCCGGCCACATGGTCCAGCACCGCATGCATCACCGTGTCGCGCTCGGCATCGGTGAGCACGAACTGCTCGGAGAAATTGGCGAGGATGCAAATGCCGTGCGAGCCGGCGTCGATCATGAAATCGATGCAGCGGCGCTGACCCTCGAGGTCGAGCTCGCCGCGCTCGTCGAAGATGGTGGGCGCGACCGGGAACACGCCGCGATAGGGGCGTTGGGCCTTGTGTGGGGTGACCGGCATCGAACTCTCCATCCCTGATGTCTTGCGTCTGTCGCCGCGCCCGCGGGAGCGAGGCGGCACAGATGTACCCGCAGTGCCGAGCTGCGGCAATGCCCGCGCGACATCAGGTGGAAAGAGTACGAAAATCAGGCGCTCTTCACGGCGCCCAGGAAACCCTCGACCGCGACGCGGAGACGATCGGCGTCCGCCGACATCTTCTTGACGGACTCCGACAGCACCGTCCCGGCATTGCCGGTCTCCTGGTTGAGCCTGGCGACGCTGCCGATGGTATCGGTGACCTCGCGGGTGCCCTGGGCCGCCTGCTGGAAGTTGCGCGAGATCTCCGTCGTGGCCGCGCGCTGCTGTTCGACCGCGGCGGCAATCGCCGTCATCTTCTCGTCGATGCCGCCGATGGCGCCGCCGATCAACCGGATCGCGGCGACCGCCTGGCCGGTCGCGCCTTGGATCTCCTCGACCTGGCGCGAGATCTCTTCCGTCGCCGTCGCGGTCTGCGCCGCAAGGCTCTTGACCTCGCCTGCAACCACCGCGAAGCCGCGGCCGGCCTCGCCGGCGCGCGCGGCTTCGATGGTGGCGTTCAATGCCAGCAGATTGGTCTGGGCCGCGATCGCGTTGATCATCTTCACGATCTCGCCGATGCGGCTCGCCGTCTGATCGAGGATCTCGACCGTCGCATTGGTCTGCTCGGCCTGGGCCACGGCCTCGCGGGCCTCGCGGGCGCTCGACTGCACCTGCGCGGAGATCTCGCCCACGGATGCGGAGAGCTCCTCGGTCGCGGCGGCGATGGTCTCGAGATTATTGGTGGCCTGCTCGGCTGCCGAGGACACCGCCGCGGTCTGGCTGCTCGATTCCGTGACCAGCGAGCGCACGCCGCTTGCGGTAGCGTCGAGCTCCCGCGTCGAGGCCGCAACGCTCCGGATCACCGCCTGCACCGTGTCGTCGAAGGTGCGGCAGGCGGCATCGACGGTGCCGGAGCGGGCGAGCTGCAGCGCCTGCTGCGATTCGCGTTCCTTACCCAGCCGCTCCGCGGTCGCCGCGCTCTCGCGCAGGCTTTCGAGCGCAGCCGCCATGGTGCCGAACTCGTCGGGATGCCGCGATTGCGGCACCGGCGTCGCATAGTCGCGGGCGCTGATGCGGGCGATGGCGTCGAGGATGGCGCGCACCGGGCGCATCAGCCGGTTGCGCACCACAAACACGCCCGCGACAGTCACGGCCAGTGCGAGCAGGAAGCCGAAGGATTGCACGATGAGATTGGTGAGGGCTTTCGCCTGAACCGCCTCCGCGTGCGCGATCGACAGGTCGAGCGCCTTGCTCGCGACCGCGACGATCGACGCGAACGGAGCCTGGCACAACGTGTTCCATTCCGCGGCGGGCATCGCGGGCCGGCCGCTGCCGTCGAAGCCCTTGGTGATCTCGCCGATCTGCTTGAGGGCGCCGTCAGTCTTGGCCCTCGCCTCCTTGGCCGTGTTGACGAGGTCGGCCGGCACGTCAGGCGCAGCCAGCAGCTCCTCCATGCCGGTCCAGCCGGCGGCGACGACGCCGTTCCATCCGGCCACGGTCTGCTTCTGGGCATCGTCGAGCGGCTTGCTGGCGTTGACGTTCGGCCGCAGGGTCGAGCACTGGATGCCGTAGCGGTCGCGCACCTGCCAGGCGAGGCGGCGGGCCTGGATCATGCGGGCGATGTAAGGATCGTTCATCCAGGCGCGGTTCGACACGGCAGTGGATGCGAGATTGGCGGTCTCGATCACCTTGGTGACCGCATCGTACCAGGGCGCAGTCCGCTCCAGCTTGCGCTCGGCGCGCGGCAGCTTGGCCTCGTCGTAGAACAACTGGAATTTTGGCGCGGCCTCGCTCCAGCGCTGCTTCAGCGTGCTGGCGAGTTCGTCGCGGCGGGCGAATTCGACGGTAGAGAGCGCCGCGCTGATGGCATCGTAGCCGGCCTGTTCCGCCTTCTCGGCAACGCCGAGCTTGGCGCGCGGATCGTCCTCACCGAGCAGGGCGCTCTGGGCATCGCCACGATTGCTGCGCAGGGCAACCACGCCATGGAAGATCGACTTGTCGGCATTCGCGAGCCGCTCGGTCTCCAGACTGTCGCTGTAGCGGCCGAAAGCCCCGACCATCTGGATGGCCGTGCTGGTCAGCGCGCCGGCCGCCAGCAGCGTCATCAGGACCAGGAGAAGCGTGCTTACCGATTTCTTAAAAATGGACATGGGTCAAGGGGCCTAACTCTCCGGAGAGGCCACCTTGCACCGCCACGTGCCAATGTTGCGTTAAGGTTTGAGTTGAATCGAAACGATCCAACCTGCACGCATTCGGAATACTATCCTATTCTGGTGAAATCCGGCGGGCGGCGCTCCGCAAACGCCGTAAACGCCTCACGCGCTTCGGCGGTGCGCAGGCGCTGCGCGAACTGCTCGCCTTCGGCCTGCATCTGCGCGACCAGCGCCTCGCCGTTGCGCATCAGCCGCTTGGTCGCGATGAGAGCCCCGGCCGGCTGGCGGGCGAGACGCTGCGCCAGCGCAAGCGCTTCGGCATCGAGCCTATCGAGCGGCACCACACGGTTGGCGAGTCCCCATTCCAGCGCCGACCTGGCCGGCACGGTTTCGCCAAGCGCGAACATCTCGTAGGCGCGGGCATAGCCGATGCGCGCCGGCATCAACAGGCTGGAGGCGGCTTCAGGCACCAGCGCGAGGCTGACGAACGGCGTCGACAATTGCGCGTTGTCGGCGAGCACGACGAGGTCGCAATGCAGCAGCATCGTGGTGCCGACGCCGACGGCACGGCCCTGCACGGCCGCGACCAGCGGCCGGGTGCAACGCGCCAGCGACTGGATGAAGCGCACCACGTTGCGGCTGCCTTCGGACTTGCCGGCCGCGACGGCCGCGAACTCGCCGACGTCGTTGCCGGCGGTGAACATGTCGCCCTCGCCGCGGATCAGGATCACGCGGGCGGATGGGTCGAACTCGGCGGATTCGATCGCATCGGCGAGCTTGCCGTACATCGCATCCGTCAGCGCGTTCTTCTTGTCGGGACGTGCCAGCGTGAGGGTGAGGACTCCGCCGCTATTCTCGATCCGGACGTGCTCGGTCATTAGTCTGCTCCGTGTTATTCGTCTGAACGTCTTGGAAACTTGTCCTGAATGCTCGTCAGCCAGCGTGCGACGATGTCGATTTCCGCGGCCGTGAAACCTTCCGTCAGCGCCGCATTGACCTCCGCCGCGCTGGTCTTGGCCTGCGCCAGCGCGGTGCGCCCCTTCGGCGTCAGCCAGATGCGAAAGGCGCGGCCGTCCTCGCGATCGGCCCGCCGCTCGACCAGTTTCGCAGCCACCGTCCGGTCGACGAGACCCGAAATGCCGGCCGGTCCCATGTCGAGCGCCGCCCCAGCCTCGCCCATCAGGACGCCATCCTGCTTGCCAAGGATGAACAGTAGCCCCGCCTGCGCCGGCGTCACCGCGCTCTCGGGCCGCGCCGCCATCCAGCGCTGCAGCCGGCGCTGGGCGACACTCAGCAAGTAGATCAGCCGGGGATGCCGAGCGACGGCGCTGTTATTTCGCATGCGAAATAGATAGTGAAACGCAGGCGCGTTGTCAAACGGGCCCTCTTGGTTATGGCGCGCAGGTGAAGCTCGCCGCTTCCGTCACCGGGCCGCTCTTGTAGTGCGGCCAGGCCGGCCAGCGGCACAGCGGCAGCGAGCGCGTCGCGGCAAACGACGGCGCCTCGACCTTCTGCTCCCTGACCTCTAAGTCGCCGGGCGCTTTGCCATTCTCGACCCAGTCGACCAGCACGCTCAGCATGTCGACATTGGCGGGCGCGCCGGAGCCGACATGGTCGACGCCGGGCGCGGTGTAGAGGCGCGCGAACTCCGCGGTCTCGGCCTTGCCCATCTTGCGCTCGACGCTCTCGAAGTAGCGGATGCCGGCATAGGGGCTCTGGGCGTAGTCGGCCATGTGCTCGAGCACGATCAGCCGGCCGCCCCGCGCCCGGAACCGACTGAGATCGGGATCGGTGGAATCCATCAGGCTGGACACCTCGAGCAGCCGCGCCTTGTGCTCTTCCACCTTGTAGGTGGTGACGTCGAGCTTCGGATCGCGCGCGAAGACATATTGGATGCCGCCGGCGCCGTAGATCCAGGCGATGCCGTTGTTCGGCGCGGGCGGCTGCGCCGGCGGCGCGGTGCCGAGCCACCAGGAGACCCAGCCGCCGGTCGGCCCGACCGCGGGGATGTCCTCGCCGGAGACGCCCCAGCCCGGATAATCGTCGAGACCATTGGCGAGCGCGAAGGGGAATTTGTAGGTGGCGTGCAGCGTGTTCACCGCCTTGATCTGTGCATCGGTGAGACACTGGTCGCCGCTCTGCCCGGCCGCGCAGCGCAGCGTCTCGACCTTGAACGCCGCCTTGCAGCCGACGGGATCCTGCACCAGCGCATCGTCGGAGCCGTCGGCCTTGTCGCAAGCCGCGCGCACGGCCTCGCCTACGAGCTTGACCTGCGCCGGGTTGATCCAGCCCTCGCCCATGGTGACGAGACCCGAGCGCGTGCCGGCATGCTGCAGCCCGACCCAGTTGATCACGGGCACACGGGCGAAGATGCCGTCGAAATCGTCGGGATAGCGCTGCGCCATGGCGAGGCCTTCGCGGCCGCCCTCTGACGAGCCCATGAAGTACAGCTTCTCCGGCTTCCTGCCGTAGGCACGCTGCATCAGCCCGACCGCAGCGTCGCGCACCTTCTTGTAGGCGCGATGGGCGAAATTCTCGAACGCTTCGTCGTTCAGCGCAAAGACCTGCGGCGGCTCGCCCTGCTTGGTCTCGTGGCCGGAGTCGGTGCCGTAGGTGACGAAGCCGCGCGCCAGCGGCGAGGGCCTGTCGAAGGGATAGGCCGGCGGCAGGGCAAGGCCCGTGATCAGCACACCGTTGAAGCCGCCGCCGCCATATTGCAGCGAGCGCCCGTTCCATTCGACGGGGAGGTTGACCTGGAATTTGATCGGGGGCGCCTTGGGATCGGTGGGATCGATATGGCCGAGCACCTTGCAGAAGCGCGGATTGGCCGGCGTGATGCGTGCTGACGGCGTCGGCCCGCGCTCGGCCACGGCCAATTGCGACGGCGCCTGCAGGGTCGCGGAATTGATCTTCACGGCGTCAGCGCCGCCGACGAGGCCTTTGCAGACGGTCTCGGCGTCTTCGGCCAGCGTTGCCGCTGAGGCACCACTCGCGCTCATTGCGGCCGCAGTGCCCACCAGCCATGCACACAGCTTCGCTCTGTTGCGCTTCATCGTTTCCACCCGGCTTGTCCTGTTGCGTTCGGCACTTGGCCGCATTCAATGCAACCTTCGCCCGTCCGTCAATCGCTGACGCCGGCTTTCCGTCAGAACGAGCCCAGCGCAGTGCCCAGGGCGATCACCGCCAGCAGCGCCAGGAGCGAGGTCACGATACCGACCATGACGATATCGAAATAGCTGTCGCGATGGGTCAGGCCGCAGATCGCGAGCAGGCTGACCACCGCACCGTTATGCGGCAGGATGTCCAGCGTTCCCGCGCCGATCACCGCCACGCGATGCATCAGCGCAAGGTCGATGCCGTGGCGCGCGGCAAGTTCGACATAGGTCGGGCCGAGAGCATCGAGGGCGATGGTCAGGCCGCCCGACGCCGATCCGGTCAGCGCGGCCAGGATGTTGGTCGCGACGGCGAGCGAGACCAGCGGTCCCCCTTCGATCGCCAGCACCCAGTCGCGCACGATCGTGAACGCCGGCAGCGAGGCCACGACGGCGCCGAAGCCGACGAGGCTGGCGACGCTGAACGCAGGCAGGACCGACGCATTGGCCCCGGCGTCCATGGTCCGGCGCAGCACCGGCAGGCGCGCCCAGTTCAGCGCGATGGTCGTGACGATGGCGGCAGCCAGCGCCACCGCGACCGACCACACGCCTGCGACCGCCGCAAGCGTCGTGTCGCCAAAGCGCGGCTCGGCGAGATAGCTGACATCGAGCCGCGGCAGCACCACCAGCGACATCAACAGGTTGACGGTCACGACAACGACGAGCGGCGCCATGGCGTTCAGCACGGGCGACGGCCGCTCGCTGCGATGACCGTGCTGTAGCTCCGCCGGATCGAACTCGCGGGCAGTCGTCGCGCGCTCGCGCACGAGCTCGTCAGCAGCGGCCTGCTCGATCGCGCCCTCGGCGTCGTCGCCATAGCCTTCACCGGCGCGGCGCGCCGCAGCTTCGGCGCGATGCAGCCACCACAATCCCGCGCCGAGCATGATGAGCGAGCCGACGATGCCGAGGCCCGGCGCGGCAAACGGCGTCGTGCCGAAGAACGGCATCGGAATCGCATTCTGGATCGACGGCGTGCCAGGTAGGGCCGACATGGTGAAGGTCGACGTTCCCAGCACGATCGCGGCCGGGATCAGACGACGCGGAATCGAAGCGGCACGAAACAGCGAGCGGGCCATTGGAACGATGACGAAGAACGCAACGAACAGGCTGACACCACCATAGGTGACCAGCGCGCCGGCGAGCACGACCGCCAGGATCACGCGGCGTTCGCCGAGGCGCTCCGCCATGAAGCCGGCGACCGACGTCACCGCGCCACTGTCGTCCATCAACTTGCCGAAGACGGCACCAAGCAGAAAGATCGGAAAAAACTGCGCCAGAAATCCCGCCGCGTTCACCATGAACACCTGGGTCAGGTTCGCGAGCAGCGGCTCACCGCCGAACAACGCAGCAATGAGTGCGGCGAACGGCGCGAGCAGCAGGACGCTCCAACCGCGGAAGGCGAATAGGACGAGCAGACCGAGTCCGACGAGGAGGCCGAGGAGACCCATGCCTCAGCACTCCGACAGCAGGACATCGAGATCGGCGGTCGAGCGGCGGCCGATCTCCGCGCCGTGCTCGGCGAGGAAGTTGTCCGCGGCCATGCGTCCCTCGGCGCGCAGCATCGAGACGAACTCCCACTCCGCGTTGAGCTTCGAGGAGGCCCCGAACTTCGCCAGCATGTCGCTCTTGATCCGGTGCGTGCGCATCTTCGCCCAGCGCGCGCCCTCGCCGCTGCCCGGATCGGCCGCCTGGCGCAGCAGCGCGATCATGCGCAGCTCCTTCATCAGCGGCGAGTTGAAGGAGATTTCGTTGAGACGGTTGAGGATCTCCGCAGCCGTCCGCGGTTGCTCCGGCCGCTCGGTCGGATTGATCTGGACGAGAATGGTGTCATGCGCGTCGCTTTCGCGAACCAGCGGCGTGATGGTCGGGTTGCCGGCATAGCCGCCGTCCCAATAGGGCTCGCCGTCGATCTCAATCGCGCGGAACATGGTTGGAAGACAGGCCGATGCCAGCAGCACGTCGGCCGTGATCTCCGCGTTGCGGAAGATACGTCCGCGCCCGGTGCGTACCCGGGTCGCGGTGATGAATAGCTGGATCGGCGAGCGCACGAGCCGTTCGAAATCGATGCTCTCGGCCAGCACCGCGCGCAGCGGATTGTAACCGGTAGGATTGAGGTCGTAGGGCGAGAGCACACGCGACATCAAATCGGTGAGGATGTAGAACGGCGACGTATCGAGGGTCCAGCGCCCCATCAAGCGGTCGAGCGGAGAGCGCTGTAGCGGGCTGAAGGCCGCGGCCTTCGAGATACGACGCCAGTATCGGTCGAGCGCCTCACGCGCCCCCTCGGCGCCGCCGGCCGTCCACCCGTCCGCCAGGACCGCCGCATTCATCGCGCCTGCGGAGGTTCCGGAGATCGCGGCGATCTCCAGCCATTTCTCTTCCAGAAGACGGTCGAGCACACCCCAGGAGAAGGCGCCATGCGAACCGCCGCCCTGCAACGCGAGATCAATCAGTACGGCGTCCCGTTCCATGGCGGACACTCACGCAACTGAAGCTCAAATTCGACATGACTGGAACACGTCGAATTCGACCGCAGTGTGGGAGCACCGGCCGCAAGATGCAACCGGAACGTGGGCGGTTTAGTGCTCAAATACCAGCCGCGCCCCGACCGTTCCCTCGAGGCCGCGGATCTGCTGCAGCAGCTCGCCGGAATCCTGACCGCCGAGATCGGCGTCGAGCACGACGTAGCCGAGGTCGCCGGCGGTCTCCAGATATTGCGCGGCGATGTTGATGTCGCGCTGAAGGAAGACCTCGTTCAGCCGCCGCAACATGCCGGGCACGTTGCGATGGACATGGCTGAAGCGTGCACCGGAGGGACGAAGATGCAGCTGCACCTCCGGGAAGTTGACCGCGCCCATGGTCGAGCCGGTAATGAAATAGTCGACCAGTTTTCGCGCGACTTCCCCACCGATGCGCTCCTGCGCCTCCTCAGTCGACCCACCGATATGGGGGGTGAGGATGACGTTCTCGATGCCCTGAATGGGACTATTGAAACGATCGGCATTCGACGAAGGTTCGACGGGAAAGACGTCGACGGCCGCACCGGCCAGATGACCGTCGCGCAAGGCACGCGCCAGCGCATCGAGATCGACCACGGTGCCGCGGCTGTTGTTGATCAGAAACGAGCCCGGCTTCATCGCCCGCAGCTCCCTCTCGCCGATCATGCCCGCAGTCTCCGGCGTCTCCGGCACGTGCAGGCTGACGACGTCGCTCTGCGCCAGCAGATCTTCCAGCTTCTCGACCGGCTCGGTGTTGCCGTGGCGAAGCTTGTCGGTGCGGTCGAAATAGATCACGCGCATGCCCATGGCTTCGGCCAAGGTGGAAAGCTGCGAGCCGATATTGCCGTAGCCGACGATGCCGAGCGTGCGGCCGCGCACCTCGCGGCTGCCCGCCGCCGACTTGTCCCAGCCCCCCGCATGGGCCGACACCGAACGCGGAAAGATCCGGCGCAGCAGCATCACGATCTCGCCGATCACGAGCTCGGCGACGCTGCGCGTGTTGGAGAACGGAGCGTTGAAGACGGGAATACCGCGCTTGCGCGCCGCCGAAAGATCGACCTGGTTGGTGCCGACGCTGAAGCAGCCGACCGCGAGAAGCTGGCCGGCCGCCGCCAGAACCTCATCCGTGATCTGCGTGCGCGAACGGATGCCGAGCAGCGACACGCCCTCGAGCGCGTGCCGCAGATCCGCGCCGTCCAGCGCCTTGGTCAGCCGTTCGACATTGGTGAAGCCGGCGCTCGCGAACAGGTCGACAGCGCTATCATTGACGCCTTCGAGCAGCAGCGCCTTGGCGCTTCGCTCAGGGCTTTGGCCTGGGGCGGACATGGCATCTCCGTAGATGGCAGCTTTGCCTTCGCACATAGACCGCGGGCGGTGCGCAGCACAATAGGGAACGGATACGGGGAGAAGACGGCCGGAGCTGAGGATGCGCTTGGCATCCCAGAGCTCGGTCAAATCACATAGAACCCGTGCGTGCCGTCGCGGCGGAGCTGCTCGACGAGGCCGTATTCCCAATCGAGATAGGCCTGCATCGCGGATTCGGCCACATCGGTGCCTTCATAGGGCCGGCGATAGCGATGGGCCGGGTTGGGCTTCGGCAAGACCTGCGGTGGACCGATTTCCAGCGCGCAATCATAGCCGCCCTCGAGCACATAGACTTCCCAACCCATCTGCGCCAGCCAGGACGCCGTCATGTCGGCGCGGACGCATCTGTCATCGGTCAGGACGATGCGCGCGCCGCGCACGGGCGCGGCCACGTCGGTTTCCTGCACGAGCTGGCCGCCGGGATAATGGCGGAAGCCGGGGAGATGGCCGGCCGCATAGTCCTCGGCATCGCGCACGTCGAAGCGATACAGCGTGCGATCGGTCTCTGCGACCAGCGCAGCCATCTCGTTCGCTCCGATATGGCGAACACCGGCGCGATAGGCGACGTCGCGGGCATTGGCTGGACCGCCCTCGAACGGGCCGATCGCGCCGCGCCTGTCGGCGCCGTGATTGAGCCCGTGCCGCGCCAGGGTCCAGCCGATGGTGCCGTTGCGCAGCGCCCGCACCTTGTTGGGCACGCCGGCATTGATCAGCGATTGCGTGCCGATGATAGAGCGGGTGCGGCCGGCGCAATTGACGATGATGGTGGTTTCAGGATCGGGCGCGGCCTGGCCTGCCCGCAGCACCAGCTCCGCGCCGGGCACGCTGACCGAGCCCGGGATGTTCATGGTCGCGTATTCGTCGAAGCGGCGGACGTCGAGGATGGCGATGTTGGCCTTGTCGGCGATCAGCTTTGCCACCTCATCGGCACTCAGCGAGGGCGTGTGGCGACGCGACTCGACCAGCTCGCCGAAAGCCTTGGAATAGGAATTGACGTCCTCGAAAACCTCGAAGCCTGCATCGCGCCACGCCTTCAGCCCGCCGTCGAGTGCGCTGACATTGCTGTAGCCGAGTGCAGCCAGACCCTCGGCGCCGGACGCGATGAGCCCCTCGCCGTCATCATAAAGCACGATCGCAACGTCCTTGCGCGGCAGCCGCACCTCGGCCTCGATCGCGATCCGGTCGGCGGCCATGTTGGCGGCGAACAGCGGATGGGCGGTGGCAAAGGCAGCCTCGTATCTGAGATCGAGCAGCGCGATCTCCTCGCGCAGGAGCAGGGCGCGGCGGATATCGGCGGGGGTGACGGTCGGAAGCTTCATGGCGAAAACCTGACAAGGACGTGCCACGGGCTTTTGAACGATTGTCGAGGTGTTGGCTAGCCTCTTCGGCTGCAACTCACTCGCCCGGAACGAGCCGCCCAAGCGGCGGCTGCGCCGGGCGCCGCAGCTTGCGGCGCGACAGATAGAGCAAAATGCCGGTGACCGAGAACAGCGGCATCAGTGCCGCAGCAATCATGAAGGCGAGCTTGCCGGGCCAGCCCAGGACCGCGCCGCGATGGATATCGAGCACGTTGGCGATGATCTTCTCGCCGAACGTCTTGTCGGCGTAACGTTCCGTGGAGGCGACCTGACCGGTGACGGCATCGATGCGGAATTCATCGCGCGTAGTATCGAGCGCCGAGTCCTTTCCCCAAGACCGGATCCGTATTAACGTGCCAGGCCCCGGCGGCAGCGTCAGCCAAGCCCTGGCGAAGCGGTCGCCCTCCTCACGCCGGAACGTCGTCCACGCCAGGTCGAACCCGATCGGCTGAGCCGGCTCGGAACGAGCCGCCGCACGCGGCGCCTTCGCGGACATTCTTGGCTGCATCTTCGCGGCAGAGACTTCTGGACGCGACAGCAGCCAGACGACGCCGTCCTTGTACCAGTCGAACGAATACCACAGGCCCGTGAGCGTCATCACCAGATAGACCGGAAGAACCCAGGTGCCGATCACCGCATGCAGCGAGCGATGCAGCCCGCGTCCGCCGAGACCGAGATTGGGCTTGAGCCACATCTTCACGCTGCGCACGCGGCGGGGCCAGCGCAGCACGAGGCCCGAGACCAGCATGACGATCAGGCCGAGCGCGGCCACACCGGTGATCTGGCGTCCCCAGCCCTTGGCATCGCCAGGGATCAGCAGCCAGCGATGCAGCTTCCGAACCGTCGCGAAGAACGCCTCGCCGCGCGGCGCACCCAGCACGCGCGCATCATAGGGGTCGACATAGAGCGAATTCGGCCGCTCGCCCTGCTCGTCGCGCGCGAAGCGGACCCGCACGGCCGCAGTCGGATCGCTCGACAACATGACGGCCGAGACCTGACCGAAATTTTGCCCCGCCCCCAGCCGCGCGACCAGCTCGTCCGGCATCAGCGCCGGCATCTCGCGTGGCACGACATGCATGATGCCGGCGTTGAGATGATCGACGATCTCGTCCTCGAAACTCATGATCGCGCCGGTCAGCGCGATCAAGGCTAGCAGCAGCGCGAGCACCAGGCCTGCGATGGAATGGACCTGGAGCAGGACAGTTTTGATCATGTGCCCGGGCCGCGCGGCCATGGCTAGAACTTCACCGTCGCCGAGAGAGACACCCGGCGCGCGTCGCCGATAGCGACGTTTAAATTATTCACGGCTGAGGGATAGTAGACCGTGTCGAACAGGTTCTTGACGTTCACCTGGTACACCACCGGAAACTGCTCGTGTTTCGTCTCGTAAGTCGCAAAGAGGTCTGCGACGACATAGGACGGCAGGAAGAAGCTGTTGATCGAATCGCCGGGACGATCGCCGACATAGCGCGCGCCGCCGCCGAGACGGAGCTGGCCGGGCAAGGCGGTGCCGAAGTCGTAGACCAGATAGAGCGAAGCGGTGTTCAAGGCGACGTTTTGCAGCTTCTTGCCGAGCAACGTCAGATCCTCGGAGACCGTCACGCGGGCGTCGGTATAGCCATAGCTCCCAATCAATGCCCAACTGTCGGTGAGCCTGCCGGTGACGTCGATTTCGAGGCCGCGCGAATGAGCGCGGCCGACGGTGTGAAGCTCCACCACGCCCGCGCTGTTCGTCTTCGTCGTTTGCACATTCTTCTTGTCGAGGTCGTAGAATGCGACGGTCCCGGAGATGCGCCGGTTGATGTCGAACTTCACGCCGGTCTCGTACGACACACCCTCCTCGGGCGCGACCCTGGAGTCGATCACCACGCCGATCGGCGCAATCGTCGAGTTCGGCTTCAGCGATTCGGTGTAGCTCGCATAAAGCGAGATCTGGTCGGTCAGCTTGAAAATCGCGCCGCCAAGCGGGAGCACCTTGTCTTGCGACACGTTTGTGTTGGTGTTGAACGGCTTTCCGCGTCCGGCGATCTGATCGTAGTCCATATAGCGCACACCACCGACCAGTGCGAACCGCTCGGTCAGATGCAGCGTGTCCTGGAAGAACAGCGACCACTGGCCAAGCTTGTCGGTCTGGGCGCTGTCGGGGTTCGACACCCTGGTTCCAGGCCCGATCAGCCCATAGACAGGATCGTAGACGTTGAAGGCGGGAGTTGTCTGCCGGATCAAGACGTCGCGATAGATCGTGCGATACTGACCGTCGCCGCCGAATAGCACCTCGTTGCGCATGTCGCCGAGCCAGAAGCCGCCCGAGACATAGGATGTTCCATAGCTGACATTGCTTAGCGAGCTTCCCGTGCCGTCGTTGCTGCGCGTCTCGACGCCGGTCGTGAAATTGATGCCGGTGATGCGGAGCTGGTTGGCGCTGAAGGTTTCGGTGTTGTAGCTGTAGCCTGCGTAGAGCTTCCAATCCTGGTTGAAGCGGTGCTCGACCGAAGCCTGGATCAGATCGGACGTGCCCCAGGTGTTGTTGAAAGGCTCATCCAGCCGGCGCGTAGCGGGCACGGCCAGCGGCGCCTTCGTCACCGGATTGAACGCGGTGCCGCGGTCGAACGGATAGATGAACTCGCGGTGCTCGTAGTTCAGCTGCACCGTGGTGTCCTGGCCGTACCACGCGAGCGAGGGCGCAACCAGCATCTCGCGGTGACGACCGAAATTCCGCCAATAATCCTCGCTGACGCCGTAGCCGATGAAACGATAGGCGAGCCCCTGGTCGCCGATCGGACCGGTGACGTCGAGCAGGCCGTCGGCACCGGTCTTGGAGGCACTGAAGGCCGAGCCGAGCAGCGTGACCGAGCCATGCTGATAGAGCTCGGGCCGCTTGCTGATGGTGTTGACGATGCCGCCGGGATCCATGATGCCGTAGAGCAGCGAAGCCGGACCTTTCAGCACCTCGACGCTTTCGACCGCAGGATTGAGACTGCGGCCCTGCACCAGCGGCATGCCGTTGCGCATGATCGAGCCGTCGCGGTTGTCGCCGAAGCCACGGCGGATCACCGCGTCCTGGCTGCCGGCGAGCGTGTTGGTCTGGGTGACGCCGGAGACGTTGCTCAGCGCGTCGTCGATGTTGCGCGGGAGCTGGTCCTTCAGCACCTGCGCAGGCACGACGTTGACGGCCTGCGAGGTGTCGAGCGGCGAGGCGCCGCTGCGCAGCGTGGTCGCGCTCGGCATCGCGCGGTAGCCGAGCTTTGCGGCTTGCTGTGCGGCGGCTACGGCAGCGGCGCGCTCCGACAGCGTCGGCGCCGCGGGTGCGGGATTGCGGCTGGGCTGGCGGCGCGCCGCCGTTTGCGCGCGGCGTGACGACTGCTCCGATGCACGTGCCGGCTTCGGTCGTGGCGCCGGCGCCTCCACCGTCACCGGCGGCAGAGCCGATTGCGCCTGTGCGCTCGTCGTGATGGAGGGATATTCGATGAGCAGCACCGCTGCTCCCATGAGAAGACCTGCACGGCTCTTGCCGGCACGGGTTCGATGGCCGTTGTCACGTTGGCCATCCACGAAGGCACGCACTTTCATTCCACTTCAAGTCAGGAGCATTGAAGTGTGCGCCTGTAACAGCCGCCGCGATCAAGGAGAACCGTAGCCGGGCTTGAATCGCTCTAGTGTTGAATTGTTCTAAGAGGAGGCGGATGCTGAACAGCAATCATGAATTGCCGGTGCACCGCGCATGACACGCTGCACGCGAAATCGTGACCCGAGATTTCACGGATCACGCGATGGCGGGAGCGATCAACTCGTCGAGCTTCCGCTTGAACGCACTGCCGTCCGACAAAGCGCGGAGCGGCGGACGCACGCGCAACCAACCTGCATCGCCGGTCTGCGCCGCAAGGATCGCCTTCAGCGTTGGGACAAGGGAGGGCGTCTTCAGCACGACGTCGACCGCCGCCTGCATGCGCGCTTCGACGTTCTTGCCGTCAACCATCGCCTTGACCAGCTCCGGCGCAATGTTGGCCATGCCGCAGATGGTGCCGGCGCCGCCGGCGGCGATCGCGCGAGTGATATCGGGTTCGTTGCCGACGGTGATGGCGAGCTCGGGCGCGGCGGCACGGAATGCTTGGAACTGCTTGAAGTCGCCGCTGGAGTCCTTCAGACCGGCAACCACTTGGCCGTAGCGCTTGCGCAGGCTTGCGGCGACTGTCGTCGGGATCGCAACGCCCGAGACTTGCGGAATGTGGTAGAGCGAGGCGCGCAGGCGATCGTCGGCAACACCGTCGATGACGGCCGCAAAGGCGTCCTCGATGCCTTCATGCGTGACACTCCGATCGAAATAGGGCGGCAGCAGCAACACGTGGCGCAGGCCGAGGCCGAGCACGGCGCGCGTCAGCGCAATGCTGTCGGTGATGGCCGGAAAGCCGCCGCCGATTCCGATGCGCTCCGCCGCGACCCCGGCCTTGAGCATCGCTTCGATCGTCGCAATCCGTTCGGCGGCGTTGAATGAGGTCCCCTCGCCGGTGGTGCCGAACAGCACGACGCCGTCGACGCCCTTGCCGAAGAGGTGCTTGGCGTGAGAGGCGAGCTTGGCGGCGTCGACACTGCCGTCCGTCGCCAGCGGCGTCGCCGACGCCACCCAGAACCCGCAAATTGCCTCGGCCATCACACCACCCTTTGCTGCCGCACCCGGCCAAGCCGCTGATCTCCAACGATCTTTCGCGCTTGCCGAGACCTTGTTTTCACTTTACTTTTGGTCTTGTACCTTACATACAACGTTCATGCAATCATCCGCGCCATGTGCGCGGCCAGATCTTGAGGAGGTCTCGCATGAACATGGTGACCCCCACCGGACGCCCCGACCAATTGCTCGGCGCGTTGCGCGACAGGCTCGGCGCGCTGGCAGTGCTTGTTGGCACAGATGTGCCGGCGCGCAATTGCAACGACTGGAGCGCGAGCCTGCCGCAGACGCCGCGCGCGGTGATCCGCCCCGTCGATGCGCAGGGCGTTGCCGACGCGATTACGACTTGCCGGCAGGCGCATCTGCCGTTCGTGCCGCAGGGCGGACTGACCGGACTGTGCCGCGGCGCTTCGCCCGAAGCGGGCTGGGTCGCGATCTCGCTGGAGCGCATGACCGGCATCGAGGAGATCGATCGCGCCTCGATGACGATGACGGTGAAAGCCGGCACGCCGCTGGAGACGATCCAGAAGGCGGCCGACGAAGCCGGCTTCTTCTTTCCGCTCGATCTCGGCTCGCGCGGCTCCTGCGCGATCGGCGGCAATCTCTCGACCAACGCCGGCGGCAACCGCGTGATCCGTTACGGCATGACGCGCGAGCTGGTGCTTGGTCTCGAAGTGGTGCTGCCCGACGGCACCGTCATCACCAGCCTCAACAAGCTGATGAAGAACAATGCCGGCTATGACCTGAAGCATCTGTTCATCGGCTCGGAAGGCACCCTCGGCATCATCACGCGCGTGGTGCTAAAACTGTTCCCGAAGCCGCGCTCGACCATGGCCGCGCTGTGCGCCTTGAAGGATTATGCCGCGGTGATCGCGCTGCTCGACGCGGCGCGCTCAGGGCTCGGCCCGCTGCTGTCCGCCTTCGAGGTGATGTGGCCGGATTATTGGGACGTGATCACGAAGCGCGCCGGCGTGAAGCTGCCGGTCGCCCCAGGCCACGGTCTCTACGTGCTGGTGGAAGCGCAGGGCACCGACGAGAGCATGGATGCGCCGCGCTTCCAGAGCTGGCTCGAGGAGCTGATGGAGCGCGGGCTGCTGGCGGATGCCGCTGTCGCGCAATCGCTGGGGCAGACGCAAGCCTTCTGGCGCGTGCGCGACGTCTGCGCCGAATTCGGTCAGGTGCTGGGGCCGCACATCTCCTACGACATCGGCCTTGCGGTGGCACGGATGGACGAGTTCGTCACACGCTGCAAGGCGGCGCTCGCTGCGGGCATCGAGGGTTGCGAGAGCGTCTATTACGGCCATATCGGCGACGGCAATCTGCATCTCGTCGCCTGGGTCACCGGCCTTTCCGTCGCGCAGCAGCCGAAGGAGGAGATGGACGCGATCATCTACCGTCTGGTCCGCGAGCTCGGCGGCAGCGTCTCCGCCGAGCACGGCATCGGCACCTTGAAGAAGCAATGGCTGGGCCATGCGAGGGGCGAGGCCGAGATCGCGCTGATGCGCACGCTCAAGGCGGCGCTCGACCCCGATCACCTGCTCAATCCCGGCAAGGTGATCTGAACGCACGATGCGATCGCTCAAGCTCGATACGCCGAAATCGCTGTCGCAGCGGGTGATGCTGCGGCTGCGCCAGGCCATCATCGACGGCGAGTTCGCGTTAGGCGCTGCCATCTCCGAGGAGATGGTGGCCAATTCCTTCGGCGTCAGCCGCACACCGGTGCGCGAGGCCATGGGCCAGCTGCAGGCGCAGGGACTCGTGGTGATCCGACCCCAGGTCGGCAGCTTCGTCTTCACGCCGAGTGCGGACGACATCCATGCGCTCTGCACCTTCCGCATTGCGCTCGAGCCCAAGGCCGCCGAGCTCGCCTTCCGCAATGACCGCGACGGCGCGATTGCGTCCATGAGCGCGGCGATCGCGGCGATGGAGCCGGCCGTCGCGGCAAAGGACAACATCGCCTATGGCCGCGCCGACACCGCTTTTCACGAGGCGCTGTTCGCCCATTGCAGCAACCGCTATCTCGCCGAATCCTATCAGCTCGTCTCCGGCCGCGTCGCCGCGCTGCGCACCAATCTGACCTCGCCGATCGACGTGCGCACCCGCACGTCCTTCGACGAGCACCGCAAGCTGCTCGATCTGTTCGCGCGCGGCGAGTTCGCCGCCTTCGAAGGCCTGATGACGACGCACATCACGAATTCGGGAATGGTCTATGCTAGGGCGTTGAAGGTGGATTGAGCGCGTCTACCGCTCCTCCTTCGATCCCGGCCTGTCCAGAAAATCCAGCGCGGTGTTGATCTGCTCGAGCTGGTGCTCGATTCGGTCGCGATCCTCCACCGATGGCGCCTGTTCGAGCTGTTCCACCAGCTTCTGCTTCCGCATCAGCAAGTTCTCTATGACCGTACCCACGATTCCCCCATCGCCAGAGGCGACGTCACGGACGCCGAAACGATGGAGGCGCGCGCAACCCGGGCCCGCGTCGAACCCTCAATCTGAATGTCGCTGGGAGCGATTGGTTCCTCCGGCGCCGTGCCGGATCGCACTACTTCTTGGTGATATTCCAGTAGACCGGGACCGCCCCCTTTACGATGCCGTCAACGTTGCTGCGTACCGCCCGCACCAGATAGAGCTGTGCAGCCGGCCAATACGGCACATAGTCGACGGCGCGGAGCTGGAGGTCGGCTGCGATCTTCTTTTTCTGCTCGGGATCTGTCGCCAACGCGAATTCGTTGCGCAGCTTTTCGATCTGCTCGTCGCAAGGCCAGCCGAACCAGGCCTTGTCGCAGTTTGCGCGCAGCCCAAGGTGGCCGACCGGCTCGAACATGTCGGCGCCCGTCGGTCCCGACATGAACAGTGACCAGCCGCCCTTGTCGACGGTTTCCTTGGACGCGCGCCGTCCAACCAGCGTGCCCCAGTCCATCGCCTGAGGTTCGACCTTGAGGCCGATCTGACGCATCAACTGCTCGGCAACGAGGCTGAACGTATTCGTGGGCCCGCTTTCGGTCGCATGCAGCACCACGACCGGCGTACCGTCATAACCGCTCTCGGCAATCAGCTTCTTGGCCTTTTCGATATCGGGCTTGGTCCAGCCGGCGGCCGTGAAATAGGGTGACGAGCACATGTAGAAGCTCGGGCAGCTCTTGTAGAGCTTGGGGTCGCTGACATAGGCTCGCGCGAACTTGTCCTGGTCGATCATGTAGCTGATCGCCTGCCGGACCTTTGGATTGTTGAACGGCGGGACCGAAATGTTCATGCGGAACACCATCTGCATGCCGAGCGTGTCCTGCGGCATCGTCTTGATGTCGGGATTGCCGGCAAGCGTCGGCAGGAAGTCCGGCGGCACCTCCTCGAAAATGTCGATCTCGCCGGCCTGGAGTGCATTGAGCGCGGTCTGCGCATCCGGGATGTAATGCCATTCGACCCGGTCGACCTTGGCGAGCTTGCCGCCGGCAAGCCCGCTCGCCGGCTCCGCGCGCGACTTGTAGGACGGGCTCTTGACGTAAACGACCTTGGAGCCCGGAACCCACTCGTCCTTCTTCATGATGAAGGGACCCGAGCCGGTCGCATCCGTGATGGCGGTGTCCGCCGGCGTCGCAGCGATCCCCTTCGGCATGATGAAGGGCACGTTGGAGCTCGGCTTGGAGAGCGCCTCGATCACCAGCCCCCAAGGACGTTTGAGCTTCAGCTCGAAGGTTTTTTCGTCCTTGACCGTCAGGCTGTCGCTGACGGAGGCAAGCTGTTGGCCAAGGCCATCGCGCTGCCACCAGCGCTTCAGCGATACGACCGCATCCTCCGCGGTGACCGGCTGGCCGTTGCTGAAGGTCAGGCCGCCGCGCAGCGTGAAGGTGTAGGTGAGTTGATCGCTGCCGACCGCAAAGGACTCCAGCATCTGCGGCTGCGCGACGAGCTTCTCATCCAGCGAGAACAGCGTGTCGTACACCATATAGCCGTGGTTACGAACCATATAGTCGGACGTGATCACGGGATCGATCTGCTTGAGATCGCCGAAGGGGCGGATCTTGAGCACCGTCTCCGCAACGGCAGGCGATATTGCACCAAGCCAACCTGCCGCCATCATGACCGCAAATATTCCGTTCGGCGATCTCATTTGATACTCCTCCCGTTTTCTGTTTCTAGGCAACTGCGTCGGGGGCTACGGCCCGGCCCGGACCCGGCGCGTCGAAGCGTGGCAGCGATCCTGCGTGATGACAGGCGACGGCATGGCCGGGCGTGACTTCAGTCATCGCCGGCGCCGCTTGCGCGCAAATGTCCGTCGCGAACGGACAGCGCGTGCGAAAGCGGCATCCGGACGGCAGCGAAGCGGCACTCGGCACCTCGCCTTCGAGAGCCGCGCGGCGGCGCCGGTTGCGCGGGTGGACCGCAGGGACGGAATCGATCAACGCCCGCGTATAGGGATGCACCGGTGCAGCGAACACGGCTTTCGCCGGCCCCTGCTCGACGATGGCGCCGAGATACATCACCGCCACGTCGTCCGCGAGATAGCGCACCACGGCGAGATCATGCGAGATGAACAGATAGGAGATCCCGATCTCGCGCTGGACATCCTTCAGGAGATTCAGGATCTGGGAGCGGATCGACACGTCCAGCGCCGCGACCGCCTCGTCCGCGACGATCAGCGCGGGATCCGCGGCGAGCGCCCGCGCGATGCCGAGGCGCTGCCGCTGTCCGCCCGACAGATGATGCGGCAGACGTGCGCGAAAATGTTGGGGCAGTCCGACCTGGTCGAACAGACGCGCGACCTTCCGCCGTCGCGACACCGCATCGCCGATGCCGAAATTCTGCAAGGGCTCTTCGACGATCTCCGCCGCGGTCATGCGCGAGTTGAGGCAGGCGAAGGGATCCTGGAACACCATCTGCACCTGCTGGCGCTTCCTGCGCAGCGTCTCGCCGGAGAGATTGCCGAAGTCCTCGCCATTGATGTGGACCGAGCCGGCCGTCGGCCGCAACAGGCGCACGACCATGCGGCCGATCGTGGTCTTGCCGCAGCCGCTTTCACCAACGAGGCAGAAGGTACGTCCGCGCGCGACGACGAAGCTGACGTCGTCGACGGCGCGAAGATCGCGCCGGCCGAACAATCCGAACGGCCCCTGCCGTGAGGTGAAGATCTGGGTCAGACCTGAGACCTCGAGGACGGCGCTCATGCCGGCACCATCGCGCCGGCCTTGCCCAGCCAGCATGCCGTCAGGTGCTCGTCAGCGCCCGACAACAACGGCGACTCCGAGTGACACACCGGCATCGCCGCGCCGCAGCGCTGGCGAAAGGCGCAGCCCGTGCCGAGCGAGACCGGGCTCGGCACGCTGCCGGGAATCTCGGCGAGACGATCGCGGGTGCCGCTGTTGAGCTGGCCGATCGCCCCAAGCAGGCCGCGCGTATAGGGATGGGCCGCGGCATCGAAGATGCCGTCGACGCCGGCCTGCTCGACGATGCTGCCGGCGTAGAGCACGACGACCCGGTCGGCCATTTCCGCGACGACCCCGAGATCGTGCGTGATCAGGAGCACGGACGTGCCGAACTCGCGACGCAGATCGTCGATCAGGGTCAAGACCTGGGCCTGGATGGTGACGTCGAGCGCGGTGGTCGGCTCGTCGGCGATCAGCAATGCAGGGCGCAGGGCGAGCGCCATCGCGATCATCACGCGCTGCCGCATGCCACCGGAAAGCTGGTGCGGAAATTCGGAGGCCCGTCGCCGCGCATCCGGAATGCGGACGAGATCGAGCAATCCGACCGCCTGCCGCCGCGCGTCCGCCTCGGACACGCCACGATGCTCGACGATCACCTCCGCGATCTGCTCGCCGACCCGCAGCAGCGGATTGAGCGACGTCATCGGCTCCTGAAACACCATCGCGAGACGGTCGCCCCGGAGCTTGCGCAGTTCCTCGGCCCCGAGCGTGACGAGATCGCGCCCCTCGAAGAGGATGCGACCGGAAGCGACCTGCATGACGCTTCGGTTGAGCAGGCCGATGATGGAGAGCGCGGTCAGGCTCTTGCCGCAGCCGCTCTCGCCGACGAGGCACAGCGTTTCACCCGGATCGATCGCAAACGAGACGTTGCGGACGAGCGGCACCGGGGTGCCTCGCGTGTTGAGTGTAATGGAGAGGTTCTCGACGGAGAGCAGCGGCGTACTCATCGCATCTCGCCTCCCGCAAAGCTCGGATCGAGCAGGTCGCGAAGCACATCTCCGAGCAGGTTGGCGGCGAGCACCGTCATCGCCAGCATCAAGGCTGGGAAGCCGAGAATCCACGGCGCGATCTGCAGGAACTGCCGTCCCTCCGACATCATGTTGCCCCAGCTCGGCACGTCGGGCGGCGTGCCCGCACCGAGAAACGACAGGATCGATTCCAGGATCATCGCGGAGGCAAAGACGTAGGTCGACTGCACCATGATCGGCCCGGCAGCGCCGGGCAGGATGTGACGATGCAGGATGGTCACGGTACGCCCGCCACAAGTGATGGCGGCCTCGACATAGGCGCGTTCGCGCAAGCTGAGAACGCTGGCGCGCACCACGCGCGCCATGCGGGGAATTTCCGGGAGGCTGATCGCCGTGACGATCACGATGGGCGAAGCGCCAATCAGCGCCACGAGTGCGATCGCGAGCAGGATCGCGGGGATCGCCATCACCGCATCCATCGCGCGCATTACGATCTTGTCGACGCTGCGGAAATAACCGGCGATGACACCGATGCACACGCCGATCAGCGTGGTGAGAACCGCAACGGCAATGCCGACCGACAGCGAAACCCGCGTTCCCACCAGCGCGCGGGCAAACACGGAACGTCCGACTTGATCGGTGCCGAAGGGCTCCGCCGGCGACGGCGGCTGAAGCCGGTTCAGCGGGTCCAGCGCAGCGGGATCCGCGGTGATCCACGGGCTCACGACGGCCGTCACGCCAAAGGCGAGCAGCAGAACGCAACTCAGAGCCAGTATGGGCTGGCGAACCGGCAGGCTCGCGATCTGCGCAAACCGGTTGACACCGATGTCCGGCGCATCGAGCCCTTCAGCTGCGTGGGTCATCGCCATCGGCTCGTCCTGCATCAGTACCGGATCCGCGGATCGACGACAGCGTAGAGAATGTCGACCACGAGATTGACGACGACATAGACGAAGGCGAACAGCAGGATCAGGGCTTGCACCACCGGATAGTCGCGCCGGAGAATGGAGTCTGCGGTCAGCCGGCCGAGGCCGGGAATGGAAAACACGGTCTCGGTAACGACGACGCCGCCAAGCAGCGCGGCAAATCCGATGCCGACGACCGTGATGATCGGGACTGCGGCATTGCTGAGCACGTGCCGTACGATGATTTTGCGGGCCGCGAGCCCCTTGGCATGGGCGGTGCGGACATAATCTTCGCGCAGCACCTCCAGCACCGCAGCGCGCGTCACCCTCGCGATCAAGGCGATATAGAGGAAGCTCAGCGAGATCGCGGGCAGCACGAGCGAATGCAGGCAGGCCAGCACGCCCTGCGACAGCGGCTTATAGCCCTGCACCGGAAACCAGTGCAGGCCGAGTGCGAGCGTATAGACAAGCGCGAAAGCGACGACGAAGACCGGCAATGAGAAGCCGAGCACCGCTCCCGCCATGGTCAGGCGCGCGACGAGCCCCCTCGGACGATAGGCGGCGACGAGGCCGAGCGGCACGGCGACGACGACCGCAATCGTGATCGTCATGAGAGAGAGAAGCAGCGTCGGCTCGATCCGCTGGGCGACGAGCTGCGAGACCGGGATGCGGCTGAACAGCGACAGGCCGAAATCGCCGCTCAGGATGCGGCCGGCCCATGCGAGGAAACGCGGCAGCAGCGGCAGATTGAGTCCGAGCGCCTGGCGCACCGCCTCCACCTGTGGCGGCGAGGCGAAGTCACCGGCGATCAGCACGGCGGGATCACCCGGCACGAGGCTGAGCAGCAGAAAGACGAATACCGCGACGGCGAGCAGCACGGGGATGGCCGCGAACAGCCGACCGACCACATAGCCGGTCATGCCGAGCGCCTGCAAATGCAGACCGGCGATCGCCGGACGCCATCCAGCCCACGCACCATTGCCTCCCTGGTCTTAGTTAAACGTTTTTCTAATGAAGCACGGAAGCTGGTCTATCGCAACGGTATTGTACACTTCTCATGCTCTTATGGCTTGCCTCCAGTCAATCCAACCAATACAAAAACGTTTAACAGGAGAATGGTTGATGCCGGCAGGGCCATTGCCCACTATCCACGAGGTCGCCCGGCTCGCCGGTGTCTCCGTGGCCACCGTGTCGAAGACGCTCAACCGGTCGGGCAAGGTCAGCGAGCTCCTCCAGGCGCGCGTCAATGCGGCAGCACGCAAGCTCGGCTATGCACCGCATGCCAGCGCCCGCAGCCTGCGCAGCGGCGCTACGCGCATCCTCGGGCTGCTCGTGGCAGACCTCGCCAATCCCTATTTCCTGAGGCTCGTCGAGAGCATCGAGCGGCTGTCGAGCGCCGCGGGCTATTCCGTCATTCTCTGCAACAGTGCCGAAGACCCCGGGCGCGAAGAGCGGCATCTTGCCATGCTGCTGTCGCAGCGCGCCGACGGCGTCATCGTCATCCCGACCCGGCGCGGCTGGAGCGGACGCCAGGCCGCGCTGGCGGACTTGCCGATGCCGGGCATTCTGGTGGACCGACGCATCGAGGGGCTCGACCTCGATTCGGTCACGACCGACAACGTTGCGCTGGGACGGCTCGCGGCCGAACATCTCGACGATCTCGGCCATCGCCGCATCGCCGTGATCATGGGATCGCCCGAGCATCAGATCGCGCGCCACCGCCTCGATGGCCTCCGAAGCGGCCTGGCCTCGCGCGGCACCACCCTCGACGAACGGCTGATCGAGAAGGACAATTTCTCCGAGGCCGCCGGCCATGCCGCCGCAATGCGGCTCCTGCGGCATGCGCAGCGACCGACCGCGATCTTCGCCACCAACAATCATCTGTCGCTCGGACTGCTTCGCGCCATTGCCGAGCGCGGTCTCTCGATTCCCGACGACCTCTCCGTCATCGCGGTCGACGAGCCTCCGTGGGCCGGCTTGGTGCGGCCGGGCATGACCATCGTGACGCAGCCATCCGAGGCGATTGCCCAAACCACGGTCTCGACCCTGCTGTCGCGAGTTTCGGAGGGACGTTCCGGCGTCGAGGGAGAGGCGAGATCGATCCAGCTTCAGCCGGCGCTGGTGGTGCGCGGGTCCACCGCCGCGATCCGGACATAGAGATGAGTGATGCGCCCGGCCTTGCGCCTTCCACCGGCATTCTTGCGCTGTCCGCCGTCGACGCCATTGCCGAGATTCGCAAAGGCCATCTGTCGCCGCTCGACGTGGTCGATGCCGCGATCGACAGGATCGAAGCGACGGATGCGGGAATCAACGCGATTCCGGTTCGCTGCTTCGAGGCCGCACGGGGTGAAGCACGGCGGCTTATGGAGAAAAAGGCGGCCGGTGAGGACTGGCCCTGCTCTGCGGGCTTCCGCTCGCGGTCAAGGACAACACCGATGTCGCAGGCGTGCCGACCAGCGGCGGCAGCGCGCTGACGGCCCGCGGCGCTCCCGAGATATCGAATCCCGCGATCGATCGTCTCCAGCGCAATGGCGCCATCGTCGTGGGCAAGAGCAATCTGTCGGAGCTCGGCGGCGCCAACACCACCAACGCGCTGTTCGGCGCGACGCGCAATCCGTTCTTTCCTGCGCTGACCGCGGGCGGCTCCTCCGGCGGATCGGCAGCGGCGCTGGCCGCGCATCAGGTCTATCTCGCCCATGGCAACGATGTCGGCGGCAGCCTGCGCACGCCGGCCGCATTTTGCGGTGTTGCGGGGCTGAGGCCCACACCGGGCCTCGTGCCGAGAAAGCCGCTCTCCGATCCGTTCGACACCGTTTTCGTCGAGGGACCGATGGCGCGGACGATTCCCGATCTTGCCTTGATGCTGGATGCGATGGCCGGCTTCCATCCGCCCGATCTGTTGTCGCGCGAGCATCCCGCATCGTTCCGCAACGCCGCCGCACGACCCGGATGGGCGGAGCGAATAGCGGTGTCCGAGGATCTCGGCCTGCTGCCGGTCGATCACGACATCCGTTCCGCCTTCCGCGGCGCGATCGACCGGCTCCAACCCGCCGGCTGCAGGATGAGCGAGACCGCCCCTGATCTCGCCGGGCTGCCGCGCGTGATCCGCGCGCTGCGTGGTCTCGCCTATCTTGCCACCTGGAGCAGACTTTGGCCGCAATCGCGCGCGGCCTTCACGCCCGAGGTGGCGGGCGACATCGCCTATGGTGAAAGCCTCTCCGCAACAGACATCGCGGCCGCGATAGAGCAGCGCGCGGCCATCTATCGGCGCATGCAGGATTTCTTCGGCGACATCGACATCCTGATCTGCCCGACCGTGCAGGTCGCGCCCTTTCCGGTCGAGATCATGTGGCCGGCCGAGATCGAGGGGACCGCATCGAAGATCTACATCGACTGGATCATGATCACCTATGTCTGGTCGATCCTCGGCTGCCCTGCGCTGGCGGTGCCCGCCGGCCGCGATGGGGCCGGCATGCCGGTCTCCTTGCAGGTCGTCGGCCCACCGCACAGCGAGGAGCGCCTGATCTCCTTCGCGGCGCGGATCGAGCAGGCGTTTTCCTCGCCATCCTGAGGGAAAGGCGATGTCCCGCGGAACCTGATCTTTCACGCGCCCGTCGGTTGAATTCATGGCCTCGGAGCCCTATGCGTAGGCGCCATGGACACCCAGATGATTGCCGCCGAAAAGCCGCTGATGGCCCAGGCCCGCCCGCGCAAGCCGGCGCCGTTCCTCCCCATGAGCCGCGCCGAGATGAACGCGCTCGGCTGGGACGCCTGCGACATCGTGCTGGTGACCGGGGATGCCTATGTCGACCATCCGAGCTTCGGCATGGCGATCATCGGCCGCCTGCTGGAGGCGCAGGGTTTTCGGGTCGGCATCATCGCGCAGCCGGACTGGCATTCGGCGGAGCCGTTCAAGGCGCTCGGCAAGCCAAGAGTGTTCTTTGGCGTCACCGGCGGCAACATGGATTCCATGGTGAACCGCTACACCGCCGACCGGCGCATCCGCAGCGACGACGCCTATACGGCGGGCGGCGAAGGCGGCAAGCGGCCGGACCGCTGCACCATCGTCTACGCCCAGCGCTGCCGCGAGGCGTTCAAGGACACCCCGATCGTGCTCGGCGGCATCGAGGCCTCGCTGCGCCGGATCGCACATTACGATTACTGGTCCGACAAGGTGCGCCGCTCGGTGCTGGCGGACGCCAAGGCGGACTTGCTGCTCTACGGCAACGCCGAGCGTGCCGTGGTCGAAGTGGCGCACCGGCTCGCGGCTGGCGAAGCGCCGCGCGAGCTCGACGACATCAGGGGCGTGGCGCTGTTCCGAAAAGTGCCGGACGATTACACCGAGCTGCACGCCGACGATCTCGAGTCCGCCGACGAGGGCGCATCGCGCCAGAAGGGCTTAACCGTGATCCGCCTGCCGGCGCTGGAGCAGGTCGAGCAGGACAAGGAAGCCTATGCGCGCGCCTCGCGCGTGCTGCACCGGGAGAGCAATCCCGGCAATGCGCGGCCGCTGGTGCAGCGCCATGGCGACCGCGACCTCTGGCTCAATCCGCCGCCGATCCCACTCACGACGGAAGAGATGGACGCGGTCTACGATCTGCCTTACGCGCGCGCGCCGCACCCGTCCTATGGCGATGCCCGCATCCCCGCCTGGGAGATGATCAAGTTCTCGGTGACGATCATGCGCGGCTGTTTCGGCGGCTGCACCTTCTGCTCGATCACCGAGCACGAGGGCCGCATCATTCAGAACCGCTCGGAAGGCTCGATCCTGCGCGAGATCGAGCGCATCCGCGACAAGACGCCGGGCTTCACCGGCGTCATCTCCGACATCGGCGGCCCCACCGCGAACATGTACCGGATGGCGTGCAAGGATCCGAAGGTCGAGGCGGCGTGCCGCCGTCCCTCCTGCGTCTTCCCCGAGATCTGCCCGAACCTCAACACCTCGCATGACGACCTGATCCGGCTCTATCGCAAGGTGCGCGAGACCAAGGGTATCAAGAAGGTGATGGTCGCCTCCGGCGTGCGCTACGACCTCGCGGTCGAGAGCCCCGAATACATCAAGGAGCTCGTCACCCACCACGTCGGCGGTTACTTGAAGATCGCGCCTGAACATACCGAGCGCGGCCCGCTGGACAAGATGATGAAGCCGGGCATCGGCGCCTACAACAAGTTCAAGCGCATGTTCGACGAGGCGGCCGAGCGCGCCGGCAAGAAATATTACCTGATCCCCTACTTCATCGCGGCGCATCCGGGCACGACCGACGAGGACATGATGAACCTCGCGCTGTGGCTGAAGAAGAACCGCTATCGCGCCGACCAGGTGCAGACCTTCCTGCCCTCGCCGATGGCGACCGCGACTGCGATGTATCACACCGGCGTCAACCCCTTGCGCGGCGTGCGCCACGGCGGCAGCGACAAGGTCGAGGCGATCAAGGGCCTGCGCCAGCGCCGCCTGCACAAGGCGTTCCTGCGCTACCACGACCCCGACAATTGGCCGCTGCTGCGCGAGGCCTTGATCGAGATGGGCCGCCGCGACCTGATCGGCTCGCAGCCGCATCAGCTCGTGCCTGCGCACCAGCCTCCCGGCACCGGCAAGGCCGCCGGCACCAGGCGACCAATGCGGCCCGGCGGCAAGACGCAGAAGTTTACGACCAAGGGCCTGCGGGTGATGAAGTAGCGCGCGAGCCGGATGAGGCGCGAGTCGGGGGCGCTTTCGCGCTCTCCCAAACAAAAGTTCGAAAACAACCCCATGCACAGTAGGCAGGGGCAGCAAAATCAACAGCTTAGAGCGCCACGAGATCGGATGGCGCGTCACTCGCCTTTAGCTCGTTGATCGAGCACAATTTTTTCGAATAGTTGCTTCTGATTCGGCTGATCAGACGAAGCCGTTGCTCCGTCGGGCAAAACAGGAGCAGAATGCCAGCATCGGATGTACCGGGATCGGGAGCCCCTTCCGTTGTTGAGCACGGGTGTCGTCGAGTTCACGACCGCGTCGTGCGCGCAGTCCGTTCCGCGGCTCGACGTGCTGCAGGCGGCGGCGCTCATGATCGCTTGATCGCCAGCAGCCCAGCGGGAGGTTGCGATACCCGCTGCCGGCTTTACCGCGCTCGAGGTGCTCGCGGCTTTTGGCCCAGCGGCGAAGTTGCGTGAAGTCTGACGGAAGTCCGCTGATCGCGTCAGAGCGGACCAGATTGACGAAGCCTTAGTTCTTCGCGTCTTGACCCTTAGTGGACTCCAGACCTGTCGCCGGCCCTTGTTTCGAGGTTGAATTGCCACGATCGCTCTGTATAACGACACATGGGTGCTCGTTGCATTGAGCAGCGACAGGTCGAGCGATGGTCGGGCCGCCACGCGGATTGAGTGCGCCCATGCATAATGGACCAACGTTCGACGATGTGCCCAAAGCCCAGCGGCTGGCAGAACAGGCCTTCAGCACTCTCCATCGGTTTTTGCATGTTGAGGCTGTCAGCGGCGTTGCGCTTCTCGTAGCCGCCGCAGCGGCGCTGTTTTGGGCCAATTCTCGATACGATCACAGCTATCACGATTTCTGGAACCTTCAGCTCTCAATCGGCTTTGGGGACTACGTCTTTTCACGGTCGCTGCATTTCTGGGTCAACGACGTTCTGATGACCATCTTCTTCCTCGTTGTGGGAATGGAGATCAAACGCGAAATCCATGAAGGTGCTCTTAGTCGGTTCGACCAAGCCATTCTGCCACTGATCGCCGCGGCCGGTGGCGTCATCGTCCCGGCGCTGATCTATCTGAGCCTCAACCACGACCCGGCGGGCGGGCGAGGCTGGGCCGTGCCCACCGCAACCGATATCGCTTTCGCTGTCGGAGTACTTGCCCTGCTTGGGCGCAAAATCCCAGTCAATGTGCGTGTCTTGCTGCTGGCTCTCGCGATCATCGACGACATCATCGCAGTGATGATCATCGCGTTGTTCTACTCCACTGGCCTTCAGCTTGGCGGATTCGCCATTGCGTCGATAGGCGTTCTCGGGGTTTTAGGATTACAGCGGATTGGGATCGGTTCTGCACTCTTGTACGTGCTGCCCGGCTCTTTGGTATGGATTGGCTTCATGGTGGCGGGAATCCATCCAACCCTTGCAGGCGTTGTCCTCGGACTGATAACTCCCGCACGCGCTATACCGATGCGTGAACCACCGCTGGAGGTGCTGTCGCGAGTACTAAAGCAGTTGCGAAGCAGCGATGCAGTGAACGCGAAAGATCCGCACCGGTTAGAGCGACCGCTGCGAGATCTTCGCGTCGCTCACCGCGAAATTTTGCCGCCGGTTTCCCGAGTGCAGATGGCACTACATCCGTGGGTGGCTTATGGCGTCATGCCGGTCTTTGCGCTGGCGAACGCCGGAGTCGGCATCACCGGCGCTGATCTCGCTTCTGGGGGGCAATTGGTGATGATGGGTACATCAATTGCCCTGGTCGCCGGCAAACCGCTTGGAGTCGTCGGCGCGAGCTGGGTTGCGGTACGACTGAGCTGGTGTCGCCTTGCTCCCGGTGTTTCTTGGGGCGGCGTCTGTCTGGTCGGCCTGCTGGCTGGCATCGGTTTCACGATGTCCATTTTCATTTCAATGCTGGCCTTCTCCGATGAAGCACTACTGAGGGCAGCGAAACTGGGCGTACTCCTCGGCTCGCTTGTTGCCGCCACGCTCGGCCTCGGCTGGGGCGCCATCTACGCGCGATGGCGGTGAGCAGATCAATGGCCTTCAAAGCTCAATACGTATCGTTCGTATCATTCGCCGTTGAGGTTCTATCAACGGGGATCACCCAGGTGATGATCGTCGAAACTGGTTTGCATCTGAACCCGAAGCATCCTTTGTACAACAAAACGGCCGTGGAAGATCTCATCTCGGCCGCGCAAGAGTATGTTCGCTCCAACGTCGAGGGGCATGCCGCCATTCGGCTTGTTTCGACCCAGAACGGGGAGATCAACTGTGGACTGGGGCAAGGGATAAACACCTATCGGGCCACCAGCGGTTTGATCCTTCCCGGAGGTCAAAGGGTCATCAGAAGCTTTTCTGAGCAGCGGTTGTCGCCCGAATCCATTTCTCAATGGTAGAACCATGAGGGTCGTCGGATTGCAAACGCCGACAAGCCCCGCTCGCTCCTCCTTCTCGGGCGTTCATCATGCCCATCGCGGTTCGAGGGGGTGCTTGCGCTAAATTGGGATCACCACTTCCCGATTATCTGCGTGCTCGCCACCGCAGTGCAGGACCTTGGCCAATTCAAGACGTGAAAAGCCGCCCGTCATGAATACGGGGCTTGCTCGGTCCGCTGGAAGACAATTCTTAGCTGCTTCTCTGCCTCGATCACCGCGAAGAATACTGCGCCGACCGCCACGATGAGCATCCCATCGAAGAAGGGTACCGGTTGCGTGCCGAACACCTGCTGGAGCGGTGGAAGATAAGTGACAGCGAATTGAGCCAGGGTGATTGCGATCACGCAAATCCACACGACGCGCGTTCCCCGCACCGCTTTCAAGGTCAATGACGTGCCGTAGATGTTGCGGATGAAGAAGAGATGGAAGATCTCCAGCACCACAAGCGTGTTCAGGGCGATGGTCCGGGCGAGGTCTGGCGCATGTCCTTTGTCGATTGCATAGGTGTACATGCCGAAGACTGCCGCAAGGAACAGTGCGGACACGAGAATGATGTGCCAGATCAGCGCGCCAGTCAGCAATGGCTCCTTCCGTGACCGCGGCGCCCGCTTCATCGTGTCTTCTTCGGTCGGCTCGAATGCCAGCGCAATGCCGAGAGTGATCCCGGTGATCAGATTGACCCACAGGATCTGCACCGCTGTGACGGGCAGCGCCATGCCGAGAAACAGCGCGGTGATGATTGTTGTAGCCTCCCCCGCATTGGTGGGCAGCGTCCAACTGATGACCTTCTTGATGTTGTCATAGACCGTGCGCCCTTCGCGGATCGCGACGGCGATGGATGCGAAATTGTCGTCGGCGAGGACCAGATCGGAAGCTTCCTTGGCGGCTTCGCTGCCTTTCTGCCCCATGGCGATACCGGCGTCGGCGCGCTTGAGTGCGGGCGCGTCATTCACTCCATCCCCGGTCATGGCAACCGTCAGTCCGTGCGATTGAAGCGCGGTCACCAGTCGCAGCTTGTGCTCAGGGCTGGTTCTCGCGTAGACGTCGGTATCGACGACGACGGCCGCGAGTTCGGCATCACTCATTGCCTCGAGATCGGCACCGGTAAGCACCTTGCCGGGGTGCTGAAGGCCGACCTGGCGCGCGATTGCTGCTGCGGTGCCGGCATGATCGCCGGTAATCATCTTGACGCGGATTCCCGCGCCATGGCACTCCGCAACGGCGGCGATGGCTTCCGGACGAGGTGGATCGATCAGGCCGATCAGTCCGACAAGCACCATATGGCCGTCGAGATCGGCAGTGTTCAGGACAACGTGATCCGGCGCCGTTGAACGTGCGGCAAGAGCCAGGACGCGCTGGCCCTGCGCGGCAATGTCGTCCATCCGCTTGCGCCAGTAGTCCGCGTCGATCGCGTGAGTGCTCCCATCTGATGTCCGCTGAACGGAACACATGGCAAGGATCCGTTCCGGAGCGCCTTTGACGTGGATCCAGGCATGCCCTTCATGATCGTGATGGAGGACGGCCATGTACCGATGCTTGGCGTCGAAGGGGATGGTGTCGGTTCGCGTCCAATCGGCGAAGGCCGCAGCGCCCTGGCGCGTAATCTTGCCGGCCAGAGCCTTGAGCGCGCCTTCCATCGGATCGCCCACGACCTTCCACCCTTCGTCATGGCTGTGCAAGGCGGCATCATTGCAGAGAGCACAGGTTCGGGCGAATTCGAGCAGCAGCTCATGCTCCACCGGGTCGACGTCCGCATCGGCGAGTCGGATAGCGCCTTCGGGCGCATACCCGTCTCCCGCGACCGAATAGATGTGATCGGCGCTGGCCAGGGTTGTCACCATCATCTCGTTGCGAGTGAGTGTTCCCGTCTTGTCGCTGCAAATCACGGAAACAGACCCAAGCGTCTCGATTGCCGGCAGGCGGCGAACGATGGCGTTGCGGCGAGCCATCGCCTGGACACCTACGGCCAGCGTGATGGTCAGTACGGCTGGTAGCCCCTCCGGAATTGCAGCGACCGACAGCCCGACGACGCTCATAAACAACTCGGCGAAGGGCAGGTGTCCTACGAAATAGCCGTAGACGAGCAGCACGCCGCCGATCAGCAGGATCAGGATCGTCAACCATCGCGCGAACCCGTCCATCTGTCGAACCAGTGGCGTGGTCAATGTCTCGACTTGGGAAAGCATGCCGCTTATGCGGCCAATTTCGGTTGACGCTCCGGTGGCCACGGCCACGCCGCGACCGGCGCCGCCGGCAACGAGCGTCCCGCTGAAGGCCATGCACGATCGGTCGCCGATCATCGCTCCGCTTGCCACAGGCTTCGTTTCTTTGTCTGTCGGTACGGATTCGCCGGTGAGGATTGCCTCCTCGATCCGGAGGCCGGTCGCCTCTACCAGCCGCAGGTCGGCAGGAACTCTCTCGCCTGCCTCCAGCAGCACGATATCGCCCGGAACGACCGAGGCGCTATCGATGCTGTGCCGTTCGCCATCGCGCATCACGGAGGATTTCGGAGCCAGCATCTGGCGGATGGCATCCATCGCCTGTTCCGCGCGCCCTTCCTGAATGAAGCCGATAATCGCATTGGCAATCACCACCGCCAGGATGACGCTCGAGTCGACGAGATGCCCGAGAGCGGCAGTGATCGCCGCCGCGCCCAGCAGCACATAAATCAGGAAGTTGTGGAAGTGGGAGAGGAAACGCAGGATCGCACTGCGTCGAGGCGGTTCCGGAAGCCGGTTGGCTCCGTACCGGCTTAGGCGCCGCGCCGCCTCGGGAGCAGAAAGCCCGCTCGCATGGGCCTCGACAGCGGCGAGGACCGCTTCCACGGACATTGCGTGGTAGTGTGCTTCGCGCTCGTTCGTGCTCAATTGTGAGACCTGGAATTGTGTTTCGGTTGAGCTTGCTATCCGCTACGTTGTCAGGGTGAGATCGCCACTTCGAGGACGTGCTCGCGCTGGTTGGCGCATACGTCGTAAGCCTCCTCGATTTGCTCAAGCTTGAAGCGGTGCGTCGCGCCCCGGCGCGTATAGAGACGGCTCGACGCGATCACCGCGATGAGGCGAGACATGCATTCCTGCCCGCCTGGGCTTCCGCGGCCGTCGTGATGACGGGAATATTCATCATAGCGGTGCTGTACAAGCCCGAGACACGGGTCCGCGGCACGGTCGGTTGGGTTATCATCGCCCAATTTGCCGTGTATCTGTTCGGTGTGTAAGGCGCGCACCTGCACGGGCACGGACGCCGGTTCTAGTGGAAGAGGAACAGGGGACAAGGCGGCCGCTCGACCAGTCGCCGCGTCGTCGAGCCAAAAAGGGCATTACTCCAGCCGCGATGACCAAATGCGCCCATCACCAGCAGACCAATGCCCCGATCAACGACTTCAATTCGGATCGCCTCGGACGGGTCCACCCTTGTCTCGATCGGAACGACTGTACAGTGTACGTCATGGCTACGTAAGAAGTCGGCCGCAGCATGAGCGCGTCGGGTAGCAAGCTGCAATTCCGCTGCGATAGACGTCACGTGCACGCGGGCCTCGCGCCACAGTCCCAGAAGTGCGTACATTTGCAAGGCGCGCATGGCGGTCAGACTGCCATCATATGCCACCAACACGTCGCGCGGACGGCGATACTCGTCGCCGCAGACGACGACTGGCCGTGGCGAGAGCAACAGAAGGTTAGACAGCAATTCCGGCAACGAGGCAGCCCGGTCGACCGAAAAGGTCGTATCGTGACCGGTGACGATCAAATCTCGCGTCTCGGAAGCAACGCGGAAGGCCTCAGCCGGATCACCTTCGAAAGAGAGCCAGGAGAACTCGACGCCCCTCGCATCACATGCTTCAGCATATGACGCGTGTAGCCGCGCGTTATTCTCGCGCGCTTGCCGCCCCCGCGTCTCCTCGAGCTTGGCTTGATATGCCGACGCGCCAATCCCGCCAATCATTGGAACAGTGAGGGAAGACAGATCGATACCAGAGAGGCCGGAAACAGGTAGTCCGCCAGGACGGGCGAGATCGAATGCAAACTCCCGGGCGCTAAGCGAGGACTCCGTCTCGCCGAGAAGAAGGAGAATGCGCATTGATCCCTCCGGTGATTTGGGCCGCAACTCTGCTTGTGAACCGGTAGGTAGTCTATAGGAACATCAAGCAAGTTTCATGATGCAGATCAACGAGCATTCACATTTCAAAGTCGGTTGCGAACCGCCAACATAGCCAAGTAACAGTGCGACCCAGATATTCCGGTGGGTGTTCCTTTAATCTCAAAATCTAAACCTCGCGCTCGGGCCGCTGAACGCTCGCTTATGTGCCGCGAGTGGAAGGCGCCGCCGATTGGCTTCTCTGGTACAAGGTGCATCTGTCCCGACCCCGGACATTCCGACCTGATGTCGCTCGGATGCAGGATCGTGGGGTAGCCGGTACGGCGAGAAATAGGAGGTGTGGCTAGTGTGATCCCAACGTACCCCTCCTGTCCGCGGCCCACTTCTGGCCCGTAGCCGAAGATCCCGGTGGCTGTCGGCGCGTCGGTTGCCTCGTGTAGAGCGGAAGCCGCTAAGATCGGATCCCATTTGCAGCATATGCGCCCCTGGCCGCCCCCACGAGCGTCCTCCGCCAGGAAACGCTTGTGACTCAAAGGGGGGACTCATCGGGTGCGAGGCAGAAAGCCCGCTCTCGTTCACCACATTTAAACCTTAAGTTTCTACGAAGAGTACTCACCCACAGGCCGCAGGACCATGCGAACAACCTTCCTACAGAAGCCGTCATTGGACTTCGGGCAATGAAGGCCTGGCAGACCAGCTGCATCGTGGCTGTTCTCGCATCCGTGGGACTCTTTCTGGCCGCCGCTAACAGACCGGCCGCGACGGTGCCCGATGTCATGTCGCAAGCGGCAGCGAGCATACCGGCTGCAGCGAGCATGGCGGCTCCCACGAACGTGGTGACGCCGGCCGCCTACGCAGAGGCATCCGCCAGACTTGCGGCAGCGCTTCGGGAAGAAAGAGCAGAGCCGGGCGCGGTGATGTCGGCAGGTTCGGCACCGCTACGCACCGAAGCCGAGATCGTCGATCAACCCGTCGCGCCGAAATTGGCCTCGTTGGGACAGGATGTCGTCCAATCGCTGCCGCCGGAACGCGATGCGTCAAACATTGCGCCGAAAGCGGCGTCGACGCGGGATTTCCGTCATCTGGCCTACTACGTCTGGTCCGAACTGCCGCCCGCCGAGAAACCGGCGGAGATCGTCTTGCGTGCGTTCAGGGACATTCCGCTGGGAACGCCGACCGAAGAAATCAAGCGCGCTGCCGACGCGTTTGGTCTCGATTTCAATTTCATGATGGCGGTTGCCAAGATCGAATCCGGTTTCAACCCCAATCAACGCACCGGGTCCTATATCGGGCTGTTTCAGCTCAGCTATTATGAGTTCGGAAAGTTCGGCTTCGGGCAAATTCGCAGTCCGCGGGATAACGCCGTCGCCGCCGCCTACAAGATCATTACCGAGGGCGTCCTGTTCGAGTGGATCACCCACCGTAAGCCGGACATGAGCGATCTCTACCTGATTCATCAGCAGGGCTGGGAAGGCGCCGCCGAGCACATCAGCCGGCCCGCTCGCGCCGCATGGAAATCCATGTGCGCCACCAGCGAAGGCAAGGAGAAGGGTGAGCGGTGGTGCAAACGCGCGATTTGGGGCAATGCACTTCCGGCCTTCAAGCGCACCTGGAAATCGGTCGACAACGTGACGTCAGAAGCGTTCGTCGGCATGTGGCGCGGCCGGGTCGCCGAATTCTACACGAAATATGTGGCGACTGCTGCGGCGGCGGCAAACCAATAAGTCGGTCGTCGGCAGCGCCGCGCATGCTTGCTTGTCTTTAGCGCAACTCGCCGGCCGTCGGCCTTTACCCAGGGTGTGTTGGGCCCTCACCTGAACGGGCTATTGAGCCGTGTAAACGCAACGCAACCCGATATAGACCGCGTGAAAGTCGGCCGATTTCCACTGTACGGCTGACGCTTTTGTCTTGTCCGCACCGTACCACCACGACCCGCCGGCCGTCAGTGCCTCATCGCCCCGCCGATCCGCGAGCCATTCCCAGACATTGCCACCCATGTCGTACAGACCGTTGACACCCCGCTTGGTGGTACCCACGGCTGCATGCCGCGGCCAGCGATCTCTATCGGATGTGTTCATGCCGTCAGGTCTATCGCCGACAGGATAAGGATAGGTGCGTCCATTTACGAAATCGTCGGTAGGATTCGCACGCGTTTCGGTATAGGCGGCTCTTTCCCATTCTTCCAGGGTCGGCAAGCGTCCGCCCACGGCTAAGCAGTAGTCACGAGCTTCGTTCCACGACACATGCACCGCCGGCTCATCGTCGCTGCCTGGTTCTCCGAACGGAGTCGCCCATGTCCAGCCGCTGCGACGGATCCAGCCGCCCGCGAATTCGTGTCCGCCTCCTTCCTGTTCGGCCGCGGTCTTCAGAGCTTTGTCAGCCGCGAAATTGCGAAATTGGCCGATCGTGACCTCGGTCCGGTCGATGGCAAACTTGCCCAGATTCTCGCGTTGACCAGCCTCGGCGAATGCAACGCCGGTAATAGCCATCAAGCCACATCGCAAAGCAATCGAGCGCCATTTCATGTACGAACTTCTCCTGTATTGCTTCCAGGTGAGAAGGGCAGGCATCGACCCTGCGCGCCTGCCATTCACCGATCAACTCATGCGCTGACGCAATGCCGCCTGCGAACGGCGGATGACGCCCTGGTACATGCTCTGCTTGTCAGGATACCATTGCATCGACGCGAGATTGGCGAAGCCGGGAATGCTTTCCATATGCCGTGCCATCCGCTGCCGCATGGATTGATCCGGCTGAGGACCGCGCAACGCTCCGACGTTCTCGGCCGCGTGATCCGGGTTCGACGTCGCGGCAAGAACGGTCGTCACCGCCGGATGGCCCATAGCCCATTTGATGAAGAACTGCGACCAGTTCTCCGCACCGATGTCGCGGGCAAAATCAGGCAGCGGCCGGCCCTCGACGATCTTGTGCAAGCGGCCTTTTTCGAGCGGCATATTTGTGAGCACGCCGACGCCCTTCTCGCTCGCCGCGCGAAGGACGCGCTCCTCGGCGTGACGATTGAAGATCGAATAGTTGACCTGGATGATGTCCACCAGATCCTTGTCGATCAAGCCTGCGAGAATGTTGTGATAGTCATTCTCGTGGACCGAGGCGCCGACATAGCGAATCCTGCCCTCTCTCTTCCATACGCGCAGCAGTGGCACGATCGCGTCGACATTGACCAGGCTGTGGCAGTGGAGCACGTCGATCTTGTCGCGCCACAGCCGAAGCCTCGATTGCTCCATGCTGGCCAAGGCGTGGCTTTCGTCGGCCAGGTAGTCGCCGGTCGACCAGATCTTGTTGCTGATGAACATCTGGTCCGTCACGCCCATGGCGCTGAGAAATCCACCGACGCTGACCTCGCCGGTACCGTAGAGCGGCGATGTATCGATCACCCGGACGCCGCCATCTATATATTTCCTGGTGACCTCTCGCAGCGCGTCGCGATTGCTGCCGGGCAGCAGGTCAAAAGTCAGAAACGTTCCCAGTCCGAGCGCGGGCAGACTTTCGTTGGTGCGGCCGATCGTTCGGGTGAGTACCGGCCCCGCCGCAGCCGCACGCGATGCAGTGCCGGCTGGCGCTTGCGCATTGGCGCTCGAAACGCCGACTGCAGTTGCGTGAACAGCTGTCGCCGCGACGGCGCCCATCGCGGTGGCGGCGCCGAGAAACTGGCGGCGGTCGGTCGCCGTCGGCCAATCCTGTGGTGTCTTATCCATTGCAAATCTCCGTGATTTCGCCTGCGGCACTTGTCGCCTGCCAATAGAAAGGATCGACCTCTCGCTTTGTCGCGCGGGATTCTGATCAAATCACTCGGATCCTGACGCGACGATGCTCCCTTTCCGGCCTGCAAGGAATTGCGGTTCCAAGCTTGAATGTGTATTCAGGCGACATCGCTTCGCAGGAAGTCGCGATGCACCGTGTCATTGAGAATGCGTCGACAATCGATCGGTTGAGCTCCCGGCCGGATGGCTGGCGGCGTACCCAATGGGCGAACGGCGCATTCGAAACGGCGTACCGGCCGATGACCTCCATCGTCGAAGGACGCATCCTCTCGCCAAATCACCTCATCATGGCGACCCTGTCCGGCGGCGCCGAGCGACATGAAATCTCGGCCGATGGCGGGCATCGCTATGACGGGCCCGATCTGCCGTCGACCGTTTCATTTCTCCCGGCTGGCTGCGAGCGACGGCTTCGGCTTCACAATGTGGGTTGGCGATGGGCAGCGATCGCCCTCGACCCCGCCAGGATTTCAGCAATCGCCGGCGCATCGATCGAAGGACTTGGCCCCCTGTCGGGCTCGGAAGACAGCTTTGTCTGGAACATGCTCGCGGAGTTCGAACGAGTTGACGCGCTGGAGGGAGGTCTCGACGCGATCTATTGCGACACGATGAGCCTTGCTCTCGTTGTATACCTTGCACGCCGATACGGTGGTGCAAGAGTGAAGGATACATCGATCAAGCTGCCGGCGTGGAGGTTACGGCGCGTCACTGAATTCATCGACGCGCATTTGAGCGCGACAATTCGGATTGCCGATCTCGCTGATCTTGCGCAGCTCTCGGAAGGCCATTTCCATCGCGCATTCAGGGCAGCGACCGGGCAGACGCCGCTGGCATTCGTCCATGCGCGGCGTGTCGCAATGGCAAAACAACTGCTGGCGAGCAGCAAGCTTTCGGTCGCGCAGATGGCGCTACGCGTCGGTTTTATCAGTCCCGCGCATTTTGCCCGCGTCTTCCGGTCATTGACCGGCCAGAGCCCATCCCAATATCGACGCTCATTCCATCTTTGACAGGGGAAAGTAACGCCTGACGGCCAATGGCGTACAACGGCAGCCGGCAAATAGCCGACGACACGCCTCAACCCTGCGTCATTTTCCGACGAGCCTGCGGCCCCGGCGTCAAGACGCAGCGGTTCACGACCAAGGACCCCTGCGGGTGATGAAGTCGCGGCACTGCCCGCGCTACAGCGCGAGCACGACCTCGCCCGACACCGCGTCCGTCACGCCGCGTCCGTTGCCCTGGTCCTCGAGCACCGGCCTGAAACTGTCGAGGGTCTTGATCATCGCCGAGCGTGCCGCCACCAGCGCGTCCTGGCTGGACCACGTGCCGATGAGGCAGAAGGTCTGATCGCCGGTCCTGATGATGACGCCGTGCTCCAGTCCCGGCCATTTGGCCTTGCCGTCTCGGTGCGCATCGAGAAAGGCGCCTTCCTGGCCCGGCTTCACCTTGAACTTGACGACGTTGTAAACCTGCATGACGCGCCTCCGGAAAATGATTGGATGAAAATGCGAGCGCCGTACCAGATCGGGTTCGGACCGATATCTTTGCACCCCCGCAACAAAAAGTCGAAAACAACCCCACGCACGGTAGGCGCGGGCAACGAAATCAGCGACTTAGAGCGCGGCGAGCCGGGATAGATCTCCGCGGCGGACCAGGCTGCTTCAGCAAGCACGATCTTTCGAATGACCGCAGCGCACTCTGCTCATTTTACGAAAGCGTTGCACCGTCGGGCAAAACAGGAGCAGGATGGCGCATCGGAAGAATCAAGATGGGCCGACCCCATCCGCTGCTCCGTACTGACATCCCTGGGCTTCACACCTCGTGGAACCAACGAGGGTGTCGCGCGTTGCCGCGCTGCTCTTGAAGGTGACGCAGCTGAAGCCGGGTCGCCTTGCTGGGCCAATCAAGACGGGAAAGCCGGGCGAGCCAAACCAGATGCGTCGTATCCGACTCGTGATCGCAGATCGCCGTCCGATCGTTTTGCAGGGTTTTGCCACGCTATTTGCGACCGAACGTGACTTCGAGATCGTTGCGTCCTGCATCAATGGAGCCGATTGCCTCGAAGCCGTCCGGACGTTGGCGCCGGACGTCGCGCTTGTCGAGGATGGATTTCCCGATCTGACGGCTTCAGCCATGCTGGCCGCCGTCAACGCCGAAAGCCTTCGCACACGGCTGGTCTTCTACACCGCATCGATCGCACGCGGCGATCTCGCTGCGGCCGTCGCAGCGGGTGCCTGCACCGCCATACCGATGCGCGAGGAGCCCGAAAACCTGTTGCAGTCGCTGCGGCTGGTGGCGCCGAACGCGCACCCGGCGGCCCGCAAGGCAGGCAATGGCGCGTCTGGCGAAAATGGCCTGGCAGCGCTGACGGACCAGGAGCGCAGGATCATGCGTCTGGTCGCCAGCGGCATGTCGAACAAGGAGATTGCGCGCGAGCTCAAGGTCGCCCCAGGCACCATTCAGGCGCGGATCGATCACATATCCGCGCGGCTCGACATCCAGGGCCGGACGGAGCTCGCAAGCTTCGCCCTGACGCGCCTTTACGGCGGGGTCGGCGCGCTTGCAGCTCTGATTTGGGCGGCGCTCGAGGACGTTCGATCCGCCGGCGCGACCGAAGTCGATACTGTGGATGCCGACACTGTCACGGTCATGACCGCAGATGGCACCGGCGCGATCGTGACCATCAAGATCACCTCCGCAAAAACGACTCCTGCTCCGGGCAAGATGGCCAGAGCCGTCCGTATCGAGAACTCCCCGACGGACATGCCGACGCGGGCCGCCAAGCTCATCGAATCCCGAGCCGATATTGCTGGCAGCACGATCACAGTGCCGCCACTCAACCCTGCAAGGCCGGGCTTGAGCAGCGCCGGCACGTTCATGATGACGGCAGTCGGAGTCTCGCTCCTGAGCAGTCACGCCCAGGCGTTCACTGCTTGGGAAAGACCGAGCGATGTCTTTGCGTGGGCTGACGCGAACGCCCCCCGCGAGTTGGTCGCCCTCGATAGTCCCGGCAGGCCCGATCTCGACGGCTTCGACAAGCTGCCCTGGCTCGATCCCGACACACACCATGAATCATTCGCGTTGGAAGCTGCCCGAGGCGACGCCATGGCCAGAGCCGACGAGGTTCAGATCATCGATGCGGCCGCGCGCGAGGACGGCTTCGGCGACAACGGCAACCCTCATATCGGATCCGGCGCCATCGACGCTCTGAGTGATCATGGCGGCTTGGAACAGGCGGCCGCAACGGGCGCGAGGAATGCCGAACGCGGCACGACACAGGCAGCGGCGATCGACGCACGCGATCATGGACAAGCGCAGCGCGATTTGCACGCTTCGGAAGACGGCGCAGCAGCCGGCAAGCCGGAGACCGAGCACGGGCCACCCGACCACGCATCAAGCCAGGGAAAATCGCACGCTTCGGAGAAGGATGCAGCAGCCGGCAACAAGCATGCCGAGCTCGGCCCGCCGGAGGGCGATTTCGCTCGTGGACAATCGCAGCGTGATTTGCATGGTTCGGAAAACGGTGCAGCGGCCGGAAAGCATCAGGACAAGCAGGGCTCGACCGGGCACGACTCCCATCATGGACAATCGGATCACGCTTCGGAACCCGGTTCCGCAGCTGCCAAGCAGCTTGCCGACGATGACGGACCCGCAAGCCATGCCAATTCCGGCGAATCGCAGCGTGACTTGCACCAGGCGCATCCAAACGCTTCTCAAAATCCGCATGCAGAGCCGGGCCAAAAGGCTGACGGCCACGACCCGGCGAACCACGGCGCCGGTGCAGCACAAGCGGCTGCCGCGCCCGGGCCCGGAGATTCCTTTCATTTCAGGAACGATATGCCATCGGCCAAGGGTTCGGATCATCGCGAGAGTGGCTATGGCACCGACACGGCAGAACACGGCCCGCACCGTGCCGGACATCCCGAACTGTCGCTGATCCCAGATGCAGATCTGATTGGCCATTCGCACGCGGAGCAAAGCGCCGTTGATCACGCGAGGGGCGTTGAGCATCATCCAGTGCATGATTGGTTTGTGTAGCTGACCAAGCAGAAGCTGCCAAAGCAAGAGGACGAATGACGCCGCTTCGCTCGACGGTCTCCCGCGCGGCCGCCGCGGGCTCAGCCGGCGTTAACCATGGTCGACGGTTCCGGTCCCAGCGAAATCGCTTCGAAGTTTCTTAAATCTTGCTGGGTACTCCTCCTGGGCGTGGCGACCTGGGAGAAGACATGAGCAAGCGGGCCAAACGCCGGAAGGTCGAGACGATCGCACTGCCGATGGCAGCGAGAGTCGGAATTGGCGCCGTGGCCATCGCAGCATTGGGGTATGGCCTGCTGGCTCGCCCGGGAAACGTGCAACCGGTGCGGAAGCCGTCCGCGCCCCAGGCCATGGCATCGTCAACGCCGGTCTACGTGGCACCGCAGGTTCACGCAGCAGCGCCCGCGCCGCCCCCGGTTCCTACTCCGGCGCCGCTGGTCGAACCGCCCAAAGCCGACGCCGAAATTCCCGGAGCCTTGGTCCGGCAGGTGGTCGACTATGCCAGCCGCCAGACGCCGGGCACCGTGATCATCGATACCAACAACACGTTCCTCTATCTCGTCCTGAGCGACACGCAGGCGATGCGCTACGGCATCGGTGTGGGCCGCGAAGGTTTTGCGTGGTCCGGTGAGCAAACCGTGGCGCGCAAGGCAGAATGGCCGGATTGGCGCCCGCCTGCGGAGATGGTCTCGCGTCAGCCTTATCTGCCGCGGTTCATGGCGGGCGGCCCCGGCAATCCGCTCGGCGCCCGGGCGATGTATCTCGGCGAGACCGAATATCGCATTCACGGCACCAACAAGCCCGAGACGATCGGCAAGCGGGTGTCGTCCGGCTGCATCCGCCTGACCAACGAGGACGTCGTCGACCTCTATGAGCGGGTGAAAGTCGGCGCGAAGGTGATCGTGCTTCCGACGAATGCGGCCCGTCGACCGTCCCAGGGTACGCCGCCCGATGCCGCATCCCGATCTCCGGACCCGGCCTCGCCGTCGAACCGGCCGTCGGCAACGAGCGCACAGGTGCCATCACCCGGACCGAAGATCGCCGAGGTGCAGTAGTTCGGTCCTTCCTCCTGGCTCTGCCCCGAGGACAAAGAGCAATTCAAGTCGTCACTTCACGTCGATAGCCACGGCCGAACAGACCATCTTGCGCGACCAAAGCCGGTCTGCGTTGGCAAGATGCGGCACCGAATTAACCCTATCGACAAATGATTGCCGTTGGGCGGCGGCCGCCGGCAAAGTTGCCTCATTGACGCGCAGAATTTTCAGCGGCGCTAACCTGGGTCAGAGGCGCGTTATGCTGAGAATGGCGTTGTTGGGCCTCCTCATCCTGTTGAGTGTGGGAATGCTGTCGGCCATGGAGCTGAGCGCTCCACCGCGTCGCATCGCCGCCACGGTCCAGCCGCCTGCCGAGCAGAACGCAAGCATCCCCGCTTCGCACGATGCGCTGGCGAAGGCCGATCGCCTCGAGGTTGCCGCTGAGAGCCGCGCGATGCCGACACAGACCGCTTCGATGGATAACCCGGTTGCTCCGCAGGACGTGCATGTCCGTTCATTCGCGCCGACGCCGATCGTCCGTCCGCGAAGCAAACCGAAACGGATCGCGACCGCTGAACCTCCCAAGCCGAAGCCAAAGGCATTTGTCGTCAAACGAGCCGCCACTGTTCAGCGCGAAAAGGCGGCCAACGAGACCGAGCAGTGTCGCCTCAAGGCGTTCGGCGGCCTGCTCAAGGCTTTGAACTTGACCGGCTGCGAAATCTGAGGCCGCCTCCAGGAACGTCTCGCAAACTCTTCCGATCAGCCATATGTTGCCCGCATGAAAAAGATCGGATTTCTCTCCTTCGGGCACTGGACGCCCTCGCCGCAATCCCGGACGCGCTCGGCGGCGGATACGCTGCTGCAATCGATCGAGCTGGCGGTCGCGGCCGAACAGCTCGGGGCCGACGGCGCCTATTTCCGCGTGCATCATTTCGCGCGGCAGCTGGCCTCGCCGTTTCCGCTGCTCGCGGCCGTCGGCGCCAAGACCAGCCGAATCGAGATCGGCACGGCCGTGATCGACATGCGCTACGAGAACCCGCTCTACATGGTGGAGGACGCCGGCAGCGCCGATCTCATCGCTGGCGGACGGCTTCAGCTCGGCATCAGCCGCGGCTCGCCCGAGCAGGTGATCGACGGCTGGCGCTATTTCGGCTATCGGCCGGCCGAAGGCCAGAGCGACGCCGACATGGGGCGGCGCCATGCGGAGGTCTTCCTCGACCTGCTGCGCGGCGAAGGATTCGCCGAGCCCAATCCGCAGCCGATGTTTCCCAACCCGCCGGGGCTGCTGCGCCTGGAGCCGCATGCGCCCGGCCTGCGCGAACGGATCTGGTGGGGCGCCGGCTCGAACGCCACCGCGGTGTGGGCGGCGAAGCTCGGCATGAACCTGCAGAGCTCGACGCTGAAGAACGACGAGACCGGCGAGGCCTTTCACGTGCAGCAGGCGGCGCAGATCCGTGCCTATCGCGCGGCGTGGAAGGAAGCAGGCCACAGCCGCGAGCCCCGCGTCTCCGTCAGCCGCAGCATCTTCGCGCTGATGGACGATCGCGACCGCGCCTATTTCGGCGGCGAGCGCGGCAGCGAAGACGAGATCGGCTTCATCGACCCGCGCACGCGCGCGATCTTCGGGCGGAGTTATGCGGCCGAGCCCGACGTGCTGATCGAACAGCTGCGCCAGGACGAGGCGATCACCGAAGCCGATACGCTGCTGCTGACGATCCCGAACCAGCTCGGCGTGGATTATTGCGCGCATGCGATCGAGGCGATCCTGATGCATGTCGCGCCGGCGCTGGGGTGGCGGTGACCTGAAAGGCGTGACACGACCGCAAGTCGTGATTGACTTCATGCACCACCGACGCCAATGATCCCTCGGGGCATTGTTGGACTGATCGGGGGGTTGAATGGGCTTGCGTCCAGGAATTTTCGTTGCAGCATTCTTGCTAGCGGGGTGTGCGTCAGGGCCGATGGGCAGCTCGGCGCTGACAGAGAACGTCAAGGCCAACACTGCGCGGCTTGTCATCTATCGCTCGTCCGCCCTCGGTTTTGCGATCCAGCCAAATTATGCGGTCGATGGAAACGTCGTTGGAGGCAGCCAGGCTGCAGGGTTCGTCGCCTGCGAGCTGCCTCCGGGCCGCCACGAGGTTGCGGTCAACAATCTTCCACTGAGTACCAACCTGTTCGGGCAGGGAAGCGAGAAAGTGAGCCTCGATCTGCGCGCCGGCAGCACCACCTACCTCTCCGCCCAGCCACAGGTGGGAATCATCACGCCCGGTGCGATCACGTTGGTTCAGGTCACGGAAAGCCAGGGTCGTGCCGACGTCGCCAGCTTGCATCAGAGCAACAGCTCATGTGGCAAGGCGTGATCTGAGGCTCTCCGCGGCCGAAACGCGGATGAAACGCCTTATTCTGCAAATCGTCTTGCGCCTTGGTCGCTATGCGGTGCTTCCCGTCGTCGCGCTGGCATGCACGATTCTCGCCATCTGGCTGATGATCATGGACCGCTACACGATTGCGGCGCTGGCCACGGCACCGATTGTGTTCACAAGCTCCATGGCCACCATAGCACTCGCAATTGGGCTCCTGTTCCTGCCTTCGCGCAAGCATGGCGGTTTCGAAGCCGACGAACAGACCGCCCCGGGGCTTTGGGCCGCATGGAGGGAGCTCGATCGCAGTTTTGTCAGATCGAACCGCACTCTGCTGGTCGACACCGATTTCAACGCTTCGATCTCGGAAGAAAGCCGGTATGCGGGCGTGTTCGGACAGCATGTCACGATGACCATTGGTCTGCCATTGTTGATGATCCTGGACCAGCGATCGGTTCGTGCCGTTATCGCTCATGAAGTGGCGCACGCCCGGCTTCGGCACACTTCGGGAGGCACCAACCTCGCCGATTTCATGGCGGCCGCGGAGAACGTTTTCTTCTACGCCGATCCGGAGCACACGATTACCGGATACATTGCTCGCATCCTACTCCATTCCCTGCTCGAAAGGCTGGAGAAGGAATACAAGGCATTGTCACGGGAGAACGAGCTTGCCGCCGATCTGGAAGCGGCCGAGCAGGTTGGACGCGAGGAGATGGCACGCGCGCTGGTGATGATGGAGGTTTGTGGAGCACGTCTGGCCGATCTCGTCTTCGCTCCCCTGCAGAAGGAGGTGCTCGGCGCAATCAAGGCGCCATCGCCGCCATTCGCGCGAATCTTAGATCAGATTCCAGCTATAAGAGCGCCGGGATTCATGACCGCCGCCGTCGCCAGTCTGAGCCGCCAGCACGATCCCGATTCGACACATCCGCCTTTTGGCCAGCGGTTGGCCAGCCTCGGATACATCGACGTACCTGACGTTGGCGAGATAAAAATGTCCGCGGTTGACCAACTTCTCTCACCGGACGCTGCCAACCAACTCACCTTACGATTCGATGAGGAATGGCGGAAGAAGGTCCAGGAGTGGGTCAGCGTCGGCAGATGAACGTGCGGGCTCTGGCCGAGCGAACAATTGCTCGACGATCTTCGTGTGTCCGTGCTAGCTCTTGGGACCGGCGGCAGGATCACGCGAGCTGGACAGTGTTATGCTATCCTGTCTCCTCCACAGCGAGCTTGCCGCCATTCGCCGGGTCGCGCGATGAATCAGCGTCTGTCACTCGTCAGTCTCGTGGTCGCCGACTATGATGAAGCGATCGCCTTCTTCACGCGCGCTCTGGATTTCGAGCTTTGCGAGGACACGCCGCTCGGCGGCGGCAAGCGCTGGGTGGTGGTGCGGCCGCGGGGCAATCCTGGTTCTGGCCTGCTCCTGGCGCGAGCAGACGGGCCGGCGCAGACGGCGCGCATCGGCGACCAGACCGGCGGGCGCGTCTTCCTCTTCCTGGAAACGGATGATTTCGAGCGCGATCATGCGCGCATGGTTGCCGCCGGCGTGCGTTTCGTCCGGCCGCCGCGGCACGAGGCCTATGGCGTCGTCCCGGTTTTCGAGGACCTATGCGGCAACCGCTGGGATCTCATCCAATCGACCAGCCGCAGTTGATGCCCGACGCCGCCGGTTCCGCCTGCCTCGCGCTTATCTCGACCTTGAGGCGCATCGTCGATTGGGGCGTATCACGTCTCGCAGCCGAGGTGCTCAGACCATAGAAGCGACTTTCGGAAAGAGCTGGCTGAGCGCATCGGCATTGACGCCATCCGCGCCGCGCCACCAGATGACCGGGTAGGCCCAATCATTGGTGTGATCGGGAGGCCGGTCCCGGAACTCATCCGGCGTAAAGGCCTGCAGGAAGCCGCTGCGGCGCGCCGGCTTCAGGACGCCGCAATAACCGAGAATCTGGATGAGAACGCACCGCTCGGCTCGGTTCGACTTGAGCACTTTGCCGATGCGCTTCTCCAGCTCATTCGGCCTTGCGTCCGGAGGGAGGCCAGAGGCGATGCCGACGATCTCCGTCAGAATCGAGCAATCTTCCTCCGTCGGCTCGACCAAATCAGCTTTTTCGAACTGCGCGAGATCGAACCAGCAGTACAGGGGGTCGACGTGACGAACGCCGCCCCATTTCCATCTCTCGAAGCTCAGCACGTTGAGATCCTCTTGCGCCGGGCTCCCGTCACCGTAGCGCCCGCAGATGCGGCAGGGCAGCCGGCGGCCGAGCGCTCGAGAGGCCTGTTCCCGAAGCCCATGAAGAGGGAAATATGCGGCACAGGAGAAGCTGCCCAGCGCCGAGCGCAAATCGAGCCGGCGGGTGCTGAGACTGGCAAGGAAGGCGTTGGCGGCCCGTTCCAGATTCACCCGGGGACGGATAGAGACGAGCCGCGCGACGATGTCGTCATGCGTCACGGCGACGGGATCGAACATGTAACCGGCTTGACGGGCATACTCGAAATCCGCCTGATCAGTCGCCGCGCTTTGCTTCCAGCCCTTTGGCGACCAATAGGCATTGAAAAGGATCTGAAGGGCTTTCCTGTCGTGAGGCACGAGCCGTCTCCTACCCATGCCGTCGCGGCTCAGTCGCATCGGCGACCGTTGGATCGCCTGCGCTTGTAACCCACTCACCGCCCCCGTCGGAACAGAATTGCGAAGCCGTGCACGGCCGAGCCCGCCCGACCGGCGTGCGACCTCTGGCGATCGAGCGGCCGTGTCATACCAGCCTTACCCCGTCTTCGTCCCCGTGATGACGGCCAGCGCCTCGACGAGGCGGCCGAGATCGGCCTCGTCGGTGAAGAGCGCCGGCGTCACACGGATGCACTGGCCTTTGGCGACGCCGGCGCGGCGCACCGTCATGATCCTGTAGCTGTCCCGAAGCTTCGCAACGATGGCCTCGTTGTCGGCCTTGCCGGTCTTGCCGGCGAGGCGGAACGACGTGATCGCGCCATATGAGCCGGCTTCATCCGGCGTCAGGATCTCGATGTCCTTGAAGCCGCGGACGCGGCTCACCCAATAGTCGCGCAGATGGCGCAGACGCGCTTGCTTGGCCGCGCCGCCGATCTGCTGATGCAGCGCCAGCGCCGTCGGCACCGTCAGCATCGTGGCGAAATTGACCGTGCCGGTATGCACCCGCGAGCGGATGTCGCTTTCCGGAAAATCCTCGTCGCACATGTTGCGGTCGATGGCCGCGAGGCGATCCTTCCTGATGTAGAGGAAGCCGACGCCGAGCGGCGCGCCGATCCATTTGTGCAGATTGAAGCCGACGAAATCGGCCTCGAGCTCGCTCACCCGGAAGTCGAGCTGCCCCCAGGAATGGGCGGCATCGACGATGGTGTCGATGCCCTTGGCCTTGGCCATGCGGGCGATCTCGGCGACCGGCATGACGAAGCCGGTGCGGTGGCTGACATGGGTCAGGAGCAAAAGCCTCGTTTTCGGGTTCGCCTCGATGGCGCGGGCATAGGCGTCGAGCACAGCCTGGCGGGTGGCGGGCTCCGGCACGTCGAACTTGACCACTTCGACGCCACGGCGCGCCTTCAGCGCGTTCATCGCATATTGCATCGAATCATAGTCGAGATCGGCATAGAGCACGCCGTCGCCCGGCTTCAGCCTGTTGTAGCCGCCGATGAGGAGCTGAAGCGCCTCGGTGGCGCCGCGGGTGAGCGCGATCTCAGCTGGAAGCGCGCCGACAGCCTCCGCCACCTTGGTGCGCACGGCCTCGAAATCCGCACCCGCACGCAGCCGCGCGTAATAGGTGTTCTGATAATTGACCATGTCGGACTGGCGGATGAACTCGCGCCGCACGGGCTCGGCCATGATGCCCCAATAGCCGTTCTCGAAATTGACGATGTCCGGCGTCACGGCGTAGAGCCCCTTCACGGCCGCCCAATAGGACTTGTCGGTGGCGATGGCAGCCACTGAGCCGGTCGGCTGCGGCGGAAGTCCCTCGGCGGCAAAGGCCGGCCCCGCAAGCGGCGCCACGACTGCTGCCGCGAGGCCCTTGAGCATCGCGCGGCGGTCCGCTGAAAACGTCCTGATCAGTTGCATGTCAGCTCTCCCCAGAGCGTTTTCGAGCGAAGCGGCGTCGGGATCGCATCGCGAAAACGCCAAACGACGATCCAGAGCTCCGTTCCGACGTCACCGGACGAAGCAGGCTCTGGCGCGCGGGACAAGAGCAACGGACGATGCAGCGGAGATGACCGGAGCGTGACAATGCGATGATCGGAAGCCGATGGCGACGGCGCGGCCGGAGCACCGGCCTCGACGCGCGCGAGCGGATGTGGGGTCCGGTTTCTTCCTTTGTCCGGAAACCGGAACCTTCACATTCATTGCAGGTAGCCGATGAGATAGATGCCGCCGCCCAGGACGATGAGCGCGGGCACCGCCCAAAGAATCAACACAGGCATTTTCCTCTCCTCCAGTTGAGTGCTCCCGGTGAGAGAACGGGAAAAAACGGCAAACGTTCCGGGTTTTGCCGGAACGGCGCAGCTGATGGCGAGTTCATTGCAGCGCCGCATGCAGCGGCGAGGGAGAACGCAATGAAGAAGCTCATGTTGATTTCGGCCGCCGCTCTGCTCGTGTCGACGGGCGCGATGGCACAAACCACCGTCACCACCACGACCGGAGCCGGGCACGGCGCGGCCGTGCAGATCGAACCGGAGTCCCGCACCAAGATCCGGTCCTACGTCACCGAGCGCAAGATCCGTCCGGTCGAAACGCGCGAAAAGATCGTCGTCGGTTCGCCCGTGCCGAGCGACGTCGAGCTCGCAGCCGTGCCGAGTGACTGGGGTCCCTCGCTCACCAAGTACCGCTACGTCTACTCGGGCAACCGCGTGATGTTGGTCGATCCCGGCAGCCGCATGGTCGTCCAGGAGATTGACTAAACCGCCGCACGGCGGGTCGTCGAGGCGGCCCGCCCGTGCATTCTTTCGACAGCTCGTTTGCGGTAGCGCCTGATGCCGATCGTTCGATATTTCGTGTTTGCAAGCATTTTAGCCGTGGCGTTGCTCTTCCTGTTGGATCGCTCTCTGCCGCAGGCCGCGGAGCGCGCTGCCGGCCCGGACGTCGCGCGAACCAGCATTCGCATCCACTCCGCACGGGCGCTGCCTGAAAGAATCATCTTCGACACATCGACTCGGATCGCCACCACGGTCTCCACTCCCCTGCTCGCCGCCGAGTCGCCGGATCCCGGTGCAAGCAACGCGTTGGCGATGCTTGCAACCAGAAAACCGGACGTCACACCGGCATCTCGACGCGGCACGGCGCGAGCAGCCGGTCTGCATTCAAATCGGAATGCCGCGCGGCTTCCTCTCGCCTCTCCACGCGTCTGGTGACGGTCGGAGCATTCTGAGAGCTGGAGCCTCGCGATCGCAGCTAACAGGAATCTACAGCTGTGGCGCGCGGCAGAGATGAACGCCAGATGAATGAATGACCATGCGCCGCGCGTCGCGGAACTATCTCAGATCGTATCAACGCGTCAACGTGTCGGACACAAGGAACGTTTGCGCGATTGCCAATTTATCCCGTGCCTGATTGGCGATTTGATTTTTGGAAACCCTGGAGGAAAATGGAAATGAGGATCCTGAAGCTCTCTGCGGCTGCGGCCGCGCTGCTGGCCGGCACGGCGCTTGCCGTTGCGCAATCGAGCTCGACGATCGGCACCGGCGGTTCATCGGCCGGCGGCGGCACCAGCTCTTCGACGGTGGGCACCGGTGGCTCTTCAGCTGGCGGCAGCGGGTCGGGCTCTGCATCGACGCTCGGCACCGGCGGCTCGTCGGCCGGCGGCGGCACCAGCTCTTCGACCGTCGGCACCGGCGGATCGGCGGCCGGCAGTGGCTCGGGCAGCGGCTCGGCCTCGACGCTCGGCACCGGTGGTTCATCGGCGGGCGATGGCAAGAGCTCATCCAGCGTCGGCACTGGCGGCTCGGCTGCGGGCGGCTCGACCGTTGGCCAGTCCGGTTCGTCGAAATCGCCCGGCATGGGCGACGGCAAGTCCGGTAGCCACGCCAGCGACATGGGCCTCGAAAAGGGCAAGGGCCATAACAAGGACGAGTGGAAGAAGGACAAGAACTAGTGCCTTGACCAGGAGCGGCAGCGATGCCGCTCCTTCGTCTTTGTTGGAGGAGAACTCGCATGAACAGATCAATCATTGCGATCGCAGCGTTGGCACTGACGTTTAGCGCAGCTCAGGCGGCTACTATGGAAAAGACCGGCAAGACGGCGTCGGGCGAGACGTGCAAGGTGACGGTGGTGAAGCATGCGGACGGCAGCATCACGGCCGCGGGCGCATCGGGTTCGGGCACGACGGGCTCGACCGCATCGAGCGGTTCGCTGTCGAGCTCGAGCTCTGCCGGCGGATCGTCGGTCAATGTGCAAGCGGGCGGCGGCCACGTCTCGAGCTCCTCGTCGACGGCGGGTGGGCCCGGCTCCACCAGCGCCAGCACCATCACCGTCAACGGCTGCACGATCTCGACCTCGTCGCCTTAAGGCATAGAAAGGATTGAAAACATGAGAACACTCGTTACGACCTCGGCGGTCGCGCTTCTGCTTGCCGCCACTTCACCATTGCTGGCGCAGACCAGCATCACCGGTGGCAGCGGCGGCTCGGCTGCAGCGGGCGGCACCTCCGCCTCCACCGTCGGCACCGGCGGAACGTCCACCTTGGCGACGGGCCGCACCGGCTCTTCGATCGCGGCCGGCGGAAGCGCCGCTACCGTCGACGGCAAGACCAAGACCGGCGTCAGCATGAACAAGGGCAACGGTCCGGTACTGAACTCCAACGCCCGCGCGCAAGCCCATGATGGCGGCACGTTCAGCCGCTCGCACACCCGCACCAAGGTCAAGGCCGGCGAGCAGGTCGGCTCGACCACCAAGACGATGTCGCATGTGCCGGGCTCGAAGCCGACAATGTCGAGGACGACGACGACGGCCCGCTAGCATCGCGCGGCTCTATTCCTCACCACCTGCTGCCCGGCTTGGCCCGGGCAGCTTTTCCGTTTGCGACTTTCCGTCTTGCGAGCCGGCTCAGCCACCACGCAGGCTGTGGCTGATCCGGGTGACGACGGCATCCCATCGCCGCTTCTGGGCGGCCGGGTAGTTGATCAGAACGCAGTGCACGTAGCCGCGCGCGAAATTGCAGCGGTTGTACCAGATCTTGTCGCGCTTGATGCTCGAGACCACGAAGAAGTTCGAGCTGATCCGTTTGTAGATGATCCCCGTCGGCGGATTCTTGCTGGCGAGGAATTCGGCCGGCGACAGACCTTGCCGGTTCTCGACGGCCTGAACGGTGAAGTCGGCATTGCCGTCGGAGCTGCGGAAATGCTGCCCATATCCGTCAGGCTTGCCGGCCGGTTCGGTGAAGATCGCGGCGGGAATGTCGACCGACGTTCCGGATTCCGGGATGCGGTAAGTCCTCCAGCCGCTTGCCGAGGCGATCGAGAATGTCGCACAGAGCGCGATGATTGCGGCAAGCAATGTCTTCATGTCCGCCCCGTCATTTGCGCGGCGCCAGTTGCAGCTCCATCAAGGCCATCCTTTGCAGGTTGGAGACGTCCCGCTCGCCAGCGCCGGCGGTGCGCAGGATGGATTCGGCGAGCGCGTTGACATGCGAGGAATGCACGGGATCCGGCAGGGTCGCAACGGCAGCTTCCAGCGCGGTCGTCATGATCTCGATCACCTCGGGAGAAAATTCGGCGTTGGAAAAATTCTTCATCGCGTGCGTCGGCCGCTTGTGCGGGTCTTGTTCAACGCCGGGAAAAACCGGAAGTTCCTGGATGGGCACGGTCCCGAGTACCGGGACCGTCGGCAGGTCGGCAGCTCACGCAGCCGGCTGGTAGCCGGTGAGCCGAGCGGGCTCGGCATGCTCGTTTGCAACGCTCTGCACCCTCGCATGGCTGCCGATGACGAGACCGGCGAGCGAGAGCATCAGGCCCAGCGCGAGCGGCGCGAACAGGGCCTCTTCCTGGAATAATCCGTTGAGCAGAACGACGAGCACGCCGAAGCCGGCGAGGCCCTGCGTCAGATATCCCGACGACGCGTAGAGGCGCCACGCCTTGAGCGCCATCGCGAAATAGAAGGCCAGCGGCACGAAGGCCGCGATGCCCATCTGGTACAAGAGGACGCCGATCGCGCTTTCGACCGCGCCGTCGATCGTGCCGGCCGCCTGCGCAGCGCTCCAATCGATCGAAAAATAGCTCTCCGACAAATTGCCGCCGATGCCGAGGCCCCGGCCGTAAGGTCTCTGCACGAATCCGTCGAGGCCGCCCATCAGGCCGATGACGTGATAGTCGCCGATCTGCAGGCCGATGCGGATCGCCAGGATCGCAAAGGCGATCATGCCGGCGAACCCCAGCAACAATGTCGCTACGGCACCGATGAGGCGAGTCCCGATCCAGCCTGCAGCCACGAAGATGACGGTGATGAGCGCTCCCTTCACGCTGCAGAAGACCAGCAGCGGCAGGGCTGCCAGGGCGAGCAGCGGGCGTCCGACCGAGAATAGGAACAGGGCGAGAAAGCCGATCCCGTAGGCGAAGCTGATCGGGTGCATGTTCGGGCCGTGAATGCGCAGCATCTTCGACAGGCCGAAGCCTTCGAGCAAGGGCGTGTTCAGGAAATCGAAGCTGAAACGATCCTTGAGTGTGACGGGCACGTTGCCGGTCTGCCGCATCTGGGTTTCCCAGACGCCGGAATGGGTCGCCTTGAGCTCGTCGAAGCCCCAGAACGTATGGCCGTTGGTGACGGCCAGCCAGACATCGCGCAAGACGAGCTCGACATAGCCGCACAGCATGAGGATGACCGCTAGCGCGACCAGGAACGGCGTGATGCGCACCTCAAAGGTTGCCGCGGTCAGGAGCGACAGCTGAAACAGAAACAGCGGCAGAACGATGTTGCGCAAATAGACCGCCGCCGGCTGTCCGTCCTGGACGAAGCCGATCGCGAAATAGAGCGAGACGACGGCGAGGGTGACGACGCCCCAGCGCATGATCTGATTGATTTCCCTCGACTGGCTCCTCTGGCCCAGCACGTAGAGCGCAAACGTCGCCAGCCACATCACGGAGCAAATCAGGAAATTGTAGCCCTTGATGAAGTCGAGATCGGAGGGGAGCGGGACCAGCGGCGACAGGATGGAGACGAACAGGTTCTGGAAGAACAGGACGAAGATCGCGACCGCCGGGGCCCAGGTCGGGACCGCAACGACGATGGCGATACCGATCAGGACCTCGATGATGATGGCCAGCGCGGGATTGGCGAGATGCAGAACCGGCGCAGAGCTGATCGTCGCGATGGCGATGCAGAAGGTCGCGGCCAGCTCGCGCCAGGCCGGAGGCGACGGCGCGGCCTGCACGCTCTGGCCTTGCGGTGAGTACCCGGCGCTCATCAATCGTCCTTCCATCGCGCCGGACACGATAGCCGCGCGAGGGGTAAGGATCCGTTAACGATCGCGGCGCGCAGCGGGAGCACGTTCAGGCCGGCCGGGCGCGCCGAGCAGCGCCCGCATCACGTCGGGATCGGGCTTGCCGGTTGCGGCATCGACGAGGCCAAAGCCTTGCTCCAGTTCCCAATGCGCCCAGCCCCAGCAATGCGCGCGAGCATAGGCAGTGACCTCCGCCAGCCAGCGCAACCGGCTCTGCCGGGGGGCGCCGGCTTTCAACACGCCGAACTCATTGACGACGATCGGCCGCGAAAATTGCTGCTGCCATGCGAGCGCGGGCGCGAGCCAGCGATCGGCTCCCGGCTTCTCCTTGGCGGCGGCAATCGCGGTATCGAGCATGGCGAGCGCCTTGACCGCGGCCCTAGCCTGCAAATCCTGCCGAAGCGCCTGAACCTTGGGATCGCCGGCATTGATCGGATAAGGCAGATCCATGATGTCGTGCAGCGGATCGCGCGCGTCCCAATGGCCTTGATGGGTGAACACCATTGGGTCGTAGAAATGGATGGCGTAGACGACGTCAGGGTCCGCCAGCGGGCGAAACCGCGGCAGCGAGTCCGCGCGCTGCCAATTGACCGGACCGACGATGAGCGTGGTGGCGGGCAGCAACCGGCGAACGAAGGCGGCGAGCGCCTCGACCACCTTTTGCCATCGGTCCGCTTCGATATCGGGTTCGTTGAGCAACTCGGCGAAGACTAGATCGGCTGGATATGACCGAATGACCCCAGCAAGCGCGCGCCAGGCCTCCTGCATCTCGCCCATCGCTGCATCCGGATCATCCTTGTGCAGGCGATTGAAGCGCTCGCCCGGATGAAGGTCGACGGAGCTGGAATAGCCGAGCGAGGTCAGCTGCTTCAACGCGCCGTCTAGCACGCGCAGCGTCGCCTGGCGCTCGTCCTTTGCGGCAAAGCGCGGCATCACGCGTTCCGCCGGCACCGGCAGGCGGACATGGCTCATGCCCGCCTTGCGCAGCTGCTGCAGCAGCGCGCGGCTCGGTGGCGCACCGTTGATCCAACCGTCGGCGTTGAAGCCGCGCGAGAGGGCGGCCAGCCGCCCGGGCGAAACCGTCGACGGCAGTGGCACGCAATCCTCGGCGAATACCGGACGGCCGACCGCGATCGACAACAGCATCGCCGCAGCCAGCAGACGGCGGCGCAAGACTGTCATCGTCACACCGCAAGGCCCAAAGCGCCACCGTCGGGCTGAGGCGCCATCGAATCGGCGGGCACGTGATTGACGACGAGGCCGGTCGGCACCGCCGCGTATCTCGCCAGCGCCGCGGTCACCCTGCGCATCGCGGACGAGTCGAGCTCGCCGGCGCGCGCCACCAGGACGATCAGGTCGGCATGCGCGGCGAGCGCAATGGCGTCGGGCTGCAAGGCGAGATTACCGGCGTGTACCACGATCAGGTCGAACTCCGAGCGGATATCGTCCTCGGGCCGAGCATCGGGCTTCCGGCCGGCACTGAGCAGCTCGTCGATCGACTGAAGTCCCGCCGTGGTCGAGCCGTCCTGCCATTCGGTCACCGGCGGCTGGGTGCCTGCAAATTCCGGCTGGAGCCGGATCAGCACGCTCATCATGCCGCGATTCACGGCGGCGCGATTGAGGGCGCGCGCCACGGTGTTGCCGCCGGCACTCTTGCCGACCGACAAGACCAGCGCGACCTTGCAGCCGCGCACCGGCACGCGGTCGATGCGTTCGAGCAGCGGCCGTAAGTGGGGCCCGAGATCGAGCTCGGCCGACGCGCTGACCGGTCTTTGCCAGACCGTGTTGATCCCGCCTCCGTTGATCCCGGTTCCTGGCGCCAGCTCGGGGATGCGGGCCCAGACAGGAAGGCGGGGCATCGCCTCGGCTGGGCGCGCGGCGGCGGCAGGAGGGGAAACTTGCCGGTTGGGCGTCTCCTCCGCTTCACGTGAGACAGGCGCCTCAACGGATTCGGGCTTGTCGGCGGACAGGCTGGTCGTCACCGCAACGGCGGCGGTCGACGTCAGCAGCGAGCCGATCGCCAGCGCCGCGAGCAGCAAGGCGAGCGGCGGACGCGTCGAGCGCAACGGCGGAATGGCAACCGATGCGATCTTGGTCTGGGACGCCTGCAGCTGACGCTGCTCATTGGTGGTCTTGAACCGCGACAGGAACTGCTCGTAGATGTTGCGGTTAGCATCGGCGTCGCGCTGCAGCTCCTGCAGCTTCACCAGCGCCTGGCCGTCGCGCAGCATCTTGGTCTCGACCGCCTTGAGCTGCTTTTCCAGCGCGTTCTGCTGCTCCAGCTGCGCCTCATATTCGGACTTGGCCGTATCGATGTTCTTCTTCCGCTCGATCTCGATCTGCCGGTTGATGTCCGCCAGCTGGCTGTAGGAGATCGCAAGGTCGGGATGGCGGTCGCCATAAACCGCCTTCTTCTGCGCGATCTGGTCGTTCAGCGCCGAGCGCTGCGCGCGCAGCATGCTGAGGAGATCCTGCTTCACCGGCCCTTCGACATTGGCCTTGACGTCGCGCTGCACCTGCTCGTAGCGCGCCTTGGCCTCCTCGGTGCGGGCGCGGGCGGCGGAGACCTGCTGGGTCAGGTCGGTCACCCGCAATTGCTGCGTGGTGGATTCCTTGCCGGCATTGACGATGTTGTGCTCGAGCCGGAAGGCGGCGACGGCGTCTTCCGATGCGCGCAGGCGCTCGCTCAGCGTTTTCAGCCGGTCCTGGAGCCAGCCGGCCGCCTCGTCCGTCGCCTCGGTGCGGACGCGGCCCTGGCTGGCGACGAAGGCCTCGGCGATGGCATTGGCGTAGTAGGCGGCGCGATCCGGCCGGTTGGAGGTGAAGGAAATCGCGATGACGTAGGTCAGCCCGCGCCGGGTGATCTCGAGGCGGTTGCGGAATCTTTCGAGCAGGCGCGTCATGTCGGTATAACCGCCCGCGATGTCGTCGTCGTCCGCGATCTTGAGCTGCTCGATCAGGGGGCGGAGGAAGCCGTCGGATTTGGCGATCTCGATCTGGCTCTGCAGCGCCGCGGCATCCTGGCCGATGCCGGGCAGCACGTCCTGCTCCGAGGTCACGCGCAGCTCGCGCGGATCGAGCACGACCAAGGCCGTCGCGGCATAGCGGACCGGAAGCACCATCAGGGCGACGACGCCGAGGGCGAACAGCGCCAGCGTCAGCGTCAGGATGCGCCGGCCGTTCTCGCGCAGAAAGGACAGCGTCCCGGAGACGGTCAGCGATCCCTTGGTCAGTCCCGGCGAGGCGCCGTCAGGCTTCGCCTTCGCAGCGCGCGGCGCTTCCCACGAAGCCGCTTGCTCCGTCGGGGCGATGCTTCGCGGAGATGCGCGGCTACCGAACGCCATGGGTTGGACTCGAAATCAACTGACAGTCATAGCTCTGAGGCTTGCTACACCGTAAATATCCATGGTTAACCGGCGGTTACGGCTGGGCCGGGCTGGGATGGTCTTGGGCGGTGAACGATTCGTTAACGCGACGCGGCCAGCCATTCAGGCGCGGCGCACATCGGCGGGCCTGCCTGCGCTCGCCTCGATGTGCAGACCGCTCACAAGGCGATGACATACCCGTCCCGCCTCGGATCGGCGGCACCCGTCATCACGCCGGTTACCGGATCGAGCGCGACGGCCTGCATGCCGCCGCAGAGCATGGTCCATTCGGTGTCCAAGATCTCGATCTCGTGGCCGCGGCGCTTCAGTTCGGCGATGGTCTCCGGCGCGATGCGGTTCTCCGCCTGAATGAAGCGGCCGTCCCACAGCCGTGAACGCGGCGCCTCGATCGCCTGCTGCAGCGGAAGGCCGAACTCGATGTGCTGCACATAAGCCTGGGCCTGGGTTTGCGGGATGCCGTAGCTGCCGGGCGTCCCCAGCGCGAGCACCGGACGGCTGCCGCGCGTCGCAATCGACGGTGCCAGCGTCACCGGCAACGCATCGCCCGGCTTGGCGAGGTTCGGGCTTCCCGGCTGCACGTCGGCCCAATGCAGATGATTGTTGAGGCAAACGCCGGTCCCCGGCACCACGACGCCGCTGCCGAACGGGCTGCCGAGACTTTGCGTCATGCAGACCAGATTGCCTTCGGCGTCGGCGATCGAGAACGAGGTGGTGTGGCCGGGATCGGCACGATCCTGCGGCATCCATTGCTCCGTCGGGCCCGTGATCGGCCGGCCGTCGCTCACACGCTGGCGAAGCCGCGCGATCGTCGCCTCGGACATTGCTGCAGCGGCTTGATCCGGTCCCAGATTGCCATGGGCGATGCGCTCGCCGGCGGCGAGACGGATCGCGCGATAGACCGTGTCGAGATGATCGGCGCCGTCCTTCGGCAGACGCCCGAGGTCAAAGCCTTCAAGGATCTTGAGGGTCAGGGCGAACTGGAAGCCGCCGCATTGCTGCGCCGGGACGTGAAGCTCGAGCCCCCGATAGGACACGGTCAGGGGATCGAACCAGTGCGGCTTGACGGCGATGACATCGTCCAGCGTCAGGCTGCCGCCGAGCGTGGCGAGATAGTCCACGATCCGCCGGCCGAGCTTGCCGCCATACAGATGCTCGGGCCCCCATTCGGAGATCTCGGCAAGAGTCTGCGCAAGATCAGGCTGCGCGACGATGCTGCCGAGCTTCACCGGCATTCCATCCGGGAGATAGTTCCTGACCAGTGCGGCGTGCAGCTCCGGCCAGGGTTCGAGCAGCGGCACCTGCTCGTTGATCTCATCAACACCGAAATCCGAGAGCGCAAAGCCGCCCTGCGCCAGCGTGATCGCCGGCGCAAAGACGTCCGGAAGCGATTTGCGTCCATAGCGCGAGAGCAGCTCGCACCAGCCCGCGAGATTGCCGGGCGTCGAGGCTGCCTGCGGACCGCGCTCGAGCTCGAATCTGCTGGTGTATCTGCCGACCGGGAAGCTTGCGGGCATCGGCGGCGCGAAGTCGAGCACGCGAATGCGCTGCTCGATCGCCACCCAGATCGTGGCCAGTCCAAACCCGGCAAGCCCCGACATGAACGGCTCGACCACGTTGAGGGCGGCCGCCGTGGCGACGGCCGCATCGAACGCATTGCCGCCCTGCATCAGGATTCGTGCACCGGCCTGTGCCGCGAGCGGATGCGCGGCGGCGACCATGCCGTGCCGCGAGAACAGCGTCGGACGCCCATATGTCCTGGCGAGTTGCATCCGGAAAAGGCCTTCCCCGATCAGTGCGTCGTCGCAGCAGCCTGGATCGCCTCCGACATGATCTCGAGACCGCGATCGATTTCGGCCTCGGACACCGTGAGCGGCGGCGCGATGCGGAATACGCCGCCCATGCTGGGCAACTTGACGATGTTCATGCTGAGACCGCGACGCATGGTCTCCTCCATGATCCGCGCGCCGAGTTCAAACCCCGGCGTCTTGGACTGCCGGTCGACGACGATTTCAAGACCAAGCAGAAGCCCGCGGCCCCTGACGTCACCGACGCATTCGAACTTTTGCTGCAGCGACAGCAATCCATCCCGGAGCCTGTTGCCCCTGGCGGTTGCCTGCGCCACTAACCCGTCGCGCGCGACCACGTCGAGCACCGTGACGCCGATCGCGGCGGGCAAGGGATCGGAGACATGCGTGGTGTAGAACAGGAAGCCGCGCTCGAACGCGGTCTGCTCGATGGCCTTTGTCGTCATGACCGCGGCGAGCGGCAGACCGGCGCCGAGCGTCTTCGACAGCGTGAGAATATCAGGCACCACGCCGTCACGCTCGAAGGCAAACATGTGCCCGGTGCGGCCGATTCCGGTCTGAGCTTCGTCGAGGATCAGCAGCATGCCGCGCTGCTCGCATTTTTGCTTCAAGGCCGCGAGATAGCCGAGCGGCAGTTCCAGAATGCCGCCGCTGGAGAGGATCGGCTCGGCGATGAAGGCCGCCAGACTACCGGTCGACTGGCTGTCGATCAGTGCGAACGCATCGTCGAGCTCGGTCTGCCAGTCGTTGCTGCCGTCGACGTTCCTGAAGCGCGGCCGATAGGCGTTCGGCGCGGGAATGACGAACGATCCGATCGCGGCCGGCCCATAACCGCGCCGGCCCGCGCTGTAGGTCGCCGACGCCGCCGCGCCGGTCATGCCGTGCCAGCTTTGCGCGAAGGCGACGATTTCGTGCCGGCCGGTGACGAGCTTGGCCATCCGGATCGCCGCTTCATTGGCTTCCGCGCCTGTCGTCAGCAGCTGCACGCGGTCGAGACCGGGCGCAAGCGCAGCGAGACGCTCGGCCAACGTCACCACCGGACGCGAGAGCATGCCGCTGAAGAGATGAGCGACCGCACCCATTTGCCGTGCGACCGTGGCGACGATGTCGGGATGCGTGTGCCCCAGCACAGCGCTCATCTGACCCGAGGTGAAATCGAGGATGGCGCGTCCGTCGGCGTCGTAGACGAAACTGCCGGCCGCACGCTCGATGATGACGGGTTCGAAACTCGGCCCATAGCGGGTCAGATGCGTGTTGGCGGACGCCCAGAAATCGGGATCGGCATTCAAGGTCATGACAGCCACCTCTCCGCTTGGGGGACGTCCGACCTCTAGTCAAGAATTTGACTTCAGGCTAATTGATATAATTCAATCTGGATATCAATCTTCTTGATGTCGATGCTGGATCTCAACCTTCTGAGGAATTTCGTCGTCGTGGCCCGCACCGGCTCGATCAGCCTGGCGGCCTTGCAGATTGGCCGGACACAGTCCGCGCTCAGCATGCAGATGCAACGGCTGGAACAGACGATCACGCAGCCGCTGTTTCACCGCAGCGGATCCGGCATGAGACTGACCGCGGCCGGCGAGAAACTGCTCGCCCACGCCGAGATGCTGCTGGCGCAGCACGACGAGATTCTCGCCGACATGAGCGGCGAGAGTCTCGAGGGGACGCTGAGCCTGGGCTGCCCGGAGGACTATTCGATCGCTTTCCTGCCGGCACTGCTGAAGGGGTTCTGCGCGCTGCATCCCAATGTCGAGCTGCGCATGGTCTGCGCACCGACCTCCGAGCTGCGCCCGATGCTGGCGCGGCGCCAGATCGACATGGCGCTGGTCTCGCTGTCCGATGCCGGAGCGCGCGAGGTGATCCGCGAGGAGCGCTTCGTCTGGGTCGCGAACGAGGCCGAACCGAAAATACTGACGCAGGATGTGCTGCCGCTGGCGCTGGCGGCGCCGATGAGCCTGGACTACCGCGCCGCCTGCGCCGCGATGGACGCGGTCAATCGGCGCTACAGGGTCGCCTACGCGAGCAACAGCCTCGCCGGCCTGATCGCGATCGCGCGGTCCGGTCATGCGATCAGCGTCCTGACACGAACCGCCGTCCCGTTCGATCTACACGTCGTCTCGGCCGGACTGCCCCTGCTTCCGACCATCGGCATCGCGCTCGAATTCTCGGAGGCGAAGCCCTCGCTGCTGGCGACGACGCTGGCCGAGCACGTCCGCACCGTGTTGCCCGGACTGAAGACCAAGGCGGAGATCGATTAGTGACCGGCGCGTGCGCGGCGAGCGCAGCGCTCAGCTGATGTTCAGGAGGATCCGTCCCGATGTGCCGCTGCGCATCAGATCCAAGGCGTCGTTGATGTCGTCGAGCGCGAACTCGTGGGTGACGATGCCGCGGTAGCTCACCTTGCCGGCGTCGCTGAGTCGCACCAGGCGCGGGATATCGCGCGCGGGCTGGCATTGCCCGCCTTCCGAGCCCTTCAGCACCTTCTCGAAGTGCAACGGAAGGGTATAGATCTCGGCCTTCTCGCGGGGCACGCCGACGAGGATGCAGCGGCCTTTCTTGGCGGTGATCTCGTAGGCGAGCTCGATCAGGTTCTTGACGCCGGTGGTCTCGACGACCTTGTCGGGGCCGTCGGCCCCCGTGATGGACCGGACCTCGGCGGCCACATCCTTCACAGTCTCGGAATTGATGATGTGGGTGGCACCGAAATCCTTCGCCATGGCCAGCTTGTTGTCGAGGCGGTCGATCGCAATGACCGGCCAGGCGCCGACCATCGCGGCGAATTGCACGATGTTCAATCCGACGCCGCCGACACCGAATACGACGACGGATTCGCCGATGGCGATCTGCGCATCGTTGTTGACGACGCCGAGCGCGGTCGTCACCGCGCAGCCGAGCAGCGGCGCACTGGTGCGGTCGATCGTATCAGGAACGGGCGTGACGCGATTCTCCGACACCACGGCATATTCGTTGAAGGTGGTGACCCAGCCCGCATTGAGGCGCTTGCCGCGCCAGGAATAAACCGGCGTGTTGGACTGGATGCCCTTGCCCGGCCGCCAATGCATGACGACGGTATCGCCCTGCTTGCAGGAGACGACGCCGGGTCCGGTTTCGACGATGGTCGCCAGCGCCTCGTGCCCCAAGAGGTGCGGCAGGAACTTGTCGACGCCCTTGACGGCGTCGATCTCGTTGATCTGTGCGCCGCAAATGCTCGACGTGTGCACATGGGCGAGCACCTGACCGTGCTCGAGCCTGTCGGGCAGATTGAACTCGTCGACGATCAGCGGCTTGCCGGATTCGACGAGTATCGCGGCCTTCGCGGTCTTGATGTCCATGGATCGCGCGCCCGTTCACTCGAAATAGATGAATTCGTAGTCGCCGGTGTAGCCGAGCTTGCCGTAGAGCCAGATCCATTCCGAGGTGTGCAGGATGGATTCTGCCGTTAGCGCCCAGCATTCGAGGTTGTGCAGCTCGGTGACGTTCCGGTAGCCCTCGACCATGACGTATTTGTTCTTGCCGACCCGCTCGATCTCCTTGAGCGCGGCCTCGAGCTCGTAGAGCCTGAGATTGTGCAGGGTGCCGAGCGAGATGACGAGGTCGAAGCTGTCGTCGCCATAGGGATAGACGTCCTGGGCGCGATAGTTGAACAGATACGGCTTCACCTGCTCGTGTGCATTGGCAAGACCATGCTTGGAAATGTCGAAGCCGGTGACCTTCAGACCCGGCAGGATCTTCTGCATCTCGTACAACAGAAAACCCTTGCCGCAGCCGACGTCGAGCACGCTCGACCCGTCCTTCAGGCCATAGGTCTCGATCAGCGCCTTGGCGACCGGGGCCCAGCGCCCCTCGATGAAGCGGTAGCCGCCATAACCGAAACGGCGATCGCCGTCCCAGTAATCGGCCTCGTACTCCCGCGCCTTCAGCGAGCAGCCGATCTTGTCGTCGTTCATGCGGCCCATGTAGTCGCGCTTGGTCGCAGTGTGCAGCGGCGTTACGATATTCAGCAGTCGTCCCATTGAGCCCTCGGATTTCATCACGCGCGGAGATTGTCTTGGCCGGCCTGGGGAGCCTCGCACGTGACCTGCGACTGGCCCTAGCATTTGTGGCGAAGACCATCATTGTTTCAGATCAATGATGTGGAAATGCTGCCGCGGCGCCGGTCAAGATCCGGCCCATGATTCGCCAGTGCCGACCAAGCGCCAGGTTCCAGCCGCGGCTGCCGGCGGCCGTGACATGGCGACGCTGGAACGAGATGCGCCGCACGGCGTTCGGCAGCGAGGAGAATCCTGCCATGCCGACCAAGCCGACCATCGCCCGCGTCTGGCGCGGCCGTACCCGCCGCGACCTCGCCGACGCCTACCAGGCCTATCTGCAGGCCGAGGGCATCCCGCCACTGCGAAAGACCGCGCTCGGCGTGCAGCAATTGCGCGAGGACCGCGACGAGGAGACGTGGTTCACCACCATTTCCTATTGGGCGGACATCGCAGCCATGACGGCTTTCACCAAGGGCGAGCCGACCAAGGTCCATCATCTCGCGCGCGACGCGGAGTTTCTGATCGAGCTGCCGGAGCGCATCGAGATCCACCGCATCCTGATCGACGAGCAGGGCCTGCGGTGAAGGCCTCGCTCATCCGCTTGTCCGTGTCTTGATTCCCCGCTCCGCCGCGCTATACGTTCCCGCCATGATGTTCATCTCCACATTCTTCCCGCTGATCTGAACGGCCGAACGTCGTTCCGGCGCTCCTGCGCCACTCAGATCAAACGGCTACGCGCGCTGCGGTAGCCGAACGGAGAGATGTGCAATGCCCAAGACCGAACAGGTTGGCCTGACGCCCCGTCAGGTCCAGACCTTCATCGACGACGGTTTCGTCAAACTCGAGAATGCCTTCAGCACCGACCTTGCCAAGCAATGCAGGGACGAGCTGTGGGCGGATATCGGCCTGTCGCCGGACGAGCCCGAACATTGGACCCAGCCCGTTGTCCGGGTCGGCGCCAAAGCGACGCCCCCCTTCATTGAAGCCGCGAACACGCCGCGTCTGCACAAGGCCTATGATCAGCTCGCCGGCGAAGGGCGCTGGCTTGCGCCCAGGGGCCTCGGAACCTTTCCGATCCGCTTCCCGTCATCGCAATCGCCAGGCGACGATGGCTGGCATGTGGACATGAGCTTTGGCACAGCCCATGCCGACTTCATGGAATGGCGTGCCAATGTGAAGAGCAGCGGCCGTGCGCTGCTGATGCTCTTCCTGTTCTCGGACGTCGGAAACGATGATGCGCCCACGCGAATCCGGAAAGGCTCGCATGCGGCCATCGCGCGGGAGCTACTGCCCCATGGCGAGGCGGGCGCAACGCTCCGGCAACTTGCTGCCGGCGACTGGGCGTCGACAAGGGATCGCGAGGTTGAACTTGCGACCGGCAAGCCAGGCACCGCCTATCTGTGCCACCCGTTCCTGGTTCATGCCGCGCAACCCCACCGCGGGAAAGAGCCGCGCTTCATGGCACAGCCTCCGCTGCTGCCGAAGCGCGAATTCGATCCGGCGCTGCCACCTTCGCCGGTTCAGATCGCGATCCGGCGGGCTTGCGGGCTGACGGTCTAGGCGGATGACATCCGGGACCTCCGAGGGTCCCGGCGGTTGCTGTCGTCTTGCATCGTTTTGCGAAACCGCATCACGCCGGCAGCGGCACGCTCAAAGGCACGGATTCTTCACCGGTGGTCGCTTGACGGACAAGAGCGTGTTCAAAGTTGAAACTCGCAAGTCGTGCGAAGCGGACCGCAATGCAATGCTCATGGGACGAATAGGGTTGGCTTCGCACAGCTTGCGGCGATCGTCGTCGGATTGCCCGCGCACCACGTCCCCGACGTGCTGCTTACGTTGCCGAATGGCATCCTGAAGCTCCGATTTGGTCACGGGAACGATGCTGTTCTCAACGATGAACTCGTTCATGCGAGCTATCGCATCGTCCAGATCGGCTTCAAAGGCTTGATCTTCGCTCGGCTGGCAAGCTTCGGTGTAGGCTCGAACCCCGACATAAATCTCCCAACTGCATTGCACGGCTCCGCGTCCGCTATTGTCGAACCCGGTACTCATGATCCGGTCGCCATCGCGCTCCAAAAAGAAGGACACCCCCGAGGAGAGATCTATACGTCGCGTCGCCTTGCCCTTGTCATTGACGCCATCGACCACCTTTGCGTCGGACCGCTTCGTCAAGGCATCCCACAACGGAGACCACTGTGCCTCCTGGGCATCGGCGGTGAGGGCTGATAGCAGCAGCGCGGCAGCGACACAGATCAAGTCACTGGCTGCGGACCATGTGCGACGCTTAGACATCAAGGGCTTTCCAGCAGACCGTGCGGTGTGGGACGATAGCTGCGCCCGCGGCAAACGCAATCCAGAATTGCGCGACGCAAGTGTGACCCCGACCACCGTCGTCACAGTTTCCCATACACCCGCGCGGCAACCGCCTTCAGGCGCTCGACCGAGCCGGACTGCGGATGCGGCTTGACCGGGGCGAACAGGATCGAAGCCTGGCGGCCGTTCTTCCAGACATGGATGTGGACGGCGTTGCCGTTGCCCTTGGTGCAGGAATGCTCGCCGAAGGCTTCGCGGCCGAGCTCGGGGATCGCCACGTGCGTGCATGGCCCTGCACGCTTCATCATGCCGATGGCGGTATCGCGCGAGGTCGTGATCACCGCGACGGTCATGGTGTTGGCCTCACGATCGAACATCATGCAGCTGCCTGCCCCGGTCCGCTGCACCGTCAGCGTGCCGTTGTCGAGAAAGCCGTCGGCATCCGCGGCCGTGAGCCACTCGCAATTGCCGAACCGCTCGCTGCTCCTGCTCACATTGCCGACGGCAACGCGCGCGGCCTCAGCGATCGGCGCGAGCAGCGCATCATCGGCACGCCGGCCGACCGGATAGACGCTGATCTGCAGGATGTAATCGCCGGACAGGGCGACGACCGAGGCCTCCTGGCGTTCCGCGCCCGCCGCGCTCGTTCCACCCTGGCCCTCGTCGCCGATTCCGGACACTGCGCTCAGCGGCATGCGTTCGCCAAGCGTCTTGACGAAGGTCGCGTACAATTCCCTGGCGCGGTCCTTGTCGGGATTGCGGAACACGGAGAGCATCATCGTGTCGCCGCGCCCGGCCTGGTAGATGCAGCCGCGGCCGTCCTGGTTCGAAATCAGCGACCATTTCAGCGCCGGCATCGCCCGGGCGAGCTCCTGGGCGCTGATGAACGGGCAGGTTTCGGCCGCGCGCACGGGAAGCACCGGGGCGGCTGCGATGGCAAGGAATAAAACGAAGCGGGAGAATAGATGATCGATCGTGCGCATCGGACGAACTTACTATCGAAACGGTGCGCCCGACGAGATGAAACTGAACAAAAATCCTATTACGCAGCCCCCGGTGCCTTCGCCACCGTCAGGTCCTTCAGGAACTGCTCCATGAGCGGCTTGTTGCCAAACCGGCGATAAGAGCGCTCTGCCTCCAACGAAAATGTCGGTTGGGCCCCTACCAAGCTTGCCATCGTCAGCTGCGCCGCTTCTATATCACCGCGCCGCCCTTGCAGCGCAGCCTGGATGAGCAGGCAGTTGGCATCGCGCGGCGCCCTTACAAGGCATTCGGAGATCACGGTAGCCGACTCATCGCGACGATCAGCGGCGTAAAGAGCCTGGCCGTGCACGTAGGCGTAATATTCCGGTGCCATGGGATGGAGGCGACGTGCCCGTTCGGCATTGGCAACGGCGTCCGCGTAGTCCCCGAAACGGACTTGTGCTTTTGCCAATGCCATCATGCTATCCGGGTCATTGGGATTCAGTTCGACGGCGCGCTTGGCGGCCTGCAAGCCGCCCGCATAATCGCCCTGCACCGCCAGCCCGAAGCTGATCACCTGATAGCCGAGCGAGAGATTGGGATCGAGGCGCACAGCCTGGCGCGCTTCGCTAAGACCTAGTTCCAGCTCATGCGCTGTCGCCCGACCACTCGACCTCTTGGCCACATCCGCGATGTAAGTGAGGGCCAAGCCCGCACGGGCGGCGGCATAGGCCGGGTCCATTTCCAGCGCGCGCTGATAGAGGCCGCGTGCCTCCATAAGTGCTTCCGCATCCTGGACGCCATGCCGGTATCGATGACGGGCCCGCAGGAGAAGATCGTAAGCCTGAAGGTTGTCGGTCGGACGTTGCGCGGCAGCGATGGCTTCACTTCGGCCGATATACGGCGCGAGCTGGGCGACGATTTCCGTGGTCAGCTCGCTTTGTACGGTGAAGACGTCGGCAACCTGCCTGTCGAAGCTGCGCGACCAAAGGTGCGCGCCCGATTTCACGTCGATCAGCTGCGCCGAGACGCGAAGCCGGTCCCCCTCGCGGCGCGCGCTGCCTTCCACCACGTAGGAAACGCCCAGCTTTGCCCCGAGCTTGCGCATATCGCTGTCTTGCCCGCGCACGGCATAGGTGGAGTCGCGCGCGATGATCTGAAGCTCGGAATTCCTTGCGAGCGCCGTGGTCACATCCTCGGTCAGCCCGTCTGCAAAGTACGACTGGTCCCCGCCCATGGTCGCAAAGGGCATGACCGCAACTGACGGGCGCGGGTCGGCGCGGGTCTGGTCGAAAGATAGCGCGGCCGGGAGCCGGCTGACCATCGCCGCCAGGGAAAGCGGTTGGATTTGGGTGCCGATGAGGACAAGGGCTACGGCGGCGACGCCATACGACCAGCGCGCAGCGGTACCGCGTAGAACGCGCGGGACTTTTCGCCAGCGAGACCACGAGGATTGCGCGCGTCGGACCCGGTAGACGTTAAGACGGTCGGGAATGTTTTTGGCGCGCCTACGGCCCACACGCGCGAACACATCGCCGCGATTGCGGTCTGCGGCCATGACGACAGCGCCGCTAACAAAGATGCTACCGGGATCGGCCATCGTCTCGAGCCGTGTGGCGACATTAACGCCGTCGCCGTACATATCGCCATTATCCTCGATGACATCACCGAGGTTGATGCCTATGCGCAGCTCAAACGGGGCGTTGTCGAACCCTTGCTGGATGGCAGAGCCCGCATCAACGGCTTCGTTGACGCTGGGAAACATCGCCAGAAACCCGTCCCCGGTCTTCTTGAAGATGCGTCCACCATGCTGCGCGACTGTGGGCTCGATCAGATTGTCGAAGACCGTGCGCAGCTCTTTATAGGTGGAGGCCTCGTTTTCGGCCATCATCAGGCTGTAGCTGACGATGTCGGCGGCCATGATCGCGGCGAGCTTGCGTTCCATCAACGGTTTCCCTGTACAGGGGCCAAGCACAACTGGCATTGCGGACATTCTACGCCAGCTTGAAATTAAACCTTCCAACCCGCATGCGGTTATCAACACAGCTCATATATGCGTGAGCAATGAGACCCGTCCGGCGGCGCGCAAGCAGCACCACTCCGCTCGTACGGCTGATCCTGAGTTTCCCTGCGGGTTCCCATATGGCGACGGTGAGGCCGGCGCTGGGTCAGCGGGCCGTCGTCACCGCCCCTGATATTCGGCCCAGCAATCCGTCGTTTCATAAACGCGGACCGCCCACAGCTGCGGCAGGCTGGGCTTCAAGCGGTCCCAGATCCAGACCGCGATATTCTCGGCGGTCGGGTTCGCGAGGCCGTCGACCTCGTTCAGACACTGGTGGTCCAGCGCCGCCATGATGCCGGCGAAGCTTTTCTCGATATCGAAGAAATCAGCGACGAAGCCGGTGTGCGGGTCGACCGGCCCATCCAGCTGGACCTCGACCCGATAGGAATGACCATGCAGCCGGCTGCACCGGTGAGTCTCGGGCACGTTTGGCAGCCGATGCGCCGCCTCGAACTTGAACGCCTGCGATATCCTCATCCAGCTCCCCACACGGCATGGCCATCCGGTCTCGGGCCGGTCTGGCGACCAGATGCTGTCCTGTCCTGACCTTTCGGCAAAGAATGGCGCGCCCGGAACGATTCGAACGTCCGACCCTCAGATTCGTAGTTTCAGGGTCTAGCTACTCAGACGTACGAAGCACTACGATTTAGCTATATTCTTCAATCAAGTCAGCGACATCCGGTCGCGGATCTACGCCCTATTTCCTGGTTGCTAGGTTGCTATCTGGTAGCTACTACTCGGTGTAGCTATTTCGGTCGGTATAATGACTACGAAACGTATTACCAAGCGCGTCGTCGACTCCCTCAAACCCGGCGAAATCGTCTGGGACGGCGAGCTGTCCGGGTTCTCCGTTCGTTGCCAGCGGAGGGACAAGGTCTATGGTCTGAAGACGCGCGTGAACGGGCGCCAGCGATGGTTCACGATTGGCAAGCATGGCGCCCCATGGACGCCGGACACAGCGCGGCGTCATGCCGTCGGCATGCTAGGTGAGATCGCTCGTGGCGGAGATCCGTCGAGCGGGAGGTCGACGACGAAAGACCTCACCGTCGAGGAGCTGACAAAGCTGTTCCTAGCCGAACACGTCGATACGAAGCGCAAAGCCAGTACGGCCAGCCTCTACCGGGACATCCTGAGCCGGATCGTTCTCCCGAAGCTGGGAAAGCGGATCGCTAAGGACGTCAAGAACGCTGACATTGCCGGCCTCCATCACGATCTGCATGAGACCCCGTACCAGGCAAATCGGACCGTTGCCGTCGTCTCAAAGATGTTCTCGTTCGCTGAAGCGCGGGAACTGGTTCCCAAAGATAGCAACCCATGTCGCCATATCGAGAAATATCGCGAGAGTCCTCGCGAGCGTTTTCTCACTACGGAGGAGATTAACCGCCTAGCCGAGGCCATCCAGGAGGCCGAGCAAAGCGGTCGCAGCCTGCCATCCACGATCGCGGCTATCCGTCTCCTTCTGTTCACAGGAGCCCGCCGCGGTGAGATTCTGACACTCAAATGGGACTACGTCGATTTCGAGCGATCGATGCTGTTCTTGCCCGACAGCAAGAGCGGCAGGAAGCCCATCCACTTGAACGCCTTGGCAACTGCGGTTCTTCGCGAGCTGCCCAGGCTGGCGGGTAACCCATACGTCCTTCCAGGACGGAAGGAGGGAGAGTCAGTCAAGGAACTGAAGACCACCTGGAAATCGATTAGGCACCGAGCAGGCTTGGAGACCGTTAGGCTCCACGACATGCGCCACACCTTCGCCAGCATTGCCGCGGGTTCTGGCGCATCTCTGTACATCATCGGCAAGCTGCTGGGTCATAAGAATCCAGCCACGACCCAGCGTTACGCCCATCTCGCAAACGATCCGCTCAGATCCGTCGGCCAGCAAATCGCCGATAGCCTGGGAGCCGCTCTAACCCCCAAGGCGCCAGAGGCGCGTTGAGCCCTTCTCAATAAATCCATCACGCAAGAGCGAGATCGAGATGTCCCGCCCGAAATCTTCTGCCCGCAAATCCCAGATCCCCGAACACCGTATGATCATCGACATCCGGAACTGTTCATTCAGCTACTTCGCCTGCTGTCACTCGTCGGAACGGCCGCGCCATACGACAGAGGAAGCAATCATCACCCTGCTCGGCAGCATAGTTGAAATCGATCCCCCTCAACCCGAGCACATCGGCCAGGCCATCGAATGCGCATTCACCTTCGAGCGCAGCCTTAGGGAAGATCGGGTTGGCGATTCCGACTCACGTCTGAGCCTTTTTTCAATACAGCTGTCGCGAACCACCCGGTCATTATTCGCTTATGTGCCGGAGGGCCTGCTTTGGGGCCTTCAGGCCAGGTGCGAGGCCGGTGCTATCACCCGCATCGAAGCTACCTACCTCAAGCCGTTCCGCGGTCATGGGGATGTGACGAGCTTTCATTTCACCGGACCAACCTTTCCGGTGCCGAGTAGTCGGGCGGTCGATAACGGCCAGCTAGTGCAGTCCGGGATGCAGTAACGAGCGGAGTCGAGCATGCCTTCCGAGTTGCCCAATCAGATTTCCCTCGCCCAGGTGGCGCTATGGATCGCTCGGGGAATCAGACCAGTACCCGAACAATTGTTTGCACGCACGAAGGTGCGCTTGGACGAGGATGAACTTGGGTCCAACGATACCTTGCGCCGGCTCCTCGCGCTGCTGGCTGACGGGGAGCTAACGGCCACCGCCAAGATCAGCGTCGTCTACGAGGGTGAAGATCCACTGACGCCAGTCCCTGTTCCCCAGATCGGGCCATTCGAGGTGCCATCCTCAACCTGGTATTCAGGGGACATTCGATGGAACGCCTCTGCACTGGAAATAACCGAAGGGTTTGATCTGCCAGGTGAGCTGTTTGACGCGCTCGATTTCTCAGGCGATTTCTTTGCGTGGGGAAACCGAGCCTTCTTTGAGCCCGTGGTCCTCCCGACCGATGAGGTATTGTCCGCGTTGCCTGCCCTTACGAGCCCGGTCTCCGGTGCGCCTGTCAGAACGAATGTCGGTGGTCGACCTGCAAAATACGATTGGCCTGATTTCTATGCTGCAGCTGCGGCTTGGATCTATGAAAGCGGTATTCCGAAGACCCAGGCGGACATGGTGAAGGCAATGGCTCAATGGTGTCAGAACAACTGGGACACCGAACCTGGTGACACGGAGCTGAAGGGACGCATCCGCCGGTTCCTGGACAGATTCAGGAAGGAGGTCGGAAACTAGTTACCGACCGTTACCGGCCGACACACGTTCTCGCCCGTGACAGAAGCCTCGCAGAAATTCACTGCAAGAGGCACGAATGACAACAGACCTACTTCCCCAACAAAAACTGGCCCACATCCTCGCCGTCTCGGAACGCACGCTCGAACGGTGGCGCGTCGAAGGATGCGGCCCGGCCTACCTCAAAGCGGGCAGGCGAGTCCTTTACCGCCGCAGCGACGTGGACCAGTGGCTCGACAACAATGCTCGCACCTCCACGTCGGCCAAGGTGTCGTACAATGTCTAAGCGGCGCCCCCCTGGAGGCCAACGGGCACTTCTGGATGCCCATGCCGTGGCGCGCGCTCTCTGTGGCGCGGTAACTGGTCGCAACCGGGTGCAAGCCCCAGGACCCGGCCATTCCGCGAAAGATCGGTCACTCAGCGTTAGACTCGAGCCGAACGCGCCAGACGGCTTCTTGGTCCATTCGTTCGCGGGTGATGATCCGATCGCCTGCAAGGACCATGTCCGGCAAGCCCTCGGCTTACCGGCATTCAGCCCGGCTAGGCACCGCCCGCGCCGGCCGCAGATGACGTCGGTACGCGGCCTCGTTCGCGGACGACGGCATGCGCCCACCGAGAACCGCTCAGCGAGGCAGTTATCGAAGGCCCGGTGGCTCTGGAAGCAGGCCGTCCCCATCGGGGGCACACCGGCCGAGACGTACCTGCGGGTTGCGCGGCATTATTCGGGCGACCTCCCGTCCACGCTGCGCTACCTGAAGCCGAGCGATCAATACCCCGCAGCCATGGTCGCCGCCTTCGGAATGGCGCGGGAGAATGAACCCGGAGTGCTTGAAATACCGCCGGGTGACGTTTCCGCCATCCACCTAACGCGCATCCGCGCTGATGGCACGGGGAAAGCTGGCACCGAGAGCGACAAGATCATGATCGGCAGCAGCAGCGGCACGCCGATCATCGTCGCACCGCCGAATGATCTGCTGGGACTGGCAATCGCTGAAGGCATCGAGGACGCGCTTTCGTGGCATGCGGCCACGGGACTCGGAGCCTGGGCAGCTGGAGCGGCATCTCGCCTGCCGAGGCTCGCCGCAGCCGTGCCGCGGTACATCGACTCCGTCTGCATCGTCCCGGACGAGGATGACGCCGGATGGAAACACGCCAATGAGCTTGCCACGGTGCTACGGGCTCGCGGATTCCAAGTGCAGCTGGGGAGATGGTCCGCAATCCGCGGTTCGGAGGGTTCGATCTAAAAATGATCAAGCAGGACGCAAACAAAATTCTAGGGAACGAAGGCTCTGAAAGGTTGAGAGAGATGTTCGATGAGATGATGAGCGACCACGACGCTGATCCGATGACGGGCAACGGTGCCGATCCGGATCAGTCGCGTGATGACGAGTCGATGTACAAAGGTGATGAGCGGAAAGCGCCCCGGCTTCAGACGATCTGCCTCCGGGAGTTCGCCCAATTGAAGCTGCCGCCGCGAAAGATGGTCCTGGATCCGATCCTGCCTCAGAAGGGACTGGGGATGCTGTTTGCTGGGCGCGGGATCGGCAAGACGCATACGGCACTCGGAATGGCCTATGCCGTAAGCTGTGGTGGCGAGTTCCTCCGGTGGCACGCGGAGAAGCCCAGAAACGTCTTGTACGTCGACGGCGAAATGCCCCAGCAAGCGCTGCAGGAGCGCCTGTCGGCCATGATGGATGCATCCGACAAGCAGCCAGAGGATGGTGCTTTCAGGCTGTTGTGCATGGATCGACAGGAGCTTGGCTTTACGCTCAATCTGGCCAACCCGAAGCACCAGGCCGCCTTGGATCGCCAGTTGGATGATGTAGGATTTCTGGTCCTGGACAATCTCTCCACGTTGATGAACGGCGGCCCGGAGAACGATGCCGAGTCTTGGGTCTCGATGCAGGAGTGGCTGCTGCAATTGCGACGCAGGGGGGTCACCGTGCTCCTGGTTCACCATGCGGCGCGGAACGGCAATGCTCGAGGCACCTCGAAGCGAGAGGATGTCTTGGACACGGTCATCAAGCTCAAGCACCCGGACGACTATGATCCCTCAGAGGGGGCTCGGTTTGAGGTTCACCTGGAGAAGGCACGCGGCATCTTCGGGGAGAAGGCATTGGGCTTCGAGGCAAAGCTCGTCCCGATGGAGGATGGTGGTTCGGCCTGGGTTTGCCGCGATCTCGGAGAAGAGGACGAAGAGGAGATGGAGCAGATCTTGAAGTTGTCCCACGAAGGTAAGTCTGTTCGTGAGATCGCAGAGCTGACCGGCAAGTCAAAATCAGTAGTCGGCCGGCTGCTCAAGGAGGCGAGAAAATTCAACGAACGGTAGCACTACTATAATGACTGTCCCACTGTCCCCCTGCCTACGTGTGGGACAGCGGGACAGGACCGCAACTGGGTGCCGCTTCGTGCGATGATGTTCAAGACTGTAGGAATCCCATCAACGCCTCTTGCTCCGCTGCTCAGCGAGGTATGATGAAGATCTATTCCCAGGCGCCGCGGTCCGGATTCCAACGACCGGTCGCGCTTTCCGGCAAAGGAAGAGCCGCAAGCACGGGTTCGAAGAACCGCCGCAGCTCCGCCAACAAGTCGCCCAATGGAGGCGGCGGCAGCGTGGGCGGATTGCGGCGCAGAAAGCCTGTCCATAGCGCTTGTTTGTCGGCCATCTCGGCGAACTGAGACGTCAGCGCCACCGGCATCTCCGTCGGGAACGCGGTTTCCCGCCTTTGCAGGGTACCGCTAACCGCCTCGACCAGCGTAGAGAGGTTGAAAGCGAAGGTTCGCGCCGTGACCCAGATATCGTGAAAATCTTTGATCCTGCCGTTCGCTTCGCCAAAGCGGATCATCGCTTCGAATTTCTCTGCAATTACTGTCTCGGGCGGGTACATCAGGACGTCCGCCGCCGGCAGGTCCGGCAGCAGGCTGGGGAAATTGTTCCGGCTGGGCGCGGGATGAACACTGTCACCAAACCCGATGTCCACCTGGACAGGGATCACCGCCGTGCCAAGACGTCCCCTCAGGGAGAGTCTGACACCCTGATATTTTTCCTCCTCGCGGACCGCCTCCACCTGCAGCGTAGAGGGGTCGAAGATGATGCCATCCGCCGGCGCCTCGACCTGGCAGATAAGGGTGAAGAGATCAATGATGGCAGCTGGATCGGGATCCCCTTGCCCAAGAAGGTCAAGATCACCCGTGGGCCGAAACACTTGTTCGGGCCAAGTCACGAAGAGCATCGCGCCCTTGAGGACGTATCGCTCGCGCGCCTCGGTTCGGCTTAGTCTGAATAGCAACCGCTCAATCGCGTAGCGCGTCAGAATCCGTTGATACTCGTCGCCGTGCTCCTTGGCGTGGTTGAGCAGGCGCTGACGGATCGAAGCACCGGGATCTTTGAGCGGCTTGCCGATCATTGAAGCGCCTTAAGAACGGGGCGGATTCTCTCGGCCACACGATCGATCTCGGCGTACCTCATGACATCGCTCACTGTAGTCTTCCGCAGGCGGAGCGCATCGCGGAGTGCCTCAATCGCGACGTCCTCCCCGATATGACGACGGTGCTTGAAGCAATCGGCGATGGTTTTAGCTACGCCGTATATGGGGACGTCGACGCCTTCGACTTGCACATGCTCGACGCCAGCTGTCATCACATCGCCTGTGGCACGGACGATTTCCAACGGGAAGCCAATGGCCTTCGGAGTTCTAGCTTTGTGCGGAATGGTCAGCCAGACGGCATGCGGCAGCTGGGTCGTCAACCCGTGGTACCGGAGCGCACTGGCAAGGCTAACGACTCCGTTGGGAATGGCCCGTGCGGCTTCCGCAAGATTATGAGCGACATCTTCTCCGACTCGCTCCGGATCTTGGTAGAGCCCTCTTCCAAGTCGAACGAGTTCACCTGTGTCTGTCAGTCGCTTCAGGTAGACAAGGGGGATACCCGCGGCTTTGAAGTCGCGGGCGCGGGCAATGCCTCGGGCCCGAACGAGATTGAGGGCGCGCTCGCGATAAGGCAGCACATGACGTTGGGTCATTTTGTTATCTTTTGTCGGCACGTCAGCAGATTTGTCGACATTGAACAACATTTGAAGATTAGCACCTGATGTCATAGATTTCCTATGACGATGCCAACCTCTAGTCCAGCTCGGAATGAACGCGAAGGCGCGCCCGTCCAGCCGCTAGAAAGCGCTCACACGAAATTTGTTACCAACAGCAGGCAAATAAAAATAGTTGCCATCATTAGATAACATTTGGAAAGTGCTAACTGACGTCATATATTTCTTATGACCATGTCTGCAAATGCCGAATTGACCCCAAAGCTCGTAAAGGCTGCCCGCGCCTTGCTGGCCTGGTCCCAACAGGATCTTGCCAGAAGTGCCGGCGTGGCGACCTCGACGATAGCGGATTTTGAACGGGGCCAGCGCACTCCGGTGGCCAACAATGCTCAGGCTATCCGAGACGCACTGGAAACCGCCGGCATTAGCTTCCTGCCGACCGGCGCGCTAATCGGACCTCCGATTCCCCGCATCACCAAACCTGAATCTCACGGCGCACCGCTTCGCTGGGTGGATGCCGAAGACCTAGCCGTCTGGGCAAACCGCCTAGATGGTGTGGCAAGCCTCCCAACCCTGCTGGCGCACCTAATTCGTGCGACGCACGGACCCGCAGTCGAACTTCGATTTCCATCGGACGAGGGCATCCGTCATCCGGGCTGGGACGGGCTCACCACCGCCGAAGAGGGCGGTGCTTACGTTCCGAAAGGTCAAGCTGGCTGGGAGATAGGGAGCCAGCGCGAAGGCATCGCGCAAAAGGCGACCGAAGACTACAACAAGCGAACCGCGAAGCCCGCGCCGCTCAACCCGGCGACCTCCACCTATATTTTCGTCACGCCCCGTCATTGGCCGAAGAAGAGTGAATGGACCGAGGCTCGACAGACAGAGGGGCATTGGCAGGCCGTGCAGGTCTACGACGCCGACGACCTCGTGCACTGGATCGAGCAAACGCCCGCTGTCGGGCTGTGGCTGGCCACGCGCCTGGGTAAGCGCCCGCCCGGTACGCGCGAGCTTGAAGAGATTTGGGAGGAGTGGTCACTTGCCACTCAGTGGCCCCTCACCGGCGACCTGGTCCTCAGTGACCGAGACGAGGATGCTGCCGAAGTCCTCCGCTGGCTGCGCGGAGCGCCGTCGGTTTTCTCGATCCAGGCGACCACAACGGACGAGGCCGTCGCCTTCTTTCACGCCACATTGAGCATGCTGCCGTATGAGACGGCCGCGCACTATCGTGCGCGCTGCCTTGTTGCAACTGACGCCGCCGCCGCCCGAGCAATAGCGAATGCGCCTGCGCCGCTGATTATCGTACTTACCGAGCCAGAACCGGGGCTCGCGCGTAGCTTGGTGCAGCGTGGCCATTTTGTCCTTCAGGCCTATGACGATAGTCCGGTCTCGGCCGGTGAAGTGCGAAAGCTTGCGCGGCCTTCCCGCGAGGGCATTGCTGCCGCACTAAGCGAGGCTGGCATTCCCGAGCCGCGGGCGCGAGCGCTGGCCCGCGATAGCGCCCGCAATCTAGCAGTCCTACGACGCCTCATTCCAAGCGCGCCGGGACGTGTTCCGGACTGGGCGCAAGACCCTCCCCCCCGCGCGCTAGTCGCTGCGTTGCTTGCCGGCGGATGGGACGATGAGTCTGAGTTCGACAAAGCCAAAATCTCCGAGCTGGCCGGCCAACCCTACGAAGAAGCGGCGGCCGCGCTCGCCCGCTATGTCGGCGAGTTCGATAGTCCGCTACGCAAGGTCGGAAAAACTTGGCGCGTCGCGTCGCCTCCCGATGCTTGGCTGTTGCTGGGATCATACGTGACTGCAGCAGACATTGATCGCTTTGAAGCAGCAGCGCACGAGATCTTGGGCTCTACCGACCCTCGTTATGACATGGAGCCAGACGACCGCTGGATGGCTTCAGTCCGTGGTATTCGCCCGGTTTATTCCGGACTATTGCGGCATGGCGTCGGTGAGGTCCTGATCCTGCTCGCCTTGTGGGGTGACAAGATTCGGATGGTGCCGAGCGCTCATCGGCGCGCCGACGCCATCGTCAGCAAGCTGCTCCGGGGTGCCGACCAACGGCGCTGGTGGTCCCTCTCTCGGGATTTCCGGCTGTTGGCCGAGGCGTCACCGAACGCTTTCCTCACTGCCATCGAGGACAGCCTAGATCAGAATGATCCTCCAATACGTTCCCTCTTCGGCTCGGACGAAGGAGGTGTGTTCGGCACCGAGCATCTGTCTGATCTACTTTGGGCTTTGGAATCATTGGCGTGGTCGCCAGAACTCCTCGCGCGCGTAAGTCTCGTTCTTGCTCGGCTGGACGCCATCGATAGTCCACCCGGTCGTTTCGCCAATCGTCCGGGAAACAGCCTTCGCCATATATTTCTGCTCTGGCTACCTCAAACCCATGCCCCTCTAGAGCAACGCCTTCGCGTATTGGATCTAATTCGCAAACGGGAGAACGATGCGGCGTGGAAGCTGATGCTCGCGGTACTGCCGCAAGCGCACGACACATCCGATCATGCGCCAACGCCGCGTTGGCGCGACTTCACGGTTGATAAGTCGGAGGTGGTGACTTGGCCATTGATCGCCCGAGGGGCCGCGGCCATCAGCGAACGGATTCTCAGCGATGTCGGTCTGCACGTTCCCCGCTGGCTGGATCTGTTCGACCGCTTGGTCGACATTGCGCCCGATCGTAACGCTGCCATTGACCTCCTGAAGAGGGCCGAGCCGCAGATCAAGTCCGAGACGGACCGATCGAGGCTATGGGAGGGATTGCGCAAGGTGCTGCACCATCACCGACAGTTCCCTGATGCCGATTGGTCCTTGCCGCCCGATGAGCTTGATCAGCTTGAAACCGTCTACGATCGCCTAGCGCCATCCGATCCGTTCGAGCGCGTCGCTTGGCTCTTCGAACAATCGGTGAGCCTGCCCAACCCATCACATGAGGGCTGGCAGGCCGAGGAACGCCAGCTGGATGAAACGCGCCGACAGACCGCTCGAACAATCTTCTCCGCATACGGCGTAGACGGAATCCTCAAGCTGGCGCGGCTTGTCTCGACGGCTGGCTACATTGGCAGAGCCTTGTTCGAAGCGGGTCTCGGCAAGGCCGACCTCGACAAGGTCCTGGAGGCGTGTGTGCGAAGTGACAATCCGCACGAGCGCGATGTCGCTCACGGCTTGATCATCTCTGTCTTTCGTGAGCGGAAGGAATCCTGGGCCGCCGCGCTAATTGCCAAGGCGCGTAAAGAAAAATGGGGAGATACAGCGCTGCTCACCATCCTTCGGGCTTTGCCGCAGGAGCGCCGGACTTGGGATCAGGCCGCGCAGGCCGGCGAAGCGATTGAGCAAGCGTACTGGCGGCGCGCACCTATTCTTTGGATAGGCGACGACAGCGACAACCTCGCTTTCTCGGTGCGCAAGCTGATCGAGGTCGGCCGAGCCCGACATGCCGTACATCTGGCGGCTCGCGACCGTGAGCATCGGCTGCAGAGCGATCTTTTGGTGTCCGTGCTGACGGAGGCGCTGGGTCAGCCGTTTGAGGGCGATAGCGACGCAAACGAGACCACGATGTTCCAACACCACGTCGTGGAAATCCTCAACCAACTGGACGAGAAGCAAGACGTCAGCATGGACGCCCTCGCCCGCTTGGAATGGGCCTATCTACCACTGCTCCAGTATTCGCGAAGGCAACCAAAGGCCCTCGTAAAGGCGCTGTCTGAACAACCTTCGCTCTTCATCGATATGCTCCGTGCCGTTTTTAAACCCAGTGAGGACAGCGGTGTAGTTGAGCCCGAGCCGACCGATCCAGAACGGGCCGGTGCCGTCGCCCAACAGGCTTACCGGCTGCTCGACCTCTGGAGCCGGATTCCTGGGACGCGCGACGATGGCACGATCGACCCGAACGCGCTAAAGGCTTGGATTGAACAGGCAAGATCGCTCGCGAAGGCAGTCGGACGTAGTGAGATTGCCGATAGCCGGATCGGCGCGATGCTTTCCGCATCGCCTAACGGCGCTGACGGGGTCTGGCCTGCCGAGGCAGTGCGGGAAGTCATCGATCACTTCGGCAGCAAGCCGATGATTGACGGCTTCTGGATCGGGAAACGCAACCGCCGGGGTGTCACATCGCGGCGACCGGGAGACGGCGGCAACCTTGAACGAGATGAGGCCGCCAAGTACCGAAAGTACGCCGCAGCCATCGTTTATGAGCACCCCGGCACTGCGAAGGCTCTCGACACCTTGGCCGACAGCTACGAGCAAGACGCGCGCCGCCAGGATGAGGACGCCGAGCGACTAGACTGGGGACAGTAAAATACAAAGCAGTGTAGGCTCGCCACAGATGCCAGGCTTTAGCTCCTGCAGCGCCGTGTCCCGCCGTCCCAATCCCCAAAGGGGGGACACTGGGACAGGCTAGTTCCCTCAATTGTGAGAAGCGTTGTGCTGAATAATAAGATCGATATCAACCAAGAACTACTCCGGCCTGATATCATGGCGCGCTGCCGTGCCGCGCTAATCGAGCGGTACCCGTTGTTCCGTCATGTATCGCAGTTCAGCAGCTTGCAATCCATTAGGCAGACGGGGATCGAGCCCCGTATTGACAAAGGACCGCCCGACTATGTCAAGGCGCGCTTCGGTCCGAGCGCAGGACCGATCGCTTGTTGGCATCCGATAGGCGCGGAACTAGAGCCAAGTGGTACGAAGCAGCCGCCGTTTATCCGTTTCGTCATTCGCAGCTCGTCCCTGCCCGAAATGATCGGCCCGGATTGGTCGTATGACGACGGCTTGCCTAGGATATTGCGCGATTCCGACCCAACTATCACGCCGGAGCAGATCATGCTCGACTACGCACGACGTCGGGGGTCGATTGTCGCGTACTCGGCTGTGTCTCCAGAGAACCTTATGGTCTGCGCGATCGGCTGCAATGAGATCGACCCAGCCAAGTGGCCATTCCTGCCGGACGTTTCGGATGAGGATATCCGCAAGTTTGATTGCTGAGATCTTTGGTCGTCGGCTTAGGCTCATCGAATCAAAGCAGCGTGGTTACCTTCGGCGAGACGAACTCGCGATGTGTTGGCCGCTCAAGAAAGCATTGCGCAGGAAGTCGGTGGGACAGTGGTTCCGCACCCGCGTCGATCTGGTCATTTCGAACTATCTCCGCAGTCACCCTTGCTAGATTCTAGCTCGCTTGTTTTCATCAGGTCTTCGGAGACCTCATTTTCAGCCGGGTACGAGGGGTAAGACGAAAGTGGTCGTGCGCGGTCCGGAACATCAGGATCGATAACGCCCCAGGGCATTATTTCATAGGCCATTAAGGGCCGACCAAGAAGCGACACGCTTCCCGCCTTGTCGGGCCACAGTACGCCAATCGGAGCTACGTTGGCGTGCTCGTAGATTTTCACGAGCTGGATCGGCCCCCCGACACTCGGAAAACTCTTTGACCTGATGATGTCCCGCAATACCTCGAAGGGCTCCATATCAAATGATCCGCTAGAGATTTTGCCTCGATCCCTGAGCAACGTGACCAAGCGCTTTTTCGCTTCGTCGATTGCATCATCGTCGCCGAGATATTCAACGAGTTTGTGACTATCAGCGTCCTGGCCGCGCCATTCGCCTGCCGGCCTGAAGGTGAACCGCCCAATCGATACATCGTAGAATAGCTTCCAGATATGGAACCGCCGTGTACGCCAAGAGTAGCCGCTGATAGCGAATATGGCGCCAGGATCGCTGGGCGCTTTTTGACCCTGTGGTAGGCCTCCGATGAACCTCCGTGAATGATTAAAAACGCGAACAAGATGACCCTTAAGGTCTGCCAGATCCATGGCACGGCTCTTTGCCGGACCAAACATCTCAATCGCATTCCACGCTTGGAGCATAAGGGGATAGGCGTCGTCAGTATCCCCGCCAAAGGATAGTACCGCATCGCTTCGCGGAAGAAGCATGATCTTAGGGTTGGCGTCCCAATGTTGACCTCCACTGAGTCTGCTATCTGAGGCGACGATCATTTCTCGTATTCCGCCGACTGATCGAGCCCAGATGATGCCTAGGGTCAAATAGTCCTCCCTCTAACGCTATGGTCTTCGTAGCTCGGCATGATCCGTCTAAGTTAGGGACAAAGCTGCAAATCTGCCATCAGTGCGAACTCGAGAACCGCAACCAGGTGCGTGCCAAACGGCGCCCTTTGACTTACTCTAACTCGCGATTCGCAAATTTCGCAACCAAGAGTAATTATGGGACAGAGCAAGAGGAAGAATAAGCAGCGCCAAGAGGACAGCCTCTTGAGCAAGCGGCTAAGTCGCGCACGCTTTAATCTGTACACGTTGGGAACGCGGCACTCGATGGCGCGCGTCTTGGCCGAGGAACTGTCATGTTGGTCAGATCTCAACGAACAGATTATCGGCCTTGTATTTCGCGATAGGGAGGATGACGACTTTGGCTGGATACTTCTTGCGAGGGATCGAGCCGGGCGCTTCCGTTGGGTTAAGATGGAGCACAGCAAAAAAAGCGAAGACTACGCAACAATTGGTCTGCGTAGCGCGATTGCTTCTACGCTAAAGACGGACAATCTTGCTGAGCTGGGTTCTCAGGGCGATGAGCCAAACGAACCTTTCGACCTCTTGAGAGTCTCACCGGAAACCGATCCGACCAAGCTTCATCCCTATTTCCGGCAGCTCGCAGACACTGCTGGCCGAGCACCGGCACGAGCCGCTGTCAGGGAGATTGGTCCATGGCTGGCGCCATCCGACCCGCATTTCGTGCAGGAATTTCAATGCCAACACTTTGATCAACGTTTGTGGGAGCTTTACCTTTGGGCGGCTTTCCGTGAGCTTGGCTTTGATGTCAAACAACTGGAGGCGCCCGACTTTGTTTGCAGTGCCCCAGGAATCGCTTTCACTGTAGAGGCGACTACAGTCTCCCCTTCGCAGACGGGCCCGTTGGCAGCGCATCCCAACCCGCAAACCCCCGAGGAAGTTAAGGATTTCCTGGCGAACTACATGCCCATGAAATTTGGATCATCCTTGATGAGCAAGCTCAACAAAACGGACGCTCAAGGACGTCATTATTGGGAGCGCGAAGAAACAAAAGATAAGCCCTTCGTTCTTGCTGTGGCGGACTTCCACAAACAGGCGGAGCAGGACCAACTCGGCTCAATGACGTTCACGCACTCTGCTCTATGGCCTTACCTCTATGGTCACCGGGTCGAATGGGAAATGAAAGATGGCCAGCTCATTACGCGGGCGGTGAAAAATTCGTCCCACACCTTCGGCACCAAGAGCATACCTTCTGGTTTTTTTGACCACCCCGGGGCTGAGAATATTTCGGCTGTTCTCTTTTCCAATGCCGGAACGATCGCGAAATTTGATCGCATGGGCGTGGTTGCGGGCTTCGAAGCACCTGGGCACAAGTACCTTCGAATGGGTTTCCGTTTCAATCCAGATCCTAATGCCACAAGAGGCATTTGGTTTTCGGAAGATGTGGCCGATCCGTCCTATTTTGAAGGTTGGTCCGACGAGCTGCAGATATTTCACAACCCGAACGCCCGTATACCCCTAACGCACGAATGGCTCTCTGGGCTGGCACAATTCTATTTCGAAAAAGATTCCCAGTTCTCGATCATCCCCGACCACCATGTCTGGGCGTCGATGACCTCATTGATCCGTCTTGTCCCCAAAGGCGAGCGAAAGAAGCTCTGAAGCGGACGAAAATTCTTGAATTTTTCTGGTTTTTGGAACAATTTTTTCTCATTACAAAACAATCCCTTAGGAGATTTTCAGCCTTAAATAATCCCGCTTTTATGGAGTGGGCAACTTCGAACCCATTTACTGAATTTGGGTCCCACCATTCTCAGTCCTCGAACCCCGTCGATTCCGGCTTGAACTTGAGTTGCCGCGCGTTGTCCCGCACCACGCTTACGTCGTTGTCTGCAAAGCCCTCGTCAGCCACCGCCTCGATCTCCAACGTCAACTTCACCTTGGCTCCCTGGGTTCGCTGAAGCTCCATGACAACGGCATTTAGGATTGCGTCAAAGGCCTTCACCGGACGCACCATATCGAGATCGACCGATCCATAGAACCGACGGGTCTTACGGGGCTGCGCTGGCGCGGGTTTGTCGTCGGTAGTGCTTGGTGGGGCCCCTGGCGCCGCGGGCCATCCAGCGGGCGCTGCAGGCCCTACAGTTGCCTTCTCAGCGAGCTGCCTCTTCGCCGCGGCATCGCTGACGAGGACTGCATTTGCGGGGAACGGCTGAGGCGGATCCTTTGCCCAGATCAAACCGCGATATTTTCCGCTTGTCTCGTCGAAACTGTCGGCATAGCCGAACTGCGGGTCAAGCTTTGCAACGGCATCCCTGATCGACGCTTCCAGGACTACGCGATCACGCAACTTCGGCAGATAGACATAGGACGAAAACCAATCGGTGAGTTCCGATACAGGCAAATGCTCCCTGTCCTCTGGCCAGATGGGCTTCAGAGCGTGCCAAAGGCGTTCCGTTCCCAGCTTCTCCAGAGCAATCCCGTCAGCCCTCGCCTTGTCGTAGACAACTGCCGGAATAGCAGCGCGGTCACGCGATGAAATCAAGCTATGCTCTAGTTCGAACGGCTTGCCCGCAGTGTCGCTCTTAACCCCGTAGAGAATGTGGCTCCATGCGCTACGAACCGCCTTCTGAGCCGAATCGCGATTTGTCCTCGCCTTGTCTTCTGCGTCCGCAATCTGCGCAGTTGTCATAGCATCGTGCAAACGCTTGTCGTCGACGATTTGCTTCCATGCCATTGCTTTGCGCATGACATCTCGGGCCGTTCCCAGACCCGCCTCGTCAGCTCCAACGAAAACAAGGGTATTGCGGAAGCGCCGCTGAGTAGCACGACAGCGCGTCAAGGCATCGCTCGCGGCATCCGTTGCAGCAGATTTCACGCCTCCCTTGCCGACATGCGGGGTAGCGGGACCAAGTATGACAAGAGACAACGCCTGAGCTTCGTCAATCGTCACCGGATCATCTGGAGCGGCATAGACGCGGTCGAATCCGCCCTTGATCGCCGCGTCCTTGCGGAGAACGTCGGCAATCGCTTCGTCTACATCGTGGTCCGCCAATGCCTTCGCTCGATCATCCGCGAGCCGATTGAGTGTGGGCTGCGTCGAGAACCAATAGCGGCCCGCTTCCTCATAGAGATAGGTGGCACGCTCCGTCAGTTCTCGAAGCGCTTCGCCGAAGATCGCAAGTTGGTCCCCCGGCTCAGCGCAGGCAAGCCGGAGACCCTGACCGGTAAGCCCTGCATTTGGCTGCCCAACCAATGGTGCAGAGCATAGAAAGACCGCCCGGGCCGCACGAGTAGCAGCCCGCAGCTGGGATATCCTGCGTGACGGATTGGCCTCCATCCGGCTCGGCAACGACCCCTCACCATCGACCTCCTTGTCAACAACGGAGCCGAATTGGGGGTCGAGTGGATACAGCACGCTCGCCCTAACACGTTCATGGGCTACCGGAATGCGAGCAGGCGTGATCAGTGGATCATGTGCTTGAGAGTGCCAGAGAACTCCCACCACGTTGGCCATGAACCGCAGAACGCCTCGCGTCCGCTGAAATTTCTCCAAGCTTGCCCAATCCTTCGATAGCCGATCGAAAAGCTCCGGGTGGATCGGATAAGAAAGCCGCAACAGCTCTAAGTACCTCTGCTCCTTGGCCTCTGGCGGAAACTCGGCTGCGTTCTTCTTGTACAGATCATGGAAGGCTTTCACGGTCTCTTCCCGCGCCTTTTCTCCATCGGAGTCGAGCGCCTGAAAGAGACGACGGCGAATGATTTCGTAAGTTTCATCGCCGGAAGCCGGCAGCCAAGGTGACTGCACACGGCCAAAAACCTTCTCAAGTCTCCGCAGCGCCGCCTTTCCTCGTTCGCCTCCCGCCTCCGCGTCGCTTTCTGGCAAGGAGCCGATGATCAGGATGCCGGGTACCATTTTTGCCGCTTCGGTCAGCGACTGAACGAATGACAAGAACGCTTCGAACCGATCATCATCGAGCTGGCGGGCAAACATCGTCAACTCGTCAAGAAGAATAACGCTCGGGCCGGCCAGCTTGAAGACCTCGACCATCACCCGAGACCCCGGGCTCGTTCGCGCCGCCTCAGCTTCGGCAACGAGAGCAAGTCCTTTTTCGCCGGCAAGCCGCCACGCAATGTAACCCCAAACCGTGTGAACCTTGGGGCCCTTGTCTATCTTTAGGCTTACATCGGGCCCGTCAGCGGAGCCGACGAACACCGCAATCTTTGGTTTTGGCAGTTTGCGCGCACCGGTCTTCTCGACGATCTCTGCAACGCCCGCCAGCCGGCTTGCATCGCCACCTTCACTCAGATGACGTGCCAAATGATAGATCGCGAGCATAGTGTGGGTCTTGCCTCCACCGAATGAGGTTTGAAGACCGATCACTGGATCGCCGCCTGTGTCTCCCAAGCGCTGGACGGCCGAGGTTAACACCCTCCGCAATCCTTCAGTTAAGAATGTGATGCCGAAGAAATTTGTCGGCGTCGCATAGGCGTCGCTTGCATGGCCTGTGTCGACGGCGAAAAGGTCGGCCGCGAACTCAGCCTCCTTGAACCGGTTTGCGATCACATCTGGATGAGGCAGCGCAACCTCAATCCAAGGTTTGAGTGCTTTACCGGTCCGTTCATCAACTGTAGCCGACTGCGGTAGAGTAAGCGTCGCTTGAGCGGACTTTGATGCCGGAGACGGCGTTACGACCGTCTCCGATGCAGGCGATCTAGCCAGCCCCGACTGGCGCTGCGCGTCATATAGCTTCTTTAGTTCGGCGACTTCGGCGGCCGGCGCTTTCACCAACTTGAGCAGCTGATGCATTGCATCGAGGTATCGCAACGCTTCGTCATCTTGAAGACCAATAGCAAGATGGGAAATAGCATTTCTGGCTTCGAGTGCCATTGATGCAAAATTGCGCGCCTTATGCTTGTCGTTTCGACCAAACGCATCATCAAAGGTCTCGCGCCAGCGATCAATCATCGTCTTGACCAGACCATAGGCATCGAGTGGCGCGTTTGGCACCCCCCCGGAAGCTCGGCTTGCATAATTTAGCCAGTTGGCGCCGTGAGCCAACTTCATGCGCGCTTCTACGAATGGCGTCAGGCCTCTCTGAAGATGATAGAGCCCGCCTTGAACTCGTTGGAGCGTCTCTTTTTCAGCCGACATCAAACCCTCCCAACTGACTAAAAGAGTTCCGCTTGTGAAGATACAGCTCGATCTCTAGCGTCGGTTGTCGAAGCCAGATCCTCAAGTCGCGGCCATTCCTGCGCCAGCTCGTTATAGACTAGCGCCTCGGCGGACCAACCCTTCTGCGTGGCGATTTCGAATAGACGATAAGCTAACGCTCGGGCTTCCGCCGCCCTTGGCCCCATTTCGGCGACAAGTCGACCAGCCGCCGCAGCGCCCCCATCTTCGGCGTTGAGGACGCGAGCAGTATGTTGAACGCATTTCCAAACGGTGAGCGACTTGTCTGTTATGGGTCTCCACTCCTTCGAAAGGTCATCGCGAGGCGTCAATGCGGCCTTGCCTTTAAGATCTTTGAAGACGCCGGAATCGAAGAGAGAGTTTGATGCAATGTTCTTAGCATTGGCGAGGGTGATCAACTCACCGGAAGTGCGTGCATCGAATCCATAGGTTGCGAACCAAGCAAGCGCGACCTGAGTTTCGGGATCGAAGTTACTTTCAAGTTCATTCTCGATTTCCTCCCAGACCCGATTGATGAGTGAGAGTGCTGTCTTGACTGGCATGGCGCTATCGTCGTCTTCCAAAACCTTAGCGTAACGAGAGAATATACCCATTCCGGGACCGATGACCGACTGCTGCATATCCACTGGGCCAACACCTGCCTTGCGAATATCGTCGATGGCATCTGGCAGTTCGCGCCGTAATGCTCTGATAAATTCCCCGCGGGTGACTACGTCGGCCGTAGAGTCGCGTTCGCGACAGACGAGGACGATCGAAGAGGCCAACGCATTGGCACCTTGCGCGATAGATCGACTTGGGTTCTCTGTTCGAATCGGCCATGTTCCGTCGATACCGAAACCTGCATCTACAATCGCTTGAAGAAATCCCGCCCAACCCGCCGAAGTGACTCCTATTTGAGTTTGTTCTTGCTGCTTGAATGCGTAATAAATCGCCATTGGATAGGCACTTTTTGCCGTTCTCATTTGCAATAATGACTTGCGCATCCCCTCCATGAAGAATTGCTCGGCTTCGTTTGCTCCACCATGTCTGTATGGAGTTGCTACCAACTCGGAATCTTTGGGGGTGCTAAGACGACGAAATAGATCAGGGTAGACACCGCCGATCGTGGGTTTCAGCCAGCAATAGAAGAAGTCGGACAGGTCGGCATAGCCCACGTTGTCGTAATAGGGCGGGTCTGTAGATATCACTGCCCCAGCCTTGTAGACTATGTTCTGCGCGTCTTGATTGGATATCTCGGCCTTGGCGGTCTGTCTAAGTTCAACGATGCAGTCGGCGACCGCCTTTGTGCAGGTTGCGATAGACGCGCTTGACTTGCCAAAAGGATTGCCTTCAGCGAAATCCCAGCTCATTGCCAAAGCTTGCTGCGGCATGGTCTTTCCCATTGCATTGTCTTTTGCGAGCCATCCGCAGAGAGAGGATCCATAAAATGCCATTCTATCGATTACCATCGCAAGATAGGTCGCCACCGCATGAGCGTATGCAGTGGCGCCGCAACCACCTTTGTCGAGCGAAGTGGCGTCTCCCGACACTTCAGAACCACCTGCATCAAGAATTATTTGCTTCCGCGCCTCGTGCACGAGGTCAGATAGCGTTGTTAACCCAAGGAGCTGTCGCGGTGTAAAGATCGAGGCGAATGTCGACATGCCGTAGTTTGGTGTCTTAAAATCGCGAGGATTACTCGGCAACTCTCCTTCCGGCTCCCATTGTGGCCTAGCCTGCAGCGCCACCGTTTCCTGTTCGGTAGACGGTGACAGGTACACTCGACCGCTTGGCCCATCTGCAACAATTGCCATGAGCCGAACTCCTAAACCGACTGTTTGACCTTCATTGCGAACGTATGTGAAGGGCATCGACGCACCGGATAAGACACAGATCCCACCGGTGCTTCTTCCTATTGTGCCTACGCGAAGCCGCGCCTCATCCGCCTTCGAAATTGTCCCCGCCTTAACTTCAAACCTGTACCCATCAGGTGATTTGGGATCGAGAGTCGGCTCGACCCAAACTTTCCTTCCATCCTTGTTAGAGAGGATAAAGGAAGAGACGAGAGGGACCATCGCACCCTTTGCCGAGGGATCAGGCGATCGGACAGTGCGGGCCCACAGCCAAGCCACGACCGTACCTTTGTGACCGTTAGGCAATGTTACTTCGGGATAAAATGAACCGATGCGTCGGTGAGCCTCGTTGCAGAGCCATTGGCCATAGTATCGAACATCTTCCGCGAGGCCTTCTGCGCCACGACTGTTCCACTCACCCCCTCGCTTCAGCTTCATTTGCGATACGGGGTTCACTGGGGCATTCCCATGGAAGCGCGGTGGTATCTCAACAAGTGATTTTCCGATCAGGACCGCGATGGGGTTGAGATCGGACCCATACGAACGCAACCCAAGCCGTTGAGCCTCAAGGGGGATCGAACCGCCGCCAGAAAAGGGGTCGAAAACAGGGGGGCCTTTAGTGAACAGATATTCCGAGATGGCTTTCGTACTGCCCTTCGCTGGCGGCTCTTCGTTCAGACCCCACGCGATTGAACGTGCGATCTCCCATCGCGCTTCGTTTAGGATCGCCTCATCGTTTGAGGCCTCCCAAAGCACCAAACGCTCCATTAGTTTGTGCAGGCGTTTGCGCTCCTCATCCTGTTCTTTCTCAGTCTTAAACCGATCTGGCCATCCAGATGGATCGTCGACCAGTTGAGCGAATAGAACGGCCCTACACGCCGCCACTGGTCGTTGAGCCCAATACTTGTGTATCGCAGTTGGGTAGCCTTTAGGTGCCTTTTGCTTACGTCGAGACGATTCGGCATTGATCGCTTCAAGCGGAATTGAAACTTCAATCAACTTCTTGCGGGGATGCTGTGGAGCAATATCAGCCATTAGTCTCTTTCGATATTTCGTAGCAGAAGACACCAATTCTGATGAGACGAATCACATCACCCTCTTCGACACCAGCGGCAGCGAAAAAGTCGCCTACGGCCCTGCGTGCTCGCAGGATCCGCTTTGTACGATCAATATCAGTTTCGATCGTTTGCCCAGGCCTGAAGGTAACGGAGACGGTCCGCGCAGCTGGTTCGAACTTGTTGTTGCCACCGATGGCTTCCTGAGGAAAGAAATCGAGAGGCAAATAGATGTGATTATTGCGGATGTTTCCGCCGGTTATGGTCACTCTTCTGATCTCGTCAGACATGCCACTTCTCCCAATGTCGTCTTTCTTCAAGACGCGCAAAGGGGAGATGTCATTCGACGAACTCGTGTACGATCGTATTGAGCCTGGGTACGAAGAGGAAGGATCCACCTTTTCCCGTGTCCCTTGTGCCACCCCAGGCTCAGACGTTTGTTGAATCTGAGCCATCACCTGGGCGGCCACATCCTCATCAAGGCTGACCCAAATTACCGCCCCGGAGGGGTGCTTGTAAGGAACTGGAGAGGCCAGGCGATGTCCCCTGGTCACAACCCACGGGGTCCGCCAGCCATCGGAAAAAGCCTGGCGTTGGAGGTTTGGCGGAACGCGATGCTTTGGTTCAGCCTTGGCATATGCCTCCAGCGAATCTATGGACGGAAGCGAATCGACGATCTCCGCTGCACCTACCACCGTGCCGCTGCCTTTGCTGATCAAAGCGACAGGACCTCGATAGCGGCAAGCTGCTTTGCGCATCTCCCAGGTCTTTTCGCCCGCGAGAATGAGACTGACATACGGCTCCCGAATTACGATTGCCTTCATATCTTGCGTCGCATCCTCTCTGATCCACCACCTCATGCCGGCGGCATGCCGGACGCCATCAACGTTGCAATATCGAAAACCACCGCTGTCTCCGCAAAGCCTAGTTCCCTACCAAAAAAGCGCCTGATATAGATCGGCTCTCGTGCGAAGCCGCCATCGACTTGAACAATCGCCAGTATAAAGGCCTCAGCGGCGTTCAACGATGCGAGGATCTCATTCTTAGTCAGGATTACGTCGCGTCCGTCGGACTGCCTTCCCTTCACTTCAATGAAACGGAGATGACCTGCCTTCAAGTCGCGGCTCTCGATATCCCAACCCTTCTTTTCAGCCGACACGTCGCGCGGGTCATTGCCAAGAGCACGCTCCGCCGCAAACACAGCCTCCATGGCGAGCCGTTCGATTTCGGCACGGGCCGCCGGGTCTTCGGAGAAGCCATCTAGTTTCTCGGCTGGCGCACTTGCGGGCTTTTTCTTCAGCAGGCCACCAGGAATTACTAGAGCCGCCCCTTTCAACACGGGCGGCAGGGCTGAAATCTGCCGCTCCCGATCCAGTTCTGTTTGGCGGCGATGCAGCCGTTCCACCAGCCGCGCCGCCGTTGCTTCCGCGTTCTGAGCGTTGATCCGTTGTTCCTTGCCGGCACGCTCTTCCTCCCGCAATCGTGCAGAACGAGCATCCCAATAGTTGATTTCGCGATTGAGGCGGGCGCGCACCTCCCGCTCCACTTTGTCGATTTCTGCGATACGACGCGAGCGCACCTCATTTAGATGCTCCGGCACCAGCATCCGCACCGCATAGCCTAACGCCTGTGCCTCAACATTTACCGACAACCACGCGGCAGAGATCGAATCTGCAACCAATAGGCGCTCTTCGGACGTGATTGGCCGACAATCGAGATAGGGTGCGGGGCCTCCGTCTGTTGCGGTCCCATCTTCCTGCAAGAAGAGAAATTGGAGCCGCTGTGAGATCGTTCGTGGCTCACCCGATCGGCCTGTCCGCGCGTCACGAACAGCATGCTCAAGATAAACAAGCAAGCGCGGGGATTGCCCTTCGTCAGTCTCGTCAACCAGCACCGCGCCCTGGGACAGCAGAGGTTGGAAACGTTCGAGAACCACGTCCACCAGCGCTTCCAGAAGGGGGTGACCGGGCGCAACCAGTTCGCCTTGCGGCTTACCAACGATGAGCGCCTTTTCAAACGTGATCCGCGCGTATCGATCGAGCACCGGATCCGATCGGCCGATCAGCCTGTCGCGCTCCTTCAGGATAGATGGCACCCGTAGTATTTCGAAGCGACCTTTCTCTCGCTCTGCAATTCGCCCGCCGAGCAATGTGAAGGCTTCGCGAAAGAAAGCACCAATGAAGTGCGGCTGAAGACGGCGCGCCTGGGCACGTTCCATCTGCTCGCGGACCTCAGCGACGGAACTCGCGCTCATGCCCTCTGAGGTGAGCTTGCGTTCGGCGACAAGCTTTTCAATTGCATCAACGTCGACGGCACCTTCGACCTTCCGAAGCAATTCTGCCTTCTTCTCGGGCCGGTCACCGTAGCGGATCGCGTCAACGAGAAGATCGCGGAGGGCGTGGCCCTCAAACAATTCGCCAAGTACGTCGTAGACTTTGCCGCCAAGGGCGGTGCGAGCCTCCTCAAGCTTTTCGAGCAATCGCCGATATACTTCGCCCTCGCGTGTATTGGCCGCACATAGGTTCCATAGATGGCAGACTTCCGTCTGACCGATGCGATGAATCCGACCAAATCGCTGCTCAAGCCGGTTTGGGTTCCAAGGCAGATCGTAGTTGATCATGAGGTGCGCGCCGCGTTGAAGGTTAACACCTTCGCCAGCGGCATCATTCGCGATCATGACGCGAACCACGGGATCGGAATTGAATGCTGCAATGGCTGCACGACGCGCTTCGCGAGCAACACCGCCGTGGATCACAACGACCGCGGCCGGATCTCCGACCCTCGCGACGATCTTCTGCTGCAAATATTCCAGCGTGTCCTTCGGCTCCGTAAAGATCAGAACCTTTCGCCGAAGGCCGGTTGCCTGATCCTGCATCATTGGTTCATCGAGGATCGATTCCAGTTCACGCCACTTGGCGTCCTGGCCGGAAAGCTTGAGCCGCAGGGCGCGGCCCTCTAGGTCCTTTAAGGTGAGAATTTCGGCTTCCAGCTCAGCAAGGGTCGCGGCTGCGGTTGCCTGATCCGCAATTTGATCCTCCGCCTCTTCAACCTCGACGCCTGGAATTTCGTCTACATCATCGGGATCGCAAGTTGGCAATTCAGGCGCGCCTCGCAGGGAGGCGGAACCCGACTGCCGCATTAGCGTCTCTTCACGCAATCTTTCTTCCAGACGCTTGCGTCGCCGTTCAAGCGAGCGATGAATGGCTGCAGGAGATGATGCCAATCGCCGCTGCAAGATCTGCAACGCGAAGCCTACGCTCGACCTGCGCTTATCATCGCCGGTTCGATCTGCGCGGTTCATCTCTTCCCGCACGTACGTCGTGACCGCTTGGTAGAGATCGGCCTCCACCGGGGACAGCGCATAGCCGGCAGTATAGGCCCGGCGTTCCGGAAAAAGCGGCGTGCCGTCGAACCGGTATAGCTCTTCCTTGGTAAGCCGCCGCATCATGTCGGACACGTCGGCCTTGTGGACGCCTTCGCGAAATCGCCCCTCAAAGCGGTCTGCGTCCAGCAAGCCCATGAATAGCTGGAAATCAGCCTCCTTGCCGTTATGAGGCGTCGCCGACATGAGAAGGAAGTTACGGGTTCGCGTGCCCAGCAGCTTCCCCAGTTTGTGGCGCTGGGTTTCCTTCACTTCGCCACCGAAATAGGAAGCAGCCATGCGATGAGCTTCATCGCAGATAATGAGGTCCCAATCCGGCGCTGCAGCCAACTTGGCTTTCAATTCGTCCGACCGCGCGGCCATATCCAGCCTCATGATCAGACGGTTCTTTTCCGCAAACGGATTGCCGGTGATCGAAGCTTCAATCTGGTCTCTCGTCAGCAAATCAAAGCCTAGGCCGAATTTCTCGGCCATTTCTTCCTGCCATTGTTCCACGAGGCTGCCCGGCGCAACAATTAAGCACCGATCGAGATCCCCGCGGATCATCAGCTCCTTGATGAGCAGGCCGGCCATGATCGTCTTGCCGGCGCCCGGATCGTCGGCGAGCAGAAACCGAAGAGGCTGGCGAGGCAGCATCTCACCGTAAACCGCCGTGATCTGATGCGGCAGAGCCTCGATTTGCGAGGCGCTGACCGCCAGGTAGGGATCGAAGAGATGCGCCAATCGGATGCGGTAGGCCTCTGAGGCGAGGCGCAAAAGGTTGCCATCTGCATCAAAAGCGTACGCCCGGCCGTTCTCGACCAACTCAAAGGACGACTCTTCGCCGCGGTAGAGAAGCCGTTCAGAGACCCGGCCGTTGACCCGAAAAGCGATGTTGATCGCATCTGGGCCGAATTTGGCGACTTGAATGACCTCGGCCGGACCGGAGATGTCGAGCCCACGAAGGATGCTCCCTGGTCGGATCAAATCGAACACAGATGTTTGCTTTTCCAACCGAACCGCCCCCTGAAAAAGTGAACTGCCAACCCAACGCGGTAACATAGGTCAGAGCTGGTACCGTGGACGGAGCTATCCGTCACCTTCCAAAATTCTATGGACCGAGCCCGAAGACCAGTCGAAGCCACGGGCTGTCGTAAAACCTTGTTTGTTGAGCCAATCGGCAATGGCGCGAGTCGTCAAACATCCGGCCGTCTGCGCCTCCGCGATGTGCGGCATCATCTGCTCGCGGAACTTCTTTGCCTTGCGGATCGTAGTCTCGCGAGCCTTCTCCCGCGCCACGTTCAGCTTTTTATTGCGCAGAGGATCCTTGCGATTCAGCGCCTGCCTGGCCTGCGACTTTATCTGACCAAAAAGCGCCGTCAGGCCTTTATCATTGGGTATTTCCAACTCGGCGATACTCTCCGCGAACATTTCGAGCGCGCGGTAGCGCGAAACGTGTTGTTGCATAGACTACGAATCCATCTTCAATGAAAGAACGTCCCCAAACGCTCCGATGTTCGAGGTAATCAGTTTGAGGATCTCCGGATCTTTCAGCACCGCGGCAAGTGCCAGGAGCTTCTTGCCTTGCTCTATCTGCGCGGGGATCAGCTTCGTCGGATCTGCGATGGTGTTGAAAACGCGAAACGTGCCATCGGCTTTAAGAATAATGCCGGCGTCGCCCTCCTCAATCTTTGGGGGCTGGATGTTCTCGCGGGTGATGATTGCTGCCACTTGCGACCTCCTTGTATCTGACTGCTGGTTCGTGTCCAATTCGGATGCTTCGTAGCCGCTTAATATCCGAACGCAGCAATATGGGCCCGTTCGTCGAACAGGTACGACGGCTGCCGGTGGCGACCACTTGCAAGTCGCTGAGGCGAGGAGTGAGCAGGTGGGTTCAGTGCCTCGAACCCAAGCACGGCGAACCATTCCTGGTAGAACTTCCGGAAAAGGAGCGATCCAAGCTGCGCCTCGCTCTTTGTAGAGACTTCGACCAACACCTTCTTGGTCCCGTCCTGTAGGGCTTCGCAAAGCGCCCACGCCCCGACGCTGCGCCTTACGATCGCGAGGTCCCGAACGCCGGCCTGTTCCAAGAGCCAGCCGCCCGCTGCTTCCATCGTCTCGAATGAAACCGTCTTCCCAGCCCCAACCAATGTTACTCGCATGATGACCCCGCTCTGAAAATGCCCCGCGCGAGTCCCCGCTACTTGCGAGAAAGAATTGACCTGCGCAACCTACACTTTAGAACGGCGGGTTGGGAAACACTTAACTTAAGCTAGGCAGATGAGCAGGGGTCTTGGAAAGGTCGGGGCGCGGATCAAGGAGATTTTCGAGAGAGACCCCGCGGGGTCGTTTTCGACCTCAGAGCTTTGCAAGTTGGTCTATCGCACCGAACCGGTCCTCAAGAAGCATCGGGTCGCAGTGTTGAGAGCGTTGCGGTCTCTGGCAAGACGGGAGGAAGCTGAAATTTGGTTCTATGTTCTGCGCCATGAGAAGGCCGACACCGAATGGCTTGGAAGACGATGTCCTTATAGACCGAAGGCTGCGCGCCGCCTGCGGTGAACTGGATCCGCGCCCGGGCGAAGGAGAAAAAGGCCTTTTTGTTGCTCGCAAGTATGAAGGCCTTTCCCGAGTAGGGGGCCTCTTGCGATAAAAATTTGGAGTACGTCGGGACAGGAGCCGAGTCTGAATGGGGCGGTTGCTAGTTGGTAGCTAGGGCGACCTGCTCAAAGCTATAGAATGCAAAAACCCTGCAAATAATGGCGCGCCCGGAACGATTCGAACGTCCGACCCTCAGATTCGTAGTCTGATGCTCTATCCAGCTGAGCTACGGGCGCGTGTTTCGCAAACAGCGCGGGCAGGGCCCGCAAGCAGCCCCCGGCGGAGCCGGAGGGGGTGCGAAAGAGCGCTCTGACTAACCGCTCTTGTCCCGATTGGCAAGGTCCGGCTCGCCGGTATTTTGGAGCATTTCCGCACTTCTCTTCGTCATTCCGGGGCGCGACGAAGTCGCGAGCCCGGAATCCATAACCACCAGCCGGGGTTATGGATTCCGGGCCCGACCCTTCGGGTCGTCCCGGAATGACGGAAGGAATGGCGATGGCCCAGCTCGTTTCAGTCGGCCGCTGGCCTAGCCTTAAGCCCTCTGGCGCTCGTTGCGGATGGAGAGCAGTTCCACGGGACGGTCGGGGATGACGATGCGGAACGTGGCGCCGATGGTGCCCTCGACCAAGTGGATCTCGCCGCCATGGGCGCGGACCAGCTCGGCGGCGATGGCGAGGCCAAGGCCGCTGCCGCCGGGGCGGCCCGAGGTCTGGAAGGCCTCGAACAGGCGCTCCCGGGTCTTCGGGGGAACGCCGGGGCCGGTGTCGGAGACCTCGAGAATGGCGACGGCGCCTTCGCGCTTTCCGGTGATCCGGATCTGCTGCACGCGCCCCTCACCCGCCGCATGGCTTTCGAGCGCCTGGGCGGCGTTGCGGACGAGGTTGAGCAAGACCCGGAACAGCTGGTCGGGATCGGCGTCGACCGCGAGCCCGCGCTCGATCGCGGCGACCCAGGCGATCGAGGCGTCGTTGGCGAGCCCCGCGGTCTCCCGCACCTCCATCACAACAGGCTCGATCAGGATCATGCGGCGGTCGGGTGCGGCCTCCTGGGCGCGGCCGTAGGACAATGTCGACTGGCAGAAGGCGATGGCGCGCTCGAGCGAGCGCACGAGCTTGGGCGCAAAGCGCTGCACGCGCGGATCCGGCACGCTGGCGAGCTGATCCGACAGCAGCTGGGCCGAGGCGAGCAGATTGCGCAGATCGTGGTTGATCTTGGAGACCGCGAGGCCGAGGGCAGCGAGCCGGCTCTTCTGATTCAGCATCGACATCAGGTCGCGCTGCATGTCGGACAATTCGCGCTCGGCGACCCCGATCTCGTCGCTGCGCTGGCTCGGCACGATGATGCCGGCCGAGCTCTCGGGATTCTCGTGGAAGCCGACCAGGCTCGCGGTCAGCCGCCGCATCGGGCGCACGAAGAGATAATGAAGCGCGAGATAGACGAGGCCCGCGGTCAGCACCGCGATGATCAACGCGACCACGACGAGGTTGCGGGAGAAGCGGTACATCTGCTTCCGCAGCGGCAGCTCATCGGTGACGATCTCGATGAACTGTGCATTGCCGACCCCGGGGCCGACGATGCGGATGGCCTGGTTGCCGGTTTCCAGCATCATCCGGAACGAGCCGGTGATCGCCTCCCAAGCCGTCATGTCGCGCAGGTCGATGTCGTGCTCGATGGCGGCGGGAATGTTGTCGCTGGCGAGCAGCCGGCGCTGCTGGCCCATCTTGATTGCGACGGCGCGGGCATTGATGCTCTTCAGGATCTGCCGCGACAGCGAATCGGGGACCATGCCGAGCGGCGCCGCATCCAGCACCAGCGCCGCGGTGTTGGCCGCCGCGACGCGATCATTCAGCCGGTTGACCCAAAAATTCGCGATGGCTGGCACGTAGAGCAGCACCGCGGCGATCATCACCAAGGGAATGGTGAGCAGCAGCAGCTTGCCGGACAACCCGAGCCCGCGCGAGCCGCGGGGCCGCGTCGCCGGCTGGTCTGGCTGATCCAGATCCTGGATCGGCTGGCGATCTGTGGCTGGCACGAAACTCGCCCCTGTTGGCCTTGGCTGATGGAGGATGCGACCCGACCGATGTCCGGTCAAATTACGGATCGCTAATCTGCCGAGGTGTGGTGTAAGCGCTGATAGCGCGAGTCGCCACCTCAAGGGTTAAAAACGCCGCGCAAACAGCGATATTCACCACAATCGCGCGCTTGTGCGGCGTTGACGAAGACAAGGCGCTCCCTTATAAGCCGCGCGAATTGTCCGCGATGACCCGGTGCGACACCGGGAGCGGCTCTCTTGGGGCCGAAAAAGGGCCCGTTTTGGGCCGCATCTTCCGGACTTTACCATCAATTCTACAGGCAAATTGCCCGGTCAGCGGAGAAAAACCCGTGAAGCGGACTTATCAACCCAGCAAACTGGTGCGCAAGCGCCGTCACGGCTTCCGCGCCCGTCTCGCCACTGCCGGCGGCCGCAAGGTTCTCGCCGCCCGCCGCGCCCGCGGCCGCAAGCGTCTGAGCGCCTGAGCCGGACCCCCTTTTTGGGATTTCATCATGGATCGGCTGAGGCAGCGGGCGGATTTCCTCGCCGTTGCCAATGGCGCGCGGGTGAATAGTCCCGCGTTCGTCCTGCAAAGCCGCCGCCGCGATGATTCCGGCCCTGTCAGGATCGGCTTCACCGTCACCAAGAAGAACGGCAACGCCCCCGAGCGCAATCGCATCCGGCGCCGGTTGCGCGAACTGGTGAAGCGGCTCGATCCGACATCGATGCAGCCCCACCATGATTATGTCCTGGTCGGACGAAAGGACGCGCTCTCGCGCGACTTCGCCACCATGCTCGACGATCTGCGCATAGCGTTCACGAAGCCCGCGCGGCATACGGCCAAAGCGCGCGGCCACAGGCCGGGTCACGTCGCAGCGACCAGCCGCAAACCGGATTGATGACGAGACAATCGAGATGACCGACAATCGCAATACCATCCTCGCCGTCATTCTGTCCGGCCTGGTGCTGATCGCCTGGCAGTACTTCTACAATGTGCCGCAGATGGAGAAGCAGCGCGCCCAGCAGCAGGCGCAGTCCGAGCTCCAGAAGGGCAGCACGCCGCAGCCGGGCGCGTCCCCGACGCCGGGCAGCGCGCCGCAGCCCGGCGCGGCCCAGCCGTCGACGCCGGCCGCGAGCCCGCCCCAAGCGGTCGTTTCGCGCGAGACTGCCATTGCAGCGAGCCCGCGCGTCAAGATCGAGACGCCGCGGATCGCCGGCAGCATCTCGCTGAAGGGCGGCCGCATCGACGACATCGCGCTGGTGCAATATCGCGAGACGGTCGATCCGAAATCGCCGCCGATCGTCCTCTATTCGCCGTCGGGCACGGCGGAGCCCTATTACGCCGAGTTCGGCTGGGTTGCAGCGACGGGCGTGACGGCAAAGATGCCGGATGCCCAGACCGTCTGGCAGCAGGAGGGCAGCGGCAGCCTGACGCCGTCGACGCCCGTGGTGCTGAAATGGGACAATGGCGACGGCCTGACTTTCCGCCGCACCATCGCCGTCGACGACCATTATCTCTTCACCATCAAGGACGAGGTGAGCAATGTCGGCAACGCGCCCGTCACGCTCTATCCGTTCGCGCTGATCTCGCGCCACGGCGCGCCGCATGTCTCCGGCTACTATATCCTGCATGAGGGCCTGATCGGCTATCTCGGCGAACACAGGCTGCAGGAATATGCCTACAGCAAGATCGACGAAGCCAAGCAGGTGAACTTCAAGGCCACCAATGGCTGGCTCGGCATCACCGACAAATACTGGGCCTCCGCGCTGCTGCCGGATACCAACGCCCAGCTCCAGGCGCGCTTCTCGTCCAACCCGGTCGGCAAGGTCCATACCTACCAGACCGACTATCTGCTCGACCCCGTCACCGTCGCGATCGGCGGCACCGCGACGGCCAACGCGCGGCTGTTCGCAGGCGCCAAGGAAGCCGGCGTGGTCGGCATCAACTTCCCGCTCGCGGGCCTCGGCGGCTACAACAAGGCGCTCGGCCTCAACCAGTTCGACCTGCTGATCGACTGGGGCTGGTTCTATTTCCTCACCAAGCCGATGTTCCTCGGCCTCGACTTCTTCTTCCGCTTCTTCGGCAATTTCGGCGTCTCGATCTTGCTCGTCACGGTGATCGTGAAGCTGTTGTTCTTCCCGCTGGCGAACAAGTCCTACGCCTCGATGGCGAAGATGAAGTCGATCCAGCCGCAGCTGCTGGCACTGAAGGAGCGCTATCCCGACGACAAGGTGAAGCAGCAGCAGGAGATGATGGAGATCTACCGCAAGGAGAAGATCAATCCGGTCGCCGGCTGTCTGCCCGTGCTGATCCAGATTCCGGTGTTCTTCGCGCTCTACAAGGTGCTGTTCGTCACCATCGAGATGCGGCACGCGCCGTTCTTCGGCTGGATCAAGGACCTCTCCGCGCCGGACCCGACCAATCTCTTCAACCTGTTCGGGCTCATCCCGTTCGATCCGACCACGATTCCGGTGTTCGGCTATTACCTCGCGCTCGGCATCTGGCCGATCATCATGGGCATCACGATGTGGATCCAGATGAAGCTGAATCCGACGCCGCCGGATCCGACGCAGCAGATCATCTTCAACTGGATGCCGCTGATCTTCACCTTCATGCTGGCGGGATTCCCGGCGGGCCTCGTGATCTACTGGGCCTGGAACAACCTGCTCTCGGTGGTCCAGCAGGGCTACATCATGCGCCGCAACGGCGTGAAGGTGGAATTACTCGACAATCTCAAGGCGACGTTCGCGAGGAAGGCGACGTAGTCCTTCGATAATGTCAGGCAAACTGCCTCCACAGCGTATGCCCGGGCTCGTCCCGGGCATCCACGTTTAGGAGGGTGCCTCACAGTCAGACGTGGATGGCCGGGACATTTGGTTGGGAAGGACGCGCTTCGCGCTTTTGCCCGGCCATGACGAGAGGATAGCCCGCTCGCATGAACGAGAAGACCGACGAGCGACTGATCGAGGCCGGGCGCAAGCTGTTCGCCCGCGACTGGCAGTTCATCTGGGCCTCGCCTTCGATCGAAACGCTGCCGCCGATGGCGGGGCTGGAGATCGCCTTTGCCGGGCGCTCCAATGTCGGCAAGTCGAGCCTGATCAACGCGCTCACGGGCCGCAACGCGCTGGCGCGCACCTCGCATACGCCGGGCCGCACCCAGGAGCTGATCTTCTTCGAGGTCCCCGGCAAGAACGACCTGCGCCTCGTCGACATGCCCGGCTACGGCTATGCCAAGGCGCCGAAGAGCCAGGTCGCGTCCTGGACCGAGCTGATCCACAAATTCCTGCTGGGACGCGCCAGTCTCGCGCGCGTCTACGTGCTGATCGATGCGCGGCACGGGATCAAGGATGTCGATCTCGAGGTGCTGAAGACGCTCGACCGCTCCGCCGTCAGCTACCAGATCGTGCTGACCAAGGCCGACCAGGTGAAAGTCGCCGAGCTGCAAGCACGCATCGCCGAGACCGAGGCCGTGCTCGCCAAGCATCCGGCCGCGTTCCCGACCGTGCTCGCGACCTCGTCGCGCAGCGCGACCGGCATGGCCGAGCTTCGCGCCGCGATGGCGAAGCTCCTGGAAGAGCGGGCCTCGTGATGGCAGCGCACCGCCTGCTGATCGGGCTTGCCGGCTTGATGGGCGCCGCCGGCGTCGCGCTGGCCGCCGCGTCCGCCCATGGTGCCGACGCGAGCCGTCTTGCCTCCGCCAGCGCCATGCTGCTGTTTCATGCAAGTGCCATACTTGCGACCATCGCCTTGCTCACGCGCGGCCTTCTGCACGGCGGAATTGGAATCGTGGCGACGTTCGGCTTCGCGATCGGTGCCGCGCTGTTCGCAGGCGACCTCACCTTGCGGCAGTATGCCGGGCACGCGCTGTTTCCGATGGCGGCGCCGACGGGCGGGATGGTGATGATTGCGAGCTGGCTGGCGGTAAGTGTGGCGGCGGTGGTGGCGAAGCGCTGAATCCGTAGCCCGGATGGAGCGAAGCGCAATCCGGGGCCGGTGTCTGCGGCGACGAATCCCGGATTACGCTGCGCTCCATCCGGGCTACATAGCTGCCACACCTTTGCGCTGTCCCCGCCAATCGGATAGAACGCGCACCATTCGACCCGCCAGCGAGACCCGCGACATGACCGACATCTCTCCGCTCGACCAGGCCCGCATCCTGTCCGAAGCGCTGCCGCACATGCAGCAATATGACGAGGAAACCATCGTCATCAAATATGGCGGCCATGCCATGGGCGACGAGGAGACCGCGAAGAACTTTGCCCGCGACATCGTGCTCTTGGAGCAGACCGCGATCAATCCGGTGGTGGTGCATGGCGGCGGGCCGCAGATCGCGACCATGCTCAAGCGTCTTGGGATCGTCTCGGAATTCGCCGCGGGCCTGCGCATCACCGATGCCGCGACCATCGAGATCGTCGAGATGGTGCTCGCCGGCTCCGTCAACAAGCAGATCGTCGGCTACATCAACGAGGCCGGCGGCAAGGCGGTGGGCCTGTCCGGCAAGGACGGCAACATGGTGAAGGCGACCAAGACGACGCGCACCATCGTCGATCCCGACTCGAACATCGAGAAGGCGATCGATCTCGGCTTCGTCGGCGACCCCGAGAAGGTCGACCTCACTTTGCTCAACCAGCTGATCGGCTACGAGCTGATCCCGGTGCTGGCCCCGCTCGCAACCTCGAAAGAGGGCCAGACGCTGAACATCAACGCCGACACCTTTGCAGGGGCCGTCGCCGGCGCGCTGAAAGCCAAGCGCCTGCTGCTGCTCACCGACGTGCCCGGCGTGCTCGACAAGTCGAAGAAGCTGATCCCGCAATTGTCGGTGAAGGACGCGCGAAAACTGATCGCCGACGGCACCATCTCCGGCGGCATGATCCCGAAGGTCGAGACCTGCATCTACGCGCTGGAGCAGGGCGTCGAGGGCGTCGTCATCATCGACGGCAAGATGCAGCACGCGGTGCTGCTCGAGCTCTTCACCAACCAGGGCACGGGCACGCTGATCCACAAGTGATGCGGGAACGCGAGCAGCGGAAGAAGGTCGTCATGCCCGGGCTTGTCCCGGGCATCCACGACCTTTCTTCTCGCGGCAAAGACGTGGATGGCTGGGTCAAGCCCGGCCATGACGATTTGAGAGAGCGTCATCCACGCCGCTCCCCCCTCACCCGCTTCCTGATGACGCTGCCTGCCGCAACTGTCTCCTTCTTCTTCTCCTCGGCGCCGGCGATCGCCGACCTCAAGATCTGCAACCGCATGTCCTATGTGGTCGAGGCCGCGATCGGCATCGACGACAAGGCGGCCACCGCGACGCGCGGCTGGTTCAGGATCGATCCCGCCGCCTGCCGCGTGGTGGTGCAGGGCACGCTGACCGCCGACCGCATCCTGCTCAACGCGCGCGCGCTCGGCGTCTACGGCGCGTCCCCGATCCCGCAAAGCGGCAACGACATGCTGTGCGTCGCGCAGGACAATTTCGTCATCGCGGCGGCCAGGCAGTGCCGCAGCGGCCAGACGCAGGTTCCCTTCACACAGGTGACGCCGACGCAAAGCCCGGACGGCAACCTCGTCGCTTATCTCGCCGAGGATTCCGAATATGACGACGAGCAGGCGCGCCTCGCCGGCATCCAGCGGCTCCTGGTGATCGCAGGCTACGACGCCGCGCCGATCGATGGCGTCGACGGGCCGAAGACGCAGAGCGCGCTGGCCGCATTCCTGAAGAGCCGGGGCTTGTCGTCCGACATCGTGGGCTCGCAGAACTTCTTCAAGACCATGGTCGATGCCGTGCAGACGCCGTCCGCGACCGGCCTCACCTGGTGCAACGACACGCCGCACAAGGTGATGGCGGCGATCGCGACCGACGACGGCAAGGCGGTGACCAGCCGCGGCTGGTATCGCATCGATCCCAAGACCTGCCTGCACCCCGATGTATCAGGCCAGCCGAAGCAGATCTTCAGCTTCGCGGAAGCGGTCGACGCCGACAACCGAATCGTCAAGCTTAAGGACAAGCCGCTGAATTGGGGCGGCGACAGGCAGCTCTGCACACGCGAGACCAAGTTCGAGACCAGCGAGCAGACCGATTGCGGCGCGCGCGGCTTTGCGCCAACGGGCTTCGGCGCGGTAGACATGTCGAGCGGCGGCAAGACGCTGCGCTTTGCCGTGCCGTGAGATTGGCGCAATGATCAGCACGCAAGCATCCACAAGCTCCGCCGTCGTCCCCGCGAAGGCGGGGACCCATAACCCCAGGGAGTGGTTGCGGAGGGAAGCTGGTCACCCCGAGTCTTCGCAAAACTCCTCCCTGGGGTTATGGGTCCCGGGCTCGCCCTTCGCGCGCCCCGGGACGACAAGTTGAGAATGCCGATATGACCTTCCCCCGCAGCTTCAACCATGTCGACACCTGGGTGTTCGACCTCGACAACACGCTCTATCCGCATCACGTCAATCTGTGGCAGCAGGTCGATGCGCGGATCGGGGAGTTCGTCTGCAACTGGCTGAATGTCGGCCCGGAGGAAGCGCGGGCGATCCAGAAAGACTATTATCGCCGCTTCGGCACCACGATGCGCGGCATGATGACCCTGCACGGCGTCTCCGCCGACGACTACCTCGCCTATGTCCACAAGATCGACCACTCTCCGCTGGAGCCGAATCCGGCGCTTGGCGCGGCCATCGCAAAGCTGCCGGGCCGCAAGCTGATCCTCACCAACGGCTCGGTCGACCATGTCGATGCCGTGCTGGCGCGGCTCGGCTTCGCCGGCCATTTCGACGGCGTGTTCGACATCATCGCCGCCGAGTTCGAACCGAAGCCGGCGGAGCAGACCTACCGCAAGTTCCTCGGCCAGCATGCGGTCGATCCGACCCGCGCCGCCATGTTCGAGGACCTCGCCCGCAACCTCACCGTCCCCTACCGGCTCGGCATGACCACCGTGTTGGTGGTGCCCGACGGCACCAAGGAGGTGGTGCGCGAGGACTGGGAGCTGGAAGGCCGCGACGCCGCCCATGTCGACCACGTCACGGATGATCTGGCGGGGTTTTTGGCAAAGTTGTCGGGGTGATTTCGTAGCCTGGATGGAGCGCAGCGTAATCCGGGGCTGGCGTAGCTGCGGAGAGACTGTCCCGGATTGCGCTTCGCTCCATCCGGGCTACGGGTCTTCCCGGGTGGTGATCCAGAACGCAGCCTTGACTCCGCTCCGCCAAATCCCGAAAAAGCGCTCCAATTCTCGCGAAACCACGCGCTTCCCAGAGGAAATCACGATGTCCCTTGCAGCCCTCGAATCCACCATCAACAGCGCCTTCGAGGCGCGTGAAGGCATCTCGACCACGACCAAGGGCGAGGTGCGCGAGGCCGTCGACCAGTCGCTGGAGATCCTTGACAAGGGCGAGGCGCGCGTTGCCGAGCGCGGCAGCGACGGCAAGTGGAAGGTCAATCAATGGCTGAAGAAGGCCGTGCTGCTGTCGTTCCGCCTCAACGACATGGACGTCATTGGCGGCGGCCCCGGCAAGGCAAGCTGGTGGGACAAGGTGCCCTCGAAGTTCGAAGGCTGGGGCCCGAACCGCTTCCGCGATGCCGGTTTTCGCGCGGTGCCCGGCGCGATCGTCCGCCGCTCGGCCTTCATCGCCAAGAACGTCGTCTTGATGCCGTCCTTCGTCAATCTCGGCGCCTATGTCGATGAGAGCACGATGGTCGACACCTGGGCCACCGTCGGCTCCTGCGCGCAGATCGGCAAGCGCGTGCACATCTCGGGCGGCGCCGGCATCGGCGGCGTGCTCGAGCCGCTGCAGGCCGAGCCGGTCATCATCGAGGACGATTGCTTCATCGGCGCGCGCTCGGAAGTCGCCGAAGGCGTGATCGTGCGCAAGGGCGCGGTGCTGGCGATGGGCGTGTTCCTGGGAGCCTCGACCAAGATCGTCGACCGCGAGACCGGCGAGGTCTTCATGGGCGAAGTGCCCGAATATTCCGTCGTGGTGCCCGGCGCGCTGCCCGGCAAGCCGATGAAGAACGGCCAGATCGGCCCGAGCACCGCTTGCGCCGTGATCGTCAAGCGCGTCGACGAGCGCACGCGGTCGAAGACCAGCATCAACGAGCTGCTGCGGGATTGATGCAAGGCGAGTAGCGAATAGCCAGTGGCGAATAGGGCGCCAATCCTACTTGCCATTCACCATTCACCATTCGCTGCTAGGATCGAACCCACCCTCCCTCCATCGCGACCAATTTCCGGGCGGCCATTCCGCCCGGAGCCACTCGCATGGACTGGATCTGGTACCTATTCCGCTTCGACGGCCGCATCAATCGCGCCCTGCTGTGGCAGGCGCTGCTGATCGTTGCGCTGCTGGCAGGCTTGCTGGAGGTGATCGGTCAGATCATTCATCTGCCCAATGCCGACGGATCGTTGAAGCTCTCGCTCAAGCTCGATTTCGGCCTTGGCGATCTGTTCAAGCTGGCCGATCCCCGGGAACACCCTTCACTCGCGTCTACCGACCGCGCGCCCCTGATCCTGAGGGCATTCGGCATGTCGCTGTTCCTGTGGGTCTATCTGGCAACGGCGATCAAGCGGCTGCACGACCGTGACAGGAGCGGCTGGTGGCTCGTTCCGTTTTTCCTCGTGCCCGGCCTGTTCAACCAGTTCTCGGACCTGCTCCCCGACACCAGCGTGATGCTTCTTTTCAACCTCGCCGCTTCGATGCTGTGGCTGTGGGGTCTCGTCGAGATGCTCTGCGTGCCCGGCACTGTCGGCGATAACCGGTTCGGGCCTGATCCGCTGGCCGGGATCGCGTATGAGTCCACGCCCGCCTCGCCGCCTGCGAAGAGCTGGGACCAGGACCGCGAGATCGAAATTGTTCCGCCCAGCGCTAGCCCACCCGGCGGCATGCATGTTAAGCGGGGCGCATGACCGATGCCCTCTCGATCGCCCGCGACCTCATCCGTTGCCCCTCAGTCACTCCGGCCGATGCCGGCGCGCTCGGGGTGCTCGAAAAAATCATGGGCGCTGCCGGTTTCACCTGTCACCGCGTGACCTTCAGCGAGGAAGGCACCGCCGACGTCGACAATCTCTACGCTCGGATCGGCACCGACGGTCCGCACATCACCTTCGCAGGCCACACCGATGTGGTGCCGCCCGGCGACGAGAGCGCCTGGAGCGTCGGCGCGTTCTCCGGAGAGGTGAAGGACGGCGTGCTGCATGGCCGCGGCGCGGTCGACATGAAAGGCGGCATCGCCTGCTCGGTCGCCGCGGTGCTGGAGCATCTCGCCGCCAACGGCGGCAAGCCGCGCAGCGACGGAAAGGGCTCGATCTCGTTCCTGATCACCGGCGACGAGGAAGACGTCTCGATCAACGGCACCATCAAGCTGCTGAAATGGGTCGCCGAGCGCGGCGAGAAATTCGACCATTGCGTGCTCGGCGAGCCTTCCAACGTCGAGACGCTCGGCGACACCATCAAGATCGGCCGGCGCGGCTCGCAATCCGGCACGCTCGTCGTCGACGGCGTGCAGGGCCACGTCGCCTATCCGCACCGCGCCTCCAATCCGGTGCCTGATATCTCGCGGCTGATCGTCGCGATCTCCGACGAGCCGCTCGACAATGGCAGCGCGCAATTCCAGGCGTCCAATCTCGAATTCGTCTCGGTCGACGTCGGCAACAAGGCCTTCAACGTCATCCCCGGCGAGGCCCGCGCAAGATTCAACATCCGCTACAACGACAACCACACCCAGACGAGCTTGCGCGAATTGGTCGAGACGCGCCTCGCCAAAGCCTGCGGCAACCGCATCAAGGCCCGCATCGTCTGGGAGCCCTCGAACTCGAACGTGTTCGTGACCAAGCCGGGTCCGTTCACCGATCTCGCGGTCTCCGCGATCGAGGAGGTGACGGGGCGCAAGCCCGAGCTCTCGACCTCAGGCGGCACGTCGGATGCGCGATTCATCTCCTTCTATTGCCCCGTGATCGAGTTCGGCCTGGTCGGGCAGACCATGCACCAGATCGACGAGCGCGTGCCGGTGGCGGATCTGGAGAGGCTGACGAAAGTGTATCGCGGGATTTTGGCGCGGTATTTTGCTTGAGGCAGTGTTGCCTCCATAAACACGACCGTCATCGCCCGGCTTGACCGGGCGATCCAGTATTCCAGAGACGGCAGTGATTGAGCCGAGAGGCCGCGGCGTACTGGATGCCCCTGTCAAGCCGGGGCATGACACCGAGGTTTGGCGAGAGCGTGCCCGCTCTCTGCGCCGCTCGCCTAATAATCCACCTTCATCAAATACAGCCCCTCAGGCGGGGCGACGATGCCGCAGGCGGTGCGGTTGCGGGCTTTGAGTGCGGCGGAGAGATCGTCGGCGGTCCAGCGGCCCTCGCCGACCCAGACCAGGGATCCCACCATCGAGCGCACCTGGCTGTGCAGGAACGAGCGCGCCGAGGTGATGACGTTGATCTCGCGGCCATCGCGGATCACGTCCAGCTGGTCGAGTGTCTTCTCCGGCGATTTGGCCTGGCACTCGGTGTCGCGAAAGGTGGTGAAATCGTGCTTGCCGAGCAGGCGCTGCGCCGCCGCGTGCATTGCGTCGGCATCGAGCTTGCGCGGCACGCGCCAGGCGTGGCCGACATCGAGCGCGAGATTGGCGCGAGTGTTGACGATGCGATAGCGGTAGTGGCGCTTGACCGCCGAGAAGCGCGCCTCGAAATCGTCGGGCACTATCTCGGCCTCGAGCACCGCGATCGGATGCGGGCGCAGATGCGCGTTGAGCCCGTCGCGAAAACGGCCCGGCGGAAACTGCTTGTCGACGTCGACATGGGCGACCTGGCCGCGTGCATGCACGCCGGCATCGGTGCGGCCGGCACCGTGCACGCGCAGATCCGAACCAGTCATCGCCTTCACCGCGGCTTGCAGCGCGCCCTGCACCGATGGCAGCGTGTCCTGCACCTGCCAGCCGAAGAACGGCGCGCCGTCATATTCGATGGTGAGCTTGTAGCGGGGCATCGTGTCCAGTTTCGTCGTCATTGCCCGCCTTGTGCGCTGTTGCGCACTGGGGCGGGCAACCAGTACTCCGCAGCTTATCCGATTGACCGAGAAGCCTCGGCGTACTGGATACCCCGCCTTCGCGGGGTATGACAGTGTCAGGTGAATTTGGATCCCGCCTTTAACGGCACGCCGCGCAGGAAGTCCGCGGCCTGCATGCGGGCCTTGCCCTCGCGCTGCAGCTCGATGATGCGGATGGCGCCGTCGCCGCAGGCGACGGTAAGCTGATCGTCGAGCATTTCGCCAGGCGCGCCGGCGCCTTGCGCCAACTCGCAACGCAGGATTTTGACGCGGGCATCGTCAAGCTCGCTCCAGGCGCCGGGGAACGGCGAGAGGCCATGGACGTGGCGCAGCACTGCGCGCGCCGGCTTTGTCCAGTCGATCCGCGCCTCCGCCTTCTCGATCTTGGCGGCATAGGTGGCGCCGTCCTCGCTCTGCGCCTTGAGCTGGAGCCCGCCGCGTTCGAGCGCGGCCATCGCGCGCACCATCAGGTCGGCGCCAAGGCGGGACAGACGATCGTGCAGGTCGAGCGCGGTCATGTTGTCGGTGATCGTGATGCTCTCGGCCATGGCGACGTCGCCGGTATCTAAGCCGACATCCATCTTCATCACCATCACGCCGCTCTCGGCATCGCCGGCCATGATGGCGCGGTTGATCGGCGCGGCGCCGCGCCAGCGCGGCAACAGCGAGGCATGCAGATTGTAGCAGCCGAGTTTTGGCGCATCGAGGATCGCCTGTGGCAGGATCATGCCATAGGCGACGACGACGGCCGCGTCCGCATCGAAGGCGCGGAACTCCGCCAGCGCCTGCTCGGTCTTCAGCGTCTTCGGCGTCAGCACGGGAATGCCCAGCTTTCGCGCGGCCTCCTCGACCGGGGTCGGCTGCAATTGCAGGCCGCGCCGGCCGCCCGGCTTCGGCGCGCGGGTGTAGGCGGCCGCGATCTCGTGGCCATGCGCGACCAGCTCGAGCAGCGTCGGCACGGAGAAATCGGGCGTGCCCATGAAGATGAGGCGGAGGGGCATGTGACGAGACAATCCTTGAAACGAGCAAGGTACTCGTCATGGCCGGGCTTGTCCCGGCCATCCACGTTCGTCCTGCTCGCGGCGGCAAAGAACGTGGATGCCCGGGACAAGCCCGGGCATGACGGCGGAGGAATTATCACTCCGCCGCGCGCTTGGCGGCTTTCTCGAACTTCTTCATGACGCGGTCGCGCTTGAGCTTGGACAGATAGTCGACGAACAGCACGCCGTTGAGATGGTCGATCTCGTGCTGGATGCAGGTGGCGTAGAGGCCTTCGGCATCCTCCTCGTGCACCTTGCCGTCGAGATCGGTGAAGCGCACGCGCACCTTCGCGGGACGCTCGACCTCCTCGTAATATTCCGGGATCGACAGGCAGCCTTCCTCGTAGACCGACAGTTCCTCGGACGAGGCGATGATTTCAGGATTGATGAAGACGCGCGGCACGTGCTTGGTCTCGCCGCTCTCGTCACGCTTGGCGAGATCCATGGTGATGAGACGCAAGGGTTGCGCGACCTGGATCGCCGCCAGCCCGATGCCGGGCGCGTCGTACATGGTCTCGAACATGTCGTCGGCAAGCTTGCGGATCTCCGCCGTGACCTTCTCGATCGGCTTGGAGACCAGGCGCAGCTGCTTGTCGGGCAGGATGATGATTTCTCTGAGGGCCATGGCCGCGATTTAAGCCGCGCGCCGGATGCGGTCAATGCGGCCCGGAACCCGTTAACCCCTCGCTAACCATAAAACTTCACGTTTCATTAACCATGAAATTTAGGGGGCGGTTAACCCAGAATGTTCCCTCTTCGTTCGCGAGAGCGCAGCGAATCGGCTACAAGGCGGCATGAACGAGATCGTTGTCATGCTGGGCGACTGGCCGGTGCGCATCGTCGATGCGCTGATCGGCTTCGGTGCGCTCGTCCTCATCCTGCTGGTTGTGATTGCGGTTGTGATCGCGCGCTCGGGGCGGCGTGGCGCGGAACTCGCCATGGCGAACGCAATCCGTGCCGACGAGCTCGAGGAGCGGCTCGCCCAGGTGCTGCACGCCCAGAGCGAGGCCTCGGGGCGGGTCGACGCCATGACCCAGGCGCTCGCCGGCCGCCAGGCCGAGATGGCGCGTGCGGTCAACGAGCGGCTTGATTCGGTGACGCATCGGGTCGGCCAGTCCATGGAACATTCGACCCGCAACACCATGGAGAGCCTGCGCGCGCTGCATGAACGGCTCGGCATCATCGACAACGCGCACAAGAACCTCACCGACCTCACCACGCAGGTGACCACTCTGCGCGACGTACTCGCCAACAAGCAGTCGCGCGGCGCCTTCGGCCAGGCGCGGATGGAGGCGATCGTCCAGGACGGTCTGCCCAAAGGCTCCTACGAGTTCCAGTTCACGCTCTCGACCGGAAAACGACCGGACTGCGTCGTGTTCCTGCCCGACCAGCGCCCGCTCTGCATCGACGCGAAGTTTCCGCTGGAGGCGATGACGGCGCTGCACGACGCCCGCACCGACGAGGAGCGGCGCGTTGCCACGCAGCGGCTGCGCGGCGACGTGATGAAGCATGTCAGCGACATCGCGGAAAAATACCTCGTCACCGGCGAGACCCAGGAGATGGCGCTGATGTTCGTGCCGTCGGAATCGGTCTATGCCGAGATCCATGACGGCTTCGACGACGTGATCCAGAAGGCCTATCGCGCCCGCGTCGTGCTGGTGTCGCCGTCGCTGCTGATGCTCGCGATCCAGGTGATGCAGCAGATCATGAAAGACGCGCGCATGCGCGACGCCGCCGACCAGATCCGCACCGAGGTGATCAAGCTCGGCGACGATTTGGGGCGCCTGCGCGACCGCGTGCTCAAGCTGCAAAAGCATTTTGCCGACGTGAACGAGGACGTCCGCCAGGTGCTGATCTCCGCCGACAAGATCGAGAAGCGCGCAGGCCGCATCGAGGAGCTCGATTTCAGCAAGAGCGATGCGCCGGAGACACCGCGGCTGGTGGCGACGGGAGCGGCAGAGCTGTTTCCGCGCAAGCTCCAGGCGGGGGAGTGAGACTAGGGCACACTGTCGTGCCCCGCGAACGCGGGGCACCCAGTATTCCGCAGCCCGAGTGGTTGAACCGAGACGCCGCGGAGTACTGGATCGTCCGCCTTCGCGGACGATGACACCGAGCGTGTTGGAAGCTCTCCCGTCTCACCAGCTACCGCGAGAGTCTTTTCTCCCAGAATCTGCTAACACGCCCCCATGACCGCACCCGACGCGACCTCCCCCGCCGCGACTTCCACCGCCTCGCCCTCCTGGCGCGACAGCCTTGCTGTTTACCTGCAGCCGCGGGTGCTGATCGTGCTGTTTCTCGGCTTCTCCTCGGGGCTGCCGCTGGCACTGTCGGGATCGACGCTGCTGGTGTGGATGGCCGAAGCCGGGGTCGATCTTGGAACGATCGGGCTGTTTGCGCTGGTTGGAACGCCATACACGCTCAAATTCCTGTGGGCGCCGCTGGTCGATGCGCTGCATGTGCCGTTCTTCACGCATGCCTTCGGACGTCGCCGTGGGTGGCTGGTGTTTGCGCAGCTGCTGCTGATCGGCGCGATCCTGCTGTTGGCGCTGACCGATCCGGCACGTTCGCCACTGCTTGTCGCGCTCGGCGCGCTGCTGGTCGCGACGATGTCCTCGACGCAGGACATCGTGGTCGATGCTTTCCGCGTCGAGAGCCTGCCCGAAAGCGAGCAGGCCGCCGGCATGGCCGCCTATGTCGCCGCCTATCGCATCGGCATGTTGGTCTCGACTGCAGGCGCCCTGTTCATCGTCACCGGCTTCGAGGCGATCGTCCCGCGTGGGGCCGCCTGGATGTGGGGCTATGTGGTGATGGCGGCTCTGGTGCTGATCGGCACGGCGACTGCGCTCGCCGCCACCGAGCCCGCACAATCCGCGCGCGCCGAGGCCGCCACGCAGGACGAGGGCGCGCTCACGCGGGTGTTCCATGCGGCGCTGGGCGCGTTCTCGGAATTCCTGCGACGCAAGGAAGCATGGGTCGTGCTCGCCTTCGTCGTGCTGTTCAAGTTCACCGACGCGTTCTCCGGCAACATGACCGTGCCGTTCGTCATCGACATCGGCTTCACGCGGAACGACTATGCCGTGATCGTCAAGGGCGTCGGCATCATCGCGACCCTGGCCGGCGGCTTTGCCGGCGGCTTCGTGGCCCGACGCTATTCGCTCGCGACCAGCCTGTGGATCGGCGGCATCGTGCAGGCGATGTCCAATTTGTCGTTCTCGTGGCTTGCGATTGTCGGCGTCAACGAATGGGCGCTGACCCTCGCGATCACCTCCGACAATTTCTGCAACGCCATCGGCACCGTGATCTTCGTCGCCTATCTCTCGGCGCTGTGCCAGAACCCGCTGCACACGGCGACCCAATATGCGCTGCTGACGGCGCTCGCCGCGGTGGGACGGACCTATTTGTCGTCGGGCGCAGGCTATCTGGCGAAGGCGACGGGCTGGCCGATGTTCTTCGCGATCTCCGTCCTCGTCGCCATCCCGAGCCTGATGCTGCTGGCGTATTTGCAGAAGCGCGGGCATTTCGAGGCGCTGGGGCCGGTGCGGGTGTAGGCACCCCTGTCATGCCCCGCGAAGGCGGGGCATCCAGTACTCCGAGACAGTCGTGATCGACCGAGAAGCTGCGGCGTACTGGATCGCCCGCCTTCGCGGGCGATGACACCGGAATCGGGGAGACGACTCCACCCCTACTGCTTCTTGATCAGGCTCCACTTCGTGATCACGGCCTCGCTCATCTGGCCGGGATCGCTGGCGCAGGCGACCTCGTCCACCTTCACGGAGATCTCCTTGCCGACGAAGGATTTCAGCTGGGCGGCCTGCGCCTCGCTGGAGGTGACGAGCTGGAACGTCTCGGGGCCGGTTTCGAGATTGCACAGCCCGTTCGGCGGCGGCAGGCGGCGCGGCTCGGACGTGATCTGGTAGGTCGCGACGCGCTTGCCGTTCTTGGCGTCGCGCACCTTCATCGCGTTGAGCTCCCCGGAGAGCACGTCGCCAGTGTTGATCGGCTTGCCGGGCTTGGACGGCGGCAGCGCCGCGTCGCCCTGCTGCGCGGAGATGGCCGGGGTCACCAGCATCAGCATCGTCGCGACCAAAGCCCATCGCGTGGCGAAAAGTTTCGTCATGTCGTCCGTTCCGTAAAGTCTGGATGGAGATTCCTGTTTTGACGCGTTTTCTTCACGCGAACCGGTATCCACTTCGCTCGAAAACGCTCTAGAACAGGGTGCGCTGCCGCATCGCAGCCGATAGCGTACCTTCATCGAGATAATCAAGCTCGCCGCCGACGGGAACCCCGTGGGCGAGCCGCGTCACCTTCACATTGGCGTCCTGAAGCAGGTCGGTGATGTAATGCGCCGTGGTCTGGCCGTCCACCGTCGCATTCAGCGCTAGGATGATTTCATGCACTTGCGAATCATGCGCGCGCGCCACCAGCGCGTCGATGGTGAGGTCCTGCGGGCCGACGCCGTCGAGCGGCGACAATGTCGCGCCCAGCACGTGATAGCGCCCCTGGGTGGCATTGGCGCGCTCCAGCGCCCAGAGGTCGGCGACATCGGCGACGACGACGATGATGGCAGGATCGCGCTTCGGATCGGTGCAGACGGTGCAGGGGTTTTGCGTGTCGATGTTGCCGCAGGTCTTGCAGACCTGGACCTTGTCCAGCGCCACCTGCAAGGCGCTCGACAACGGCATCATCAGCGCTTCGCGCTTCTTGATCAGATGCAGCGCCGCGCGCCGCGCCGAGCGCGGACCGAGGCCCGGCAGCCGCGCGAGCAGCTGGACCAGCCGCTCGATCTCGGGACCTGCAACAGCGCCCATCTTATTGGCCGAACAGCCCCGGCGGCAGGCCGAGCCCGCCGGTGAGGGCCTGCATCTTCTCCTGCATGGCGGTCTCGGCCTTGCGGCGCGCATCAGCGAGGGCGGTGACGAGCAGGTCTTCCAGCACCTCGCGCTCCTCGGCCTTCATCAGCGAAGGATCGATCTTGATGCTCTTGACGTCCATCTTCGCGGTCATGCGCACGGCGACGAGACCGCCGCCGGAAATGCCTTCGACCTCGACGTTGGCGAGCTGGTCCTGCATCTCCTGCATCTTGGATTGCAGCTGCGCCGCCTGTTTCATCATGCCGAGAAAATCAGCCATGGGTGCGTGTCCTTGGAAAGAATGGTTCAGAGATCGTCGCCGTCGGAACCGTCGGGCGGATCGTCGCTGCCATAGTCGGCGTTAATATCGGTTTCCGGCGTCTCGGGAGCAAGCCTGCGGACCTCGACGACCTTGGCGCCGGGGAAACGCGACAGCACCTCCTGCACGCGCGGATCGGCTTCCGCGGTACGGGCATGCTCCTGCTTAGCCGCCTGGTTCACCGAGCGCAAAGTCGGCTGGCCCTGCTCGTTGGAGACGATCACGGTCCAGCGGCGGCCGGTCCACAGCTCGAACTTCTTCGCAAGTTCCGAGATCATGGTCTTGGAAGCGTTGGGCTCGAGCGCGACTTCCAGCCGCCCCTCCTCGAAACGGACGAGGCGCATGTCGCCTTCGAGCGCGCTCTTGGTCATGATGTCGCGCTTCTGCCCTGCGAGCGCAACCAGCTGGGTGAAGCTCGCGATGCGCAGCTGGGGCGCCGCCCCTTGCGTATCCGGCGCGGGGGCCGCCATCTGCGGCCGGGCGCCACCGCCAAACGCTGGAGCCGAGGCTGTCGGCATGCGCACGGGCGCAGCTGACATCGGCGCTGCGGAGGCAACCGGCGCGGCCGGCGCGCCGTTGCGCGCGCTACTTCCGCCGTTCACGACCGGCGAGCCGCCGCCGTTCTGCTCGAGCATTCTGATCGCTTCGTCGGGCGTCGGCAGGTCGGCGACATAGGCGATGCGCACCAGAACCATTTCGGCCGCGGCTGCGGGACGCGTTGCGGCCTGCACCTCGGCGATGCCCTTAAGCAGCATCTGCCACATCCGCGACAGCACGCGCATCGAGATCTTGGAGGCGAACTCCTTGGCGCGCACCCGCTCGGTCTCGCCATAGGCGACGTTGTCGGCGGTCGCCGGGATGACCTTCACACGGGTGACGAAATTGACGAACTCGGCGAGGTCCGAGAGCACGACGATGGGATCGGCGCCGACATCGTATTGGTCGCGGAACTCCTTGAAGGCGGACGCGATGTCGCCGCGCGCCAGCGACTCGAACAGGTCGATGACCCGGGTGCGGTCGGCAAGGCCCAGCATCTGCCTGACGGCATCGGCCTTCACCTGCCCCGCCGCATGCGCGATCGCCTGGTCGAGCAGCGACAGCGAATCGCGCACCGAGCCCTCCGCGGCGCGCGCAATGATGCCGAGCGCTTCCGGCTCGATCTCGACGTTTTCCTTCGCCGCAATGCTGGCGAGGTGCTTCATCAGCACGTCGGCCTCGACGCGGCGCAGGTCGAAGCGCTGGCAACGCGACAGCACGGTGACCGGAACCTTGCGGATCTCCGTCGTCGCGAACACGAACTTGGCGTGCTCCGGCGGCTCCTCCAGCGTCTTCAGGAAGGCGTTGAACGCCGCCGTCGACAGCATGTGGACTTCGTCGATGATGTAGACCTTGTAGCGGGCGCTGGCCGGGGCATAGCGCACGCTGTCATTGATCTGGCGGACGTCGTCGACGCCGGTATGCGAGGCCGCGTCCATCTCCAGCACGTCCATGTGCCGGCTTTCCATGATCGCCTGGCAATGCACGCCCAAGGACGGCATGTGGATGGTCGGCCCCTTCACCGATCCATCCGGCACCTCGTAGTTGAGTGCGCGGGCGAGAATGCGCGCGGTGGTGGTCTTACCGACCCCGCGGACGCCGGTGAGAATCCAGGCCTGCGGAATGCGGCCGGTCTCGAACGCATTGGAGACGGTACGGACCACGGCCTCCTGGCCGATCAGGTCGTCGAACGAGGATGGGCGGTATTTGCGCGCCAGCACCCGGTAGGGCGCATTGCCGGCCTGGCCGGCGCTATCGGGATCGGGAGGGGCGCCAGCGTCGGTCATCGGTCGATCCGCAATGAAATGTCTCTTGGCCGGCTTTTGCGGAAAGGAGCGCGCTGGCGGCTGGTGCCGCCGGCGCTGGTTCGCTCGAAAAACAGGTAGGAGACTGACGAGCGACCCGATCCGGACCTCGTTAGGGCTGCTTCCTTCCGGACCTGACCCGGTTGGCGAGTGGCTCGTCCACCGCCAATCTCCCGGTCCCTATTTGGGGCCAAAGGGAGTGGAAAGCAAGCGGGGTCTGGGGCTGTTCCGACGGCGCTTGGGGACTTCCGGCGCCGAATTCGCCCTCATTCGGCCTGCCCCCCGGGTCCGGCGCATAAGGACCACGGCGCATACGCATGTTGTCTGGGGGCGTGGTCTCTGCGACGGTAAGAATCAATCCAGAGAGCCTTCATGCCCGAACCCGCCTGGTCGCTGCACTCCCGCTTGAAAGAGGACACCATCGATATCGGCGATCTGCCGCTGTCGAAGGTGCTGGTCATCAAGGACGCGCATTATCCCTGGCTGCTGCTGGTGCCGCGGCGCGCCGATACGGTCGAGATCATCGATCTCGACGAGGTGCAGCAGGCGCAGTTGATGACCGAGATCTCCCGCGTCTCGCGCGCGCTGAAGGAGATCACCAAATGCGACAAGCTCAACATCGCCGCGCTCGGCAACCTCGTGCCGCAGCTGCACGTCCACATCATCGCGCGCCGCACCAGTGACGCGGCCTGGCCGCGGCCGGTGTGGGGCGTGATGCCGCCGCTGGCGCATGACGCCGCGGAGGTTCAGAATTTCATCAGCGCGCTTCGCCGCAAGATCTGGTTGGGTTGAAAGAACGATAATGTCAGCATTCAACGCGTTTCCGCTGGGGCAGCCGGCCTTCGTCACCAACGTCCTCGACCGCGCCGCGCATCTGCGCCGCGACGACGAAAAGCTGTTCGCGCTGGAGCAGAAGCCGTCCTCGCGCGCCTACGTGGTCTATCGCGACTCGCTGCTGGTGAAGCGCGAGGGCGACAAGGTGCGGGCGCTGCTCGGAATCGACGAGGCGCTGAAATGCGGCGCCAATCCCGGCACGGTGTTCCTCGGGCTTCGCGACGGTGCGGCCGTGTTCGGCATGGGCCTGTCGCAGGCCGCCGCCGAGAAGCTGGTCGGCCGCGAGGATTATACCGTGACCGAGCTGCGCGGCATGGCGATGCAGGGCGCGATCCCGCCCGAGGAGCTCTCGGCCGTCGCGATGGCGAAGTCGATGGTGGGATGGCATCAGCGCCACGGCTATTGCGCCAATTGCGGCGTACGCACCAGCATGAAGGAAGGCGGCTGGAAGCGCGACTGCCCGAGTTGCAAGGCCGAGCATTTTCCGCGCACCGATCCGGTCGTGATCATGCTGGTGGCGTCCGGCGACAAGTGCCTGCTCGGCCGGCAGAAGCAGTTTCCGGCAGGGATGTATTCCTGCCTCGCCGGCTTCGTCGAGGCTGCCGAGACCATCGAGGACGCGGTGCGCCGCGAGATCTTTGAGGAGTCCGGGATCCGCTGCACCGACGTGCAATATTACATGACCCAGCCCTGGCCCTATCCGTCGTCGCTGATGATCGGCTGCAGCGCGCAGGCGCTGAACGAGGACATCGTCGTCGATCGGATGGAGCTGGAAGACGCGCGCTGGTTCACGCGCGAGGAGGCGGCGAAGATGCTGACGCGGACGCATCCCGACGGGCTTGCCGGCCCGCATCCGTTCGCGATCGCCCATCATCTGCTCGGCCGCTGGGTACACGACAAGAGCAGCTGAGCCGAACGACGATGGCCGGGACCGCGCCGCGCATCCTCTGCATCGGCATGCCGGTGCGCGACCTCATCCTGCGCGTCGAGGCCTTGCCCGAACGCGGCAGCAAGGCGAACGCCAGCCATCTCGCCGAAGTGTGCGGGGGCAACGCGCTCAACGCTGCCATCGCGATGGCGCGGCTCGGCGGCCGCGTCGCGTTCGGGGGGCCGATGGGCGATGCGCGGGAGACGTCGACCGCTTTCATCCTCGCGCAGATGGCGCAGGAGGGCGTCGATAGCACGCACATCGTGCGCATGCCGGGCCTGAGCACGCCGGTCTCGGCGATCATGATCGAGCCCTCCGGCGAGCGGACGCTCACCATCTATCGCGATCCTGCGCTGTGGACCGTGAGGCTGCCCGAGGCCGATGCGCTGCTTGCCGATTGTCAGGCGGTGCTCGTCGAAAGCCGCTGCGCGGCGTTCGCGACCTCGTTTTGCGCCGAGGCACGCCGGCGCGGCATTCCCGTCATCGTCGGCGTCGACCGCGCGATGGCGCTGCAGGACGGCCTGCTCACGGCCGCCTCGCATCTGCTGTTCGCCAGCGCCCAGCTGCAGGAGACGGCCGGCATCGCTGACGACGGTGCGGCCTTGAAGCGCCTGGCGGAGCTGACGCCCGCCTTCCTCGCGGCCACCCGCGGCCCGCACGGCGCGATCTGGCTGAACCAGGCGGGCACGCTGGAGGAAACACCAGCCTTCCCGGTCCAGGCGGTCGATACGCTCGGCGCCGGCGACGTCTTCCATGGCGCGTTCGCGCTCGGCCTCGCCGAGGGCAAGGGGTTGCGGGAAGCGATGCGATTCGCCGCAGCCGCCGCGGCGCTGAAATGCACCCGCCATGGCGGCGGGCTGGCCGCCCCGCAACGCGCTGAAGTTGAAGAGCTTTTACAAGGCAAGCTCTAGAGCGATTCCACTGACGCGCCGAGATTATGGGCTTGCCGTGGAAAGATTTTCTCTATATCAGGGAAATCTGCCCCTGAAATGAAACAAAGTTCTTCAAATGACTGATGTCGCCGTCCAAATTCCCGAGACCAGCCGCCGCCTCGACGCCATCGACCGCAAGATCCTGATGGTGCTCCAGGAAGACGCCTCCCTTTCCGTCGCCGAGATCGGCGACCGGGTCGGCCTGTCCTCGACCCCCTGCTGGAAGCGCATCCAGCGCCTGGAGGCCGACGGCGTGATCATCAAGCGCGTCGCGCTCGTCGACCAGAACAAGATCGGGCTCGGCATCTCCGTGTTCGTGTCGGTCGAGAGCTCCGATCATTCGGATGCCTGGCTGAAACGGTTCGCCGAGGCCGTCAGCGCCATGCCGGAGGTGATGGAGTTCTATCGCATGGCTGGCGACGTCGATTACATGCTGCGCGTCGTGGTCGCCGACATGCAGGCCTATGACGTGTTCTACAAGAAGCTGATCAGCGCCGTGCCGCTGAAGAACGTCACCTCGCGCTTCGCGATGGAGAAGATCAAGTCGGTGACGGCGCTACCGATCCCGGCGGTGGTGGCGGCTTAATTTACGCCACACGGAAAGTGTCATCGCCCGATTTAATCGGGCGATCCAGTATTCCAGAGACGCCGGTGATAGAATCGAGAAGCCGCGGGGTACTGGATGCCCCGGTCAAGCCGGGGCATGACAGCGGAGCGAGAGGGACGGATCGCCTCTCTCAGGTGCTCCTCAAATCTTCTGATTGTACTCGCCGACTTCGGGATGCGTGCGCAGCACGCTGTTCACCATCTCGAACATGTCGTGCATGCGCTGCTCCGAGACCGGGCTTTCGACCACGACGACGAGCTCGGGCTTGTTGGACGAGGCGCGCACCAGGCCCCAGCTGCCGTCCTCGACCGTGACGCGCACGCCGTTGACGGTGACGAGATCGCGGATCGCCTGCCCCCCGATCTTCGCACCCTTTGCTTGCAGGCCTTCGAAGTGCTTCACCACCTTGTCGATGACGCCGTATTTGGTCTCGTCGGCGCAATGCGGCGACATGGTCGGCGACGACCAGGTCTTCGGCAGCGCGTTCTTCAGATCGGCCATCGACTTGCCGGGCGCGCGGTCGAGCATGTCGCAGATCGCGAGCGCCGAGACCAGGCCGTCGTCATAGCCGCGGCCATAGGGCTTGTTGAAGAAGAAGTGGCCGGACTTCTCGAAGCCCGCGAGCGCGCCGGTCTCGTTGGTGCGGCGCTTCATGTAGGAATGACCGGTCTTCCAATAGGCGGTCTTTGCGCCCTGCTTCTGCAGCACGGGATCGGTGATGAACAGGCCGGTGGACTTCACGTCGACGATGAACTGCGCGTCCTTGTGGATCGCCGACATGTCGCGCGCCAGCATCACGCCGACCTTGTCGGCAAAGATCTCCTCACCGGTGTTGTCGACCACGCCGCAGCGGTCGCCGTCACCGTCGAAACCAAGGCCGACATCGGCCTTGTGCTGCAACACCGCGTCGCGGATCGCGTGCAGCATCTCCATGTCTTCCGGATTCGGATTGTATTTCGGGAAGGTGTGGTCGAGCTCGGTGTCGAGCGGGATCACCTCGCAGCCGATCGCTTCCAGCACCTGCGGCGCGAACGCACCGGCGGTGCCGTTGCCGCAGGCCGCGACCACCTTGAGCTTGCGCTTGAGCTTCGGACGAGAGGTGAGGTCGGCGATGTAGCGCGCCGGATAGTTCTCGTGGAACTGGTAGGAGCCCCCGGCCTTGTTCTTGAATTCCGCGTTCAGGACGATCTCCTTCAGCCGCGTCATCTCGTCAGGGCCGAAGGTCAGCGGGCGGTTGGCGCCCATCTTCACGCCGGTCCAGCCATTGTCGTTGTGGGAGGCCGTAACCATCGCAACGGCGGGCACGTCGAGATCGAACTGCGCGAAATAGGCCATCGGCGTCACCGCAAGACCGATATCGTGCACCTTGCAGCCCGCCGCCATCAGGCCGGAGATCAGCGCGTATTTGATCGAGGCCGAGTAGCCGCGGAAATCGTGGCCGGTGATGATCTCCTGTTTGACGCCGAGCTCGGCAATCAGCGCGCCGAGCCCCATGCCGAGCGCCTGCACACCCATCAGGTTGATTTCCTTCTGGAACAACCAGCGCGCGTCGTATTCGCGAAAGCCTGTCGGCTTCACCATCGGCTCGGATTCGAAGGCGTAGGTGTTGGGCAACAATACGGATTTCGGCTTCGGGAACATTGAGTCGGTCTCGTGAAAGGGGGGGCGGGAGTTGCTGCAGGCTTAGCGAATGCCAAACCGCAGCGAAAGGCGGGAATGAAGGCTTATGGCCGATAATTGCGGCAGTTTGGTAACGAAGAAACGTTACCGGAAGGGCGGCCGGAGCAAGAATATCTTCTTGAAATTGACGACCGCGCGGTCGCGCGGCTCGCCTCTACTGCTCCAACACCATCTGCCCGTTGGCGTACTCAAAACGCTTCAGGCGGGACAGGAAGGAGAGGCCGAGCAGGTTTTCCGACAGCGCCTCGTCCGGCAGCACCATGGCATCGACATCGCGCACGATGAGGCCGCCGACGTCGAGCATGGCGATTCGGGTGCGCGCGGCCTTGATGGTGCCGTTGGCGGTGGAAACGGTGGCGTTGTACTCGCCACGCGAGGGACGGAGACCAAAGCGGGCGGCCGAGGTCTCGTTCAGCGCCACGACGGAGGCGCCGGTATCGATCATGAAGCCGATGCGCTGGCCGTCGATCCGGCCCTCGGTCTGGAAATGACCGCGGCCGTCACGTCCAATGGCCAGGCTGCGGCCGCTGGCCGGCGCTGTGGCCGCGACTGCGACCGTCGTGCGCGGCACTGACGTGGCGGAAGCCGAGCTCATCTTGTCCGCCATCTGCGCCATGAAGGTGCCGAGGCCGATCATAACGGCCGCGATGATCATAATGTTACGCATCACACCACTTCCGAGCCGAAAGCTCGATTTCATCACGCGACGAGGCCGGCGGCGAGCGCAGGCACGCCGGGGCTCCTGTCATTTTGACGAAAAGGATGAGCGGAGGGTTAATGCCGGTTGCGAGTTCTCACGTCCCGCGCGGCTTCGCCCGCCTTGTCGGCACGGCGCTCGCGGGATCGTCGGGCCAGGGGTGACGCGGGTAGCGGCCGCGCAGGTCGGAGCGGACGGCGGCGTAGCTGCCGCGCCAGAAGCCGGGCAGATCGCGCGTCACCTGCACCGGACGCTGGGCCGGCGACAGCAATTCCAGCACCAGCGGCACCTTGCCGGCGGCGATCGAGGGATGGGTGTTGAGGCCGAACAATTCCTGTAGCCGGACCGCGATGGTCGGCCCCTGCTCGGCCTCGTAGTCGATCGCGAGCATAGTGCCGGTCGGCGCCTCGAAATGCGTCGGCGCCTCGCGGTCGAGCCGCGTGCGCATCTCCCAGGGCAAGAGCGCCATCAGGGCGTCGGAGAGATCGCCCGCGGAGATGTCCTTGAGCGCGATCTTGTCGGAGAGCGCCGGCACCAGCCAGTCGTCGCGCCGCGCGATCAGACCGTCGTCGGACAAATCGGGCCAGCTGTCGCCCTCGGCCTTGCGCAGGAACATCACGCGATCACGCCATTGCTTGGCGGCTTTCGACCAGGGCAGCCGGTCGAGGCCCGCGGCGATCAGGCCATCTGCGAAGATGCGCGCGGTGTCCTCCGAGGGCGATACTGAAAGCGTCGCCTCGGACAGCGTGATCGCGTGCAGCACGCGCTTGCGCCGCGCCCGCAGCGCCATCGCGCCGCGATCGAACGAGATCTCGTCGGCGGTCTCGATATGCTCGGCGAAATGCCGCTCGATCTCGTCCTCGGTGATTTGCGCGGCGAGCAAGATGCGACCGCTCGCCGCCGTCCCCGTCATCTCACCGATCGCGATGTAGGGCGCACGGGCGAGCGAGGAGGTCTGCTCGACAGAGGCGCCGCGGCCGTTGGCCAGCACGAAGCTGCCATTGCCGCGATTGCGCGCGACGCGGTCCGGGAACGCATAGGCGAGCATCAGGCCGGTCGAGAGATCCTCCTGCTGCGCCACCTTCTCCGACGCCGCGACCTGCGAAGCCCAGCGGTGCGCGAGATCGCGCGCGCTTGCCGCGCGTGGTGAGCGGTCGCGGCGGAACTGGTCGCGGCGGTGCTCGAGATCGACGCTGTCGCCGCCAAGGCCGCGCTCGGTGATGATGGCCGCGATCTCGGCGGCGGCCTGGCCCTCGCCGGCGCGATGCGAATCCACGATCATGCGCGCCAGCCGAGGCGGCAGCGCCAGCGCACGCAAGCTCTTGCCTTCGGCGGTGATGCGGCCGTCGCCGTCGAGCGCGTTTAGCTCGCTCAGCAGGCTCTTGGCTTCCTTCCAGGCCGGCTGCGGCGGCGGATCGAGGAACGATAGAGCCGCGGGATCGCTGACGCCCCATTGCGCGAGATCGAGCACCAGCGAGGACAGGTCGGCGCTGAGGATTTCCGGCTGGGTGTACGGCGCGAGCGATGCGGTCTGCGGCTCGTCCCAGAGCCGGTAGCAGACGCCGGGCTCGGTGCGGCCGGCACGGCCGCGGCGCTGGTCCACCGCCGCGCGCGAGGCGCGCACGGTCTCGAGCCGGGTCAGGCCGATATCGGGCTCATAGCGCGGCACGCGGGCAAGACCGCTATCGACGACGATACGCACGCCCTCGATGGTGAGCGAGGTCTCCGCGATCGAGGTTGCCAGCACCACCTTGCGCGTGCCCTTGGGTGCCGGCGCGATGGCGCGATCCTGCACGGCGGCATCGAGCGCGCCGAACAGCGGCACGATCTCGACGGAGGCGTCCTGCACGCGCTCGGAGAGGAAATTCTGCGTGCGGCGGATCTCGGCGGCGCCTGGCAGGAAGGCCAGCACCGAGCCGCTATCGGCGCGCAGCGCAGATGCGATCGCATCCGCCATCTGCCGCTCGATCGGTGCATCCGCCTTGCGGCCGAGATAGCGTGTCTCGACCGGAAACGCACGGCCCTCGCTCTCGACGACGGGGGCATCGCCGAGCAGCCTTGCCACCCGCGCACCGTCGAGCGTCGCCGACATCACCAGGATGCGCAAATCCTCGCGCAAGCCGGTTTGCGCATCACGCGCCAGCGCGAGGCCCATGTCGGCGTCGAGCGAGCGTTCATGGAATTCGTCGAACAGGATCGCGGCAACGCCTGTTAGTTCGGGATCGTCGAGGATCTGGCGGGTGAAGATGCCCTCGGTCACCACCTCGATGCGCGTCGCGCGCGAGATCTTCGAGCCGAAGCGGACACGATAGCCCACGGTTTCGCCGGCGCGCTCGCCGAGCGATTTGGCCATGCGGTCGGCACTGGCGCGCGCGGCGATGCGGCGCGGCTCCAGCACGATGATCTTCTTGTCCTTGGCCCACGGCGCATCGAGCAAGGCCAGCGGCACGCGCGTGGTCTTGCCGGCGCCGGGAGGGGCCACCAGCACTGCGGCGTTGCTAGCCTCCAGCGTACGCGACAAATCGTCGAGCACGGCATCGATCGGGAGGGGCGTGTCGAAGCTGCGGGGCAAGATCCATCCACTCGTCATGCCCGGGCTTGTCCGGGGCATCCACGTCCTCGACCAGAAAACAGACGTGGATGGCCGGGACAAGCCCGGCCATGACGAATTTATGTGGAGCTGGGAACGATCAGCCCTGCACTGGCGGACGACCGACGCTCTCGTACACAAAGCCGGCGGCTTCCATGTCTTCGGGGCGGTAGATGTTGCGGAGGTCGACGACGACCGGCTGCGCCATGGTCGCCTTCAACCGGTCGAGATCGAGCGCGCGGAACTGGACCCATTCGGTGACGATGACGAGAGCGTCGGCGCCTTGCGCGCAGGCATAGGCGTCCTCGCAATAGGTGATATCGGGCAATTCGCCCTTGGCCTGCTCCATGCCGACGGGATCGAACGCCTTCACCTTCGCGCCCATGTCGATCAGGCCTGTTACCAGCGGGATCGACGGCGCATCACGCATGTCGTCGGTGTCGGGCTTGAAGGTGAGGCCGAGCACCGCGACGGTCTTGCCGCGCAGATTGCCGCCGAGCGCCTGGCTCACCTTGCGCGCCATCGCGCGCTTGCGGTTCTCGTTGACCGCCAGCACCGATTCGACGATGCGCAGGGAGACGTCGTAGTCCTGCGCGATCTTGATCAGGGCCTTGGTGTCCTTCGGGAAGCACGAGCCGCCGAAGCCGGGACCGGCATGCAGGAACTTGGTGCCGATGCGGTTGTCGAGGCCGATGCCGCGCGCGACCTCCTGCACGTTGGCGCCGGCCTTCTCGGACAGATCGGCGATCTCGTTGATGAAGGTGATCTTGGTCGCGAGGAACGCGTTGGCGGCGTATTTGATCATCTCGGCGGTGCGGCGCGCGGTGAACATCAGCGGCGCCTGGTTCAGCGACAGCGGGCGGTAGATGTCGCCCATCACCTTGCGGCCGCGCTCGTCGGAGGTGCCGACCACGATGCGGTCCGGGAATTTGAAATCGCGGATCGCCGCGCCCTCGCGCAGGAACTCAGGGTTCGAGGCGACCACGACGTCGGCCTTGGGATTGGCCTCGCGGATGATGCGCTCGACCTCGTCGCCGGTGCCGACCGGCACGGTCGATTTCGTCACCACCACGGTGAAGCCCTGCAGCGACTGCGCGATCTCTTTCGCGGCGGCGTAGACGTAAGACAGGTCGGCGTGTCCGTCGCCGCGGCGCGAGGGCGTGCCGACCGCGATGAACACGGCATCGGCATCGGCGACCGGCTGCTTCAGGTCGGTGGTGAAGTCGAGCCGCTTGGCTTTCACATTGTTCGCGACCAGCTCGTCGAGGCCAGGCTCGTAGATCGGGATCTCGCCGCGATGGAGTGCCGCGATCTTCCTCTCGTCCTTGTCGACGCAGGTGACGTCGTGGCCGAAATCCGCAAAGCAGGCGCCGGACACCAATCCCACATAGCCCGTGCCGATCATCGCAATTCGCATGAAAAATCCTGTTCCAGCTTGGTTAACGGACGTCCAACTCAGCCCAATCCGGGGCGGTTTAGCATTTTCCCGAGGCCATGGAACAGTCCGCATGCAAAAACCGGCCCGCGATTTGAACCGGTAAAGAAGTCGGAAACTACTGGGCTCCAAACTGCCCCAGGCCCGCACAGGCTCGGGCGGAACGCGCCTCGAAAAGGGACACCATGGCACGATCAGGCACAATCGCGGCGGCCAGCCCCTCCACGGCCGCTTCGGGCGCGCGTATCGACTGGGTCGACTACGCCAAGGGTATCTGCATCGTCATGGTGGTGATGATGCATTCGGTGCTGGGGGTGGAGCTTGCCGCCGGGCAGACCGGGTTCATGCACGTGCTCGTAGCCTTCGCAAAGCCGTTCCGGATGCCGGATTTCTTTCTGATTTCGGGCTTGTTCCTGTCTCTGGTGATCGATCGGGACTGGCGAACCTATCTCGACCGCAAGGTGGTGCATTTCGCCTATTTTTATGTCGTCTGGGTGACAATCCAATTCGGCTTCAAGGCCCCGGCCTTTGCGGCCGAGACCAGCTGGCAGCACGTCGGCCTGCTGTATCTCGAATCCTTCATCGAGCCGTTCGGCACGCTGTGGTTCATCTATCTGTTGCCGGTCTTCTTCGTCGTCACGAAACTGACACGCAAGGTCCCATCGCTCGCGGTCTGGCTCGTCGCCGCCGCGCTGGAGACCGCGCACATCACGACCGGCTGGACCGCCATCGACGAGTTCTGCGCACGCTTCATCTATTTCTATTCGGGCTATTTGTTCGCGCCCTACGTGTTCGCCCTGTCGGACCGGGCGCGGAAGCATCCGGCGCTGGCGCTTGCAGCGCTCGCTGCCTGGGCGCTGATCAATGCCGGCCTCGTCGCAGCGGGCGCCAGCGAGTGGGCGATCGTCTCGCTCGCGCTCGGCTTCGCCGGCGCCTGCGCCATTATCGCCGCGGGCACGCTGCTCGCGCGGGCGCACTGGCTCAACTTCCTCCGCTTCTGCGGCGAGCATTCGATCGTGATCTATCTCGCCTTCTTCTTGCCGATGGCGGCGACGCGGACGCTGCTGCTGCGCACGGGCATCATTCCTGATATCGGCACGGTGTCGCTGCTCGTCACTATCGCCGGCGTGCTTGGATCGCTTGTGATCTGGCAGGCCGCGTTGCGACTTAATGCGCGCTTCCTGTTCGAGCGGCCGGAGGCATTCTGGATCGCGCCGAAGAAGCCTGGCGTGCGATTGCAGGCGGCCGAGTAGCGCTCCCTCCCCGAGGCCATCCCCATAGTGCGCAATTGCGCACGGGGCGGGGATCCATAACCCCAGGAAGCGGTTATGGCGGAGATGGCAACCCCGAGTCTTCGCAAAACTACATCCTGTGGCTATGGGGCCCGGATCTGCGCGCGCTTAGGGCGCGCTTGTCCGGGACGACGAGGGTGTGGGAATCGCGCCAAAAATCCGCTGCCCAAGGCTGTCAAAGCCCGCAAAAATTCATACATTGCGGCCCATGCCCAAAACCTCGCCGAAGACATCTCCGAAGACCAGCGCCAAAGCCGACACCACAGCCGCGCCCAAGGCGGCCACTGACACCAAGCCTGTTGCCAAAGCTGCGACAGCTGCTGCCAAACCGGTCGCGGCGAAGGCGGCCGGAAAGGGCGACCACGTCTTCCTGGTCGACGGTTCCTCCTACATCTTCCGCGCCTATCACGCGCTGCCGCCGCTGAACCGCAAATCCGACGGGCTCCAGGTCAATGCCGTGCTCGGCTTCTGCAACATGCTGTGGAAGCTGCTCCGCGAGATGCCCGAGGACAACCGGCCGACGCATCTGGCCATCATCTTCGACAAATCGGAGATCACCTTCCGCAACAAGATCTATCCGGACTACAAGGCGCACCGGCCGCCCGCCCCCGACGATCTCATTCCGCAATTCGCGCTGATCCGCGAAGCCGTGCGCGCCTTCGACCTGCCCTGCCTGGAACAGATCGGCTTCGAGGCCGACGATCTCATCGCGACCTATGTGCGCCAAGCCTGCGAGCGCGGCGCCAGCGCCACCATCGTGTCGTCCGATAAGGACCTGATGCAGCTCGTCACCGATTGCGTCACGATGTACGACACCATGAAGGACCGCCGCATCGGCATATCAGAGGTGATCGAGAAGTTCGGCGTGCCGCCGAACAAGGTGGTCGAGGTGCAGGCGCTCGCGGGCGATTCCACCGACAACGTGCCGGGCGTACCCGGCATCGGCATCAAGACCGCGGCGCAGCTGATCACCGAATTTGGCGATCTCGACCAATTGCTGTTCCGCGCCGGCGAGATCAAGCAGCCCAAGCGGCGCGAGGCGCTGCTCGAGAATGCGGAGAAGGCGCGCATCTCGCGGCAACTCGTGCTGCTCGACGACAAGGTCGAGTTGGAGGTGCCGCTGGACGACCTCGCCGTCCACGAGCCCGACGCGCGCAAGCTGATCGCCTTCCTCAAGGCGATGGAATTCACGACGCTGACGCGGCGCGTCGCCGAATATGCGCAGATCGATCCTGCCAATGTCGATGCCGATCCCGGCTACGCCAGCGGCGCCAGCGTGTTCACGACGCTGCCGCCTTCGGACGTCGTGCCCACACCAGGCACGGGAACTCCGGCGCCAGCCCGGCCGAACCAGCCCAACAAATCGGCAGGCAAGGAGGACAAGGCTGCGAGCCCGAAGGGTGCGCCGATCTCGCTCGCCGTCGCGCGCGAAGAGGCGCTGCGCAAGCTTCCTGTCGATCGCGGCAAATACCAGACCATCAAGACGCTGAAGGAGCTCGACGCCTTCATTGCGCGCATCCATGACGCCGGCCATGTCGCGATCGAGACAAGAGCGAGCTCGATCGATCCGATGCAGGCCGATCTCTGCGGCATCGCGCTGGCACTGGCGCCGAACGAGGCCTGCTACGTGCCGCTGGCGCACAAGCAATCCGGCGGCGGCGCCGGCCTGTTCGATGCCGGCCTTGCGCCGGACCAGGTCAAGCATGACGACGCGCTGCAGGCGCTGCGGCCGGTGCTGGAATCGGCGGGCATCCTCAAGATCGGCTTCGACGTCAAGTTCACGGCCGTGATGCTGGCGCAGCACGGCATCACCCTGCGCAACATCGACGATGCGCTGCTGATCTCCTACGTGCTCGATGCCGGCCGCGGCTCGCATGCGCTCGAATCGTTGTCGGAGCGCTGGTTCGGCCATGCCATGCTGAAGGACAGCGAGCTGCTCGGCAGCGGCAAGGGCAAGATCACCTTCGACCAGGTGCCGATCGACAAGGCCGCACCGCTGTCAGCCGAAGGCGTCGACATCGCGTTGCGGGTGTGGCGCGTGCTGAAGCCGCGCCTGGTTTCCGAGCACATGAGTGCGGTCTACGAGACGCTGGAGCGGCCGCTGGTCTCCGTGCTTGCGCGTATGGAGCGGCGCGGCATCTCGATCGATCGCCAGGTGCTGTCGCGTCTGTCCGGCGACTTCGCCCAGACCGCAGCGCGCGTCGAGGCCGAGATCCAGGAGATCGCGGGCGAGCCGGTCAATGTCGGCAGCCCCAAGCAGATCGGCGACATCCTGTTCGGTAAGATGGGATTGCCTGGCGGCACCAAGACCAAGACCGGCGCGTGGTCGACCACCGCACAGGTGCTCGACGAGCTCGCCGAGCAGGGCCACGACTTCCCGAAGAAGATTCTGGAATGGCGCCAGGTCTCCAAGCTGAAATCGACCTACACCGACGCGCTGCCGACCTACGTCAACCCGCAGACCCACCGCGTGCACACCACCTACGCGCTGGCTGCGACCACGACGGGGCGCTTGTCGTCGAACGAGCCGAACCTGCAGAACATTCCGGTGCGCACCGAGGACGGCCGCAAGATCCGCCGAGCCTTCATCGCCACGCCCGGGCACAAGCTGGTCTCCGCCGACTATTCGCAGATCGAGCTGCGGCTGCTGGCCGAGATCGCCGACATTCCCGTGCTGAAGCAGGCGTTCCGCGACGGGCTCGACATTCACGCCATGACCGCATCAGAAATGTTCGGTGTGCCGATCAAGGGCATGCCGAGCGAGATCCGCCGCCGCGCGAAAGCGATCAATTTCGGCATCATCTACGGCATCTCCGCCTTCGGCCTCGCCAACCAGCTCGGCATCGCGCGCGAGGAAGCCTCCTCCTACATCAAGAAGTATTTCGAGCGGTTCCCCGGCATCCGCGCCTATATGGACGAGACGCGCGATTTCTGCCGCAACCACGGCTACGTCACCACGCTGTTCGGCCGCAAGTGCCACTACCCCGACATCAAGGCTTCGAATGCCTCGGTGCGCGCCTTCAACGAGCGCGCCGCGATCAACGCGCGGCTTCAGGGCACCGCCGCCGACATCATCCGCCGCGCCATGACGCGCGTGGAGGATGCGCTCACCGAGAAGAAGCTCTCGGCGCAAATGCTGCTCCAGGTGCACGACGAGTTGATCTTCGAGGTGCCGGACGACGAGGTCGAGGCAACGCTCCCGGTCGTGCAGAAGGTGATGCAGGACGCGCCGTTCCCGGCCGTGCTGCTCTCAGTGCCGCTGCATGTCGACGCCCGCGCCGCGAACAATTGGGACGAGGCGCATTAGCGCACTTCCTTACCTCTCCCCGCTTGCGGGGAGAGGTCGGATCGCCCTTCCGATCCGGGTGAGGGGGTGCAGGTCTATCGACGACCGCCCGTGTGGAGAAAGCCCCTCACCCCAGCCCTCTCAGGGCGAGCGAAGCTCGTCCCGGCCCCGTAAGAACCGGGGCGAGGGAGCACACCGGCGCAAGACCTCGATTGTCCTCCGAGCAATTGCGCGATGGCCGCGCGATCCCGCGCGTATTAGAACCTTTGCATCTCCCGCACCGGTTCAACCATGCCCCACACCTCCGCCTTGCTCGGCTTCGCCCTCGTCAGCCTCGGGCTCGTGCTCACGCCGGGACCGAACATGATCTACCTGATCTCGCGCTCGATCACGCAAGGCGGCGCGGCCGGCATCGTCTCGCTCGGCGGCGTGGCGCTCGGCTTCGTGTTCTACATGCTGTGCGCGGCGTTCGGTATCACGGCGCTGTTGCTCGCCATTCCTTTCGCCTATGACGCGCTGCGCTTTGCCGGTGCCGGCTATTTGCTGTGGCTCGCCTGGCAGGCGGTAAAGCCGGGCGGACGCTCGCCGTTCCAGGTGAGGAAGCTCGCGGTCGACAGCCCGCGCAAATTGTTCGTGATGGGCTTCATCACCAACCTGCTCAACCCGAAGATCGCGATGCTGTATCTGGCGCTGCTGCCGCAGTTCATCGATCCCGCGGCGGGCAGCGTGCTGACGCAGTCTGTGGTGCTGGGCGCGATCCAGATCGCAATCAGCGTCAGCGTCAACGCGATGATCGCGCTGGCCGCCGGCTCGATCGCGCTGTTCCTGGCGAACCGGCCGAGCTGGATGCTGGTGCAACGCTGGCTGATGGGCACCGTGCTGGCGGGACTCGCGGTGCGGATGGCGGTGGAAGCGAAGAGGGTGTGAGGATGGTCTTCACCTCTCCCCGCCTGCGGGGAGAGGTCGAATTCGATCGCAGATCGAATTCGGGTGAGGGGGTACAGGTCTCTCGACCATCTCGCATGGGGAGAGAGGCCCCTCACCCCAACCCTCTCCCCGTAAGAACGGGGAGAGGGAGAAGAGAGCTTAATCCAGCTTCGCCTCCATCCCCCGCTTCACGGCCGGGCGCGCCATCAGGGCCTCGTACCAGCGCTTGACGTTGGGGAAGTCGGCCAGATCAACCTTGTGGCGAGGATGGCGCCAGGCCCAGCCCAGGATGGCAAAATCGGCAACCGAGAGCTCGCCGGCGACGAAGTCGCGCCCCTCCAGGCGGCGGTCGAGCACGCCGTAGAGCCGGCGGGTCTCGGCCATGAAGCGCTTCAGGCCGTAGGCCCGGTCCTGCTCGTTCTCGAGTGCGATGAAATGGTGTACCTGGCCGGGCATCGGGCCGAAGCCGCCCATCTGCCACATCAGCCATTCGTAGACCGGAATGCGCTGGATAAGCGATTTCGGCAGGAATTTGCCGGTCTTTTCGCCGAGATAGAGCAGGATCGCGCCGGATTCGAAGATGCTGACGGGCTTGCCCTCAGGCCCCTCGGGGTCGACGATCGCGGGGATCTTGTTGTTGGGCGAGAGGTTGAGGAACTCGGGCGCCATCTGCTCGCCCTTGGTGATGTTCACCGGGATCACCTTATAGGGCAGCCCCATCTCCTCCAGCGCGACCGAGATCTTGCGGCCGTTCGGCGTGTTCCAGGTATAGAGCTCGATGGTCATTCCGTGTCCTTCCCCAAGAGGCTTGCCCGAAGGCTTGCCCCCTCACCTACTCCAGAAGGTTGCGCCCTCACAACCGGCGGACCGGGATGGCCGATCCCTGTTGACGGGAGACGCCCCCTCTGGAATGTCGCGTCGGTCGCGGATAAATTCCGCCGCCACCAAAAACGCTGTTTGAGGGACCGCCGTGTCGAAATCCGCCTCCCGCGCCCGCCTGTTCGAGATCATCCGCCGGCGCTCATTCGGCCGCGGCGAGGTGACGCTCGCGTCGGGCCGCAAGAGCGATTTCTACTTCAACCTCAAGCCGACCATGCTCGACCCCGAGGGCGCAACGCTGCTCGCCGAGCTGACTTACGAGGCGCTCAAGGACGACCAGCTCGATTTCATCGGCGGTCTCGAGATGGGCGCGGTGCCGCTCGCCGGCGCGCTGGCGCAGATCTCCTGGATCAAGGGTCATCCGATCGCGGCCTTCTTCGTGCGCAAGAAGCCGAAGGAGCACGGCGCGAAGCTCGCGATCGAGGGCCTGCCCAAGGGCGAGACGCTGGCGGGCAAGCGCGTCGTGATCGTCGAGGACGTCACCACCACGGGCGGCTCGGCGATGAAGGCGGTGGAATCGGTGCGCGAGGCCGGGGCCAATGTCGTGCTGGTGCTGACCATGGTCGATCGCGAGGAAGGCGCCACCGACACGTTCGGTGCGGCTGGCCTGCCGTTCCGCTCGCTGTACAAGGCGTCGGAATTCTTGAAGGGGTGAAGTGGCGGAAATTTCTCCGCCGTCATGCCTCAATGTGTCCCGGTAGCAACCACCCGTCCAAAGCTGCGCCCGGCCTTAAAGAGGCCACCGCCTCGTCTTGAAACCGCCTACGCTCAACTGCTCATTTACCATCCCGCTTTATGGTGAATCGTGTGCTGAGATCGCTCGGTCCCAGCCGATTCAGTAGCGTCGGGTGGAGTAAGCATTGCGTACAGTCATGTCCCATGCGCGCCGGCGGCGTCGCGCTTCGCTTGTGGCCGCCATGCTGGCAGCGCCGCTGCTGGCGGCGCCGACCTCGGTTGCGGCCGAAGGCCTGTTCGATTTCCTCTTCGGCGGAATGCAGCAGCGGCCGCAGCGCGAGGTGCCGCCGGCGAACTCCCACGTCGATCCCTTCAGCAGCCAGCAGAATGGCGCCACGCCGCAATATGTGCCGCCGACCCGCTCGGCCGCGGCCGGTGGCTCGGGACCGGCCTTCTGCGTACGCAGTTGCGACGGGAAATACTTTCCGCTGATGCGCGGTCTCGTCTCACCCGCGCAGATGTGTCAGGCGTTCTGTCCTGCCAGCGCGACCAAGGTCTATTTCGGCTCGTCGATCGACGGTGCCTATTCACAGACCGGCGAGCGCTACGCCGACAGCGAGAACGCGTTCGCCTACCGCAAGGCGCTGCGCGCCGACTGCACCTGCAACGGCCGTGAACCCGTCGGTCTTGCCCCGGTCGACCTTGCGCTGGATTCCTCCCTGAAGGCCGGCGACGTGATCGCCACCAGCGACGGCCTCGTCGCCTATACCGGCGTCCGCGTCGGCAACGACCAGGCTGCGGATTTCACCCCGGTTGCCTCCTATCCCGGCCTCACCGCGCAGGTTCGAGCGCGGCTCGGCGAGATGAAGGTGGCGCCGGTGCGCGCCGAGACGGTGTCGGCAGATGCGCCAGCGTCAAACGAGATCGTGCGCGAGCCGCTGCCGGACGTGACAGTGCCGAAGACCGCCGCGAAGCCGGCGAAGCGGGCGGGGTTGGAGTAAGCCTCACCTGTAACCACACCGTCATTGCGAGCGTAGCGAAGCAATGACGGAATTTGCGGCACTACCTCCCGATGATCACGCCGATCACATTCGGCGCCGCCAGATATTTCTCCTCGATCGCGGCGCGCGCGGAGGCGCGGTTCTCCGGCGTCAGGAGGCCGCGCTTCTCGGCCAGGATCATCCAGCAGAAGCCCCACCAATCGGTCAGCATGCCCTGATCGCCGACGAGGTCATAGCCCTGCTCCGCCGCGAAGATGCGCGCATGCGCTTCGTCCAGCGTGTCGAGAAACAGATGATCCTCGGACGAGAACAGATCGTCGCTGACATCGTCGATGGTGTAGCCCCAGATCGACTGGCACACCGCGTTGAACTCGCGGTCGAACTGGTCGTCATCGACCCTCTGGCGCCGCGCGGCCTGATGCAGCCGTGACAGCGAGCGCGCGAAATCGGCGATCCGGGTGAGGGCAAACTGGTCGAAGGCAATGGTGGACATGTAGTCCTCGCAAAGTCGGACAGACGCTAGATATTGTATCGGCGAGGCGCCGAATCACAATGATATATCAAAGACTTGCTAAAGTGTTCTTAATTTGTTCTGGGCGCGCGTGGAATCGAAAGGGGCCGCCCGAGGCGACCCCTTTGCCGGTTGCAATCTTGTTCGGGATGAAATCCAGCCCCGGCAAGCGCGGACGTTAATACCGACAGCGGGCTTTGCGCGATTCCGGAAAAATACCGGTCGTAGTGCTGTCCTAATGCAGCCGGCGCCTCAATGGCAGCGCGAGGCCGCAATGGCGTGGACGCGGCGGTCGCCGAGGAGATGGGCGACAAAGCCATTCGCCGGAAAGATCTTTGCGAAGGCTGGATCGCGGATGCTGAGGCCCCCCGCGTAAGCACCGAATGCCGGCATCACCGCCCGCATCCCGTCGCTGGCGAAGCAGCGGCGCTCCATCGAGCGGCCACGCGCCGAGACGCGCGCCTTCGGATGCAGATGGCCGGCGATCTCGCCGTGGGCGCCGGTCGGCTCGTGGCGGAAGGTGATCGGGCCGATCGCGACTTCGTCCGCGATGGTGCCGCCGAGATCGCGCGGCAGCATGGGATCATGATTGCCCGAGATCCAGATCCAGTCGCGGCCGGTCTGGAGTGCGGCCACCGCGTCGCGGTCCTCGGCCGACAGACGCTCATGCGCGCTGCGGTCGTGAAAACTGTCGCCGAGCGCGATGACCACTCGCGGATCATGGCGGGAGATGACAGCAGCGAGCCGGCCGAGAGTCGCGATGGTATCGTAAGGCGGCAGCAGCACGCCGCGCGTGGCGAAGCTCGACCCTTTCTCCAGATGCAGGTCGGAGACGACGAGCAGGCGCTGCTCGTCCCAGAACAGCGCGCCGGAGAGATCGGCCGCGAAGGTCACATCGCTGATCGTGACTCTGGAAACGCGCATGTCCTCGACATCTCCCGAAATCAGCGCGCCTGCCGTCACGTCTTACCCGCTTCGATCCATCGCCTCTTTGACGAGCTCGTCGGCGGCTTCCGCCAAAAGCTCGTCTGCAGCTTCGCCATAAACTGACTCGCGGCCGATTTCCAGCATCACGGGCACGGCGAGCGGGGAGACGCGGTCGAGTTCCCGGTGCGTGATGCGGCCGTGGATGCGCATCAGCATGTCGCCGAGCCGGCGCAAATCGAGCAGGCCGGTGGCGGCATCGGCGCGCGCAGCGCGGAGCAGGACGTGATCGGCCTGGTGCTTGCGCAACACGTCGTAGACGAGATCGGTCGAGAACAGCACCTGACGGCGGCTCTTCTCCTCCCCGGTGTGGCGGCGCGCGATCAGGCCGGAGATGATGGCGCAGTTGCGGAAGGTTCGCTTCATCAGCGCGGATTCGGCGAGCCAGGCTTCGAGATCATCGCCGAGCATGTCAGGATCGAACAGCGCGTTGAGGTCGATCCGCCCATCGCGGATCATGAACGAGAGATCACCGAGCCCCCAGATCGCCACGGCATATTCATTGGCGACGAAGCCGAGCGGACGCGCGCGAGCGCGCTCCAGCCGGCGCGTCAGCAGCATGCCCAAGGTCTGATGCGCGAGACGGCCCTCGAAGGGGTAGCAAACGAGATAATGCTTGTTGGCCCGCGGAAAGCTCTCGACCAGCAGCTCGCGGACCGCCGGCACTCTGCTGACATCCTTCTGCAGCGACAGCCAGTCGCGCACCTGCTCCGGCAAGCCGCCCCAGGCGCGGCCATCATCGAGCAGGCGGCGCACGCGCTCGGCGAGATAGGTCGAAAGCGGAAACTTGCCGCCCATGTAGGACGGCACCTTCGGGTCCTTGTCATGCGCGCGCGAGACATAGACCTGGTCCTCGACCAGGGTCTCGTAGCGCACCACTTCGCCCGAGAACACGAATGTGTCGCCGGGGGAGAGGCCCTCGATGAAGGCTTCCTCGATCTCGCCGAGCAGTCGGCCGCCGCGTGCGATCACGCCCGTGGATCCTGCACCGCTGCCGCGCGAACGCACCAGCCGCACCTTCAGCATGTCGTCCTCGACGATGGTGCCGACATTCATGCGGTAGCTCTGCCGCACCTTGGGATTGGCGACGCGCCAGCGTCCCTCCTTGTCCTGCTTGATGCGAGCAAAGCGCTCATAGGTCTTCAGCGCATAGCCGCCGGAGGCGTCGAAATCGACGACGTCGTCGAAATCCTGCCGCGACAGGCTTGCGTAGGGCGCGGCGGTGCGAACCTCGCCATAGAGCTCGTCGCTGAAGAACGGCTCGCCACAGGCACAGCCCAGAACATGCTGAGCCAGCACGTCGAGCGCGCCAGTGCGCAAGGGCGGCGTATCCTGCGCATTCTCGGCGATGGCGTCGATGGCGACGCGGCACTCCAGCACTTCAAAACGGTTGGCGGGCACCAGCACCGCGCGGGAAGCCTCGTCGAGGCGGTGATTGGCGCGGCCGATGCGCTGCATCAGACGCGAGGAGCCTTTTGGCGCGCCGATATTGACGACGAGATCGACGTCACCCCAGTCGACGCCGAGGTCGAGCGAGGAGGTGCAGACCACGCCGCGCAGCCGGCCCGCCGACATGGCGTCTTCGACCTTGCGGCGCTGGGCGACGTCGAGCGAGCCGTGATGCAGCGCGATGGCAAGGCCATCGTCGTTCATGCTCCAGAGATTCTGGAACAGCATCTCGGCCTGGCTGCGGGTGTTGACGAAGACCAGCGTGGTCTTGTTGGCCTTGATCAGCTCGTAGATTTCAGGGAGCGCGTGACGCGCGCTGTGACCGGCCCAGGGCAGCCGCTCGCGCGTATCGAGCATCTCGACCACGGGCGGCGCGGCGCCGCCGGCGACGACGATGTCGGCTGCCCGCTCCTTGCCGTCGGGCTGCGGCACCAGGAAGCGCGCGAGCTGCTCTGGCTCGGCTACGGTCGCGGACAAGCCGATCGCGCGCATCTGCGGCGCGAGGCGCCACAATCGCGCCAGCCCGAGGGAGAGCAGATCGCCCCGCTTGGACGTGACCAGCGCGTGCAGCTCGTCGAGCACGATGCGCTTGAGAGAGGAAAACAGGAACGGTGCGTCGTCGGAGGAGAGCAGCAGCGCGAGCTGCTCGGGCGTCGTCAGCAACACGTCGGGCGGATAGCGCCGCTGCCGCTGACGGCGCGACACCGGCGTATCGCCGGTGCGGGTCTCCACCTTGATGGGCAAGTCCATCTCGGCGATCGGACGCTCGAGATTGCGCGCGATGTCGACGGCGAGCGCCTTGAGCGGCGAGATGTAGAGGGTGTGCAGGCCGCCGCTGCGCTGCACGCTGCGGCCGGTGGAGACGAGGTTCTTCTTCGCGCCCGCGTTGCGCGTCAGCGGCTGCGCCGACAGCTCGACCAGCGTCGGCAGAAATCCGGCCAGCGTCTTGCCGGCGCCGGTCGGCGCAATCAGCAGCGCCGACCGGTCCTCGCGCGCCTTCTCCAGCAGCGCCAATTGATGCGCGCGCGGCGACCAGCCGCGGGCTGCGAACCAGGCCTGGAAGCGATCCGGCAGCAGCGCGGCCGGCTCGGTCGATGTTTGGAGGATACGGGGCGGCACGGCATGACAGGTAAGCCGTAGGGATGGCTTCGTCGAGGGGGGGCTATGGCCTGCGACAGGGCGATCGCACACGCGCTGTCCATTTGAGGCACGATAGACTCGACATCGTCATGGCCGGGCTTGTCCCGGCCATCCACGTCTCACCCGCGGCACGAAGAACGTGGATGCCCGGGACAAGCCCGGGCATGACGACCGCTTGTGAGGTCCAAATTTTCGGTCCTCTCCTCGCCTGCGCGACGAGGGCCAGCGCTCTCACGCCCCGGCCGGGACCTGATCGAGAAATCCGGTCACGCTTCTGATCCGGCCGTCCTTCAGCACGGCGAAATCGGTGCCCTTGATCGGGCTGTCGGCGCCGTCAGGGCCAAGTCCCCACGAGAAGCGGATGTGATCGCCGTAGCCGTTGGGCTCGCCGATCAGCTTGAATGTGAAATCGGGAAAGCGCTGCTGCACACCTGCGATCAGCGCCTCGATGCCGTCCTGGCCGTCGCCCCTCATCACGGGGTCGACGTAGCTCGCATCCGTCGTCCAGCTTTCGCTCAGCAGCTCGCGGCGACGGCCGGCACTGCGCTCGTTCCAGAGCTCGATGTAGCGGCGGGCGATGGTGACGGGGTCGGTCATGGTTCTCTCCTTCGATGGCGCCGTGTTGTCCGGCTGACCGTGACTATCGAAGGTTCACGCGCGTTGATCGATTACCTCGGAGGTCATCAACGCGCGTGAGGTGTTCGCAAAATTTACTTCGCCGCCGTCACCATGATCTCGACGGTGTATTGCGGGGCCGCCAGCTTGGCTTCGACGGTGGCGCGCGCAGGCGTATTGCCGGGCGAGACCCAGGCGTCCCACACAGCGTTCATCTCTGCGAAGGTCTTCATGTCGGTGATGTAGATCGTGGCCGAGAGCAGCTTCGACTTGTCGGTGCCGGCCTTGGCGAGGTGACCGTCGATGGTCGCCAGGATGTCCTGGGTCTGCTTCGTCACGCTTTCGCCGGCCGCCTTGTTGGCGACGACACCGGCGAGATAGACGGTGTTGCCGTGCACGACGACCTGGCTCATGCGCGGGCCGGTTTCAAAACGCTGAATGCTCATCTGGGATCTCCTGACTGGAATGGCGGCCCTGTCTAGCCCAGCGGTTTGCACTGTGCCACCCCCTGGCACGCGTGCGTTGCCCGGCACGCATGCGTTGCCAGGTACGCATGCGTGGGCCAGCAACGCCGCTCACGGAAACCGGCTGAAGAACGTCCAGATCGTTTCGGCGCCGTCGATGTCGCCGTTTTGCGCTCCGAGCAGGTTTCTGGCGACCTTCGGGAAGCGGGCATCCGGAGCGAAACCTGGCATGCGGTGGCCACCATGGTTGATGCGATAGAGCACGACGTCGTGCCCAGCCGGACAGCGCGAGCTGATACGCGTGACCGTGGACTGGTCCGCGGGCGCCGCGTCGGGCATGTCGGTGATCCCGGCGTCGTCGGTCTCGCAGCCATTGAGCCTGCGCCAGAACGCCAGCGTCTCGTCCGTCGACCAGAATCCCTCTGCGGCAAAATAGCTCGATCCGCGCCCGCCCTCATAAGGGACCAGCGGATCTTCGGTCCCGTTCATGAGCAGCATCGGCAGCGGCCGCGACGGATGACAGGTGACGGCGGCTTCATCGTTGAGGTTCATGATCACACTCGCAGCCGCCGCAAACAGATCGGCCCGCGCACAGGCCATGGTCATCGCCATGGCACCGCCATTGGAGACGCCGGCGACGTAGACGCGCTTCGGATCGGCCGTGCCGTCGGCCACCAGCTTCTCGACCAGCCTTGCGATGAAGGCAACGTCGTCGGTGCCGACCGGTGGTCCGCGCAGGGCAGGCCCCGCCTTGGTGCGCGCGTCCGCCCATGCGTTGTTGAGCCCGTCCGGAAACACCACGGCGAGGCCCTCGCGCTTGGCGACCTGCGGCCAGGCCGTCCGTGTGACCATGTCGGCGCCGCGCTGGGTCTTGCCATGCAGCACGATTACGAGCGGTGCGGGCCGCTTGGCTGGCAGTTGCGCGGTGTAGGAGCGCTTCACCCCGTTGACATCGACCGTATCGGCGGACGCAGCCGAAGCTGCCGTCAAAGCAGCGATCAGCGTGGCGATGCGCATCCGCCGCCGCATGGTCTAGCCCACTGCCTTGGCGGCGGCACGGCCCGCATTGCGGCCCGAGAACAGGCAGCCGCCCAGAAAGGTGCCTTCCAGCGAGCGATAGCCATGCACGCCGCCGCCACCGAAGCCGGCGGCCTCGCCGACGGCGTAGAGGCCCGGGATGATGCGGCCCTCCTCCCCGAACACGCGGGAGTCGAGATCAGTCTCGAAGCCGCCTAGCGTCTTGCGGGTGAGAATGTTGAGCTTCACCGCGATCAGCGGCCCATGCGCGGGATCGAGGATGCGGTGCGGGGAAGCGGTGCGGATCAACTTGTCGCCGATATAGCGGCGCGCATTGTGGATGTTCATGACCTGCGCATCCTTGACGTAGGGATTGGCGATCTCGCGGTCACGCGCCTCGATCTGCATCCTGATGTGCTCGAGCTTGAGGAGATCGCTGCCGGCGAGCTTGTTCATGGCCGCAACGAGCTCATCGAGCTTGTCGCGGACAATGAAGTCGACACCATGGCTCTTGAACGCCTCCACCGGCGCCGGCGCGCCCTTGTTGGTGGCGCGGCGAAGCGTCATGCGCCAGCTCTTGCCGGTCAGGTCCGGGTTCTGCTCCGAGCCCGACAGCGCAAACTCTTTCTTGATGATGCTCTGGGTCAGGATGAACCAGGAATAGTCGTAGCCGGTCGACATGATGTATTTGAGCTGGCCGAGCGTGTCCGAGCCCGGGAATAGCGGCGCCGGCAGCCGCGTGCCTGTGGCGTCGAACCACATCGAGGAAGGACCCGGCAGGATGCGGATGCCGTGGCGCGGCCAGATCGGGTTCCAGTTCTGGATGCCCTCGACGTAGTGCCACATGCGGTCGCGATTGATCAGCCGTGCGCCGGTCTTTTCCGTGATGCCTATCATGCGCCCGTCGACATGCTCGGGCACGCCGGAGATCATGAACTTCGGGGGCTCACCGAGCCGCTCCGGCCAGTTCTGCCGCACCAGCTCGTGGTTGCCGCCGATGCCGCCGGAGGCGACGATCACGGCCTGCGCCTTCAACGCGAAGTCACCGACCACGTTGCGCGAGGAGCTCTTGCCGCGCTCTGCATCATCGGGCGCAAGAACGACGCCGCTGACGCCATCCACCGTGCCATTGGTGACCGAGAGCGCATCGACGCGATGGCGGAATCGGAAGATCAATCGGCCGGTCTTCATCGCCTCGCGCGCGCGGCGCTCGAACGGCTCGACGATGCCCGGGCCGGTGCCCCAGGTGACGTGGAAGCGCGGCACCGAATTGCCGTGGCCCATCGCATCATATCCGCCGCGCTCGGCCCAGCCGACCACGGGAAAGAAGCGATGGCCCATCGCGCGCAGCCAGCCGCGCTTCTCGCCGGCCGCGAAGGCCACATAGGCTTCGGCCCATTGGCGCGGCCAGAAATCCTCGTCGCGGTCGAAGCCGGCGGTGCCGAGCCAGTCCTGCATGGCAAGCTCGTAGGAATCCTTGATGCCGAGCCGGCGCTGCTCCGGCGAATCGACCAGGAACAATCCGCCGAACGACCAGAACGCCTGGCCGCCGAGCGACTGCTCGCCTTCCTGGTCGATTACCATCACGCGCTTGCCCGCATCAGCGATCTCGGTGGCGGCGACGAGGCCCGACAGTCCCGCGCCGACGACGATGACATCCGTTTCTTGAACCATGCGCTTCCCCCTCCAAGTTCTTCTCCTCCTCAAGGGTTCCCCCCTGTAGTTGCCCGGATTGAAGCCAGCGGTTGCAACTGAGATCAAGGGTATGGCGCGCAAGACCTCGTTAACTTGTTCCACTTTGGGATGGAGACCGGCCGGGTGCAGCGCGGACGCAACACTGGATTTAATTTGTTTTGAGCCAGCAGGCCTGCCTAGACAAAGCCTCGGTTACGACCGACGCTAGCCGTGCATCATCACCTGACACACAGATTCGAATTCGACTGGGGCGGGGGAAAATGAATTTTCTGACGGGGTTGCTTGCGGCGGTTCTCTTGATCGCAGGCATGGGGGCTTCTCACGCGGTGGTTCGGATCGCGGATGACCGCGGCGGCCGGATCGGAACCTACGTCGACAAGTACCAGGACCTCAGGCAATCGGGCGAGACGGTCATCATCGATGGCCTCTGCGCCTCGGCCTGTACCATCGTTCTCGGTGCTATCCCGCACGACCGGATCTGCGTGACCTCGCATGCGACGCTGGGCTTCCATGCCGCCTGGGATTTCGGCGCGAACGGCCGCGCCATCACCAATCCCGAAGCGACCCAGATGCTCTATGCGATGTATCCCTCGCAGATCAGGCGCTGGATCGGCCAGCGGGGCGGCCTCACCCCGCGGATGCTCTTCCTGAGGGGCAAGCAGCTCCAGGCCATGTACAAGCCGTGCTACCTGGACGCGCAGGCCTCGACGACCAGGCCGTCGCGCCGGTCGCTCCCGCAAGCGGAGCCGCTCGAATCCGCCCGGGGCCAGCTCCTCCACTGACATCCACGGGCTGGCGGCGTCCTCTGGCGCCGCCGCGGCGTCTTGCCTGCTGGCGGCGCCTTGCCTGCGGGCGGCGCCTTGCCCGCAGCCGGCGCAAAGCCTATCTGAAAGCCAGGGAACCGGGGCCTTCGTCCCGATCGTTGTCATGGCTCAACCGCTGCACCCGGCACATCGGCTATCGGACAATTCGCCCACTGCCGGGCGGATGCCATCCGTGCTGCTGTGGGCGGGCGCTGCAATCGGCGGTCTCGCCGTGATCGGCGCGCTGGCGCTCTGGTTCCACTATGGCAGCCAGGTGTTCTTCGAAATGATCAGGACCGGCTTTGCCGCCTGCTTCTGACCTGCGACAGGAAGTTTTCCGCCCATGAGCTCCGCCACCCGTCCGCTGGTGATCGCGACCGCCTTCGCTACAAGCCTCGTCGTCGGGCTCCTGATCATGTTCTGGGCCATGGGCGGGGTCGGCAAGGTGGCACAGCCGGCCGCGATCGGCGGCCCGTTCCAGCTGACCGACCAGAACGGCAAGGCCGTCACCGACAAGAGCCTGAAGGGCAAGCCGACCCTGATCTTCTTCGGCTACACCCATTGCCCCGACGTCTGCCCGACCTCGCTATTCGAGATCTCGGAAGTGCTGCGCGCGCTGGGTAAGGACGCCGACAAGGTCAATGCCATCTTCATCTCGGTCGATCCCGAGCGCGACACGCAGGCCGCGATGAAGGATTACCTGTCGAGCTTCGATCCGCACCTCCAGGGCCTGTCCGGCGACCCCGCCGAGACCGCCAAGGTGATCTCCTCCTACCGGGTCTATGCCAAGAAGGTCCCGACCAAGGACGGCGACTACACGATGGACCACACCGCGCTGATCTACCTGATGGACCGCGAGGGCAGGTTCGTCTCGCCGTTCAATTTGAAGCGGACGCCGGAAGAGGCAGCCGTTGATTTGAAGCGCTATCTCTGAGCTTCACGCTGGCCACAATCGGCGCTCGCGTTCCCGGCGGGATGGTCTATAAGGCCCTCCGATCCCGACGAAATTCATTCCTTCGGCCGATGGCTCCATCGCAACAGGCGAAATCGCTCAAATCTGTCCGTGGCTTGCTGGCAGGGCTGGCTGCTGGCCTTTGCCTGCTCGGCGGCCTCACCGAGGCGAACGCGCAAGCTCCCGCCAAGCGGCCTCCGGCTGCGCCACAGACCACCCCTCAGGCGGCGCCCCAGGCCGCCCCGCAGGCGGTGCCCGGGTTCTGGGACCCGCGCCGGCGCCCCGAACGGCCGGACCTGTCCCGCCTGACCGTGATCCGCTTCCTGACCGAGACCGACTATCCGCCGTTCAACTACACCGGTGCGGACGGCAATCCGGCCGGCTTCAACGTCGATTTCGCCCGCGCCCTGTGCGAGGAGATCAAGGTCACCTGCACGGTGCAGATGCGGCGTTTCGAGACGCTGGTCGATGCGCTCACCTCCAACCGGGGCGATGCCATCATCGCCTCCATGGCGGTGAGCCCGCAGCTGCGCGCCCGCGTCGACTTCACCGATCCCTATTACCGCGTGCCGGCGCGCTTCGTCTCGCGCAAGGATGCGGTAATGCCGGAGATCCGCCCCGAATATCTCGAGGGCAAGAAGGTCGGCGCCATCGCCGGCTCGGCGCACGAGGCGTATCTCAAGGCGATGTTCACCGACGCCGAGCTGCACGCCTACCCCAATGACGATGCGATGCGCGCAGCTCTGCGCAGGGGCGAGGTCGACTTCATCTTCGGTGACGCCATCTCGCTGGCGTTCTGGATCAACGGCACGGATTCGGCCGATTGCTGCGCCTTCTCCGGCGGTCCGTTCGTCGAGAGCCGTTTCTTCGGCGAGGGCATCGGCATCGCCGTGCGCAAGGGCAACGACGTGCTGCGCCAGGCCCTGAACTGGTCGATGTTCCGGATCTGGGAAAAAGGCCGCTACACCGATCTCTGGCTACGGTATTTCTCGGTCAGTCCGTTCTGACCTTTCGCCTCTCCGCCTGCAGCGGGAGTGCGGACGATCGCAGAGATCATCACGCGCGCGTCATACCCATTCACCACGCCTGAAATTCCCGGTCCCGCCCGCCGGGGAATTCCGCTATTGAAGGACGCGGCAATCGTTCCGTTCCTTCCGCGAGCATTCCGCGTTCGTCGATCCGTCTCGCCGGTGCGCAGGTTCAATGCAGCTTTACCTCCCAATCGCCGATCTTCCGGTCAACGTCTTCCTGGTGCTCGCCATGGGCGCTGCGGTCGGCTTCGTCTCCGGCATGTTCGGCATCGGCGGCGGCTTCCTGATGACGCCGCTTTTGATCTTCATCGGCATCACGCCGGCGGTCGCGGTGGCCTCGGTGGCGAGCCACATCGCGGCCTCCTCCTTTTCCGGCGCCCTCTCCTATTGGCGGCGGCGCGCGATCGATCCGGCGCTGGCGAGCGTGTTGTTATGCGGCGGCGTGACCGGCACGACGCTCGGCGTCTGGACCTTCACCCAGCTGCGGGCGCTCGGCCAGCTCGACCTGATGATCGCGCTCTCCTACGTCGTGCTGCTCACCACGGTCGGCAGCCTGATGTTCTCGGAAGGATTGCGCGCCTTGATGCGGACCCGGCGCGGGGCGCTGCCGCCGCGCCGCACCCACAACTGGATCCACGGCCTGCCGCTGAAGATGCGGTTCAAGCGCTCGAAGATCTATCTCTCGGTCATCCCCGTGGTGATCGTCGGCATCGTGATCGGTTTCATCGGCGCCATCATGGGTATAGGCGGCGGCTTCATCCTGGTGCCGATCATGATCTATCTCTTGAGGGTGCCGACCTCGACGGTGATCGGGACCTCGATGGTTCTCACCGTCGTCACCATGCTGTTCGCGACCATGCTGCACGCGGCGACCAATCACTTGGTCGATGCCGTGCTGGCGCTGATCCTGATGGTCGGCGGCGTCACCGGCGCGCAGTTCGGCGCCCGTGCCGGCCAGAAGATCCGCGGCGAGCAGCTGCGGCTGCTGCTGGGCTTGCTCATCCTCTCGGTCGGAATCCGCTTCGCGATCGAGCTGGTGATCCAGCCCTCCGATCTCTTCACCATCCGTGAGCTCGGAGTGAGCCGATGAGGCGCATGCTTCTCGCCATCGTCCTCGTCCTGCTGCTCGGCGGCGCTGCGCGGGCCGAGCGGCTGATTGTGTCGGTCTCGAATCACCGGGTCACGGTGACGCCGAACTATTCCGGCGAGGAGCTGGTGCTGTTCGGCTCGGTCGAGAAGGATACGACGACGCCCGCGGACCGCACGGCCTACGACCTCGTCGTCACCGTGATGGGCCCGCGCGCCGACATGGTGACGCGGCGGAAGGAGCGCACCTTCGGCATCTGGATCAACACCGACTACCGCCAATTCCTGCAGGTGCCGAGCTATCTCGCGCTGTTCGCCAACCGCCCGCTCGACGCCATCACCTCGCCCGAGATCGCGCGGCGGCAGCAGATCGGGCTCAACAACGTGCTGCTGACGCAGCGGGTCAGCGGCGACTTTGCCGACGTGGTGCCCAACGATGCGTTCCGCTCGGCTTTCATTCGCCTGCGCACCCAGCGCGGGCTCTACCGCGAAGACGGAAGCGCGGTCACGTTCCTGACGCCGACGCTGTTCCGCACCGGCATTCCGCTGCCCGCGGAGGTGCCGATCGGCACCTATGAGATCGAGATCAAGTTGTTCGCCAACGGCGCGTTCATCGGCAAGACCGAGACCGCGTTCGAGATCGTCAAGGTCGGCTTCGAGCAGTTCGTCGCCACCACTGCCCGCCAGAATGGCCTGATCTACGGCCTCGCCACCGTTGCGATGGCGCTGATGACGGGGTGGATGGCCTCGATCGTGTTCAGGAAGGACTAGCCCCCCGTCATTGCGAGCGCAGCGAAGCAATCCAGACTGCCTCCGCTGCGGCAGTCTGGATTGCTTCGTCGCAAGAGCTCCTCGCAATGACGATAGTGAACAGCGGGGCCTCCACCTACACCACCGCCTTCGCCGGCCGCGTCACCAGATAGATGCCGAGCGCGACCGGAATGATGCCAAGCAGGTCGCGCGCCTCGATGTGCTCGCCGAGGACGAGGAATGCGAACAGCATGCCGAGCGGCGGCATCAGGAAATGATAGGCGCTGGCGGCGGTGGCGCCACACGTCTTCAAGAGACGAAACCAGAGCCAAGAAGCGATGATCGAGCCGCCGAGCACGAGAAAGGCGAAGGCGCCGATCAGGCTCGGCGTATAGTCGATCGCGTCGACATCGGCGAAGGTGAGCGCGACCGGTGTCAGTACGATGCCGGCCGCGAGGTTCTGCACGCCATTGCCGATCCACAGGGATCCCTTCGGCGCCAGCAGCTTGAACAGGATGGTGCCGGCCACGATCGAAGCGAGCGAGGCCAGCGTGAAAACGATGCCGTGCAGCGAATCGGTGCCGACCGACAGGCGGTGCCAGACGATTGCGGTCACGCCGATGATGCCGAGCAAGAGGCCGCTCGCCTTGCGCCAGGTCATGCCTTCGCCGAGCAGCAGCGCGGCAAGGCCCGCGGTGAACACCGGATTGGCTGACACGATCAGGCCGCCGAGGCCGGCGGAGACCGATTGCAGGCCGGTGTAGCCGAGGCCGAGATAGAGCGCATTGTTGGCGATGCCGAGCACCGCGAAGATCGCGGCATCGCGCCACGACAACGACCAGGCTTCGCCGCGGATCAACGTGGCGCCCAGGATCAAGATACCCGCGAGCGAGAAGCGCGCGGCGAGCAGGATCAGCGGCGGGCAATGGGTGACGCCGATCTTGCCGGCGATGAAGGCGTAGCTCCAGAGCAGGCAGAACAGGCCGATCGCGAGCGGCAATGTGTTGAAGCGGCTGCGGGGGGCGGGAAGCGAGCTGGCGAGCGACATGAGGGGCATTCTCGGATGTTTTTTTCTGCCCTCGATCTAGGGAGGCCGCTTGCCATTTGGAAATTAAATGATTAACTCGCGCCCAGTGGATTTCTTAATGGAGGCGGCCGTGCTCGATCTCGAGCTGCTGCGCAGCTTCGTCTCGGTGGTCGAGGCCGGCGGCTTCACCCGCGCCGGCGAGCGCGTCCACCGCACGCAATCGACCGTGAGTCAGCAGATCAAGCGGCTGGAGGAGGATGTCGGTCAGGTGCTGCTGCACCGCGACGGCAAGGACGTGCGCCCGACCGAGGCCGGCGAGCGGCTGCTGTCCTATGCGCGGCGATTGCTCTCGCTGGCCGAGGAGGCGCGCGACGTGCTGCGCCAGCCTGATAGCGATGGCGCGATCCGGCTCGGCATCCCCGAGGACTTTGCCGCGTACCGGCTGGCAAAACTGCTGGGCGCTTTCTCGCGCTCGCATCCGGGATTGCGGCTGGACGTGCGCGCCGACCAGAGCAAGCATCTCGCCCGCGATCTCCAACGCGGCGAGCTCGACCTTGCGCTCTACAAGCGCGAGGCTGGCGCGAAGGACGCGATCGCGGTGTGGCCGGAGCGGGTGCACTGGGTCACCAGCAAGAGCCACCCGGTCGACGTCAACGTGCCGTCGGTGCCGCTGATCGGCTTTCCGCTCGGCTGCATCTACCGCGCCGGCGCCATCCACGCGCTGGAAACGGCCGGCCGCGCTTGGCACACCGCCTACACCTCATCGAGCCTCGCCGGCATTCAGGCCGCGGTCGCCGCCGGCATGGGCCTCAGCATCCTGTCGGAGATGGCGATCCAGACCGACCACCGCGTGCTGACGGCGAAGGACGGCTTTGCGCCGATCAACAAGACCGAGGTTGCACTGATGGCTTCGCCGGATGCGAGCCCGGCGACGCTGCGGCTTGCGGACCGTCTCGCGGAGTTTTGCGATGCGGTGCAGAGCAAGGCGGCTTGAGCTCGCCAAAGCTCCTACGGCTCTCAATTCGCTGCGGATATCAGCTTGTCGCCGCACGCGCTTGCGTAAAACTTGCCGCCGCATTGGCGCTTGATCGCAGCGCAGCGGGCTGCGGGCGACGCCTTCTGCGGCGCTGTGAAGCCGCAGCTGAGGCCATCGGCGCTGCGACCGGTCGTGCCGGCGGCAAACGCCGCACTGGTGGCGCTGATGCAGACGACGAGCAGGGCCGCAGTGGCGATTTCGATCAGCAGTCTCACGGTCCGCTTCTCCACACTGATGGCTGAATCTTTCGTAATCTAGCACCGAATCTGGGTTTCTCCGTGCTCCTCCGGGTTCCCAATTCGGCCCATTCCTTGCATAAATTTGCGCCAGCGCAGTGCACGACCTCGCGGGCGACAGTTCCGGTGCAAGGGCAGGACGCGTAGAGTTAAGAGTTAGGAAGTAACGGCTTTGCAGGATTCATCGTTCCAGCCCAGTTATCCGGCCCCCGGCCAGCCCATCGACGAACTCGCGCTGGCCGAGATCAAGGGCGCAATCCTGGCGAAGCTGCGCCTTGCCATCGGCAAGGACGCTGGCATGGCGACCAGGCACGATTGGTACCAGGCCGCGGCGCTCGCGCTGCGCGACCGCATCGTGCATCGCTGGCTCACGGCCGAGAAGCACAGCTACGACGCGGGCCGCAAGCGGGTTTACTATCTCTCGCTCGAATTCCTGATCGGCCGGCTCTTCACCGACGCGCTCAACAACATGGGCCTGCTCAAGATCTTCGAGGTCGCGCTCGGCGATCTCGGCGTCTCGCTGCCGGAGCTGCGCAAATGCGAGCCGGATGCGGCGCTCGGCAATGGCGGCCTCGGCCGGCTCGCCGCCTGCTTCATGGAGAGCATGGCGACGCTGTCGATCCCCGCGATCGGCTACGGCATCCGCTACGATTACGGCCTGTTCCGCCAGATCATCAATCAGGGCTGGCAGCAGGAATATCCCGACGAATGGCTGAGCTTCGGCAATCCCTGGGAATTGCAGCGACCCGAGGTGATCTACGACGTCAATTTCGGCGGCGGCGTCGAGCATGTCGACGACAAGGGCCGCGACCGCTCGATCTGGCATCCTGCTGAAACCGTGCAGGCGATCGCCTATGACACGCCGATCGTCGGCTGGCGCGGCCAGCACGTCAATGCGCTGCGGCTGTGGTCGGCGCGCTCGCCCGATCCGCTCAAGTTAGATGCCTTCAACAAAGGCGATTACGTCAGCGCCAGCGCCGAGCAGGCGCGCGCGGAGGCGATCTGCAAGTTCCTCTATCCGAACGACGAGAGCCCGGCGGGCCGCGAGCTGCGGCTGCGCCAGGAATATTTCTTCGTCTCCGCCTCGCTCCAGGACCTGGTGAAGCGGCATCTCGCCTCCGACGGCCAGCTGCGCAACCTCGCCGGCAAGGTCGCGGTGCAGCTCAACGACACCCATCCGAGCCTTGCCGTCACCGAGCTGATGCGCATCCTCGTCGACCTCCACAATTTCCGCTGGGACGAGGCCTGGAAGATCACGGTCGCCACCCTCTCCTACACCAACCACACGCTGCTGCCGGAGGCGCTGGAGACCTGGCCGGTCGAGCTGTTCGAGCGGCTGCTGCCGCGGCATCTGGAGATCATCTACCGCATCAACGTGCAGCATCTGGCGCTCGCCGAGGCGCGCTGCCCCGGCGACATCGACTTCCGCGCCTCGGTGTCGCTGATCGACGAGAAGAGCGGCCGCCGCGTGCGCATGGGCCAACTCGCCTTCGTCGGCTCGCATCGCATCAACGGGGTCTCGGCGATGCATTCGGACCTGATGCGCGAGACCGTGTTCCACGACCTCAACCATCTCTATCCCGGACGGATCACCAACAAGACCAACGGCATCACCTTCCGACGCTGGCTGATGCTGGCGAACCCGAAGCTGACCGATTTGTTGCGCGAGAGCTGCGGCGATGCCGTGCTCGACGATCCGACCCAGCTCTCGCTGATCGAGGCGCGCGCCAGCGACGTCGAGTTCCAGAAGAAGTTCCGCAGCGTCAAGCACCACAACAAGGCCCAGCTCGCCCGCCTGATCGGCGAACGGCTCGGCATCAGGGTCGACCCGGGCGCATTGTTCGACGTGCAGATCAAGCGCATCCACGAATACAAGCGCCAGCTGCTCAACGTCATCGAAACGGTCGCGCTGTACCAGGCCATCAAGGATGAGCCCAACGGCAATTGGGTGCCGCGGGTGAAGATCTTCGCCGGCAAGGCGGCCGCGAGCTATCGCTACGCCAAGCTGATCATCAAGCTGATCAACGACGTCGCCGAGATCGTCAACAACGATCCGGCGATCGGCGGCAAGCTCAAGGTCGTGTTCCTGCCCGACTACAATGTCAGCCTCGCCGAGGTGATCATTCCCGCCGCCGATCTGTCCGAGCAGATCTCCACCGCGGGCATGGAAGCCTCCGGCACCGGCAACATGAAGCTGGCGCTGAACGGGGCCATCACCATCGGCACGCTCGACGGCGCCAATATCGAGATCCGCGACCATGTCGGCGCGGAGAATATCGCGATCTTCGGCATGGAAGCCGGCGACGTGATGATCCGGCGCAAGCAGGGGCTGGATGCTTCCGACGTGATCCGCCGGTCGCCGAAGCTGCAGCGTGCCATCAACGCGATCGGCGCCGGCGAGTTCTCGCCCGGCGACCCCGGCCGTTTCGAATCCATCGCGCACGCGCTGCGTTACCTCGACCATTACATGGTGAGCGCCGATTTCGATTCCTACTACGAGGCGCAGCGCGCGGTCGATGCGCGCTGGCAGGTGGCGCCGGCCTGGACCCGCGCCTCGATCCTCAATGTCGCGCGCATGGCCTGGTTCTCCTCGGACCGCACCATCCGCGAATATGCCGAGGAGATCTGGAACGTGCCGGTCAATCCGACCACGCCGCTGCTGCCGAACCTGCGCGACGCCGCGGGCTGATTTTCCGCGGCGTGGAAGCGGCGTTACCTGCGAGGTTATTGCATCCTTCGCGAGGGATGATGATATGATCGTCATCATCCCCTAAGCGGCGTTGTGACACGACGCCGCAACCTCAACCGCCGTCATTGCGAGCGCAGCGAAGCAATCCAGAATCTTTCCGCGGAGACAGTCTGGATTGCTTCGCTACGCTCAATGACGGCTGCGGAGGGCATCGAGGACCAACAATGCACGCCAAGCTCCCGCACCCGTTCGACGAGGCCACGCGCGTCACCGCCGGTGACTTTAGCTGGCAGGGACACACCAACGACGATTACTGGGCCTTTGTCGGCCCGTTCGGCGGCGCCACCGCCGCGACCATTTTGCGGGCGCTGATCGAGCACCCGCAAGCCGCCGGCGATCCGCTCGCCCTCACCGTCAATTATTGCGCGCCGATCGCCAAGGGTCCGTTCGATCTCGACGTGCGCCTCGTCAAGGCCAACCGCTCCAGCCAGCACTGGAGCGTCGAGCTCAGTCAGGGCGGCGGCGAGGTCGCAACGCTCGCCACCGCCGTGCTAGCCGAACGCCGTCCGTCCTGGGAGCACAGGGTAGCGCAATATCCGGATGCCAAGCCGTTCGAGGAGACGCTGCCGTTCCCAAAAATCTCGGCATCCTGGGCCAACCAGTACGAATTCCGCTTCGTCGAGGGCGAGATGCGGATCGGCCCGCCGCAAGCCGAGCCCGCCAGCACCTACTCGAAGATCTGGATCAGCGACCGCACGCCGCGCAAGCTCGACATGCTGTCGCTGATGTCGATGTCGGACGCCTTCTTCGGCCGCATCTTCCACGCCCGGCGGGAGCTGGTGCCGTTCGGCACGGTGTCGCTGACGACCTACTTCCACACCGACGCCGAGGAGCTTGCGGCTGAAGACATCACGCGCGTGCTCGCGACGGCGGATTCCAAGATCATGCACAAGAGCTACGCCGACCAGAACGCCGAGCTGTGGTCGCCGAACGGCCGGCTGCTCGCGACCACGACGCAGATCGCGTATTTCAAGGCGTAGCTTTCTCCTCCCTCTCCCCTTGTGGGAGAGGGTGGATCGCCGCGTAGCGGCGAGACGGGCGAGGGGTTCTCTCCGCGGGCACTTCCCTCGCACTTGAGTTTGCGGACAGAACCCCTCATCCGGCGCTTCGCGCCACCTTCTCCCGCAAGGGGAGAAGGAAAGAAAAAGGGCGGCCTTTCGGCCGCCCTTTCGCAATTCAAACAATGCGACCTTACTCCGCGGCCAGCTTCACGTCCGGGGCAGCCGCGCGCACCTCGGCGTCCACCTGTGCTTCGAACTTGGCAAAATTCTTCTGGAACATGCCGACCAGCGCGCGGGCGGTCTTGTCGAACTCGTCCTTGTCCTTCCAGGTGTTGACCGGGTTGAGGATCTCGGCCGGCACGCCCGGCAGCGCGGTCGGGACCGCAAAGCCGAAATACTTGTCGGTGCGGAATTCGACGTTGCGAAGCGAGCCGTCGAGCGCGGCGGTGAGCAGCGCGCGCGTCACCTTGATCGGCATGCGCGAGCCGACACCATACTTGCCGCCGGTCCACCCGGTGTTGACCAGCCAGCAATCGACATTGTGCTGGGCGATGAGGTCGCGCAGCATGTTGCCGTAGACGGATGGATCGAGCGGCAGGAAGGGCGAGCCGAAGCAGGTCGAGAATTCCGGCTGCGGCTCGTTGCCGAGGCCGCGCTCGGTGCCGGCGACCTTGGCGGTGTAGCCGGACAGGAAGTGATACATCGCCTGCGCCGGCGAGAGCTTGGCGATCGGCGGCAGCACGCCGAAGGCGTCGGCGGCCAGCATCACCACGTTCTTCGGCTGCGGCGCGCGGCCGGTGCGCGAGGCGTTCGGGATGAAGTCGAGCGGATAGGCCGAACGCGTGTTCTCGGTCTTGGAGCCGTCGTCGAAATCGACGACGCGGGTGTCCTCATCGAGCACGCAGTTCTCGAGCACCGCGCCGAAGCGGGTCGAGGCGGCATAGATCTCCGGTTCGGCTTCCTGCGACAGCTTGATGCACTTGGCGTAGCAGCCGCCTTCGAAATTGAAGACGCCGTTCGGGCCCCAGCCGTGCTCGTCGTCGCCGATCAGCGTGCGGTTGGGATCGGCCGACAGCGTCGTCTTGCCGGTGCCCGACAGGCCGAAGAAGATCGCGGTGTCGCCCTTGGCGCCGACATTCGCCGAGCAGTGCATCGGCATCACACCGCGCTCGGGCAGATAATAATTCAGCGTCGTGAAGACCGACTTCTTCATCTCGCCGGCATAATAAGACCCGCCGATCAGGACGATCTTGCGGGCGAAATCGATCGCGACCACGTTCTCCGAGCGGCAGCCATGGCGTTTAGGATCGGCGCGGAAGCTCGGCATGTCGATGATGGTGAGCTCCGGCACGAAGGTCGGCAGCTCGATCGCCTCGGGGCGGATCAGCAGCGTGCGGATGAACAGCGAGTGCCAGGCAAGCTCGGTGAAGACGCGCGTCTTGATCCGGTAGGCCGGGTCGGCGCCGCCATAGAGGTCCTGCGCGAACAGGCGCTTGCCTTCGGCGTGCTTGAGGAAGTCCTGGTAGAGCGTCTCGAATTGCTCTGCGGTGATCGACTGGTTGCCGGCCCACCACATCTTCTTGTCGGTGGTGGCGTCGCGCACCGTGAACTTGTCCTTCGGGCTGCGCCCGGTGAACTCGCCGGTGTCGGCGCAGAGCGCGCCGTCGGCGGAGAGCACCGCCTCACCCGCTGCCAGCGAGTATTGATAGAGTTGTGGCGCACCCAGATTCCAGTGAACCTGCTTGAGATTCTTTAAGCCGAATTTGTCGGCGCCGAAGGCACCGTTGCGCACGCCCGTCTCTTGCACGAAAAATCCCTCCTAGAACCCGCGACATCAAGCGCGGCCAAGTTTGGCGCCGTCGCGATCACCGTGAATATGGGCCGTTCGGCCTCGGCTGAACGACCTAATAATGATGAACGCCGGCGTTGCCAAGCTGATCCCGCAGGATTTGGTTTATTCAAGGACCGCGCCAAACGCCGCGCATGTCAGCTCTGAAAGGCCGCATCGAGAATGTGCGGATGATCGCGCAACCAAATGCACATCTGCGCGTTATGTCCGGTTATTGCGACGCACAATCACTGCGTCGACACCCCTATCTTACCTCGCCCTCTCCGATCAACGCGAACGGTCCCCACATCGCGGGATAAGCGTTGCGCGGCGACGAGGCGTCGTCGAGATAGGTTAACATCGCGCGGCGCAAGGCTTCGGCGCGGCCGAGCTTTGGCTCGTTCTTCAGCAGCTCGAACGTCGACGTTGTCAAGCGGGTCGCAGCCTCCGAATCCACGGCCCAATGCGACACCAGGAGCGCGCGAGCACCTGCGTAGAAGAACGAGCGCGCCAATCCCGACAACGCCTCGGCACCGGGCTTGTCGCCCGCGATGGTGTTGCAGGCAGACAGCACAACCCAATCGGCATTGAGCTTGAGCTGGGCCACTTCGCTCGCGGTGAGAAGACCATCGTCGAGCTCCGTCGGCTGGTCGGGGATGGAGAGCGCCAGCGAGGGCTCCCCCAATCCCTTGACATCGCCGGCGACGAGGCCGTGGGTGGCAAAGTAGATGATGCCGTATTGGGCAAGCGCTGCACGCTTGAGCGTCGTTTCGCTGGCGTCGCGGCCGAGATGGATGTCAGCCTCGGCAGCGCCGACGTCCCTCGCCACCGCGTTCAATTCGTCGGCGGTATCGGGCAGCTGCGGCAGCGCCTGGGCCAGCCGCGCACGATCCACGCCTGCGCCGCGCCAGAAGTCGGCATAGGCGATCGTCGCGATGCTGCGTGCGGCGACCTTGCCGTTCGCGGCACGCCGGTCGGCAGGCCCTTCGGCTGCAGGGTTGAACACGGGATCGCCGAAACCGGTCATCGGCTTGACGCTTTGATCCCTGCGGGCAAAAGCGCGCAGCGATTTCAGGCTGATCACCGACGGCAGGACCGAAACGGCCTGACGCCGCAGCAGCCAGGCAGCACTGCGATAGCCCTCGAGCCGGTCCGGGATCGCAGCCTGTGGCTTCTCCGTGACCAGCAGATGAAACGGCATTGCGGTCAATGCCGCCGACGGCACGACCAGCAGGTTGCGCTTGTCCTTGGTCAGCGCCTCAACCGGGCCGAGCAGCGCGACATAGAGCTCGTTGGCAAGACCGAGGTCGAACAATCCCGATTTGCCGGATGCATCGCGCGCCTTGCCGACATCGAGCCCCCTGCGGAAGGCCGTGACCTTCTGTGCGACCGCGTCCGCTCCGAGCGGAATCTCCTTCCAGTCGACGCTCTCGCCCGTGATCGCGACGACATAGCTCCGCCTGTCGACGACGGAATAGACCACCATCGCCTCGTCGGACGCCAGCAGCGGCTGGATGTCCTTGACGGTCAGCGGCAGCGGGTTGGATAGCGAGGAATAGTCGGGAAACTCGACGGCGAGCGTCTTCTGCAATCCATTGCGCGCGCCCGCGATCGCCGCGATCCGCGCGCGGCTGCGCTGCTCGGCCGCGACGTCGCGCTGCGCCGATGGCTTCGACACCGCAGCGATGATCGCCTTGTCGAGCGCTTCGGACTCGGCCGCGAGATCCTGATCCTTGCGCACGAGCTCGGCGAGCCGGTCGCTGCCGGCGGCGAGCCGCACCGCGAGCTTGTTCACGGCAGAAGCGGCAGAGGATTGCGTGCCGCGCTGGATGGCACTGAGGGCATCGTCGAGCGCCTTCTCGCTCGCCAGCAGCGATTGCTGCCGTGCCGCGAACAGGATCGGCAGCACGACGCGCAGCTGCGCACGATTGGCCGCGAGCGTCTTCTGCGCCAACGGCAAGGCATCCGCCGTCCGCCCCGTCGCCTGCAGAAATTCGGCGAGATTGCTCGTCGAAGTCGCGACATCAGGGTGATCCGGCCCGAGCGCGCGTTCGCGGATCGCCAGCGCGCGACGATACAGCGGCTCGGCATCGGCAAAACGCTGCTGGTGCTGGTAGAGCCCGGCGAGATTATTGAGCGAGCGCGCGACGTCGGGGTGTTCAGGCCCCAGCACCTTTTCGCGGATCGCGAGCGAGCGCTTGATCGGCGCTTCGGCACCGGCGTCGCGATTGAGGTCGCGCTCGACCTGTCCGATGTTGTTCAGGACCGTGGCGACCGCGGGATGCTCGGGACCGGCAGCCTTCTGATAGATCGCGAGCGCACGGCGGAACAGTGGCTCGGCATCGGCCGGACGCTGCTGCTTGGCGTAAAGCGTGGCGATATTGTTGAGGGATTGACCGACGTCGGGATGCTCGCGCGGCAGCGCCTTCTCGCGCACGGCAAGTGCACGCTTGAACAGCGGCTCGGCCTCTGCGAAGCGACCCTGTCGCTGATAGAGCGCGGCAAGATTGGTCAACTCCGCCGCAACCAGGGCGTTGTCGGAGCCGAGCGATTTTTCCATGAGTGCGATCGCGCGCTTGTAGAGCGGCTCAGCCAGATCGTCCCGTCCCTGACCGGCATGGACCTGGCCGAGATTGTTCAACGCGCCCGAGAGATCGCGGCCGTTGTCCTTCTCCAGGCTGGCGACCATCGCCTGCGCCAACGGCAGCGCTTCCGAATATTTTCCGGCACCGATGAGCGCGGTGAGCCGCGCGCTCTCGGCGGCGAGACCTTTCTGCGCAAGGGCTGGCGTGGCGAGCAAGGTGGTGATGGCGAGCGCGAGAGCCGCCGTCCATGCCAAACGTTGACGCGTCATGACCCCTCGCTGCGAGCCCGAAAACCATCACGGTCATGGGTCGCGGCGATCGGTAGCCACGTTCAAGCGGTTGCGCCCTGGTCCACCTTCGTGCGCGCTTCGCCAGCGAGACGGACCAGCATCTTGCGCAGCGCCGTGCCATCCGTCACCCGCTCCGGGAAGTCCAGCCGCAGCGTTGCCTGGCCGACCTGCATGTCGAGGCCTTCAGGATCACAGCCGGTACAGCGCCAGTCGCCCTCGGTGGCGCCGAGCAGCTTCGTGGCATAAAGATTGAGGGCGTCGCGATGGTCGGCGTTCATGTGCTCGACGGCGCCCTCCTCCGCCGCCAGCAGGTCCTCGGCGCCGGTGAGGTCCGTCAGGAATTGCTCCGGCTTGAGGTCGACGATCCGGCCGAAGCCGGCGACCAGATGGGTTCCCGTGGGCCGGATCCGGAAGAAGGAGAAATCCTTAAAAGAAACAAAGCCTTCTGACGAGGGATGAGCACTCAGATACCGTCGCTGGAGCAGATCCGTGTTGGAATCGGCCTCCTCGGCCCGGCCGGACAGCATGATCCGGGCGCCTTCCAGGGGATCGCCGGCCGCGCGCTCGTCCAGCATCAGCGAGACCCTGGAGTCCGCGAGGACGTTCTTGGTGTGCACGGCGAGGCGCGAGATCAGCAGGATCGGCGAGCCGTCGGGATGGCTGGCCAGATTGACCAGGGAACAATAGGGATCGCCGTTGCCGACCATCAGCGTCGCCAGAGCCCCCTGCCGGGACCGCCTCAGCAGCGATTTGGCGAGCTTTGCGGGGTCGAAATTGGGGGTCGGTTGCATTGGCTTTCTCGGCTCAGGTGGTTGCAAGGAGGGCCTTTTTTCGGGTAAACGGGGGCCCGGTTATGGGTCGAGATGCGGCGAATCTGCCGTGTTTCGTGGAACTTGGTCACACTTCAGCCCAGCTTGCATTGCTCGGTGACAAGGTTCGAACGCCACTTCGGCACCCATGTATGCGGCGCATCACTGATTGCTCGCCGTTTCAAGCCACGACCCAAACGGAAAGCAGAAAGCAGAGAGGCTCATGCCCACAATCGCTTTGGTCGACGACGACCGCAACATTCTCACATCCGTCTCGATCGCGCTGGAAGCCGAAGGCTACCGTATCATGACCTACACCGACGGCGCTTCCGCGCTCGACGGTTTCCGTACCACCCAGCCCGATCTCGCCATCCTCGACATCAAGATGCCGCGCATGGACGGCATGGAGACGCTGCGCCGTCTCAGGCAAAAGTCCGACCTGCCGGTGATCTTCCTCACCTCCAAGGACGAGGAGATCGACGAGCTGTTCGGCCTCAAGATGGGCGCCGACGACTTCATCCGCAAACCGTTCTCGCAGCGTTTGCTGGTCGAGCGCGTCAAGGCGGTGCTGCGGCGCTCGGCGCCGAAGGATCCGACCGTCGCGCCGAAGGAGAACGACGCCAAGGCGCTCGACCGCGGTCTGCTGCGCATGGACCCCGAGCGCCATACCTGCACCTGGAAGAACGAGCCGGTGACGCTCACCGTGACCGAATTCCTCATCCTGCAGGCGCTCGCGACCCGGCCCGGCGTAGTGAAGAGCCGCAACGCGCTGATGGACGCCGCCTATGACGACCAGGTCTATGTCGACGACCGCACCATCGACAGCCACATCAAGCGGCTGCGCAAGAAGTTCAAGGTGGTCGACAACGAGTTCGAGATGATCGAGACGCTCTACGGCGTCGGCTACCGTTTCAAGGAAGCCTGAGGGCGCCTCCTCCACGGCGATCGAGAGCATCTCCGGTTCTCGTTCCATCGGGACGAGGATCGCTCTAGGATGCGGGGACCTTCGCACGGGCCGTCCTAACGCGGGCGTAAGCATTGCTTGACCGAACGCAGCCTGACCCTAACCAGAGCGCCGGGGATATCGCATCCGACGGCGTTCAGGAGCACGTTGCCGACAACAAGCCGCAGGGCTTCCGGCCGCTGAACTGGTTGAAACGCGCCGGGCAGTTCTTCTTCGCGCTGTCCTTCTCGAGCCTGACCCGCCGCATCGTCTCGCTCAACCTCGCCGGCCTCGTCGCACTGGTGGCGAGCATCCTGTACCTGTCGCAATTCCGTGCCGGCCTGATCGATGCGCGCGCGCAGAGCCTGCTGGTGCAGGCCGAGATCATCGCCGGGGCGATCGCGGCCTCCGCGACGGTGCAGACCAACGCCATTACCATCGACCCCGACAGGCTGCTCGACCTCAAGCCGGGCGAGACCTATGGCGGCTCGGATGAGTATTCGCCGCTGGACTTCCCGATCAATCCGGAGCGCGTCGCGCCGGTGCTGCGCACCTTGATCTCGCCGACCAAGACGCGCGCCCGCATCTACGATCCGAACGGCAGCCTGCTGCTCGACAGCCGCAACCTCGAAAACGTGCTGCGCTTTCCGCTGCCGCCGCCGGCCGAGCAACCCGGCATCATCGAGCGCGGCAAGGTCGCGGTGCGCACCTGGCTGAACCGCGGCGACCTGCCGCTCTATCGCGAGCTCGGGCCCGAGAACGGCAACGGCTATGCCGAAGTGGGCGACGCTCTGCAGGGCCAGAAACGCTCGATGGTGCGGGTCAACGCACGCGGCGAGGTGATCGTCTCGGTCGCGGTCCCCGTGCTGCGCTCGCGCGCGATCCACGGCGCCTTGATGCTGTCGACGCAAGGCGACGACATCGACCAGATGGTCACCGCCGAGCGCCTCGCCATCCTGAAGGTCGGCGGCGTCGCCGCCGCCGTCATGATCATGCTGTCACTGCTGCTGGCGAGCACGATCGCAGGTCCGGTGCGCCGGCTCGCCGACAGCGCCGAACGCGTCCGCCGCCGCATCAAGGCCCGCATCGAGATTCCCGATTTCACCCGCCGCCGCGACGAGATCGGCCACCTCTCCGGCGCGCTGCGCGACATGACCAGCGCGCTCTACAGCCGCATCGAGGCGATCGAGATGTTCGCTGCCGACGTTGCCCATGAATTGAAGAACCCGCTGACCTCGCTGCGCTCGGCGGTCGAGACGCTGCCGCTGGCGCGCAACGAGAACAGCCGCGCCCGCCTGCTCGAGGTGATCGAGCACGACGTCAAGCGGCTCGACCGGCTGATCTCCGACATCTCCGACGCCAGCCGCCTCGATGCCGAGCTGCAGCGCCAGGATGCGATCCCGGTCGATTTGCGCCGGCTGCTGACGACGCTGGTGTCCGTCGCCAACGAAACCAAGCTCGGCCACGACGTCGCGGTCGAAACGCGCTTCGAGGGCCGCAGCCCGACCGACACCTTCGCCGTGAGCGGCCACGATTCCCGGCTCGGACAGGTCGTCTCCAACCTGCTCTCCAACGCGCAATCCTTCTCCGAACGCGGCAGCAAGGTGCGCCTCACCTGCCGCCGCGTTCGCTCCGAGATCGAGATCGTGGTCGACGACGACGGCCCCGGCATTCGCGAGGACGCGCTGGAGCGCATCTTCGAGCGCTTCTACACCGACCGCCCGCATCAGGGCTTTGGCCAGAACTCCGGCCTCGGCCTGTCGATCTCCAAGCAGATCGTCGACGCCCATGGCGGACGGATCTGGGCGGAGAACCGCCCTGGCCCGCCGGACGCCGACGGCACTCCGACAATTGCCGGTGCGCGCTTCGTGGTCAGGCTGCCGGCGCTATGAACGAAGGCGGGCCCAGCGTTCACGCCTCTGCCGTCAAGGTCGGGCCTTACGCCGTGCTGATCCGCGGGCCCTCGGGGTCCGGCAAGTCGCGGCTTGCCTTCGATCTGATCATGGCGGGGCGCTCGGGCGTCGTGGAAAGGGCCGTTCTGGTCGGTGACGACCGTGTCCATCTGGCGACACTCGGCCACGAAATTGAGGTCCGCCCCGCGCCTCGCCTGGCGGGCCTGATCGAGATCCGGGGCCTCGGAATCCGCCGCTGCGACTTCGTGGAGCATGCGACTGTCGGTCTCGTGGTCGATCTGGCCGCAGTCGACGCGGAGCGCCTGCCGCCGGCTGAAGCCCTGAAAACCAGCATTTTTGGTGTCGAAATACCGCGAATCCCTGTTGCCCGCGACTATTCGCCCCTTCCCCTGGTTGTTGCGGCCTTGACCACTACCAAGAGTTCATCTTCCGTTAACCCATCAGGCGATTGTTTGAAGGGAAATGGTAACCATATGAACCCCACTATCGCGACCGAATAGACCGGCGCAGCTCCCCTCATCCATCCGTCTAGATTCAGGGAGATACGCAACATCCCCTCTTGCGCGGGGGCTCTGGATGGTCAAAGTGGCGCGTTCGTGCGGTGCACCAAAAGCGCCCGCGAGGAGTTTTCCGATGATTGGTCTAGTACTTGTGACCCACGGGCGCCTTGCCGACGAATTCAAGGCAGCGCTTGAGCATGTCATGGGCCCACAAAAGCAAATCGAAGCGATCACGATCGGCGCCGAAGATGATTCCGATCTCTGCCGAAGCGACATCATCGAGGCGGTCAACCGCGTCGATTCCGGCGACGGCGTTGCGATCCTCACCGACATGTTCGGCGGCACGCCGTCGAACCTGGCAATATCCTGCATGAGCCGGCCCAAGGTCGAAGTGCTCGCGGGCATCAACCTGCCCATGCTGGTCAAGCTTGCCAAGGTGCGCGAGGAGCGACCGCTGCCCGACGCGATCGCGATGGCGCAGGAAGCTGGCCGCAAATACGTCACCATCGCCAGCCGGGTGCTCGCCGGCAAATGAGCGAGGAGGCGCCACAAGCCGCGACCGGCGTGCCCGCGGGCGCGATCTCCAAGGATCTCCTGATCATCAACAAGCGCGGCCTGCATGCGCGCGCCTCGGCGAAATTCGTCCAGGCGGTCGAGCGCTTCGATGCGCAGGTGTGGGTGACGCGCGGCGGCGAGACCGTCGGCGGCACCTCGATCATGGGCTTGATGATGCTCGCCGCGGGTCCCGGCACGACGATCACGGTGGCGGCGGCGGGGACCGACGCCGAAGCCGCGCTCGCGGCGATCACGGAGCTCGTTGAAAGCAAGTTCAACGAGGAAGGGGTTTAGGCCCTTCTCTCACCACGCGGCCAGGTGCGCTCCCTCGCCCCGTACTTGCGGGAGAGGTGACGAAATCATTTCCCCGGCGGCGCGAAGTAGATGTTCCAGCTCATCGACGGTCCGGCCTTGCCGTTGGTGAAGCGGCGCGTTGTCATCACGATGCGCTCGGCGTTGGGCGCAACCTCCGACACCCATTTCTCGAACGCGGGCAGGCGGCCGTCGGTCGGATCGAACACGCCGATGAAGCCGTACTTCCTGGCGTCGTCGCGCGAGGTCAGTCCGGAATCCCAGGCCTCCAACGGCAGCAGCGCGGACGGATGATCCGGGCTGTAGAACACCAGCGGCTGGATCTGCTCCATCGTGCCGGCAACGACGGCCCAGCGCGAGCCGAAGCGGGTGTGCCAGGCCTGGGTCAATTCGCGCGCGAGCTCCGAGCGCGCGCCATAGATCTGGGCATTGCCGGCATTGGCCGCCATCTCGCGCGCGGCGATCCAGGGCGAAGCGGCGAGCGTCGCGGCGCTGAGCACGAGCCAGATCGCGGCGATGTTGAACAGCGCGGCGCTCTGCACGCGCAGCGTCGGGATCGCGACCAGTGCGAGCGGCACCAGGAAGAACAGCGAGATGCCCCAATCCGTCTTCATGTAGATGCTGAAGGCGAGCGCGCCGAGCGGCGGGCCGACTGCGACGATGACCTGGACGATCCAGACATTCAGCGCCTGCGAGACATTGACTCCTGCATTGGCGCCACGCGCCCAGGCGCGCGTGACGATGCGCGACGGCGCAGCCAGCAGCAATCTGCCCCATGGCGGCACCAGCGCCATGGCCAGCGCCGCGAGCGCCACCGGCAATGCCAGCAGCGCGAAGTTGTGCAGCACATAGCCCGCGACGAGCTGATGCACCTGGGCCTTGTCCTGAAGGCTGTAGGTGTCGCCGGCATAGGTCAGCGGCACGAAATGCGCATCCGCCAGCCAGACGAGGTGCGGGATCATCGCCGCGACCATCGTGGCAATCGCGACCCACGGCGCGGGCGACGACAGGAAGCGCAACCGGTCGGGATGGATCAGCGCGGCGAGGCCGATCGCGCCGATCATGGTCAGCACCCAATATTTGGTCATCAGCGCCAGCGCGCCGGCAAGCCCGAGCAGGATTCCGGATTGCCAGCTCCGCTTCTCGAAGGCGTTGAGATAAGCGAGCACCAGGAGCGGCAGCGTGACGAGCTGCAGCAGGTCCGGGTTGTACTTGAAGCCCTTGAAATTGAAGATCGGGTAGAGCGCGATCATCACCACGACCAGGAACGCGCGGCGCGCATCCACCGCGCGCAAGGCGATCAGCCAGCAGATCACCATGCCGACGCTCACCGTCGTCATCGCCAGCGCATAGGTCGCCCAGTCCGCCGCCGGGAGCGCCTTGAACCAGAGGCCGGCCACCCAGCCCGACAACGGCGGGTGCTTGCCATAGCCCCAGAGGAATTTCTGGCCCCAGCCCCAGGCTTCTGCGACGTCCATATGAACGTCCTGCGCCGCCTTAAGATTGATCAGGATGAAGGTCCAGAGCACCGCATGCAGGATGGCAAATTGGATCACCAGCCACAGGCGCGCCTCGGGGCGGACCGCACAGGCAACCAGGAAGGCCCGGAAGCGGTTGTAACTCAAGCGGGTCTTTGCCCGCGCTCCGGCAGTGGGAAGAGAGGTCGTGGACATGGCCGTGCGTAGCGCGTTTTGGCCCGTCATGGAATCAGCTTGGCGTGAACAAAGGCCCTGAAAATACAGCAATATGGTTGCCGCACGGGGATGTGAGTGGTATCCCGCGCCCATGACGACCGTCCCTATTTCCAACATCCGCAATTTCTCCATCGTCGCCCATATCGACCATGGCAAATCGACGCTGGCCGACCGCCTGATCCAGATGACCGGCGGCCTCTCCGACCGCGAGATGGCGGGCAAGGAACAGGTGCTCGATTCCATGGACATCGAGCGCGAGCGCGGCATCACGATCAAGGCGCAGACGGTGCGCCTCGCCTACCGCGCCAAGGACGGCAAGGACTACATCTTCAACCTGATGGACACGCCCGGCCATGTCGACTTCGCCTACGAGGTCTCGCGGTCGCTGGCGGCGTGCGAGGGTTCCCTGCTCGTGGTCGACGCCAGCCAGGGCGTCGAGGCGCAGACGCTCGCCAACGTCTACCAGGCGCTCGACAACAATCACGAGATTGTCCCGGTCCTGAACAAGGTCGACCTGCCCGCGGCCGAGCCCGAGAAGGTCAAGCAGCAGATCGAGGACGTCATCGGCATCGATGCCTCGGATGCGGTGATGATCTCGGCCAAGACCGGCCTCGGCATCCCCGACGTGCTGGAAGCCATCGTCAACCGCCTGCCGCCGCCGAGGGGCGATCGCGACGCCACGCTGAAGGCGCTCTTGGTCGACAGCTGGTACGACGTCTATCTCGGCGTCGTCGTGCTGGTGCGCATCGTCGACGGCACGATGAAGAAGGGCCAGCGCGTGCGCATGATGGGCACGGGCGCGGCCTATGACGTCGAGCGCGTCGGCTTCTTCACGCCGAAGATGCAGCAGGTCGAGGAGCTCGGCCCCGGCGAAATCGGCTTCATCACCGCCGCGATCAAGGAAGTCGCCGACACCCGCGTCGGCGACACCATCACCGACGACAGGAAGCCGGTCGCCGAGATGCTGCCGGGCTTCAAGCCGGCGATCCCGGTGGTGTTTTGCGGCCTGTTCCCGGTCGACGCCGACGACTTCGAGACGCTGCGCGCCGCGATGGGCAAGCTGCGCCTCAACGACGCCAGCTTCTCCTTCGAGATGGAGACGTCGGCTGCGCTCGGCTTCGGCTTCCGCTGCGGCTTCCTCGGGCTTCTCCACCTCGAGATCATTCAGGAGCGGCTGTCGCGCGAATTCGATCTCAATTTGATCGCGACCGCGCCGAGCGTGATCTACAAGATGAAGCTCACCGACGGCCAGGAGATCGAGATCCACAATCCCGTCGACATGCCTGATGTCGTCAAGATCGCCGAGATCGACGAGCCCTGGATCGAGGCGACGATCCTCACGCCCGACGAATATCTCGGCAGCGTCTTGAAGCTGTGCCAGGACCGCCGCGGCGCGCAGAAGGAGCTCACTTACGTCGGCTCCCGCGCCATGGTGAAATACGACCTGCCGCTCAACGAGGTCGTGTTCGACTTCTACGACCGCCTCAAATCGGTCTCCAAGGGCTACGCCTCGTTCGACTATCATCTCACCGACTACAAGCCGGCCGATCTCGTCAAGATGCAGATCCTGGTCAATGCCGAGCCGGTCGATGCGCTCTCGATGCTGGTCCACCGCACCCGCGCGGAAGGGCGCGGCCGCGCCATGGTCGAGAAGATGAAGGAGCTGATCCCGCCGCACATGTTCCAGATCCCGATCCAGGCGGCGATCGGCGGCAAGGTGATCGCGCGCGAGACGGTGCGCGCGCTGCGCAAGGACGTCACCGCGAAATGCTACGGCGGCGACATCACGCGTAAACGAAAACTTCTGGAGAAGCAGAAGGAGGGCAAGAAGAAGATGCGGCAGTTCGGCAAGGTCGACATCCCGCAGGAAGCTTTTATTGCCGCGCTGAAGGTCGACAGCTGAGGCGAGGCTCGGGACGGGCCAGCCGGGTCGCCCAGGCCGGCAAACAGGCGCTCTCCCGACGGCAAACAAAAAGTGCGAAAACAACCCCATGCACAGTAGCCGCCCCCTTGGCGGCATTGTGCTTTTTCGATTTTACGAACTCGGTTTGACCCGTCGGGCAAAACAGGGGTATGGTGGCATCATCGAACGCTTGCCTCTCAGCCGTGTATCTATTCCTCGCCCCTCTTCGCGATCCTGATGCCCTCGATGATCCGGTCGCTCGGGTGCAACACGACGCGATCACCTGCAGCTAGTCCGGAGAGAACTTCGGCCACGCGGTTATTCCGGTGGCCGATGCGGACCGGGACAGTTCTTGCACGGCCGTTCTCGTCGGCGAAAACCGCCCATTGGTCGCCTTTTCGGAACAAAGCGCTCACCGGCACGGTCAGCGACTCGGTCGCGCTCCATGTCGTCACGTGAACGATAACACGATAGTCGTGCCCGAGCGTGCCCCACTTCTCGGGCGGGTCGGTGAAATCGATGGTCACGCGGACCCGCTGCTCCTCGGTGCCGAGTGCGGAGACTTTCAGGAAACCGGCCGGGTCGACCCGGACCACCTTTCCCGCGATGGGCTGACCGCCCCAGCCATCGATCCGGACCGGCGCGCCGACCTTGATCTGGACCGCGTCAGTCGAGAGCAGGTCGGCCACGACCTCGAGATCGAACGGGTCGCCGATATCAACCAGCGGCGTCCCGGGCAGAACCGTCGTCTCGCTGTCCTGGATGATCTTCAATACCCGTCCGCTTGTCGGCGCCAGCACACGGATGCAGCAGGTCGGCTCCGCGGGCGGGATAGCGCTTGCCGGGTCCATCAGCCGGGCCGCCAGGCTGGTCCGCACTGCGCGGCGCATCTCGACCTGGGCCTTGGCACCTCTCAGGGCGGCCTCGTTGGTGGCGACCTCGAATTTCGCCTTGTCGTATGCCTGGGCCGAGGTGGATTGCGTCCGCAACAGCGTCTGCACCCGCTGGAACTCGGTCCGCGAAAAATCCAGCGCGGCTTCGATCCGCTGCACTTCAGCTTCCTGCTGCTGGATCGCGGCGTCTGCGGCCAGGACCTCCGCCTGCAGCTGATCGCGCGATCGCGCATCGATGAAGCCGGGCAGCGTCGGTTGCATCAGGGCGACGGTCTGGTTAGCGACGACGTCGTCGCCGACATGGAGCGAAGGCCCCTGCTCGCCGAGCGGATGCGAGATTCTCAAGACCTTGCCCGCGATCGGCGCCGACACCGTGTAGACGTGGCGCACGCGGGTCTTGCCGTCGTCGTCCGCCGTGACCTCGATCGGCCCCTTCGCGACGGTCGCGAGATCGACCAGAACCGGTCGGGGCCAGGCGAACCAAGCGAGCCCTGCGAGGATCGCAGCAGCGAGCGCGGCGCCGATGATGCGTTTGGTCCAGTTGGCGGGCATGGCTAATCTCGCGTCTTGAGGACCGCAACAAGGTCCAATCTGTCGATGCGTTCTCGGATCACGGCGGCGGAAACGATGGCGGCCAGCACCACGACGGACGTGGCGATCACGTAAGTCGAGTGCTCGACGACGAGGCGGACGCGCATCAACTCGCCGGCGAGGTTCGTTTTCATTACCCAGGCGAGGCCGTAGCCCATCAGCCAACCGGGCGGTTGGGCGATCAGGGTGAGGATGGCGAGCTCAAGCAGCAGGATGCGCAGCACCTCGCCGCGCGTGAAGCCGAGCACGCGCAGGCTGGCCAGTTCGCGCGCCCGTTCGGACAGCGAAATGCGCGCATTGTTGTAGACGACGCCGAACGCGATCACGCCGGCAAGGCCCGTGTAGATACTCGCCATCGTGGTGACGAGCAGCGCGACGGTCTTGCGGAAGTTCGCCAGCGAAACGCGCTGCAGCGCCACGCCGCCGACCGTCGGTATGGACTTCACCGCCGTGTAGAAGTCCTCCGTCCGGTTCTCGTCGAGGCTGAGATTGACGCTAGTGACGACGGGCGCCTCGCGCATCAGCTTGTGCAACGCCTCGATCTCCATCATGCCCCTAATCCCGAAGTAGTCCTCGACGGTCGCGACGACCGGCACCGTCACGGATCGCCTGGCGCCCTCCAACAGATCGAGCTCGACGCTATCGCCTAGTCCGACGCCGAGGATATGCGCGAGCATGCCGGAGATGGCGAGGCCCGTCTCCGGCAGGATGACCGGCCGAAGCTCGACGTCGATGATGCGCCTGAGGTGGGCAGCAGCCGGTCGGCCGCTGATGACGATGCGCCGTTCGACGTTGCCGTGGCGGATCCGGACCGGCACCTCGCGGAACGGCTCGGCGGCGAGAACGCCCGGAAGCCGGCTCACCTGCTCCACGACATTTGCGATCCGCTTCTCGGCAAAGCCGATGGTTGCGTCCTGCCGGTCGGCGAGGAAGTAGGTCACATCGGTCAGATGCTCCATGCTGTCCCGCGTGAACAGCGAGACGACTAGGATCGCGGTGGCCAGCGCCATGCCGAGCGCCGTGAAGAAGGCCCGTACCGGATGCCGGGCGATGTTGCGGATCATCATCAGCGTCGGCTGCGACACGATCCGGTCGAGCTGGATGCGCGCCGAAAGCAGCCGGCGATAGACCGGCGGGGCCGGCGCCTGCATGGCGACGGCCGGGGGCAGCTTCACCACCTCGCGCAACGCACGGAATGCGCCGATCGCCGCAGCCGCCGCGCTAAGCGCACCTGCCGTGAGATAAACGTCCGGTGCCTTCGCGAACACCAGGAACGGAAAGTGGAAGAAGTCGCCGAACAGCGCGGTGACGTGCAAACCGAGCCAGGTGCCCACGATGCCGCCCAACACGATGCCGACCACGACGATGAAGGCAACGAACTTGAAATAGTGCAGCACGATGCTGCCGTCTGAATAACCCAGCGCCTTCAGCAGGCCGATCTGCTCGCGCTCGAGCGCGACCAGCCGGGTCATGGTGAGATTGACGAGGAAGGCCGCGACCAGCAGGAAGATCGGCGGCAGCGTGCGGCTCATGTTGTTGAGCATGTCGAGTTCATGATCGAGCCAGGCGTGTGAGGTCTGGTCCTTGCGGCCATGCGCCGCCTGCCCGCCATAAGGATCGAGCAGGGCGTCCAGTCGCCGGACCACATCGCGCTCGGAGGCGCCGGGCTGCAGCTTGACCGCGACCGCCGAGAAGGCGCCGTCGAGATCGTAGGCAGCGCTAAGCACCTTCTCCGACATCCAGACGATGGCATAGCGGCGATCGTCCGGCATCAGGTCGCCCGGTCCGACCGTGTAAACGAACTCGGGCGACAGCGCGATGCCGACGATGACGAGCTCGCGCTTCCTGCCGTTGAGGATGGCGGAGAACCGCGCCCCCTCGACGAAACCGTGCGCCCGAGCGAACGGCTCGTTGACGACGACCTCTTCAGTCCGTCCCGGCGCCGGGAACCGCCCGGAGCGCATGTAGAGCCGGTTGAGATGCTGCTCACCCGTGTCGGCCAGCGAAACGAACTGCGCGCTGGCCGGCGCGGAGAAACCGGGAATGTCGAGTAGCGCCGGCTTGGCGATACGGGTGTCGATGGCGGCGACTCCTGGGATCTCGCCGATCCTGTCGGTGAGCGCCTTCGGTGCCCGCTTCGCCTGCGCGAACACATCGGCAAAGCCGTAACGCTCGTAATAAGCGATCCGGGTCTCCTCCAGCGATCGGTGCGAGCCCACCGCGAGCACCAGAGTCGCAACCCCGCCGCCGAGGACCAGCGCGACCGCGAGCACCTGCGCCCAGAGCCGTCTGACGTCACGAAGCAGCTTGATGTCTAGCACCTTCATGTCGTCACCAGGTGAGCTCGGCGGCCTCCCGCCGGGCCTCGTTGGTCCGGATGCGGGAGATGCGGCCGTCGGCGAAGAACAGCACTCGGTCGGCGACCTCCTGGATGCTGGCGTTGTGGGTGATGATGACTGTAGTGGTCCCGAGCTGCCGGTTGACGCCAAGCAGCGCCTCGATGACGCGGATGCCGGTCTTCGAATCCAACGCCCCGGTCGGCTCGTCGCAGAGCAGCACCGCCGGCCGCTTCGCGATCGCGCGGGCGATGGCGACGCGCTGCTGCTCGCCGCCGGAGAGCTGGGCGGGAAAGTGATGCATCCTCGCTTCGAGTCCGACCAGCGCGAGGGCGTCGGCCGGCCGCATCGGATTCTTGGCGACTTCGGTGACCAGCGCGACGTTTTCGTAGGCCGTGAGGCTGGGCGCCAGATTGTAGAACTGGAAGACGAAGCCGACGTGATCGCGGCGGTACTTCGTGAGTTCGCGGTCCTCCAGGTCCGTTAGGTCCAGATCGCGGAAGAACAGCCGGCCGCTGGTCGGACGGTCGAGGCCGCCCATGATGTTGAGCAACGTCGTCTTGCCGCTGCCGGAGGGGCCGAGCAGCACGACCACTTCCTTCTCGGGAATGTCGAGGTCGACCTCGTTGAGGGCATGCACCATCACCTCGCCGGAGACATAGATCTTAGTCAGCGCCTTTGCGGTGAAGACGGGAACGCTCATTGACGTCCTTTAAAGCTAGCGCCGTTTGCAGGCATCTCCTCGCGAAGGTCAGCCGTGACGATAGCCGCCAGAAGAGCTATGACCGGATCGCCGGTTGAGATGGGGAATGAAGGCCGGCACCTGCGCGGCATACCGGGCATAGGCCTCGCCGAACTCGCTCCGGGCCTCACGCTCCTCGTCCCTGGCGAGCTTCACGTACATGACGGTCAACACCGGAAACATCGCCAAGGTCAGAATCGTCGGCCATTGCAACAGGAAGCCGAACATCACCAGCACGAAGCCGACATATTGCGGATGCCGGACGTAGCTGTAAGGACCGGTGGTGGCGAGGCTCCGGGTCTGCTGCGCCTCGTACAGCGTCCTCCAGGCGAGGGAGATCAGGATGAACCCGGCGCCGATGAAGATGAAGCTGACGACATGGAACGGCCCCGTGTGGGGATTGGTCTTCCAGCCGAACATCATCTCGAGCAGATGACCGGCGTCGTGCGAGAACCAGTCGACGTTCGGGTAGCGCGACTGCAGCCAACCCGACAGGAAATAGATGGTGAGCGGAAAACCGTACATCTCCGCGAACAGCGCCACCAGGAACGCGCTGAAGGCGCCGAAGGAGCGCCAGTCGCGCGAGGTCTGCGGCTTGAAGAAGCTGTAGGAAAACAGGATGAACACCGCCGAGTTGACGGTGACGAGGCTCCAGAGGCCGTAAGCAGGCGGAATGTCGTGCATCACGCGCTCCTCGAATCGTTTGGCCGGCCGCCACCGTGACGGTGACCATGGTCGCCATGCATGAAGAAATGCATCAGCGGACAGGCAAGGAGCGGCAGCCAGACCAGGAGCCCCAGCACGTGAGCCCTGTGCTCGCTGAACAGCAGCACGCCGGCGATGGCCAGGAATCCGATCAGGACCAGGCCAGCCTTGGCTCTCATGGACATGCCCGCGGCATGCCGCTGTCGATAAGCGGAATGATCCTGCACCGGCATGGGCGCGCTCCTCTCGATCCCCGCAGCATAGGAGCACCGCCGCCATCGCTTTTGACGCAGATCAAAGGCTCGCGGGAGCTGAGCGCGCGAGACAATTAGCAACCGATCGTACCTTGAGATTCGTCAAGACCGACGTTGCGCCGATGCGTATCGTGGACCTTCGCAACCTGGAGGACCGAACATGATCACCAAGACGCTTCTCGCCACAATCGGCATTGTTTCCCTGCTGGCCGTACCCGCCACGGCTCAATCCACCGACAAGGAAAAGAACGACCATCACTACAGCGGCGGACCCAAGACAGAAGTTCCGCACCACATGGGGAAGAAAGAAAAGACCGGCACCTCTGCCAACGCTCAATCAGGCGGTCATCACTACACGGGCGGCCCCGGCACGTCGTCGCCTCATCACATGGGCAACAAGAAATAGTTCGATCTTAGCGGCACGCGAAGGCAAGAAGAAGATGCGGCAATTCGGCAAGGTCGACATGCCGCAGGAAGCTTCATGGCCGCGCTGAAGCATGGCACCTGCATCGCAGCGGGTGCGATGCAGGCATCCACGTTCGCTGCTAATCGATCACGATTTCCTCTTTGCCTCGACGTATCGCGCAAAATTGTCGAGGATCGCCTGCCAGCCGCCCTGCTGCTGTTCGACCGAGTGCGTGGTTTCGGCGTCGAAGACGACACGGACGACAACACTCTTCGGGCCGGGCACGAACTCGACCTCGGCCTTTCGATCGCCGAACGCGTATTCGATCCGCTTGTGCTCGACGATCTTGGTGTAGGTGCCGGCGAAGTCGAAGCCGATGCTGCCGTCCTTGGCCTCCATCCGCGACGAGAAGGCGCCGCCGTCCCGCAGGTCGACCGTCGCACTGGTCGTATGCCAGTCGTCGGACGCGGCATTCCACTTCACGATGTCGGCTGGCGTCGTATAGGCACGCCAGACCTGATCGATCGGGGCGGCTACGCTGGTTTCGACGGTGATCCTCATGGGCATTGCTCCAGTTGCGACTTTGACGCTCGAATTGACGGAATCTCGCCACGTGTGCCGGGTCCATTTCCAGCACGTCCGGGACGTGTCGACCCGAGGACGATCGAGACCGGCCCATGCCGACATGGTCCGGCGTCAATGTGCCAAAAAAGTTGGAGAAGTTGTGGTGTGGGCAAGCGAAGTGTGCCTGCGCGCACGCCTCGAGACGACGCTGACGCGTCTCCTCAGGATGAGGCTCATTGGCGTCGGTGCCCGTTTGAAGCTGCTGCCGCGGACTCCGCCCTCATCCTGAGGAGCCCGCTCAAGCGGGCGTCTCGAAGGATGGCCGCAGGGAGAAACTCTCACATGCGATAGCCCTGCCCGCCAGCGAGAGGGAGCGCACCTCCGTCATTGGAACAATCAAGCCTCATTCATTGCTATAGCGATACTCGCTGGCGATCCGACATGAGGTTCGATGGCTTTCGATCCCAACTTCGCTATTCGTCAGATCGCAACCATCCTCCCGCTGCCCTTCAGATCGGCCTCGTCTTCCCTCGGATGGCCATCGACCGCTTCAGGACCTGCTGGGCATCGGCATAGCGGCCTTGATACTTGTAGAGACCGGCGAGGTTTTCCAGAACGCCGGCGAGATCCGGATGGTTGGGGCCGAGGGTTTTCTCGAAAGTGGCCGCCGACCGCTTGAACAGCCGCTCGGCCTCCGCGTTACGGCCCTGACGCCCGTAGAGCGCAGCCAGATTGTTCTGTGCCTGCGCGATGTCGGGATGATCCGGGCCGAACGCCTTCTCGGTCACCGCCATCGACCGCTTCAGCAGCCGCTCGGCATCGGCATAGCGATGGCGATTGATATAGGCGTCGGCCAAATTGTTCATCAGCACCGTCGCTTCGGGATCGTCAGGACCGAGCGCCTTCTGCAGCACCGCGAGGCCTCGCTTGAACAGCGGTATGGCCTGATCGTACCGGCCCTGATGGCTGTAGACAGCGCCGAGATTGCTCAACGCCATCACGATCGATGGACCACCGCTTTTCTCGTGAATGGCGATCGACCGCTTGAGCACCGGCTCCGCTTCGGCGTAACGCTCTTCCGCACGATAGAGGTCGCCGAGATTGTTCAGCACCATCGCGACTTCGGCATGATTCGGACCGAGCGTCTTCTCGTCAATGGCCAGCGCGCGCTTGTACAGCGGTTCGGCAACGGCGTATTGGCCGAGATTGTAATGGATCGTGCCGAGGTCGTTCAGCGGCGTCGCGACCTGCGCATCATCAGGGCCGAACTCCTTCTCGCGAAGGGCCAGCGACTTCTGGGCCAGAGGCAGTGCTTCCATGTACTTCCCGGCCCGATAAAGCTCTTTCATCTGCCGCGTGAGCGTGCCCGCCTCGTCCTCTTCAGCATGGGATGGCACGCCGAACGACAGGCTCAAGGCGAGCGCTGTGACTGCAACACAGATCGATGCTTTCAGAGCCTTCATCGCGCCTTCCCTCGTCGCTGACATCAGGGACCTACGCGCCGTTGGTGCTCCCGGAAGCCGGACAGGTTCAATGCCGCCGCGGCTTTCCGACGCGACCGACCGCGCCAGCGCGGCTGGATGCCATTGGCAGGCGTCAGCAATTCGTCATTGCCCGAGCTGCTGCAGCACAGCAGACCATAACGCGAGCGGCTCCCTGAAGGCTCCGGGTTCGTTCGGCTTTTGACGAACGGCCGTGTGCACCATGACGAGCTTGGAGGCTGGATCGACCAGGATGAGCTGACCGCGGATGCCGAGCAAGGCAAATCGCCGCTGCTCGCCCGGGAGGAGCCACACCTGATAGCCGTAGCCGAAATAGCGCGTGGCCACGCGCGGAGCGAGATGACCGTCCTCTGGCCTGACGGTCGTGGCATCCAGCAGCCACTGCCGGGGGATCAGCTGCCGGCCTTCCCAGGCGCCGTCATGGGCGAGCAACCGGGCCAGGCGCGCATAATCGCGCAAGGTCGCGTTGAAGCAGCAATAGGCGATCTCCTGCCCGCTGCCGTCGATCACCCAGGAGGCATCGGCCTCGGTGCCGATGGGGTCCCAGATCCGGTCGCGGAGATAGTCGGCGACCGGCGTGCCCGTGGCGGCGCGCAGGACCAAGCCAAGGATCTCCGTTTCAACGCTGGCATAGTGGAATTTAGTGCCTGGCGGCGCGGTCCGCGTGTTGAACTGCGCGACGATGGCGGCGGGATCTTTCGGCGGGCCGGCGAACAAGGCCCGCCCAAGCCGGGCGATGTCGTCGTTCCCGTCATAGACTTCCGAGAATTCGACGCCCGATGACATGTTCAACAAGGCGCGGATGGACGTGTTGCCATATTCCGTGCCTGCAAGGCCGCCGACATAGGTCGAGACGAGGTCGTCGATCGACTTGATCCGTCCCTCCGAGACCGCGATCCCGACCAGCATGGCCACCAGCGTCTTGGCCATGGACATCGAGACAAAGCGGTGGTGGTCGGTCCGTGCATATTGATAGTGCTCGTACAGGATGGTGTCGTCCCTGGCGATCAGGAGGCCCGTCGCCGGGTTGCGCTTGAGGTAGTCCGCAATGCCGAGCTTTTCGGTGCCAAGACTGTAGGTGACCTGTGGCTCCGGCGCGCGCTTGAATTGCCAGGGCGCCGTCGCGCGAGCGACCCGGCGCGAGGGATAGATCTCGCCGAAATGGCTGTAGCTGCCGACGAGCTTGTCGAGCGGGGGAGCGGCGCCCCGCGTGCCGACCGGATAGCCCTCAGCCGCACCGTAGAGCTCGGCATCGGGACCGCTCTCCGAAAAGACCGGCCCCGGCGCGGCGGGCGCGCTTCGGACGTCCTGCGCGCACGCCAGCGGCGACCAGATCGCGGATGCAAAAATGACGGGCAGGAAAAGCCGGCGGCACCCGCGCGGCCTAAACGACGCTCCCCAGTTCATTGCACTTGCCTCCCCGCACGTTGGTGGGTGTGCGCTTCACGAGAACAACATCGCAGGCTGGTGACGCGTGGCATGCTATCATTGCAGGCGGGCCGTGTCAGCCTGCGGTGGCAACCCGTCTTGCTCTCGCCCCGCGGATCAGTCACCATCCCTCCCGCGCAGCATCAACAAGAGCAAGAGCGCCCAAGGAAACGCATGAGCAAGCCGTCACGCTTCGACTATGGCTGGGTCGTTGTCGCCGCGGGCGCGCTGATGACCTGCATCGGGTTCGGCACGATGCTGTCGCTGGCGGTGTTCCTGCAGCCGATCTCGGAGGCGATGGGCTGGTCGCGCGCCGGGGTGTCGGCTGCCGCGACGCTGGATTTCCTCTTTATGGGATTCGCCGCATTCCTATGGGGCACGCTATCGGACCGGTTCGGCACCCGTATCGTGGTGCTCTCGGGAAGCGTTCTGCTGGGACTAGGTCTCGTCACAGCGAGCCAGGCCGCAAGCCTGTGGCAATTCCAGCTTTGCTTCGGCGTGCTGATCGGGATCGCCGTGGGCAGCTTCTATGCACCGATGATGGCGCTCGCGAGCGCCTGGATCGAAAAGAACCGCAGCCTCGCCGTGGCGCTGGTCTCGGCCGGCATGGGCGTGTCGCCGGTGACGGTCGCGCCGGCCGCGAGCTGGCTGATCACGGCCTATGATTGGCGCACCGCGATGCTGACAATCGGCATCGCTTCGTGGGCGCTGTTGATCCCCGCCTGCTTCCTGGTGCGTCCGGCGCCACCAGCCGCGGGCTCCGCAACGACGGACGCTGTGCCGGAGGTCGAGATGGGCGCGGCGCAGGCGCTGCGCACGCCGCAATTCATCGCGCTCGCAGCGGCGCATTTCGCCTGCTGCGCGGCGCATTCCGGCCCGATCTTCCACATGGTGTCCTATGCGATGGTCTGCGGCATCGCTCCGCTCACGGCAGTGACGGTCTATAGCGTCGCCGGCGTCTCAGGCCTCGGCGGACGCCTGCTGCTGGGCGCGCTGGCCGATCGCATCGGCGCGAAACCGGTCCTTGTCGGCGGGCTGTTCGTGCAGGCGATGTGCATTGCGACCTATCTGGCGGTGGCGCAGCTCGGCGAGTTCTACGCGCTCTCGGTCGTGTTCGGCCTCGCCTATGGTGGGGTGATGCCGCTCTATGCGGTGCTGGTCCGCGAGTTCTTCGGCGCGCGCATTATGGGCACGGTGTTCGGTGCCGTGTCGGCCTTCGCCAGCCTCGGCATGGCGCTCGGGCCCTGGGCCGGCGGGATCGTGTTCGATACTTTCCAGCAATACACCTGGCTGCACGCCGGCTCCTTCGCGATCGGGCTTGCGGCGGTCGCGGTGGCGCTGAGTTTTCCGACGCGGCGCAGGCCATCGCTCGATCTTAGCCGCGCGACGGCGTGACACCGGATAGTGGCGATTGCCGGATCTGAATTTGCATAAATGTAAGTTTGATGGATTTCGCCTCCCTCTGTCATCCTACTTCCTGCCTTCTGGCACCGATTATCTTGGTGTAGCATTCCCTTGTGATCAGATCGTTCTGGCATCGCGAGAGGCGAAATGAGGCGGCGGACGTTTCTGAGCTTCTTGGGAATGACGGCGATATCGGCGCGCGAAGCCTTGGCCCAAAAGCGCATTCCGGTCGTGGGATTCGTCGGATTTGCCACGCCTGATATCGACAATGCGGTGCTCGTTCCGTTCCGGAAGGCGCTTGCCGAGCTGGGTTACGTGGAGGGCCGCACCATCGTCATCGAGGCCCACTCGACGGCCGGCGATGTGTCGCGGGGCCTTGCATTGATCGACGACCTCGTGGCCAGACAGGTGGACGTGCTGCTTTCGCCCGGCCCGGCCGCAGCACGCGCGATCATCAGGAAAACCAATATTCCCGTCGTCGCCGTGGCGCTGCCTGCGGTGCAAAGCGACCCTGAATTGTTTCAGAGCCTCGCGCGGCCGGGCGGCAGCCTCACCGGCTTCGCCGCGTTCGGCGAGGAGATGTCGGCCAAGCGCATCGAGATGATCCGGGAGATCCTGCCCTCGCTGAAGCGGATCGGCGTCTTGAACAATGCGACGGACCCGACCTTCAGCGCCTGGGGCGCGCAGACCATCGAGGAAGCACGACGCGCCGGGCTCGAACCGGTGCGCCTCGGACTGACGAGCGCATCGCCGGCGGCGGTTGCCGAGCAATTCAACATGCTCGCGGCCGCCGGCGGCAACGCCGTGATCGTCATTCGCGACTACATGACTGCCGCGATGCAGGACGCAATTTGCCGTATCGGCATCGACATGAAGATCGCCGTCATCGGCCAGCAGAAGGAGTTCGCCCACGCCGGCGCTCTGATCAGCTATGGTGCCGACATCGGCGACCTGTTTCGTCGCGCCGCGGGCTATGTTGATCTGATCCTGAAGGGACAAAAGCCGGCAAGTATGCCAATCCAGCTGCCAACCAAATTCGAACTGGCCGTCAATCTCAAGACCGCGCGGGCGCTTGGCGTGACGATCCCGCCCACCATCCTCGTGCTGACGGACGACGTGATCGAGTGACGGGTCGTTGAAAATCCGCCGATTGCCGCGCCGTGAGGCGGGCTCAAATCCAGTCATTCGCGAAGCTTCGGCGGAGCAGTTCATGGAATGCAGCATCCGGCCCGCGCTCGACGATGACGCCGCGGCCATCAGCGCGGTCATCTTGCGTGCGCTGCGCGAAACGAATGCGAAGGACTATACGGCGGAGATCATCGCGCGGATCGAGCCCAGCTTCGGCCCGGATGCCGTGCGCCGGCTGATCGGGCAGCGTACCGTTTTCGTCGCCACGATCGGCGGCCGCCTGGTCGGAACGGCAAGCCTCGACGGAAGCGTCGTCCGCACAGTCTTCGTTGCTCCGGACGTTCAGGCCCGCGGGATCGGCAAGCTGCTGATGGCCGAGATCGAGCGCACGGCGCGCGAGCGGAACATTCCGTCCTTGACGGTCCCTTCATCGGTCACTGCAGAGACCTTCTATGCGCGACTGGGGTTCAATGCCGTGCGCGACAGCTATTATGGGGACGAACGCACGATCATCATGGAGCGGGTGCTCATCGAGCGGACCTAGACCTGGTCCACACCATGGCAATCGCCGCGGAGAGCCCGACGCGTGGTGGTAGTTCGAGCTCTTGCGGAACCCATCGCCGACGGACGGGCGCGAGTATCTCGCCGTTCTTGCCAGTTCTGATTAGTAAGCACGAAGCCTGATGGTCCGGTCTCGATCTACCGATACGAGCTGAATTGCGCCAGTTGTGTTCGATGCGCGATTTGTAGCCGCAACGAAAGTCGAGTCGCGCTTCGAAAAGTGGAAATTAGTTTTGCGACATAATCGTAATGACTCCGACGCAAAAAAAGAAAATAGGGTGCAATCAACAAGAATATAATGGGAGGAGCAGATGGATACTGCGGGTCGCCTGCGCGCGATGGCATTATTGTGCCGTCAGACAGCCGCGCGTCATCCGGATCGAGGTTGGAAACTACTCGCGGAAGCTGAATATTGGGAGCACTTGGCCAATGATGCGCCGCTCGAGCATGTCGACCATTGCTCGGTTCGCTCACCGCTTCACCGTGAGCACGCTATGATACAATCGGCCACGGCCGACGCGAGGTGAGAGCGAAACAGAATAATTTGTTAGCTTCTGTGTGCCTAACCTGAAGAGTGCCGCCCACCGCCGATGCGGCACATTGGAATGGGAATGCCGGCCCCGGCTGTTACCCCATCCTGCGGCTGGGGCCGTTTTGAACTTTCGCAGCATCGTTCAAACCCGATCCACAACCATGCTCAGAAGCATCGCTATAGCGCTCTTCGGAAAAGGCATCTTGTCTCGGCTCGATCGAGCGCTCTCCCATGGTCGCAATACTGAGGCTGCGCCCAGCCTTGTGCGGGACATCGGCCGAGGCTTCGGGCTGTAGGGCGCCGTCCACGCGCCTCGTCGATCAGGCAGCGCCTGCCCTACCGGCGACTATTTCTTCAACAATATTCCTTTCGCTCGCGCCATTCGCCTGACTGATCCGGCGTGGCGGCCCAGTTCGGCGGCAATCTTCGATACCCCAATGCCCTGCCGGGCCAGCGTGACCAGCCGTCGAACCTCCTGCTCGGCCCATTGCTTCGGCTTCGGTGTCTTCATGGTGCGACCCCACGACCGCACGACTTAACGACGGCAGCTGACGGTCCGCACTTGGGAAATTTACGGGTGGCGCGCCCGGGCCGTTATCCGTCCGAACCTCCAAACGGAAATTGACCGACGCCGCGCTGTCATGCGCCCCGGCCTTTGGCCTCGTTGTTGAGGCAGATCAAGGCTGCTGGCGCCGGGCAAGGCGGGAGAGGCCGATGGGCGAAGCGGTACGTTCTTAGATATCGTGGGGGCGAGCGGTCACGCCACCAGCGCGGCGTCCTCGTTGCGGTCGATGCCGCGCTGTGCGGCCAGCAGGCTGACGATCTCCGCATTCGGCCGGGCCTTGCTGAACAGGAAGCCCTGGCCCTCATGGCAGCCTTCGGCGCGGAGGCAGCTGAGCTCGGCTTCGGTCTCGACGCCTTCGGCGGTGATGGTGACGCCAAGGCCCTTGCCGAGGCTGACGATGGAGCGGATGATCGCCTGGGCCTCGCGGTTGGCCGCGAGATCGCGCACGAAGGACTGATCGATCTTGATCTTGTCGAACGGGAAGCTGCGTAGGTAGCTGAGGCTGGAATAGCCGGTGCCGAAATCGTCCATGGAGATGCGCACGCCGAGCGCGCGCAGCGCATGCAACGTCGCCAGCACCTGCGCGCTCTTCTCCAGCAGCAGCGTCTCGGTGATCTCGAGCTCGAGCCGGCGCGGCGGCAGGCCGGAATGTTTCAGCGCGTCAGTGACCATCGAGAGCAGATTGCCACTGCGGAACTGGAGCGGCGACAGGTTGACGGCGACGCGGACGTCGTCGGGCCAGGCCGCGGCGTCGAGGCAGGCCCGGCGCAGCATCAGCCCGCCGAGCGGATTGATCAGGCCGGTGTCTTCGGCGACCGGAATGAACTCGGCCGGCGACACCATGCCGCGCTCGGCATGCGGCCAGCGCACCAGCGCCTCAAAGCCGGTGATGCGGCCGCTCGCGAGGTCGATCAGCGGCTGGTAGTACGGCCGCAGCACGTCATTCTGGATCGCATCGCGCAGCTCGACCTCGATCTTGCGGCGGCTCTGCGCCTTCGCATCGAGCGCGGCCTCGAAGAAGGCGAAGCTGCCGCGCGCGTCCAGCTTGGCGCGCGACAGCGCCATGTCGGCGCTCTTGAGCAGCTTTTCGGAATCCTCGCCGTCGCCCGGCGCCATCGCAATGCCGATCGAGGCGCCGATCACCACGGAGTGACCGTCGAGCAGATAGGGATCTGCAATGGCCGCAAGGAGGCGTTTTGCGAGACCCACCGCATCTTCCGGCCGAGCCAATCCGCTCTGCAGAACCGCGAACTCGTCGGAGTTGAGGCGGGCCAGCCCATCCTCGTCACGCAAGGTGGAGCGTAGTCGCTTGGCGACGCCGCGCAGCAGCTTGTCGCCGACCGCATGCCCCAGCGTGTCGTTGACCGCCTTGAAATTGTCGAGCCCTAGTATCAGCAGCGCGACCTTCTCGGAGCCGCGGCGCGTGTGCAGCAGCATCTCGTCCATCTGCTGCCGCAGCAGGTTGCGATTGGGCAGACCGGTCAGCCCGTCATGCTGGGCCATGAAGGCGAGTCGCGCCTCCGCGCGCTTGCGCTCGGTGATGTCCATCAGCGCGAGCAGCACCGCGGGCCGCTCGGCATAAGTCAATTCGCGGGAATAGATCGCAAGGTCGATCAGCGCGCCGTCGGCCTTGACGTGCTTCCAGGTGCGGCCGGCCTGATCCTCGCCGGTCCCATCGACGGTCCAGGGCGGCACGCTTTCGAATGCCTGCAAGGACCGGATCTTCAATCGCTCGAACTCGGCGCGGCTGTAGCCATAATGCGCGACCGCGGCATCGTTGACGCCGAGGATGCGCTCGTCGTCCAGCGCGCAGACGATCATGGGCACGGGATTGCCGTTGAACAGCAGGCGGAACGAGGCCTCGCGCTGCTTGAGCTCGGTGATATCGACGCGCAGGCCGACGACGCCGCCGTCATCGGTCAAGCGCTCGTCGATCAGGATGACGCGGCCGTCCGACAGCTTCTGCTCGTGGCGCGCGCCGGGCTTGTAGAGTTTTTGCAGGCGCTCTGCGATCCAGGCTTCTTCATTGCCGATGGCCTCGGGATAGTCGCCGCGGGCGACGCCGATGCGCAGCGTGTCCTCGAGCCGCGCGCCCTCCTCGAACAGATCGGCGGTCTTGCTGTAGATCTCGGCGTATTTCCTGTTCCAGAGGACGTAGCGGCCTTCGGCGTCGAGAAACACGATGCCCTGCGGCAGGATGTCGATGGCCTGGCGCAGGCGCTCATGCGACTTGCGCGCCTCCGCGATCGCGGCTTCCGCCTCGGCACGGCTGCGCAGGATTTCGCCGTGTTCGGAAAGGGCACGGTGCGCGCGCGCGAAGCGCGGCTTGCGCGCCTTTTGGCCGGCGCGGGCAAGCATGCTTTGCTTTCGCTTTCTTGTTCTTCGAGACCCCAAACTCAACTTCACTCGTCCCAGTCGCGTCCAGCGGCCGCAAGTTTTGAGGCAAGTGTCTGAAAAAAAAGTAATCTTAGCCAGCCGCGGTCCGCGCGCGGCGCGCTTACTGCCTGTTTGCGCGGCGTGGCGGGCGGCGGCAGGCGCCATCAGACTGAGTGCGGCGCCGCAATCAATGAGCGATCTGGCGCAAAATTGCGCGCGCGCCTGAATCGGTTCCGAAATTGCGCGCGATTGCATGCGAACCGCAATATTTTCTGCGCGCTGCGCACGAATTTTGGTCAATGCAGGATACGGTTATTACACCCTTAAGAAACGGCGGGTCGAGACGCGATTCGGGGCGCGCTGCGATGAGCCGGCGGCGGGCTCGTCGCCTCGTTCTTAACCCTGGTGCAGCATTGGGTTATAAGAGCGTCAGCATGAGTCGCCGCGGCATCACCCTCCTCCTGCTCTCGTTCGTCTGCCTGGGCGCCGGTGGCGCGCTGGCCCAGGACCGTGGCAGCATCAACCCGAAGCCGCTGCCGCCGCTCGCCAATCCCAACGACCCCGATCTCGCCGCCAAGGAATTGTTCGCGCGCAAGCTGCTGCCATCGAAGGGGCCGGCCCACGTCATCGGCTCCTACACCAGGGGCTGCATCGGCGGCGCCGCGCAGATGCCGGTCAACGGCGACAATTGGCAGGTGATGCGGCTGTCGCGCAATCGCAGCTACGGTCATCCCGACATGATCGCGCTGATCAGGCGGCTTGCCGCGAAGGCGCACAAGGACGCAGGCTGGCCCGGCATCCTGGTCGGCGACATCGCCCAGCCGCGCGGCGGGCCGGCGCTGTCAGGCCATGCCAGCCACCAGATCGGTCTCGACGCCGACATCTGGCTGACGCCGATGCCGGACCGCCGGCTCTCGCGCGAGGAGCGCGAGGAGATGTCGGCGGTGATGATGGTGCGCCAGGACCGGCTCGACATCGACCCCAAGGTGTTCACGCCAGGCCACGTCCTGGTGCTGCGCGCCGCGGCGCGAGAGCCCGCCGTGCAGCGCATCTTCGTCAACGCCGCGATCAAGAAGGCGCTGTGCCGCGAGGCCAAGGGCGACCGCGCCTGGCTGTCGAAGATCCGCCCCTGGTGGGGCCATGACTACCACTTCCACATCCGCATGCACTGCCCGGCCGGGGCCGGCGAATGCGAGGGCCAGCCGTCACAGGCCGAGGACGAAGGCTGCAAGCCCGCCGATCTCGCCTACTGGTTCTCCGATGCGGTGCTGCACCCCAAGCCGCCGCCCGAGCCGCCCAAGCCGAAGCCGCCGATGACGCTTGCGCAGATGCCGGCAGCCTGCAAGGCGGTGCTGCATGCAGGGGATGTGAAGCCGTAAGGGCTCGCCCACGGACGTCGTCCCGGGGCGCGAAGCGAGCCCGGGACCCATAACCACAGGGAGTGATACTTGCGCGAAGCAGGTCACTCCGAGTCTTCGCCCAACGCAATCCTGTGGTTATGGATCCCGGGCTCGCGCTACGCGCGCCCCGGGATGACGAACTCGCCGGCCCGATAGAAGCTGGCCGACAAACGGCCGGCTTTGACCTGCGGCCACGGCCTGCTATGTTTGCACTGCGATATCCCCGCCGGCCGTAAGCCGTCGCCAGGGACCGTGGAACAGCGCGTCCGCCCGTCGCATCTGACCAGCCAACGCCAGATTTCGCGCGTGCAACCTTGCGCGCGCGAGCCCGCACGGAGCGCATCCATGTTTCGTCTATCAGGACTTTTCACCGCCTTCGTCATTCTCGCCGGCACGGCCGTCGCGCCCGCCGCGGCCGAGGACAAGACCATCACCGTGTTCGCCGCCGCCTCGATGAAGAACGCGCTGGACGAGATCGACGCCGCCTACACCGCCAGGACCGGGGTCAAGTTCAGCGTCAGCTATGCCGCTAGCTCGGTGCTGGCCAAGCAGATCGAGCAGGGCGCGCCGGCCGACGTGTTCGTCTCGGCCGACACCGACTGGATGGACTACGCGATCGCCAAGAAGACCATCAACGAGCCTTCCAGAGTGAATCTGCTCGGCAACAGCATCGTGCTGATCGCGCCGAAGGATTCCAAGATCGACAGCGTGACGATCGCGCCAGGTTTCGATCTCGCCAAGCTCGCCGGCGACGGCAGGATCGCGACCGGTGACGTCAGGTCGGTACCGGCAGGCAAATACGCCAAGGCAGCGCTGGAAAAGCTCGGGGCCTGGCAGGCGGCAGAGCCGAAATTCGCCATGGCCGAGAGCGTGCGCGCGGCGCTGACGCTGGTCGCCCGCGGCGAGGCCGTGCTCGGCATTGTCTATTCGACCGACGCCAAGATCGAGCCGGGCGTGAAGATCGTCGGCACCTTCCCGGCGGATTCGCATCCTGCGATCATCTATCCGGTCGCGGCGACCAGCATCGCCAAGCCGGAGGCGAACGGCTATCTCGCCTTCCTGCGCACGGCGGCGGCCAAGGCCATCTTGGAAAAATACGGCTTCAAGTTCCTCGTCAGCCCGACGACCTGATTGTTGCGACCTGATTCTTGCAACCTGATTTTACAACCTGTTTTCTGCGACCTGATATGACGACTTGATGTTCGAGATCTCTCCCGCCGAATGGACGGCGATCCTGCTTTCGCTCAGGGTCGCCGTCATCGCCACGCTGGTCGCAACGCCGTTCGGCATTGCGCTGGCGTGGCTGCTCGCGCGGCGTGATTTCTGGGGCAAGTCGGTGCTCGACGCACTCGTGCATCTGCCTCTTGTATTGCCGCCTGTCGTCACCGGCTATCTGCTGCTACTCACCTTCGGCCGGCGCGGTCTCGTCGGCAGTTTTCTCGCCGACCATCTCGGCATCGTCTTCGCATTCCGCTGGACCGGTGCTGCGCTCGCTTGCGGCGTGATGGCGTTTCCGCTGCTGGTGCGGCCGATGCGGCTGTCGATCGAGGCGATCGACCGCCGGCTTGAGCAGGCTGCGGAGACCCTCGGCGCAGCGCCGTGGAAAGTGTTCTTCACGGTGACGCTGCCGCTGGCGCTGCCGGGCGTGCTCGCCGGCATGGTGCTGGGCTTTGCCAAGGCGATCGGCGAGTTCGGCGCCACCATCACCTTCGTCTCCAACATTCCAGGAGAGACCCAGACGATTTCGTCCGCGATCTATTCGCTGATCCAGACGCCGGACGGCGATGCCGCTGCGGGAAGGCTCGTGATCGTCTCGATCGTGCTCGCGATCGGTGCGCTGATCGCGGCCGAATGGTTCGCCCGCCGCGCCACGCAGCGGCTGCACGGGAATTGACCATGCTGCGCGTCGACGTCGAAAAACAGCTCGGTGAATTCTCGCTGTCCGCTTCCTTCAGCAGTGAGGGGCGCGTCATCGGGCTGTTCGGCGCCTCGGGCGCCGGCAAGAGCTCGCTGGTCAACATGATCGCCGGCCTGCTGCGGCCTGATCGCGGCACCATCGCGATCGACGGCGAGATCGTCGACGACACCGCGGCCGGCATTCACGTGCCCACTTACCGCCGCCGCATCGGATACGTGTTCCAGGATGCGCGGCTGTTTCCGCATCTGAGCGTGGCGCAGAACCTCGACTACGGACGGCGAATGAACGGGCTTGCGCCCGATCCGGCGCAGCACAAGCGCATCATCGACCTGCTCGACATCGGCGCGCTCAGGGATCGCCGTCCCGGGAAGCTGTCCGGCGGCGAGCGCCAGCGCGTCGCGCTCGGCCGCGCGCTGCTGTCGAAGCCGCGCCTCCTGCTGCTCGACGAGCCGCTCGGCGCGCTCGACGAGGGCCGCAAGCTCGAGATCCTGCCCTACCTGGTGCGGCTGCGCGACGAGGCCAATGTGCCGATGGTCTATGTCAGCCACGACGTCGCCGAGCTGCGCCAGCTCGCGACGCAGATCGTGATGCTGAAGCAGGGGCGGGTGACGTCGTTCGGCGGGGTGAAGGTGCTGACGTGATCGGGCCAACCCCGGCTACCAGCCGCGGTCGACGTTTCGCACTTCGCCGGTCCGGGCATCCACATCGACCTCGATCCAGCGGCCGGCGCGGTCGCGGCCCTCAATCTGCCATTCGTCGCCGAGGAAGTTCGTGTGCGACACCGTCGCAACGCCAAGATCGGTCGCGACGTCAAGCGCAACCTGCATCGAGATCTGATCGCCGGTGTCGTAGGCCATCGCCGGCGCCGCTGCGCCCAGCACGAGGACAGTCGCGATCGGAAGGGCGAACTTTCGCATTGGCGTACTCCTGTCAGTCCAAACTTCTATACAGCTTAGAACGAGAGGCAATGCGGAGCGTTCCGGATCCGGATGTCACGAAGCCGCGCAAAACTTCGGCGGTTGCGGCGATTTGGTGGCAGTTCCTCTTCGCAAGTCAAACTCCAGCGACCGAAGTCCAGACATCGGCGAGCTTCTTTCTCACGGCCTGCGCGCGGGTCAGCGGCGGCGGCGTTTCGTCTTCTTCCGGCAGACGCAGGCCGACGACGTTGACGCGGCCGCCGGAGATTGATCGTGCGACCAGCACGATCTCGTCCAGCGGCAGCTCGGCGCCCTCTTTCGGCGCGTGGTCGAGATGGACGTCGAAATAATCTGCCAGGGTCAGCTTGCCGTCGTCCTCGCCGACCTTCACACCGTAGATCGCGGCGAGCTCGGCGAGCGTGTGCTCGCCGGAGACCATGAAGTCGCCGAGCAGATGCGGATCGGGCGCGGTGCTCGGCTGCATGTCGACGAAGAAACGGTCCAGCGCTTCGGCCTTTTCCGGCGGCGCCAGCAGATAGATGTAGTCGCCCGGTGCGATCGGATCGGCCTCCGCCGGCGTCAGGATGTGCTCGTTGCGGATCACCAGTGTCGGCTTGGACCAGGACGGGATCAGGCCGCGACGGAAATACAGGCTCTTGGGCCGCACCGGATAGCCGACCAGCTGCTGCTCGAGCTGGCCGGGCAGATCGAGCTCGACGCGGCGGGGGCCGCGGTCGGCGCGGGGCAGCGCCACGTGCAGCTTGCGCGCGGCCGGCGCCAGGGTCCAACCTTGCAGCAGAAGCGAGATGATGACGACGACAAAGGCCACGTCGAAATAGAGATAGGCCTTGGGCAGCCCGACCAGCATCGGGATCGAGGCCAGGAAGATCGCGACCGCACCGCGCAGGCCGGTCCAGGCGATGAATATCTTCTCACGCCAGTTGAAGCGGAACGGCGACAGGCACACGAACACCGCGAGCGGGCGCGCCACCAGCATCAAGACCAGCGCGACGGCGACCGCCGGCAGCACGCTGGAACCCAACCGACTCGGCGAAACCAGAAGGCCGAGCAGCACGAACATCACGATCTGCGCCAGCCAGGTCGCGGCGTCGAGGAACGTCACCACCGAATTATGCGCGCGGGTCGGCCGGTTGCCGATGATGATGCCGGCGAGATAAACGGCGAGGAAGCCGGAGGCGTGCATGATCTGCGAGCCGCCGAAGATCACGAGCGCGGCCGTGGTCACGAAGGGCGCATGCAGGCCCTGCGGTAGGGCGACCTTGTTGAGCGCGATGACGACGAGGCGGCCGCCGATGACGCCGACGACGGCGCCCAGCACCGCCTCCTGGATGAACTCCATCAGCACATGGCCGGGCGAGCTGGTACCGACCGAGATGTATTCCACCAGCATCAAGGTGAGGAAGATCGCGAAGGGATCGTTGGTGCCGGATTCGGCCTCCAGCGTCGCGCCGACGCGCGGGCGCAGACGCAGGCCCTGGGTGTGCACCAGCAGGAATACGGCGGCAGCGTCGGTCGAGGCCACCACCGCCCCGACCAGCAGCGACTCCGACCAGTTGAGGTCGAGCGCATATTTGGCGAACGGCGCCGTGACCAGCGCGGTCAGCAGCACGCCTGCGGTCGCGAGCACCACGGACGGCGCAAGCACGGTGCGGATGCTGGCAAAGCGCGTGCGCAGGCCGCCGTCGAACAGGATCAGGGCGAGCGCGACGGAGCCGACCAGATAGGTGGTGCGGACGTCGTCGAACTGAAGCTGACCTGGGCCGGAATCGCCGGCGAGCATGCCGATGATGAGGAAGACGAGCAGCAAGGGCGCGCCGAAGCGCAGCGCCAGCAAGCTGGAGAGGATGCCGGCCATGACGAGGACGGCGCCGAGCAATATGGCGAGACTGACGGAATCGAGAGAGGCCATCCACCTTCCGGGTAAAAAATCGCTGGAATTTCATCCTTATCGTTGGTGGACTCGCGCGCCAACCCATTTTCGCGCTTCGCGGCAATCTGCCCGTGTTTTACGGCCTTAACGCGCTTCACTTCACGGTGTATCGATGGCCCGGCCGCGTCCTTTGTGGGATTGTCCGGCGCCCTCGAATCAATTCCTCCCCGCTTGCCGACGAGACCCGATGGACATGGACCTCAAAGACTTCATGGAGCTCGTGCAGACCACCGCACGCAGCGTCGGGGCAGAATTCTCCTCACCCTGGTTCTACCTGCAATTCGGCCTCATCCTGGCCGCCGCCGGCATCGCCTATGCCGCGGAGGCCGCTATTCGCAGCCGTGTCGACCTGACCTCGCTGGCGATGCGCTGGCCGCTGCCGCTCCGGCATTTCGTCCGGGTCATGGTCGCCAGCGCCTCGACGGCGGTGTTCACGCTGCTCGTGATCGTCTCGCGCGTGGTGATGTATCACGCGACCTGGCCGAGCCGCTCCTATCTGCTGATGGTCGCAGCCAAGCTGGGTTTCGCCTGGCTGGTGATCCGGCTCGTGACCTCGGTGCTGCGCAACGCCTTCATCGTCAAGCTGGTGTCGATCACGGCATGGTTCATCGCCGCGCTCTCCATCGTCGGCCAGCTCGATGCGACGGTCGACCTATTGGATTCCTTCGCGATCGTGCTCGGCGGCCTCAGGCTGACCCCCCTCCTGGCGCTGAAGGCCGGCGCGCTGCTGCTGATCGCGCTCTGGCTCACCAACATCGCCAGCAATTTCGCCGAGAGCCGGATCAATTCGACCACCGACCTGACGCCGTCGGTGCAGGTGCTGCTGGTCAAGATCATCCGCATCGGGCTGCTCACGGTCGCCATCGTGATCGCGCTCGGCGCGGTCGGGATCGACCTGTCGGCGCTCGCGGTGTTCTCCGGCGCGGTCGGCGTCGGCATTGGTATCGGCCTGCAGAAGATCGTCGCCAATTTCATCTCGGGGATCATCCTGCTCGCCGACAAATCGGTGAAGCCCGGCGATCTCGTCACCATCGGCGACAACACCGGCCGCATCAGCGCGATGAAGACGCGCTATATTTCCGTCGCTGCCGGCGACGGGCGCGAATTCCTGGTCCCGAACGAGGATCTGGTGACGCAGAAGGTCGTCAACTGGACCTATACCGACAAGAACACGCTGGTGAAGATCGCCTTCGGCACCAATTACGACGCCGACCCGAAGCTGGTTTGTACGCTCGCCGCCGAGACCGCCGCCGCTCATCCGCGCGCGCAGAAGGGCAAGCCGCCGACCTGTCTCCTGAGCGAGTTCGCGGAAGCCGGGATGAAGTTCTCGCTGACCTTCTGGATCGCCGACCCCGACGGCATGGACAAGGTCAAAAGCGACGTGATGCTGGAGCTGTGGGACGCCTTCAAGCGTGAGGGCATCCGAGTTCCCTATCCCGTCCGCGAAATCCGCATCCGCGGCGGCGCCCTGCCGGTGGAAACCGCCGTGGAAGTGCCGAATTAGGTCACTTTCACCCCCCAAGCAGGCCCTTCGGCTTGCATGAAGCCTGCCAATCATTAGATTGGGGCCTGAAATCAAGCCTTTCCACCGACATCGAGATCAGCCCGAGAAGACCTGACACGCATGAGCTACGTCGACGCCACCGAGACCTCCCTGCGCAAGACCGGACAGATCAAGCTGCACGGGCCTGCCGCCTTTGCCGGCATGCGCAAGGCGGGCGCGCTGGTGGCCAGGTGCCTGGACGAGCTCACCGACATCGTCGGGCCGGGCGTGCCGACCTCCAGAATCGACGAATTCGTCCGCGACTTCGCCTTCAGCCATGGTGCCTATCCGGCGACGCTGATGTATCGCGGCTACCGCTACTCGACCTGCACCTCGCTCAACCATGTTGTCTGCCACGGCATGCCAGGCGACCGTCCGTTGAAAGAGGGGGACATCGTCAACATCGACGTCACCTTCATCGTCGACGGCTGGTATGGCGATTCCAGCCGGATGTATGCGATCGGCCCAATCGCCCGCAAGGCGGAGCGGCTGATCGAGGTGACCTATGAAGCCATGATGCGCGGCATCGCCGCGGTGAAGCCCGGCGCCACCACCGGCGACATCGGCCACGCCATCCAGAGCTTCGTCGAGCCGCAGGGCATGAGCGTGGTGCGCGATTTCTGCGGCCATGGTTTGGGGCGCATGTTCCACGACGAGCCGAACATCATCCATATCGGCCGGCCCGGCGAGGGCGTGCAGCTCAAGCCCGGCATGTTCTTCACCATCGAGCCGATGATCAATCTCGGCAAGCCGCACGTGAAGATCCTGTCCGACGGCTGGACCGCGGTCACCCGCGACCGCTCGCTGTCGGCGCAGTTCGAGCACTCCGTCGGCGTAACGGCGACCGGCGTCGAGATCTTCACGCTATCGGCGCGGCACGGCGAGAAGCAGATCGGGTGAGCCCGGTGCGTCGGCTATTGCTATCGGCGGCCCCCTTTGGCGGGTGGCGATTCTGCCTTTGCGCACCAACGCGTCGAGGACGCGCTTACTGACCTAGGCCCGAGTCCGGGTCTCGGTTGATCGTCCCAGATCTTGCCTTCGCCAGAAGGCCCCCCACAACAGCGCTAAGACGCACGCGACGGGCAACAGCCGGCCGACGTCGAGGTGAAAGCACGTGCATGATAGGAAAAGCATGACCACAATCACGTCAGTTTCGCTGACTGCGCAGGGAGTCGCACCTTTCCATGATCCGCCTCCGGTGTTCTAATGCAGGCGTCTTGACTGGGCATGGAGATATGGTCATGGCGGGTTCTGTCGAGCGGTGGCGGACGACATGAAGATCTACCTGCCGGACAACGAGCAGGCGCGGCAGCAAGCCCTCGAAACCTATCGCATTCTCGATACGCCGCCGGAGATCGCCTATGATGAACTGGCGGACTTGGCGGCGCAGATCTGCGGCTGCAGCGCCGGGCTGCTGACCTTCCTCGACGACAAGCGACAATGGCTCAAGGCCAAGTGCGGCCTGCCGCCTGACCTTACGCACGTGCCCAAGGAGATCTCGATCTGCCAGGCGACGATCTGCCATGACGATCTCATGTATGTGCCTGACCTCACGAAGGATCCGAGGTTCAGCGATTCGCCGTTGGTCGCCGGCGAGTTCGGGCTGCGCTTCTATTGCGGCATGCCGCTGATCAGCGAGGAGGGATACGCGCTCGGAACGCTGTGCGTCATCGATTTCGAGCCGCGCGAGCTCAGCTTCGAGCAGCAAGAAGCAGTGCGGCGGATCTCGCGTCAGGCCGTGGCTCAGCTCGAGCTCAGACGTAGACTCCGCGAGCGCGACGAGATGCTGGCCGAGCTCGACAAGGCGCGCGCAATGGCGGAGGCGGAGCGGAGCAAATCAGATGCGCTCCTGCTCAACATCCTCCCCCCTGCGATCGCCGAGGAGCTCAAGGCCAACGCGAAGGTGCGGCCGCGCTTCTACCAGTCGGTCAGCATCCTCTTCGTCGATTTCGCCGACTTCACCCGGCACGTCGAGGCGATCGAGCCGGCGCAGGTCGTGCACCAGCTCGACGAGTACTACAGCACGTTCGACGAGATCATTGCGCGCCATCGGCTCGAAAAGATAAAGACCATCGGCGATGCCTATCTCTGTGCCGGCGGCCTGCCCGAGATCAACCGGACGCACGCTGTCGATGCCGCGCTGGCGGCGCTCGAGATTCAGGACCTGCTCGCCAAGGCGAACCGTCAGCGCGAACGGCTGAGGCTGCCGCTCTGGATGGCGCGAATCGGCATCAACACCGGCCCGGTCATCGCTGGCGTCGTCGGAACGCGCAAGTTCAGCTACGATATCTGGGGCAACGCGGTGAACGTCGCTGCGCGTCTGCAGGCGGCCGCCGATCCCGGACGGATCAACATTGCCGAGGCGACCTGGAACCTGGTCAAAGCGCGCTTCACCTGCGAACCGCGCGGCAGCATCGAGGTGAAGGGCAAGGGGCCGACCCCGATGTACTTCCTCGATCGTATCAGGCCGGACCTGGCCGCCGATCCCGCAGGCGTCGTGCCCAACGATAGCTTCTGGCGTCACCAGGGCCCATGATCGCCAGCTGAGACGAAGGGCGGGAAAAACGGTCGGCTGATCATCATCCGCTTCATGCCGGAAGCGCACCTATGCAAGGCGCGCGCAATTGACGGTTGCAAAAACCACCATCCCCGGCAATGCTGGCGGCCGATGCCCGCCAAGCCGGACCACGACAAGAGCAGACCTGACGACACGCCGCACTATCACGGCCATCGCGAGCGGCTGCGCGAGCGCTTCTATAGCGCGGGCGCGGATGCGCTCAGCGATTACGAGCTGCTCGAGATGGCGCTGTTTGCCGCGCTGCCGCGGCGCGACACCAAGCCGCTGGCGAAGACGCTGATCAAGACCTTCGGCTCGTTCGCCGAGGTCGTGCATGCGCCAGTGGCGCGCTTGCGGGAGGTCGAGGGGGTCGGCGAGTCCGCGATCAACCAGCTCAAGCTGATCGCCGCGGCCGCGCATCGCGTTGCCAAGGGCGAGGTCAACAGCCGCAACGCGCTGTCATCCTGGAACGAGGTGATCGCCTATTGCCGCACAAGCATGGCGTTTGCCGACAAGGAGCAATTCCGCCTGCTGTTCCTGGACAAGCGCAACCAGCTGATCGCCGACGAGGTGCAGCAGACCGGCACGGTCGACCACACCCCGGTCTATCCGCGCGAGGTGATCAAGCGCGCGCTCGAGCTGTCCGCGACCGCGCTGATCCTGGTGCACAACCACCCCAGCGGCGATCCCTCGCCCTCGCAGGCCGACATCCAGATGACCAGGGCGATCATCGACATCGCAAAACCGCTCGGGATTGCCGTGCACGACCACATCATCGTCGGCAAGAACGGGCATGCGAGCTTGAGGGGGTTGCGGTTGATCTAGACGATCAGAACGCCTGGTTCTTGGCGGCTTTCAAATGGTCTTCCGCGGCCGTGATGCCGGCGAATGCCTTCAGCGTCAGGGCGGTCGGTTGCGGCTTCCATTCGGCAACCATTTTCTCGGCCTTCTCGAGCTCAGGCTTGGACAACAGGGAAGCCATCTCGTTCACGTTCTTGGCCGGCACCACCTTCGAGAGCTTGAAATAGGCATACGACAGGGACAGGTCCCTCGGCGTGCCCTTTCCTGCGGAATATGCGCGGGACAGGCTGAAGAGGGCGCTGGGGAGACCCTGGTCGCCCGCCATCTTCCACCACTTCAGCGCTTCTTCCCTATTCCCTTGCCGGTCATACATGAGAGCGACATCGTGCTGGGCACGCGCGTAGCCGGCCTTGGCGGACACAAGCTTGTACTTCAATGCCTGATCCGGATCCGTTGCGACGACGCCCACGCCTTGCCCGTCATAATAGCAGCCGAGCTTATAGGCTCCGAGCGGATCGTTGGCCGCGGCCGATTTTCGAAACCACTCGAATGCCTGGCTGCGATCCTGCTGTGTGCCGATGCCGTTATTGTGCATCATGCCGACATGATATTGCGCCTCCGCATCTCCGCGATTGGCCAACGCGACCATCGCATTGAAGGTGCGGCTGTCATTCGCGCTGGCGGGCGTCGCGACAAGCAGAAGGCACGAAAAGGCCAGGGCAACGAATTTCATGTCAAAGCCCGATCGAGTTTGAACGATTCCTTGTCTTGGTCTCTCCAGATGCGAGAAAAGTTCGAGCTGGCAATATTCCGGGGTCAAGGCGATTTTTGGCCCATCCGAGTTCGTCCCGTCAGGGCACGACCAAACGCCGCGCGGCCTTAGCGGTCTCGGCCCACGCCCTACTGCCGCAGCATGATCAGGGGATCGGCGGTGTCGGGGACGCGGCGCCACTGCGCGTTGTCGTCGGCCTCGAAGTGCCAGGCTTCGCCCGATTTCGACATCAGGATGATCTGGCCGCGCTCGAGGCGCCATTGCGTCGGGTTGAACTGCGCGATCGTGGCGTCGCATCTCGGCTTGAGGAAAACCTGGAAATTGTCCGCATCAGCCTCGGTGTTGGTCAGGGTCAGCCCGCACACCGGCTGCCCGTTGCGGCGCACCATCGACCAATCGCCGATCATCTGGTCCATTGACTTCGCCATCGAGCGCGCGGCGGCGAGATCCTGCAGGATGTAGACGCCCTCGCCCTGGCGCAGGCCCTCGAAGATGCCGGCCTCGACCTCGGTGAAGTCGATCACGGCTTCGCCGGTCGCATCCTGCAGGCGCACGATGTCGAGGCCCCTCACGCTCCAGGCCACGATGTCCTTGGTGAAGGGCAGCGCGGTCTTGCAGGACGGCTCCAGCTCCAGCTTGAAACCCTGGCCTGCGGCGTCAGCCTTCAGCGTGACGACGCAGGTCTTGCTGCGCTCGGTGGTCGAGAGCTCCCATTGTCCGGGCATCTGCTTCTTCAGGCTCGCCGCATCCTGCGCATGCGCGATGCCGATCGCGGCCAAGGAGGCCGCAACGACATATGCGAGAAGGCGACGAGCGATCATCAGCGTCCCTTGACCGGCGTTTCCGCAACCGGCGTCAGCGGCGCCTTGCCGGCGAACCAGGCCTTGAGATTGTCGACCACGAGCTGGTCCATGGCGTTGCGCGTCACCACCGAGGCCGAGCCGATATGCGGCAGCAGCACGACGTTCTGCATGGTCTTGAGCTCGTCGGGCACGTTCGGCTCGGCCGCGAACACGTCGAGCCCCGCGGCGAGAATGGTGCCTGATTTCAGCGCCTGGATCAGCGCCGGCTCGTCGATCACCGAGCCGCGGGCGACGTTGACCAGCACGCCGCGCGGGCCGAGCGCCTTGAGCACCTCTTCATTGATCATCTTGTTGGTGCTGGCACCGCCGGGCACGATCACAACAAGCGTGTCGACCGCTTTCGCCATCTCGATCAGGTCAGGATAGTGCTTGTACGAGACGTCCTTGGAGGGATTGCGGGAGTGGTAGACCACCGGCACCAGCGAGGCATCTAACCGGCGCGCGATGGCCTGGCCGATCCGGCCCATGCCGACGATGCCGACCTTGCGGTCGCGCAGCGAGCCGACGCTGAGCGGATAGTTCTGGGTCTGCCAGAGCCCGGAGCGGACATAGCGGTCGGCCTTGATGAACTCGCGCAAGGTGGAGATCAGAAGGCCCATCGCGACGTCGGCGACCTCCTCGGTCAAGACGTCGGGCGTGTTGGTCACGATAATGCCGTGCTCGGCCGCATATTTGGCATCGATGTGGTCGTAGCCGACGCCGAAGCTCGCCACCATCTCCAGCTTCGGCAGCTGCGACAGCGAGTCCTTGTCCGCACGCACGGTGTGGTAGGTCACCGCGACGCCGCGGATCTTGTCGCGGACCGCCGGCGTCAGCCGCTCGAGATCGCCGCGCGTCTCTGCCTTGTGCACGACGAAATGATCGGAAAACCCGTTCTCGAGGATCGGCCGCACCGGCCCATAGATCAGAAGGTCGATCTTTTCGGACGAAATCGAACCGGCAGCCATCAGTTTTCCTTTCCAAGCGCGCTCTCATGCCAGCGCCGTAAAACGAGGTGGGAAACTAGCGCCAGCACCCCATAGATGACAATCCCGGCCAGCGACAACAGAAGCAGCGCGGCGAACATGCGGGGTATGTTCAAGCGATAGCCTGACTCGGCGATCCTGTAGGCGAGCCCGGAGCCGGCGCCGGCCGTTCCGGCCGCGATCTCGGCCACGACCGCGCCGATCAGCGACAGGCCGCCGGCGATGCGCAGGCCGCCGAGGATGTAGGGCAGCGCCGCCGGCAGCTTGAGGAAGCGCAGGGTTTGCGGCTTCGATGCGCCATAGAGCTGGAACAGGCCGGCGAGGTTGCGGTCCACCGAGTTCAGCCCGAGCGTGGTGTTCGACAGCACCGGGAAGAAGGCGACGATGAAGGCGCAGACGACCACCGCGGTCTGCTGCTCCAGATAGATCAGCAAGAGCGGCGCGATCGCGATGACAGGCGTCACCTGCAGCACGATTGCATAGGGGAACAGCGAATATTCCACCCATTTCGACTGGTTGAACAGCAGCGCCAGTGCGATGCCGCCGATGCTGGCGGCGACAAAACCTTCGAGCGTGGTGACAAGCGTGGTCGCCAGCGATTGTGACAGCACCGCCCAGTCCTTGATCAGTGTCAGCACGATGACGGAGGGCGCCGGCAGCACGTAAGGCGGGATCTCCCTGATGCGGACCACGAGTTCCCAGGCAAAGAGGCCGGCTGCGAAGACGATGACGGGCAGCACGAAGCGCATCGCGCGTTGCGCGCCGGACGATTTTGCGGGCACGGGAGCTTGGGCGTTCATAGCGTCGACTGCCCCGAATAGGACGGCGCCAGCGCGGCCGACACGCGTCGGCAATAATCGGAATAGGCCGTCGAGGTGCGAAACTCCTCACCCCGCGGCTCGACCGTCTCGATGCGGATGTCGGCCTGGATGCGGCCGGGGCGCGCCGTCATGACGACGACGCGCTGCGACAGATAGACGGATTCGAACACCGAATGGGTGACGAAGATGACGGTCTTGCGTAAGCCTCGCCACAGCGCCAGCAGATCGTTGTTGAGGCGGAAGCGCGTGATCTCGTCGAGCGCGGCGAACGGCTCGTCCATCAGGAGGATATCGGGATCGGTGACAAGCGCACGCGCCAGCGACACCCGCATCTTCATGCCGCCGGAGAGCTCGCGCGGAAAGGCATCGGCGAAATCAGCAAGGCCGACGCTGGCCAGCGCCGCGTCGGCACGCGCGCGCCCCTCCGCCTTCGGCACGCCGCCGAGCTTCAGCGGCAGGCGCACGTTCTCGCGGACATTGGCCCAGGGCATCAGGGTCGGCTCCTGAAACACGAAGCCGATGCCGTGACCTGGCTGTGGCGCGCCCTCGTGCCGTGCCACTCGCACCGTGCCCGACGACGGCGCGCTGAGCTCGGCGATCAGCCGCAACACTGTCGACTTGCCGCAGCCGGAGGGTCCCAGCAGCGAGATGAACTCGCCCTTGCGGACGGCAAGGTCGAACGGGCCGAGCGCCATCACGCCGTTGTCGTAAGTTTTCGTCACGCCACGCAGGCTGACGGCGAGATGCGTCAGGCTGGCCTCGACGGCGGGCGCGGTTCTGCTCTCTGTCATCACGCGCTGAACATGGCGGGGCACGTCACCTCCCCCCAGCGGGGAGAGGTCGGCGCGCAGCGCCGGGTGAGGGGCCTCAGGTCCAACGAGGGAGCGTTACCCCTCACCCGCACCGCATCTGGCGATGCGATGCGACCTCTCCCGTCGGGAGAGGTGTAGAATGCCGAGCCACCTACGCCTGACCTCACCATGCGTTAGGGCTTGTTCGGGCGCAGCTCGACGCCGACGCCCTTGTTGACGAAGCGCAGCGTGTAGGATTTGCGGTAGTCGAGATCCGCCTTCACGACCCCAGCCTTGACCATCTTGTTGAAGAAGGAGGCATAGCGCTCGTCGCTCATTGCGCCGATGCCGTTCTTCAAGCTGTCGCCGGAATCGACGATGCCGTGCTCCTTCATCTTGACGACGGAATAGGCCAGGAGATCGTCGGTCATCTCCGGGTTGAGCTGCTTGATCAGGGCGTTGCCGGCGGAATTGTCCCGGTAGAGGTAATTGTACCAGCCGATCATGGAGGCATCGACGAAGCGCTGCACGAGGTCAGGCTTCTTCTCGACGATCTCGCGGCGGGTTTCGATCAGCGTCGAATAGGTGTTGAAGCCGTAATCAGCGAGCAGCAGCACATTGGGCTTGAAGCCGGCGGCCTTCTCCACCGCAAACGGCTCGGAGGTGACGTAACCCTGCATCGCGCTCTTCGGGTTGGCGATGAAGGGCTGCGGATTGAAATTATAGGGGCGGACGTTCTTGTCGCTGAAGCCGTATTCGGATTTCAGCCACTGGAAGTAGCTGGTCATGCCTTCCTTGGAGACGAACAGCGTCAGCGGCTTGAGGTCCTCGATCTTGGCGACCTTGGCGTCGGGCTGCGTCAGCATCACCTGCGGATCCTTCTGGAAAATCGCGGCGATGGTGATGACGGGAACGTTGTTGGCGACGGCATCGAACGACATCAGCGTGTTCGCGGCCATGAAGAAATCGATCTTGCCGGCGATCAGCAGCATCCGGTTGTTCTCGTTCGGGCCGCCAGGGACGATGGTGACGTCGAGGCCGTATTTCTTGTAGGTGCCGTCGGCGACCGCCTGGAAGAAGCCGCCATGCTCGGCCTCGGCGACCCAGTTGGTGCCGAAGGTGACCTTGTCGAGCGTTTGGGCGCGCGCCGGCGCAAAGGAGGCAAGAGCGGCCAACAAGCCCGCAACTAACGCTCGCCGCAGATGAAAGGGGGTCATATTGGCACTCCGTCGATCGTGGCTGGCCCAATCGCGACTGGTCCGGGTGAAGGCAACGCGATAGAACCGCATGACATCAGGGGATGCGAGCCGCCCGGGCCCGCATCCCCTCATACCGCAAATTACGTGACAAATTCGGGCAAGGAAACCTCGATGACGCCCTCCCGCGACTGGATCGACATCGACTGGGCTGATGCGAGCCCGGACGAGGCGTCGCGCTGGATCGCGGTGCTGCCGCTGGCGGCAACCGAGCAGCACGGCCCGCATCTGCCGCTGACGACGGACGTGCTGATCGCGGACGCCTACCTCGCACGTGTGCGCCAGCTGTTACCCACCAGCATTCCGGCGAGCTTCCTCCCGGTCGAACGGGTCGGGATTTCGACCGAACATATCGACTATCCGGGCACGCAGACGCTGCCGACTGAAATCGCGCTGAGGAAATGGGCAGCGATCGGCGCGGACGTTGCACGCCGGGGCGTGAGGAAGCTCGTCATCGTCACCAGCCATGGCGGCAACAGCGCGGCGATGATGCTGGTCGCGCAGGATCTGCGTGCGCATCACAAGCTGTTCGTGGTGACGACGTCGTGGTCGCGGCTCTCAGGCGCCGACAAATTGTTCCCGGCCGATGAAGTGCGGCACGGCATTCACGGTGGCGCGGTCGAGACCTCGATCATGCTGGCGCGCTATCCGGATCAGGTGCGCAAGGATGCGATCGCCGATTTTCCCGCGAGCAGCATCGCCATCGAGCAGCAATATCGCTGGCTGTCGACGCAGCGGCCGGCGCCGTTCGCCTGGCAGGCGCAGGATCTCAACACCAGCGGTGCCGTCGGCAACGCGACGCTGGCGCAGCCAGAGAAGGGCGAGCAGCTGCTCGATCAGGGCGCGACGGCGTTCTGCGAGCTGCTGGGTGAGGTCGATAACTTCGACGTGAACAGGCTTGCCAACGGTCCCCTCGGCTAGGGGGCATCTTCCTGGATTCATTCAGGAAAGATCTATTCTTCGCGAGCACGTTTGCAGTCTTCGAACCGGACGCGAGCAGCCTCCGTCCAACTGGGCACGCGGGCCACAACGGACCGCCTCAACCCCGGATGGAGTTTCACATGTCGATCAAGACAAAGATTGCCGCCGCAGCTCTCGCTGCTCTCACTGTTGCCGGCAGCATCGCATCCACCACCACCTCGGCCGAAGCCAAGCAGCCCGGCTGGGTCTGGGGAGTCGGTGCCGGCATCGCCACCGCCGCCGTCGTCGGCTCCGCGATCGCTGCCAGCAACGATCCCTATTACCACGGCTACCACCGCTGCGGCTGGGTCGCCCAGTACAACGCCTTCGGCCAGTACGTCGGCCGCGTTCGCACCTGCTACTGATCTGACTATCTGAGGCCGATCTCCACGTGGATCCCGCGTCCGACACGGGCGCCTCATCCACCCCGTGTCGTGCCCCCGACCCCGCCCGGCTGTCCCCCCGGGCGGGGTCATTCCGTTTTGGATTCCCGGATTTTGTTGCACCCGCGTCACACAGCAGTGCGAACTCTCCTCCCGCGACACCGCAACGTGAGTTGCTATTGCGAATTATTCGCAATAGGGCTTGTCGCAAGTTCAGGAGCTTGGGACGAAGTCGAGGCGAATCGAGACCATCCCGGCCGGTCGCCTCGAACGCGGAGGCCTGGTGACAGAATCGCCGCGACCCGGCAGGGATATCGCGGCGGGTGGGACACATTCGCGTTTGGGGGCGTGCGTTTGGCGTTGAGAAGTCACAGACACCGGTGCTTGCGAACGGCCGCGGCGATTGCCACGGGCGTGCTGGCTTTTCCGGCCGCCGGCCGCGCGGCCGATCTGCCGCTGAAGGAGCCGGCCTTGAGAGCGGTCTATGACTGGACCGGTCTCTATATCGGCGCGCATGCCGGCTACAGCCGCGGCTCGTCGCGCTTCGCGCTGAACGACGGCACCGCACTCGGCGACAGCGGCGTCTTCAGCGGCATGATCGGCGGCGTGCAGGCGGGCTACAATTACCGCCTCAACTCCGGCTGGCTGGTCGGCGTCGAAGGCGATTTTACGTTTCCCAACTACATCACCTCGAACTCGATCGTCTCGTTCCTGGCAACGCCCGCCAACACCGTCACCCAGCAATGGGACTACGCCGCGAGCGTGCGCGGCCGCGTCGGCTACACCAGCGGTCCCTGGCTCATCTATGCCACCGGCGGCTTCGCCTGGATGGGCGAGCGCTATTTCGACGCGCCGGCCTCCGGCGCCGAAATCCCGAAGATCCTGAACACGCGGCCCGGCTGGGTCGCAGGCGCCGGCCTCGAATACGCCTTCGCGCCGCATTGGAGCGCGCGGCTCGAATATCTCTACAGCCGCTTCGACGGCGCCAACGTCGCCTTCTCCACGGGCGCGCAATACACGTCCTCGTCGCTCGACTTCCAGCAGGTCAGGCTCGGCCTCAACCGCAAGGTCGATTGGCCGGGCCTGCCTAGCTATGATCCGAAGAGCTCACTGATCGACACCGAATCGGACCGCTGGGAGATTCACGGCCAGACCACTTATCTTCCGCAAGGCTATCCATCCTTTCCCGCGCTCTATACCGGGCCGAACTCGCTGTCGCCATCGCGGCAGGCCAAAGCGACCTGGAGCAACAGCCTGTTCCTGAACGCGCGGCTGTGGGACGGCGGCGAGGTCTATTACAATCCCGAGCTGCTGCAGGGATTTGGACTGAACGACACGGTCGGTGCGGCCGGATTTCCGAACGGCGAGGCGCAGAAGTCGAACTTCCCCTATCCGCACTACAACACCTCGCGCCTGTTCGTGCGCCAGACGTTTGGATTCGGCGGCGAGCAGGAGGAACTGGCGAGCGGTCAGCTGCAGCTGGGGCAGAAGGTCGCCGTGTCGCGCCTGACGATTCAGGCCGGCAAGTTTCCGGTGATCGACGTGTTCGACGGCAATGCCTACGCCAAGGATACGCGCCGGGATTTCATGAACTGGTCGATCTGGGCGCCCGGCGCCTTCGACTATTCCGCCGACAAGGTCGGTCTCACCTACGGCGTCACCGCCGAGCTCAACCAGAAGCAATGGGCGCTACGCGGCGGCTATTTCCTGATGGTCTCCGAGTCCAACGCCAATCACTTCGACACCAGGGTCGGGGAGCGCGGTCAATATTTGCTCGAGCTCGAGACGCGCTTCTCGCTGTTCGGCCGACCGGGCAAGCTCAGGACCATCGGCTGGCTCGATCGCGCCAACATGGGCAGCTTCCGCGAGACGCTGGACAATCCCGCGCTCAATCTCGACATCGCGCAGACCCGCCGCGGCCGCCTGAAGTACGGCTACGTGCTCAACCTCGAGCAGGCCATCACCGACGACGTCGGGCTGTTCGGCCGCTGGAGCTGGAACGACGGCAAGACCGAAACGCTGGCCTTCACCGACATTCATCGCAGCCTGTCCGGCGGCGTTTCGATCAAGGGCACGACTTGGGGCCGACCCGACGACGTGATCGGCGTCGGCGGCGCGATCAATGCGATCTCGCAGGATTATCGCGACTTCCTCGCCGCCGGCGGCCTCGGTGTGCTGGTCGGCGACGGCGCGCTGAACTACCGCAAGGAACGTATCCTCGAAACCTATTACGCCTATGCGGTGAACAAGAACATCACCCTCACCACCGACTACCAGCTCATCGTCAACCCCGCCTACAATGCCGACCGCGGACCGATATCGGTGTTTTCGGGGCGGTTGCACGGGGAGTTCTGAGCTGCGGCTCAGAACAGAAGCGTCACACCCGAGACGAACAGCAGCGCCAGCACGATCTTGCGGAACGTGGCCTCGTCGATCCGGCCGAACAGTTTCAGCCCGAGCCACGTTCCGGCGAACAGAAACGGCAGGCCGAGCGCGAACAGCTTCGCGGTGTCTGATGTGAGCGATCCCTTGGCACCGAGCCAGAACGCCGCCATGGCGAATACCACGACAGCGACCGGTTGGAACGTGGCGCGCTGCGCGTCCTTGGGCAGGCCGCGCAAATTGCACCAGATGGTGACGAGGATGCCGGCAAGGCCCGTGAGCCCGCCAAGCAGGCCGTTGACGAAGCCAACCGCCATGTCGGCGGCCGGCGGCATGACGGCCGCGAGTTTGAGCTGCGGCCGGAAGAATGCATAGAGGCTATAGGCGATCAGGATGGCACCGACCGCGATGCGAACACTGTTGGGATCAGCCCAGGTCAGGAGCGACACCCCGGCCGGCACACCGATGATTGCACCGACGATGAAGGGCCACAGCCGGCGCCAGTCGAGGGCGCTGCGCAGCTTCCAGACCGAATAGCCCTGCACCAGAAGGCCGAAGCCGACGATCAGGCTGGCACTCTGAAGCGGTGTCAGCACGTAGAGCCACAACGATGCCGCGACCAGGCCGAAGGCGAAGCCGGAGAGGCCGGCGACGAACGCGCCGGCGAAGGTGGCCAACAGAAAAAGCGGAAGCTCGATTGCGATCCCGTCCATTGCTCGCTCCACGGATAAGCGAGCAGCGCTTGCGTGGGATCACCACTTCACGGGGAGGCTGCGACATCCCCGGGATGCAAGTCTAGGTGAAGCGACCTTCTTGCACAATGACCTTGTTATGCCGCGCGGATCGCATCGAGGAATTTTCCGACCTCGGTCTTGAGCCGGCTGCTTTCGCCCGAGAGCGACCTTGCCGATGCGAGCACGTTGGAGGAGGCCGATCCGGTTTGGCTCGCGCCGCGCTGCACGTCGACGATGCTGGCGGAGACCTGCTGGGTGCCGCGCGCGGCCTGCTGCACGTTGCGGGAAATCTCCCGCGTCGCTGCGCCCTGCTCCTCGACCGCCGCGGCGATTGCGGACGCGATCTCGGACATGCGGGAGATGGTATCGCCGATCGATTTGATGGCGCCGACGGAGTCCTCCGTCGCCGTCTGGATGCCCGAGATCTGCTGGCTGATCTCGCCGGTGGCCTTGGCGGTCTGCTCGGCCAGCGCCTTGACCTCGGACGCGACGACGGCGAAGCCGCGACCGGCCTCGCCGGCGCGCGCCGCCTCGATGGTGGCGTTGAGCGCCAGAAGGTTGGTCTGGCCGGCGATCTGGCTGATGAGCTCGACGACGTCGCCGATCCGCCCCGCAGCCCTGGCGAGCTCGCCGACATGCTCGTTGGTCCGCCCGGCCTGCTGCACGGCCTCGCCGGCGATGCGCGCGGAATCCTGAACCTGACGGCTGATCTCGTCGACCGACGAGGCCATCTCCTCGGCCGCGGCGGCAACGGTCTGCACGTTGGTGGAGGCCTGCTCGGATGCGGCCGCAACAGTCGCCGTGACCTTTTCCGATTGCTCGGCCGTGCTCGTCAGCGTTCCCGCGGAGACTTCCAGCTCCGAGGATGCCGACGAGACGGTGTTGATGACGTCGCCGATCATGGCTTCGAACTCGCGCGCGATCTGATCCATGCGCTGGCTGCGCTTCAGCTTCGCTTCCGCCTCGATCGCGGCCGCCTCGTCGGCGGACTTCTTGGCGAGCAGCGAATCCTTGAAATGCTGGAGCGAGCCGGCGACCTGGCCGATCTCGTCGCTGCGGCCCGTCGCGGGAATCTCGACCTCGTGCTGCCCGGCGGCGAGCGCTCCGATCACGTCGGCGATCCGGCCGAGCGGCGTCACCACGCGCCTGCGCAGCATGATGGTCACGCCACCGAGCGTGCCGAGCAGGGCCAGCACGGCGACGCCGGCGAGCGCGAGCATCGCCAACGCGCCGTCGCGAGCGGCCGAGGCGCGCTCGGCGGCTTCCGCCAGCGCAGCGTCGCGCACGCCGTAGAACATCTGGATGGCCGGCACGATGATCTTCGCCAGCTCGTCGGCGGTGCCGGCGTACTTACCGTCAGTCCGTGCTGCAGGAATCTCCTTGTCCACGGCAACCGCGGCTTTTCCAAAATAGGATTCCGTAGCCGCCTTCAGTGCGGTGGCGATGCGGACGGGATTTTCGAGCTGTTCGAGACCGGCCTCGATGCGCTCGCGATCGACCTCCACGCGCCCCTGCATGCGATCCATCAGCGACAGTTCGGCCGCGGTGAGCGGACGGCGCGCAGTGAGCGCCGGGGACAGCGTGGCCGCGCGGCTGCCGGCCGAAACGCGCAGATCCTGCGCCGTCCGCGCCAGGTTCAACAGCGCCGCAAGCGAGGAATCGGCGTTGATGACCTTCGCCTCGAGCTTGTTCATGACCGGTTCGATGTGGCCGATGACCTCGGCAACGCCGGGGAGGAATCCCTTGGTCGCGGCGCCGTCGCGCGCCGCCAGCGGAACGCTCATCGCGCGATCGGCCGCCGTGGTGACTTCCTTCAGCCGCCGCGCGGCACGGTCAAGATTCTCGGCGATGGCGCCGCCGCCGTCCAGCACCATGACGGCGCGCCTCGCGGCCTCGAAGCCCTCCTCGGCCGTTTTCGCGGCCTTCGCGGCAACTTCGAGCTGCGCCTGCGTTGCAGCGCCTTCCTGGAAGATCGGTCCGATATAGGGAGCGCGAAGGCTGGCGACGTGCTGGTTGGCCAGCAGCGTCGCGCCAAATGCCTCCACCGTCTTGATCGCATCGGAGCGATCGGTGAAGATGCGCGCCTGCGGTATTAGCACCTCGGCGCCGAGGATGACTGCAAACACCGTCACCGTCAGCATCGACAGCGCGAAAAGCTTTCCGATCCGCATCCTCAGGTCCCCGGGTCTATTCTTGCAAGGGCAAAAGCTAGCGGGCGGCCACTAAGGGCTCGTTAAGCAACGATCCGTAGTTCCGCGGGGTGTCAAGTCGTCGCGGACGCCTTTGGGAACGCCGTCGCGCACGGGTTCCCTTTCGGCGACGAATAAGCAGAATCGCCAGCACTTCCGCACTGAATACCTATATCAGTGGCTTGCCGGCAGCCCGGCCACACTTGCTTACCTCCGGAACGTCAATGCTTTCGCTCGAACTCGCCATCGTCGTCGTCCTGATCGTCATCAACGGCCTGCTCTCCATGTCGGAGCTGGCCGTGGTGTCATCGCGCCCAGCGCGGCTGTCGCTGCTCGCGGCCAAGGGCGTGCGCGGCGCCGAGCGGGCGCTGACGCTGGCGGCCGATCCCGGCAAGTTCCTCTCGACGGTGCAGATCGGCATCACGCTGGTCGGTGTGCTCTCCGGCGCGTTCTCGGGCGCGACGCTCGGGCAGCGGCTGACGCAATGGCTGCTCGAGCTCGGCCTGTCCCCAGGTATTGCCGACATCGTCGGCGTCGGCATCGTGGTCACGCTCATCACCTACGGTACCTTGATCGTCGGCGAGCTGGTGCCGAAGCAGGTGGCGCTGCGCGACCCCGAGAGCATCGCGGTGCGGGTCGCGCCGGCGATGCACGCGCTCGCGAAAATATCGCTGCCGCTCGTGTTTCTGCTCGACGTCTCCGGCAAGCTGATCCTCACGCTGCTCGGCCGCGGCGGCAAGGCCGAGGAGAAAGTCTCGGAGGACGAGATCCATCACCTCGTCAGCGAGGCCGAGAGCGCAGGCGTGCTCGAGCCCGGCGAGAAGGAGATGATCGCCGGCGTGATGCGGCTAGGCGACCGGCCGGTCGGCGCGGTCATGACGCCGCGCACCGAGGTCGACGAGATCGACCTGAACGACGATCCCGCCGCCATCCAGGACATCATCGCCAAGAGCCCGCATTCGCGCTTTCCCGTCTCCGACGGCGACCGCGACAAGCCGATCGGCGTGCTGCAGGCCAAGGATTTGCTGATCGCCTATATGAACGAACGCAGCCCGGACCTGCGCGCGCTCGTGCGCGAGGCGCCCGGCATCCCGGTGTCGGCAGATGCGCGCGACGTGCTGACCATCCTGAAAGCGGCCCCGGTTCACGTCGGGCTCGTCTACGACGAATACGGCGCCTTCGAAGGCATGGTGACCGCCGCCGACATCCTCTACTCGATCGTCGGCGCCTTTCATTCCGAGGAGGGACCGCCCGAGCCGGCCTTCATCAGGCGCGACGACGATTCGCTGCTGATCTCCGGCTGGATGCCGGTCGACGAGTTCGGCGAACTGCTCGGCATCGATCTGCCGCCGCATCGCTACAACACGGTCGCAGGCCTCGTGCTGCAACAATTCAACATGCTGCCCAATGTCGGCGATGCCTTCGACTTCGGCGGCTGGCACATCGAGGTGGTCGACCTCGACGGGCGGAGGATCGACAAGATCTTGGCGAGCCGATTGACTGAGGTCGAGACGGGGTAGCAGGTGACGGCGCACCCGCTTTTCCTTCTCCCCTTGTGGGAGAAGGTGGCGCGAAGCGCCGGATGAGGGGTTGTCTCCGCACATTCAATCGAAAATTGGATTCGCGGATAGAACCCCTCACCCGTCTCGCCGCTACGCGGCGAGCCACCCTCTCCCACAAGGGGAGAGGGAAACATCATCACCCGAACCTGACCCCGATCCGCTTTTCCTTGCGCCAGACCACCGTGCAGGTCCGATGCGTGCCGTCGGGCTGGACGAACAGGGTGAAATGATCGGGAATGCCGACGGGGCTGGCGACGTCGAGTGCGGCGCCGGTATCGGAGAGATTGCGGACGGTGCAGTCGATCGCGCCGCCGCCGAACTCGATCGTTCCGGCCTTCAGCACGCGATGTCGGGCCTTGTCGCGTCGCTCGTCCATGGGGCGAATCTACACCCAAAGTTGAACCAGCCGTTAAACCCTACCCTCCGCTCTCGGCAATTTGAGGTCCCTGGCCTACGGCAGCCGCAGCCCGCATCTTACAACGCCGGCTGGAACGTCTCGGCGCGCGCCATCTGCCAGGCGTCGCGGAACCGCGGGTCTTCCGTGCCTTCGAGCAGCTCGCCCGGACGCAGCGCCGGATAGAGCTGCGCGAACGACTTCACCTGGGTCGTCGACGTCCGTTGGCTGAAATGGATCGGCCGCAGCTGCTGCGGATGTTCGAGCCCGGCCGCGGCGATCAGCTCGGTCAGCGAGTGCAGCGTGGCGTGGTGATAATTGTGCACGCGGTCGATCTTGAGCGGCACGTAGAGCGCGCGCGCCCGCGTCGGGTCCTGCGTCGCCACGCCGGTCGGGCAGCGGTCGGTGTGGCAGCTCAACGACTGGATGCAGCCGAGCGAGAACATGAAGCCGCGCGCCGAATTGCACCAATCGGCGCCGATCGCCATGGCGCGCGCCATGTCGAAGGCGGTCGCGATCTTGCCGGAGGCGCCGATCTTGATGCGGTCGCGCGCATTGATGCCGACCAGCGCGTTGTGGACGAAATTGACGCCCTCGCGCATCGGCATCCCCAGATGATCCATGAACTCAAGCGGCGCGGCACCGGTGCCGCCCTCATTGCCGTCGACGACGATGAAATCAGGATAGATTCCGGTCTGCAGCATCGCCTTGCAGATCGCCAGGAACTCCCAGGGATGGCCGATGCAGAGCTTGAAGCCGGCCGGCTTGCCGCCCGAAAGGCGGCGCATCTCGGCGATGAACTGCATCATGCCCACGGGCGTCGAGAAGGCGCGGTGCGAGGCCGGCGAGATGCAGTCCTCGCCCATGGCGACGCCGCGGATCTTGGAGATCTCCTCGGAGACCTTGGCCGCCGGCAGCACGCCGCCATGGCCGGGCTTGGCACCCTGGCTGACCTTGAGCTCGACCATCTTGATCTGGTCGTCGCCGGCGACGCGCGCGAACGCTTCGGGATCGAAGCTGCCGTCGAGATGACGGCAGCCGAAATAGCCCGAGCCGATCTCCCAGATGATGTCGCCGCCCATCTCGCGGTGATAGGGGCTGACGCCGCCCTCGCCGGTGTCGTGGGCGAAACCACCCTTTTTGGCGCCGGCATTCAGCGCGCGCACGGCGTTGGGGCTGAGCGCGCCAAAACTCATCGCCGAGATGTTGAACACCGACGCCGAATAGGGCTTTGCGCAGTCCGGCCCACCGATCACCACACGGAATTTCTCCGTGGCATGCGCCTTCGGCGAGACCGAGTGATGCATCCACTCATAGCCCTCGCGATAGACGTCCTCCTGTGTGCCGAAAGGACGCTTGTCGAGCTCCATCTTGGCGCGCTGATAGACCACCGCGCGGGTGTCGCGCGAGAACGGCATGCCGTCCTTCTCGCTCTCGAAGAAATATTGCCGCATCTCGGGGCGAATCTCTTCGAGCAGGAAGCGGATATGCGCCGAAATCGGGTAGTTGCGCAGCACCGCGTGGCTCTTCTGCAGAAGATCGCGGACGCCGAGCAGGGTCAGCGCGCCGAAGATCAGGATCGGAATCAGCAGGATGTCGAAGATCTTGCCGTCGGAGATGCCGATGCCGATCAGGAGCGCGGTGACCACCGCGCAGATCGTCAGCACGATGAAGCGCGGCGAGAAGGGCAGCAGCAGGGTTTCCATGATCCCCTCCTCCGCCAGCGGCAGGCGTTTCGGGGATGCATGCGTCTTGTTGTCGTCGGCCACGATTCCGATCCTCTCGCCAGCAGAAGGCGTCACGATACGCCCGCGCCTGTCATACGGATATGACGCCGCCCTTGTTTCAGGCTAGCGAATTCGGCCGAGACAAATCAATCAGCCGGATGGACGGATTTTGCGGTGCAGCAGAGGGAGGAGGCGACAGCCGCCACTGAAACTCAGTTGTCGTCCCGGGCAAGCGTCAGCGCAGACCCGGGATCCATAACCACGGGATTACGTGGTGAAAGAAAGCTGTCACTCCGAGCCGTCGCATAACCACGTCCTGTGGCTATGGGTCCCGGATCGGCGCGCGCTTGGGGCGCGCTTGTCCGGGAGGACGAGTGAGTGTGGCGCGCGATCGCGCCACTTCCTCAGCAAAACTCAGCGCTCGACGAAGGCCTTCTCGATCACGAAATGGCCGGGCTTGTTGCCGCTTCCTTCGACGAAGTCGCGGCTCTCGAACATCTGCTTCAGCTCTTCCAGCATCGCCGGGCTGCCGCACATCATGATGCGGTCGGTTGCGATGTCGAGCGGGCCCTGCCCGATGTCGTTGAAGATCTGCTCGGAGCTGATGAGGTCGGTGATGCGGCCGCGATTCCGGAACGGCTCGCGGGTCACGGTCGGATAATAGACGAGCTTATCCGCGAGCAGCTCGCCGAACAGCTCATCCTCGCGCAGGGTCGCGACCAGCTTCTCGCCATAGGCGAGCTCGGAGACCTGACGGCAGCCATGCACCAGCACGATGGACTCGAACTGGTCGTAGACCTCGGGGTCCTTGATCAGGCTGGCGAAGGGCGCAAGGCCGGTGCCGGTCGAGAGCAGCATCAGCCGCTTGCCGGGAAGCAGGTTGTCGGTGATCAGCGTGCCGGTCGCCTTGCGGCCGACCAGGATGGTGTCGCCTTCCTTGATCTTCTGCAGGCGCGAGGTCAACGGACCGTCCTGCACCTTGATCGAGAAGAACTCGAGTTCTTCCTCGTGGTTGGCGCTCGCCATGCTGTAGGCCCGCAGCAGCGGCCGGCCATCGACCTCGAGGCCGATCATGGCGAACTGGCCGTTCTGGAACCGGAAGCCGGTATCGCGGGTGGCGCGGAAGCTGAACAGCGTGTCGGTCCAGTGGTGGACGGAAAGAACCTTCTCTCGGTAAAACGCGCTCATGATTTTCGATATTCCGAATAACTGCGGTTTTAGGGCAAAAGCGTTGCCCGGCCCTGAAATCGGGGCGGCACCATTTGCCATGGCGGAGGATTTCGCGTGTGTGATCTACGCCATTGAGACCAATAATCAACCTCGTTTCGGATGCAATTGATGCCGGTCAAACCGGCATTTGCGGCAGAACTGGTCACATCATTAAGGAATCTGCTGCCTGGCGCGCGCGGAGGATAATATCTTTTCCCTCCCGGCCTTCATTGCAGCACTTAATTTCCGGCGCGCTCGCAAGAATTTCATTAAGAATAGCTCTGATTTTCAGCCGGTTTGGCGCCGATGCCCGCATTTTTGCGGCTTTTGGCGACAGGAATGACGAAACACCATGGCAAGCGGCGAGCGGATCTTCGTTCAGGCGATCAGGCGGTATTGCACGGAGAGGGGCATCGCGGTCGATGTCCGCTCCGACGGCTGGCTGATCGCAATGCGCCGGGGGCCACGGCGCCGTTTCGCCTTCGGCTACGACATCGGCCTCAACAGCGCCATCGCCCATCGCCTCGCCAATGACAAATCGGCCACCGCCGAGGCGCTGACGCTGGCGGAGGTGCCCTGCGTTCCGCATCGGCTGTTCCTCAACCCGAAGCTGGGCGTGCATGTCGCCGGCGCCGATTGGCGCAAGGGGATGCTGGCGCAGCTTGCCCAAAACCCGCAGGGCGTGGTGGTGAAGCCGAACGAGGGGACATCGGGGCGATCGGTGTTCAAGGTGACGACGGAGGCGGAGCTCGACCGGGCGGCCAGCGAGGTCTTTTCGATGAGTACGGGGCTCGTGATCTCGCCCTTTGTCGCGATCGAGGAGGAGGTCCGCGTGGTCCTGCTCGATGACATGCCGCTCGTCGTCTACAGCAAGCAGCGCGGCTCGGATTGGCGGCACAATCTCGATGCCGGCGCAAAGCCGGTGTTGCTGGAGGACGGCGAAGTCCGCGCGGCCTGCGCAAAGCTCGCGATCGATGCCGCGTGCGCCATCAGCATCGTCTTTGCTTCGATCGACGTGGTTCGCGTGAACGGCGAATGGAAGGTGCTCGAGATCAATTCCGGCGTGATGATGGAGGCGCTGGGCAAGCTGCATCCGGAGCTGGTGCAGGCGGCGTATGGCGCGGCGCTCGACCGGGTGTTTGCGTGACGCTCTGAGCGCCAAGCGCAAGCTGCAACCCCTTCTGCGTGCGGCCGCGTTTTCAGGATGTTCCCGTTGTGAAATGGAAAGCGGCGATCTAGCCTTCATGCAGCGCACGACGCATGCGGCTTGCACGCTTTCCTTGCGGCGGCTGCATCAATGATCGTCAAGCAAATGAAGAGGGAAACGCCATGAGCGGCAACATCAATCGCCAGATCCTGCTGGTGGAGAAGCCCAGCGGCAAGCTCGGTCCCGAACATTTCAGGATGGTCGAGGGCGCGATGCCGGAGCCGAAGGACGGCGAGGCCTTGCTGCGTGTGCGCTATATCTCGCTCGACGCAGCCAACCGCGCCTGGATGCACGGCGCGACCTATCGTTCCGCCGTCGAAGCCAACAGTGTCATGGCCGGCGGCGCCATCGCCGAGGTCGTCAACTCGAAGGCAGCGGGGCTTGCGCCCGGCGACATCGTATTCGGCGACACCGGCTGGCAGGAATTTGCCGCCGTGCCGGCGAAGCATCTGACCAAGATGCCGAAGCTCGAGCCGATGACGCACCTGCTCAGCGTGTTCGGCATCGCCGGCCTCACCGCTTATTTCGGCCTGCTTGAGATCGGCAAGCCCAGGGAGGGCGAGACGGTCGTTGTCTCCGCAGCCGCAGGCTCGGTCGGCTCGATCGTCGGACAGATCGCCAAGATCATGGGATGCCGCGTCGTCGGCATCGCCGGCGGCGCCGACAAGTGCAGCTGGCTGACCTCCGAGCTCGGCTTCGATGCCGCCGTGGACTACAAGGATGGCGCGGTGTTCAAGGCGCTGCGCGCAGCGGCGCCTGATGGCATCGACGTCTATTTCGACAATGTCGGCGGCGACATCCTCGAAGCCTGCCTGCCGCAGATGAACAACTACGGCCGCATCGCCTGTTGCGGCGCGATCTCGCAATATGACGGCGCGCCTGCCGCACATGGCCCGCGCGGCGTGCCCGGCCTGATCGTGGTGAAGCGGCTGACCATGCAGGGCTTCATCGTGATGGACTACATGAAGGACAGCGAGCGCGCGCTCGCCGATCTCCAGGCTTGGGTGAAATCCGGCAAGCTCAAGGTGCAGGAGGACATTCTCGATGGACTTGAGACCACGCCGAAAGCGCTGATTGGATTGCTCGCAGGCGAGAACCGCGGCAAGCGCATGGTGAGACTGACGACGTAGTCGCGCCCCAATTGCGCCGGCACAATTGACTTGCGGTAGAGGCCGAAGCGGCCAAAGATGCCGCTCGCGAGCTGACCCTCGCGACGATTGCGCTTGCATATTTTTTCAGGATGGTCGGCGTTCCCGATCGGGCAGGAAATTCATTCAAATGTTCAAAACGTTGAAGCATGCATCGACGCGCACAGCGTTGCTGGCGACAGCACTCTTCGCAACTGCAACAGGAGCGTTCGCGCAGACCGAGGCCCAGAAAAGCGCGATCCGGTCCGCATGCCGCTCGGACTTCATGGCGCATTGCTCGAGCGTGACGCCTGGCGGAGTGGAGGCGTATCAATGCCTCGCCAAGAACATGTCGAGCCTGTCGTCGGGCTGCCAAGCTGCGGTTCGCGCGGTCGAACCGGCCGCCGCGCCGAAGACCGAAGCAGCGCCCGCCAAATCTGAACCGGCCAAATCTGAACCGGCCAAATCTGAACCGGCCAAGTCTGAACCGGCCAAAACGGAAGCGGCGCCGGCTGCCGCGCCAGCTTCCAAGCCGGGAGCGGCGGCGGCGCCGAAGGCAGCAGCAGCAAAGCAGCCGAGCCCCGCGCAGGTTTCCGCGATCAAGAGCGCCTGCCGCGGCGATTATCCCAAGGTCTGCGCCAGCGTGCCGCCCGGCGGCGCGCCCGCGCTCGAATGCCTGGAGAAGAACAAGGCGAAGGTGTCGGCCGGTTGCGCCAAGGCGGTGAACGCGGCTTTCGGTGGCGGAGCGGCCGCGCCTGCTTCCGCTGCTGCACCGGCCGCAGAGGCGGCGCCTGCCGCGGCACCGGCCGCCATCGTGCTGCGGCCATTGCTGCCGCGCGAAGAGCTGTTCATCGTGCGGTCGGCTTGCGGCGCCGACATCCGCACCCTCTGCGCCGGCGTGGCGCCCGGCGGCGGCCGGATCATCCAATGCATTTCCAACCGGGCGGCATCGCTCTCGCCGGCCTGCAAGGAGGTGCTCGCGCCTTTCGCGGCGCGATGAGACCGAGCGAGCTTAATTCGTCCGCGGCATGAATTGCGGTGCGTGACGCAAAGGTTTTCGCGTGCTGAGGCGTAAACTAACCGATCCTTGTTTGAAAGGCCGCTACGACCACGACAAGCCCCGGGAGGACAACATGCGTTCATTGCTGCTCGTTGCTTCTGCGCTTCTGGCTTTCGCCACCATGACCTTCGATGCCACCGACGCCAATGCGGTGGTGTGCGCACGCGGCGTCGTTCGCGCCGGCTGCGCCGGCCCGAACGCGGCCGTGGTCGTCCGCAAGCCGGTGCCGGCGGTCCGCTGCACCCGGGTTCTGGTGAACGGGGTCTATGTGAAGCGCTGCGTCTGACCCCCCGGTGGCCAATCCGCCCCGGTTTGGCTATGATTCGCACCTGACGGTTTCGGACCCGCAAAACGCGTGTCCGGACACGTGCTTTGGCGTGCCGCGCGCTGGCAATATTCCGCTGGCGCCGGACACCGGAGCACATTAGTCTACCCCTAGATAGTAAGTATACTGTCAATTAGGGAGGCAGACGTTGCGGATCGCCGTGATTGGCGGGGGGCCCGGTGGGCTCTACTTCGCCTATCTCTGGAAGAAGCGTCACCCCGAGGATCAGGTCGACCTGTTCGAACAGAACCCGGCCGACGCGACCTGGGGCTTTGGCGTCGTGTTCTCCGACCAGGCGCTGGAGTTCCTGCGCGCTGACGACCCCGATACGGTCGATGCGATCGCCCCGCACATGGAGAGCTGGGAGAACATCACGCTGCACCTGCATGGCGACAGCGTCGCCATCGACGGCGTCGGCTTCTCATCGATCGGGCGACTGGATCTGCTCAGATTCCTGCAGCAGCGCGCGCTCGATGTCGGCGTCACCCCGCGCTTCGACACGCAGATCCAGGCGATCGACCAGCTCAACGGCCACGATCTGATCGTCGCCGCCGACGGGCTGAACTCGCTGGTGCGCCGCGCCTATGAGGGCGATTTCGGCACCTCGCTGTCCTACTCATCCAACAAGTTCGTCTGGTACGGCACCTCGAAGCGCTTCGACACGCTGTCGCAGACCTTCGTGAAGACCGAGCGCGGCGCCTTCAACGCCCATCACTACCGCTATTCGCCGACCATGAGCACCTTCCTGGTCGAATGCGATTACGCCACCTGGCAGGCCTATGGGTTCGCCTACAAGGACGTCGAGCAGTCCAAGGGCGTCTGCGAGGAGGTGTTCGCCGACACGCTCGGCGGCCATTGCCTCGTCTCCAACAAATCGGTCTGGCGCAATTTTCCCTGGATCTGGAACGAGCACTGGTCGTTCAAGAACATGGTGCTGCTCGGCGACGCCCTGCATTCGGCACATTTCTCGATCGGCTCGGGCACGCGGCTCGCGATCGAGGACGCCATCGCCCTCGTCAAGGCGCTGGAGTCGGACGCGCATCTTGCGACCGCGCTGCATCGCTATCAGGCCGCGCGCAAGCCCATCGTGCAGAAGCTCGTCAACGCGGCGCGCACCAGTGCGTTCTGGTACGAGCATTTCGCCGAGCACATGAAGCTTCCCGTGATGGACTTCGCCTACAGCTACATCACCCGCTCCGGCCGCATCGACGATTCCCGGCTACGCGCGATGTCGCCGGCCTTCATGGCCCGCTATGAAGCGGCCAGGAATGGCGGCGACAATGGCGGAGGCGAGGCATGAGCAACGCGATTTCCGATCAGGTGCCCGCCGACAGCGAGGGCGCACGCGAGATCGGCTTTGCCGTCCCTGACATCTACAACGCCAGCCGCATCCTGTTCGAGAATCTCGCCAAGGGCCGCGGCCACAAGCGCGCGTTGATCGGCCCCGCGGGCACACGGACTTATGCCGAGCTTTGCGACGAGGCTTGCCGCTGGGGCAACGGCCTCGCGTCGCTCGGCCTGAAGCGCGGCGACCGCGTGCTGCTGTTCCTCGACGACACGCCGGCCTACCCCGCCGCCTTCTTCGGCGCCGTGCGCGCCGGCTTCGTGCCGCTGCTGATCAACACGTTGACGCCGCCGGACGTCTTGCAATTCTACCTCACCGATTCCGGCGCGACCGTCGCGGTCGCGGATGCAGAATTCGCGGCGCGCTTCAATGCCGAGGCTTGCAGGGAGACCAAGCTGCATACGCTGATCGTGGCCAACGGCGCGGCCGGCGAGCACGCGGCGCCGCGGGCGCTCGCGGCGGCGAGCTGGCTCGCGCAATTTTCTGCTGAGCTGGCGGAAGCGCCGACGCGGCGCGACGAAATGGCGTTCTGGATGTACTCCTCCGGCTCGACCGGACGGCCCAAAGGCATCGTGCACCTGCAGCACGACATGGCCTACACGGATGCCGCCTTTGCGCGGAACGTACTGAAGCTGACGCCTGACGACATCTGCTTCTCGGTGCCGAAGATTTTCTTCGCCTATGGCTTCGGCAATTCCGTCACCTTCCCGTTCTCGGCCGGCGCCGCAACATTGCTGCTGCCGGGCCAGCCGAAGCCGGCAGCGATCTTCGCGGCGATCGAGCAGTACAAGCCGACAATCTTCTTCGGCCTTCCGACGCTGTACACCTCGCTAACCAAGGCCGAGGGCGCGGACAAGACGGACTTCTCGTCGCTGCGCATGGCACTCTCCGCCGCCGAGGTGCTTTCGGCCGAGGTCTTCAACGGCTGGAAGACGCTCACGGGGCTCGAAATCGTCGAAGGCCTCGGCTCGACCGAGGTGCTGCACATCTATCTCTCCAACCGGCCCGAGCAGAAGAAGCTCGGCGCTGCGGGCCTGCGCGTTCCCGGCTACGAGGTCGCGCTGCGCGACAAGGACGGCCGCGACGTCGGCGACAACGAGGAAGGGATTCTGTGGGTCCGCGGTGATTCCAACACGCCGCTGTACTGGAACCGGCCGGACAAATCCGCCGAGACCATCCGCGAGGGCGGCTGGATCTACACCGGTGATCGCTTCGTGCGGGATGCCGACGGTTTCCACTTCTTCCGTGGCCGCGCCGACGATCTCATCAAGATCTCCGGCCAGTGGGTCTACCCGCTCGAGGTCGAGCTGTGCCTCGCCGATCACCCCGACATCCGCGAATGCGCGGTGTTCGCCGCCGAGCTGCCGGACCGTCGCATGACGCTGAAGGCGGTGGTGGTGATGAACAGCCGAGCGGTCGACCAGAGTGAGGCGACGCGCAGGCTGCAGGACTATGTCAAGGCCAGGCTGCTGCCCTACAAATATCCGCGCGAGGTGATCTTCATCGACGAGTTGCCGAAGACGGGGACGGGGAAGATCGATCGGCAGGCGTTGCTGCGGATGTGAGGCGCGCTGTCATCGCCCGGCTTGACCGGGCGATCCAGTACTCCGAGACGGTAGCGGTTGAATCGAGACGCCGCGGGGTACTGGATTCCCCGCCTGCGCGGGGAATGACAGTCGAGATTGAGGGCGACAGTGTCGCTCTACAACTGGAGCCCCTCACCCAGCCTTCCCAAGATGCTCCAGCGCGTCCTCCGCGCGCAGCGGCACGCGGGAGGCTTCGTTGTTGAGATCGACCAGCTGCGCCAGCAGGCCCATCAGCGCCTTGCGGTCGGCGGGCTTGAGCGGCTCCAGCATCCGGGCCTGGGCGCGCTCGACGGCGGGGATGATCTCGCGCAGGATCGCGGCGCCGGACTTCGTCAAGTACAGGAGCTTGATCCGCTTGTCTTCCGGCGCCGGCTTGCGCTCGATATAGGCCTTGGCCTGGAGACGTTCGATCACACTGCCGAGCGTCGAGCGGTCGAAGGCGATCACCGCCGACAGCCGCGTCGCGTCGATGCCGGGATGGGTGTGGATTGCGACCAGCGCGGCATATTGCACCGGCGTGAGGTCGAACGCCTTGCACTCCTCCATGAAGATCGAGACGGCGATCTGCTGCATGCGCCGGAACAGATAGCCCGGCGCGGCATAGACCGCGTCGATCGTGATCGGAGGGGGCGGCTTACTCGGCATCGGGCTGCTTCTCCGGCGCGGCATCGGCAAATGCCGGCAGTGCCTTGGCGGCGGCCTCGGCCTGGAGCAGGCGCGGATAGGCGGAGACGTCGACGCCGAAGCGGCGCGCATTGCCGAGCTGCGGCACGAGGCAGAGATCGGCCAGCGTCGGCGCATTGCCGAAGCAGAATGGGCCCTTCTCGTCCTTGATCAGCGTCTCGCAGGCCGACAGGCCCTCGCGGTTGACCCAGGCGGCCCAATCCTGGACCTTCTCCTCGGGCAGGCCGAGCTCACGCAGCCGCGCCAGCACTTTCAGGTTCTGCACCGGATGGGTGTCGCAGGCGATCGCCAGCGCAAACGCCCGCACCTTGGCGCGGCGCAGCGGATCCTTCGGCAACAGCGGCGGATTGGGATGGGTCTCGTCGAGCCATTCGATGATGGCGACCGATTGCGTCAGCACTCCGCCCGCATCGTCCTCCAGCGCCGGCACCAGGCCCTGCGGGTTGATGGCGAGATAGCTGGGGGCGCATTGCTCGCCCTTCCGCAAATGATGCGGCAGATGCTCGGCGCCGAGCCCCTTGAGGTTCAGCGCGATCCGCACGCGGTAGGCGGCGCTGGAGCGGAAATAGCCGTGCAGCTTCATTGAGACCTCCCTGCTTTGTCATTCCGGGGCGACGCGCCAGCGTCGAGCCCGGAATCCATACTCCCGATCGTGGTTATGGATTCCGGGCTCGCCGGGCCACGCGTTGCGCGGCCCTTCGCCCCGGAATGACAACCTTGTATGTCATCCGTCACGTTGACGCTACCTAGATCCTCAGTATACTGTCAATCAACAAACGATCGGGAGCAGCAACCATGGAAGCCGTGACCAAGACGCCGGAACGCGAGGCGTTCTACCGGAAGATCGACGGCGAGAATCTCACCGCGCTGTGGACGGTGATGAGCGACCTGATCACGCCGGAGCCGAAAAGCGCGTGCCGGCCTCACCTCTGGAAGTTCGACGTCATCCGCGACTACATGGTTGAAGCCGGCAAGCTCATCACCGCCAAGGAAGCCGAGCGGCGCGTGCTGGTGCTGGAGAACCCGGGCCTGCGCGGGCAATCCAAGATCACGACCTCGCTCTATGCCGGCGTGCAGATGGTGGTGCCCGGCGACGTCGCACCGGCACATCGCCACAGCCAGTCGGCGCTGCGCTTCGTGCTCGAAGGCAAGGGCGCCCACACCGCGGTGGACGGCGAGCGCACCGCGATGGAGCCCGGGGACTTCATCATCACGCCGTCGATGACCTGGCACGATCATTCCAACGAGACCGACCATCCGATGTTCTGGCTCGACGGCCTCGACATTCCCCTGGTGCAGTTCTTCGACTGCTCCTTTGCCGAAGGGGCGAAGCAAGACCAGCAGAAGATCACGAAGCCTGCGGGCGACAGCTTTGCCCGCTACGGCCACAACCTCTTGCCCGTCGATGTGAAGCGGAGCTCGAAGACGTCGCCCATCTTCAGCTATCCCTATGCCTACACCCGCGAGGCGCTGGAGAAGGCCAGGACGACCCAGGAATGGGACGCCTGCCACGGCCTCAAGCTGAAGTTCAGCAACCCCGAGACCGGCGATTTCGCGATGCCGACCATCGGCACCTTCATCCAGCTGCTGCCGAAGGGTTTCAACACCGCGCGCTATCGTTCGACCGATGCGACGGTGTTCTGCCCGATCGAAGGACGCGGTCGCAGCCGTATCGGCGATACAATGTTCGAATGGGGTCCCCGCGATTTGTTCGTGGTGCCGAGCTGGCATTGGGTGACGCACGAGGCGGATGAGGATGCCGTGCTGTTCAGCTTCTCGGACCGGCCGGTGCAGCAGAAGCTGGATCTGTTCAGGGAAGATCGCGGGAACGCGTGACGGTCGCCGGTCTCGTAGGGTGGGCAAAGGCGCCCTTGCGCCGTGCCCACGTCTTCGCGACTCATGAAGGAATGGTGGGCACGCTTCCGCCTTCGCTCTTCGAGCTACGGCGGACAAGTCGCTTTGCCACCATACAGCGCCGGTGAGTGCGGCTACCGCCAGTGCAACAGCCGCATCTCCAGCCAGCCGATCATCTTCCCGACCGCCAGCCCAAACACCGACAGGATCACGACGCCGGCGAGCAACTGATCGGTCTGCATCAGGTTGCCGGCCTGCAGCACGAAGGCGCCGATGCCGTATTGGGCGCCGATCATCTCGGCGCTGACGACCAGCAGCAGCGCGACGGAGGCGGTGATGCGGAAGCCCGCGAGGATCGCCGGCAGCGCGCCGGGCCAGATCACCTTGCGCACGATGGTGGCGAACGGAACGTTGAAGCTCTGCGCCATGCGGATCAGATTGCGCGGCACGGCATCGACGCCGCTATAGACCGAGATCGCGGTCGAGAAGAATACCCCGAGCGCAATGGTCGCGATCTTCGGCTCTTCGCCGATGCCGAGCCAGAGAATGAGCAGCGGCAGCAACGCGATCTTCGGAATCGGAAACAGCGCCGAGATGAAGGTGATGCCGACGCTGCGCGCAAGGCCCGACAGGCCGATGGCGAAGCCGACGGCGATGCCAGCCGCCGTTCCCAACAGCCAGCCGACGCCGATCCGCAGCAGCGAGGCCGAAACATGCTGCCAGAGTGCGCCGGAAACGGCGAGCTGATAGATCGCGCGAACAATTGCGGAAGGAGTCGGCAGAAACAGCGCATTGACGAGGCCGGCGCTGCCGGCGGCCTGCCAGATCGCGATAAGCAGGCCGAGCGCGATCCAGCCGCCGTACCGGCTCGAGGCAGGCACGAAACCGGCGCCGCGGAAGCGGACGGGCCGCGTAGCTTCGTTCTTGGCCGTGTCCGTTGCCGCGCGGTCAAGCATGCTGGACCTCGCGCTCGGCATCGATCGCCTCGTTGCGGATCAGCGACCAGATCTGGTTCTGCAGCACCAGCAGCTTTTCGCGCGCCGCCGCTTCGCCGCGCGTCGCCCGCGCCATCGGCACGGTGACGACCTCGCGGGTGCGGCCAGGACGGCGCGACAGCACCACGATGCGGTCGGCGAGCCGCGCGGCCTCTTCGAGATTGTGGGTGACGTAGACCGCGCCCATGCCGCCATCGGCAAGCAGGCGGATGAAATCCTCCAGCAGCAGCTCGCGAGTCTGCGAATCCAGCGCCGACAGCGGCTCGTCCATCAAGAGGATCGCGGGCCTCACCGCAAGCGCGCGCGAGATGCCGACGCGCTGGCGCATGCCGCCGGAGAGCTGCTTTGGATAGGTCTGGCGAAAATCGGTGAGGCCGGTGCGGCGCAGCGCATCCTCGACCAGCGCGCGGCGCTGCGCGGCCGAGAGCTGGGTGTGCAGCAGCGGGAATTCGACGTTTTCCTCCACCGTCGCCCAGGGCAGCAGCGCGAAGTCCTGGAACACGAAGGTCAGCGGATTGAGACTGTCCGCCGGCGGCGCGCCGCGCAGCTCGGGCGCGCCGGAGGTCGGCTGCAGCAACCCGCCGAGGATCGACAGCAGCGTGCTTTTGCCGCAGCCGGAGGGCCCGACGATCGCTACCACCTCGCCGGCCCCGACGGTGAACGAGACGTCGTCGAGCACAGCGAGATCGCCGAAGCGATGGGAGATGTGGCTGGCGATCAGGTCCATGAGGCGCACCGTTTCTGCTCGGGCTGGTGTGCGCGCTCTTCACCCTTCTCTGGAGGGGGAGGGCATAGGCCGCCTATGGCGGCCGTCCCTGAGAACGCCGAAGCCAAGCTTCGGCTATGTCGTATTGAGCGAAGCGAAATGCGAACCGGGGTGGGGTGACAGTCTATCGGCGCGGATGCTGGCAATTCCTGCCCCCGAACTTCCCGCGAATGGTCGGAGCAAGCGACAGATAGACCACCGCCGTGGCTCACCCCGCCCCGCTCGCTCCGGACGATGCTGCGCATCGCCGGTGCGATCGACCCTCCCCCTCCAGGGGAGGGTGGCAGATCGCCTGCCGCGGGAGTTTGCACAATCAGCATCAATCCACCTTCACGAATTCCTTCGCGATGATCGCTTCCGCATCAAAGCCCTTATCGACGAAGCCCTGCTCCTGCAGCCATTTGATCTGGTTGTCGACGTTCTTCACGTCGAGCTTGCCGTCGGGATCGATATAGGCGCAGTTGCCGACCACCTGCTCGACCGGCAGGTTGGTGTACTTTGCGATGATCTCCAGCAGCGGCCTGGTCTTGTCGTTGATCGGGGCGACACCGTCCTTCATCGCGGCAAGGATGACGTCGTGATATTCGCGGTCGGCTTTCGCGAGCACGCCGAGGAATTTCGTCACCAGCGCCTTGTTGGCCAACGTCTTCGGCGCGGCGAATACCGCGCCCAGCTGCCACGGCGTCTCGTCACCGACCCAGCCTAGGAATTTCGCGCCGCCCTCGTCCATCAGCTTTCGCGCGGTCGAGATCGGCAGCAAGGCGGCATCCACGGTCTCGCCCTTGAGCGCGGCGGCGGCATTCGACAGCGATTGCAGCGGCACGATCTTCACGTCCGCGAGCTTGAAGCCGTATTTGTCGGCGAGCAGGCCGAGCGAATAATGGAAGCTCGATCCGACCTGCGTCATCGCCACACGCTTGCCCGCAAGGTCCTTCGGCGTCTTCAGGCCGCTCGCATAGGCATTGTTGCTGGCGAAATAGCCGATCAGGGGATAGCCCGGCTTCTCGCGGCTCATGCCGCCGATCACCTTCAGCGTGCCCTTGCCTCCGAGATTGTAGAGCCCGGCGGTGAAGGCGGTGACGCCGAAATCGACGTCGCCCGAGGTGGTGGCGACCGCAATCGGCTGCGCCGCGTCGAAGAACTTCAGCTCGACCTCCAAGCCGGCCTCACGGAAATAACCCTTGTCCTGCGCGATGAAGACCGGCGCCGACGAAGACAGGCGGAGCACGCCGATCCTGGCTTTCAGCGGATCCTCGGCCCGTGCCGTGCCCATAGCCATGATCGCCATCAGGCCCCCTACCGCGAGCCGCGCAATCCCGATCATCCCGTTTCCTCCGCTTTGTCTTGCAGTGCGTTTACAGGCCTTCGGGCACCGCCTGGTCCCGTCCGATGAAGGCGCCCTGTTGTTTCAACGTTTCCTGCAACTTTTCAATGGGGATTTCGCGTGGAATCCGGTTTCCGGACAGCGCCAGAGCGGCGGCGGAACCGGCGGCCTCACCCATCGCGAAGCAGGCACCGGAGACCCGGGCGGCCGACTGGCCCTCGTGGGTCATCGAGGCGCAGCGGCCGGCGACCAGGAGATTGTCGACGCCCTCAGGGACCAGCATCCGGTAAGGCAGCTCATTATAGCCGCGCGATTCCGGGATCGGCGGGAAGGTGAAGACGACGTCGCCGGGCACATGGGCCTCGATCGGCCAGCCGTTGACGCCGATGGAATCCGCGAACGAGGCGCAGCCGAGCACGTCCTCGCCGCTGAGCTGGTAGCCACCCTTGATGCGGCGGGTCTCGCGGATGCCGAGCTGTGGCGGCAGGTCGACGATGTAGGACTTCTCAAATCCGGGCACCGTGCTGCGCAGGAATTCGTACGCGGCGAGCGCCTGCTTGCGGCCTTCGATCTCGCCGCGGGTGAGATCGTCGGGCTCGATGCCGTTGATGGCATGACCGTCCTCGCGCGCCACCTGCGTAAAGTTCACCCGCCATTCGATGCCGGATTTCTGTGGCCGCACGATCGCGCTTCTGCGCGGAAACCTGTGCGTGCCGGCCGCTACGGCCTTTTCCATCAATTGCGGAATGGTGCGCCAGGCCTCGCCGGCCTTTGCGGGATCGATGCCGTTGAGACGGAGCATCATCGAGGGGTAGAGCGGATGGCCATGCTCGTCGCCGATCTCGAACGGCGCGCCGGCCCACACGGCGAGATCGCCGTCGCCGGAGCAGTCGATGAAGATCTCCGCGCGCACCGCCTGCCGGCCGGCCTTGGTCTCGATCAGCATCGCGTCGATGCGGCGCTCATCGGCCATCACGACGCTGGCGCCGAGGGCGTGGAAGAGCATATTCACCTTATGGCTGGCGAGCAGCTGGTCGGCCGCGATCTTGTAGGCGGCGGTGTCATAGGCCTGGGCAAAAACCTTGCCGAGGATCAGATGCGGCGCGTTGAGGCCGTTCAAGCGATCGATCCGCGCCAGCAGCTCCGAGGCCAGCCCCTGCACCAGCCGCCGGTGCTCGCCATGGACATTGCCGTGCAGGCCGCAGAAATTGGTGACGCCGGCCGCGGTGCCCATGCCGCCGAGAAAGCCGTAGCGCTCGATCAGCAGCGTCTTCCGGCCCGCGCGCGCCGCTGCGGCCGCCGACACGATGCCGGCCGGCCCGCCGCCGAGCACGACGACTTCATATTCGCCATAGAGCGGCACTTTGCGCGCCGGTTCGTCGATCGTCGTGGCCCGCATGGCGCGTTCCTTCCGGAATCTGGTTCGAACTGGATCACGGCTTAGCCGGCGGTCCTCATGCCCGCAAGATCGCGGTTGCTCGCCACCGGTGAACCTGAGACAAGGACGGCCATGAATTCGATCATCATCAGGTCCTGCTTCGCCGCTTCTATCGCCCTCGCGCTCTCGGCCGTTCCAGCCTCGGCCGTGGAGCAAAATTGCCGTTTCATCCCCGCCAAGCCCGATCGCGAAGCCTGCTACAAACGCCAGGAGGAAGAACTTGCGGCCAAGCGCAAGCCGGCCGCGCCGGCGGCTGAGAGCACGACGCTCGAAACGCTGCGCCAATTGCGACAGGATGACGACGCGGTCTATCGCAGCATCAACAACATCTGCCGCGGCTGCTGACCACGATGGCAGGATCCAAGGACGGACAAGAGGAAGCATAGGGATGCAGATCGATGGAGTTGATGCTCTAAGGAACGCAATCAGTTCTGGATGGGCTCCCGAGTTCGTCTTCTTCTGGGGACACACTCCGAAGGATCACAGGATCGGCAAGCACGTGCTCAGCCAGTGGTGGCCGGCGACCTTCGTCATTGATGGCCAAACCTATAGTACAGCCGAGCACTATATGATGGCCCAGAAGGCTGAACTATTTGGGGATCAGGACACGCTCGCCGCCATCCTTTCTGCGCCCGGTCCTTCGGAAGCGAAGAAGCTCGGTCGGCGAGTCAAGGGCTTCGACGAGGAGCGCTGGATAGTCCATCGCTTCGACGTCGCGGTACGCGGCAATTTGGCGAAGTTTGGCCAGAACCCGGAGCTCGGAGACTGGCTGCTCGCGACCCGTGATGCTGTGCTTGTAGAAGCCAGCCCCGTTGATAGCGTCTGGGGGATCGGTGTTGCCGCAGACGACAAGCGAGCCAGTGACCCGCATAACTGGCCGGGCCTCAACCTGCTGGGTTTTGCGCTGATGAAAGCCCGCCATTCACTGAAATCAGGATCGTCGGCGCCCTAGCTGCCACTACCCCAGTTCGCCGCCCGCTTCTCGGCGAAGGAGGCCAGTCCCTCCGCCGCCTCGGCGCTCTGGCGCTTGAGCGAGTGCAATCGCACGAGCCGGGTGTAAGCGGCATCGTTCACGGCCATGCCGCCGAACGAGCTCTCCAGCGCAAGCCGCTTGGTCTCGGCCATCGCCTCCGGTCCGTTGGCGAGCAGCTGCTCGACCACCTTGGCGCCTGCGGCCTCGAGATCGGCGAGCGGCACCACCTCGTGGACGAGGCCGATGCGGCGGGCGTCCTCGGCGCCGAAGCGCTCGCCGGTCAGCGCGTAACGGCGGACTTGCCGTACACTAATGGCATCGCAGAGCTGCGGGATGATGATCGCCGCGGTCAGGCCCCAGCGCACCTCGGTGATCGAGAACAGGGCGTTGTCCGCTGCAATCACGACATCGCAGGCCGCGATGACGCCGGTGCCGCCCCCGAAGCAGCCGCCCTGCACCAGCGCGACGGTCGGAAGCGGCAAAGTGTTGAGCCGCTGCACGGCCTCGAACGTCGCCCGCGAGGCTGCCTCGTTCGCCTCGCGCGATTGCGGCCGCACGCTGTTGATCCATTTGAGATCGGCGCCGGCCTGGAAGTGCTTGCCGTTGCCCCGGAGCACGACGACGCGCAAATTGGGCTTGCTGCCGAGGTCGTCCATGGCCGCGAGCACGCCTGAGATCAGCGCGCCGTCATAGGCATTGTTGACTTCCGGCCGATTCAACGTGACGGTCGCAACCCCGCGTTCATCGAGGCTCCACAGGACGGGGCTGGCAGTCATCGGCGGTCCTCCGGTTGTTTGCCGCGCACTATGGCTGAGCGCGCCTGCCCTGATCCATATCTTTCCGGCGTAGGGCGGCCGCGTCCATCGCATGGCGGCTTGTGTCATGCTGGCTGCGGGCGACACCACGGGATGGATACGGGATATCAATATGCGCATCTGCATTTTCGGCGCAGGCGCCGTCGGCAGCCACATTGCGGTACGGCTGGCGCGCGCCGGCCATGAGGTCAGCTGCGTGATGCGGGGCGCGCATCTGGAGGCGGCCCGCGCGGGTGGGCTCAAGCTGCGCGTCGGCGATTCCGAGGTCGGCGCCAAGGTGAACGCGTCAGGCGACCCGGCCCAGCTCGGCCCGCAGGACGTCGTGATCTCGACCTTGAAGGCGACGGCGCTTCAGGGACTGGTTTCCAGCATCAAGCCGCTGCTCCAGGACGATACTGCGATCGTGTTCGCGCAGAACGGCATTCCCTGGTGGTACGGTATCGGCCTGCCGCCGCGGCACCCGACACCGCCCGACATTTCATTCCTCGATCCCGGCGGGCGCCTGCGCGCCTGCATCCCGAAGGAGCGGATCATCGGCGGCGTGATCTTCTCCTCCAACGAGGTGATCGCGCCCGGCGTGGTGCAGAACCTGACGCCGGACCGCAACCGCCTCCTGATCGGCGAATGCGACGACCGCAATTGCGAGCGGATCACGAAACTGCGCGGCGTCTTCAACGATGCGCGGCTGGAATCGCCGCCGGTCGCCGAGATCCGCGAGGCGATCTGGTCAAAGCTGCTGACCAACATGTCGCTGTCGGTGCTGTGCCTGCTTACAGGCCAGACCGCGCGCGGCGTGCGCGACGACCCCGCCTTCACGGAGGTAATTCCGCGCATGCTGAACGAGGCCAACGAGATCGCCCAATACTTCATTCCCGAGGTCAAGCGTGCCAGCCGCAGCGGCCCCGCCCCCAACCACAAGCCGTCGCTGCTGCAGGATTACGAGCTCGGCCGCGCCATGGAAGTCGACGTGCTGGTGAAGGCGCCCCAGGCCTTCGCGCGCACCGCCGGCCTGTCCACGCCGACGCTCGACCTGATCGCCGCGCTCGCGATCCAGAAGGCGCGCGACAAGGGGCTTTATTCCGCGTGAGCCTCAGGCGAGCGCATCGATCCAGGCCGCGAGCGTGTCCAGCACCTCGTTGAGCGCCTCGTCATTGCTACGGCCGGATTTCTTGAGCACCGCAAAGGAATGGTCGCCGCCTGCGACCTCATGCAGCGTCGCCTTACGCCCGAGCCGCTCGATGACGGGCTCGATATGGGCAAGATCGGCAAGCTCATCGCGTGTGCCTTGCAGGAACAGCATGGGAATCGCGATTGCAGCGAGATGCTCGGCGCGCTCGCTCGACGGCTTCTTGGCGGCATGGAGGGGAAAGCCGAGGAAGGCCAGCCCCTTGACATCGGGGAGCGGCGACTTCGACTGCGCCTGCGAGGTCATGCGGCCGCCGAATGATTTTCCACCGGCAACGAGCTTCAGCCGGGGGCAGAGCCGCCCCGCCTCCGCGACCGCGGCGCGCACGCTCGCGTGTGCGATTGCGGGCGGGTCAGGACGTCCCTTCTTCGCTTCCATGTAGGGAAAATTGAAGCGGAACGTCGCAATGCCGCGTTCGGCAAGGCCGGCTGCAACCTTCTCCATGAAGGAATGCCGCATGTCTGCGCCGGCGCCGTGCGCCAGGACGTAGCAGGCGCGCGCGTGGGTCGGCTGCGTCAGGATCGCCGAGACCGTGCCGATGCGCTCGATGTCGAGCTTGAGCTCTGTCGTCTTGCCCGTCATGACCTACGCAAGCCTCGATGTGCATCTAAAGCGCGATGAGATCTGGATGAATCGTCATGACGCTTTAGGTTGTTGTTTGCGCATGATCTTTCCGGAAAACCGCTTCGCACTTTTACGGATCATGCTCTATTGGCGCGTGCCGCTCGCGGGCCAGAGATAGTTCAGGACCTGATCGAGCGTCATCATGATCTCGCGGCGTCCGGCCTCGTTGTTCACAGAGCCGAATTTCTCCTCGAGCGCAAGCTTGGCAAAGCCGTGAACGGTGGACCAGGCCGCCGCAGCCGCCGTCTTCGCCTCCTTCGCGGTGCCGCCGGTCAGCTCGGCGACGACGACCTCGAACGCATGGCCGGCGGCCCTGCTCGCCTGCTTCAGGCGCGCATCGTCGGCAACCAGCCGCTTGTTGGCAAACATCATCTGAAAACGGCCGGGATGCCTCAACGCATAATCGACATAAGCAAGCCCCTGGGCATGGAGCTTGTCGCGGACGCCCTGCTTGCCGGAGGCCGCCTCGCGCAAGGCGCCGGCAAGCGCGTCGTAGCCGCGGATCGCCACTTCGGTGAGAAGGCCCTGGGCGTTGCCGAAATGATGAGACGGCGCGGCCGGCGAAACGCCGGCGCGGCGTGCGGCTTCGCGCAGCGTGAAGGCTTCCGCACCCTGCTCGGCGAGAATGGCTTCGCTCGCGGCGATCAGCGCCTCTTGCAATTCGCCGTGATGGTATCCGACCTCCGGCCTTGGCCGGGTCGGAGCGGTGCTGCGCTTGGCGGCGGGGGCCCGTTTCTTCATGTAACTTGACACTGTTCAGATTGCAGCATATCTATCTTAACACTGTTCAGATTGAGCGGATCGGAGTTCGAAATGACCGAAATGCAGAATATCACCGCGAGCCATTCCGTAAAGCGGCGTCATCTGGTTGGGGGCGCGGCCCTCGGCATGCTCGCAGGTGCCGTCGGCGGCCTCGCCGGCGGCGTGGCGCTCGGCCAGGGCGCGGCGCTGCCGCAGCAAAAGCCGAGCGGCAAGCAAAGGTTCGCGGGCAAGGTCGTCATCGTCACGGGCGGCACCTCCGGAATCGGGCGGGCCGCAACGCTGATGTTCGCCGCCGAGGGCGGCCGCGTCGCCTTTTGCGGGCGCAACACCGACCGTGGCAAGCAGGTGGAGACCGAGGTGCGCGAGTCCGGCGGCGAGGCCGTCTTCGTTCGCGCCGACCTGCGCCACGAATCCGAGGTGAAGGCGCTGGTCGATACGACCATCGCGCGCTACGGGCGGCTCGACGTCGCCTTCAACAATGCCGGCATCTCAATCGAGAAGCCGCTGCATGAATTCAGCGCGGCCGAATTCGACGACGTGATCGGCACGGATCTGCGCGGCGTGTTCCTGTCGATGAAATATCAAATCCCGCACATGCTGGAGAAAGGCGGATCGATCGTCGTCACCTCCTCGTCCAACGCCATTGCGACGTCGGCCAAGCGCTCGGCCTATTCGGCTGCCAAGCGGGGACTGGTCGGCCTGGTGCAGGCCGCGGCACTCGACTACGCAAAGCATGGCATCCGCATCAACACCTTGATCCCCGGCACCACGGACACCCCGATGATCCGCCGGCTCGCCGGCATGGAGGGCCTGCCCGATGCGGCCTGGCATATCGGCATCGCGCAATGGGCCAAATCCAACGTCCCGGGGTTACAGCGCGTGGCAGCGCCTGAGGAGATCGCGGCTTTTGCGCTGGTGCTGGCCTCCGACGATCATCCCTATACGACCGGCGGCCAGTTCGTGATCGACGGCGGCAAGACGGCTCATGGCTAGATCGGACGCAGCCTGAAAACACAGTTCATGGCGATCCCGGTGGGCGTATCCGCGCGACCACGATCTGGAAAACATCAATCTTCGCGCGTCCTCGGCGCGCAGGCCGTAACGCGCGGGAGCCGTCAGCTGACCCGCCGTTCCCGCCCCTCCCAGAACGGCCTGCGCAGCTCGCGCTTCAGCACCTTGCCGGCACCGGACAACGGCAGTGGCGTCTCGGTGATCTCGATGCTGCGCGGACATTTGTAGCCGGCAATCAACGTCTTCGTGAACTCGATCAGCTCGCCGGTTGAAACCTCTACGCCGCTGCGTTTGACCACGACGGCATGGACCTGCTCTCCCCATTGCTCATTGGGAATTCCGATCACGGCGCATTGCAGCACCGACGGATGCTGCGCCAGCGCGTTCTCGACCTCGACCGAGTACACATTCTCCCCGCCCGAGATGATCATGTCTTTCACCCGGTCGACGACATAGATGAACCCGTCCTCGTCCATGTAGCCGCCATCGCCCGTGTGCATCCAGCCGTCGACGACGGCGCGCGCGGTCTCCTCCGGCCGCTCCCAATAGCCCATCATCACGGTGTCGCCGCGCACCACGATCTCGCCGACGGCGCCCGCCGGCAGCGGCTGGTCGTTCTCGTCGACGATCCGCACCTCGCAGCCGAGCGTGGCGCGGCCCGCACCGCGATGACGTCCCTTTCTGCGCCCCTCCGCGACATGCTCGTTCGCATGTAGCAGCGTCGCGATCGGCGACAATTCGGTCATGCCATAGGCCTGGGTGAAGCGCACATGCGGCAGTGCGCGCGCGGCACGATCGAGCACCGCCTCGCTGATCGGCGAGGCCCCGTAGATGATGTTCTTCAGGGACGACAGGTCGTATTTGCCGATCGCGGGGTGATCGACGAACATCTGGATCATCGTGGGCACCAGCAGCACGTCTGTGACGCGCTCGTTCTGCATCGCAGCCATCACGCCTTCGGGCGTGAAGCCCTGAACGATCACGTTCGAGCCGCCGGAGAGCAGCAGCGAATACATCGCCGCCCCGTTGGCAAGGTGAAACATCGGAGCCGCATGCAGATAGATCGCACTTGCCGGAAACAGGCCTTCGCCGAGTGCGTTGAGCGCATTGGCCATCAGATTCTGGTGACTGAGCATCACGCCTTTGGAACGGCCGGTGGTGCCGCCGGTGTAAAAGATGCCGGCGAGATCGTCGCTTTTGCGCATGGCGTCGGGCACCCGAGCGCTGCCCGCAACCAAAGCCTCATAGCTCTCCATCCCCGCCGGCGCCTCGCCATCGTCGGCATAGATCAGCTTCAGCCCCGGAATGGCGCCGGCGAGCTGCGCGCCGACCTGCGCAAAGGCCTTGTCGACCAGCAGAACGGACGCGCGGCAGTCGCGCAGCGCATCCTCGTTTTCCAGCGCGCTCCAGCGGATGTTGAGCGGCACGATCACGCCTCCCGCCCAGCCGGTCGCCAGATAGAGCTCGAGATAGCGGTCCGAGTTGAAGGACAGCACCGCAACACGGTCGCCGTCCCTGACGCCGCGCGTGCGCAGGCCGCCGGCCAGCCTTGTAACGCGCTCGCCGAGCTCGCCCCAGCTGCGCCGCCGCTGGCCATAAACGGTCGCCAGCCCATTCGGATTGATCTGCAGCGCCCTGCGCAGGCCGTGCGTGATGTTCATCCCGTCTCTCCTCCCGTGCGTTTCTTCCCTGTTGCTTTGCGTCCTGAGTTGCGCCCTTGCGGCGCCCTCGGCGTCTTCTTTGTCATTTGCAGCCGAACCTCGGCCGCCAGGCCGTCCGTCAGCCGCACCGTGAACTCGTCGGCGATCGCGGTCGGCGACAGCTTGCCCTCCCGTCGATACCAATGGCCGATCCAATTGAGCGAACCCGCGATCGCGAAGGCTGCAAGCTTGGGATCGCAAGGCCTGATCGAACCGTCAGCAATGCCTGCAGTAATGTATCGCCGGAAGGTGGCGTCGATCCGCCTCTTGGCGGCGCGTGCGACACCGGCGTTCCGCTCGGCCAGATCGCGCAAATCGAAACGCACCAGGCTCGCGCCGAAATCGGTCGCCATCAGTTCGGCATAGGCGTGCACCAGCTTGCGCAGCTTGGCGAGACCCGAACCGCCGCCGGCGTTGATCTCCGTGATCACGCCGTCGACGAGTTCGGCGCCCATCGACCAGCATTCGAACAGGATCTCGTCCTTGCCCCGGAAGTAATTGTACAGCGCGGGCTTGGTGATGTTCAGCCGGTCCGCAACCTCGTTCAGCGTTGCGCGATGATAGCCCTGCTCCAGGAACAGCTGCACGGCGGCGCGCAGCACCGCCTCGCGCTTCTCGTCGCGGGCGCGGCGCCGGCTCTCGAACGGCAGCCAGGGCGAAGGCGATGACGGCGGAGCGGGCGGCGCTGAATCCATGGTCGGTCGGTTGACTCTGGTGGAGATCGGACGATATGTTACCCAGGGGTAAGAAAAAGTCCAACGGGTAATTTATTGGGAGGAAGCGATGTCTGACGTGGTCGTCGCCGGGGTCGGCATGATTCCGTTCGCCAAGCCGGGCGCCAGCGCCCCCTATCACGAAATGGGAACGGAAGCGGTCAAGCTCGCGCTCGCCGATGCCGGCCTCGGCTACGAGAAGATCGAGCAGGCCTATGTCGGATACGTCTATGGCGATTCCACCTGCGGGCAGCGCGCGCTCTACCCCGTCGGGATGACCGGCATCCCCATCGTCAACGTCAACAACAATTGCTCGACCGGATCGACCGCGCTGTTCATGGCGCGGCAAATGATCGCAAGCGGGGCGCTGGATTGCGTGCTGGCGGTCGGCTTCGAGCAGATGAAGCCCGGCGCGCTCGGCAGCGTCTACACCGATCGCCCGAGCGCGTTCGAGGAGTTCGACGCCGCCGCGGACCAGCTGATCGACGCCCCCGGCATTCCGCTGGCGTTGCGCTATTTCGGCGGCGCCGGGCTCAGCCACATGAAGAAATACGGCACGCCGCTCGACGCCTTCGCCAAGGTGCGCGCCAAGGCGAGCCGACATGCGAAGAACAATCCGCTCGCGCTTTTCCGCAAGGAAGTCACGGCGGACGACGTGATGAACGACCAGGTGATCTGGCCCGGCGTGATGACGCGCCTGATGGCGTGCCCGCCGACCTGCGGCGGCGCCGCCGCCGTGCTGGTCTCCGAGCGGTTTGCGGACAAGCATGGCATCGGCAAAGAAGTACGCATCGCGGCGCAGGCCATGACCACCGATACGCCCTCGACCTTCAAGGCCGGCGACATGATGCAGCTGGTCGGCTACGACATGGCAAAAGAGGCTGCCAGCCGGGTTTATGAGAGCGCCGGCATCGGCCCCGGCGATCTCGACGTGGTGGAGCTGCACGACTGCTTTGCTCATAACGAGCTCATCACCTACGAGGCGCTCGGCCTCTGCGGCGAGGGTGAAGCCGGCAAGTTCATCAATGACGGCGACAATACCTATGGCGGCCGGATCGTGACCAATCCGTCCGGCGGATTGCTGTCCAAGGGACATCCGCTCGGCGCCACCGGGCTTGCGCAGTGCTACGAGCTGACGCGGCAGCTGCGCGGCACCGCCGGCGCCACGCAGGTCGAGGGTGCCAAGGTCGCACTTCAGCACAATCTTGGCCTCGGCGGCGCCTGCGTCGTCACGCTCTACAAGCGGCACTGATATCGGCCATGGTCGACCAGTCCGCCGTAGGGCGCAGCTTCACGCCGGTCACCGCGCGCGTGGAGCCCGGCCGTCTCCGCTACTTCCTCAACACGCTGGGTGAACAGAATCCGGTCTACCGCAATGCGGATGCTGCCCGGGCGGCCGGGTTCACCGGCATGCCGGTGCCGCCGACCTATCTGTTCTGCCTGGAGATGATGGACATCGACGATCCCTTCGAAATGTTCAGCGCGCTCGGCATCAATCTGTCCCGCGTGCTGCATGGTGAGCAAAGCTTCGCCTATCACGCGCCGGTTCTGGTCGGCGACACCCTAACGTTTCGGCCGCGCGTAACCAGCGTAACGGACAAGAAGGGCGGCGCGATGACGCTGATCGGCATCCGATGCGAGGTGACCAATCAAGACGGCGTGCATGTCGCCGATACCGCGCGCACCATCGTCGTGCGCAACGAGGCGGCGTCATGACGGCATCCGGAGACATCAAGGCCGGCGAGCGCATCGTCCACAAGGTCTTTCCGCCGATCACCCGCCACACGCTCGCGCTCTATTGCGGCGCATCGGGCGATCATAATCCGATCCACGTCGACATCGACTTCGCCAAGGCGGCCGGATTTCCCGATGTGTTCGCCCACGGCATGCTGGTGATGGCCTGTCTTGGGCAGGCGCTGACGGATGTGGTGCCGCCGTCGAAGCTCCGCAGCTTTGCGACCCGGTTCGTCTCGATCACTCAGCTCGGCGCCAAGCTCACTTGCGAAGGCACCGTGACCGAGCTCTTCGTCGAGGACGGCGAGCGTCGCGCAAGGCTCGCGCTCACCACCAAGGACGATCGCGGCGAGGTCAAGCTCGAAGGCAGCGCCGTCGTCGCGCTGTGACAGCAAGAGGACTCATTCAAATGACAAGACTGCAGGGAAAGGTCGCGCTCGTCACCGGCTCAGGCCGGGGCATCGGACGCGCGATCGCGCTCAAGCTGGCGGGCGAAGGCGCCAGGGTGGTCGTCAACGACCTCGATGCCGAGCCCGGCAACGCCGTGGTCGCGGAGATCGAGGCACTCGGCGGCAATGCCACTGCCGTGAACGGCAGCGTCGCCGAGGCGGGCTTCGCCGATCGCTTCGTCGGCGCCGCGCTGGACAAGTTCGGCGGGCTCGACATCATCGTCAACAATGCCGGCTATACCTGGGACTCCACCATCCAGAAGATGACCGACGAGCAGTTCCAGGCCATGCTCGACGTCCACCTCGTCGCGCCGTTCCGGATCCTGCGCGCGGCCGCCGAGCCGATCCGCGTCTTCGCCAGGAAGGAGGCCGAAGAGGGACGCGAGGTGTTCCGCAAGGTCGTGAACATCTCCTCCATCGCGGGTCTCTACGGCAATGCCGGGCAGGCCAGCTATTCCTCGGCCAAGGCCTCGCTGATCGGCTTGACCCGAACCATGTGCAAGGAGTGGGGCCGCTACAAGGTCAACGTCAATTGCGTCGCCTTCGGCCTCATCAACACCCGCCTGACCCAGCCGATCGAGGCGCAGCAGAAGACCATCGACGTCGCCGGCCGCGACATCAAGGTCGGCGTGCAGCCGCACATGCTCGAAGCCATGTCGCGCATGATCCCGCTCGGCCGCGGCGGTACGCCGGAAGAGGCAGCCGATGCCGTCTATCTGTTCTGCAGTCCGGAATCCAATTATATCAGCGGTCAGGTGGTCGTCGCCGGCGGCGGCCTGATTGTCTGAGAGCGAGGCGCTGATGCAGTACCGATCGTCGTGGATGACCGAAGAGCTGGACACGTTCCGCGACCAGTTCCGCAAATATCTCGCCAAGGACCTGGCGCCGCATGCCGAGAAATGGCGCGAGCAGAAAATGGTCGACCGCTTCGCCTGGCGCGGGCTCGGCGAGATGGGAGCGCTGCTGGCGAGCGTGCCGGAGGAATATGGCGGTCTCGGCGCCACCTTCGCCTATGACGCCGCCGTGCTCGACGATCTCGAGAGCACGGTGCCAGAGCTGACCACCGGCGTCTCCGTGCACAGCGCCATCGTCGCGCATTACATCCTCAATTACGGTTCGGAGGAGCAGAAGAAACGCTGGCTGCCGAAGATGGCGTCCGGCGAGATGGTCGGCGCCATCGCCATGACCGAGCCCGGCACCGGCTCGGACTTGCAAGCTGTCAAGACCACGGCGAAGAAGCAGGGCAATTCCTACGTCATCAACGGCCAGAAGACCTTCATCACCAACGGCCAGGCCGCCGATCTCGTCATCGTGGTCGCGCGCACCGGCGAGCTAGGTGCCAAAGGCATTTCGCTGATCGTGGTCGAGACCGCGGGCGCGGACGGCTACAAGCGTGGGCGCAACCTCGACAAGATCGGCCTGCACGCCTCCGACACCTCGGAGCTGTTTTTCGACAACGTGACCGTGCCGCCGGAAAACCTGCTCGGCAAGGAGGAGGGCCAGGGTTTTGTCCAGTTGATGCAGCAATTGCCGCAGGAACGCCTTGCGCTCGCGGTCGGCGCCGTCGCCTCGATGGAGCGCGCGGTCAAGCTCACCACCGACTACACCAAGGAGCGCAAGGCGTTCGGCAAGCCGCTGATGGATTTCCAGAACACCGCCTTTACGCTGGCCGAGCGCAAGACCGAGGCGATGATCGCGCGCGTCTTCGTCGACTGGTGCATCGAGCGCCTGATCGCCAAGGACCTCGACACCGTGACGGCCTCGATGGCGAAATATTGGTGCTCGGAGAAGCAGGTCGAGACCGCCGACGAATGCCTGCAGCTATTCGGCGGCTACGGCTACATGCAGGAATACCCGATCTCGCGCATCTTCATCGATTCCCGCATCCAGAAGATCTATGGCGGCACCAACGAGATCATGAAGCTGCTAATCGCGCGGTCGCTGTGAGGCGCTCCACCTCGCCCCGCTTGCGGGGAGAGGTCGATCGCGTAGCGATCGGGTGAGGGGGACTCTCCACAGGTCCGTCTCTCACCGTATTCGCGGAAGCAGCCCCTCACCCCAACCCTCTCCCCGTAAGAACGGGGAGAGGGGGCTCATCGAGCGAGTCGCCGCGCAGTTTCTCTCACCGCGCGCGCCAGTCGCGCGGCCGGCAGCCGAAGCGCTGCTTGAAGCGGCGGGTGAAGTGGGAGAGGTCCGAAAAACCCCAATCGAACGCGATGGCGCCGATCGCGCGCTCCGCCATCGCGGGAGTCCTGAGATCCCTGGCCGCGCCGTCGAGACGATGGTCGATGACGTAGTCGGTGAAGCTGGAGCCCGATCGCGCCAGCAGCTTGTGCACGTAGCGCTCGCTGATGCCGACGGCGGCGGCGACGTCTGCGACCGCAAGTCCCGGCTGGCGGAGCCGCCGGTGGATGGCACGTTTCACCGCCAGCGTGGTTGCATCGGCGAGACTCTCGGCTTCAGCTGCGTGCAGGCGGCTGCTTCGCGACAGGCTCACGGCAACCAATTCGATCAGCGCCCGGAACAGCCGCACACCTTCGTCCTCGCTCATCTGCAGCGCGCCCTCGCTGAGCGTGCGCGCGGTCTCGACAATGAGGTGGCCGACGACGGGATCGTCCGAGAGGCGTGCCGCAACGACGTCGAACGAAGCCGGCAGCCGTTCACGCAAGGCTTCTGCCGGCACCCAGAACGAGGCGACGCACAGCTGCGGACCACGATCGTGCAGGAGCGCGAACTGGCGGTCGCTGTCGAAGATGCCGACCTGTCCGGGCGACAGGCTGATCTCGCGACCGTCCTGCTGGATGCGGCAGCGGCCGGCCAGCTTCAGGTTGAGGTAGAAGCAGCTGCGATCGGACGCCGCGATATCGGCCGCGGAACGGCGCACCAAATGCTCAGGGAAGCTGACGCGGTTGATCGCGGCATCACCGAGACGGACGTGCTCGACGCTGGCGGGAAAGCCGCTTGCCGCCGCCGGCTCCGGCGTCAGATTCATGAAAGCCTGGCAGATTGCCTCGCGATAATAGGCGAATTGCTCGTGAGGCCGTACACCCACCGTATTCCAGGCCGAGTGGCGCGACGGGACGGGGCGCTCGATCTGCTGCATCGGTTCACTCCGAGACCAATACGGTTCACTTCCAGCCAAGCGGCAAATCGGTCGCCGGTCCACACTTGCCGTGCGGCGACGCTGCGCCGATCTAACCACACCCTCGGGAGGAGCCACAATATGTCGACCTACGTTCTCGTCCATGGCGCCTGGCATACAGGCGCCGAGCTCGAGCCGGTCGCCGCGCCGATCCGCGCCGCCGGCCATCAGGTCCATACCCCCACCATCAAGGGCAACCGTCCGGGCGATGCCAAGACGACCGGGTTGAAGGAAGCGATCCAATCGATCGCGGACTACCTGGCCGAGAATAATCTGAAGGACGTCATCCTGCTCGGCCATTCCTATGGCGGCATGGTCATCACTGGCGTTGCCGACCTCGCGCCGGAGCGCATCCGCCGCCTGGTCTACTGGAATGCCTTCGTGCCCAATGACGGCGAATGCCTCAACGACATGGTGCCGCCGCATTATATCGGACTGTTCGACGCCATCGCGGCCGAGCGCGGCGACGGCTCGGTGGTGCTGCCCTTCCCGATCTGGCGCGAGGCCTTCATCAACGATGCCGATCTGGAGACGGCGCAGCGCGCTTATGACGTGCTCAACCCGCATCCGCTGGCGACCTTCAGCGACAAGATCACGCTCAAGAGCAATCCGGCCGAGATGCCGCTGGCCAAATCCTACATCAACTGCACCGAGGATACCGCGATGCCGCACAGCCATGGCTGGCATCCGCGCCTGTCGGAGAAGCTCGGCCTGTTCCGCCTGGTGCAGGTGCCGGGAAGCCACGAGCTGTGCTTCTCCGATCCGGCGCGGCTCGCCAAGGCGATCATGGAGGCGGGGCGCGACTGATCAGTGCGTCATGCGAGCACGTGGTCACGATCCGCGCGCGCCGCTCAATTCGGATGCCACCAGCGGCCGCCGATGACGACGCCTTCGGACACGATCTTGCGATCGCCGATCAGGTGCTCGCCGACGACGTCTTCATAGTCGAACTGGCCCTGCCGCACCGAGATCAACGTGGCGTCGCCGACGCTGCCCGGCTTGAGGCTGCCGAGCTCAGGACGCCGCAGCGCCATCGCCGCATTCACCGTCGATGCCGCGATCACATCCGGCAGCTCCATGCCCATGCACAGGAACTTCGACATGGTCGTCACCTGGTCATAGGCCGGTCCGTCGATGCAGAGCTGATGGATGTCCGAGGAAATCGTGTCCGGATGGAAACCATTGGCCAGCATGGCGCGCGCGGTCTTGAACGCGAACGAACCCTTGCCGTGGCCGATATCGAACAGCACGCCGCGCTCGCGCGCTTCCAGCACCGCCTTCTTCACGGTGCCTTGCGCCGTCGCCGGCGTGTTCGGGAAGGGGCGGAACGCGTGGGTCAGCACGTCGCCGGGACGCAGCCGCGCCAACACGTCCTCATAGCTCGGGGGCGGATGATCGATGTGCGCCATCAGCGGCATGCCGACCTCGTTCGCGACCTCGAGCGCGATGTCGAGCGGCACCGCGCCCGACGTGCCCGACGAATGCAGGCCCACGCGCACCTTGATGCCGACGATGAGATCGCGGTTGGCATCGGCCACTTCGGCCGCCTCGATCGGATTCATCAGGCGCAGCTCCTCGCTCTCGCCGACCATAATCCGGTGCGAGAAGCCGAAGATGCCGGCATGCGAGACGTGCAAATAGGCGAGGATGCGGACTTGGCTCGGCTCGATCACATGCTTGCGCAAGCCGGCGAAATTGCCGGGGCCAGCGCTGCCGGTATCCACCGCCGTGGTGACGCCGGAGAGGCGGCAGAACTCCTCGGCATCAATGCCGAGCGAGGTGCCGCCCCAGTAGACATGGGTGTGGAGATCGATGAGTCCCGGCGTCACGATGAACCGGGAGACGTCACGCACCTCCGTGCCCGGATCCGCCTTGAGCCCAGTGCCAACAGCGGCAACCTTGCCGTTCGAAAATGCGACATCCGTCACGGCATCGAGCTTCTGCGAGGGGTCAATGACCCTTCCGCCGCGAAGGATCAAGTCAAAAGGCATCATGGTCTCCGGGTATGGCAACGGACAGGCATGGACCGGGCTGGAAGGTGCCCCTTCCGGCCCGGCCGCTTCTGTTAGCAATTCTTGCACCAGCCGAGCAAATCAGCGGGCATCCTGTCCGCCCGGCTTGCGGGCCGCCAGATGCATGACGGCTTACTCCGTGAACGTATTCGCGACTCTACGGGAGCGAAGGACATAGGTTATCCAAATCGCGGCACTGATCGCACCGACGACCATTCGTGCGACTTGAAGAGGTTCGATAGTGAAAAAATCACCGAACGGACGGTTCAAGCCGATGGAAAAGATCGATGCAACCCAAACCAGATCGATCAACGGGATCAGTACCGCACAGATCATCTGCACAATGAAGAACGCTGGAAATCTACGGGAATGCATGAACAGGAGCACCGCCGTCCAGATTGCGAGACCGATCAGCGCGACGTTCATCGCAATCTCGCCCCAAAATACGATTGAGAATTGCACCCAGGTCTCGCTGGAGATCGACTGCACATATTGCGCGGTATTGACGACTAGGCGCACGATGCCGATCATTTGGCCGAACGCCAGAAGCCCGAGCCAGCCGCTGATGCCGGTCATCTCTGGCTGGACGTCCTTGAATGAAGCGCCGTCTTCTGCGGGAGCGGCCGCCTCGCGAATGACCTCAACCGGCGGCGATGCTGGGCTTGGCGGCGGCGATTGAAGGAGCTGCTGCGTGATCTCGTGCACCTCCCCGGCCGGCTTCCAATTCTCGAAGCCGTGCCGCCAGACCAGCACACGCCGAGGATCGGCGATACTAGCGAGGAGCGGAAGGAGTTCAGAAATCGAGAACGGGCCGCGCCGCTGCCCGCCCTCAGCGTAGTACCATGAGTCCGCCATGCAAGGCCCCCTGCACCCGCCGTATTTTAGCCGGCTGTCGGCACACGTCACGATGGAATAACGCTTGGGGGGAATACCGGCGTTGCGTGCCCTTGGCGCGGCGCAAACGCGCGGAAAATGGCGATCCCGGGAAGACTCGAACTTCCGACCTACGGTTTAGGAAACCGCCGCTCTATCCGGCTGAGCTACGGGACCGCGGAACCCGTGGGTGCGGGCTCGGCCCCCTCATAGCAGAGCAAAATGCGGTTCGCCAGCCGTCAAGCGGGCGAGATCTCATCAACCTGAACGGGGCGGCTATACTTCCAGGCCCCTCCCAACGGAGCAGCTCACATGATCGAAAGCATCAGCGCCATCACGCTCGGCACGCATGACATGGGGCGCGCCGTGCACTTCTACCGGTCGCTGGGGTTCGAGCTCTTGTATGGTGGCGAAGCCGCCGCATTCACGAGCTTTCGCGTCGGCCCCGGTTATCTCAACCTGACGGCACAGCCGGACGACAAGCGCTGGTCCTGGTGGGGCCGCGTCATCTTCCATGTCGCCGATGTCGACGCAACCTATGAGCAGGCGCGCGCCGCCGGATGGCAGCCGTCAACCACGCCGCGCGACGCCGAATGGGGCGAGCGCTACTTCCATCTCACCGACCCCGATGGCCATGAGCTCAGTTTCGCACGTCCCCTTCGTCGGGCATGACGGGGCCTCACGCCTTGATATTGTTGTCCTTCACGACCTTGCCCCAGGTGGCGACCTGCTTGTCGAAGAAGGTCTTGAAGGCGGCGCCGTCCTGGAGCAGCAGCGTCATGTGTTGCGTCTCCTTCAGCTGGGCGGCGGTCGCGGGCTCGCTCAGGATCTCCTTGGACGCCGCCGCGAAGGCCGCGACGACGTCCGGCGGCGTGCCCGTGGGCGCGAAGATGCCCCACCAGGCCAGCGTCTCGAAGTCCGGGAAGCCGGCCTCGATCGCGGTCTGAGTATCAGGCAGGGCCGGCAGCCGCTCGCGGCCGAGCTGCAGGATCGGACGCAGCATATTGGTGCCGAGCTGGGCGGCGACCAGCGCCGCCGATCCCGCGATGAGATCGACGTGGCCGCCGAGCACGTCGTTCATGGCCGGCCCGCCGCCGCGATAGGGCACGTGCATGATCTCGACGCCGGCCTTGCTGCCGAGCACGGTCATGGCGAGATGGCCGAGCGTGCCGATGCCGACCGAGGCGTATTTCACCGCGCCGGGGCTTGCCTTGCAGGCGGCGACCACGTCGGCGAAGCTCTTGTAGGGGCGGCCGGCGCCGGCCGCGATCACGTAAGGCGCGGTGCCGATCAGCAGCACCGGCATCAGCTCGCGCTCGACATCGACCGGCGGCTTGTCGAGGATCGACGGGATCACGGCGTGGGAATCGAACGTCACCAGGAAGGTCGAGCCGTCGGCCGGACTCTTGGCGACCTGCGCCGCGCCGAGCGCACCGGCCGCGCCCGATTTGTTCTCGACCACCACGATGCGACCAAGCTTGGTCTGCAGGTTCGTCTGCAGCAGCCGCGCCATGGCGTCGGTCGATCCGCCCGGCGGGAACGGCACCACCAGCGTGATCTTGCCGGCCTGCGCCATCGCCGGCGTCAATGTGAGAATAGCCGGCGCGGCCAGCAGCGCCCGTCGTGTGATCGTCATGGTCCCCTCCCTTTATGTGTAGCGCTTTGCTTTTTTGCTTTTAAGCGCTAGGTCGTGCCGAAGCCTGATCCTGCTTTTCTGTATTCTGGCCGAGGCGGACTGAAGATGTCCAGCACGCGGGCGCCGTCCGGCCCGGCGCGCATGGTGTGCGGCACGTTCCCGGGCGTGCGCCAGAAATCGCCCTTCTTCACCGGGATTTCCTCCTCGCCCTGGACGCGGATGGCGGAGCCGTCGAGCAGCACGCCCCACTGCTCCTCGGGGTGATGATGCAGCGTGCCTTGCGCATGCGGTGCCAGCGTCACCACCGATAGCATCGCCTGCTCGCCGGAGAAGATGCGCGTGGTCACGCCGGCGGCAAGCTCGCGGAAGAGTCCGTCGCTGGCATCATCGAGATTGTGGAATTCGTCCTTCTGGCTCACGCCATCCTCCCTTCACGCTCCTCTGATCAGGACTTGCCGTAGGCGCCCTGGTAACGGCCCTCGCGGATCGCCTTCAGCGTCTCCTCCTCGCGCGCGACCTGGACACGCACCGCGTCCAACAGGGCGGCCGCGCCGGCAGCGGGAAACGACACCACGCCGTCCTCGTCGCCGACGACGATGTCGCCGGGCGCAATCACGCTGCCGCCGATCGTCACCGGCACGTTGATCTCGCCGGGGCCGTTCTTGTAGGGACCGCGATGGATCACTGCGCGGGCGTAGCAGGGGAAGTCGTCGGCCGCGAATGCTGCGACGTCGCGGATCGCGCCGTCGATTACGTAGCCTTCGGCTTTGCGCCATTGCGCGATGTTCTTCATGATCTCGCCGATCAGCGCGCGCGTCTCGTCGCCGCCGCCGTCGACCACGATGACGTCGCCGGGCCCGACCAGATCCAGCGCGCGGTGGATCGCGAGATTGTCGCCGGGACGGGTGCGCACGGTGAAGGCCGTGCCCACCAGCTTGCCGCCGCGGTGATAGGGCCTCAGCCCCACTGCGCCGGGCAGCCGGGCGAGATTGTCCGAGATCCCCGAGGTCGGCGCGTCCCTGAAACCTTCGATGATATTTGCCGGCGGCTTCGGCACGCTGCTCGCTACGATGGTGATCGTCATGTCAGTCCTTCCTTGCTTGTCTCATTCGGCATGCGCCCGCGCCTTCGAAGGCAAGATCCGGAACGCGCGCCCCTCCTTCATCCACGTCGCACGCTCATCGCGCAACAGGGTGCGCCGAACTTTTCCGGAATCGTCGCGCGGCGGGGCGCTGACGAATTCGAAGCTTTCGGGATGCTTATAGCGGCTGAGCCGGTCCTTGAGAAAATCCGCCATGCCGTCGGCAATGGCCTGCCCGTCCGCATCGGGCTCCGGCTCGATGATGGCATGCACACGCTGGCCCAATTCCGGATCGGGCAGGCCCACCACGACGCAGGAGCGCACACCGGGAGCCTCGGACACCGCGGCCTCGACCTCGGCCGGATAGATGTTGGCGCCGCCGCGCAGCACCATGTCGGCGAGGCGGTCGCCGAGATAGAGATAACCTTCGGCGTCCAGCCGGCCGATATCGCCGAGCGATTCCCAGCCGTCGGCGCGGCGCTTCGGCTCGGCGCCGAGATAATGGTAGGTGGCGTCCTTGCCGTCATTGTTGAGGAAATAGATCTCGCCGGTCTCGCCGGGCGCAACGTCCTTGCCGTCCTCGCCGACGATGCGAAGCTTCGCCATGTCGCCGATCTTGCCAACCGAGCCCTTGTGCGTCAGCCATTCAGTGCCGGAGATGATGCAGGCGCCCTGCCGCTCGGTGCCACCATAGAGCTCCCAAATCCGCTCGGGTCCGAGCCAGCCGATCCAGTTCTCCTTTAGCCACGGCGGCATCGGCGCAGCCATGTGGAAGACCGTCTGCAGGCTCGACAGATCGTAAGAGTTGCGCACGCTCGCAGGCAGCGCCCAGATCCGGTGCATCATGGTCGGCACGAAATTGACCCATTGCACGCGCTCGCGTTCGATCTGCCGCAGCGTCTCCTCGGCGTCGAACTTGGTCAGCCCCGTGAGCTTGCCGCCGACGAACAGCGCATAATGCGACACGATGAACGGCGCGTTGTGGTAGAGCGGACCGGGATTGAGCAGCGATACGCCGAATGGAATATTGAGCGGCGGCGCAGCCGCGGTATCGGTCACGGCCGGCTGGTGATCGAGGATCACTTTGGGTCGGCCGGTCGAGCCGCCTGAGGTCATCGCCTTCCAGTATCGCGCCACCGGCGGCGCCAGCGGCCCATCCGAGAATCCTTCCGGCACGAAGTCGGCGGCCAACCGGTTGGGCGCATTCCAGTCGGCCTCGCCGCCGACCACCAGCGCAGGCTTGAGAATGTCAAGCACGGCGGCGGCTTCGCCGCGCGGCAGCCGCCACGACAGCGAGGTCGGCGTTGCGCCGCATTTCCACACCGCAAAGGAGGTCTCGAAGAACGCGTTGCCGCTCGGCAATCCGATCGCGACGAAATCCCCGGGCTTGACGCCCTTGGCCATGAATGCCCGCGCGCGGCGGTTGGCGCCGCGCTCGAGCTCGTCCCAGGTCAGCGTGTCCTGCCCGTGACGGATCGCAATCGTGCCGTGTGGTTTGCGTTCCGCGTACCAGCGCGGCACATCTGAGAGCGGCAGCAACATCAGGCGTTTCCATTTCGTCTTCTTGGCGTCGCCGCAGGAGTGAGGCGCTCGCGGCACGAGTGTACCAGCCTGCGGTCAGGGCGCTGTGACTCTCGCGCCACGTCAAGCACAAAATGTCAGCATCGCAGCCCTGAATTTCCTGGGTTCCATGGGTGACAAGCCGGCAAGAAAGGGGCAAAAATCCGGCTCGACTCAGTTCGGGTTGAGTTGCGCAAGGAATGCTCTCGTAGAATGTCGTCGGTCGTTACATCGCGTCGTGCGGCGCTGCTCGCCGTAGGTACAGCAGGTTTGTTCCTGCTGACGCACGGGCATGCCGAGGCGCAATGGTGGAAGCGCGCTCCGGTTGATTTCGAGGAATGCGCCGACGCCGCCGAGAAGGCCGCAACCAAAGCCGAGAAGACGGCCGCCCTTGCCGATTGCAACGCCAAGTTCGCCGGCCGCCGCAAGCCGGGCGGCGGCTATTCCTATTACGATTTCCTCCAGGATCGCACCTTCGATATCGCCGGTCCCAATCCGACGCCGGAGGAGCAGAAGAAGATCGACGAAGCCTATACGGCCTATCTCGCCAACCAGCGCCGCAGCAACGAAGCGGCCCAGGCTATCGCCCGGCAGCAGCGCGAACAGCAGGAGCAGCAGTTGCAGCAGCTGCAGCAGGTCGCGCTGCGGACCGAAGTCGCGCGCGTGCCGGTGCCGGTCGAGCGGCCGAAGGTGCAGCAAGCCGCGGGCGCGAAGCCGAAGGCTGCACCTTGCGCCAAGGGCTCGTTCTCCTGCGAATGGCCGCGGCTGTCGGAGAGCTTGAACGACCTGAAGAAGCTGTTCAACCCGACCCCGAGCAAGCCCGCGAAGAAGGGGTGAGTTGCATCCATAACCGTCATTGCGAGGAGCCCTTGCGACGAAGCAATCCAGGGTCTTTCCGCGGTAGGATTCTGGATTGCTTCGCGGAGCCTGTCATCGGGCGGTGCTTTGCGCCGACCCGGTGGCTCGCAATGACGAGTTGGATGGAGATCAGCTCCCACCCTCAGTTCGTGCGCTTCTTCTTGCCCTGCTTCGGTTTCACCAACGGCGCAGTCGCCGGCTCCGTCACCATCGGCGAAGCACCCAACTGCGACCGGCTCTCCTGCAATCGCCTGTCATATCCAGGTGAGTTCATCACCGTCGGCGGCCTCGCATAGGCGAGCGTCGATGTGCCGCAGAAGGCGGTCAGCGCGAGCCCGATCACAAGACCACGTTTCATCACGCTCCTCCTTTCGGGCGCTACCCCCGAATCTGCTGCGGCGTCATACGGAGCGGACCGTTGCCGGCCGCCTCGGCTTCCTTGATCAGCGCAACAATGCGGCGCATCAGCGGCACGGCGACATGGTTCCGCTCGGCGAGCGCGATCACCGCGCCCTGCAGATAGTCGATCTCGGTCTTGCGGCCCTGCTTCAGATCCTGCCACATCGAGGAGCGCGCCTCGGGATCGATCTTCATGGTCCGTCCCAGGATTGCACCGAAGATCGCATCCGGCAGCCGCAGCAGGGTTGGAGACCAGCTCATCGGGATCGGCGTCGACGACACCGGCACGATGTGGGCGGCCTTCAGCACGGCCAGCCCTTCGGCCATCTGGTCGGCGAACAGCCTGCGCCAGTCGCGGCTGGCCAGTTGCGCGGCAAGCGGCATGTCCGACAGCGCGCTGAGCGCGTTGTTCAGGTTGATGATCAGCTTGCCCCATTGCACGCCGGTGATCTCGCCGCTCGCGCGCATCGTGAGGCCGGCGACCGAGAGCTTCCCGGCCGTGTTCTCCGCATCCTCGCCAACATGAATGTCGCCGGAGGTCGAGCGGTGGAAGCGGCCCTCGCCCATCGCGATCACGTTGAACGGCACCATGCCGGCCAGCACGCGGCGGCCGCCCAGCCGCTCGCGCAGCGCAGCGACATTGCCGACGCCGTTCTGAAGCGAGACGATGACGGCATCCTCAGGCGCATGCTGCGCGATCTGCTCGGCGACAGCAGCGGTATCGGCGCTTTTCACCGTCACCAGCACGATGCCGGCGCTGTGGAAGATCGAGGGATCCTCCGACAGCGCCAGTTGACCCGCGCCGAGCTTGTTCTCGGAGCCGTCGAAATCAGTCAGAAGCAAGCCGAACCGCTCGATCTCGGTCTTTACCCGCGGCCGCACCAGGAGCGCGACGCGGCGGCCGCTGGCGGCCAGCATGCCGCCGACGAAACAGCCGATGGCGCCGGCGCCGGCCACAACGATCGGTCGATCCGCAATCACCGAGCTCACTCCCTGAATGACCGGCCTTCGATAGCAGAGCCGAGCCCGACAACCAATCGCGGCGCATCCGACTTGTAACGGTCATGAGTGCCCCATATCTTCTCGCCCCGGGGGCAGTCAGCGGCGAGCGCTCGCCGAACGAGACGCCAAAGGAGAGCACCATGGGTCTACTCGACGTCCTCAACGGCATGCAGAACGGCCCGCGCGGCCAGAGCACACCGAGCTCCGAGAAATCCTCCGGCGGCATGTCGCCGATGACCATGGCGCTGCTCGGCCTGCTCGCCTGGAAGGCATTCAAGCATTTCACCGGCAACCAGTCCGGCTCAGCGCCCCAACCGTTGCCGACACCCGCGCCTCCGCCGGTGAACGTAGGTCGGGGCGGCGGTCTGAACGACATGCTCAAGGGCGGCCTCGGCGGCCTGCTCGCCGGCGGTGCGGCCGGCAGCATTCTGAGCGGCGGGCTTGGCGATCTCCTCAACCAGCTCCAGCAGAGCGGACACGGTGATGCCGCCAATTCCTGGGTCGGCAAGGGCGAGAACAAGCCAATCGCGCCGGGCGATCTCGCCAGCGCGCTCGGCGCCGACCAGATCGAGAGTTTGTCCGCCCAGAGCGGCCTGTCACGCGAAGAGCTGCTCTCCGGCCTCAGCCAGTATCTGCCGCAGGTGGTCGACCATTTGACGCCGGACGGACGGCTGCCGACCGAGAATGAACTCTCGGATCGGGTCTGATCGGTTCAAAGAGAGGGGAGCACTGTCATGAGCATGGGCGGCCTGTTTTGGATCATCCTGGTCGGCTTCATTGCCGGCCTCATCGCGCGCTGGCTGTCGCCGGGGCCGAACAATCCGAGCGGCTTCATCCTCACCACCATCCTCGGCATTGCCGGCGCGTTTCTGGCCACCTGGATCGGCCAGGCCATCGGCCATTACAGCCCCGACCAGGGCGCCGGCTTCATCACCGCGACCATCGGCGCGGTGGTGGTGCTGTTCATCTGGAATCGGCTGGTAGCGAGCGGCGTGATCAAGGGGTAGCGCTTAGAAGCGGTAACGACGAGAGCACGCCACCTCCTCATTGTCATGCCCGGGCTTGACCCGGGCATCCACGTCCTTCGACCCGAGCGGCCTCACGTGGATGGCCGGGTCAAGCCCGGCCATGACGCGGAGAGGGCGTATCGGGTCTCACGTAATCAAATGCATCCCCGCATCCATGCGCACGACCTCGCCGGTCATGTTGCTGGAGGCCGGCGTCGCCAGGAAGCAGACGAGCTGGGCGATGTCCTCCGCGGATGATGCGACCTTCAGCGGCACTTTCGCCACGACGCTGTCGCGCACCTGCTTGGCCTGCGCCTCGCCGCGGCCCTTGGTGAACCAGGGCGTGTCGATATAGCCAGGGCAGACCGTGTTGACGCGGATCAGCGGCGCCAGCGCGCGCGACAGCGACAGCGTCATGGTGTTGAGCGCACCCTTGCTCGCGGCGTACGCAATCGACGAGCCGACGCCGCTGATGCCGGCGACCGAGGAGACGTTCACGACCGCAGATGGCCGCCCCGAAGCCTTGGCGGCGGCTTCGAGCAGGCTGCGCGCCGCGCGCACCATCTGGAACGGACCGATGGTGTTGACGCCATAGACCCGCTGGAAATCTTCCGCCGACAGACCGTCGAGATCGGCGTGAGCCACATGCTTGGTGGTGCCGGCATTGTTGACGAGGATGTCGAGCCGGCCCCAGCCGCTGGCTGCTGCGACGATCTTGCGACAATCCTCATCCTTGGAGACGTCGCCCTGTGCGACCAAAACCTCCGCGGCGCCGGCCTTGCGGCAGGTCTCGGCCGTCGCCTCGGCTTCCTTCTGGCTCGACGAATAGTTGATGACGAGCCGCGCCCCGCTGCGGGCGAGAATCTCCGCAGTCGCTGCACCCAGCCCGGATGCGGACCCCGTCACGATTGCGCACAAGCCGTCTGTTGCCATCCGAATTTCCTTCCCCTGTCTCTGGTGTGGCGTCCTGTTTAGCGAGTTTGCCGCGCCCTGCAAATCGAGCAAACTCCGCTAAGCGGAATTAGCATTTCCTGAAGCCTGGCCCCATGCCCACGCCGCAGATGGACCTGCGATCAACGCTTGTCAGGGCCATGGCTTTTTCCGATCATCGGGCGCAAGAAGAGACTGCGCACTGGCCGATCAGACCGGACGCGCCAATGGCAAGATACGGGGAACGCTGTGGCGGAGAGTGACAATATCGTCGTCGAGACCGCGGAGAAAATCTTCGCCGATCTCGCCGACCCGCAAACCATCAACAACGACAAGAACAATTCCTGGCAGGCGCCGCTGTGGCAGGCGCTGAGCGAAGCCGGCCTGCCGCTGTCCTGGGTGCCGGACGATCTCGGCGGCTCGGGCGCGAGCCTCGCCGACGGCTTTGCGCTGCTGAACGCCGCCGGCCGTTTCGCAGTCGCGGTGCCGCTGGCCGAGACCATGCTGGCGGGATGGCTGCTGGCACAGGCCAAGATCGCTTCCCCCGAAGGCGAGATGACGATCGTGCCGGCGTCCCCGAAGGACCGTATCACCCTCGATGCCGACGGTGCGCTCTCCGGTCGCGCGCGCGGCGTGCCCTTTGCAAAAGCAGCGAAGCATTTTGCGGTGCTGGCACACGGCAAGGACGGTGCTTCCATTGCGCTGATCGACGCGGCCAGGGCGCGGATCGAGGCCGGGCTCAATGTCGGCTACGACCACAGCGATACCGTCACGCTTGACAAGGTCCAGCCCGTCGCCATCAAGCCCGCGCCGAACGGCTTTGAGCAGACCCATCTGATGCTGATGGGCGGCGTCGCGCGCAGCCTCCAGATCGCCGGCGCGCTGGAATCCATGCTCGACATCTCCGTGCGCTATTCCAACGAGCGTGTCGCCTTCGAGAAGAAGATCTCGAAATTCCAGGCCGTGCAGCACAATCTCGCCCGCCTTGCCGGCGAATCCGCCGCGGCGCTCGCGGCGGCGACGTCCGCCGCCGACGCCATCGCCAATGCAAGATCGTTCAAGGACGAGATCTATCTCGAAGCCGCCTCCGCAAAGATCCGCTGCGCGGAAGCTGCCGAGAAGGGCGGCGGCATCGCGCATCAGGTCCATGGCGCGATCGGCTTCACCATGGAGCACATCCTGCACCGCTATTCGCTGCGCGCGCTGGCCTGGCGCGACGATTTCGGCTCGGAAAGCTACTGGGCCGTCGAGCTCGGCAAGCTCGTGGCAAACCGCGGCGCCGATGAATTGTGGCCGCTCGTGGCGTCGCGCTGATCAGGGGACGAGACAAAAATGACCGCTGCCCTCCGTTTCGATCCGATCCGCCTGCCGGAGAAATGCGAGCAATTGCGCAAGGAAGTGCGCGCCTTCCTCGCCGAGGAAATCGCCGCTGGCACTTTCGATCCGCACAAGCCCAATCGCGAGGACACCGACGCGCCGGAATTTTCCCGCCGGGTCGGCGCCAAGGGCTGGCTCGGCATGACCTGGCCGAAAAAGTATGGCGGCCAGGAACGCTCCTTCCTCGAGCGCTACGTGGTGACCGAGGAGATGCGCGTCGCCAATGCGCCGACGCGGCGCTTCTTCGTCGCCGACCGCCAGAGCGGGCCGGTGCTTTTGAAATATGCGCCCGAGCACATAAAGATGGAGATCCTGCCGCGGATCTGCCGCGGCGAGATCTGCTTTGCGATCGGCATGAGCGAGCCGAACTCGGGCTCCGATTTGTTCGCGGCGAAGACGCGCGCGACCAAGATCGACGGCGGCTATCTCATCAACGGCACCAAGATCTGGACCTCGTCGGCGCATATAGCCGACTACATGATCGCGATCTTCCGGACCTCGCCGCCGACCAAGGAGAACCGCCGCCACGGCCTGACCCAGTTCCTGGTCAAGATGAAACAGCCGGGCATCAAGGTGAACCCGATCGGCCAGATCACCGGCCAGTATGAATTCAACGAGGTGGTCTTCACCGATCACTTCATTCCCGATGACCATGTGCTCGGCGAGGTCGACGGCGCCTGGAAACAGGCGACGAGCGAGCTCGCCTATGAACGCTCGGGCCCTGAGCGTTTCCTCGAGACCTATTACGTCCTCACCGAGCTGGTCCGCGCTGTCGGTCCCAATCCCGATACGCGCAGCGCCGAGGGCATCGGCCGCCTGGTCGCGCAGCTCCACACCATGCGGCGGATGTCGGTCTCGGTGGCCGGCATGCTCGAAGCCGGCAAGGAGCCGGTGGTGGAGGCATCCATCGTCAAGGACATCGGCACGGTCTGGGAGCAGCAGCTGCCGCATCGCGTGCGCGATCTCGCCGCCTTCGTCGAGGAGACCGCGAGCAACCGCGAGACCTTGGAGCGGCAGCTCGACTTCGCGATCAAGACCGCGCCGAAACTCACCATCCAGGGCGGCACCACCGAGGTGCTGCGCGGTATCATCGCCCGCGGATTGGGTTTGCGTTAAGTCAATCGAGGATCATCATGAGCACCTATCAAGATATCGGCGTCGAGAAGGTCGGGCATGTCGGCACCATCGAGATCCGCCGTCCGCCGCTCAACTTCTTCGATATCTCGCTGATCAACCAGATCGCGGACGCGCTCGACGAGTTCGACCGCGACATCGAAATCCGTGCCTCCGTGCTCTCCGCGCAGGGCAAGGCGTTCTGCGCCGGCGCCAATTTCGGCGATCCGGCGCGGCAGGCCCAGGAGGCGCGCGAGGCCGAGAAAAAGGGCGATCCGGCCGACAGTCTCGGCCCGATCAACCATCTCTACATCCAGGCCGTGCGCATCTTCCGCGCCAAGAAGCCGATCGTTGCCGCCGTGCAGGGCGCGGCCATCGGTGGCGGTCTCGGGCTTGCAGTGTCGGCCGATTTCCGCGTCACCTGTCCCGAAGCGCGCTTCTCCGCAAACTTCACCAAGCTCGGCTTCCATCCCGGCTTCGGCCTGACCGTGACGCTGCCGGAGCTGATCGGCAAGAACAACGCCGAGCTGATGTTCTATACCAGCCGCCGCGTCACGGGCGAGGAAGCCTACAAATGGGGCCTCGCCAACGAGCTGGTGCCGCAGGACCAGGTGAAGGTGGCCGCGATGAAGCTCGCCGGCGAGATCGCCGAATGCTCCCCGCTCGGCCTGCTCTCCACCCGCGCCACGATGCGCAATGGCCTCGCCGACCGCGTGATGGCCGCGACCAATCACGAGCTCGCCGAGCAGACGCGGCTGCGCGCGACGGACGATTTCAAGGAAGGCGTGAAGGCCACGGAAGAGCGGCGGGTGGCGAATTTCAAGGGAAGGTAAGCCGGGGCAGTAGGGTGGGCAAAGGCGCATAGCGCCGTGCCCACCATCGCTTCATTTGTGTGGCGGAATTGGTGGGCACGCTTCGCTTTGCCCACCCTACGGATGAGTCGATCAACTCACGCGGAACTTCACTCCGCCCAGCAGAAACTCGTTGCCCGCAACCGCGAGCCCTTTTGCCTTGGCTGTATGCAGCACCTGCGCCACGTCAGCCACCCGAAACTCCAGCGCACTCATGATCTCGCTGGCGCCCTTAACGAAGCGGAAGGTCGCGTTGGGCAGCCTCAGTTCGGTGCCTTCAGGCGGGACGCCGATGATCTTGCCCCAATGCTCGGCGAGCCCCGCGGGATCCGGGCTCTGCATCTCCACCGCCGTCAGCGCCTCGGTCACATCCTTGCGGATGAATTTCTGCCAGTCCGGTCCCGCCGGAGGATACGGCCCGAGGATGTCGTCGCTGCCTTCGGTGTGATTGAACTCGATGAAGGCGGCGCGGCAGTCGCGGGGGTGGAGCTGGACGCCGTGATACGGCGCGTGGTCGATGACATTGGCGATGCGCACGCCGAGCGCATTGGCGTTGCGGCCGCGCTCGTCCGGGTCGTCGCAGCAGAAGATCGCCATGTAACCGCCGCGGCCGCCGGTCTTCTCGATGAAGCGACCGGCCGTGGTGCCGTCCTTGAACGGCGCGACCACCTCCAGCAGGATCGTGTCGACCGGGAGCAGCGCGTTCTCGAGGCCGTATTTGGCGACATTGCCGTCGCGATAGCAGACGGCGAGGCCCATGATCCGACCGATATCCGTGATGACGGGCTCGAGCTGCGGGGCGACCAGGCAGATCTGACGCAGCCGGATATAGGGCGTCATCGTCATGCGCCCTTAAAGGTCGGCTTGCGCTTCTCGACGAAGGCCTTGGCCGCCTCCTTGTGATCCTCGGTGTCGCCGCAACGGGTGTGATGGATCGCCTCGCCGTCGAAGCAATCCTCCAGCGCCAGGTGCTCGGCGTTGTTGATGTTGCGCTTGATGAAGCCGAGCGCGATCGACGGCCCCTGCGCCAGCGACAGCGCGAGCTCGTGCGCGGCTGCGTCGATCTCGGCGTCGGGCACGACCTTCGTCACCATGCCGATCGCATGTGCCTCCTTCGCGGTGAGCACCGGCGACATCAGATAGAGCTCGCGCGCCCGCGCACTGCCGAGCAGCTGGGTCAGGAAATAGGTGCCGCCGTAATCACCTGAGAAGCCGACCTTGGCAAAAGCAGTGGTGATCTTGCAGGATTCGGAGGCGATGCGCAGGTCGCAGGACAGCGCCATGGACAGGCCGGCGCCAGCCGCCGCGCCATCGAGCTGGGCCACCACGGGCTTTGGCATCTGATGCAGGATGCGCGAGACCTCCATGCCGCGGCGCAGATTTGCGAGCTTCTGCTCGAACGGCAGCGGCGCGCGCCCCTGCGCCATCGACTTGACGTCGCCGCCGACGCAGAACGAGCCGCCGGCGCCCTTGAACAGCACCGCCCGCACCTCGGGATCATCAGCCGCGCGCCGTGCCGCCTCGACCAGCCCGGCGACCATCTCGGGATTGAGCGCGTTCTTCCGCTCCGGCCGGTTCATCGTGATGGTGAGCAGCCCGCCTTCGAGCTTTTGCAGGACCATGTCGTTCATGGATGTTGGCCTCATTCTGTGGTGCCACTCTCTCACTTTGTCATTCCGGGGCGCGACGAAGTCGCGAACCCGGAATCCATCTCTCAACCGTCAATGCCGCCCAATGGATCCCGGGCTCTCGCTTTCGCGAGCCCCGGGATGACGACCTATTGTTTGGCGCGCCCCGGGATGACGGCGTGCCTTACGTCACGCCGTCACTTCTTCACCAGCGGGCAGCGCGACAGCTCCAATGACTGGAACGCCTCGTTGCCGGGGACGGTGGCGAGCAGCTTGTAATCGTCCCAGCGCCCCTTGGACTCCGACGGCTTCTTCACCTCGAACAGGTACATGTCGTGGATCATGCGGCCGTCCTCGCGGATCTTGCCGTTCTTGGCGAAGAAGTCGTTGATCGGCGTCTCCTTCATAACCTTGATCACCGCCGCCGCGTCGGTCGTGCCGGCTGCCTTCACAGCTTTCAGATAATGGGTGACGGAGGAATAGACGCCGGCTTGTGCCGAGGTCGGCACGCGCTTGGTGCGCTCCATGAAGCGCTTCGAGAAGGCACGCGTGTCGTCGTTGAGATCCCAGTAGAACGCTTCCGCGAGCAGCAGGCCCTGCGCGGTCTCGAGCCCGATCGAGTCGATATCGGTGACGAAGGCGAGCAGCGGCGAGACCTTCTGGCCGCCCTTGGTGATGCCGAACTCCGCCGCCTGCTTGATGGCGTTGATGGTGTCGCCGCCGGCATTCGCGAGCCCGATCACCTTGGCCTTGGTGGCCTGGGCCTGGAGCAGGAAGGACGAGAAATCCGACGTGTTGAGCGGGTGGCGGACGCTGCCAAGCACCTTGCCGCCGGTCTTGGTCACGACCGCGCTGGTGTCCTTTTCGAGATCCTGGCCGAAGGCGTAGTCGGCGGTGAGGAAGAACCAGCTGTCGAGACCAGATTTCACCGCCGCAAGACCGGTTACGTTGGCCTGGCCGTAGGTGTCGAACACGTAGTGGATGGTGTAGGGGCCGCAGGCCTCGTTGCTGAGACGGATCGAGCCCGGCCCGTTGAACATGATGATCTTGTTGCGCGCTTTCGCGATCTCGCCGGCGGCAAGCGCGGTCGCGGAGGCCGCGACGTCGTAGATCATCTCGACGCCCTGATTATCGAGCATGTCGCGGGCAATGTTGGCGGAGAGATCGGCCTTGTTGAGATGGTCGGCCGCCAGCACCTGGATCTTGCGTCCCAGCACCTCGCCGCCGAAATCCTCGACCGCCATCTTCGCCGCAGTCTCGCTGCCGGAGCCGGTGATATCTGCATAAAGGCTCGACATGTCGAGGATGCCGCCGATCTTCAGCGGCGGCTTGTCCTGAGCCTGTGCGGCGCTCGCATTGAGGGCAAACGCGGCGGCAAAAATGCCGGACAAAATAGTCTTCATCGAAAACGACCTCCCTTATCGCGCCGTGCTCTGATGGCGGCTTGGTTATTGCTCTTGGGTTATTGCTCTTGGCCATTCGCTGTTGCCGCAATCATGCCGCATGCGCAAGAGCGCAGCAAGCGCAGGTGCGATGCAGATGAATGATCAATGCGCGCTTTCCGCAAAGCGGAATGCCGCGAGGACGGAAGCTGTCCCCGCATTGTCATTGCGAGCCAACGGGTCCGCGCGAAGCGCGGCCGGATGACAGGCTCCGCGAAGCAATCCAGAAATGCGTCCGCGGAAACAGTCTGGATTGCTTCGTCGCGAAGAGCTCCTCGCAATGAAGGGTGTGAGAAAGCCCCTTCGCGTCTCACCACGCATGAGTTAAAGTCCGGCCGCAATGCAACCTCTCCGGATCACGTGACGCAACGGCTTCGCTTCATCGTCGCATGTCTTCTCGTCGCAAGTAGCTCGGCATTCGCGGGCCCCTGCCAGTTCGAGTCCCAAGGCGAAGGCCGCGTCGCTGCCATCGTCGATGCGCGCAGCGTGCGGCTCGATGACGGGCGCGAGATCCGCCTCAGCGGCATCGCGCCGACCGCGACCACGAAGCAGGCGCTGACCTCGCTGCTCGCCGGCCACGACGTGATGCTGCGGAGCGCTGACGACACGCCTGATCGCTACGGCCGCCAGAGTGCGCTTGTCTTCATCGGCGAAGGCGACATCTCGGTGCAGGCCATGCTGCTCGCTCGGGGCGATGCCATCGCCTCCGCCGAGATCCTGGACAAGGACTGCGCGGCCGCCCTGATGGCGTCCGAAGCTGCGGCGCGGCGCCAAAAAATGGGCAGCTGGGCTGACCCGTCGGCCATAAAAAACGCGGAAAGTCCGGACGATATTTTGGCGGAGATCGGGCGCTTTACGGTGGTCGAAGGCAAAGTCCTGTCGGTCCGGCAAGCTGGGGCAACGACCTACCTCAACTTCGGACGAAACTGGACACGCGGCTTTGCCGTGACTATTTCAAAGCGCACGCTAGCGGCGTTCGAAAGCGCTGGTATGGCCCTTAAGTCCCTGGAGAATCGGCGTATTCGCGTTCGGGGCTGGGTTGAGGGGAATACGGGGCCACGCATCGATGTACGCCTCGTGGGGCAGATCGAGTTGCTGGGCGCAAACGAGCCGACAGGGGTAAGGCCTTAAGACAGGCCGGGCACGGGTTAAACGACGTGAATGGGGTGCTAGAACGGCACGGACTGGGCGATTGCCGCCGCCTGCGGGCTGCGCCGGCCGCGCTTTGCCTTGCGCTGGGCGGACTTCTCGCTGGCTGCGGCGATATGGGCCGGTTCCAGACTGCGGCGACCCCGGCAGCCGTCGCGATGCCGAAGCCGAAGCCCGCCGTCGCCCAAACCCCGGCCACCGAGAAGGAGCACGAGCGCATCCTGGCGAGCTATGGCGGGACCTATGACGATCCCAAGCTCGAGGCGCTCGTCAGCAAGACCGTCGACCGGCTGGTCGCGGCCTCCGAGCGGCCCGACCAGGGCTACAAGGTCACCATCCTCAATTCCGGGGCGGTGAACGCCTTCGCGCTGCCCAACGGCCAGCTCTATGTCACGCGCGGCCTGCTCGCGCTCGCCAGCGACACCTCCGAATTGTCCTCCGTGCTCAGCCACGAGATGGCGCATGTGCTGTCCAAGCACGCGGCGATGCGCGAGGACCAGGCCCGCCAGGCCGCGATCGTCACCCGCGTCGTCACCGACATGAGCAACGATCCCGACCTCACCGCGCTGGCGCTGGCCAAGACCAAGCTCACCATGGCGAGCTTCTCGCGCAAGCAGGAGTTCGAGGCCGACGGCATCGGCGTCGGCATCTCCGCCAAGGCGCATTTCGACCCGTACGGCGCGGCGCGCTTCCTGTCCGCGATGGAGCGAAATGCCGAGCTGAAGGCCGGCAAGAGCTCGCTCGATCCGCGCGCGCAGGATTTCACCTCGTCGCATCCGGCAACCCCGGAACGCGTCCAGAACGCGCAGAACATTGCCCGCCAATACACCGCGCCTGAAGGCGCCGAGCGCGATCGCGAAAGCTATCTCGCCGCGATCGACAATCTCGTCTATGGCGAAGACCCGAGCGAAGGTTTTGTCCGCGGCCGGCGCTTCCTGCATCCGAAGCTCGGCTTCACCTTCCAGGCGCCGGACAATTTCACGCTCGACAACACCGCGCAGGCCGTGATCGGCGTCCGCGAGGGCGGCGCGCAGGCGATGCGCTTCGACGTCGTGCGCGTGCCGGCCGAACAGTCGCTCGGCGACTACCTCAATTCCGGCTGGATGGAAGGCGTCGAGAAGGCTTCGACCGAGGATCTCACCGTCAACGGTTTTCCAGCGGCGTCCGCCACCGCCAAGGGCGACCAGTGGCAGTTCAAGGTCTATGCGCTGCGCTTCGGCAGCGACGTCTATCGCTTCATCTTCGCGGCACGGCAGAAATCGACCGAGAGCGAGCGGAATGCGCGCGAGACCGTCAACTCGTTCCGGCGGCTGACGCTGGAGGAAATCCAGGCCGCGCGCCCGCTGCGCATCAAGGTCATCACTGTGCAGCCCGGCGATACCGTAGAGTCGCTCTCCCACCGCATGGCCGGCGTCGACCATCCCGCCGAGCGCTTCCGCGTACTGAACGGCCTCGATCGCACCGCGCAGGTGAAGGTGCGCGACCGCGTCAAGATCGTGGCGGACTAAAGCGCGATGCGATTGGGATCGTCATCGCGCTTTAGGTTATTCTTTTGAGCATGATCTTTTCGGAAAACCGCTACACACTTTTCCGGACCATGCTCCGACGCCGCGCTAAGCGGATGTCATCCCAGAGAGACGCGGCCTCCCCCGCACCATGATCAGCGCCGCCGCCATCACCTCCAGCACGATGCAGAGATAGAAGGGCAGCGTATAGCCGCCGGAGAGATCGCGCAGGAAACCGACCACGCCGGGACCGAACGCGTAGGTCACCTGGTTGATCGCCGTGTTGAGGCTGATCAGCACGCCGAAGGCGGCGGAGTCGAACTCCTGCTGCACGATGAGCGAGGGCAGCGTGATGAGGTTGCCGACCGAAAAGCCGAACACGGCGCAGGCCGCGATCAGCACGTAATCGTTGTGCAGGTTGACGACGACGAGAAGCGCGGCGGCCTGGCTGAGGAACGACAGCGCGGACGCGAGGCGCTGATTGATGCGGTCGATCACCAGCGAGAACAGCACGCGGCCGACCACCGCCATCGCGGTGAGCACCGCGACGGCCACGGCGGCGCGCTCGCGTCCGATCACGGGATCGAGGAACGAGATCAGATGCACGATGAAGCCGACCTGGGCGAACAGCACCAGGGCGAAGGCGATCGTCACCGTGAGGAAGCCGGCGTCCCGCAGCGCCCAGGCGCGGATCTCAGTCGATGATTGCGGCTTCGCCTTCGCCGCCGCCTTCCACCCGTGGCGATCGGGCGGGCGGCCGACGAGAAGGAGGATGACCGGCACGAGCAGGATCAGCATGGCGCCGGCGGCGGCGTACATCGCACCGGCGAAGCCGATATGGCCGATCAATGCTACCAGCAGCGGCACGCCGGCGATGCCGCCGAAGCTGGCGCCGTTGAGCGCGAGACTGATCGCCATGCCGCGCTTCTGGTCGAACCACAGGCTGATCGTGTTGGTGATCATGCCGAGACTGGTGCCGGCCCAGCCGAAGGCGAGCACGGCATTGGCGAGATAGAGCTGCCAGGGCTCGCGCACCGCGCCGATCGCGACCGCGGCGGACGCCATCGCCAGCGTCCCGGCGATCAGGCTGAGCCGTGGACCGTATTTCCGCACGGCCTCGCCGACGAAGACGACCAGCAGCGCGCCGAACAAATAGAAGAACGTGGTGCCGGAGGAGATCAGCGAGGCCGGCCAGCCCCGCGCGCGCTGCAGCTCGGCGACATAGACGCTCTGGCCGTAGAAGCCGAGCCCCCAGCCGAAGGTGGCGAGCAGGAAGCAGACCGCGACGATGCGCCAGCCTTCATAGCGGAGCGAGGATTCGTGGGCCGCTGGGGTCTGAGGATTGTCGAGCATTTCATCTGCCGTTTGTTTTGCTCCGTCATGCCCGGACTTGTTCCGGGCATCCACGTTCTTCTTCCGACCTCGCAAAGACGTGGATGGCCGGGACAAGCCCGGCCATGACGACATCTAAATAACCTTCCTCAGAAAATCACTTCGGCCTGGATCGAAGTGTCAACGCTGCTGACAACCTCCCGCCACTCACACGGCGTCGGGGAATTCGCCCATGGCCACCTCCAGCCGCGCCTTGCGGCGCTTCGCCCAGGAGACCAGCGAGAGCACCGCAAGGCCCAGCACCACCGGCGGGAACACCACGAGGTTCACCGCGGACCAGCCGTAATTGGCGAGCAGCTGGCCCGATGAGAACGAGCCGATCGCCATCATGCCGAACACCAGGAAATCGTTGAAGGCCTGCACCTTGTTGCGCTCCTGCGGGCGATGCGTCTCCAGCACCAGCGCGGAGGCGCCGATGAAGGAGAAATTCCAGCCTACGCCGAGCACGATCAGCGTCGCCCAGAAATGCATCGCCGTAAGGCCGGAGAGACCGATGATGGCGGCGCCCGCTTCCAGCAGCAGGCCGGCGGCGACGATCTTCGGAGCGCCGAAGCGCGCGATCAGCGTGCCCGTGAAGAAGCTCGGCCCGTACATCGCAACGATGTGCCATTGCAGGCCGAAATTGGAATCGGACACGGACAGGCCGCACAGCTTCATCGCAAGCGGCGCCGAGGTCATGACCAGGTTCATCATGGGATAGGAGATGACGCCGCACAGCGCTGCCGCGATGAAGCGCGGCTGGGACACGATCGTGAGCAGCGGCCGGCCGCCGTGCAGATCGGCCGGCGCGGGCTTCGGCATATCGACGCCGGCGACGATGCCCATCGCGATCAGCGCGACGGCGGCCTGCACCAGGAAGCTGAAGGCGAACAGATAAGGCTGCCAGACATCCATGGTCCATTGCACGAGCTGCGGACCGAGCACGCCGGCGAACACGCCGCCCGCCATCACCCAGGACACGGCCTTCGGCCGGTAGGCCGCACTGGCGCCATCCGCGGCGGCGAAGCGATAGGATTGCGCCACCGCGCCGTAGAGACCGCCGAGGAAGGTAGCAAAGCAGAACAGCGCGAACGAGCCGCGCAGAATTGCGAGCGAGCCGAGCAGGCCGGTGAGCGTGCCGAGACCCGTGCCGATGACGAAGGCGGCGCGGCGGCCGAAGCGGCGCGAGATCGCGCCGGTCGGCAGCGTCCCGGCGGCGAGCCCGACCACATACATCGAGATCGGCACGGTCGCGAACGACATGTCGGGCGCGAGCGTGGCGCCGACGATCGCTCCGGTGGCGAAGATCACGGCCGAGTTGGCGCCGGTCAGCGCCTGCGCGGCGGCGAGGCGCACCACGTTGGCGCGCGCGCGGGCATCGTCGGCGATCTCATGGGCTGCAGTCACGTCCAGCATCGGCATTTCCGCCCAAAGGGCTCTGTTGATTCGCGGCACTATGGAGGGGTGAGAGAGGGCCGGCAACCGGCGCAAACGGGCGCGGGCCATGCCCCTGACGCAATCGCTGGAATGATAACGCTGCGCACCCTTGACGGCTTGCGCTCGATCAAATCCTATCCGCCGCGATCTTCCGGGAGTTACCTTCATGTCCGTCGACGACAGGCCCACACGTCAAGCGCCCGACGACGATCCCTGGCTGTGGCTGGAGGAGATCGAGGGCCGGCAGGCGCTCGATTTTGTCGAGCGGCAGAACAGCCTGACGCTCGCCGCGTTCGGCGGCAAGGCCTTCGAGCACGATCGCGACATCCTCGCGGCGATCTATGACCGACCTGACAACATTCCCTATGTCAGCCGGCGCGGCAACGACCTGCACAATCTCTGGAAAGACGCCGCCAACCCGCGCGGCCTGTGGCGGCGGACTTCGCTTGCGGAATTTCGCAAAGCCGATCCGGCATGGGAGACCATGCTGGACATCGACCAGCTCGCGAGAAGCGAAGACGAGGACTGGTTGCTTAGCGGTATCGCCACGATGCCGGGAAGCTCGCGGGCGATCTTGAGCCTGTCGCGCGGCGGCAGCGATGCCGTCACCTTGCGGGAATTCGACCTCGCCACGAAAAGTTTCGTGGCGAACGGCTTTGCGCTGCCGGAAGCGAAAGGCGGCGTCGACTGGCTCGATGCCGACACGCTGCTGCTGTCAAGCGCGCATGGCGAGGACATGGCGACGAGCTCGGGCTATGCGCGCACCGTCCGCCTGTGGCGGCGCGGCCAACCGGTCGATCAGGCACAGATGGTCATCGAGACCACCGCCGATCACATGGTGATCTATGGCATGGCCGACGACACCGGAGCGGCGCCCCGGGTCTGGATCGTCGACCAGATCGACTTCTTCAACCACGCCATCTGGCTGCGCGATGCGGCCGGCACGACGACGAAGCTCGATCTGCCGACCGGGATTTGGATGCAGGCGCATGGCGACTGGTTCGCGATGAAGCTACGCAAGGACTGGCAGGTCGATGGCCGGACCTATGCCACCGACACCGTGCTCGGCATCTCGCTCTCGGCCTTCCTCGCCGGCAGCCGCGATTTTGTCGTCCTGTTCGAGCCCGCACCGCGGCGCGCGCTGCAAGGGTTGTTCTGGGCGGAAGGAAAGCTGGTGATGTCGATTCTCGACGAGCTCAAACCTCGCTTCGAGATCTGCACACCGTCTGCCACTAGCTGGAGCCGCGAGACACTTGGAGGCCTGCCGCAGATCGGCGTCGTCGATGTCTGGCCGCTCGACCGCCATGCATCGGAGAGCAATGGCGATCTGCTCGCCAATGTGCAGGACCCGCTGACGCCGCCGGCGCTGCTGCTGATCGAGCGCGGCGTCGCAAGCCCGATCGTGCTGAAGCAGGCGCCGAAGACGTTCACCGCCGATGGCCTCGTGGTGACGCAGCACGAGGCGATCTCCGTTGACGGCGAGCGTATCCCCTATGTGCAGACGGGCCCTGCCGGCGAGACCGGCGATGCGCCGGTCTATCTGAGCGCCTATGGCGGCTTTGGTCACTCGGTGAAGCCGTACTACAATTCCTCGCTCGGCAAGTTGTGGCTGGAGCGCGGCGGCACGATTGTGCAGGCGAATCTGCGCGGCGGCGGCGAGTTCGGCACGTGCTGGCACGATGCCGGACGGCTTGCCGGCAAGAAGCTTTCACACGACGATTTCGCCGCCGTCGCCGCCGATCTCGTCCGCCGCGGTGTGACGAGCGCAAAACGCATCGCCGCGCAGGGCGGATCGAACGGCGGCATCCTCATCACCAACATGCTGGTGCGCTATCCCGAGCGTTTCGGCGCATTGTTCTGTACCATCCCGCTGATCGACATGCGCCGCTACACCAAGCTGCTCGCCGGCGCGAGCTGGATCGCGGAATATGGCGATCCCGACAAGCCGGAGGAATGGGAATGGCTGCAGACATACTCGGCCTATCACAATGTGAAAGCCGGCCGGTCCTATCCGCCGATCCTGATTGCAACGACGCGGCGCGACGACCGCGTCCATCCCGGCCATGCCCGCAAGATGGCGGCAAAGCTGCAGGCCATGGGCTATGAGGCCTGGTTCTACGAGCCGCCCGCAGGCGGCCACGGCTACGGCAAGGACAACAAGGAGCGCGCCGGTTTCGAGGTGCTGGGCTATCGGTTCTTGAAGGAGAAGATCGGGTGGCGGGATGAAGGCTAGAGTTGGGTGCGCTGACGTCTCCACATCGTCATGGCCGGGCTTGGCCCCGCCATCCACGCCTTGCCTTACCGCCCGAAGAACGTGGATGCCCGGGACAAGCCCGGGCATGACGACCTCCTAGCCTCTTGCAAACACCAGCGTCAGATTGTTCGCGGGCATCTCGATCGTGTCGACGAGGCCGAGGCCTGCCGCCTTCGCCAGCTTCTCGACGTCGACGACGTCGCGCACGCCCCATTCGGGATTGCCCTCGCGCAAGGAGGTGTCGAACACCGCATTGCTGAGCGCGGTATGCTTGCCGTCGCGCTTGAAGGGGCCGTAGAGGAACAGCTTGCCGTCGCGGCGCAGATAACGGCCCGCGCCGGCGAACAGGCCTTCGGCCACGGCCCAGGGCGCGATGTGAATGACATTGGCGCAGAACACGGCCGCGAGGCTGGTCGGCCCCTGCCCGCTTTTCATTTCCGGGCACCAGTCGGGATCGGTGAGGTCGATGCGCAGGGGTGAACGGATGTTCGGCAGGCCGGCATGCACGCGCCAGGCTTCGATGCTCTTGAGGTGGCGCTGGTTGAGATCGCTCGGCCACCAGATCAGGCCCGGCGTGTGGCGGGCGAAATGCACCACGTGCTGCCCGGTTCCACTGCCGAGTTCCACGACGTTGCCGGTCGCATCCGCGAGATGCTTTTCCAGCGCTGCCCAGATCGGTTCGTGATTGCGATGGAAGGCAGGCGCATCGAGCCGGCCATCCGGCTCGACCCGTCCGCCATCCCTGCCAAATTCGACCACATATTCAGCCAAGTGACGTCCCCAAAAAATGCGAACCAGAAAAGGCGGCCAAACGTCCGAGAATAATCTGCTAGTTCACGCCCATCCGAATGAACGAACTATCTCGTCAGTTGCAATGCGCAGGATATTAACTCCATTTCACCGCGTGCATAGTCTTGATTGTCAGGCGATGGCCTTTGTGCTTTTGAACAATTCCGCAAACGAGATCATCGAGATAACGCCGGGACGATGCCTTGACCGCCTTTCCTCGCAAGCCCGCTCTGCTTGCTGCGCTGGCCCTCCTCGCCGGCGCGGCAATGGCCCCGGCGGGGGCGCAATCCACCGTGACGGAAGGCCAGAAGCTCGCCTTCGACCGCGGCAAGGGCAATTGCCTCACCTGCCACGTCATCAAAGGCGGCGACCTGCCGGGGACGATCGGACCGGAGCTGAAGGACATCAAGGCCAAATACCCCGATCGCAACGAGCTCACCGCGATCATCTTCGACGAGACCAAGCGCAATCCGCAAACCATGATGCCGCCGTTCGGCCGGAACCGGATTTTGACCGAGCAGGAGATCAACGCGATTGTTGATTTCCTGCAGACCCTGTAACCGCCGGCGGCCCCTAGGAGACTTGAGATGACCACGACCCCCAAGCCTCATTGGAGGCCTCATCCGACGCGGCGCCTGATCCTTCAGGGCGCTGCCTCCGTGGCGCTGCTCGGCCTCGGCAATCTGCCGTTCGCGCCCGCGCGCGCCGCGGCGAACGACAAATATCCGGAAGAGGCCTTCAGGCAGAAGAGCGAGGCGGATGCGATCAAGGCGCTCTACGGCAAGGCCGCCGAGCCGTCGGACAAGGTCAAGCTGGATGCGCCGGAGATCGCCGAGAACGGCGGCGTCGTGCCGATCTCGGTGACGACGACGCTGGACAAGGTCACCTCGATCTCGTTCTTCGTGGCGGAGAACTCGAGCGCGCTGGCGGCCAGCTACAGGATTCCCGATGGCACGATCCCTGCCGTCGCCAACCGGCTCAAGATGGCCAGGACCACCAAATTGACCGCGATCGTAGAGGCCGACGGCAAGCTCTACAGCGCGACCAAGGAGGTCAAGGTCACCGTCGGCGGTTGCGGCGGCTAAGCGAGGCAGTTCGACATGGCATCCAGCATTCGCGTGCGCGCAACATCGACCGGCGACATCACCGAGGTGCAGACGCTGATCCAGCACCCCATGGACACCGGCCTCGTCAAGGACTCCAAGGGCGAGTTGATCCCGGCGCATTTCATCGAGCGGCTGAAGTTCGAATGTAACGGCAAGGACGTGTTCGTCGCCGATTGGGGCACAGCGGTCTCCAAGGACCCCTACGTCAAGTTCAGCTTCAAGGGCGCCAAGAAGGGCGACGAGCTCAAGATCTCCTGGACCGACAACAAGGGCGGCTCGGATACGACCACCGCGAAGATCGCGTGATGAAGGCCCGCATCCACCTCCTGCTGGGCTCGCTCAGCGCTGCGCTCGTCGCGTTCGCGCTCGCCGCGCCGCGCGTGATCGCTGCCGACAAGGTCGATCCCGTCGCCGACGCCAAGGCGTTCCAGAACTTCTTCTTCCAGAAATTTCCGAACGTGAAGCACGAGGATTTCGTCAACGGTCCGTATTCCATGAACGAGGACATGAAGCGGCAGTGGCAGGAGAAGGAGGAATTCCCGCCTTACGAGTTCGCGCTCGAGGCCGGCAAGGAGATGTTCTCGACCCCGTTCAAGAACGGCAAGACCTATGCCGACTGCTTCCCGAACGGCGGCATCGGCATCCGCCAGAATTATCCGTACTTCGACAGCGGCGAAGGCAAGGTCATCACGCTGGAGCTCGCGCTCAACCGCTGCCGCGAGGCCAATGGCGAGGCGCCCTATTCCTACATCAAGGACGAGATGGCCTCGCTCACCGCCTACATGGCCTACACCTCGCGCGGCAAGCTGATGGACATCAAGATCCCCGACGATCCCCGCGCGCTGGCGGCGTACGAGAACGGCAAGCGCTATTTCTACACGCGGCGCGGCCAGATGAATTTCTCCTGCGCGAGCTGCCACGTGCAGAGCCCGGGCGAGCGCATCCGCGCCGAGACCCTCGCCCCAGCGCTCGGCATCCTCAACGCGATGCCGATCTACCGCTCCGAATGGAGCGGCATGGGCACGACCAGCCGCCGCTTCGTTACCTGCAACAGCCAGACCCGCGCGGTTCCACTGGAGCCGCAGTCGGATGAATATCGCGACGTCGAATATTTCCTGTCCTACGTCGCCAACGGCCTGCCGATCTCGGGACCGGGAGCACGGCCATGAAGCTGTCACTTGGCTTGGCCATGCTGCTCGCCTTGAGCCTTGCGCCATCCGCGCGCGCGGCGAGTGAGGCGGACTACAAGGCGGCCTATGCGGCCGCCGAAGCCGCCTCCAAGGAGGCGGCGGGCATGCGCAACCAGTGGACGGTGACCGTATCTGCGCTGGCGGCCGCGAAAAGGGCTGCCGATGGCGGCGATTTCGGCCGTGCGGTGGCCGCGGCCAGGGAAGCCGAAGCGCTGGCGAGGGCGTCGATCTTCCAGGCTGTTTCCGAAAAAGAAGCCTGGAAGGCGATGGAAATCCGCTAGACTGCCCCGCGGTGAACGCAGTCCCCACGAGAGGCGCGGAGAATTCTTGAATGGCGATCCGCCGCCGCGATTTCCTGAAAGGTGCAGGCCTTGCCGCGGCAACGATTGGCCTGCCGCGGCTCGCCCGCGGCGCTGACGCCGCCAGCATCTACGACCTCGAACGGTTCGGCAATGCGCGCATCCTGCACATCACCGACACGCATGCGCAGCTCAATCCGGTCTATTTCCGCGAGCCCAGCGTCAATATCGGCATCGGCGAGATGGCGGGACGGCCGCCGCATCTGGTCGGCCGGGCCTTTCTCGAGCGCTTCGGCATCCGCTCCGACAGCGCCGATGCCTATGCCTTCACCTGCTTCGAGTTCGAGAAGTCCGCAGGCCGCTTCGGCAAGCTCGGTGGCTTTGCCCATCTGAAGACACTGGTCGATCGCCTGCGCGCCGATGTCGGCGAGCGGCGTTCGCTGCTCGTCGACGGCGGCGATCTCTGGCAGGGCACGGGGCTGGCCAACCTGATGCAGGGCCGCGACATGGTCGAGGTGGCCAATCTGCTCGGCATCGAGGCGATGACGGGCCATTGGGAATTCACCTATGGCGAGCAGACGCTGCGCGACAATCTCGAGCGTTTCAAGGGCGAGTTCCTGGCGCAGAACGTGTTCCTGACCGAAGAGGCCGCGTTCAACGACGCGCCCGCCTTCGACAAGGCCACTGGGCGCGTGTTCAAGCCTTCCGTCATCAAGGAGCTCGGCGGGTATCGCATCGCAATCGTCGGCCAGGCCTTTCCCTACACTCCGATCGCGCATCCCAGGAGGTTTACACCGGACTGGAGCTTTGGCATCCGCGAGGAGGAGCTGCAGAAGCATGTCGATGCCTTGCGCGGCACCGACAAGGTCGACGCCGTCGTGCTGCTGTCGCACAACGGCATGGACGTGGATCTCAAGCTCGCCAGCCGGGTCACCGGCATCGACGTCATTCTCGGCGGCCACTCCCATGATGCCGTGCCGCAGCCCATGCCGGTGAAGAACGCAGGTGGTACGACGCTCGTCACCAATGCCGGCTCCAACGGGAAATTTCTGGGTGTGCTCGATCTCGCGCTCGACAGCGGCAAAGTCAGCGATGCCAGATATCGTCTGCTGCCGGTCTATTCGGAGCTGCTGAAGCCCGATCCGGCGATGGCCGAGCTGATAGGCCGGGTCCGTGCACCGCACGTGGCCGACTGGTCGGAAAAGATCGCGACGCCCGACCGGCTGCTTTATCGCCGCGGCAATTTCTCCGGCCCCATGGACGAGCTGATCTGCACCGCGCTGCGCACCGAGCTCGATGCCGAAATCGCGCTGTCGCCGGGCTTCCGCTGGGGCGTCACCGCGCTGTCCGGCCAGGCCATGACCATGGAGGATCTGCTGGCGGAAACCGCGATCACCTATCCCGAGACCTATGTGCAGGAGATAACGGGGGCCCAGATCAAGGACCTGCTCGAGGACGTCTGCGACAACCTCTTCAACGCCGATCCCTACTACCAGCAGGGCGGCGACATGGTCCGTGCCGGCGGGCTCAGCTACACCTGCACGCCGGACGCTGCGATCGGCAGCCGCATCTCGGAGCTGAAGCTCGGCAGCGGCAAGGCGCTCAACGCCAGCCACCGCTACAAGGTCGCGGGCTGGGCCTCAGTCAACGGCCAGCAGGGCGCGCCGGTGTGGGACGTGGTCGGCAAATATCTGCGCTCGGGCCGGATGATGCCCGAACGGCTCAGCTCCGGCGTGACGCTGAAAGGCGTCGAAGGCAATCCAGGCATTGCAGGACTGGGATGATGTGTTTTGTCCGCGATCATGCGGCCATAATAATAATCTTCTAAATTTTTCTGCTCATGCAGTGAATTACTTCTCTTTCCGACCCGTATTGTAGTAGAATCTTGGAAGTCAGTTCCAAGCCGGGTTCTGCCATGATCTTCCGACAGCTCTTCGACAGCGTTTCGGGCACCTACAGCTACGTCCTCGCCAGCCGCCCCGGCGGCGAGGCGCTGATTCTCGACCCCGTGCTGGAGAAGGTCGACCGCTACTGCCAATTGCTGCGCGAGCTCGACCTCAAGCTGGTCAAGGCGGTGGACACGCATCTGCATGCCGACCACGTCACCGGCCTCGGCGAGCTGCGCGATCGCACCCATTGCATGACCGTGATGGGCGACCAGACCAAGGCCGACGTCGTCGCCATGCGGGTGGCCGACGGCGACAAGGTGACGATCGAGGGCCTGTCGCTCGACGTGATGTACACGCCGGGCCACACCGACGATTCCTATTCTTATTTGATGGGCGACCGCGTCTTCACCGGTGACACGCTGCTGATCCGCGGCACGGGCCGCACCGATTTCCAGAACGGCTCGGCGCGCGCGCAATACGATTCGATCTTCAACCGCCTCTTGAAGCTGCCGGACGAGACGATGGTGTTTCCGGCCCACGACTACAAGGGCGACACCGTCTCCACCATCGGCGAGGAAAAACGCTACAATCCACGGCTCCAGGTGCGCTCGGTCGACGAATATGTCGAGCTGATGGCCAATCTGAAGCTGCCCAATCCGAAGATGATGGACGTGGCGATTCCCGCCAACATGCATGTCGGCCTGCACCAGGAAGAGCTGGAGAAGGAAGGCCGCGCGCTCAGCGCGATCGAGGCGATCCGCAGCCTCGGCCGGCCCGACATCCTGCTGGTGGACTTGCGCGAGACCAATGAGCGGATGAAGCACGGCATGCTCGAAGGCGCGCTGCACACGCCGTATCCCTCCGTCGAGGAGAGCCTCAAGCCCGGCGGCATGCTGCGCGAGGTCGCGGCCGCAACCGGGCGGCGCGTGGTGTTCTTCTGCGCCTTCGGCGAACGCTCGGCGATGGCCGTTGCTGCCGCAAAGGAGGCGGGGCTTCCGAACACCGCGCATATCGCCGGCGGCCTCGATGCCTGGAAGAAGGCAGGCGGGCCGGTGGTGCACTGACGATCTCGTCGCCCCTTGAGATAAATCAGGCGCCGCACATATTTGGCAGGTAGATTCGGATGCAGCATCACCCATCCGGGACCAGCCATGGCCAAGACCGGCAAGTCGAGCGAGCCGCCCAAGATCACCGAGAAGAAGCCCGCGGACGACAAGGCGAAGAGGGCCCCGCGCCGGCGCGAGACCGATGACGACGACTACGAAGACGGCGACATCGCAACGCCGAAGCGCGATCGCTATGGCCCGGACGACGAGCCGTTCTGAGGATGCAGCTCCGCTGTCGTTCCTGCGCTCGCCGGGGACAACGGCGTGAAGCACACCTGACCCCGCACGGCCCCGCCCGCACTACCTGCCATGCGCCTGCGTTCATGGACAAATAACCGCCAGCCCCGATAGTTTGCCGGTCCATCGGGAGTGAAACGGAACTGCAATGGTCGACGTTCTCGCCGCACCGCAACAAGGCAAGACGGACAGTGCGCTGCGCACGCTGACGGGGATCTCGATCGCGCATTGGGTCAGCCATTTCCATCTGCTGGTCCTGCCGATGCTGTTTCCGTTCCTGAAGGAGAAGCTCGGCGTCGGCTATGTCGAGCTCGGCTTCGCCCTCACCGTGTTCGCGGTGGTATCGGGGTTAACCCAGGCGCCGACCGGCTACCTCGTCGACCATTTTGGCGCGCGGCGCATTCTCTTGGCCGGGCTCGCGCTCGGCGGCGCCGCGCTGATCCTGCTCGGTCTGCATCTCAGCTACGCCTCGCTGATCGCCTGCGCAGTGCTGCTGGGTCTTGCCAACAGCGTCTATCATCCCGCCGATTACGCGATTCTTGCGGAGCACATGGACGAGGGGCGGATGGGCCGCGCCTTCTCGATCCATACCTTTGCCGGCTTTCTCGGCGGCGCCGTCGCACCGGCGATCGTGGCCGCGCTCGTAACGCTGTCCGGCGGCACCGGCGCGCTGATCGCCTCGGGCGCGATCGGCATTGCGGTGGCGCTGCTGCTGATCATCATGAACATACCCGATGCCGGTGCGCACAAGAAGAAGCCCGGCAGCGAGAGCGCGCCAAAGCAGGCCATCATCACGCCGGCGCTGATCACGCTGACTGCGCTGTTCATGCTGCTGAGCCTGTCGGTTGCCGGCATCAACAATTTCGGCGTGGTGGCGCTGATGAGCGGCTACGGCACGTCCTATTCGATCGCCAATGTCGCGCTGACTGCGTTTCTCGCCGCAAGCGCCGCGGGCGTACTCGCCGGCGGCTTCCTCGCCGACCGCACCGAGCGCCACGGCTATGTCGCGGCGGCCTGCTTCGCCGCGAATGCGGCCATCGTGCTGCTGATCGCGCTGGTGACGCTGCCGGGCTGGGCCTTGACGGCGACGATGGCGACCGCAGGTTTCCTCTCCGGCGTGATCGCGCCTTCGCGCGACATGCTGGTGCGCAATGCCGCGCCTCCGGGTGCCGCGGGGCGCGCTTTCGGCATCGCCTCTACCGGCTTCAACCTCGGTGGCATCGTCTCACCGCTGCTGTTCGGCTGGATCATGGATCAAAGCGCGCCGCACTGGGTGTTCGGCGCGTCCGTGATCTTCATGGTGGCGACGGTGGTGCTGTCGCCGTTCACGGAGCGCCGGCCGGCGAAAGCAAATTGAGCCGTCGGCATCGACACAAATCCAACTGTCGTTCCTGCGAAGGCTAACGAAGCAGCCGCTTACCCTCCCCTGGAGGGGTCCGGGACGAGCGAAGCTCGCCCGTGGTCGATCGCGCGCAGCGCGAGCGGGGTGGGGTGATCTCTCCTCTCGGGCACTGCCGGATGGGAAACACCGTCACCCCACCCCGCTACGCATTCCGCTTCGCTACATGCGCAGCGAGCCTCCCCCTCCAGGGGAGGGTAAGAGAGAGCCGCGACTTACGTCGGCGACACTGCGCCCTTCAGCGCCGTGCCCTGCGCCGCCGCACCACGTGTCAGCCTGGCTTTCTCCGTGTTCGGCCACAACAGCAGCAGGCCAATGACGCCGGAGCCGATCATGACCACCGCGTTGATAGTGAAGCCCGTCAGGTAGCCGTCGAGCATGCTGCTGGCGCGCTGGATCACGGTGCCCATCACGCTCGGCGCGATGATGCCTGAAAGCGTGTAGAGCGCGCCGTAGATCGCGAGCACTGCACCGCGCTGCGAGGCCGGCGTGAACTCGCCGAGCATCGGCGGGCAGACCACGTAGATCGCGCCGCAGAGTCCGGAGCCGAGGACGAGCAGCGCGATCTGCAGGCCGGCGCCCTCGACATGCGCCATCGCGGTGAGGATCAGGCCGCCGACGATGAGCGGCACCGAGCCGAGCACGCCGCGCGAGACGCGCGTGGTGTAGCCGCGGGCCATCATCACCTGCGAGATCCAGCCGGTGAGGAGAACGATGGTGGCGCCGAACACCCAGGGCAGGATCGAGATGAAGCCGGCCTGGCTCTGCGAGAAGCCGAGCCCCTTGACGATGAACGGCGTGAACCAGGTGAGGCCGAGCGACAGCGCCCAATAAGCGCCGAAGGTCGCGATCACGCAGCCGAGGAAGGTGCGTGAGGTCAGCAGCTGCACGTACGCAATCTTCGGCTCGGTGACGGCCAGGACCTCGGTATCCTCCAGCGGGCCTTCCTTGCCGAGCGCGAGCCAGGCTGCGACCCAGATCAGGCCGACGACGCCGAGCGCGCCGAAGGCGTAGTGCCAGGAATGGTTGACGATGATCCAGTTCAGCGCCGGCACCGCCAGGATGACGCCGAAGGCCGAGCCCTGTGACAGGATTGCAGTCGGCAGCGTGCGCTTCTCGTCGGGGAACCATTTGTAGATGGCGTGCGCGGCGACCGAGAAGGCCGGCCCTTCGCCCGCCCCCAGCACGATGCGGCAGATCAAGAGCGTGGTGAAGGAGACTGTGCCGACCATCGGGAACTGCGACACCGCCCAGATTACCGCCAGCGTCAACAACACCCAGCGCGTCGGCACCTTGTTGACGATGAAGCCGACCACGATGGCCGAGATCGAGAACAGGAAGAAGAACGAGGACCCGAGCAGGCCGAACTGCTCGGCGCTGAGCTTCATGTCGGTCATGATCGGCACGCCGGCGAGACCGACCACGATCTTGTCGGCGAAGTTCACCACCATGAAAAGAAAGAGGAGAAATGTAACAGTCCAGGCGCCCTTTGGCGTTTTGGTCGTCCCAGCCGCCACATTCGGCATTTCCTGAGCGCTCATCATTCTCCCCGTATGTCTTTTCGGTACCTATTTGATTTGGCCGTCTTGGAAGCTAACAGCGGCTTCAGGGCCAACGCAACCCCGGCATTTCCGCATCAGGTGTGCTAGGCAGCAATTCCGTTGATTCCGTCCGGCGCCGTCATCGTGCTGAGCATCCGAAACCTCTCAAAGACCTTCTCTTCGGCCGGCGAGCCCGTCCATGTTCTGCGCGGCGTCGACCTCGACCTCGGGGCTGGCGAGCGCGTCGCGCTGACCGGTGAATCCGGCAGCGGCAAGAGCACCCTGCTGCACCTGATCGCTGGCCTCGACGCCGCCGATGGCGGCTCGATCCGGCTGGGTGACGCCGAGGTCACCACGCTATCGGATGCCGGACGCGCCAGCTTGCGGCGGAATCGCGTTGGCCTGGTCTTTCAGCAGTTCAACCTGATCCCGAGCCTCTCCGTCGCGGACAATCTCGCCTTCCAGGCGCGGATCGCCGGCCGGCATGATGCGGCCTGGACGAAAGAGCTTGTCGAGCGCCTCGGACTCGGCAGCCTGCTCAAACGGTATCCAGAGCAAATATCAGGCGGCCAGCAGCAGCGGGTCGCGATCGGCCGGGCGCTGGCGACAAAGCCCGCGCTGCTGCTGGCGGACGAGCCGACCGGCAATCTCGACGAAGCTACCGCCGAGGAGGTGCTGGCGCTGGCGCGCGACCTCGTCGCGCGCACCGGCTGCGGCTTCCTGATGGTGACGCACAGCCTGCATCTCGCCGCCACGCTCGACCGTCATCTCACGTTGCATGCGGGGCGCATTTCATGAAGCGCGCGCTCTGGGTTCTCGCCGTGCTGCTCAGCCATTGGCGGCGCCACAAGATGCAGTTCGCGACGCTCCTGATTGGCCTGATTGCGGCGACCGCGCTGTGGAGCGGGGTGCAGGCCATCAATCAGCAGGCCCGCAATGCCTATGACCGCGCTGCAGCGACGTTCGGCGGCGTGCGCACCGCGATGCTGGTCGCTCCCAATGCGGCGACTTTCCCGCAGGAGCTGTTCATAAAGCTCCGCCGCGCCGGCTGGCCGGTGTCGCCGGTGCTGGAGGGGCGCGTCCAGATCAACGGGCATTCGGTGCGGCTGCTCGGCATCGAGCCGGTCACGCTGCCGGTCGATGTCGGCAACGCGCCACGCCTGGGTGCCACGGATCTCAGCAGCTTCGTTGCTCCGCCCGGCCAGACGTTGGTGGCCCGGGAGACGCTGAGGGGCTTGCAGCAAGCAGAAGGCGCGGCCCCGGCGATCAGCAGCGGCGCAAGGCTGCCGCCGCTGCGGGTCCAGCCGCAGCTCGCACCCGATGTGCTCGTGGTCGATATCGGCGTGGCACAGCGGCTGCTGAGCAAGCCCGACCAGGTCTCGCGGCTGCTGATCGGCAAGCCGAGGGGCAAGCCCGCACCGCTCGCGAGCGTGGTCGGCGAGCAGCTAGAGCGAGTCGAGCCCAATGCGGAGACGGAGCTCGAGCGTCTCACCGACAGTTTTCATCTCAACCTCACCGCCTTCGGCCTGCTGTCGTTCTTCGTCGGCCTGTTCATCGTCAATTCGGCCGTCGGCCTTGCGTTCGAGCAGCGGCTGCCAATGCTGCGCACTTTGCGGGCCTGTGGCGCCTCGGCGCGGCTAGTCAATACGGTGCTGGTGGTCGAGCTGGTGGCGCTGGCGCTGGTCGCAGGCCTGATCGGGCTCGCGTGCGGCTATTTCATCGCAGCCGCCCTGCTGCCCGATGTCGCGGCCTCGCTGCGCGGACTCTATGGCGCGCAGATCCCTGGGCAGCTCAGCCTGCGGCCCGAATGGTGGCTCGCCGGCATCGGGATCAGCGTGGCGGGTGCGCTTGTGGCGGCGGCGACCAGCCTGATCAAGGCGATCAGGATGCCGGTGCTGGCGACGGCGCAGCCGGGCGCCTGGCAGCAGCGGCAACGCCGCTGGCTGATCCTGCAGAGCTGTGCGGCCTGCGGCGCGTTCGCCGTCGCGCTGCTGCTGCTCCATTACGGGCAATCATTGATCGCAGGGTTCGGCGTGCTGGCCGCGCTGATGTTCGGTGCGGCACTGATCCTGCCGGCCTTCCTCGACATCATCCTGCTCGTAGGCCAGCGCTTCGCGCGAGGCCCGCTCGTGCTGTGGTTCTGGGCGGACAGCCGGCAGCAGCTCTCCGGATTGTCGCTGGCGCTGATGGCGCTTTTGCTCGCGCTTGCCGTCAACGTCGGGGTCTCCACCATGGTGGAGACCTTCAGCCGCACCTTCATCGGCTGGCTCAACGGGCGGCTCGCCGCCGACGTCTACGTCAGCGCGTCCGACAATGCGCAAGGCGTCGCGATCCGGAGCTGGCTGAAGGATCGCAGCGATGTTCAGGCGATCCTCCCCGGCGGGCGCGCGGAGGCGCAGTTTCAGGGCCAGCCGGTCGAGTTGCTCGGCCTGCCCGATCACGCGCTCTATCGTGAGCGCTGGCCGCTGATCGAGACCGCGCCGCGCGCCTGGACCCGGCTGGTGCCGGGCAATGCCGCTTTCATCAGCGAGCAATTGAGCCGGCGGCTGAACGTGCAGATCGGCGACGTCGTCGAGGTGCCGGCGCCGGGCGGAAGCTGGGAGCTCGACATCGTCGGCATCTATGCCGATTACGGCAACCCCAAGGGGCAGCTCACTGTGAACGTCGCCGCATTGATCCGGCAGTTTCCGCAGACGCCGCAGACGCGGATCGGCCTGATCGTCGCGAGAGAGAATATCCCCGGCCTGATTGCGGCTTTGCAGAAGCAGTTCGGGCTCGACGACCGCAGAATCGCCGACCAGGCGACGGTGAAGGCGGAATCGATCCGCATCTTCAACCGCACCTTCGCGGTGACGTCGGCGCTGAACGCCTTCACGCTCGGCGTCGCCGGAATCGCATTGCTCACGAGCCTGCTGACCCTGGCGAACTCCCGACTGCCGCAGCTTGCGCCGCTGTGGGCGATCGGCCTGACCCGGCCACGCCTTGCCACAATCGAGCTGACCAAGACGCTCTCGGTCGCGCTGTTCACGGCACTGCTGGCCGTGCCGCTCGGACTGCTGGTCGCGTGGTGCCTGATTGCAATCGTGAACGTGAAAGCTTTCGGCTGGCGGCTGCCGTTCCACGTCTTTCCGTTGCATCTGGTGGAGCTGGTCGCGGTGGCGCTCTTCGCCTCGCTGCTTGCGGCGCTGCTCCCGATGGTGCGGCTGGCGCGGATGCAGCCGGCGAATCTCGTCAAGGTGTTTGCCAATGAGCGCTGAAGCCATCACGCGGCGCGCCTTCGCCGGTGGCATCGTCGCCCTCGCCCTCCCGCGCCGCGCCGGCGCGCAGGGCTATGCCGGACTCGCCGAGACCGCCGATGGGTTTACAAAGGTAACGCCGGGAAAGACATTCACCTTCCCCGAAGATCACGGACCGCATCCGCAGTTTCGTATCGAGTGGTGGTATCTCACGGCAAACCTCGTCGACGCGCGCGGCGCGGCGTGCGGCCTGCAATGGACGCTGTTCCGCCAGGCGGCGCAGCCAGGTCCGCAAGGCGAGGGCTGGGCCAATCAACAGGTGTGGATGGCGCATGCCGCGGTGACGCGCGCCGACACTCACCGCTTCTCTGAAACGTTTTCACGGGGTGGCGTCGGGCAAGCCGGCGTGACGGCAAAACCGTTCGATGCCTGGATTGACGATTGGGAGATGAAGAGTTTTGACCGCACCGATGACCGCGCTTTGGCGCCGCTGTCGCTGAAGGCAGCTGGCGCCGATTTCAGCTACGCACTGACGCTCGAGGCCGACCGGCCGGTCGTGCTGCAGGGCGATCGCGGCTTCAGCCGAAAGTCGGAGCGTGGGCAGGCCTCGTACTACTACAGCCAGCCGTTCTACCGCGCGCGCGGCACGCTCAGCATCGAGGACAAGCCGGTCGATGTCTCGGGCCAGGCCTGGATGGACCGGGAATGGAGCAGCCAGCCGCTCGACGCCGACCAGACCGGCTGGGACTGGCTGTCGCTGCATCTGTCATCCGGAGACAAGCTGATGCTGTACCGGCTGCGGCAGAAGGACGGCAGAAATTATCCGTTCGGCAATTGGATCAGCGCGGCCGGCGAGACGCAGATGATTGCAGGCAGCGACATCCAGATGATGCCGAAGGCGACGGCTGAGATTGCGGGACGCAAGTTGCCGGTGCAATGGCAGATCGCGATCCCCGCGCGATCATTCTCGATCCTCTGCAAGCCGCTCAATCCGAACGCCTGGATGGGGACCGGCTTCTCGTACTGGGAAGGGCCGATCAGCTTTGCCGGCACACATGACGGCGTTGGCTATCTCGAGCTGACCGGCTATTGAGGCGCGATCTCTTCGAAGGAACGACGATGTATCATCTCACCGCCCTCGTCACGCTGCTGGCGATCGCGTTTTATTTCTTCACCTCCATCAACGTCTCGCGCTCTCGCACCAAGACCGGCGTGAAGGTACCTGCGATGTCGGGGCATCCGGATTTCGAACGGGCCTTCCGCATCCAGATGAACACGTTGGAATGGATGCCGATCTTCTTGCCGGCCCTTTGGCTGTTCGCGATCTATATCAGCGACGCCATCGCGGCGGCGATTGGCGCGATCTGGATCATCGGCCGGATCGTCTATTTCATCGGCTATTCGCAAGCCGTGGCCAAGCGCGGCACCGGCTTTGCGATCCAGGCGCTCGCGGCAATGGCGCTGTGGGTCGGGGCGCTCGGGGCGGTGGTGCTGCGGTTGGTGTGAGGCAATCCGCCGCCACACATTCCGCTGTCGTCCCGGACAAGCGTAAGCGCCGATCCGGGACCCATAACCACAGGAAGATGTCGTGATGCGAGCTGATCACTCCGAGTCCCCGTAACCACGCGTGCCTGTGGTTATGGGTCCATGATCGGCGCGCGCTTGAGGCGCGCTTGTCCGGGACGACAGCGAGGGTGTGGCGCTCGCTGTGCCACTTCCCTACTTCGTCAGCGGACAGCCGCTCTCCTTGGCGGTGAAGAAGGCCTTGTCGCCGGGGACGGTGGCGAGCAGCTTGTAATAATCCCAGGGCTTCTTCGACTCCGAGGGCTTCTTGACCTCGAACAGATACATGTCGTGGATCATGCGGCCGTTCTCGAGCACCTTGCCGCCTTGCGCGAAGTCGTCGTCGACCGGCAGCTCCTTCAGCTTCTTGGCGACGGCATCCGGATCCTTGGTCCCGGCAGCCTTGACGGCCTTGAGATAGCTCAGCGTCGCCGAATAGGTACCGGCGTGGATCATGCTCGGCATCCGCCCGGTGCGCTTGAGGAAGCGCTCGCCGAGATTGCGCGTCCTGTCGTTGAGATCCCAGTAATAACCTTCGGTCAGCACCAGGCCTTGCGCGGCCTGCAAGCCGAGGCCGTTCACCTCGGCAAGCGTCATCAGGAGGCCCGCGAGCTTCTGGCCACTCGCGACGATGCCGAACTCGGACGCCTGCTTGATCGAATTGGTGGTGTCGAGGCCGGCGTTGGCGAGGCCGACGATCTTCGCCTTCGAGCTCTGCGCCTGCAGCAGGAAGGAGGAGAAGTCCGACGAATTGAGCGGAACGCGCACCGAGCCGAGCACCTTGCCGCCATTGGCGGTGACGATCTCGCTGGTGTCCTTCTCCAGCGCGTAGCCGAAGGCGTAGTCCGCGGTGAGGAAGAACCAGGTGTCGCCGCCGGCTTTGGTCAGCGCGCCGCCGGTGCCGACGCCGAGCGCGCGGGTGTCGTAGGCCCAGTGGAAGCCGTAGGGCTGACAGGCATCGCCGGTGAGGCGCGATGTCGCGGCGCCGACGACGATGTCGATCTTCTTCTTTTCCTTGGAGAGCTCGTGGATCGCGAGCGCGACTGAGGAGGTCGTCAGCTCCGTGATCATATCGACGTTCTCGACGTCATACCAGCGCCGCGCGATCGAGCTTGCGAGGTCAGGCTTGTTCTGGTGGTCTGCAGTGACGAGCTCGATCTTCTGGCCGAGTACTTCGCCGCCGAAATCCTCGATCGCCATCTTGGCCGCTTCGACCGACCATTTGCCGCCGTAATCGGCATAGACGCCGGACTGGTCGTTGAGGATGCCGATCTTGACGCCTTGCGCGGAGGCGGGAACCGCAATCAAGAGGGCCGAGGCCGCTGCGGCCCAAAGTGCTGATTTCATATGTTAACTCCCGGCATTCTTCTGTGAAATCGCGCGGATAGTAGTGAAGAACCCCGCGCGCCCCCATCCATTTCATGTTGGTCGTTAGTATGAGATTCTGCGTGCCACATTCTCCACCGTCGTCCCGGGGCGTGCGCAGCGCGAGCCCGGGACCCATCACCACAGGATGGTGTTTGGCGAAGACTCGCCGCTGTCGCGCTAAACTCCTTCCTGTGGTTATGGATCCCCGCGTTCGCGAGGATGACAGCGGAGGATGTGGCGGAGTCTTTGGCCATCGAGAGAGACGTCAGGCCATCGCCTCCGGCTTCTTGTCGCGCCGCCCTTCCGCCAGGTTCCGCACCACGACGTAGAAGATCGGTGTGAACAGAAGGCCGAACAGGGTGACGCCGATCATGCCGAAGAACACGGCGACGCCGACGGCCTGGCGCATCTCCGAGCCAGAGCCGGTCGAGATCACCAGCGGCAAGACGCCGAGGATGAACGCGAACGAGGTCATCAGGATAGGCCGCAAGCGCAGGCGGCAGGCATCGACGACGGCCTCCAGCCGCGGCTTGCCTTCGTTCTCGATATCGCGCGCGAATTCGACGATCAGGATCGCGTTCTTCGCCGCCAGTCCCACCAGCACGACGAAGCCGATCTGGGTCAGAATGTTGACGTCCTGGCCCATGATGCGAACGCCGATGGTGGCGGCGAGCAGGCACATCGGCACGATCAGAATCACCGCGAACGGCAGCGTCCAGCTGCCATATTGCGCGGCGAGGACGAGATAGACGAACAGCACGCAGATCGGAAATACGTAGAGGCCGGCATTGCCGCCGGTGACCTGCTGATAGGACAGGTCGGTCCATTCGAAGGTGAAGCCGCTCGGTAAAGTATCGTTCGCGAGCTGCTTGATGGCGTTGAGCGCGGTGGTCGAGCTCGTGCCCGGCGCCGGCTCACCCTGGAGTTCGGACGCCGCATAGAGATTGTAGCGCGCGACGCGGTCGGGTCCCGAGACGTCCTTGAACTCGACCACGCTGCCGAGCATCACCATGTCGCCGGAAGCGTTGCGCGTGCGCAGGCGCGCAAGGTCGCTCGGTTCTTTCCGGAACGGGAAGTCGGCCTGCGCGGTGACGTGGTAGGTGCGGCCGAACAGGTTGAAGTCGTTGACATAGGTCGACCCGAAATAGGTCTGGATCGTCTCGTTGATGTTGGAGATGGGCACGCCCAGCTTCTGCGCCTTGGTGCGGTCGATGTCGACGAAGAGCTGCGGCGTGTTGGCCGTGAACGGCGAGAACACCGAGGGGGCGAGCAGCGACGTCGATTTGCGCGCGGCGGCGACAAGCTCGTCGGTGGCGGCTGCGAGCATTTCAGGCCCGCGGCCCTGGCGGTCCTGGATGCGGATGGCAAAGCCGCCGCCGGTGCCGATGCCGGGCACGGCCGGCGGCGGAATCACGATGATGAAAGCACCCTGGATCGCGGACAGGCGCTTGCGCAGCTCGGCCGTGATGGCATTCGCGGACAGGCCCTTCTTCAGCCGCGCCTCGGGCTCGTCGAACACCGGGAACAGCGCCGCCGCATTGCCGGCCTGCGTGCGGGTGGCGCCGGAGAAACCGGCAAAGGCGGCGACTCGAACGATGCCCGGCGTATCCAGCGAGATCCGCTCGATCTCGCGCACGACCTCGGTGGTGCGCGCCAGCGACGCCGCGCCCGGCAATTGCACGGATATGATGACGTAGCCGCGATCCTGCGCCGGGATGAAGCCCTGCGGCGTGGTCACGATCAGCCAGCCGGCGCCGCCGATCAGCACGACGTAGATCAGCAGCATCAGGACCGAATGGCGAATCGCGAAATTGGCGAGGCCGGCATAGCCATGCGCCAGCCGGTCGAACACGCGATTGAACACGCCGGTGAACGCATTCCAGCCGCGCGCGATGATGTTCCAGGCGGCCGGCGGCCGCTTTTCTTCGTGTGGTGTGAGGATCTGCGAGGCCAGCGCGGGCGAGAGCGTCAGCGAGCAGAAGCAGGAGATCGCCGTCGCAACGGCGATGGTGACGGCGAATTGCTGGAAGAACTGCCCGGAGATGCCGCCAAGGAACGCGGTCGGGACGAACACCGCGCATAGCACCAGGGCGATCGAGACCAGTGCGCCGCCGACCTCCTCCATCGTCTTCAGCGCGGCATCGCGACGACTGAGGCCGTGTTCGAGATGGCGTTCGACATTCTCGACCACGACGATGGCGTCGTCGACCACGATGCCGACCGCGAGGACGAGCCCGAACAGGGTGAGATTGTTGATGGAGAAGCCGAGCGCCGCCATCACCGCGAACGTGCCGACCAGCGAGACCGGAATCGCGATGATCGGAATGATCGCGGGCCGCCATCCCTGCAGGAACACCAGCACGACGACGACCACGAGCAGCATGGCCTCGTAAATGGTCTTGATCAGCTCGTGGACCGACTGGGCGATGAACTCGGTCGGGTTGTAGCCGATATTGAAGTCGAGCCCCCTGGGAAAGCTCTCCTTGAGCCTCGTCATGGTGTCGGAGATGTTCTTTGCGGTCGCGAGCGCGTTCGAGCCCGGCCGCTGCGTCACCAGCATCGCGACCGCCGACTTGCGCAGCAGGAAGCTGTTGGTGCTGTAGGCCAGCGCCCCGAGCTCGATGCGGGCGACGTCGCGCAGCCGCACCGTGCGGCCGTCAGGGCCGGCCTTGATCAGGATATCCTCGAACTGCTTCTGGTCCTTCAAACGTCCGGTGAAGGTGAGGTTGGGCTGGAAGGCGCGATCGGCGATCGGCGGCTCGGCGATCTGGCCGCCCGCGATCTGCACGTTCTGGGCGCGGATGGCCGCGAGCACCTCGGCCGAGGTCAGGCCGAGATTGGCGATTCTGTCGGGATCGAGCCACAGCCGCATCGAATAGTCGCGGGCGCCGAAGATCTGGATGTCGCCGACGCCGTCGATGCGCAAGAGCTGGTCGCGGACCTGGAGCAGCGCATAATTGGAGATGTAAAGCTGGTCGAACGTGTCGTCCGGCGACAGCATGAACACGACCATCAGGATGTCGGGCGAGTTCTTGCGGGTGGTGACGCCGTTGCGCTGCACTTCCTCTGGAAGGCGCGGCTGCGCGATGGCGACGCGATTCTGCACCAGCACCTGGGCCTTGTCGAGATCGGTGCCGAGCTTGAAGGTGACGGTGATGGTGAGCTGGCCGTTCGAGGTCGCCTGGCTGTAGAGATACAGCATGTCCTCGACACCGTTGATCTCCTGCTCGATGGGAGCTGCGACCGTGTCGGACACGGTCTGGGCGGAGGCGCCGGGATATTGCGTCGTGACGACGACGGTCGGCGGCACCACTTGCGGATATTCGGAGACCGGCAGCGTGGTGTAGGCGAGCGCACCGACGATCAGGAGCACGATCGACAGCACCATCGCCAAAATGGGCTGGTTGATGGAGAGGCGGCCAAGATTCATGACTTGCCACCGGCCGGCGCTTGCGCGGTCTGGGGAGCGACCTTGGCGCCGACGCGGGCGCGCTGGATGCCGTTGACGATGACACGATCGTCCGGCTTCAGCCCTTCACGGATCACGCGCAGGCCGTCGTCGAGCGGACCGAGCACGACGGGGCGTGCCTCGACCGTATCATCAGGCTTGACCACGAACACGATCTTGCGGGACTGGTCGGTTGCGATCGCAGCGTCCGGAATCAGCAGCGCCTCGTAAGGCGCGCTGCCGATCAGGCGGACGCGGCCGAACTGGCCGGGCAGGATCGAAAGATCCGTGTTCTTCACCACCGCGCGGCTGCGCAGCGTGCCGGTCGACACGTCCAGCCGATTGTCGAGGAAATTGACGGTGCCCTCGCGCGAGGGCTTGGTCTCGCCGGCCAGCGTCACTTGCACCGGGTTCGCGGTATCGCGCGAACTTGGCCGCCGTCCTTCGAACCACAATTTGCTGTATTTGATGAACGTCGCCTCATCCATGTCGAAATAGATGTAGATCGGATCGAGCGCGACGATCGAAGTCAGCAGCGTCGAGGTGCCGGTGTCGCTGCCCTGCACGAGATTGCCGGGGCTGACGAGATGGCGGCTGACGCGGCCGGTCAAGGGCGCTGCCACATGCGTGAACTCGATGTTGAGCTTGGCGGCCTTCAGCGCGCCCTCGGCCTGCATCTCGGCGGCGTGCGCAGCCTGCAAGGCCTGGCGGCGCTGATCGACGACCTGTTCGGAGACCGCGCTGGTCTGCACGAGGCTGAGACCACGGTCGAGCTCGCGCTTGGCGAGCTCCACTCGCGCCCGTGCGTCTGACAGCTGGCCCTCCGCCTGAGTGGCCACCGCCTCGAACGGGCGCGGATCGATCACGTAGAGCAGGTCACCCTGACGCACGATGGCGCCGTCCTGGAATTCGACCGAGTTGACGAAGCCACCGACCCGCGGCCGCACCTGGACCTCCTCCACCGCCTCGAAGCGGCCGGTGAACTCGTCCCAATCGGTGACTGTGCGCTTGACCGGCTGGGCGACCGTCACCGCCGGCGCCGGCGGAGCCGCAGCCTGCGATGCCGGCTTGTCGCAGCCGGACAGGGCGAACGCGGCGGCGAGAAGCCCGGCAATTGCGCTGACCTGAACGAAATCGTGCTTTTTGATCAACTGCCTGCTTCCGTCCGGTCCGCTCATCCCCAGGTCCTCGCATCAAAGCCGCAGAAAATGCAGGGTACGCCTCTACCTGCGGGCGCCACAAGATGTGTTGCAAAGATGAACTCTTCAAGACCAATGCGCGCGCAATGCTCCGAACGGCGCCCTGACCGGATGACGGGTTGACAGAGAGAGACGGTGCCGGGCAAGGCAGTTGCGGCAAGCCGAACCCTGCCGTAAACGACGGGCACTCGGAATTGCGAGCTTTTCCCGGCGGCTGTCCTTCGAGATGCCCGCTTCAGACGGGCCCATCGAGACAGAGACAGAGAGAGAGCTACTTACGCAGCCTGGCCTTGGCGCCGGCGACGATCTGCATGGCGACGCCGGCCATCCAGCCGACCAAGACGAGCCAGGTCCAGGCCATGTGCGGATCGAGCCGGAGCACGATCACGGCGACCGAGGCGAACGCGGTGAGCGTGGCGGAGAGCGTGCCGGCGGCGCTCATGAGCTCGGCGGCGTCGATCTGGCTGTGCGCATCGTCGAAAGGCATCTGCGGCGTGTCGATGCCGAGATAGAAGCCGATGCCGCCGAGCAGCATCATCAGCAGCAGGAAGCCCTGCGTGGTGAGGGTGGGGATCGCCGAGCCGACATAGGCGCCGACGAACAATCCGCACGCGGCCCCCGCCATGGCAAGGCCGACGCGCTCGAACACATGGGCAGTTTTACGAAAACGAAAACGCATGGCCAGCCTCCGCGAGGCGTTGAGTGTGGAGAGGTTAGGCCAGTTTTAAGGGGCGTGGAAGGTGAGGAGGTTTACGGATGCGTGAGGGGTGGCAGCGCGCGCACCCCACTCGCTCTCACCTCGCCCCGAACGTGGTCTTGCCGAACAGCGCCTTTTGCGTGGACGGCTGCGAGCGCCAATATTGCGGCGGCGCCTCGACCACGCCGCCGAGCTCGGCGGCGGCGTGCCAGCCCCAGCGCGGATCGTAGAGCAGGCCGCGGGCGAGCGCGACCATGTCGGCCTTGCCCGACGCGACGATCTCCTCCGCGTGCTTCGACTCGGTGATCAGGCCGACGGCGATGGTGGGCAGGCCGGTCTCGCGCTTGATCGCCTCTGCAAACTGCACCTGATAGCCGGGGCCGAGCGGGATTTTCTGCAGCGGCGAGACGCCGCCGGAGGATGCATCGATCCAGTCGACGCCGCGCGCCTTGAGTGCGTTCGCGAATTCGATGGTCTGTGCCAGATCCCAGCCGCCCTCGACCCAATCGGTCGACGACACCCGCATGCCGACCGGCTTGCCGGCGGGGAACGCGGCGCGCACCGCCTCGAACACCTCCAGCGGAAAGCGCATGCGGTTCGCGAGGCTACCGCCATATTCGTCGGTGCGCCGGTTCGAGATCGGCGACAGGAATTGATGCAAGAGATAGCCATGCGCGCCATGCACCTCGATGGCGTCGATGCCGAGCCGCGCGGCGCGCTTTGTGCTGTCGACGAAGGCCTCGCGGATGCGCTTCAAGCCCGCGGCATCGAGCGCGAGCGGCGCGGCCTCGCCCTCCTTGTGCGGCACCGCCGACGGCCCGACCGTCTGCCAGCCGCCCTGCTCGACCGGGATCAGCTGGCCGCCGTCCCAGGGGCGGGCGCTGGAGGCCTTGCGGCCGGCATGGGCGAGCTGCATTGCGATCGCGGTGGAGGAATGCTTGCGAACCGAATGCAGGATCGGCTTCAGCGCGGCCTCGCAGGCGTCGCTGTAGAGCCCGAGGCAGCCCGGCGTGATACGGCCGATCGCCTCGACATGCGTCGCCTCGATGCAGAACATCGCCGCGCCCGACAGGCTGAGATTGTTGATGTGGGTGAAGTGCCAGTCGGTGGCGACGCCGTCATCGGCCGAATATTGGCACATCGGCGACACCACGAGGCGGTTCTTCAACGTCAGGCCGCGCAGCTTGATCGGGGAAAACAGGACGGACATGCGGGAAGTTCCGGGGGATGGAGGGAGATGGGATCAGTGTAGTGGGCGCGCGGCGGATTGCTAGCGGGGCGCGGGAATGGCGGGTCGCCTGTTCGTGCATTCCGGCAATGGCTTGATGGTCAGCTGCGCCATAGACTCCGCCAGCGTGAATTGCAGCAGCAGGGTTCGCTGCAACATCGAGAAATTGTCGTCGGAGATCAGGGTCAGCACCGTCTCGCCGTCGGCGGTGACGTGGGCGTCGATGCCTTCCATGTTGTCGATCTCGTGGCCGAGATCGGCGGCGAACAGCGTCAGGCCGTCGACGACGGCGCCCGGCGCGATTCCCTTCAGCGGGATTGCGCGGATGCGGATGTTGACGCCGGTGAACCAGGAAAATTTACGTTCGAGGATGAGCAGATCGCCCGAGGGCAGCAGCACCGCGTCGCTGATGTCAAAATTCTCCGAGCGCCGCACGCTGAATTGGCCGGGCGTCGAGCCGCCGATCAGGAAAGCGAGGAGGTTGCCGTCGGCATCGAGCCCGCGCTCGGAAATGGCAATCAGCGTGCCCGCGAGCGGCTGGGCCTGGCTCTTGCCCGCTCCCTGCGCTTTGGGCACGACGACCATCGCCTCCAGCCCCTTGTTGTAGGGCAGCTTGCGCAGGGCCGGTGGGACGGCGATCACTTCGCCGCGGGCGCCCGTGGCGCCCTTGGCGAAATCATAACGCAGGATCTGATTGACGCGTTCGAGCCCGACATAGACGAGGTTGCCGTCGCGCGCGAGCGACTCGGTATCGTACCAGAGCCGCTTCTCGGTGATCGGCCGCCCGTCGGCGCCCAGCACCGGCGCGGCCTCGACATCGGTGAGCCCGACCATCTCGCGGCCGGAATAGCGGATGCTGCCGGTGAACCAGCCGCCCTGATCGGAGATCGCAAGAAAGCGCTCGCCCTTGCCGTCGAGGAAGCGGAGGCCCGACAGCCCGCCGAAGCCGCGATAGGGCGAGGTCAGCACCAGGCCGCTCCGAAAATCCAGCGAGCCGAAGCGCGTGCGCGAGCGGTCGCGCGGCTCGAAATTGGCAATGCTACGCGCGTTGACCTCGACGCTGACCGGCGCGGTGACGGCATGCTCGAGCTGGAGGGCGCGCGGCGGCGGCTCGGTCTTGGGCTGCAGCTGCGCCTGCGCCAAGCGCGGCAACGCGAGAGTGGAAAATCCCGCCGCCGCGAGGCTGACGAAGCTGCGGCGGGATGGATGCGTGCTCACGAATGCAATTTGCGTCGCGGGCGACCGGCCGCTTGCGTTGGCGCCGTGTTGGTCTCGCTGAAGAGCTCGGCAAGCTTTTCGGTGATCGCGCCGCCGAGTTCTTCCGCGTCCACGATCGTTACCGCGCGGCGATAATAGCGCGTCACGTCATGGCCGATGCCGATCGCGATCAGCTCGACCGGCGAGCGGGTCTCGATCTCCTCGATGATGTGGCGCAGATGCCGCTCGAGATAATTGCCCGGATTGACCGACAACGTGGAATCGTCGACCGGCGCGCCGTCCGAGATCATCATCAAGATCTTGCGCTGCTCGGGCCGGCCGAGCAGGCGCTTGTGCGCCCAGTCCAGCGCCTCGCCGTCGATGTTCTCCTTCAAGAGGCCCTCGCGCATCATCAGGCCCAGGTTTTTCCGCGCACGACGCCACGGGGCGTCCGCGGACTTGTAGATGATGTGGCGGAGATCGTTGAGGCGGCCGGGATTGGCCGGCTTGCCGGCGGCAAGCCATGCCTCGCGCGATTGCCCGCCCTTCCAGGCCCGCGTGGTGAAGCCGAGAATCTCGACCTTGACGCCGCAACGCTCCAGCGTGCGCGCGAGGATGTCGGCACAGGTCGCGGCGACCGTGATCGGGCGGCCGCGCATGGAACCGGAATTGTCGAGCAGCAGCGTCACTACGGTGTCGCGGAACGTCGCCTCCTTCTCGTGCATGAAGGACAGCGGGTGATAGGGATCGGTGACGACGCGCGACAGCCGCGCAGGGTCGAGGATGCCCTCCTCGAGATCGAACTCCCAGGCGCGATTCTGCTGCGCCATCAGGCGGCGCTGCAGCCGGTTGGCGAGACGGGCGACGATGCCCTGCAGATGTGCGAGCTGCTTGTCGAGATAGGCGCGCAGCCGCTCCAGCTCGTCATGGTCGCAGAGATCCTCGGCGGCGATGACCTCATCGAACTTGGGCGCGAAGGCGTGATATTCCGGCCCACGCGGCTCGTTCCTGCCGTGCTGGTTCGGGCGCGTCGCCTCGCCCGGCGTCTCGTCATCACCGAGCTCGCCATCGTCGAAGGTGTCGGAGGTGGAGGCCTGCGCGCTTTCCATCGCGCTCTCGCTCATCTCCTCGCTGGTTGCCTGCGCCTGGTCGGCGCTCATTTCCTGCGCGGCGTCGGAATCGGGCGAGCCTTCGGCGCCGGACTGGTCGTTGTCGCCGTCCTGGTTCTCCTCGTTCTCGTCGTTGTCCTCGCTGTCGGCGTTGCGCTCGTCGCCAAGCTCGAGGGCCGACAGCAGGTCATGCACGGCATCGCCGAACTTGGTCTGATCCTCGAGCACGCCGTCGAGCCGGTCGAGCCGCTTGCCGATCTTGTCTTCGAGGATCGGTCGCCAGAGATCGACCATCTTCTTGGCCGCCGTCGGCGGCGCCATGCCGGTGAGGCGCTCGCGCACCAGCATCGCCAGCGCGTCCGCCAGCGGCGCGTCGGCGCGGTCGGTGATCTCGTCGAACTTGCCGCGGTGGAAATGGTCGTCGAGCATCGCGGTGAGGTTCTTGGCAACGCCCGCCATGCGGCGCGCGCCGATCGCCTCGACGCGGGCCTGCTCCACCGCCTCGAACACGCCGCGCGCCTGCGGATTGCCGGGCATCAGCTTGCGGTGAACCTTGGGATCGTGACAGGCGAGCTTGAGCGCGATGGAATCGGCATGGCCGCGCACGATCGCGGCGTCACGCTTCGTCATCTTGCGCGCGGGCTCAGGCAGCCGCGCCTTGCCGGGCGCAAGGCCCGGGCGCTCGGCCGCGAAGGAGACGTCGAGCTCGGGCGCCTTTGCGATCGCCTTCAGACAGGAGGCGACCGAGCGCTTGAACGGCTCAGTCGGTGCTTCCTTGTTGCTGCGGAATTTGGAGTTGGAGGCGGTCATCTGACCCTATCTGTCGTCCCGGCGAAGGCCGGGACCATAACCACCGGCCGCTCTTGTGTCAGGAAACTATCAGCGTCGCTTCAATCGAGACATCACGCGGTATGGGTCCCGGCCTTCGCCGGGACGACACACCGTGAGAGATCAGCTCAGCGCGACGTTGATTGCCGATTCCGGCAGCTCCGCATTGAAGCAGCGCTGGTAGAACTCGGCGACCAGGGGCCGTTCGAGCTCGTCGCATTTGTTGAGGAAGGTGACGCGGAAGGCGAAGCCGATATCGCCGAAGATGTCGGAGTTTTCCGCCCAGGTGATCACCGTGCGCGGGCTCATCACCGTCGACAGATCGCCATTGGCGAAGGCGTTGCGGGTGAGGTCGGCGAGGCGCACCATTTTGTTGACGATGTCGCGGCCCTCCTGCGTGCGATAGTGCTTGGCCTTGGCCAGCACGATCTCGACTTCCTCGTCGTGGCTGAGATAGTTCAGCGTGGTGACGATCGACCAGCGGTCCATCTGGCCCTGGTTGATCTGCTGGGTGCCGTGATAGAGGCCCGAGGTGTCGCCGAGGCCGACGGTGTTGGCGGTGGCGAACAGCCGGAACGCCGGATGCGGCTTGATCACCTTGTTCTGGTCCAAGAGCGTCAGGCGGCCCGAAACCTCCAGCACGCGCTGGATCACGAACATCACGTCCGGGCGGCCGGCGTCGTATTCGTCGAACACCAGCGCGACGTTGTTCTGCAGCGCCCAAGGCAGGATGCCGTCGCGAAATTCAGTGACCTGCTTGCCGTCGCGGACCACGATCGAGTCCTTGCCGACGAGGTCGATACGGCTGATGTGGCTGTCGAGGTTGACGCGCACGCAGGGCCAGTTCAGACGTGCCGCGACCTGCTCGATATGGGTGGATTTGCCGGTGCCGTGATAGCCGGTCACCATCACGCGGCGGTTCCTGGCAAAGCCCGCGAGAATGGCCAGCGTGGTGGCGCGGTCGAAGCGGTAATCGGAATCCACTTCGGGCACATGAGGATCGACTTCGGAATAGGCCGGGACTTCGAGATCACTGTCGATCCCGAACACCTGGCGCACCGACACCTTCATGTCGGGCAGGCCGGAAACTTCCTCAACTTTGGACAGGGCGGCGGTCGTCATCAATCCTCCGAGGTCCCGGGCGGTCCCGAAACCGGTTATTCGCACGTTGGCTGCGGCTGGGTGCTGAAAATCAACCTATCAGAGACAACGAGCCGGCAGAAGCCCGCCCACCAATCAAAGTTCCGTTGTCTTTTCATTTAGATAGGCAAGGAACGCAGTTTTTGGAGGGCTGCCTTGCGAATCACGCCGAAATTCGGGCGGGTCGGCCCCAATCCGTGCGAATGGTACTTTGGCCGTATGCAGTTACTTATGTAGGGTCCGAAGCCCTCATGCTCCAGCCCTTCAAGAGACGACGTGACGTCCTTCCTCGATCCCCTCATCGCCTTCGTTTCCGCCCATGCGTGGCTGGCCTATCTGACCCTGTTCCTGGCGGCGCTGCTCGAAGCCGTTCCGGTGGTGGGATCGGTGATCCCCGGCTCGACCATCATCCTGGCGCTGAGCGCCCTGATCCCCGGCGGCGAATTGCAGCTGCCATGGGTGCTCTTGGCGGCCGCAACTGGTGCCGTACTCGGCGACGGGGCGGCCTATTGGATCGGGCACAGGCGGCAGCGCGAGATCCTCAACACCTGGCCGCTGACCAATTATCCACGCGTGGTCGCGGAGAGCGAAAACTTCTTCAACCGCTTCGGCACCTGGGCCGTGTTCTTCGCCCGCTTCGTGCCGCCGATCCGCGCCTTCGTGCCCGTGACCGCCGGCGCGCTGGGCATGGCGCCCACGAAATTCTATGCCGTGAACATCCCGGCGATCCTGGCCTGGGCGCCCGCCCATGTGCTGCCGGGCGTCTTGGCCGTGTCGGCCCTGCATGAATATGCCGGGCTGCATCATCATGCGCATGTCGGCAAGCACATCTGGATGCTGACCGTTGCAGGGGTTGCGATCGTGCTGGGCGTGGGGATGTGGATCTATCGCCGACGGTATGGCGGCGCGACGGCCAAGCCGCAGGTTTAGGCAGACGCCACATCACAACCGTCGTCCCTGCGTTCGCAGGCACCGAGTTTGTGCGAGAGCATCGCACCCATGACATCCGTGTGATTGACCTGCTCCACCGCTAGCGGCACGTTGGCCCGGATCCTCGCGCCCGCCACCCCATGTTCACCATCGCCAGCCTCTGGATTCCCTTCACCATCGTTGCCGCGCTCGGGCAGGTCGCGCGCAATGCGATGCAGCGGTCGTTGACGAAGCCGCTGGGGACCTGGGGCGCGACCAATATCCGCTTCCTGTTCGGCTTTCCGTTCTCGCTGCTGTTCCTGGGGCTGGTGCTGCTCGCGACCGGCGATCATCTGAGCCCGCCGCCAGCCGTGTTCTGGCCATGGCTGCTGTTGGGCGCGCTCAGCCAGATCGTCGCCACCGGGCTGATGCTGCTCGCGATGAACGACCGCTCGTTTGTCGTGACGACGGCCTACCTGAAGACCGAGGCGATCCAGACCGCGATATTCGGCTTCGTCTTCCTCGGCGATCACCTGACCTGGCTGAAGGTGCTCGCGATCATGATCGCCACCGTCGGCGTCGTCATCACCGCGCTCCGCCCCGGCGGCGACAAGAGCTTTGCCGAGCTGAAGCCGACCATCACCGGCCTCGTTGCCGCGGCGGCCTTCGCGCTGTCAGCGGTCGGCTTTCGCGGCGCCATCATCAATGTGCCCGACGTGTCCTTCGTGACCGCGGCGTCAATTACGCTGGCGCTCGGCCTGTTCGTGCAGACGCTGGTGCTGACGATCTACCTGCTCTGGCGCGCGCCGGACGTGCTCCGAGGAATCCTCAGGTTATGGCGACCGTCGATGCTCGCGGGCTTCATCGGCGCCTTCGCTTCGCAATTCTGGTTCCTCGCCTTTGCACTGACGGCGGCCGCCAACGTCCGCACACTCGCCTTGATCGAGGTGCTGTTCGCGCAAGCCGTGGCGTATTACTCGTTCAAGCAGCCGATCGCGCCGCGCGAGCTTGCAGGCATTGCGCTGATTGTCCTGGGCGTCGCTGTGCTGGTGGGAGCTTAATTCCGGTCTTCCGGCAGCGTCGGCAGCGGTGAGACCTCGATGCCTTCGTCGATCAGCGACTTCGCCTCTTCGGGCGAGGCTTCGCCATAGATTGGGCGGTGCTCCTTGTCGCCGTAATGCATGGCGCGGGCTTCGTTGGCGAAGCGCTCACCGACATTGTCGGCGTTCTTGACGATGTGGTCGCGCAGCTCTTTCAGCTTGGCGCGCAGCTCGCGCTCCTGCGCCATCAGCAGCGAGGTCGGCCCTGACGGCGCAGCCTCGGGCGTGGTCGCGGCCACGGGCTCCGGCGGCGGCGTGGCGCGACCGCGCCCCTTCTTGCCGACGATGCGCGGCGCCATGATCGCCTTGTCGACCTTGGCTGAGCCGCAGATCGGGCAGGTCACGAGCTTGCGCTTCACCTGCGAATCATAGGCCGACGAGCTCTGGAACCAACTTTCGAAGGCGTGATTGCGGTCGCAGTGGAGCGCGTAGCGGATCATGCCGAGCCCCGCACGAGGTGCAAATGGTCCGGCCCGGCCTTGGGATCGGAGACGCCGAAGCGGCGGCCGTGCTGGAGCGAGGGAATCGCCCGGCGCGCGGTCTCGACCTTGGCCGGGTCGATCCTAGCCATGATGATGCCCGGCTCGACATCGCCTTCGGCGAGGATCTCGCCCCAAGGATCGACGATCAGCGAATGCCCGTAGGTCTCGCGCTTGTTCTCGTGGGTGCCGGCCTGCGCCGCGGCGAAGACGAAGCAGCCGGTCTCGATCGCACGGGCTCGCAGCAGCACGTGCCAATGCGCTTCACCGGTCTTGCGGGTGAAGGCGGACGGCACGGTGATGAAATAGGCGCCGCTTTCTGCGAGCGCACGGTACAGCGCCGGGAAGCGCAGATCGTAGCAGATCGTCAAGCCGATGCGGCCCCAGGGCAGATCCGAGATCACGGCGGTCTCGCCCGGCTGGTAATTGGCGGATTCGCGATAACTCTCGCCGTCCGGCAGCTCGATGTCGAACATGTGGATCTTGTCGTAGCTCGCGAGCACATTGCCCTCGGGCCCGATCAGGAAGGAGCGGTTGACCGCCTTCTCCGGCGAGAAGCGCAGCGCCAGCGAGCCGACATGGAGGTGAATCTTCAGCTCCGCCGCGAGCGCCCGGTAGGCCTTCAGCGAGGCATCGTCCTCTTCGCTCTGGAGATGCTCGAACAGCGCCTTGCGGTTCAGCTGCATCATGTTGCTGACTTCGGGTGTCTGCACGTAATCGGCGCCATCGGCCGCAGCCTGCCGGATCAGCTTCGTAGCCTGCTCGAGGCTCGGCCCGGGCATCAGGCCGGTGCGCATCTGCACCATGGCGGCGGTGAACGTGCGGTTCTCGCTCATGATACCGCCTTCACGCTTTCGAGCATGCCATCGAGCTTGCCTTCGCGATCGAGCGCATAGAGGTCGTCACAGCCGCCGACATGGGTGCCGCCGATCCAGATCTGCGGGAAGGTCGAGCCCTGGCCGGCGCGGCCGTACATTTCCTGGCGCCAGGACGGGTTCTTGGCGACGTCGAATTCGGTGAAGGTCGCCTTCTTGCGGGTCAGCAGTGACTTGGCGGCGGAACAATAGCCGCAGCCCGGCCGGGTGTAGATCTCGACAGCAGCAGTCATTCGTCTGGCGCTCTCATGTCATGAATTCATTGAATTATATGGGACGGGGCCCGCTCTCGACAACCCGGGCAAAGACCAGCACGTCGACCTGGGCCGCCTTGGCGCGGAGCAGGGCCCGCGCGCAGGTGTCGAGCGTAGCCCCTGACGTCAGGACATCGTCGATCAGGACAACGCGGCGGCCCTGGACCTCGGCCTGACGGTCGGGAGATACCTGAAATGCGCCCTGCACATTGGTGGCGCGCTGGGCCCGCGACATGCCGATCTGCTGCTCGGTGGCGCGCACCCGCCGCAGCACGTCGCCCCGCACCTTGATCCCGCTCTGCCGCTCGATGACACGCGCGAGCGCGCCCGACTGGTTGTAACGGCGCCGCCAGGCCCGCCGCCAATGCAGGGGCACGGGCACCAGCATGTCGGCGCCGGTCAGCAACTCGCGGCCCGCGCGCGCCATCCAACGGCCCATGGCCGGTGCCAGATCGGTACGGTCCTGATATTTCAGCGCATGCACCAGCATGCGCGCGACGTCGTCGTAGCGTACCGCCGCGCGGGCGCGCTGGTAGGTCGGCGGGCTCGCGATCGCCTCCATCGACAGCATCTCGGGGCCGGGGTCGTAAACGAAGGGAATGCCGAGCCGCGGGCAATAGGGCCGCTCGATGAACGACAGCCGCGCCCAGCAGGAAGCGCAAACGCCCTCGCCATCGACCGGCTCCCGGCACGATACGCACTGTGTCGGCAGGGCGATGTCGAGCGCGAGCCGCGCCGCCCGCGCCAGCACGTGGCGGCCGGCCGTCCACGCGCTCCGCAGCGGTGCGGCGATGGAACGGATGGGGGGAGCGTCGGCTTCCATGTGGGGAGGCTAACGCTGCACGCAGCGGATTGCCAGAACTGTGGAGATCGGCGTAACCAGCGGCATGGTCCGGACCGCTCAAATCCCGCCCGCCTTGTTTGATCGTGCCTTGCTGCAGAGGCGGCAGCAGCGCGCCCAGGCCCAAGGCGCGGTCACATTCCTGCTCGAGCGGGTCGCCGAGGACATGTCCGACCGCTTGGCAGCGGTGATGCGGGAGTTTCAAGCTCCCGCCGACCTCTGGACGCCCGGCGCGGGACTGGCGGCGTTGCGCACGCGGCTTCCCTCCATCGAACACATCGCGCTCGACGCGGCCGGCGCGGAGAAGTTGCCCCTCGCGCCTGAGAGCCTCGATCTCGTCGTCTCGGCGCTGGCGCTGCAATACGTCAACGACCTGCCGGGTGTGCTCGCGCAAATCCGCCGGGCACTCAAGCCGGACGGGCTGCTGCTTGCTGCCATGATCGGCGGCGACAGCCTCACCGAGCTGCGGCAGGCGTTTGCCGCGGCGGAAGCCGAATGCGAGGGCGGTGTGTCGCCGCGCGTGGCGCCGTTCGCTGACCTTCGCGACATCGGTGCGCTATTGCAGCGGGCAGGCTTTGCGCTGCCGGTGACCGACGTCGACCGTGTCGTGGTGCGCTATGCCAATGCGTTCGCCTTGATGCAGGATCTCCGCCGCATGGGTGCGGCAAATGTGCTGATCGAGCGGCGCCGCACACCGAGCCGGCGCGCGACGCTGCTGCGCATGGCCGAGATCTACGCCGAGCGTTTTGCCGATGCCGACGGCCGCATCCGTGCGACCTTCGACATCGTCTGGCTCTCGGGCTGGGCCCCGCATGCGAGCCAGCAGCAGCCGCTGAAGCCGGGGTCGGCGAAAGCGAGCCTGGCGGAGGCGGTGAAGAAGGCGGGGAAGGAGTGATCTTTCTCTTCCGTCATGGCCGGGCTTGTCCCGGCCATCCACGTCTTTCAGGCTGGCACGAAGGCCGTGGATGCCCGGGACAAGCCCGGGCATGACGCCAGAGAGCGGTACCCTTCGACCTCACATCAACAAATCGATCAGATGCGGGATCAGCGGAATGTCCGCGGGCGGCATCGGGTAATCGCGCAGCTTGTTGGCGCGGACCCAGGCAAGGTTCTGGCCCTCGCGTGCGGTGACCAACCCCTCCCAGCGCCGGCAGATATAGAGCGGCATCAGCAGATGGAAGGTCTCGTAACCGTAGCTGGCGAAGGTCAGCGGCGCGAGGCACGGCTCGGCGACGTTGATGCCGAGCTCCTCATGAAGCTCCCGGATCAGGCTCTGCTCCGGCCGCTCGCCCGGCTCGAGCTTGCCGCCGGGGAATTCCCACAGGCCGGCCAGGGCCTTTCCTTCCGGGCGCTGCGCGATCAGGACGCGTTTGTCGGCGTCGACGAGCGCGCAGGCCACCACCAGTGTCAGTTTGAGATCGGCCATGCGCGTCTGTCGCTCGCTGAGATCGTTTGCAACGGTTTGTTAACCTCGTTGCAGTCTACGTTTCCAAGGTCACCATAAGTCATATTTAATCCGCAGTTCCTAGAGTGGGAACTCTTTAAACCACTCCAGGCCACCTCATGCGCGCTGCGCCTTCGGTTCTCGTCCGCCGGTTCGTCCACGACCGGAGCGGCAATATCGCGGTGATTTTCGCGCTCGCCTGCGTTCCCCTGATCAGTGCGGTCGGCTGCGCCATCGACTATTCGCGCGCGACGATGATCCGGTCCAAGCTTCAGGCCGCGGCGGATGCCGCCAGTGTCGGTTCGATCGCCAAGGCTTCGCCCGCCTTCAAGGCCGCCGGCAACATGACTGCGGACGGCTCGATTTCGGTCGGCATCACGGACGCCACGAACATTTTTAATGCCAATCGCGCCAGTCAGTCCGGCTACACGCTGACCGGCCTCACGCCGACCGTGGTCAAGTCCGGCTCGACCGTCACCGCGACGGTTTCGTTCAACGCAACTTTGAACACCATGTTCCTCGGCGTGATCGGCAAGTCGGTGCTGACGTTGAGCGGCACGTCGAAGGCGACGGCCAGCATGCCGCTCTATATCGATTTCTACCTGCTGCTGGACAATTCGCCGTCGATGGGCGTCGGTGCGACCCCGGCCGACGTGCAGAAGATGGTCAACAACACGTCGGACAAGTGCGCTTTCGCCTGCCACGATCTCAAGGACAAGAACAACTATTACGACCTTGCCAAGAAGCTTGGCGTGACCACCCGGATCGACGTGCTTCGGAGCGCCACCGAGTCCTTGATGGATACGGCAAACGCCACCGAGACCTATTCAAACCAGTTCAGAATGGCGATCTATGATTTCGGCGGCTCTGCAAGTTCGCTCGGCCTGCGCAGTCTGTTTTCGTTGTCGGCCTCTCTCTCCAGCGCCAAGGCGGCGGCCGGCAAGATCGACTTGATGTCGGTGAACGGCCAGAACGAGAATCACGATCAAGATACCCCATTCACCGCGGTCTTTCCCGCGATCAACGGCGAGATCAGCTCCCCCGGAAGCGGCACGTCGGCCAGTCCGCTCAAGTATCTGTTCTTCGTGTCCGACGGCGTGGCCGATGAGAGCAACACCGGATGCCTGAAACCGCTCTCGGGCAGCACGCGGTGCCAGTCGCCGCTCAACCCTGCGCTTTGCAAGACGATGAAGGATCGCGGCGTCAAGGTCGCGGTGTTGTATACGACGTATCTCGCGCTGCCGACCAACCCCTGGTACATGAAGTGGATCGATCCGTTCAATGCCGGCCCCTATGGCCCGTCGCCGAACAGCCAGATCGCACAGAACATGCAGAGCTGCGCTTCGCCGGGCCTGTATTTCGAGGTCAGCCCGACGCAAGGCATCGCGGACGCCATGAACGCGCTGTTCAAGAAGGCGGTCGCGGACGCGCGGATCTCCGGATGATGGCGCTCACCTCTCCCCGTAAGAACGGGGAGAGGAAGGCCTACGACCTGTAGTCCCCGTTGATCGCCACATATTCCTTGGTGAGGTCGCAGGTCATGACGCGGTCGCGGCCTTTGCCAAGGCCGAGCGAGACCAGAATCGCGATCTCCGGCGCCTTCATCGCTTCCGACACCTGCGCTTCGTCATAATCGGGATCGCGCGCGCCGCGCTTGGCGACGCGGATGCCGTTGAACGAGATCGACAGCTTGTCGCGATCGGCCGGCTCGCCGGCCTTGCCGACCGCCATCACCACGCGGCCCCAATTTGCGTCTTCGCCCGCGATCGCGGTCTTCACCAGCGGTGAGTTCGCGATCGACATCGCGATCTTGCGGGCGGAGGCCTTGGTCTTGGCGCCCTCGACGGTGATCTCGACCAGCTTGCGCGCGCCTTCGCCGTCGCGGGCGACCTGCTCGGCGAGATTGGCGAGCACCTGGTTGAACGCCTTGACGAAGGCCTTCAGGCGCGGGTCGCTGGCGCGGCTGATCTTCGGCGCGCCGTGCTCGGCGGCGGCGCCGGTCGCAAACGCCAGCAGCGTGTCGGAGGTCGAGGTGTCGCCGTCGATGGTCACGGCGTTGAACGTGTCCTCGACGCCGCTCTTGAGCAGCGCCTGCAGCGCGGCGGGCGCGATCGGCGCGTCAGTGAAGATGAAGGACAGCATCGTCGCCATGTCGGGCGCGATCATGCCGGCGCCCTTGGCCATGCCGTTGATGGTGACCTTGGCCTTGCCGAGCTTGACTGTCGCGGTCGCCACTTTCGGGAAGGTGTCGGTGGTCATGATCGCCTTGGCCGCGGCGAGGTAATCGCCGGGCTCGGCGGCTTCGGCGAGGCGGCCGAGCACGCCGTCGAACTTGGTGGCATCCAGCGGCTCGCCGATCACCCCGGTCGAGGCCAGGAAGATCTCGCTCTCGCTGCAGCCGACCGCCTTGGCCGCGATCTTCGCCGTCAGCGCGGTGGAGGCGCGGCCGGTCTTGCCGGTGAAGGCGTTGGCATTGCCGGAATTGACCACCAGCGCGCGCGCCTTGCCGCCCTTCAGCTTGGCGCGGCACCATTCCACCGGGGCCGAGGGACACTTCGACCTGGTGAAGACGCCGGCGACGGCAGTGCCCTTGTCCATCACCGCGAGCAGCAGGTCGGTACGGTTCTTGTAGCGGATGCCGGCTTCAGCCGTCGCCAGACGGATGCCCGCGATCACGGGCATATCAGGGACGGTTTTGGGGGCGAGCGGAGAGACGGAGGAGGACATCGCGGGCGCCTTGGTAGGGTCTGGACATGCAGATGGCCGGGGGAGCCCCGGCCATTGCGACGTTAGATATACTTGGCGTCCGCGAAGTGACAGCGAATTCTTACTTCTTCGCCGGCGGCGCCATCTTGCTGTCGGACGGCTTCGCATCCGGCTTGGCGTCCTTCGACGCATCCGCCGCCGGCTGGTCCAGCCGCTCGACCTTGGCTTCGGTACGCAGCTTGGCGACATACTCGGCCTGGGCCTTGCGGGTCACGTACTGCTCGATCTGGGCCTTGACCTGCTCGAAATCGGGCGCCTTGCGGTTGCGCTTTTCCTCGACCTTGATGATGTGCCAGCCGAACTGCGACTTCACGGGGTCGGAGATCTTGCCGGGCTCCAGCGAGAAGGCCACGGCCGAGAATTCCGGCACCATCTGCTCCTTGGTGAAGAAGCCGAGGTCGCCGCCATCGGCGGAGCCGGGGTCCTTGGACTTCTTCTTGGCGAGCTCGGCGAAATCGGCCCCCTTCCCGAGCTCGGCCTTCACCGCCTTGGCCTCGTCCTCGGTTTCGACCAGGATGTGGCGGGCGCGCACCTCCTGCTCGCCGGTGATCTGCTTGGCGGCCTCCTCATAGACCTTCTTCATGGCGTCCGGCGTGGTCGCGGCCTTGCCCTCGCTGGCGAGCAGGCTGTCCATCAGAAGCCGGTTGCGGGCGAATGCCAGGCGCTTCTTGAACTCCTCGCCGTCGGCGATCTTCTTGTCTTCGGCAGCCTTGCTGACGATCTTCATGTCGATCAGGAACGACAGGACGTTCTCGTCCTTGGTCGCCGGGTCCATCTGGGCAAGGCTCGGCCCGAGTTCCTCCTCGGCCATGGTGACGTCGCTCTTCTTGATTTCCGCGCCATTGACCTTCGCCAGCACCGGATCATCGGCGGCCCGGAGCGGGCCCGCAAACGCCAGGGACAGCGCCAGAGCGAGGCTGCCAGCCAGGGCGGACGCGGAGCGGAAGCGCTGGGTTGCCGGGAACGAGGTGGTCATGGAAAATCCTTATGTTGAAGCAGGGGGCTGCTCGAGCGGGGCGGACACTCGCCCAATCAGGGGGGCTTGGCAACGCGAAAAGTCTGTCAAAATGATGAATTAGCCGCACTGCGCCCGCCGTTGACAAGGCCCCGACCGGGCCATATCTCTGCGCGGTCGCGACCATGGCGATGGCGTTTATTTTGCTGCGTTTTTGGCCGTTGAACCCAGACTTGCCCAATTCCCACCCATATGGCGGATGTCCCCCGCAGTCCGGGCTCTGACGCCGCGAAGCGTCACGGTGAGTTGATAGGCGGGCGGGTGACAACTTCTTAGGCCCAACGCGGTTGAATCGCGAACACAGGAACCTGGCATGATCGGCGCGCTCGCCCGCAAGTTTTTCGGCTCCGCCAACGACCGGCGGGTGAAGGGATATCAGTCCCGCGTCAACGCGATCAATGCGCTGGAGCCCGAGGTCTCGAAGCTCTCCGACGAGGCGCTCAAGGCCCGCACCGCGGAATTCAAGCAGCAGCTCGCGAACGGCAAGACGCTGGACGATCTCCTCGTCCCGGCCTTCGCCACCGTGCGCGAGGCCGCCAAGCGCACGCTCGGCCAGCGCCATTTCGACGTCCAGCTGATCGGCGGCATGGTGCTGCACGAGGGCGACATCGCCGAGATGAAGACCGGCGAAGGCAAGACGCTGGTCGCGACGCTTGCGGTGTATCTGAACGCGCTCGCCGGCAAAGGCGTCCACGTCGTCACGGTCAACGACTACCTCGCCCGCCGCGACTCCGGCTGGATGGGCCAGATCTACGGCTTCCTCGGCATGACCACCGGCGTGATCGTGCACGGTCTCGACGATGCCGAGCGCAAGGCGGCCTATGCCTGCGACATCACCTACGGCACCAACAACGAATACGGCTTCGACTATCTCCGCGACAACATGAAGTACCGGCTCGAGGACATGGTCCAGCGGCCGCACTTCTTCGCCATCGTCGACGAGGTCGACTCCATTCTGATCGACGAAGCGCGCACGCCGCTGATCATCTCCGGCCCGCTCGACGACCGCTCCGACTTCTACAACACCATCGACGGCTTCCTGCCGAGGCTCGACAAGACCGACTACGAGGTCGACGAGAAGCAGCGCACGGTGACGCTGACCGAAGGCGGCATGGAGAAGATCGAGACGCTGCTGCGCGATGCCGGCCAGCTCAAGGGCGAGTCGCTCTACGACGTCGAGAACGTCTCCGTCGTGCACCACATCAACCAGGCCCTGCGCGCTCACACGCTGTTCACGCGCGACAAGGACTACATCGTCCGCGACGGCGAAGTCGTCATCATCGACGAGTTCACCGGCCGCATGATGCCGGGCCGCCGCTATTCGGAAGGCCTGCATCAGGCGCTGGAGGCCAAGGAGCACGTCCAGGTCCAGCCCGAGAACCAGACGCTGGCCTCGATCACCTTCCAGAACTACTTCCGCATGTACGAGAAGCTGGCGGGCATGACCGGCACCGCCGCGACCGAAGCGGACGAATTGTTCGACATCTACAAGCTCGAGGTCGTGGAGATCCCGACCAATCTGTCGATCGCGCGCCTCGACGAGGACGACGAGGTCTATCGGACCCAGAAGGAAAAATATCAGGCCATCCTCGCCGAGATCGAGCGCGCCAATGCGCGCCTGCAGCCGGTGCTGGTCGGTACCGCCTCGATCGAGAAGTCGGAGGTGCTCGCCGAATTCCTCAAGAAGAACGGCTACAAGCAGATCGATTTCGGCAAGGAGGGCGCGCTCGACAAGCTCTATGCCGCCGCCCGCGCCGGCAAGCCGGCGAAACTGTTCGCGGTGCTGAACGCGCGCTTCCACGAGCAGGAAGCCTACATCGTCGCCGAAGCCGGCGTGCCGGGCGCGATCACGATCGCCACTAACATGGCCGGCCGCGGCACCGACATCAAGCTCGGCGGCTCGCTGGAGATGCGCATCCAGCAGGAGACTGCTGATATCACCGACGAGGCCGAGAAGGCCAAGAAGATCGAGCAGATCAAGGCCGATATCGAGCACTTCCGCGACATCGTGCTGAAGGCCGAGGAGACCGTCGAGGTCGAGCCGGCCAAGGGAAGCAAGCCTGCCAAGACCGTGAAGAAGCCCGGCGGCCTCTACATCATCGGCTCCGAGCGCCACGAGTCCCGCCGCATCGACAACCAGCTGCGCGGCCGTTCCGGCCGTCAGGGCGATCCCGGCCGCTCGAAGTTCTTCCTGTCGCTGGAAGACGACCTGATGCGCATCTTCGGCTCGGACCGTCTCGACAGCATGCTGCAGCGTCTCGGCCTGCAAGAGGGCGAGGCCATCATCCATCCCTGGATCAACAAGGCGCTGGAGAAGGCGCAGCAGAAGGTCGAGGCGCGCAACTTCGACATCCGCAAGAACCTGCTCAAGTTCGACAACGTCCAGAACGACCAGCGCAAGGTGATCTTCGACCAGCGCGTCGAGCTGATGAAGGACGAGAGCGTCGCCGAGACCGTCGCCGACATGCGCCACGCCTTCATCGACGACCTCGTCGCCAAGCACGTGCCCGAGCATGCCTATGCCGAGCAGTGGGACGTCGCCGGGCTCAAGGACGAATTGAAGCGCGTGCTCGATCTCGACCTGCCGGTCGACGAATGGGCCAAGGAAGAGGGCATCGCCGACGAGGAGCTGCTGACTCGCATCGAGACCAAGGCCGACGAACACATGGCGGCCAAGGTCGCGCAATGGGGTCCCGACGTGATGCGTTACGTCGAGAAGACCATCCTCTTGCAGACGCTCGACCATCTCTGGCGCGAGCACCTGATCATGCTCGACCATCTGCGCCAGGTCATCGGTCTGCGCGGCTACGGCCAGCGCGATCCGTTGCAGGAGTACAAGACCGAAGCCTTCAATCTCTTCCAGGAGATGAGCGCTCACTTGCGCGAGGCCGTCACGGCGCAGCTGATGCGCGTCGAGATCGTCCCGCCGGAGCAGGAGGCCCCCGTCCTGCCGCCGATGGAGGCGCACAAGTTCGATCCGAACACCGGCGAGGACGAGATGGCTCTCGCCAGCGTCACCCTCGGCGCCCAATCCACCGACGCGGCGTTGCGCGACCCGAAGAACCCGACGAGCTGGGGCAAGGTCGGCCGCAACGAGGACTGCCCGTGCGGTAGTGGCAAGAAGTACAAGCACTGCCACGGGCGGTATGCTTGATCGATGACCTCAAAACCCAGCGAACTCGCGGTGTTGTCTTGGCCCACGAGTTCGCCAGGCGTCGAATGCTTTCGATCCATATGATGCCTGCTGGTCTTCCGTTGCATAACGAATGGTAGGCGCACGCCATTGAGGATGGCTGGCGCACAATTGTCAGACGGTCCTTTATCCGTCACGCGCGGCTGAGCACGCTTCAGTCATCTGGCAACCCGCCTCAGCGCCTGTTCCTGTGATCACTCCGGAGTGCTGCTGCTTCTGCAGATGGCCGGCGGCCACTCGCTCGCGCGGCTGCGTCGCTGAAGAACTCTTCACCCGGAGAGCCAATGGTCAAAGCGCGGCATCGAGTCTCGGCGAACGCCCTCGGGTAGACCATCCAATTTTTTACCACTGCTCATTGTGATCTGGATCACCGCTACAGAGCTCAATCCGTGGTTTGATTGAATCACGAGACGTGGCCTGAAAATTGGGAGCCAGACAATGTCCAAACGCGCGCTGCCAACCGCCTTTTGTGTCCTTGCCCTGAGTTTTTACGCCTGCGGTTCCGCCCCTGCGAGCCAAGTGGGCGGATGGTGGGGCGGAACATGGTCGTGCAACATCGACGGCCGCCCGGCCCGGATGAAATGGGCCGCCGTCGATGACAGTCAGACAACCTGCAACGGCAACACTTGCACCAGCACTTCGGGAGCACGCTGGTCAGGCCGCTTCTCAGATAATGGCTCGCGATGGGTGAAGTTGACAAATCCACGCACCGGAACCCAGGGCGGCGTGTACTTCAACCATGCCGACGGCAACAAATGGTATCTAGCCAAGCCGGTCAGCAACAAGGCCGTGGGCTGGACGACATGGAATGGCCAACGCTATCGCCTCTCGTGCTGGCGATGATGCGCGAGTGCTTTCCTCTGGCTATGCATTGAAACGGCAGATGTGTGTGTGCGCTTCGCAAGGCGCCACGCTCCACTTCACGAGGTCTAATTCGAGCTGTCGATCAAGCTCTCCAGCAGCCGCTTGAGCTCGCTCGTCGACTTGTCGCCGTAGCTCTCCAGGATGTGCTCCTCCTGGTCGACCGCGAGCGAGTTGAGCTTCTTGCACAGCACCTTGCCGCGGTCGGAGATGAACATCAGCACCTTGCGGCGGTCGTTCGGGTCCTGCACGCGGTAGACCAGCGTGTCGGAGACCATGCGGTCGATCATCTTCGTGAGCGTCGGATGGTTGAGCAGCACGGCGTCCGCGAGCTCGCCCATCGAATGGCCCTCGCCGTCCGACAGCACTTTCAGGATGCGCCATTGCTCGACCGGCACGCCCTCCTTGCTCAACCTCAGTTCGAGCTGCCGGTTGATTTCCCGGTTGGCTTGCGCGAGCAGGTAAGCGAGGTGTTCGGTGATTGGGGAATTTTGTTTCGGCGGTTTTGCCACGGCTGAGACTTCGCCTTGACCCAAATGAGTGAATGTCTTGCAATCGATGCTGCATCTATATGCACTTCAATTCTTGAATATTCAATATTTTCAAAATAAGATCATTGCCCAACAAAAGGGCGGAAGCCGCGGCCGCCTGCTCAATGTGCTTTCAGGTCTGGCCTCAGACAGGAGTTGGCGTGCGCGCGACGGTGAACTTCCCGGCTCACGGCGGCTCGGCGTTACCGCCGTCCTTGCTGTTCAGGAATCTGTCGTCTTCGGCAGCTGGCGGTGCCTTGTCGCCGCACGGTGACGCCTTGTTCAAGCGCCGCGGCGTCAACAAGCTGCGCGTCGGCGGCTTCATCTGCTGCACCGGCTCGCCTGGCGTGTGGGGCCCGTGTGCCACGAACAGCGCGCAGCTTGCCGTCGCCGAGATCAACAAGCGCGGCGGCATTCTCGGCCGCGAGCTCGAGCTGTCGATCTACGATGCCGGCGGGCCGCTGGATGAGGTTCTGGACCGCGCCGAGCAGGCAATCGCATTCGACGAGGTCGATCTGATCGTCGGATTGCACACCAGCGCGGTTCGCGTGGGCCTCCGCGACGTCACCACACGCCACCGCATTCCCTATATCTACACGCCGGTCTACGAGGGCGGCGAGCGCACGCCCGGCGTGATGGCGATCGGCGAGACGCCGCGCTGGCAGAGCCGCCCCGCCATCCATTGGCTCGCGGACGTCAAGAAGGCCAAACGCTGGTACCTGATCGGCAGCGACTACGTTTGGCCCTGGCAATCGCATCGCGCGGTGAAGAACTACATCAAGGAAACCGGCGGCCGCGTCGTCGGCGAAGAGTTCGTCCCGCTCGGCGAAGACAATCACGGGCCGCATCTGGCGCGGATCCGCGCCGCCAAGCCCGATGTCGTGTTGATCTCGCTGATCGGTACCGACAGCATCACCTTCAACCGGGCCTTCGGCGAATGTGGGCTAGGCGCCACGACGCTGCGGCTCGCGGGCGCGATGGACGATACCGTGCTACTCGGCATCGGCGCCGACAACAGCGAGAACATGTTCTGCGCTTCCGGCTACTTCACCGGCACCGGCGCGCGCGCCAATGACGACTTCCAGAGCCGTTATCACGCGATGTTCGGGCCGAATGCGCCGCCGATCGGCTCGGTGGGGCAATCGAGTTACGAAGGCCTGCGCTTCCTCGAAGCCGTTGCGAACAAGGCTGGTTCGCTGGCGATGCGGCCGCTGCTCGCGGCCGGCCGCAACATCGTCTACAGCGGCGCCCGCGGTCGGGTTACCGTCTGCAACGGGCACGTGCGGATGCCGATGCATCTCGCCGAGGCCGACGGTCTCGATTTCAAGCTGATCAAGCCGCTCTGACCGCCTCGCGGCTAGACCGGCCGGCGCATTTGCAAAATAATACTTGAAAAGGAAAATATTTCCGTTTTGAATGTTTCGGCGAGGCCGCGGGTGCGTGCGTCGCGCCGGGGCGGCCACGCCCAACGTTGCAAAGAACTTCAAGGAGAGCGCCGTGACAGTTGCCCTTCCCACGCCAGCCCAACTTCGCAGTGTCGCCGAGCAATGCGGTCTTTCGCTCACCGATGACGACGTCGCCTCGTTCCGCGGTCTCATGCAGGGCTCGATCGAAGCCTACAATCTCGTTGCCGCGATGCCGGACGAATTGCCCGAAGTGAAATATCCGCGCACGCCGGGCTATCGGCCCTCGGCGGAGGAGAACCCGCGCAATGCCTGGTATCGCAAGTCGACAGTGAAGGGCGCCGCTAGCGGCAAGCTCAAGGGCAAGACCATCGCGCTGAAGGACAACATCATGCTGGCCGGCGTGCCCATGACCAACGGCTCGTCGACCTTGGAAGGCTATGTGCCCGATTTCGACGCCACCATCGTCACGCGCATGCTGGATGCCGGCGCCGAGATCAAGGGCAAGGTGCATTGCGAGCATTTCTGCCTGTCCGGCGGCAGCCACACCGGCTCCTACGGGCCGGTGCATAATCCGCACAAGATGGGCTACTCGGCCGGCGGCTCGTCGTCGGGATCGGGCGTCGTGGTCGCGCTCGGCGAGGTCGACATGGCCATTGGCGGCGACCAGGGCGGCTCGATCCGCATGCCGTCGTCGTTCTGCGGCATCTACGGCATGAAGCCGACCTGGGGCCTCGTCCCCTACACCGGCATCATGCCGATCGAGATCTATGTCGATCACACCGGTCCGATGACGGCAACGGTCGAAGACAATGCGCTGCTGCTCGAGGTGCTCGCCGGGGACGACGGCTACGATCCGCGCATCAAGGCTCCGAAGGTCGAGGAGTACACCAAGGCGCTAGGCCAGGGCGTCAAGGGCATGAAGATCGGCATCGTCAAGGAGGGTTTCGAACAGCCGACCGCCGAGTCTGCGGTGAATGAAAGCGTGCGCGAGGCCGCAAAGCGCTTTAGGGATCTCGGCGCCACGGTCGAGACCGTCTCGATCCCGATGCACCTGATGGGCGGGGCGATCTGGACGCCGATCGGCACGGAAGGCCTGACCCAGACCATGATGTTCGGCGACGGCTACGGCCTCAGCCGCGGCGATCTCTATTCGACCTCGCTGATGGATTTCCATCGCGGCTGGCGTCGGCAGGCCGATTCGCTGTCCGAGACCACGAAGCTGTTCATGATGCTCGGCACCTACATCAACAACAATTTCGGCCCTCGCTTCTACGGCAAGGCCCTCAACATCTCGCGCCGGCTGACCGCGGCCTACGACAAGGCGTTTGGGGATTACGACCTGCTCCTGATGCCGACGACGCCGATGAAGGCGACCAAGCTGCCGGAGCCCAATGCCAGCCGCGAGGAATATGTCGCCCGCGCGCTCGAGATGATCTCCAACACCGCGCCGTTCGACATCACCCACCATCCGGCGATGTCGCTGCCCTGCGGCATGGTCGACGGCCTGCCCGTCGGCCTGATGCTGGTCGGCCGCATGTTCGAGGAATCCACGATCTACCGCGCCGCCCATGCCTTCGAGCAGATCGGCGACTGGAAGAAGATGTGAGGAAACCTTTGCTTCAACTCGGCGGAAACGCAACGCATGGCTAACGCGTTCGTCGCGGCGTTCGAGATCCTGAGCTTCGGCGCGATCATCGTCCTGATCGTGCTGGGGCTCGGGATCATCGCCAGCATGATGGGCATCTTCAACTTCGCGCAGGGCGAGTTCGTCCTGCTCGGCGCCTACATCACCTATCTCGCTTATGCCAAGGGCCTGCCGATCTGGGCGGGCATGGTTGCAGCGCCTTTCGTCGTCGGCGCGCTCGGCTTCGTGCTGGAGGCGCTGATCATCCGGCGATTCTACGCCGCGCCGATCGTTGCCATGCTCGGCACCTATGCGCTCGGACTGATCATCCGCGAAGCCGTTCGCGGGCTGATCGGCGGCTTCTACCTCACCGTGCCGGAGCCGATCGGCGGCTCCATCGATATCGGCGCCATGCACATCTCGGCGTGGCGCTTCACCATCATCGTCATCACGCTGCTGGTGATGGGCCTCTGCTATCTCTTGCTGTCGCGCACCAGCTTCGGCCTGCGCGTGCGGGCGACCCTGGAGAACCCGTCGCTGGCGCGCGCGTCGGGCATTTCTACGCCGCTGATCTACGGCGCCACCTTTGCCTTCGGTGCGGCGCTGGCCGGCCTAGCCGGCGCCCTGATCGTGCCGGTGTTCAGCCTGTTTGCCGATCTCGGCCTGCGCTTCCTGATCCAGGGCTTTGTCGCGGTCATGGTCGGCGGGGTCGGCTCCTTCATCGGCCCGGTCGCGGGCGCCGGCGTCATCGGCACGCTGAGCGCGGCGCTGCCCTGGGTAATGGCACCCGTCGTCGCCGACGTGCTCGTCTTCGTGCTCGCCATCGTCTTCATCAAATTCCGTCCGCAAGGTCTCATCGCTGGAAAAGGGGTTTAATCACATGCTCGATCGTACTCAGCTCACGCGACGTCGTTTCCTGTCCAATTTCGCCTTTGCATCCGGCGCGGTCGCAACCGGCGTCGGCAGCTGGGTGATTCCGGCGCCCTGGGCCAATGCGGCCGAGGCGCCGATCAAGGTCGGCATCGCCACCGACCTCACCGGCCCGATCGCCTATGCCGGCAACGCCGACGCCAACGTCGCGAAAATGGTGATCAAGGAGATCAACGCGGCCGGCGGCCTGCTCGGCCGTCCGCTCGAGCTCTATATCGAGGACACCGCGTCCAACGAATCCGTCGCCGTCGGAAACGTTCGCAAGCTGATCCAGCGCGACAAGGTCGATATGGTGCTCGGCGGCATCACCTCCTCGATGCGCAACGCGATCAAGGACCCGATCGTTTCGCGCGGCAAGACGCTCTACATCTATCCGCAGCTCTACGAGGGCAAGGAGTGCACGCCGTACCTGTTCTGCACCGGCCCGACGCCGGCGCAGCAATGCGACGAGTTCATTCCCTGGCTGATCAAGAACGGCGGCAAGAAGTTCGCGCTGCCCAGCGCCAACTACGTCTGGCCGCACACGCTCAACGTCTACGCCCGCAAGGTGATCGAATCGAATGGTGGCGAGGTCGTGTTCGAGGAGTACTACCCGCTCGACCAGGTCGACTTCTCCGCAACCGTCAACCGCATCATCTCCAACAAGGTCGACGTCGTCTTCAACACCGTCATCCCGCCCGGCGTCGGCCCGTTCTTCAAGCAGCTCTATGAAGCAGGCTTCCTCAAGAACGGCGGGCGCCTGGCCTGCGTCTACTACGACGAGAACACGCTCAACATCAACCAGGCCGCCGAGATCGAAGGCCTCGCCAGCTGCCTCGACTATTTCAAGGTGCTGACCAAGGAGAACCCGTTCGACGCCAAGATCCAGGCGGCCTATGAAAAGGATTTCCCGGGCAACTTCCTGTTCGCCGCCGGCAGCGCTGCCACAGGCACCTATCGCGGCCTCAAGCTGTGGGAAGCCGCAGTCAAGGAAGCCGGCAAGATCGACCGCGAGTCCGTGGCCGCCGCGCTCGACCATGCCAAGATCGCCGAAGGTCCGGGCGGACCCGCCGAGATGGTGCCGGGCAAGCGGCACTGCAAGATGAAGATGTACACCGCCGTCGCCAAGAGCGGAAACTACGAGATCGTCGGGCGCAGCAACGGCCTCGTCGATCCCAAGGAATGCTGATTCTTCGCCTCTCCCCTCTTGGGGAGAGGTGAACCCCGCCGTGATTGACACGGCTGCCTCTGACGAGGTTGAACTCGGAATGCTGAAGTCGATGAGTGTGGTAAGAGAGGCCATCGTCGCCGACGCGGACGACGAAGTGGACGGTGCGATGGCTGACGGCGCAGCGGCGAAACGGGCCAATGACGAGGTCAAGGCAAGACGAAAAATCCTGCCTGTCATCGAGGGCCTCGTGCTCCTCGCGGCGCTACTCGCGCCGCTGGTGCTGCAGGACTATCTCACGGTCTTCGCGACGCGCGTGATCATCCTCGCGCTGTTTGCGCTGTCCTTCGACCTGGTCTGGGGCTATGCCGGCATCATGAGCTTCGGCCAGGCGCTGTTCTTCGGCTTGGCCGGTTACGGCGTCGCCCTGCTCGCGCGCGACCTCGACATCACCAACATCTTCCTGGTGTTGCCGGCAGGCACGCTGATCGGCCTCACCTTCGCGCTGCTGCTCGGCGGCTTCCTGCTGCTGGGACGGCATCCCTCCAGCGTGATCTTCGTCTCGCTCGGCACGCTGACCGGCTCCTACGCCGCCGATCGGCTCGCGCGCGGCTGGTATTATCTCGGCGGCCAGAACGGTATTCCCTCGATCGCACCGATGTCGCTCGGCAGCTATGATTTCACCGAAGGGCCCGCCTTCTATTATCTCGTGCTCGGCATCCTCGTCGTGGTCTATTTGCTCTGCCGTTTTCTGGTGCGTTCGCAATTCGGTCTGGCGCTCGCAGGCCTGCGCGAGAACGAGCAACGCATCGCCTTCTTCGGCTACAAGGCGCAGCATCTCAAAGCGATCATCTTCACCGTCGGGGGCGCCGTCGCAGGCCTGGCCGGCAGTCTCTATGCCTTCCATGAGGGTTTTGTCTGGCCCAACATGGTCGGCGTCGTGGTTTCGACCCAGGTCGTGCTCTACGTGCTGTTCGGCGGCTCCGGCACGCTGATCGGCGCCGTCATCGGCGCTGTCATCGTCGAGGGCGTCAGCTTCTGGCTCTCGGACAATTACCGCGACATCTGGCCGATCATCCTCGGCCTGCTGCTCCTGCTCGTGATCCTGTTCCGGCCGCTCGGCCTGATCAGTTTTGTCCTCGGCGAACGCGAGCGGGTCGGCAGCTTTGGCGCCAAGCAAAAGGAGCCGCGCAATGCTCCTTGAAGCGGTCGGCGTCAAGAAGGTCTTCGGCAAGCTAACCGCGCTCGACGGCGCAGCGCTCACGGTCGGCGAGAACGAGTTTCACGGCCTGATCGGGCCGAACGGCTCGGGCAAGAGCACGCTCATGAAGTGCATCGCCGGGGCCGAGGTGCCGACGCAAGGCAGGGTCTCGTTCGTCAACACCGACATCACCGCGTTCACGCCGACCGAGCGCGCCCGCGCCGGAATGAGCCTGAAATTCCAGATTACATCTGTGCTGCCGTCGCTGACGCTCTACGACAACATCCTGCTCGCGCTGCAGGCGCAGTGCTCGCTGTTCGACCTCGTGTTCTCGCGCACCCGCGGTGCGTTGCACGATCAGGTCATGTCCATGCTGACGCAGTTTCGCCTCGCCGACCGCGCCTTCGATGCGGCCGCCGCGCTGTCGCACGGCCAGCAGCAATGGCTGGAGATCGCGATGGCGCTGGCCGGCAAGCCGAAGCTGCTGCTGCTCGACGAGCCCACCGGCGGCATGAGTCTGGAAGAGCGCCGCGTCACGGGCGAGCTGCTGCAGCCGATCAAACAGCATTGTTCGCTGGTCATCGTCGAGCACGACCTCGATTTCATTCGCGACATCTGCGATCGCCTCACCGTGCTCGACCAGGGCAAGGTGCTGGCGTCAGGCACGGTGTCGGAGATCCAGGCCAACACATCCGTCCAGGAGATCTATCTGCGCCGTGCCTGAATTTTTGGACATCAAGCATCTCAACACGGGCTATGGCCGCAGCCAGGTCCTGTTCGACGTCAGCCTCGGCATTCCCTGGCGCGGAGGCGTTGCCGTGCTCGGCCGCAACGGCGCCGGCAAGACCACGCTGATGAAGACTATCGTCGGCGAGCTGCCGGCCTGGAAGGGCGAGGTCGCGTTCGACGGCCGCGACATCAGCCGCCGCGCCACCCAGGAGCGCGTGCGCGCCGGCATCGGCTACGTGCCGCAGGAGCATTCGGTGTTCGCGCGCCTGTCAGTGCGCGACAATCTCGCGGTCGGCTCGCTGGCGAAGAAGGATGCCTCAGCCGTCGACCGCGTGCTGACCATCTTCCCGAAGCTCGGCCAGCGCCTCGACCAGCCCGCCGGAACGCTCTCCGGCGGCGAGCGCAAGATGCTCGCGATCGGTCGCGCCATGCTGGGCGATCCGAAACTGCTGCTGCTGGACGAGCCGACGGAAGGCGTCTGGATCGGCGTGATCGAGGAGATCACTGAGCGCCTGATCGAGCTCGCCAAGACCATCGCCGTCATCATCGTCGAGCAGCACCTCGATTTGGCGTTGCGCGTCGCCGATTACGCCTACGTGCTCGACCGCGGCCGCGTTGCACTGCAAGGCGAGGCGGGCGAGGTGAAAGGCAATCCGGAGCTGATGCGGTATCTGGCGCCTTAGCGCGCGGCGCGCCTCGCACTGCGAAATATTCGGGTCGTTCAAGAGCTTCGCGGCATTCCATCGATTTTATTTCAGATCGGAACGAATCTGTCGGGCCGCGTTGAATCCCGCATGTGTGCCGTTGCGTTGCGTCAGTCGGGACTATCGCGCCTAGCCGGCGCGCGGAAGATTCCGATTCCATCATACATCGTGCCATGCGATCCCACGCTACGCGAGAACCCGCCGCAAGGCAGCGGCTGGGTGTTCGAGATAAAAGCGGACGGCTATCGCGCGCAACTTCACCTGCAGGCGGGCGCGGCGACGGTCTATTCGCGCGCCGGATACGATTGGACCGAGCAGTTCTCGTCAATTGCAGCCGGCGCGCGAAAGCTCAGAGCCGGGAGTGCGATCATTGATGGCGAGGCCGTTGTCTACGGCAGTAATGGCCGGCCGGACTTCCAGCAGCTGCGGCGCGAGCTCGGCGCCAAGCAGAGCCGCCGCATTCGCTATCACGCGTTCGATCTATTGTATCTTGACGGATACGATTTGCGCGGCGTCGACTTTGTCGAGCGCAAGCAGCTGCTGCAGCGGCTCCTGAAAGAAGCGCCCGAGACTTTCATCTACGTCGAGCACGTCGAAGCCGACGGCGAGCAAATCCTTCGCCATGCTTGCAGGCTTGGCCTCGAAGGGCTGCTCGCCAAGCGCGCGGACGCACCTTATCGCTCCGGACGGCAGGAAGCCTGGCTCAAGCTGAAATGCAAGAAGAGCGAGACGTTTCCGATCGTCGCATTCGTCGAAAAGCTGGGCGCGTACCCGCGCAAGGTGGCTTCGCTTTACGTCGGGCATCACGAGGATGGGCGCCTGCTTTATGCCGGCAAGGTCCGCACCGGATACACCGAGGCGACCGCGCGTGAATTGCGTGAACGGCTTGACCCACTGATCCGGCGCGATTCTCCGCTCGATCTGCCGGTAAAGAAGCCCAAGGCTACGTGGGTTGAGCCCGTGGTGAATGCCGAGGTGGAATATGGCGCCCTGACCGACGATGGCCTGCTGCGTGAAGCCGTATTCAAGGGCCTGCGCGACGATCTTGCGCCGCGGAAGGTCAGGGCGCCCCGGTTGGTGCCTTCATCGGTCAGACGGCCGAAGCTCGGCGTTCCCAAAGAGAATATCCTGCAGCTGCTGCCCGATGCGATCGTGCCGTCCAAGGAAGAGCTCGCGCGTTACTGGAAGCGCGTCTGGAAGAAGGCGCTGCTGCATCTAGGACATCGACCGCTCAAGCTGGTGCGGCACGTGCACGGCACGACGTTCTATCACAAGGGGCCGCTGCCGAAGGACATTCCACAAGCGGTGCACCAGCTACGCATCCGAAAGCGCGAAGGCGGCGAAGGCACACGGCTTTGGGTGGACAGCCTTGACGGTTTCCTGGGACTCGTCGAGATCGGCGCAGTCGAATTGCATCCCTGGAATTCGACTGTTGAGGATTTCGAGCACGCCGATCGCATCGTAATCGACCTTGATCCCGGCGAGGGCGTCGAATGGGATGCTGTGATCGAGACCGCCCTGGAACTTCGCGCGCTAATGAGCCGTGAGGGGTTTGCGACTTGGCCCAAGCTGACCGGTGGCCAGGGCATTCATCTGACGGCGCCGCTTGAGGTGGCAATGCTGCACGATCAGGCGCATCGCGTGGCGCGCAGTCTCGTGGCCGATTTCGCATTGCGTCGGCCGGACCGCTACGTCCTCGCGGCCCAGGCCAGGCGCAGCGGCCGCATTTTTCTCGACTATTTGCGCAACGGCCGCGGTACCACCGCGATCGGCACCTTCTCGCCGCGGGCACGCGAGAACTTTCCCATTGCTGCACAGGTGACATGGAAGCGGATCGAAAGCGGCATAGTGCCCGACGCGTTCACGATTCACAGTCCCTACCGTGCGGTGCGGAGGAAAGAGCGATAATTGCGCGCTCGGGCGCTAGCCTACTTCACCGCCGAGAAGCGGCTGTCGAACGAGTTCGACTGCACCACCGGCGCGGCGCCTGATATGATCGGGGTGCTATCGCCCGCGCCGTCGCTCACCGATGGCTTCAGCGCCGGACGCGTCGCGGCGAGGCGGGTGTCGGGCTTCGGCGGCTCGGCCGGCTTGGCGGCTGCGACGGCCGGCTTCGGCGTATCCTTCGCCGCCTCCTTGACTGAATCCTTGGACTTGTCATGTCCCGGCACGAAGCGGGTCACGGCGGCCTTGAGTCGCGACGCGGCCGTGGCCGGTGTCGTGGACGTCTGGGCGGCCGGGGCCACGGACGCGGTGGCTTGCGGCGCAGGCGTCGCGGTCGCGGTGGTATCGGCGGTGCCGAGCCCCATCTTGCGGCCGAGATTGGAGAAGAAGCCGCCGCTTTCAGACTTCGCAGCGGGCGCCGCCGCGGCAACGCGGGTGCTCGCGGCAGGGGCGCTGACGGCGACCACCGGCTCTTCCCGCGGCGCCGGCGCACTTGCCACCGCATCGAGGTTCGGCTTGGGCGGGTTGACGTGGCCGGGGATCGTGCCCGGCGCCTTCGCCATGGCCAGCATCTGCAGCGTGGTGCCTTCGGCGCTCTCGGACAGGCCGGTCGAGCCTTCTGGAATCTTGGCAGCGAACACCTTGTGCATGCCGCCGTCGATGCCGGTGTTCATCCGCGCCACCGGCGTGCCCTTGGCGACGAGCCTTGCGTATTCGGTTTCGTCCTTGGCCTGCTTCTCGCGGACCGCGCTGGCGATCTCTTCGGGGATCACATAGGCCGGACATTTGGCAGAGGCGTCGAACACCAGATCGCGCTTGGCGTCCGCCGGCTTGGCGGCGTCGAACACGTATCTCTTCTCGCAGAAATCGACCTTCGGCTCCTGCCGCGTCACCTCGAAATGATCATAGCCTTCCTTGATCATCTTCCAGAACGGCATGTTCGGATTATTCCGGTGCCTGGCCATGTTCACCGGCGTCATCTTGAACGGATAGGCCTGCAACTGGAACGCCTTCTGGCCGCCGAAGAAGGACTCGCGGCCGAGCGAATAGATCTCCGCGATCTGCTCGTCCGTCATCGCGTAGCAGCCGCGCGACGAACAGTCGCCGTGCACCATCAGCTGCGAGCCGGTGCGGCCCAGCGCCTTGTCGAACGCGTTCGGGTAGCCGGTGTTGAACGAGAGGTAATAGGACGATTGCGGATTCATCTGGCTCGGATTGATCGAGTAGAATCCCTCCGGCGCCTGGCGGTCGCCTTCGCGCACCTTGGGGCCGAGATCGCCCGACCAGCGGCAGATCGGATAGGTCTTGAGCAGCGCGAACTGGCCCGAGCGGGTCTGCTTCCAGACCTCGAGCTCGGCCTCCTGCTTGAACAGGCGGACCAGGATCGGCGATTGCAGGTCCATGTCCTTCTCGGCCATCGCGGCGATCAGCTTCGGCGGCACCGGCTGATTGGCCTTGGCGTTGGTCGCAAGCGAGACCTGATCGGTGTTGCAGCCGGCGAGCAGACCGCCGGCCGTCATCAGCGCAACCGAAACCAAGAGCGCGCGAGCAAGCGAACGAGAAATCAAGATGGACCCCACACCGTGCCGGGCATTGAAGCGCGAACCCCAATTATTCCGAAGCGCAATCCGACCGGTAAACCGACCCGCCGAGACGGGCCCGGTCAGACCCCGCTCCAGCGCTTATGCCCTGAAGCCATTGATTAAAATTCTAACCTCTGGGTCATGTGGTCGCAACCCGAGCGGGGATCACGAGGGCGTTGGCCCAGTGGCATGGTCAACGAAGACTAAATGGACGCGACTTGGGACGGAACTTGGGCTTTCGGGCCGAGGGGACTCAGATCGCCGATTTGGGCAAAAAAAGGGTTAAGGCGGGGTTACCGGGGGCTGCTCGAAAGGCCTGGTAGGGTGGGCAAAGGCGCGAAGCGCCGTGCCCACGAGCCGTTCGTACAGCCGGGATTGGTGGGCACGCTTCGCTTTGCCCACCCTACGACAGCGGAATCGAGGCGAATCAGCCCAGTTTGCGGCCGATATCGAGGAATTTCTGCCGCCGCTGCTTGCGGATGGCATCCCCATCAAAGTTCCGGAGCTCGTCGAACGCCTTGGCGATGGCCTCGCCCGTGGTGGCGATCATGGCGGCGGGGTCGCGGTGGGCGCCGCCGACCGGCTCCTTCAGGATGGCGTCGATCACGCCGAAGCGGAGCATATCCTGGGCGGTGATCTTCATGTTGTTGGCGGCTTCCTGCGCCTTGGTGCCGTCGCGCCAGAGGATCGAGGACGCCGCCTCCGGCGAGATCACGCTGTAGATCGCGTGCTCGAGCATCAGGACCTTGTTGGCCGTGGTGATGGCGATGGCGCCGCCCGACATGCCCTCGCCGGTGATGATCGCGACGTTGGGCACGGTCAGCGCCAGGCACGCATCGGTCGAGCGCGCGATGGCTTCCGCCTGGCCGCGCTCCTCGGCGCCGATGCCGGGATAGGCGCCGGCCGAATCGGCGAGCGACAGCACCGGCAGGCCGAACCGCTCGGCCATCTCCATCAGCCGCACGCATTTGCGATACCCTTCCGGCCGCGCCATGCCGAAATTGTGCCGGATGCGGCTCTCGGTGGAATCGCCCTTTTCCTGGCCCATCACGCAGATCGGCTCACCGCGGAAGCGGCCGAAGCCGGCGACCAGCGCCTCGTCCTCGCCGAACTTGCGGTCGCCGGCGAGCGGGGTGAATTCGGTGATCAGGCCCTTGATGAAGTCGTTGAAATGCGGCCGCTGCGGATGCCGCGCCACAAGCGTCTTCTGCCACGGCGTCAGGTTCGCATAGAGGTCGGCCAGCGCCTGCGCCGCCTTGTCCTCGATCCGCCCGACCTCGTCGCTGATGTCGGTGCCGGTGGCGGCGAGCGCGCGCAATTCGTCGACCTTGGAGTCGAGCTCGGCGACGGGCTTTTCGAAGTCGAGATAGCTGCGCATCTGGTCTAGCATCAACTCAATATAGGGGGACGGGGCGCGAGAAGCGAAGCAAGTTGGGGCGGCGGAAAGAAGTGTAGCGTCTTCAATGGTTTGGCTTGTGTGCTGGTGCAGTCGGCCAAATCAGCCGTGAGGCCCCGGCTCTTTCCGCGGAGATGTGGCCGAAGTCAAGGCGGTTTCACCCTTTACCCGTAGCCCGGATGGAGCGCAGCGCAATCCGGGAAGGTCTGGCCGCGAGGAGGCGGCCCCGGATTACGCGTCGCTCCATCCGGGCTACCAGCAGCAACTACTTCTCCGCCAGCGGGTGCAGGTCGCGCACCAAGCTCTTCAGCCGCTCCTCGACCACATGGGTATAGATCTGGGTGGTCGAGATGTCGGTGTGACCGAGCAGGGTCTGCACGATGCGCAGGTCCGCGCCGTTGTGCAGCAGATGGCTGGCAAAGGCGTGGCGCAGCACGTGCGGGGAGACCAGGCGGGCCTGCAAGCCGGACGCAACCGCGAGCTCCTTGAGGTCGCGGGCAAAATGCTGGCGCGTCAGATGTCCGCTCTCGCCGAACGAGGGGAACAGCCATTTCGACGCGGCCACGCTGTTCTTCCTGTCGGCCTTTGCCGCTTCCGTGGCGGCGAGATAGTCCGCCATCGCCTGCCGCGAGGCGTCGTTGAGCGGTACCAGCCGTTCCTTGTTGCCCTTGCCGCGCACCACGATCATGCGGGCGTCGCGCTTGGCCGCCGAGCGCGGCAGCGCCACCAGCTCGGAGACGCGCAGGCCCGTGGCGTAGAGCACCTCGAGCAGGCAATAGAGCCGCAAGGCACGCAGCCGTTTCGACGGCGAGGCATCTTCCGCCTCGCTCAATTCCCTGGCGCGGCGGAGCATGCGGTCGACGTCGGCGATCGACAACACTTTCGGCAGGCCGCGGCCGCGCTTCGGACCTGACAGGATCGCGGCGGGATCGTCACCGCGGATGCGCTCGTTCAGCAGGAAACGGTAGAGGTGCCGCATCGCGGACAGCCGGCGGGCCACACTGGTGGATTTGAAGCCGCGGGTGTCGAGATCGACGAGATAGTCGCGCAGCGTCTGGGTCTCGGCATCCACGAATGTATGGCCGACGCGGCCCAGAAATTCCGAGAAATCGCTGAGGTCGCGGCGGTAGGCATCGAGCGTGTTGGGGCCGGCGCCCTGTTCCGCGGCGAGCATGTCGAGGAACAGGCCGATGAGCCTGGTGTCTGAGGGTTTGGCGGGCATGCCCGGGAGGCTAGCTCCTATTTCTTGAGAAACTTGTCCGGCGGGATCGTCACCGTCATTTCCCGCGGCTTCGGGTTGACGAAGTTCGCCAGTGCGAAGACCACGCCATAGACGATGCCGGCGATCACGGCGACGACCGTCAGGAAGCGGAACAGGCTCGGCATCGTTCTGGAGTCTCGGGTCGGGGCGCGGCAGCCAAATTAACCAATGAAATCATCCAACATGTTCGCCGTTTCGTGGCAAGAGTCCTCTGGCGAGGGCCCCCATGGGGTCGTATAGGTGGCCAAAGCCATGCCGCATCTGGCGGCAGTTCGAGCGAGATCCAGTCGAGCGAGACGATGTCCGACGCCGCGTTGCCGCTTCCTGCTTCGCCCGAGGCCGACATCCTGTCGGCGCTCGGGGCGCGCTCGATCGTGCTCGTCGGCATGATGGGGGTGGGCAAATCCACCATCGGCCGCCGCCTCGCGGCCCGGCTCAGGCTGCCCTTCATCGATGCCGACACCGAAATCGAGGTGGCCCATGCCGGCATGACCATCCCGGAGATCTTTGCGGCCCATGGCGAGCCCTATTTCCGCGACGGCGAGGCCCGTGTGATCGCGCGGCTGCTCGAGGGCGGGCCGATCGTGCTGGCGACCGGTGGCGGCGCTTTCATGCGCGAGGAGACGCGCGCACGCATCGCGGCGAAGGCCATCTCGATCTGGCTGAGGGCGGACCATGACGTCATCATGCGCCGCGTGCGGCGCCGTGCCGACCGTCCGCTGCTTCAGACCGCCGATCCCGAAGGAACCGTGACGCGCCTTCTCGCCCAGCGCGAGCCGATCTATGCCAATGCCGACCTCACCATCGCCTCGCGCGACGTGCCGCACGACAGAATCGTCGAGGAATGCATCGAGGCGCTGCACGCCCGCCTCTGCGGCGGAGAGCCAGCCCAACCGCCTGCCGACATTGCGAGTGCGTCAAGATGACTGCGCCGTTGAAACATTCCGATCCCATCAAGGTCGACGTCGCACTCGGTGACCGCGCCTATGACATCGTCATCGGCCGCGGCGTGCTGGCCTCGCTCGGCGAGCGTGTCGCCGCTCTGCGTCCCGGGGTGCGCACGGCCATCGTGACCGACCGCACCGTCGCGAAATACTGGCTCGAGCCCACTGAGGCGTCGCTCGCAGCCAGCGGTATTCCGACCTCGCGCATCGTCGTCGAGGAAGGCGAGATCTCGAAAACCTATGCCGGGCTCGAAAAGGTCAGCGAGGCCCTGATCGCAGCGAAGATCGAGCGCAACGATCTCGTCATCGCGCTCGGCGGCGGCGTGGTCGGCGATCTCGCCGGCTTTGCCGCGGCGATCCTGCGCCGCGGCGTCGATTTCGTGCAGGTGCCGACCTCGCTTCTCGCGCAGGTCGATTCCAGCGTCGGCGGCAAGACCGGCATCAACTCGCCGCAGGGCAAGAATCTGCTCGGGGCCTTCCACCAGCCGGTGCTCGTCATCGCCGACACCGCCGTGCTCGACACGCTGTCGCCGCGCCAGTTCCGGGCCGGCTATGCCGAGGTCGCCAAATACGGCGTGCTGGGCGACGAGGCCTTCTTCAGCTGGCTGGAGAAGAACCATGCCGACATCTCGAGGGGCGGATCGGCCCGCGAGCATGCGATCGCGACCTCCTGCCGGGCCAAGGCCGCAATCGTCGCGCGCGACGAGCGCGAGACCGGCGAGCGCGCGCTGCTCAATCTCGGCCACACCTTCGGCCACGCGCTGGAGGCTGTGACCGGCTTCTCCGACCGCCTGTTCCACGGCGAGGGCGTCGCCATCGGCATGACGCTGGCAGCGCAGTTCTCCGCGAAGCTCGGCATGATCGGCGAGCGTGAGGCGGCGCGCATCGAGCGCCACCTGATCGAGGCAGGCCTGCCGACGCGCCTGCAGGACATCGCCGGCTTTGCGCAGGAAGGGCTCGCCGATGCCGACGCGCTGATGGCGCTGATGGCGCAGGACAAGAAGGTCAAGCGCGGCAAGCTCACCTTCATCCTACTGGAGGCCGTGGGCCGCGCGGTGATCGCAAAGGACGTCGAGCCGGCGCCGGTGCGCGACTTCCTGAAAGAGAAGCTCGCGCAGTGATAACGGGACCGTTCAGATCGGCCGCCCGCGAAACGGCGGGGAACGCCGGGGCGGTCGCGAGGCAAACATGAGTTCGATCTCGATCAATCTGCTGCTTGCGGCCCTCCTGCTCGCCGCCAACGCGTTTTACGTGGCGGCGGAATTTGCGCTGGTGAAGAGCCGCGGCTTCCGCGTCAAGGCCATGGTCGAGCAGAACCGCTTCGGCGCGCGCCTGCTGCAGACGATGATGGGGAACATCGAATCCTATCTCGCCTGCTGCCAGCTCGGCATCACCATGGCCTCGCTCGGTCTCGGCTGGATCGGTGAGCCGACGGTGTCTGCGCTGCTGAGCCCCGTCCTCAGCCCGCTCGGAATGTCGGAGGCCACGCTGCACTTCACCTCGTTCGTGGCGGGTTTTCTGGTCTTCTCTTCGCTGCACATCGTCATCGGCGAGCAGGTGCCGAAGACGCTTGCGATCAGGGAGCCGATGCCAGTGTCGCAGTGGATTGCCTATCCGTTGCATTTTTCCTACCTCCTGTTCTACCCGCTGAGCTGGTGCCTCAACACGGCGTCGAGCGCGATCCTCCGTCTGATGGGGGTGCAGGAGTTCTCGCAACACGAAATCCTGACGGATTCGGAGATCGAGGGCCTGGTCGAGGAATCGGCCGTGCACGGCAAGATCGAGAGCGGCGAGGCCGAGTACATTCACAACGTCTTCCGTCTCGGCGAGCTGACGGTGTCTGACGTGATGGTCCACCGCACGGCCATGGTGATGATCAACGCCGACCTGCCGCCGGAGGAGCTGGTGCGGGAGGTGCTGGCCACCGAATACACCCGCATTCCGCTGTGGCGGGACAAGTCGGAGAACATCATCGGCATTCTGCACGCCAAGGATCTGTTGCGCGCGATCCGCGCATCGGAAGGCGACACCTCGCGCATCGACGTCACCACCATCATGCTGCCGCCCTGGTTCGTGCCGGAGATGCGGCCGATATCCCAGCAGCTCAAGGCGTTCCGCCGCCGCAAGACCCATTTCGCGCTCGTCGTCGACGAGTATGGCGAGGTCGAGGGCCTGGTGACGCTCGAAGACATTCTGGAGGAGATCGTCGGCGACATCTCCGACGAGCATGACGTCGTCGTCGCCGGCGTGCGCCGTCAGCCGGACGGCTCCGTCGTGGTCGACGGCTCGGTGCCGATCCGCGATCTCAACCGCGCCATGGACTGGCATCTGCCCGATGAAGAGGCAACCACGGTCGCAGGCCTCGTCATTCACGAGGCGCGCTCGATCCCCGACCGCGGCCAGAGCTTCACCTTCCACGGCTTCCGCTTCCGCGTCCTCCGCCGCGAACGCAACCGCATCACCGCGCTCCGTATTTCACCGGTGACGCGCGAGGCCGAGCTGGAAGAGGCCAAGCCGAGACGGGCCGGGACGTCGTTTTGATTTTTTGCTTACCCTCCCCTGGAGGGTAAGAGAATTCAACCTTCCCCCGGCGCCTGCGCATTGATCGCCAGCGCGTGCACGCTGCCTGAGAGTTCCGCGGCGAGCGCCGAATTTATCATGCGATGACGGTCGACCCGGCTCTTCCCTTTGAAGGCGGCAGACACGATATACACACGGAAGTGTGTCTCGCCGCCCGGCCGGTGGCCGGAATGGCCCTCATGCAAATGTGACTCGTCGACGACCCGCAGGCTTTCCGGCGTGAAAGCTTCCTGCAACTTGTTGCTGATAGTGTCTTTCATAGCCATGTGTGCCATTAAGGTGCGCGCTCGCATCCCGTCAATACCCGGACGTCCAAGCTCGTCGCGACCGGGTGCTTAGCGAATTGCAATGTCAAGACTTGAAGGTTTTTGCATTGCGTAGTCATAGTCAGCCATGCCGATCGATTCATCAAAATTCTTCGACTCCATCCGCGTGAAGCCGCGGGGCAAGCAGCCGGAAGTGAAGCCGCGCGACACCGCGGTCAATTGCGAATGGGCGGGCTGCGCCAACAAGGGCTCGCATCGCGCGCCGAAGGGCCGCGAGAACCAGCGCGAATACTGGCACTTCTGTCTCGACCACGTGCGCGAGTACAACCAGAACTACAATTTCTTTTCCGGCATGAATGCCGAAGCCGTCGCGCGCTATCAGAAGGATGCGCTGACCGGTCACCGCCCGACCTGGAAGATGGGCGCCAATGGCGGCAAGAAGGGCGCGGAAGAGATCGATATGGCGGCCGATCCTTTCAGCATGTTCAGCGAGATCAACGGCCGCGCCAGCTGGCGCAAGGGCCCGGAAGCTGCGCCCAAGGCCGAGACGCGCAAGGTGATGAACGCCGAGCGCAAGGCGCTCCAGGTCATGGGCCTCGGCCCCAGCGCCACGCTTGCCGACGTCAAGACCAAGTACAAGGCGCTGGTGAAGCAGCACCACCCTGACGCCAATGGCGGCGACCGCTCGACCGAAGATCGTCTGATCGAGATCATCAAGGCGTACAATTATCTGAAGACGGTCGTGCGCGAGGCGTAGAACTCGCGGTACCTTTTGGTGTGGTCCCGGCTTTCGCGCGGACGACAGTGTCGTAGGGTGGGCAAAGCGAAGCGTGCCCGCGGCTTTTTTTCGATCGCGAGAGATGGTGGGCACGGCGCAAATGCGCCTTTGCCCACCCTACGATTCCGGTCTCGCGGAGGCATCCGCTCTCAAACTTCCGGCATCGCCCCGACATATGACGAACTCGGCCTGATCAACCGCCCCGTGCGCTGCTGCTCGCGGGCATGCGCGGTCCAGCCTGCGCTGCGCGCGACCGCGAAGATCGGCGTGAACGCCTGCCGCGGAATCGCCAGGGCATCGAGCAGGATCGCGGTGAAGAACTCGACGTTCGTCTCCAGCGGCCGCTCCGGATTCTTCTTGCGCAATGCAGCGCGAATATAGGCCTCGACCTCGCCGGCAAACGGCAGATCGGTGCCATTGGACGCAAGCGCCTCGACCGCGGTCTTGAGCACGTCGGCGCGCGGATCGCGGACGCGATAGACGCGGTGACCGAACCCCATCATGCGCTCGCCGCGCGCCAGCGCCGCATCCACCCAGGGCTGGATGCACTCGCGCGAGCCGATCGCATCCAGCATTTCCAGCACCGGCTCCGGCGCGCCGCCATGCAGCGGACCGGTCAGCGCGCAATAGCCGGCGGTGACGGCCGCGAACAGATCAGCCTGCGTCGAGGCCACCACGCGCGCGGCGAAGGTCGAAGCGTTCATGCCGTGGTCGCTGGCGGTGACGAGATAGGCGTCCAATGCCGTGATCTCGCGCGTTGCGGGCGAACGCCCGTGCAACATGCGCAGCGTGTCGGCGGCATGGCTCACGTCGGGATCGGGCGCGACCGGCTCCAGCCCCTTGGCGCGCCGGACCAACGCGCCCGCGATCACCGGAAACGCGCCGACGATCGTCGCCTCGTGCTCCAGCCCGTGCTCGGCGCGAAGCCCGGCGACGGCGGCACGAAACCCATCGATGATCCCCATGCCGCGCGTCGCCGGCAGCAGGTCCGGCAGCCGCGCGAAGGCGCGCTCGCGCGCCACGCCCAGGTTTGAGCGCACATTGGCTTCGGTGAGGGTGGTCTTGCTGGCGCCATTCCAGAGCCGGGCGGTAACGCCTTCGAAGCTCGAGATGGCGGCGAGCCGCCCGACGTGCTCCCCGGCGATGATGAGCTCGCCGCGCTCGCCGTCGACATGGCTCAGCACGGTCTCGGCCGCGGGAACGCCGTCCAGCCCGATCTGGCTTTTGGTGAGGTGGATGTTCATGACCCAAATCTCCTGTTCACGGAGAACAAGGTCAGGCCTCTCGACACATTGATCAATCTTGATTACATAAATCAATATGAAAAATTCTGATGGGCTGTACCTCTCCGCTCGGGAAGCCGCCGCCGAGCTCGCGATCTCTCCGGCCACCCTCTACGCCTATGTCAGCCGCGGCCTGATCCGCTCCGAGCCGACGCCGGACTCGCGAAAGAACCGCTATCGCGCCGAGGACGTTCGGGCGCTGAAGGAGCGCCGTGTGCCATCGCCGGAGCCACGCGGCCTGCGCAGCTTCGATGCCGATCTGCCGGTGATGGACACGGAGATCTCGACCATCACCGAGGAGGGCGCCATCTATCGCGGCGTCAATTGCGTCGATCTTTCCGAGAGTGACACGCTGGAGCACGCCGCGACGCTGCTGTGGGATGTCGCCGACGTCGATCCGTTTGCCCCCGACAATCAACCGGAACTCTCCGAGGAAATGCGCGTGATCGCGAAGGCCGCGCGCCGGGCCGCACCGATCGACCGCGCCATCGCCGTGCTCGCACTGGCCGCCAGCGTCGATCCCCGCGCCTTCACCCGGGCACCCGATGGCCGCGCTATGGTCGGCGCGCGCATCGTCCGCCTGCTGGTTGCGACCATGCTCAATGCGGACGCCTCGGCCGAGCCGCTGCATCAGCAGGTCGCGCGCGCCTGGGCGGCGGACAACAAGCACGCGCCCGACCTGATCCGCCGCGCGCTGGTACTGCTCGCCGATCACGAGCTGAACGCGTCGACCTTCACCGCGCGCTGCGCTGCCTCGACCGGCCTCAACCTTTATGACTCCGTCATCGCCGGGCTCGCCGCGTTGAAAGGGCCGAAGCATGGCGGCGCCGGCGTCCTGGCCTCACAGCTCGTCAAGACGCTGGTCGACCGCGACGTCGAGCCTGTCGTGCGCGAGCGTGTCGCCCTCGGTGAACGCTTTGCCGGCTTTGGCCACGGCGTCTACAAGCACGGCGACCCCCGCGCGCAGTCGCTGCTGAACGCGCTGTCGCGCTCCGGCGCGCCGCGCAAATTCACCAGGGAAGTGCCAGAGCGGATCGCGGAAGCCACCGGCGAGTTCGTCAATATCGACTACGCGCTCGCCGTGCTGGTCCACGCACTGCGCCTGCCCGCCGGCAGCGAGCTGGCGCTGTTCGCGATGGCCCGCAGCGTCGGCTGGATCGCGCATGCCAGCGAGCAATTGCAGTTCGGCAAGCTGATCAGACCGAGGGCAAGATATGTGGGGCCTGCGCCGGGACGCAGGGCGGGGGCTGCCGGTTAGAACCTCTGTCAGTGCGGCAATCTCCGCTGTCGTCGCTGCGAACGCAGGAGGACAGCGTTCCTGGAATGACGGCTCGCACTCACCCTGGGCAGTTCACACCATCGCTTCCGCGACCACCATATAGTTCACGTCCATATCCGACGACAGAGACCATTTGTCGGCGAAGGGCGAGTAGACGACGCCGGTCTGCTCGGTGATGACAAGACGGTTGTCGAGCAGGTATTTCGTCAGTTCGTCGGGCGTGACGAACTTGTTCCACTCATGCGTGCCGCGCGGTAGCCAGCGCAGGACGTATTCGGCACCGACGATGGCGAGGGCAAAGCTCTTCCAGTTGCGGTTCAGCGTCGAGACCACCATCAGGCCGTTCGGCTTCAGCATCGCGGCGCAGCGCTTCAGGAACATGCCGACGTCGGTGACGTGCTCGACCACCTCCATCGCCAGCACGATGTCGAAGCGCTCGCGCGGGTCGATCTCCTCCACCGTGGTGCAGCGATAGTCGATCGCCAGATGGCTCTTGTCGGCGTGCAGCTTCGCCGCCGCGATGTTGCTCGCGGAGGGATCGATGCCGATGACCTGCGCTCCGAGGCGCGACAGCGGCTCGCAGAGCAGGCCGGCGCCGCAGCCGATGTCGAGCACGCGCAAGGACCCAAGACAATTGAGGCTGCGCACGTTGCGCTCGAACTTGCGGCAGGCGGCGTCGCGGATATAGCCGAGCCGCAACGGGTTGATCCGGTGCAGCGGCGCCATCTTGCCCTTGGGATCCCACCATTCCGCCGAGAGTTTCGAGAATTTCGCGATCTCGGCGGCGTCGACGCTCGAGCCGAGCTGGGCGGAAAGAGAAGTATTTTGCTGCATGCTCATGGTTGGGCGCGGTCCTACCGCGTGGTGATCGAACTACGGAAGGCGAGCGGCGAGGCGATGGTCTTGATCGTCTCGATACCCTCGCCGACGCCGCGAATCGTCACGTCGCCGTAGTTGAGAATACGTCCAAGAATGGTCTGGTCGACATCGACGCTCTCGACCTTGTCCAGCGCCATCTCGAAGGTTCGGCGCTTGATGAAGCCGGTCTTGTGCACGACCCTGAGGTTGGTGACGTCGGTCTCGGTGGTGAAACGATGGAACCAGCCCTTCACGGTCCAATACAGGGCCGCCAGAGCCGCGAGACCCGCGGCCCCGAGGCAAAGCAGAACGAGCCAGTCGACGGTCGCCTGCCGCGACAGGATGAGCAGGGCCAGCGCCGCGATCCAGGCCACGATGGCCGGAAAGTAGAAGATCCAGTGCGCATTGGTCGAATACAGCACGCGCTCGCCGGGCTGCAGGATCTCGTCGATGTAACGCGCCATGATCTAGCTTAACCCACTACCCCACCCTGCCCCCGCAGGAACCCGCTTGCCCCCGGCCCCGCCGCTCTGTATACGCGCGGTCGGTGTCCCCGAGGCACCCGTCCAGTGCGGGCCACCATACTGATCCTTATGAAGGAATGCACGCGTCGTCATGAGCCGCCTCGTGATGAAATTCGGCGGCACGTCCGTCGCCAACATCGAACGTATCCGCAACGTCGCACGCCATGTGAAGCGTGAGGTCGATGCCGGCCACGAAGTGGCCGTGGTCGTCTCGGCGATGGCCGGCAAGACCAACGAGCTGGTCGCCTGGTGCACCGAGGCCTCGCCGATGCACGACGCGCGCGAATATGACGCCGTGGTCGCCTCGGGCGAACAGGTGACGTCCGGCCTTCTTGCCATCGTGCTCCAGGGCATGGGCATCCAAGCCCGCTCGTGGCAGGGCTGGCAGATCCCGATCAAGACCAGCGACGCCCATGCCTCGGCCCGGATCGAGGACATCGACGGCAGCGAGATCATCAAGCGCTTCAAGGACCGAAAGGAGGTCGCGGTCATCGCCGGCTTCCAGGGCATCAACCCCGAGACGGGTCGCATCACCACGCTCGGCCGTGGCGGCTCCGACACCTCGGCCGTGGCGATCGCCGCCGCCGTCAAGGCCGACCGCTGCGACATCTACACCGACGTCGACGGCGTCTACACCACCGACCCGCGAATCGTGCCGAAGGCCAAGAGGCTCGACAAGATCGCATTCGAAGACATGCTGGAACTGGCCTCGCAGGGCGCCAAGGTGCTCCAGGTCCGCTCGGTGGAACTCGGCATGGTCCACAACATGCCGATCTTCGTCCGCTCGAGCTTCGATAAGCCCGAGGATATCGACCCGCATGCCAACCAGCCGCCCGGCACGCTGATCTGCAGCGAGGAGGAGATCATGGAAAGCCACGTCGTCACCGGTATCGCCTTCTCCAAGGACGAGGCTCAGATCTCGGTGCGCCAGATCGAGGACAAGCCCGGCGTTGCGGCCTCGATCTTCGGCCCGCTGGCTGATGCCAATATCAACGTCGACATGATCGTGCAGAATGTGTCCGAGGACGGCAAGACCACCGACCTCACCTTCACCGTGCCGGCCGCCGACTTCACCCGCGCCAAGGATACGATTACCGCAGCCAAGGCCAAGATCGGCTATGCGCGGCTCGATACCGCCACCGATGTCGCCAAGATCTCGGTGATCGGCAGCGGCATGCGCAGCCATGCCGGCGTCGCCGCCCAGGCGTTCTCGGCGCTCGCCGGGCGGAACATCAACATTCGGGCCATTACAACCTCCGAGATCAAATTTTCGGTCTTGATCGATACCGCCTATACCGAGCTTGCGGTGCGCACCTTGCATACGCTCTACGGTCTCGATCAGACCTGACGGTCTTTCCGGAAAACCGCTTCGCACTTTTCCGGACAGTGCCAAAAGGCTAATTTTCTCTTAGCGGTCGCAGCAAACGCGAAGGTGTACACACCTTCGCGTTTGGCAGGCGTTTTGCTTGGCAAAACAAGCCTCAATTCGCTATACGGCGGACAGGGTGGGCTGCCGCAGACTGTGTCCCAGTTCAGGCGGCGCTGATTCGGTACGAGCACTCAATCTCCCGTGGATTTGGGCTTGTGCCTGCGCCGGACAAACAATTTGATTGTTTTTCTGGAATTTTGGTCCAGCCGCCGGCCGATATCGCCGGGCCCGGCCGATGGAGGAGATTGACGGTTCATGCGGAGCGCGTCGGGAGGTCCCCGCGTCTTGTTGAGACGGCTCCGCGAGACCATGGCGGAGCAGGTCTCGGCCCAGGAGCGGCTGGACAAGATCGTGGTGCTGATCGCCGCCAACATGGTGGCCGAGGTGTGCTCGGTCTATGTGCTGCGCATCGACAATACGCTCGAGCTCTACGCCACCGAAGGTCTCAACCGCGAGGCGGTGCACCACACCGTGCTCAGCGCCCATGAGGGCCTGGTCGGCCTCGTCGCCAGCGAGGCGACGCCGCTCAATTTGAGCGACGCGCAGAGCCACCCGGCGTTCTCGTTCCGGCCCGAGACCGGCGAAGAAATCTACCATTCCTTCCTCGGCGTGCCGATCCTGCGCGCCGGCAACACGCTCGGCGTGCTGGTGGTGCAGAATCGCGCCAAGCGCAATTATGTCGAGGAGGAGCTCGAGGCGCTCCAGACCACCGCGATGGTGCTGGCCGAGCTGATCGCCTCCGGCGAACTCTCCGCGCTGGCGCAGCCGGGCCAGGAGCCGGCGGCGCGCCATTCGGCGCAGAAAGTCGGTGCCATCCTGTCGGAGGGCATCGCGCTCGGCCATGTCGTGCTGCACGAGCCGCGCGTCGTCATCAAGGACTACATCGCCGAAGACCTGCCGAAGGAGATCAAGCGGCTCGATACTGCGCTCGCCAAGCTGCGTGCCGATCTCGACCGCATGCTGGAGCGCGGCGACGTCGCCGAAGGCGGCGAGCACCGTGAGGTGCTTGAAGCCTATCGCATGTTCGCCAACGACCAGGGCTGGTCGCACAAGCTGCACGAGGCGGTCGCGACCGGCCTCACCGCGGAAGCTGCGGTCGAGCGCGTCCAGTCGGACACCCGCGCGCGCATGCTGCGCTCGACCGACCCCTATTTGCGCGACCGGCTGCACGATCTGGAAGACCTCGGCTACCGCCTGATGCGGCAGCTGGTCGGCCAGGATCATGCGCCCTCGCGCGAGCAGCTGCCCGACAACGCCATCGTCATCGCCCGCGCGATGGGCCCGGCGGCGCTGCTCGACTACGACCGCAAGCGCCTGCGCGGCATCGTGCTGGAGGAAGGCACCGCGAACTCGCACGTCTCGATCGTGGCGCGGGCGCTGGGCATCCCTGCGGTCGGCGAGGTGCCGAACGCGCCTGGAATCGCCGATCCCGGCGACGCCATCATCGTCGACGGCACCTCGGGCTCGATCTATGTGCGCCCGTCGCAGGAGATCGAGGCGGCCTTCGCCGAGCGCGTGCGCTTCCGCGCCCGCCGCCAGGCGCAGTACCTGGCGCTGCGCGACCGGCCCTGCGTCACCAGGGACGGCCAGAAGGTCGAGCTGATGATCAACGCAGGTCTTGCGATCGACCTGCCGCATATCGAGGACACCGGCAGTGCCGGCATCGGCCTGTTCCGCACCGAGCTGCAATTCATGGTCGGTCAGAGCCTGCCGCGCACCAGCGACCAGCTCGCGCTCTATCGCACCGTGCTCGATGCCGCCGGACCTAAGCCCGTCACCTTCCGCACGCTCGATATCGGCGGCGACAAGGCGCTGCCCTATATGGAAGCGGTGATCGAGGAAAACCCCGCGCTCGGCTGGCGCGCGATCCGGCTCGGGCTCGATCGTCCCGGCCTGTTGCGCGGCCAAATCCGCGCGCTGCTGCGCGCCGGCGGCGGCCGCGCGCTGCGCATCATGTTCCCGATGATCTCGGAGGTCGCCGAATTCGACTCGGCCAAGGCGCTGGTCGAGCGCGAGCTCACATACCTCCGCCAGCACGGCCACACGCTGCCTGAACGAATCGACATCGGCACCATGGTCGAGGTGCCCGCCCTGCTCTACCAGCTCGACGAGCTATTGAAGAAGGTCGATTTCATCTCGGTCGGCTCCAACGATCTGTTCCAGTTCCTGTTCGCGGTCGACCGCGGCAACGCCAAGGTCTCCGAGCGCTTCGACACCATGTCGGCGCCGATCATGCGCGCCTTGCGTGACATCGCGCGCAAGGCGCACGCGGCGCAGAAGTCGCTCTCGCTGTGCGGCGAGATGGCCTCCAAGCCGATCGGCGCACTGGCGCTGATTGCGCTGGGCTACCGCTCGCTCTCGCTCTCGGCGACCGCGCTCGGCCCGGTCAAGGCGATGGTGCTCGACCTCGACGCCAAGAAGGCCGAAGCGATGCTGGGCCCTCTGCTGGATGCGCCTGCGGGCAGCGTCTCGATCCGGCAGAAGCTGACGGAATTTGCCGAGGCCGAGGGCCTTGCGTTGTAGCGGGCCTGTCGCCAGCTTCCCGCCGCCCTCGCCTCCTTCCGCACTTTGAGACAGAACCGATGTCGTCACTTCCCGAAGCCAAACTGGACGTCCTGCTCGCGCATCACGCTTCGCTCGAGGCCGAATCGCTCGGACAGCTCGCCTCCGAGCGTTACGTGCAGATCACGCGCGAGCTCGCCGAGCTCACGCCCCTGATCGAGGCGGTGAAGTCCTATCGCGCCGCCGTCAAGGAGCTCGCCGACACCGACGCGTTGATCGCCGATGCCGCCACCGATGCCGAGATGCGCGGCATGGCGGAAGCCGAACGCGACGAGCTCGCGCCGAAAATCGAGGAACTGGTCCAGAAGATCCGCGTCGCGCTCCTGCCCAAGGACGCCATGGACGACCGCAACGTCATGCTGGAAATCCGCGCCGGCACCGGCGGCGACGAGGCTTCGCTGTTCGCCGGCGACCTGTTCCGGATGTACGAGCGCTTCGCCAGCTTGCAGGGCTGGAAGGTCGAGGTGATCTCCGCCAGTGAAGGCACCGTCGGCGGCTACAAGGAAATCATCGCCGAGATCCAGGGCCGCGGCGCATTCTCCAAGCTGAAATTCGAATCCGGCGTGCACCGCGTGCAGCGCGTGCCCGACACCGAGACGCAGGGGCGCATCCACACCTCCGCCGCGACGGTCGCCGTGCTGCCCGAGGTCGAGGACGTCGACGTGGACATCAAGAACGACGACCTGCGCATCGAAACCATGCGCGCAGGGGGCGCCGGTGGCCAGCACGTCAACAAGACGGAATCGGCGATCCGCATCACCCACATCCCGACCGGCATCGTGGTGATGATGCAGGACAGCCGCTCGCAGCACAAGAATCGCGCCTCCGCCATGAACATCCTGCGCTCGCGCATCTATGACGCCGAGCGGCAACGCGTCGAGGCGGCGCGCTCGGCCGAGCGCAAGGAGAAGGTCGGCTCCGGCGACCGCTCCGAGCGCATCCGCACCTACAATTTTCCGCAAGGACGCGTCACCGATCATCGCATCAACCTCACGCTCTACAAGCTGCCGCAGGTGATCGCGGGTGAAGCGCTCGGCGAACTGATCGACGCACTGACGACGGAGCACCAGGCCGCACAGCTCGCTGCGCAAGGCGCGGCGGCCTGAGGCGTGAGCAACCCCTTCACCGGACAATCCATCGAGAGCGCGCGGCGGGCGCTGGCTGCGCAACTGAGATCGGCACGGCTCGACGAAGCCGAGCTCGACGCGCGCATCCTGATCAGTGCGGCACTCGGCCTCGACCTCACCGGCCTGGTCACGCAGGCGGCCCGTCTCCTGACCGCGACCGAAGCATCGCGGCTCGCGCAACATGCACAGCGCCGCATCGCCGGTGAGCCGGTGTCGCGCATTCTCGGGACGCGCGAATTCTGGGGCCTGCCGTTCCGCCTGTCGGAAGCAACCCTGGTGCCGCGCCCCGATACCGAGACCGTGGTTGAGCTTGCGCTCGAGATTCTCCGCGAGCGGCAGGCATCTCACCCGCCGCGGATCGCCGACATCGGCACCGGCTCGGGCGCGATCCTGCTCGCGCTGTTGCACGAAATCCCCGATGCGTTCGGCGTCGGTACCGATCTCAGCCAGAACGCGCTCATGACCGCCAGGGACAATGCCGCGGCGCTGGGACTCGCCGACCGCGCCGCCTTCGTCGCCTGCTCCTACGCCGCGGCGCTCGGTGGCCCGTTCGACCTCATCGTGTCGAATCCGCCCTATATTCCCTCGGCTGAAATTCCGAAATTGAGCGTCGAGGTGCGCGAGCACGACCCGCATCTGGCGCTCGACGGCGGCAATGACGGATACGACGCCTATCGCGCCCTGATCCCGCAGGCGAGCGAGCGGCTCGCCCCCGGCGGCGCCCTGGTCGTCGAGGCTGGACAGGGCCAGGCCCAAAATATTGAAACCTTGATGAGGGCCGCCGCGTTATCGCTGGACAGGTCACCCAAGGCCGACTTGGCGGGCATTCTGCGGGCCGTTTCGGCCCGAAAAATGCCCCCATAAAAGCCCGATTGGCCTGCAAAAACCACTTGGAATATCCCGTGGGAACGACTACGTTCCGGTCAACACATCGGTGCCGGCCCCGTAGACCTACGGGCGAAAGCCGGGCTCTCGGGCGAGAGCTTTACTGATTGAAGGTTCCAAGCCGCAGGTCCTGTTGAGCGCGATGGCCCGTGGAGCTGCGCTGCTCTCTCCGACCGCAAGTGAACGAAAGCCTGATATTGCGCTTGAACACTTACGCAAGAAAGCTGGGCTTGTTTCGGCAGGCGAAATGAATGGGTTCGCTGGCAATGGATGCTGGCGGGTGGGGAACGCGTCTTTGTTGAACGCGACGGTCGACGAACATCGGCAGGGTTGGATCCGCTTTTGCGCGGTGCGCGCAAGACATGTGAGCCACTGTCACCAGGTCACTCCTAGCAATCAGTAATGCGTGCAACCTTTAGGGCTGGAATTAAAGGCAGGACATGAGAAACGGTCAGAACAAGCAGCGGATGCGCAACCGCAACAACAATAACAACAACAACCGGCGCGGCCAGAACCCGATGACCCGGGTCTACGAATCCAACGGACCCGACATCAAGATTCGCGGCACTGCTTCGCACATCGCCGAAAAGTATCTCCAGCTTGCACGTGACGCGCGCTCCTCCGGCGATCCCGTTGCAGCCGAGAACTACTACCAGCACGCCGAGCACTATTTCCGCCTGATCGCGGCGGCTCAGGAGCAGTTCCGTCAGAACCAGCAGCCGCGCGGCGATGAGCCCATCGCCAGCAGCGACGAGGGCGAGGACGACGGTGAGAATTTCTCGGCCTTCGGCCAGGAGCCCGGCTTCGTCCCGCAGCCCCAGCCGCAGCCCTTCATGCGCGACCGCGACGGCCAACGCGATCATCACCAGCGTGATCACCAGCCGCGCGACAACCAGCCGCCCTATCAGCGCGACAATCAGCAGCCGCGCGAGCATCGCGAACGCGATCACCGTCCGCAGCCGCAATATCAGCCGCAACCCGCCAACCAGCCGCAGCCTGTCATCGCCGATGGCGGCGTCGACCGCCTACCCTCCTTCATCACCGGCGCGCAGCCGCAGGTGAACGGCAATCAGGGCGGCTTCGAGGGCGGCGGTGGCGGCGAGCGCTATCCGCGCCGGCGGCGCCGGCCGCATGGCCCGCGCCCGGAGCGTGAAGCCGCTCCGGTCGCTTCCAGCGACGAAGTCGCCCCGGGCGAGTAAGCTCTTCTGACTTTCCGACTCGAATCGTCCCGGCCTCGCCGGGACGATTTGCTTTTGATGCTGTGCGTTGGCCGGGCACAGGCCCACCTCTCCCGAAGGGAGAGGTGAAGCTAACTGCGCGTCACCGTCGTCGAGGATGGCACCAGCACGGGCTTGGCGAGCGAGGGAATCAGCCGCGCCCGCTCGCGCTTGGCGGGGATCGCGCGGTAGACCTGCTTGGTCGCCTCCACGATGTGGACGCCGGCAAAGGGCAGTGACAGCGCGGCACCGGCACGTTCCCACATCTGGGCCGATTTCAACACCCAGCCGCCGGCGTAAGGCGGCATGAACAGCGCCTCGCCCCAAGCGGTCGGCGTGAACCAGGTCTGGCGCAACAGCTCGGTGATCTGCGAGCGCGAATAGGGCCGGCCATGGCCGAACGGCGTGCTGTCGGTGCGGGTCCACACCCCACGCCGGTTCGGGATCACGGCGATGACGCGCCCAGAGGGCGACAGCACGCGCCACACCTCGCGCAGCAATGCGGCCGGATCGTCCGACATCTCCAGCGCGTGCACCAGGAGAATGCGGTCGACCGCGGCGTCGGGAAGCGGCAGCGAGAACTCATCCACCAGCGAGGCCAGCGCGGGCCGTCCCGTCGGCCATTTCAGGACACCCTGCGCCGCCGGCATGAAGGCGAGGCAGCGCTCGGCGTCCTCGCGGAACAACCCCAGATAGGGTGTGGGATAGCCGACGCCGAGCACGCGCTGGCCCTCGGCGCTGGGCCAACGCTCCCTGATGCCGCGATTGATCATTTGCCGCGCCACGATGCCGAGGCGGCGAGAATAGAACTCGCGGAGGTCGACGACGTCGATGGTCATGACCGCAATGTAACATGCGCCAGGGCGCCGCTGCGCGCGGAATATTGCATTGCCTGCGCAACGTTAACGCCATATTTGTCTGGCGGGGCTGAGCGCGATGGAGATGACATGGCCGCCGAAATTCGTACTTTCAACTGTTTAAACGACAATTTCGGTTATCTGATCCACGATGTGGAAACCAAAGCGACGGCCTCGATCGACGCGCCGGAGGCCGGCCCGATCCTCAAGGCCCTGGAGCGCGAGGGCTGGCAGCTCACCGACATCCTGATCACCCATCATCATGGCGATCATGTCGGCGGGGTCGCCGAGCTCAAGCAGAAATACAATTGCCGCGTCGTCGCGCCGCACGACAAGACCACGAAAATCGCCAACGTCGACCAGCGCGTCGCCAATGCCGACGTGGTCAAGATCGGCAATCTGCTGGCGCGCGTGGTGGAGACGCCCGGCCACACGCTCGACCACATCTCCTACGTGTTCGACAATGAGAAGACGGTGTTCGCCGCCGACACGCTGTTCTCGATCGGCTGCGGCCGCGTGTTCGAGGGCACCTATCCGATGATGTGGGATTCCCTGCTGAAGCTGCGCGCCCTGCCCGACGACTTCAAGCTCTATTGCGGCCACGAATACACCGCGTCCAACGTCAAGTTCGCGCTCACGATCGAGCCGGACAACGCGGCGCTTCAGGCGCGCGCCGCGGAGGTGACAAAGCTGCGCGCCGAGAACAAGCCGACCATTCCCTCGCTGCTCGGCGAGGAGAAGCGCGCCAACGTGTTCCTGCGCGCCGATGAGCCGGCGGTCGCGGCCAAGCTGCATATGAAGGGCGCGGATCCCGCTGCGGTGTTCGGCGAACTGCGCGAGCGCAAGAATAAATCCTGACGCACAAGTCCTGAAGCACACATCCCGACGAGGATCGATGCCGACCGCAGCCGAGATCATCGCCCGCCTCGAGCTCCGCCCGCATCCGGAAGGCGGACATTATCGCGAGACGTTTCGCGACCAGAGCACGGACGCCAACGGGCGTTCGCGCTCGACGCTGATCTACTTCCTGCTCGCGCGCGGCGAGCGTTCGCACTGGCATCGCGTCGATGCGGTGGAGACGTGGCACTATTACGCCGGCAGCCCCTTGACGCTGCGCATCGCCCATGACGGCTGCTCGCAGCACGAGGTGCGGCTCGGCGCCGACCTCGGCGGCGGTGAGCGGCCGCAGGCGATCGTGCCTGCGCTGGCCTGGCAGATGGCGGAAACCACCGGCGAGTGGACGCTGGTCGGCTGCACCGTGGCGCCCGCATTCGAGTTCGCAGGCTTCGAGCTCGCGCCGTCCGGCTGGGAGCCGTAGCTCCGCTCCAATCATCGCTTCCGCAGCACCATGTCCTTGGCCGCGATCAGGCCGCCCCCGGCAATGAGGATCGCAGCAAGGGCGATGTTGGCGCTGGCCTTGGCGAAACCGGCAGCGATGAGGAATCCCGTCGAGAGCAATGGCGTCGCGTAGGAGGCGGCGCCGAGCACACGGATGTCGCCGCGCTTCATGCCGATGTCCCAGGCGTAGAACGCGGCACCGACCGGGCCGATGCCGAGTGCGATGACCGAGAGCCATTGCACCGTGGTCTCCGGCCAGACCGTGGCTTCAAGCAGGCCATGCATCAGCGCGGCCAATATTGCCGTGGCAAGACAGAAGCCCGCGACCGCATCGGTCGGCACCGCTTTCAACCGGCGCGACAGCACCGAATAGGTCGCCCAGACGAACGCCGCGATGAAGGCCGCGATGAGACCCGGCACAGCTCCAGGCGCAAAACCGCTGGTGTTGCCGGCGAACAGCAGCACCGTGCCGACGAGGCCGAGCACGGCGCCGATGATGTGGTGCGCCGCCAGCCGCTCGCCCGGCAGGAAGGACGAGAACAGCACGATCAAGAGCGGCCACAGGTAATTCAGAAGGCCGGCTTCGGCCGGCGGGGCGAAGCGCAGCGCGAGGAAATACAGCGCGTGATAGCCAAACAGGCCGCCGACGCCGACGATCCAGACCGCGAGCGGTTGCCGCAAGCTTCTCGCCGCCTCGCTCCGACCGATCCAGGTGAGCAGGCCGACGACACCGCCGATCGCGAAGGTCATCGCAGCGAGCTGAAACGCCGGGATCTTTCCGGTCGCCACCGTCATCACCGACAGCAGCGACCACATCAGGATCGCGGTCAGACCGATCAGCGTGGCAGTGCGGGGAGTCATTGGCCCAATGTTTCCGTCATGGCCGGGCTTGTCCCGGCCATCCACGTTCTTCCGTGGCGACGGCTGTTGTAAGGCCGTGGATGCCCGGGACAAGCCCGGGCATGACGATGTGGACAATATCAGCCTGCGTGATGCGATCGCATCACACCATGTACTGGCCGCCGTTGACCGAGAGCGTCGAGCCGGTGATGGCGCCGGCTTCATCCGCGGCGAGGAACACGACGGCACGCGCGATCTCTTCGGGCTCGCCGAGACGGCCGATCGGAATCAGCGGCAGGATCGCCTTCTCCAGCACGTCCTTCGGCACTGCCTGCACCATCTCGGTATTGATGTAGCCGGGACAGATCGCATTCACGGTGATGCCGCCCTTGGCGTTCTCCAGCGCCAGGGCCTTGGTGAAACCGATCTCGCCGGCTTTCGCTGCGGAGTAGTTGACCTGTCCGAACTGCCCCTTCTGGCCGTTGATCGAGGAAATGTTGATGATGCGACCGAACTTGCGCCCGCGCATGCCTTCGATCACCTGGCGCGACATGTTGAACAGCGAACCGAGATTGGTGTTGATGACGGCGTTCCACTGCTCAAGCGTCATCTTGTGGAAGGCACCGTCCTTGGTGATGCCGGCATTGTTGACCAGCACGTCGACCGGGCCGACCTCGGCCTCGACCTTCTTCACGCCCTCGGCGCAGGCCTCGAAACTGCTGACGTCCCACTTGTAAACCGCAATGCCGGTCTCGGCCTTGAATTTCTCCGCGGCAGCGTCGTTGCCGGCATAGCTCGCCGCAACCTTGTAGCCGGCGGCCTGCAGCGCCTTGCTGATCGCAGCACCGATGCCCCGCGTACCACCCGTCACCAATGCAACACGTGCCATGTCGTATTCCTTCCCTCTTCCTTGGACGCTTCGGACTTTTCTGACGTGATCGCTTTTTAGCTACGGATTATGCGGTTGGTTTGACGGACATCAAGAACAAAACGCCCGGCATCGAGCCGGGCGTTTTTCTTTAGTCGAGGCTTGTCGGGTTGCGAAGAATATTTGATTTGCAACCGCTGCCTTTTTAGTCGCGTGCAACGCACGCGCTGACGTGTGCGGCGCACCCGTCAGCTGCGCGTAAGATCAGTCGCGCGCCACACACATGGCGATGCCCATGCCGCCGCCGATGCACAGCGTGGCCAGGCCCTTCTTCGAATCGCGCTTCTGCATCTCGTGCAGCAGCGTCACCAGCACGCGTGCGCCGGACGCGCCAACCGGATGGCCGATGGCGATCGCGCCGCCGTTGACGTTGACCTTGGAGGTGTCCCAGCCGAGATCCTTGTTGACCGCGCAGGCCTGTGCCGCGAAGGCTTCGTTGGCCTCGATCAAATCGAGATCACCGACGCTCCAGCCGGCCTTCTTCAGCGCCGCGCGCGAGGCCGGGATCGGGCCCGAGCCCATGATCTTCGGATCGACGCCGGCCTGCGCCCAGGACACGATCCGCGCGAGCGGCTTCTTGCCTTCCTTGGCGGCCTGCTTGGCGGTCATCAGCACCACGGCGGCAGCGCCGTCGTTGATGCCCGAGGCCGAGCCCGCGGTCACCGTGCCATCCTTCTCGAAGGCGGGCTTGAGCTTGGCCATCGCGTCGAGCGTGGCGCCATGGCGCGGATATTCGTCGGCGCTGACGACGACGTCGCCCTTGCGGGTCTTGATGGTGACGGGGACGATCTCGTCGTTGAACTTGCCGGCCTTCTGCGCCGCCTCGGCCTTCTGCTGCGAGGCCACGGCGAACTCGTCCTGCTGGGCACGGGTGATCTGCCATTGCCGCGCGACGTTCTCGGCGGTGTTGCCCATGTGGTAGCCGTTGAAGGCATCCCACAGGCCGTCCTTGATCATGGTGTCGACCAGCTCCAGGCCGCCCATCTTCACGCCGCCGCGCAGATGCTGGGCGTGCGGGGCCATGCTCATCGATTCCTGCCCGCCGGCGACCACGATCTCGGAATCGCCGTTGAGCAGCGCCTGGTAGCCGAGCGCAACCGTGCGCAGGCCCGAGCCGCACAGCTGATTGACGCCCCAAGCCGGGCTCTCCACCGGAATGCCGGCGCCGATCGACGCCTGGCGGGCCGGGTTCTGGCCTTGGGCGGCGGTCAGGATCTGACCCATGATCACTTCGGAGACCCGGCCGGGCTCGATGCCGGCGCGCTCCAGCGCGGCCTTGATGGCAACGGCGCCGAGGTCATGGGCGGGAAGGGTCGCGAACGCTCCGTTGAAGCTTCCGACCGGGGTGCGGGCGGCGCTGACGATGACGACATCGTCTGACATGGGCATCTCCTGGGGCTTGAGGTTCTTGTGAAGGGGGCAGGCGGGCTGGAAAGCGATCGCCAGTCTCGTCAGCCATCCTGTTAACGTCGTTGAGGCATGTCAATCGGCCGGGGCCCGAATTCATACCGCAGCGCATTCAAAATAGCGTTCTTGGCGTTTTCGCAAGCAGGATTTTGCTCTGCAATTAACCGTGCCGCACAAAACGGTAGCGTGAGCCCTTTGAAAATGCTTATTTTGTTGCGTTGCGTACTCTTCCCGCCCTGCGGCATTGCCCGACAGGTTCCCGTTCTCCGCGTTTGCAAGTGAGAGCCCATGGCGAAATCAGACCAACCCACCACAATCAAGAAATACGCGAACCGCCGGCTCTATAACACCGGAACGAGCACCTATGTGACGCTCGAAGACCTCGCCGCGATGGTCAAGGACGGCGAAGACTTCCTGGTCTATGACGCCAAGACCGGCGACGACATCACCCGCTCCGTGCTCGCCCAGATCATCTTCGAGCAGGAGAACAAGGCCGGCCAGAACCTGTTGCCGACCACCTTCCTTCGCCAGCTGATCCGCTTCTATGGCGACAGCATGCAGATGGTGGTGCCGAAATATCTGGAGCAGTCGATCGCAACCCTGACCCAGGAGCAGGAGAAGTTCCGCAAGCAGATCGCCAATACGCTGTCCGGCACTCCTTTTGCTCCGTTGGAAGAGCAAGTCCGCCGCAACATGGAGCTGTTCCAGCAGACCTTCTCGATGTTCAAGCCGTTCGCTGCGCCCCGTCCGGCGGCCAGCCCCGAGCCGGAGCCCGATGCGAATGCCGAGGCGCCGAAGGACAGCAACATCGACGAGCTGCGCCAGCAGATGAAGGAAATGCAGGAGCGCCTCGAGCGGATGTCGAAGAAGGACGAATAGTCTTTCATTCGCGCCGGCCCCTGTACGCGGGAGGGCGAGCCACGTCTGACCGAAGCAACCATTGGGACCATGTCTACGCCACCAAGGGCGAGGCCGAGGTCAGCTGGTATCAGGATAGCCCCGCGATCTCGCTCGCGATGATTCGCGCAGCCGGCTCCGATCGCGACACGACCATCATCGATGTCGGCGGCGGCGCATCGCGCCTGGTCGATGCGCTGTTGCAGGACGGCTATCGCGACATCGCCGTGCTGGATCTTTCTGCCAATGCGCTCGCGGCGGCGAAGAAGCGCATCGGTCCGGCCGCTTCGACGGTCGACTGGATCGTCGCCGATGCCACGACGTGGCGTCCGACCAGGACCTACGATGTCTGGCACGATCGCGCAGCGTTTCACTTCCTGACTGACCCGCGCGACAGGGTCGCTTACGGGGAGCGCCTGCGGTCGGCGGTCAGACCTGGCGGCCACGTCATCATTGCGACGTTTGCACCCGACGGTCCCGAGAAATGCAGCGGCCTGCCGGTGCAGCGCCATGACAGCACCAGCCTTGCAGCGGAGCTCGGGCCGGAATTTAAACTGGTCGAGACGCGCAGCGAGACGCACCACACGCCGTGGCATTCGACGCAGGCGTTTCAGTTCAGCCGGTTTCGGCGGCAGAAATAGTTCTCGTCATGGCCGGGCTTGACCCGGCATGACGACAGAGACTCCGGATCAAGCCGCCATCTTCACGGCATGCGCAAAGTCCCAGTAGAGCTTGCGCGCCTTGGCGTAGAACGGGCCCGGCTTCAGCTCGCGCTCGTCGATGCGGATCACGGGCGCGACCTTGGCGAAATTGCCGGTCGAAAAGATCTCGTCGGCGGTCAGGAAATCGGCGTAGCGCAGCGTCTTCTCGACCACGGTGACGCCGTCGGCGCGAAGCAGGCTGATGACGCGCCGGCGCGTGATGCCGTTGAGGAAGGTGCCGTTCGGCACCGGCGTGAACACCACGCCGTCCCTGGCCATGAACACGTTGGAATTGCCGAACTCGGCGACGTTGCCGAGCATGTCGAGCATCAGCGCGTTCTGGAAGCCGCGCGAGGCAGCTTCGGCGAGTGCGCGCGAATTGTTCGGGTAGAGGCAGGCGGCCTTGGCTTCGACCGGCGCGCATTCGGCCGTCGGCCTACGAAACGGCGACAAGGTGATCGCGTTGCCGACGGGCTTTGGCATCGGCGCTTCGTAGATGCACAGGCACCAATTGGTGGTCTCGGGGTCGAACAGCACGCCGCCGCCGCTTCCGTTCTGCGCCCAGTACATCGGACGGATATAGAGCTCGGCATTTCCGGCAAAGCGCGCGATGCCTTCGTTCGCGAGCGACAGCCAAGTGTCGGTATCGACCACCGGCTTCAGGCCGAAACTGATCGCGGATTGATTGGCGCGGGCGACGTGACGGTCGAGATCCGGTGCTACGCCCTCGAAAGCGCGAGCGCCGTCGAACACGATCGAGCCGAGCCAGGCCGCATGGGTGCGCGGCCCCATGATCGGCACGTTGCCCTCGTGCCATTTGCCCTCGAAGAAGGTCCAGCTCGGCGAGTAGTCGATGGGCTTCTTGATCTCGGCCATGACCGGCCTCCTTTTCGAACGATCCGGCACTATTGTCCCAATTTCTAAACGATTTGCTGCGAGGAAATGGTGAGTTACCCTCTCCCCTTGTGGGAGAGGTGGCTCGCCGCGTAGCGGCGAGACGGGTGAGGGGTATCCATCCGCGAACTCACCTGCGGAGAAAACCCCTCATCCGGCGCTGCGCGCCACCTTCTCCCACAAGGGGAGAAGGAAGAATCCATGCCGCTGGATCCGCTCGCAAAGCGTTTGTTGACCATGATGGCTGCGGCTGCGCCGCAGGCGCGGAGCCGCCCGAGTGTGGAGGTGCGGCGGCAATCGCTGGCAAAGCTGATGCAGTTCGCCCGGGCCGAGGCGCCGGATGTGACGACCTCCGACGGCAGGCTGCCCGGTCCCGGCGGCGAGCTGCCCTATCGCCTGTACGCGCCGGCAGGCACTGAAGCGCCCGCACCGGGCTTCGTGTTCTTTCATGGCGGCGGGCTCGTCGCCGGCAGCATTGCCACGCACGAGCGCATCGCCGCGGCGCTGGCGCATGCCACCGGCTGCCGCCTCGTGTCGGTCGATTACCGGCTCGCGCCGGAGCACAGATTCCCCGCCGCGGTCGACGACGCGATCGCCGCCACCGAATGGGTGGCGCGCGAGGCGGCATCGCTCGGCATCGACGCGGACCGCCTTGTGGTCGGCGGCGATTCCGCCGGCGCCACACTCGCGGCGATCGTGTGCCAGAATGCGGCGCAGACCGCTGGCCTCTCCATCGCCGCGCAGTGCCTGATCTGCCCGGTGCTGGATTTCGAGGAAACCTCGCCTTCGCGCGAAGCCTTTGCCGAGGGCCATCTGATCGATCGCGCCACGATCGAAGCCGATCTTTCCGATTATCTGCCTGACGGCATCGATACCGCCGATCCCCGCGTCTCTCCCTTGCGCGCAACACGCCTCACGGGCCTGCCGACCGCAATCATCCACACCGCCGAATATGACCCGATGCGTGACGAGGGCAATGCCTATGCCCGCAAGCTGCTCGCCGCGGGGGTCGCGGTCGAGCATGTCTGCCACGATGGCATGGTTCACAATTTCCACGCCATGGGCGCAATCCTGCCGCAGGCACAGCTCGTGCTGTCGCAAATCGGCGAACAGGTGCGGCGCGCGGTGAAGACCTGACAGCGTCAATCATACGCGCGCGCCGATCACCGCGCGCGCCGCCGCGACATATTCCGGCCAGTGCGCTTCCGCATAATGCTCCGCCTGCCATGCGCAGGTGCGGTCGGGCGCATGCGCCGCCGCAATCGTGCGCGCGAAACGTTCCTCCGCAACAGTCGCCTTGCCGGGCTCGGCTATGGGTGCAGCAGCCACCGCAGCACCGGGAGTAACGGCAAGCCCCGCCAGACCGGTGAGCAGGATGCGGCGTGACGTGTTCATGGCTGTCTCCTCCATTCTTCGGCCTGCACTGTGGCGGGCGAGTGTGTCAGTGCGATCACGCCAGGGTAACCGCGCACATCCGCGCCGTCCATCGCTTGCGGATAGCGCTTGACCAAGCGCGCGATCACGTTCCATCTAACAACGGTTCCACCCTCAAATCGCCACGCGTCGGATCGTCACGTGCCTCTTCGCAGCCAATCCCGTCGTGCGTTGCGCGCTGCCGCGGCGGGACTGCTGTGTCTCGCGGTCCCGGCAGGCGGCGCCTTCGCCGCCGACGATGAGGAGGACGAGCCCGCAAAGCCGATCGTCCCGAACATCTATCTCGATCTCCGCACCATCTATGCGACGATCCCCGCAGGCACGCTCGCGCTCGGCTTCGGCAACACCTCGCTGTCAGCCGCATTCCAAGCCCTGGCGGCGCAACGAGGCACGTCGCTGCGGAATGGACTGCCGGCCGCGAAATCGATTGCGATCGACCTGCCGCTGACCGTCGACGTCAGCGACCGCGTTTCGCTCTACGGCGGCGTATCCGGCACGACGACGGATATCGGCGGCGGCTGGTCGTCCTTCGACATCACGAGCTGGAACATCGGCGTGCAGGCCGATCTCTACCAGCAGAATGGCGGGAAGATCCCGACCATCACGGTGCAATCGACCCTGACGCAGTCGGTGCCCAACGAGCAGGGCATGACGAATTCCTTCAACAACATCGTGGAATTCGACTACGCGGTCGACGAGGACGAGACACGGGGCTGGCTCGCCGGCCTGCAATACACCACCGTCACCATCGCCAGCCCGTTCGCCACGATCCGGCCGAACACGATCCTCTATGCCGGCGGCTACTATCAATGGCCGAGCAACTGGAAGTTCACCGGGCGCCTCGGCATGCAGTCGTTCGGCGGCGCGCAGCTCGCGGGCCGGACGCTCGCGGAATCCTTCACCCAGCCGGTCATGCGGCTCGACCTCGATCGCATGGACGACAACGACAACCGCCTGTTCGGCATCACCGCGCAGATCGCCTGGATGCCGAAGCCGTCCTATCAGGTCACGTTGCGCACACCGCTCTACGCCGTGCGCAACTAGTCAGGCACCGGCACGTCGAAGGTGTTGAGCGTGACCGAGACCATGCAGTAGACGCCGACGAGATAGGACAGCTCGGCCGCGCCGTGCTCGCCGAATTCCTTCACCGCCGCACGCCAAGTCAGCTCCGGCAGCACGCCGCCGCTGACCAGTGCCGAAGCCATGTCGTAGGCGACGGCTTCCTGCTTGGTGAGGTCCACCGGCCGCTGGCCGGCAACGATGGTCGCGAGCTTCTCGTCGGAGAGGCCACGCTGCTCGGCCACCAGCACATGAGCGTAGAGCTCGTAACCGGAGCGGAAATGCGAGCCGGTGACGAGGATCGCGACCTCGCGTACGGCCGCGGGCAGCAGCGGGTTCGACGCAATCGCCTTGACCAGCTCCCACACCGGCTTGCCGAAGCGCGGCTCGCGGATCCAGGGATTCCAGGGCCCGAGCAGCGCGCCGTCCTCGCGCATGTTCACAAAACCCTTGAAGTGGTCCTTCATGCCGGCCCGCATGTCGTCATAGAGCGGCTTCTGTTCGTCGGTTAGCTCTTTCGGATCGAGAATGGGAAGGCGCACGGTAGGGTCTCCTCGTTGAGAAGACGCAACCGTCACCTGCATGCCTGCGCAAGGCAAGTGAAGTTGCCGTGACGACCGTGCGATTTCGCAAATGCCAGGCAGATCTCGCTATGACGCCGTGGGGTTTTGCAGGCTTTGAGGATTGACCACGTCGTCGACGTCCAGCGCCAGTGGCTCACCTGTGGCGAGGAACGACGACAGCGCCGCCTCGAACGGCGCCGGATCGAGGCCGCGCGCGGCGAGCCAAGCGGGCTCGTAATAGGTCTGCCGGTAGCGCTCGCCGGAATCGCAGATCAGCGTCACCAACGATCCCGTGACGCTCGCCTGGCGCATCTCCGAGGCGAGCCGGCACAGCGCCAGGAAGTTGGTGCCGGTGGAGCCGCCGACCGCACGGCGCAGCCGTCGCGACAGCACGTTCATCGCCGCGACCGTTGCCGCATCCGGGATCTTCATCATGCGATCGACCACGCCGGGCACGAAGGACGGCTCGCAGCGGGGGCGACCGACGCCCTCGATCAGCGACGGGCGGTCGCAAACACGGGAGCGGTCCAGCGTGCGGAAGCAATCGAAGAACGCGGAATGCTCGACATCGGCGACGCACAGCCGGGTCGGATATTGCCGATACCGCAGATAACGTCCGATGGTGGCCGACGTGCCGCCGGTGCCGGCGCCCATCACGATCCAGTCCGGAATCGGCCGCGGCTCGCCCTGCAACTGCGTGAAGATGGACTCGGCGATGTTGTTGTTGCCGCGCCAGTCGGTGGCCCGCTCGGCGAAGGTGAACTGATCCATGTAGTGGCCGTCCAGCCGGGCGGCGAGTGCCGCGGCTTCCGCATAGAGCGCGCGGCCGTCGTCGATCAAATGGCAATTGCCGCCATAATGCTCGATCGCGGCGATCTTCTCCGCCGAGGTCGTGCGCGGCATCACGGCGTAGAAGGGCACGCCGATCATCTCAGCGAAATAGGCCTCCGACACCGCGGTTGATCCCGACGAGGCCTCGACCACGGGCGTGCCTTCGCGGATGTGGCCGTTGCAGAGCGCATAGAGGAACAGCGAGCGCGCGAGGCGATGCTTCAGGCTGCCGGTCGGATGCGTGGACTCATCCTTCAGATAGATGTCGATGCCCGATAGCGCCGGCACGATCAGCCGGATCAGATGCGTGTCGGCGGTGCGGCACTGGTCGGCCTCGATGGCGGCCACGGCCTCGTCGACCCAGCCGCGCCGATAGGCCGGCCCGGCCGGATTGTGCTGGCGGAAGGGGAATGTCTGCATCGGGCGAATCTCTCATGATGCGGATAGCGCATCAATAGCTGCGCCTAAAATTCCAGCGGCGCGTTGTCGACGACTTCCTTCATCACGAAGAAGGTCCGGGTCTGGCGCACGCCGGGGAGCGCGATCAGCTGCTCGCCGTGGATGCGGTTGAAATCCTCCATGTCGCCGACGCGGATCTTGAGGAAGTAATCGAAATCGCCGGCGACGAGATGGCAGTCGAGCACGAATTTCAGCTTTGCAACGGCCTGCTCGAAGGTGGCAAAGCTTTCCGGCGTCGAGCGGTCGAGCACGACCCCGACCATCACCAGCGTGCCCTTTGCCACCTTCTTCGGCGCGACCATGGCGCGGACATTGGCGATGAAGCCGTCCTCGAACAGGCGCTGGGTGCGACGATGGCAGGTGGCGGGGCTGATCGCGACCGTTTCGGCCAGCTCGGCGTTGCTGAGCCGACCGTTATTCTGAAGCAATCTCAAGATCTTGAGGTCGGTGCGGTCGAGCCGGGCAGCCATGAAAGAAACTTCCGAAAATAGGTGCTGTTCTGGAAGGAATGTTAGCAATTATCACGACTTTCGCAAGAAGCCGTGCAACATGGCCGCAATATTCGAGAGCACATTTTCCCGACGTGATGCTAGGGAGCCGCCAACACCAACGCCAATCGAGATGACCCATGAAGCTGGACAAATTTCCGCGCTATCCTTTGACCTTCGGCCCGACGCCCATCGAGAAGCTGGAGCGGCTCTCAAAACATCTCGGCGGCCATGTCGAGGTCTATGCCAAGCGCGAGGACTGCAATTCCGGCCTTGCCTATGGCGGCAACAAGCTGCGCAAGCTCGAATACATCATCCCCGATGCGATCGCCTCCAACGCTGATACGCTGGTCTCGATCGGCGGCGTGCAATCGAACCACACACGCATGATCGCGGCGGTCGCGGCCAAGCTCGGCATGAAATGCCGCCTGGTGCAGGAAGCCTGGGTGCCGCACGAGGACGCGGTGTATGACCGTGTCGGCAACATCATGCTCTCGCGCATCATGGGCGCCGACGTGCGCCTGGTCGACGACGGCTTCGATATCGGCATCCGCAAGAGCTGGGAGCAGGCGATCGAGGAAGTGAAGGCGGCGGGCGGCAAGCCTTACGCCATTCCCGCCGGTGCCTCCGTGCATAAGTTTGGCGGCCTCGGCTATGTCGGCTTTGCCGAGGAGGTGCGCAAGCAGGAAGCCGAGCTCGGCTTCAAGTTCGACTACATCGTCGTCTGCACCGTCACCGGCTCCACCCATGCCGGCATGCTGGTCGGGTTTGCGGCGGACGGCCGTGCGCGAAAAGTCATCGGTATTGATGCGTCGTTCACGCCGGCACAGACCAAGGCCCAGGTGCTCGAGATCGCGCAGAACACGGCAAAGCTCGTCGAGCTCGGCAAGGACCTCGTCACTGACGACGTCGTGCTGATCGAGGACTACGCCTATCCCGCCTATGGTGTGCCATCGGAGGAGACCAAGGAGGCGATCCGCCTCACCGCGCGCCTCGAAGGCATGATCACCGACCCCGTCTATGAGGGCAAGTCGATGCAGGGCCTGATCGATCTCGCCCAGAAGGGCTATTTCGAGAAGGGCGCGAAGATCCTCTACGCCCATCTCGGCGGCGCGCCGGCGCTGAACGGGTATGCGTATGCGTTCAGGAATGGGTGAGTGAGAGCGTAGCGCACTCGCACGTCATACACTGCTGTCGTCCCGGGGCGCGACGAAGTCGCGAGCCCGGGACCCATACGCCACAGCAATCGTTTTGCGAGGACTGGCAGTTGCCAGCCTGCCGTCATCACACCGGCCTGTGGTTATGGATCCCGGATCTGCGCTTCGCTTGTCCGGGATGACAGGGGAGTTTTTGGCTCGCCCTACCTCGTCCTCACGATCTGCAGCAGCTCGTCGCCGTAGTGCTCGAGCTTCTTGTCGCCGATCCCCGGCACGTTGCGCAGCTCGTCCAGCGTGGTCGGCCAGGCCCGGACGATGCCGTCGATGGTGGCATCGTGCAACACCACATAGGCCGGCACGCCGCGTTCGCGCGCGACCTCTGACCGCCAGGCGCGCAGGCGCGCGCGCAATTCGGGATCGACGTCGCCTTGCGGCGCGCTCGCCGCGGGCGCGAGGTCACCGCGGCGTGACGTGGCCCGGCTGGCGCGAACCCGCGTGCCGGGCGCCTCCTCGCGCAGCCAGACCTCGGTCTCGCCGCGCAGCACGCCGCGCGAAGACTCCGTCAGCTTGAGCGCGCCGTAGGCTTCGCTGTCGCTGCGCAAATGGCCCGTCGCCACCAATTGCCGCAGCACCGTGCGCCACTGCTTCTCGTTGAGCTCGCGGCCAATGCCGAACACCGACAGCTTGTCGTGACCGAACTGTGTGACCTTCTCGGTCAGGCGTCCGACCAGCACGTCGATCAAATGCATGGCGCCGAAACGCTGCCCGGTGCGATAGACGCAGGACAGCAGCTTCTGCGCCAGCACCTTGCCGTCGCGCATCTTCGGCGGCGTCAGGCAATTGTCGCAATTGCCGCAGCTCTCGCCCATCACGATCTCGCCGAAATAGGCGAGCAGGCGCCGGCGTCGGCAATGCGGCGTCTCGGCGAGGCCGACCAGCGCGTCGAGCTTGCCGATCGAGACCCGCTTGAAATCCTCCGATCCGGCCGATTCGTCGATCATGCGGCGCTGCTGCACGATGTCGGAGAGGCCGTAGGTCATCCACGCCGCCGACGGCTTGCCGTCACGACCGGCGCGTCCGGTCTCCTGGTAATAGGCCTCGATGCTCTTGGGCAGGTCGAGATGGGCGACGAAGCGCACGTCGGGCTTGTCGATGCCCATGCCGAAGGCGATGGTCGCGACGATGACGATGCCGTCCTCGTTGAGGAAGCGATCCTGGTTGCGCGAGCGCACCGCCCCGTCGAGCCCGGCGTGGTAGGGCAGCGCCGCAATGCCGGCCTCGGCAAGCGCTGCGGCGACCTCCTCGACGCGGTTGCGCGACAGGCAATAGACCACGCCGGCATCGCCCATGTGGCGCTCGCGGATGAATTCCTTCAGCTGCGACACCGCATTGCGCTTGTCGACGATCTCATAGCGGATGTTGGGCCGGTCGAAGCTGGAGACGAACTGCGGCGCGCCCGTCAGCTGCAGCCGCTCGACGATCTCCTTGCGCGTCAGCTCGTCGGCGGTCGCGGTCAGCGCGATGCGCGGCACGTCGGGAAAGCGCTCGGCGATGACGGAAAGGCCGACATATTCGGGCCGGAAATCGTGGCCCCATTGCGAGACGCAATGCGCCTCGTCGATCGCGAACAGCGCCACTTTCGCCTGCGCCAGCAGCGATAGGCAGCGCGGCGTGACCAGCCGTTCCGGCGCGACATAGAGCAGATCGAGATCGCCGGCGAGCAGGCGGCGTTCGATGTCGGAGGCCTCCTGCGGCGTCAGCGACGAGTTCAGCGCGGCGGCATTGACACCGGCCTCGATCAGGCCGGCGACCTGGTCGCGCATCAAGGCGATCAACGGCGAGACCACGATGCCGCAGCCTTCGCGCAGCAAGGATGGAAGCTGATAGCACAGCGACTTGCCGCCGCCGGTCGGCATCAAGACCAGGCAATTGCCGCCGTCCGTGACGTGGCGGACGATCTCGCCCTGCGCGCCGCGAAATCCCGGCAGGCCGAACACCGAATGCAGCACCGACAGCGCATCGCCGCCGTTGGCCGGCGCAGGCAGTGGGGCGTTGGAGGGAGCGGACATGGGCGGAGCAGATCAGGCCGTGGGATTCGTCACAAGGCCAGTCGCATGCTGGTGTGGCTGTGGCAAGACTGTTTGGAGGCGAGGCACGACTCTTCCCTCTCCCCTTGTGGGAGAGGGTGCCTCGCGAAGCGAGGTGGGTGAGGGGTTCTATCCGCGAACGCAGATATGAGCTTGTGGAGACATACCCCTCATCCGGCGCTTCGCGCCACCTTCTCCCACAAGGGGAGAAGGGAAGAAGAGGCTACGCCCCGATCCGTCGGAGCGCTTCTGCGACCGTCACGATCGGCATGTTGCGCTTGGCGGCGGCTTCAAGCGCATGACGCATCAGATGCGGCGTGCAGCCATAGGGGCTCGGCCTGTCGCTGACGTCGTGGCCGTAGAAGATCAGCCAGCCGCCGCTCGCGACCGCCTCGTCGAAATAGCGATCGACGCCCGCCTCGTCGATCTCGCAATCGACCAAGGGGGAGGCGCGCAGGAATTGGAGGTCGATGACGCCGCTGTTGACGCCGGGAAGAATGCCGCGCGCGGAACGGAAGGCCTTTGTCAGCTGCGGCTTGCGCCACACCGAGGCGATGCCATAGGGATAGGCGAAATTCTCCAGCGTGATCGAGCCATCGATGCCGCGGAGATGGCTGCGGTTTCGTTCGATCTCGCGCTCCATGGCGGCTTCGTCGAGCGTCGCCGAGCTCTGATGCGAGAAGGTGTGGCAGGCGATCTCGTGCCCGGCGCGGTGAAGCCGGACGATCGCATCATCCGAGAGGCCGTGCCAATGCTCCGACGGCCGACCGATCAGGCTGCCGGCGAGGTAATAGGTGCCGCGGCCGCCATGCCGCTCCAGTAGCTCGGCGCCCTCGCCCGCGGCGCTATCGGGGGCATCGTCGAACGTGAAGCTCACCATCGCCGCATGCGCGGCCAGCCGGTGCGGCGCGGCGCGGAAATGCCGGGCCAACCGATTGCTCACGCGTCCCTGGAGTGCCGACCACACGACTGCGTTTCCTGTGATGCCTTCTTGCTCTACTGAAACATTCGTGCGCAGGTCGAGGCAAGCCTAACGCCCGGGTAATCCTAACGCCGAACCAAGAGCGCTTCGGCTAGCGCACCGACATCGACGCGTCGGCGTCCGCGCCGAGATAACGCAGCCAATTGCGGAAGAGCACCGCCGCCGCGTCGCCAGCGCCGATATCGGCGCGCAGGTTCAGCGCGGGCAGCTCGTTGCTGAGCGCCGGATGGCGCTGGTGCGCCGCCTTCTTCTCGAACCGAGCCAGCTTCTCTTCAGTCGCTGCGTCAAAATAACTCACCGGCAGGCGCGGATAGGTCTCCCGCTCCCGCGCGAGATAGCGGCCGATGTCACGCAGATATTCGCGCTGCAGCGACAGCGCGTCATATTCGGGGTGACCCTGGAAGAACACGAAGCGGCTGGCATATTGGCGAACGAAGACGTCGACGCCAGCCTCCTGTGAGCGTGTCAGCACCTGATAACCGGCGTGCACGAGGTCGCTCTCGGCGATCTCGTTCAAACGTGAATGCGACACCTTGAGCGGTGCGGGCGCAGAGCGGGTCAGCAAATCGTCCGTCACGACGCCGCAATCGAAAATGCCGTGACATTTGGCCGGCAGCCGCCGCCGTTCAATATTGTCGAGATGCAGCACCGCGGCATGCGCGGCAAGGCACGACCAGATCGTCGAACGCGTGTTGGTCTTGGCCCAGTCGATCAGGTTCGTGAGGTCGCGCCAGTACGGCTCCCCGTCGAGCTCGGGCGCGATCGGCTCTGCGCCCGTCACGATCAGCCCATCGAACTTGCCGCGCTCGAGATCGGAAAGGTTGGAATACTCGCTCTCGACATGCCATTTCGCTTCCGGCGACCGCTTCACGCTGGGAAGCGAGAAGCAGTGGAAGCGGATACGGCGCGAGCTCGCCGCGGCCAGAAGCAGCTTCATGAACTGCCGCTCGGTCGCCTTCAACGCGGCATCCGGCATGTTGTTGACGAGGCCGATGGTGAGTTCGGCGCCGGCATCGCGCGCGAGATCGTGCGCGGCCGGCACCAGCGTCGGGCCCGCGATGACCTGATCCTTGTCGATCAAGATCGTCATGGCCGGCGCCGCCTACTCCGCAGCCTCGCGGCGCGCCGACGGGCAGGCCTTTTCCAGCGCCTGGTCGATGTCCTCGATGATATCAGAGACATGCTCGATGCCGATCGACAGACGGATCGTCTCCGGCAGCACGCCGGCGGCGCGCTGCTGCTCCGCCGACATCTGGCGATGGGTGGTCGATGCCGGATGGCAGGCGAGCGACTTGGCATCGCCGATATTGACGAGGCGCGTGATCAGCTTCAGCGCATCGTAAAACGCCTTGCCGGCCTCCATGCCGCCCTTGATGCCGAAGGTGAATAGCGAGGAGGCGTTGCCGTTCAGGTACTTCTGCACGAGGGGATAATAGGGGCTGGCCGGGAAGCCGGTGTAATTGACCCAGGCCACGCGCGGATCGCCGCGCAGGAATTCGGCGACCTTGCGGGCGTTCTCGACATGGCGCTCCATGCGCAGCGCCACGGTCTCGATGCCCTGAAGCAGCAGGAAGGCGTTGAACGGCGACAGCACCGAGCCCATTGTGCGCTGATAGACGCTGCGCGCGCGCTCGATATAGGCGGTCTTGCCGAAGCGCTCGGCATAGACGAGGCCGTGATAGGAGGCGTCGGGCTTGTTGTAAGCCGGGAAGCGATCGGCGTGCTCGGCCCAGGGAAAGTTTCCGGAATCGACGATGGCGCCGCCGAGCGTGGTGCCGTGACCGCCCAAGAACTTGGTCAGCGAATGCACCGCGATATCGGCCCCATAGTCGAACGGCTTGAAGAGGATCGGGGTGGCGACGGTGTTGTCGACGATCAGCGGCACGCCATGCGCGTGCGCGACCTTCGCCAGCGCCTCGATGTCGCAGACATTGCCGGCGGGATTGCCGATGGTCTCGGCGAACACCGCACGGGTGTTCTCGTCGATTAGCTTCTCGACCGCCTCGGGCTTGTCGCTCTCGGCGAAACGGCCGGTAATGCCTTGGCGCGGCAGGATGTGGGAGAGCAGCGTATGCGTGGTGCCGTAGAGTTGCGGCACGGAGACGATGTTGCCGCCGTGATCGGCGACGTTGACGAAGGCGAAATGCAGCGCTGCCTGCCCGGTCGCGACCGCGAGCGCGCCGACGCCGCCTTCGAGCTGGGCGATGCGTTTCTCCAGCACTGCGCTGGTCGGATTGGCGATGCGGCTGTAACGAAAGCCTTCGGTCTCCAGATTGAACAGGGCGGCGCCATGATCGGCGCTGTCGAAGGCGTAGGCCGCGGTCTGGTAGATCGGCACGGCCACTGCGTGCGTGGTGGCTTCAGGCTCGTAGCCGGCGTGAATAGCGATCGTCTCGTTGCGCATCGTGCCACCTCCGCGTGGAGCGGGCCGCACTTATTGGCCTAGAATGAGGCATGTGCGTTGTCCGCCGCTCCTCTGTTAGAGGCGGGTGGTAAAGCGGACAATAATTCGCTTAGAGATCGAGGAAGTAACCCTAATGCTTGCTCGCGGATTGGCTGAAATCCGGGTTAAAGCGGATTAACGAACGCGCTCTCGCCGTGGCGCTCCTACTCCTCTTGTGGGAGAAGGTGGCGCGAAGCGCCGGAGGTGGGGTGTCTATCCACACGCGAACTCGTGGAGGGATACCCCTCACCCGTCTCACCGCTCTGCGGCGAGCCACCCTCTCCCACAAGGGGAGAGGGTGAAATTACCCGCCGCTACGCCATTCTTTCCCACAGCCGGTGCGCGAGCACGCCGACGCGTTTCTCGATGGCGGCTGCGGCATCGAGGGCGAGATCCTCGCGATAGCGGCCGGCAATCAATTGCACGCCGATCGGCTTGCCGTCATGCAGCGCCACCGGCACCACGGCGCCGGGCAGGCCCAGCACGTTGATGGCGGAGATGAAGCGGATCTCGCCCCAGAAGATCTCGCGCACGCGCTCGGAGCTGATGGTGTCCTCGCGCGGGCCCGGCGTCGGCTTCACCGTGGTCGGCGCCAGCACCACCGGATACTCCTCGAAGAACAATTGCCAGGCGCGGATGTGGCCGTTGCGCGCGGCGGTCGCCTGCATCCAGCCCTTGAGATCGAGCACGTTGGCCTTGGCCTTCATGCCGCCCCAGGACTTGTGAAAATCCTCGGATGTGACCTTCAGCATGGCGGCCTCCTGCATCATCACGGTCTCGTTTGTGATGATGTCGCACCAGGTCTGCCAGACCCCGTTGATGTCGGGTACCTCGACCTCGCTGACGCGATAGCCGGACCGCTCGAGATGATCGGCAGCCTGGCGCAGCGCCGCGGCGACAGAGGGATCGACGTCCATGTCCTCGGGGATCTTCGCCAGTGCAACCTTGATCGGCCGCTTCGGCCGCTCGCCGACCAGCGGCGCGGGCACCCACCAGGGATCGCGCGGATCGCGCTGGCTCATCACCTCCAAAGCGAGGCGCACGTCGGCGACATGGCGCGCGAGCGGCCCCTGCGCCGACATCAGATGCGCCAGCATCGGCCGCTCCGACGTTGCGCTTCCGTTGAAGGCGGGGATGCGGCCCTGCGTCGGCTTGATGGTGGCAACGCCGTTGCAATGCGCCGGCCAGCGCAGCGAGCCGCCGATGTCGTTGCCGTGGGCGATGGTGCCGATGCCCGCAGCAACCGCCGAGCCTGCGCCCCCGGAGGAGCCGCCGCAGGTGATGTCGGGATCCCAGGGGTTGAGCGTCAGCCCATGCAGGGGATTGTCGGTGAAGCCGCGAAAGGAGAATTCGGGCGTGTTGGTGAGACCGATGACGATCGCGCCTGATTTCTTCAGGTTGCGCACCACGGGCGAGTCGGAGGGTGCAATGAGGTCCTTGTTGGCGGGCACGCCGTTGAAATTCGGCCGGCCCTCGTAGTCGACATTTTCCTTGATCGTAATCGGCACGCCGTGCAGGAGACCGAGCTCGCCGCCTTTGGCGCGCTGCTTGTCGGCCGCGTGCGCCGCTTTGAGTGCTTCCTCCGAGAGATCGACGACGACCGCATTCAGCTTCGGATTGACGGTGCGCATTCGTTCGAGATGCGCTTCCACCGCCTCCACCGCGGAGATGGCGCCGGAGCGGATCGCAGCCGCGGTCTCAACCGCCGACCATTGCCAGGCCGGGCCCTTCGGGCGCCGCGGCTTCGCCGATTTGCCGGCAGCGGCCTTTCCGGCCGGCTTGGCGACGGCGCTCTTGCGGCCGGAGCCCTTCTTCGAAGCCTTCGCCGTCGTCTTCAACACACTTTTCTTCTTGGTCGCCGTCTTCTTCGCCACGCCGCATCTCCTAAATTTGCGCGGCGGAGGTTAGGGACGACATGGGACCCTGTACAGGCGCGATTCTGCATGGCGCATTGTCGCGACGCTCTGTCGCAATCGCAGCCTTCCATGAGCAAGCTCCTACACCAACGGTGGATTGAGCCGCGCAAAGCCCTCCTGGACGCGATAGGGATAGTACGGATAAGGCGGCATCACCCCGCTGACCTCATCGAGCCGCTTGATCTGGTCCGCGCTCAGCGACCAGCCGACGGCACCGAGATTGTCGCGCAGCTGCGCTTCGTCGCGCGCCCCGATGATCACGGAAGAGACCGTGGGACGCGACAGCAGCCAGGCAATCGCGACCTGCGGCACGGTCCGAGCGGCCTCCACAGCAATCGCATCGAGCACGTCAACGACGGCGTAGAGGCGCGCATCGTCCACGGGCGGACCGAACTGTGCGGTGGCATGCAGACGGCTTCCTTGCGGCAGCGGCTGGCCGCGCCGGATCTTTCCGGTGAGCCTGCCCCAGCCCAGCGGGCTCCAGACCAGAGCGCCGACGCCCTGATCGCGCGCGAGCGGCATCAGCTCCCATTCATAGTCGCGCCCCAGCAGGGAGTAATAGACCTGGTGCGCGACATAGCGCGGCCAGCCATGCCGGTCCGCGATCGCGAGCGACTTCATCAGCTGCCAGCCGGCGAAATTCGAGACGCCGACATAGCGCAGCTTACCGGCGCGCACGAGCATATCGAGCGTGGACAGCACCTCCTCGATCGACGTGAACGCGTCGAAGGCGTGGAGCTGAAGCAGATCGATATGGTCAGTGCCGAGCCGTCCTAGCGCCGCATCGACCGAGGCAAGCAGCCGCTGCCGCGACGAGCCGGCATCGAGCGGACCGTCGCCCATCGGCAGGCTCATCTTGGTCGAGATCAGCACCTTGTCGCGGTGCCCCTTGATCGCAGCACCGAAGATCTCCTCGGAGGCGCCGTTCGAATAGACATCGGCGCTGTCGAACAGATTGACGCCGGCATCGAGGCAGATATCGACGAGCCTGCGGGCCTCATCGATGCCGCTGCGGCCCCAGGCGGAGAACAACGGACCCTGGCCGCCGAACGTGCCGGTGCCGAAGCTCAGGGCGGGAACTTTGAGCCCGGAAGCGCCGAGATTGCGGTATTCCATGATCGCTCTCCTACTCCGCCGGGCACACCGCGACGGTGGCCGGCGCGCGATCGAGCCGGAGACTCCACAGCGCCAGAACGAGGCCAATGGCGGTGATGCCGGCCGCGACCAGCGGCAGCGCCGAAAGGCCGAGCCCGCGGTCGATGGTGAGGCCGCCTGCCCAGGCGCCGAGCGCATTGCCGAGATTGAACGCGGCGATGTTGAGGCTGGAGGCGAGCGTCCGGCCACTGGGACCTGCGGCTTCCAGCACGCGAAGCTGAAGCGGGGCGACGGTCGCGAAGGCGGCGGTGCCGAGTAGCAGGATCAGCGCGACGGACAGGATCTTGATCGACAGCACGGCCGCCAGGCCGAGCAGCACGATCGCAAGCGCGGCAAGCGTGCCGGTCAAGGCCCGTGCGAGGCCGCGGTCCGCAAGCTTGCCGCCGGCGATATTGCCGATCCCAAGGCCGACGCCGAACACCAGCAGGATCGGCGAGACGGCAGCCTCCGAAAAGCCGGTGAAGCGCGTCAGGATCGGCTGGATATAGGTGAAGACGACGAACAGTCCGGCGAAGCCGAACACGGTCATGGCAAGACCGAGCAGCACCTGCGGACGGCCGAGCACGGCCACTTCCTCGGCAAGCGAGATCGGCTTGTCGCCATCGCCGACATGGCCGGGGACGAGCCCGGCGACGACCGCAAACGCGATCACGCCGATGACAGTCACCGCCCAGAACGCCGCGCGCCAGCCGAGCATCAGGCCGAGCCAGGCACCGAAGGGCACGCCCAGGAGCGTCGCGACCGTCAGGCCGATGAACATGGTGGCGATCGCAGACGCACGCTTGTCCTCGGCGACGAGGCTGGTGGCCACCACCGAGCCGACGCCGAAGAACGTGCCGTGGGCGAGGGAGGTCAGCACCCGCGCGGCCATCAGCAATTCGTAAGTGGGTGCGAGCGCGCAAGCCGCATTGCCGAGCGTGAAGATCGCCATCAGCGCCAGCAGCACGGTTTTCCGCGGCATCCGCCGCGTCGCCAGCGTCAGCACCGGCGCGCCGACGAACACGCCGAGCGCATAGCCTGATATCAGCAGGCCCGCGACCGGCACCGAGACGTGCATGTCGGCGGCGACCTGCAGCAGCAAGCCCATGATGATGAATTCGGTGGTGCCGATGCCGAAGGCACCGGCGGTGAGCGCGAGGACGGCAGGAGGCATGCGTTGCTCCAAGGGATGAGACGAGCCACGCAGATAGCGGCGCTGCCGCCAAACCATTAGAATGTCCGCAATCCAATCATTTGTGACGTGAATTCAACATGGCCCGTTTCGATACCAACCGCTCGGCCGAGATGGAGGTCTTCGTCCGCGTCGTGGACCTCGGCGGCTTCACCCAGGCCGCGCGAAAGCTGCGTCTGACGCCATCGGGCGTCAGTAAGCTGATCTCGCGTCTGGAGGCGCGCCTCGGCGCGCGGCTCGTCAACCGCACCACGCGCAAGCTGACGCTGACAGCGGAAGGCCAGGCCTTCTACGAGCGATCGTTGCGCATCCTCGCCGAGATGGAGGAGGCCGAGCGCGAGGCGGCCTCGGGCGCGGCGCCGCGCGGCCGCCTCACGGTCAACTGCAACATCCCCTTCGGCATGCTGCATGTGATGCCTTTGATCCCGCGGTTTCTGGCGCAGCATCCCGACGTCACGCTCGATCTCGTGCTGACCGATACGGTGATCGACCTGATGCAGGAGCGCGCGGACGTCGCCATCCGCGTCGGTCCGCTGCGCGCCTCGCGTCTGGTCGCGCGAAAGCTCGGCACCAGCCGCATGGTCGTGGTCGGCGCGCCGGATTATCTCGCCCGTTGCGGCACGCCCAAGATTCCGGCCGACCTCGCCGACCACCGCGGCATCGGCTGGACCTTTCCACGCAGCATCCGCGGCTGGCCGTTCAGGCGTGGCGACCACGCCGAGGAGGCCCTGCCCCCGCCGGTCGCGCGCGCCAGCGACGGCGAAGCCGCCCGCCGCCTCTGCCTCGGCAGTGTCGGTCTCGCGCGCCTCGCGCTCTTCCACATCGGTCCCGACATCGAATCTGGCCGCCTCGTGCCGGTGCTGCAAGGCTACAATCCCGGCGACCGCGAAGACATCCACGCCGTCTATGTCGGCCATACCGCCCCACTCCCGGCACGCGTGCGCGCGTTCATCGATTTCCTCGCCGAGCACGTGCGGGTGAGCGACCCCGCGCTGAAGCGGACCGGGGATGGGAAGTGGAAGCTGGTGGGGTGAAGCGGCGGCGGAGGGCGCAGGAGAAGCTTGCCCCCGGCAGGCTTGCCGAGCCGAAGCAAACGGCACCGAGTCCGCCTTCGGCCTGCGGGCTTCGGCGCGCCAGCCTTGCGCAAACGTCGTTTGCGAAGGCTGGCGAGGAGAGTGTCAGTCCAGGGATGCCGGGCGAGCCAACGCCGGCGAAATAAATTGCTTCTGCATTGCGGCCGCGCTTCCTAGGGTCGGCCTGTGCTTGGCCAATTCCAGCGTCCTCACGAGCACGGTCAAGTGTGCGATTCCGAAAAAGAGGCGACCACGATCATGAGCAATGCCATCACTGCCACCGGAGAGAAGCCGCTGACTCCAGCCATGCTGCGCGAATTGTCGGTGCGGTCCGATTGGCAGGGTCTGATCCGCGCGGCCAGCCACTACGGCGTGATCGTCGTTGTCGGCGCGCTGATCTGGCTGGTCTCATCGCAATACGGAATCGTCTGGGCGTTGCCGCTGGTGGTCGTCCAAGGCTACTTTGTCGCATTCCTGTTCATGGTGGTCCACGAGACCGCCCACAAGACGGCATTTCGCAGCCGGGCGCTTAATCTCGTCTTCGGTCATCTCTCCTCGTTCGCGGTCGGCTTGCCTTACGAATATTACTGTTTATTCCACTGGGATCATCATCGGTATACGCAGGATCCAAAGAGGGATCCGGAACTGCTGTCGGTTCCGATCCCGACCTCGGACGCGCAATTGGTGATCGTCTACAGCGGCTTGCGGCAGGTTGCCTTCCGGGTGGGGCTGATGCTTCGCCATGCGTTGACCGGCAACGCCACGTCACCCTGGATTCCCGAAGGCAAACGCCACATCGTCGTGACAGAGGCGCGTCTCCATCTGGCAGGCTACGTCGCGCTGTTGCTGGCATCGATCGCGTTGCACACCTTGATCCTGTTGTGGGTCTGGGTCGTCCCCGTGATCGTCGGTCAATTGTTTCTGCGTCCGTATCTGCTTGCCGAACACACCGGCTGCGATCGCACGCGCAGCGCCTTCCAGAACACCCGCACCACCTATACCGCCAGGTTCGTGCGCTGGTTCGCATGGAACATGCCCTATCATGTCGAACACCATGCCTATCCTTCGATTCCTTTCCATGCGCTGCCGAAACTGAACCGGATCGTCGCCGATCGGATCGTCTATCGGGGCCCGGGCTACATCGCAGTGACGCGGCAGACGTGGGCCTGGTTTCGCCGCGCACGCAACGGTACCGAAATCCCGATCGGTTCTGATTGAATTCGGCGTCGGGCTTGGCGAAAGCCAGCAGAGCGCCGCTGCCGCAGGCCATGCTGCGCCCAAGGTGTGAGCAGCTTGATGAATTTATTGCCCCGATCACGGTCGGAAGCTGTTTTGCTTGCGCAAAAAGTGGACAGCAGGGCCTTGTCGATTAATTGCTTCATGATCTTCGATCTTCAGACGATCCTGTCGTCAAGGTCGATCACCTCCGATCGCCGGCATCACAGGGGTTTGGCATGCGATCAACAACTGCTCTTCGCTTCGCCGTGTTCGTGCTATCTGCGTCCTTCCTGTTTGCGCCGTCCGAGCGCGCGACGGCCGAGGAATTGCTGAAGGCGCGGCTCGCCCAGAATCTTGGGCCGATCTCGGGACTGGCGATCGTTGCCAATGCGAAGGGCCTTTTCGCCAAGCACGGGCTCGACATCTCGGTCTCCAACTTCACCAGCGGGAAGCAGTGCCTCGATACGGTGCTTGGGGGAGGGGCGGATTTCGCGACAACAGCCGAGGCGCCGGTCACGGCGGCCGCGATGGCGCAACAGCCCATCGCCTTCGTGGCGGGGATGGAATATTCGGATCTCAAGACCATGACCGCAGCTTCTGCCGGAATCAAGACGAAGGCCGATCTGCGTGGAAAGCGAATCGCCTTCACGGCCGGAACCGGCAGCGAGGTCTACACCTCGGTTCTGTTGAAAGCGGCGGGCCTGACGTCGAAGGACGTGACGCTCGTCAACCTGCGACCGCAGGAGATGCTCCCTGCGATGGCGGCCGGCAGCATCGACGCATTCGACACCTGGGAGCCACACGTCGCGAATGCGAAGAAGGCTCTCGGCGAAGGCGCGATCCCGCTTGATACCAAAGGTCTCTACTCGGAGACCTTCAATATCGTCGTGACGCAGTCTTACCTCGCCGCCAACCCGGCGATCGTCAGCAAGTTCCTGGCGTCCCTCATCGAAGCCGAGGGCTGGCTCAAGGCGAATCCGGGTGAAGCAATCGACGTCATCGCAGCGGCGACTGGGATGAAACGCGATGAATTGGCGTCGATCTGGACGGACTACGTCTACCATGTGCGCCTCGACGACAGGATTCTCACGACTCTGAAAACCCATGCCGCCTGGCGGCTCGAGACCGGCAATCATCCCCCTGGAGCGAGCATGCCCGATTTCACGAAAGTCCTGGTGACGGCGCCGCTGAAGGCGCTCGATTCAGCTCGCGTCACGCTGGGGGCACGCCCGTGAGCGTCGGCAGACGCAGCAGCGCGACCGAACGGCTGAGCGTACTGGTCGCCGTCCTCTCCGTGCCCGCCTTCACAGGCATGTGGGAACTGGTTGCGCGCTCCGGCATCGTGAACACCGTGCTGTTTCCGCCGCCATCGACCGTCGCCGTTGCCGTTCTCGAATGGATTCGCAGCGGACAATTCTTCGCCGACCTGATGGCGAGCCTCGCGCGCGTGGCCGCGGGATTTGCCATCGGGGCCGCGGGCGGAATCGTGCTCGGCATCCTGACCGGCCGGTTTCGGCTGGTGTCCAGCCTGCTTTCGCCCTTGTTTCACATCCTTCGCCCAATTCCTCCCATAGCCTTCGTGCCGATCGTCATCCTTTGGTTTGGCCTCTCGGAGACAGGCAAGCTTTTCCTGGTCGTTTGGGGCGTGTTCTTCACGGTATGGCTGGCGACCCACATCGGGGTGCAGAAAGTCGACCACGGACTTATCCGAGCCGCCCAGATGCTCGGCACGCCGCAACCGCAGATGCTGTGGGAGATCGTCCTTCTTGGCGCGCTGCCCTATATCACGGTCGGTCTTCGAACCGCGGTGAGCATCTCCTTCTACACGCTGGTCGCCGCCGAGTTGGCGGGAGCGTTCGCCGGTATCGTTTATCGTATCGAAATTGCGCAACAGAACATGCAAACGGGTCAGGTCATGGGCGGGCTGGCGGCTCTCGGGCTGCTTTCCTTCATCGCCGACCGTTCCTTCGCAATTCTTGCCGAACGTGCTGTGTGGTGGCGATGATCCCGAGCCTGCTTCGTCCAGACCAGCCGCTCAGGCTCGTGGATACGTACCCGCCGTCCGCCGCGGCGCGTCAGGCGATCATCCGGGTCGAGGATTTGAGCATCGTCTTCGATGCGCCGAGCGGGCAGGTCATCGCAGTCGACCGCGTATCCCTGGCAGTAGCCCAGGGGGAATTCGTCTCGATCGTCGGTCCATCCGGCTGCGGCAAGTCCACGCTGCTGAATGCAATGGCCGGCCTCGAGCGGCCGTTCGGAGGCCAGGTGCTCATGGCCGGCGAAGCAATGCGCAAGCCACGACCCGAGATCGGAATGGTCTTCCAGCAGCCACATCTGTTTCCGTGGAAATCGGTGCGCCGGAATATCGCGCACGGGCCCCGCGCTCTCGGCAAGCCGAAAGCGGAGGCGCTGCGGATTGCCGACGGTCTCATCGAGATGATCGGCCTGACCAGATTTGCGTCGGCATATCCGCACACGCTATCCGGGGGCATGCAGCAGCGGGTTGCGATTGCCCGTGCCCTCGCCAATCAACCGCGTGTCCTGTTGATGGACGAGCCGTTCGGAGCGCTGGATGCGCAGACCCGGGCGGTCATGCAGGACAATCTGCTCGAGCTCCGCGAGCGGATCAATGCAACAATCGTCTTCGTCACACACGACATCGATGAAGCGATCCTTCTCTCTGACCGTGTGCTGATCATGAGCGCCGGACCTGGCCGCATCCTCAGGGATCTTCAGGTGAGCCTGCCGCGGCCGCGCTCCAGCGCCATTGTCGCGGAGGCCGCCTATCTCGCCCTCAAGCGGGATTGCCTTGACCTGATCCGCTCGGAAGGCCGCAGGGCCTTCGAGCAGATGGAAATCAAGACGTAGGCGCCTGACGATATGTTCTGGCATGGCTCTTGAATAGCTTTCCCCTGCGGCGGCAGGGGAGCGAGCAGATGTCAGCGGCAAGTCTCAGGAATGCGACCGGCATCATGCTGGCGGGATCGGATGCTCTGGTCGGGTCGCTGCCGAGCTTGTTGGATCCGTTGTGTGAGGCTGACCGGCGCCGTGTCCTCGCCATCGGCCGCGAGGAGGTCCTGCCGGCAGGCAAGCATGTCTGGCGTCAGGGCGATCTGCAGAACGGCATTTATCTGATCGAAGAGGGGCGTATTCGCAGCTACTACGCGGCGCCTTCCGGACGCGAGGTGACGCTGGCCTACTGGTTCGCCGGCAATTTCGTCGGCGGCCCCGATCTGTTCGGTACTGGTGCCCACGTATGGTCTTCGGTTGCAGTGGAACGAAGCCGAGTGACGTTCTTGCCCGGCCCAGCCCTGCGCGCGCTGGCGCTTCAATCGGCAAGTATCGCAGTCGCGCTGCTGGATGCGCTCGCCTTCAAGGCACGGTGCTACTCGGCCATGGCGCAAATGCTGGGGACCCGCTCGGTGACCGAGCGGCTGCATCGTCTGTTGGTCTTCCTCTCGAAGATCTACGGTTCGCAGCAGGGCCGCGAGATCGTGATCGGGATCCCGTTCACGCATGGTGATCTCGCCAATCTGATCGGCTCAACCCGCCAATGGGTGACGGTGCAGCTTTCCCGCATGCAGGCAAGAGGCGTCATCCGTTATCACCGGGGCCTGATTGTGATCCTCAATCTGCGCGCCCTCGATCTCGAAGTGGTCTAGGAGGCGGCCTTCGGATATTCCTTTAGATCGAACAGTCTGGCCTTCGCATCGGGCAGCCATCGTTCGGCAAGGTCGAGAACAACATGGTCGCGCCACGCAGGTGCCAGCAAAGTGATACCCATCGGCATGCCGTTGCCGAGCGTTGCATTGGGAACCGACACCGCGCACAAGTCCACGAGATTGGCAAAATAGGAGTAGTAACCGAGGCGGTTGTTGAGCGTGATGGGATCTTCCATCATCTCCGCAATCGTGAAGGGGCGTGGCGCGGTCGGTACCACCAGAACATCGATCTCCTCGAAAAGCGTTTGGATCTGGCGTCGCAGCTTCCAAAGTCGATGTTGCGCGGCGAATGCATCTGTTGCGGAAAACCGGGCAGCTCCGCTCAGCACGTTGCGGATGACGTCAAGCAGGTCTCCATGATCGATGTTCATGAGCTTGCTGATCGCCGCATGACGTTCGGCAATCCAAGGCCCTGAAAAGAGCATTTCACCGGCTTCGGCGAAAGGCGCGAAGTCAATGTTCCTGGCTTGACCTCCCAATCCCGAAAGCCTCGTGCAGGCCTGCCTGTAGAGGTCGTCGCATTCCGGCATGCCGAATGAATTGAGATGACCGACAGGGACCTGGCCGAACCGGAATTTGCGAGGAGATGGGAAGGACGAGGCAATCCGTTGGCGGCTAAAGGGATCACTGTCGTCGAATCCTTCGATCAACCCGAGCAGAATTCGACCTTCGGCAATGGAATTGCAGAAGATCGAGGGACAATCGAGCGTCGGACAGTTCGGCACAAGTCCCCGGGACGAGACGAGGCCGACGGTTGGCTTGATCCCGATGATTCCGTTGAAACCCGCGGGAATCCGGCCTGAGCCGCCGGTATCTGTGCCGAGAGCGAAGGCAACATGGCCGGATGCTACGGCAGCAGCCGAGCCGGAGCTCGAACCACCGGAGACATACAGATCGTCCGCCGCACTGGAACAGGCGCCGTAAGGGGAGCGGGCGCCGGACAGTCCGGTTGCGAACTGATCCAGGTTGGTTTTGCCAAGACAGATCGCACCCGCGGCCGCCAATTTCTCGACGCATCTAGCCGATTGCGCAGCCCTATATTCGAATGACGGGCAGGCTGCTGTCGTTGGCATGGCCTCAACGTCAATATTGTCCTTGACGCCGAATGGCACGCCAAGGAGCGGCAGGACTTCACCCTCTTCCGCTCGTTGCACAAGGGCATCAACCTCAGCCAGCGCTTCTTCCATGGGCCGCACATAGATCCAGCAATTGCGGTGCCGGTCCCGCTCGATGCGCTCATAGGCGCTTATGATGATGGAGGCTAACTCGGCACGAGAACGGAGGGGTCGGCTCTGCGCGGATAGGATCGCTTGCGGCACGGAATAAGCTCCTGAGGGCATGACCCCACGAATATGAAGCCGCTGCCCAGCAATGAAAGCAACTAAGCGCCTCAACCGCACCGGCGGGACTCGAGCCTGCAACCAAACCGTTATGAGCGGCAGCAAATGGCGGAGAGAGTGTCAGTCAATCCTGATTGACGTATAAGCTGTTTTCATTCCGAAGGGCGGCAATCAACGGTCCTGGCTACTGGGCGCTTAGACACGCCTCGTAACATGACGAGGTAATGAAGATGGCGACGAAACGGCTCTTTGACGACTTTGACTTCGAAGGCTTCTGGAATGACTGTCCGTATTCCCTGGAGAACTATGTCGAGCCTCCGCCGACCGACGAGCTGATCGCCTCCATTGAGCATGAAATCGGAGGGTATCGGCTGCCGGCGGCCTATGTCGACCTCGCACGGCGCCACAATGGCGGAATGGTCAAGCGCAACTGCCATCCAATGAAGGAGCGTACAGGCTGGGCGGCGGACCACGTGGCTATCGAGGGGCTCTTCGCTCTTGGCCGTACGTCCACCTATTCACTCGCCGGGAAGTTTGGCGCCAAGTTCATGATCGAGGAATGGGGCTACCCGCCGATTGGCGTCGGAATCGCCGACACGCCGGCCGGCGGCCACGAACTGATCATGCTGGACTACCGGAGCTGCGGAAAGCGGGGCGAGCCGCAGGTCGTGTACGTCGACCAGGAGGATGACTGCCGTATCGTCGTCGTCGCGCCGGACTTCGAGACCTTCATTCGCGGCTTGGTGGAGGAGTCCGAGTACGACACTGCTGAGGAGGATCGGGCCGCTGCGATCGCGACCGTCGAGCGGGGAACGTTATCGCCAATCGTGGTGCGAGCCTTGGCCGCCGTCGGCGACCGTCTGCCGCACGGCGAGCGAATGTTGCGCACCTTGGCCCGGCAGATCGTGGACGAGAAGGGCTTCTTTGCCCTGCACGACGACGAGCGCTCACATCTGATGTATGGACTGATGTTCTGGCTTTATTCGAGCCTTCGTACGGCCAGATCCTTCGAAGCTTTCTTGGGCCGGTCCGAGACCGGCACCTCCTACGACTCGCCTTGTTACGAGCTGATGATCGCTTTCGACCTTGTCACCGAACCTTACGGCTTCAACACGCGCGGGTACGCCGAGGGCTTTGTGAGGGACTGGTGGGACGCGTGCGTCGCCCGCGGCGACATGGCCGAGATGGCGGAAGGCTACCGTCTGACTTCCAGGGCCGAGGCGGCCCTGCTCGGACGCTTGGCGACGATTGCTGGCCCCGAAGGCAAATAAGCCGGCGCGATTGATTTGAGCGGATGGCGGAGAGAGTGGGATTCGAACCCACGGTACGGTTTCCCGCACACACGCTTTCCAAGCGTGCGCCTTAAGCCACTCGGCCATCTCTCCGGAGCGCCCTCTCTTGAAGGGGCGCCGACGATTTTGCAAGGGATCGCGGAGATATCGGGCGATTTTTCCGCAACTTATTGTATTTACAGCACAATATCTGGCTCCACAGGTACCTGGAGCGGCCGCGGGGCTGAACCGCGGGCGGCCCTGGCGCGACGATTCACGGCAAGCCGCCACACACGACCGGGGACGCCATGACCATCCGCAACACCATCGCCGCCTTGAGCCTGATCTCGACCCTCGGCTCCGCCCTTGCCGCGCCGGCCCTGGCCCAGGTCTGCACCCGGCAGGGGGTCGACGTCAGCTGCGACGACGGCCGGCGCAGGGTGCTTTCAGGCGATGCCATCCTCTGGCCGGACGGCACGCGCTCCAGCTCGGCGCCGCATCAGAGCGTGATCATCGGCAACAAGAGCTCGGTGCATGTCGGGCCCGGCGTGTTCGTCGGCCAGGGCAAGGGCCTGGTGCCGCTGGACGATCCGAACGCGCCGAACAAGCGGCAATGCGCGATCCTGGACGGCGTGTCGTATTGCTATTGAGGGGCCGTTTTTCACCTCTCCCCGCTTGCGGCGAGAGGTCGGATTGCATCGTAGATGCAATCCGGGTGAGGGGATACAGGTCTCTCGATAGATATCAGGTATGGAGAGAGCCCCTCACCCCAACCCTCTCCCCGTAAGAATGGGGAGAGGGAGAAGAACTAGATCAACCGCACGCCTGAGATCGCCGACTTCAACCAGCGCAGCGCCTGCGGCGGCTGGGCCGCGAGCGGCGCCACGGCGGCCTTCTCGGCGCGGCACTTCTCGAGCTCGGCGACGAAATCGGCGGACCATTGCTGGATGGTGTGGCCGCGCAGCTTCTTCATCATCGCATCCCAGCGCATCTTGCGCTCGGTGAGCGGCATGGATGCCGCGACCGCGACCGCGCGGGCCATGCCGTCGATATCGTGCGGATTGACCAGCAGCGCAGCGTCGAGCTCGTTGGCGGCGCCGGCGAACTTCGACAGCACCAGCACGCCGGGATCGGCGGGATTTTGCGCGGCGACGTATTCCTTGGCGACGAGGTTCATGCCGTCGTGCAGGGGCGTCACCACGCCGACCTGCGCGGTGCGGTAGAGACCGGCGAGCACGGCCTGGCTGAAGCCTTTGTTCAAATAGCGGATCGGCGTCCAGTCGACCTCGCCGTGGCGGCCGTTGACGTCGGTGACGAGGCGCGCGACCTCGTTCTGGAGATTGCCATAGGCCTCGATGCCGCCGCGCGAGGGATTGGCGATCTGGAGCAGCGAGATGCTGCGCGCAAATTGCGGCTGCTCGGTCCAGAGCCGGTCGAATGCGCTGATGCGGTTGACGAGACCCTTGGAATAGTCGAGCCGGTCGACGCCGATCGCGAGGCGCTCGCCGTTGAGGCTGCGGCGCAGGCGCGACACATCCGGATGCGCGGCCGACTTCGCGGCATAGGCGGCGAACTTCTCCGCATCGATGCCGATCGGGAAAACTTCACAGCGCGTGCGCCCATGCTGCGAGACCACGACCCCGTCCTCGATGGTGAGGCCGAGCTCGGCGCCGACATAGCCGAGGAAGTTCTGCCGATCTTCCTCGGTCTGGAAGCCGAGCAGATCATAGGCCAGCATCGCGGTGATCAGCTCGCGATGGTTGGGTACGCCCTGCATCACAGCAGTGACGGGCCACGGCGTATGCAGGAAGAAGCCGATGGGATCATCGACGCCGAGCTCGCGCAGCTCGGCACCAAGCGCGAGGAAGTGATAGTCCTGAACCCAGAACGCAGTCCGGGCTTTGCGGAAACGCATCAAGGCGCGCGCCATGAAGGCGTTGACCTCGCGATAGCTGACATAGTCCTCGCGCGAGACGCGGATCAGGTCGCTGCGCGAATGCAGCGCCGGCCACAGCGCCGAATTGGCAAAGCCTTCGTAGTATCCGCCGTAATGGGCCGCCGGCAGATCCAACGTCGCAATCGCGCCTGTCCCGAGCGCCTCGATCTCGGCGAACGGCTCCTTCTGGTGGCCATCACGCACCCGGCCGGAGGAACCGACCCAGATCGCACCAGAATGTTCCACAACGGGAAGCAATGCCGCCGCAAGGCCGCCCGTCATGGGCTCGTTGGGTTTGCCGCGGGCGACGCGATTTGAAACGACGATCAAGTTCACAGGTCGTCCCCTCCTGTTCATTCCGCCCCATTTAACTGCCGTTCATCAATATGGTTCCTGATCATCGTTTCAACCAATTGAAACCAAAATCGGGCGTGCGCGTTGGAACTGGTTTCGCTCGTGGAACCCAGTCATTTCGCTGCAAAGACAGCGTTTCCGGTCCTGTTGCGCAGCATGCATCGCACCGCGCAATGGCGCTGCGATGCAAGCCTTTGTGTCTGCGAGATGACGCTGCCTTGGTTTCACCTGGGATCGAGCAGGTGCGCAAGGAACGCACGCACATCCGCCGGCGCATCGAAGTGGCCATTCACGCCCATGGCGCGGCGGCCGACCGAGAACGCCAGCCCGTCCATGTCGGGCATGATCGCGAACACGGTCTCATCGGTGACGTCGTCACCGATGAACAGCGGACGACGTCCTTTGAACGGCGCGCGCTTCATCAACTCGCGCACGCCGCTCGCCTTGGTGAATCCGGAATGCTTGATCTCGCAGACGAACTTGCCCGGCAGCACCTCGATCGGCGCATTGGGCAGATCGGCGCGGATCAGTGAGACGGATTCGTAGATCGCCTTCTCCGCATGCGGCGCCAGGCGGTAATGCAGCGCGAGCGAATAGCCCTTGTCCTCGAGCAGGATTCCAGGGCTGAGCTTGGCGATGGCGGCGAGGCGCCGCTTCAGCTCCTTGTCGAGCGGCGGCGCGTGCAGGGCATCCGCTTCACTGTCCACCGCCAGCCGCATCTCCGCGCCATGACCGGCGACGGCGCGGAACACGTCGGGCGCGAAGATCAGGTCGATGTCGTTGAGCGAGCGGCCGCTGACTAGCGCCAGCGCCCCCGAGGTGCGCTCGGTCAAAGCTTTCAGCGTTTCCGACAGGCCCGGCGGCACCCACACCTCGCGCGGCGTCGGCATCAGCTCAAGCAGCGTGCCATCGATGTCGAGCAGAATGGCGATTTCATCGAGATGCGGCACCAACGCATGCGGCACCGGCACCGTTTCCGGCGTCTCGTCGTCATCAGGTATGGTGAGCTTCTGGTCCAACGCCATTTCCGCAAGTTCCGATTTCATCAGTCTACTCCATAAAGGCGAGCGGCCGCGCGATGTGTTCGAGCGATTTGCGCTCGGCGGCGACGGCATAGCGCCACGCCACGATCGCAGCCGCGATCATCAGGACGGCCCCCAGCAGATAGCCGGCGAATACGCTGGTGCGCGATCCCGTGTCGATCAGCGCGCCGAACAACGCCGGCCCGATCACGCCGCCGATGCCGGTGCCGACCGCATAGAACACCGCGATCGCCAGCGCGCGAACCTCGAGGGGAAAGGTCTCGCTGACGGTGAGATAGGCCGCGCTCGCGGCGGGCGAGGCGAAGAAGAAGATCACCATCCAGGCGATGGTCTGCCCCTGCGCGCTCAGGACACCGATCGAGAACAGATAGCCTGATAGCGCCAGCAACAGGCCCGATGCGCCATAGGTGAACGTGATCATGGTGCGGCGTCCCAGCGTATCGAACAAGCGGCCGAGCAGCAGCGGCCCGAGGAAATTGCCGGCCGCGAACGGCAGCAAGTACCAGCCGACGTGGTCGGCCTTGATGCCGTAGAAATCGGTCAGCACCAGCGCGAAGGTGAAGAAGATGGCGTTGTAGAAGAATGCCTGCGCGCTCATCAGAACGAGGCCGACCAATGCGCGCCGGCGATAGACCGAAAACAAGGTGTGGACCACCTCGGGGATCGGCGTGTGATCGCGCATCTTCAGGCGGATCTTGGTGAAGCGTCCGTCGCTCGTATCCTGGTCGTGCCCGATCACCGACCGCTCGATCCCGTCGACGATGGCATGGGCCTCGTCGGGACGACCATGAATCATCAGCCAGCGCGGACTTTCCGGGATCCACATCCGCATCAAGAGCACGACGAGGCCGAGGGCGGCGCCGATCAGATAGGCCAGGCGCCAGCCGAGATCGGGAGCGAATACTGCGGGATCGAGCAGCACGATGGCCGCCACTGCGCCCATCGCAGCCCCGATCCAGAAGCTGCCGTTGATCACAAGATCGGTCCAGCCGCGATAGCGTGCGGGCACCAACTCCTGGATCGTCGAGTTGATCGCTGTGTACTCGCCGCCGATGCCGGCGCCGGTGAGAAAGCGGAACAGCGCATAGCTCGCGACATCCCATGACAGCGCGGTTGCGGCCGTTGCCGAGAGGTAGAGCGCCAGCGTGATGAAGAACAGCTTCTTGCGGCCGATACGGTCGGTCAGCCAGCCGAAGCCGAGCGCACCGAGCACGGCGCCCGCGAGATAGGCGGAGTTGGCGATGCCGAGATCGAGATTGGAGAACTGCATCGATGGGCTTTGCTTCAGCGCACCGGAGAGCGCACCCGCAAGCGTCACCTCGAGGCCGTCGAGAATCCAGGTGATGCCCAGCGCGAGCACGACGCGGGTGTGAAAACCGCTCCACGGCAGCGCATCGAGCCGCGAGGGAATGCTGGTCTCGACGATGCGGTCGGTCACGGCCGCCGCCGAGACTACGGGTGCATAGTTCAGCGCTGGGCTCTGCTGCAGTTCCATCGGATTGTTGCGTCTGATCAATGGAAGCGGCCCCGGCTCACATGACGTGGACGGGGTCGATCCGATCATCGGGGTGCGGCATTCTGCCTGCCACCTGCGACAACGTTTGCGAGGGGGCCGGGTTCCCGCGGGAACGCCAGCGAGCACCGCTCGTTTCCGCTGGACCCGCAAGGAGTTGGCGCATGGCTCAGGTCAGAAAGACGACACATTCTCGAAACAGCAGCCCGCGCAAGACGGCACGCAAGGCAAACACCCGGCGGAGCGGGACCGCGCGCAAGAGCACCAAACGCGCCGCAAGGCGCTGGTCGCAGCGCGTGACGGAGGAGAGCGATGCGCTCGACCTCAAGCAAGGGGTGTTCAAGCTGACCAGCGCGAAGAGGATTGCGGCCTCGCTGAAGCGTTCGGCCGAGCACAGCTCGCGACGCAAGACCGGCGCCTATCGGTCGGCGCTGTCGATGCTGACCTTCTACATCAACCGCGCCGGCAAGACGCTGCCCAAGACGCAGCGCACGCGACTGGAGCGCGCGAAGGTCGAGCTGAAGCGGGCGTTCGGAAGGGAATGAACTCACTCCGCTGTCGTTCCGGACAGCGGAGTGTAAGGCGATAGCGCGGCCCTTCGGGACCGCGAGCTACAGGAGCAGCGAACCTACGCCGCCCTGATGTTCGCCATGAAGCGGTCGAGCTCGGCGCGAAGGCGGGTGCTTTCGCTCGATAGTGTCTTGGCCGAGTTCAGCACCTCTTCGGAGGCCGAGCCGGTCTCGGCGGCGCCGCGGTTGACCTCGCCGATATCGGTGGCCGCGGTCTGGGTGCCCTGCGCGACGGTCTGGACGCTGCGGGCGATCTCCTGCGTGGCCGCGCCCTGCTGCTCCACCGCGCTCGCGATCGAGGTCGAGATCGACGAGATCTGGCCGATCGTCGCGCCGATCTCCTTGATCGCGGCAACCGATTCGGCGGTGGCGCCCTGCATGCCCGTGATGTGCGAGGAGATCTCGTCGGTCGCCTTCGCGGTCTGGCTTGCCAGCGACTTCACCTCGCTCGCCACGACGGCGAAGCCGCGGCCGGCTTCACCGGCGCGGGCGGCCTCGATGGTGGCGTTCAGCGCGAGCAGATTGGTCTGCTCGGCGATCGCGGTGATCAGCTTGACCACCTCGCCGATCTGCTGGGCGGCATGCGAGAGCTTGCCGATGCGGCCGTCGGTCTCCTTGGCCTGCATCACGGCAGCCTCTGCGATGCGGCTGGAATCGCGCACCTGGCGGCCGATCTCCTCGACCGAGGCCGACAGCTCTTCGGTCGCGGTCGCGACCGACTGCATGTTGGAGGAGGCCTGCTCGGAGACGCCAGCGACCTGGCTCGACAGGCTCTGCGTGGTCTCGGCGGTGCGGGTCAGCGTGGAGGCGGCCGATTCCAGCTGCACGGCCGAGGCCGAGACGTTGGAGACGATGGCGCCGACCGCGCTCTCGAAATCGTCGGCAAAGCGGATCAGCTCGGCGCGGCGGCTTGCGGCCTGCTCGCGGTTCTGCACTTCGCTGGCGGCGGCATCGCGCTCGGCCTTAGCGACGGCCTGGATCTTGAACTCCTCGACCGCGCCGGCCATCTCGCCGATCTCGTCCTTGCGCCCCAGGCCCGGCAACACGACATCGAAATTGCCCGAGGCGAGCTCCCGCATCGCCTTGCACATCGCGATCATCGGCCGCGAGATGCCGTTGCCGAGCCACAAGGCCAGCACGATGCCGATGGCCAGCCCGCCGAGCGCCATCATCAACATCAGCTGCTGGGTCTCTACGATCGTCGCATTGGCGCTCGCCTCGATGCGTTGCTGGTCCGCGGTGAGATCCGAACGCAGCTCGGCCGAGAGCTTGAGGATGGTCGCCGCCGTCTTGGTCATCTCGCCGTTCAGCTTGACGATGACCTTCACGTTCTCGGTCAGCTTTGCGAACGAGGTGCGGTACTGCTTCAAGAGATCGCCGATCTCCTTGACGCGATCGGTGATCTTCTGGTCGTTCGCGTAGACGGAGACCAGCAGCGTCTCGAGGAACTTGATGCGGGCGATCACGCCGTCGGCGGTCTTCGGCTCCGGCTTGGCGACGAAAGCGCTGACCGAGGTCGAGACCGCCAGATATTGCGAGGTGATGTCCTTGGCCGTGGTCTGCACCGAGGAGAGACCCGCCAGCGCCGCGGTGTCGGCGAGATCGTCGAATTTGAAGCGGATCTTGTTGCCGACACTGTTGAGCTCGTCGGCCGCGATCTTGTTGTTCTCGCGCGTCAGCGTGATGATCTCGCTGAAGACTTTCGTAAAGCTCTGGAACTCGGCCTCGAGCTTGCCGACCTGCTCGCGGCGAGCCGCGCCCGTGGTGGCGGCCATCGATTTGGCGATCGCGCTCTTCAGATTTCCTTCAGCGGCCTTGGCCGCGGTCTCGTCATCAGCTGCGCCGGTCAGGGTATAGGCCCGTGCCAGCCCCTGATAGGCGATCAGCTCGCGATCGACCGTCCGCGCCAGATCGGCTTCCGCTACGCTGGTGCGGTAGGAGGCCACAGCGCCTGCGATCCGCTCGAAGCCGAAATAGGCGAACGCCATGCTGACGGCGAGGATGGCGAGCACCGCCACGAAGCCGAGGATGATTTTTGCGCGAAAACGCAGCGTTGGCAGCTTCGATTGGCGCGACTTCGATTGGCTCGATTTGGACGTGACCGACATTCCCCCACCCCATTCCATTCGCGGAAAACCAGGCGCAGCCGGGAAGCAGCCCGCTTCCGACTCGTGTGCACGGTAACCGGCAAAGGATAAGCTGCGGTAAACTTGTGGCGCCGCAACTGGCGGTTAGGTGACGTAGGGATTTGTTAAGGTGCGCTTTACTACGCCGCCCTGATGTTCGCCATGAAGCGGTCGAGCTCGGTGCGAAGGCGGGTGCTTTCGCTCGATAGTGTCTTGGCCGAGTTCAGCACCTCTTCGGAGGCCGAGCCGGTCTCGGCGGCGCCGCGGTTGACCTCGCCGATATCGGTGGCCGCGGTCTGGGTGCCCTGCGCGACGGTCTGGACGCTGCGGGCGATCTCCTGCGTGGCCGCGCCCTGCTGCTCCACCGCGCTCGCGATCGAGGTCGAGATCGACGAGATCTGGCCGATCGTCGCGCCGATCTCCTTGATCGCGGCAACCGATTCGGCGGTGGCGCCCTGCATGCCCGTGATGTGCGAGGAGATCTCGTCGGTCGCCTTCGCGGTCTGGCTTGCCAGCGACTTCACCTCGCTCGCCACGACGGCGAAGCCGCGGCCGGCTTCACCGGCGCGGGCGGCCTCGATGGTGGCGTTGAGCGCGAGCAGATTGGTCTGCTCGGCGATCGCGGTGATCAGCTTGACCACCTCGCCGATCTGCTGTGCCGCGTGCGACAGCTTGCCGATGCGGCCGTCGGTCTCCTTGGCCTGCATGACGGCAGCCTCTGCGATGCGGCTGGAATCGCGCACCTGGCGGCCGATCTCCTCGACCGAGGCCGACAACTCTTCGGTCGCGGTCGCGACCGACTGCATGTTGGAGGAGGCCTGCTCGGAGACGCCAGCGACCTGGCTCGACAGGCTCTGCGTGGTCTCGGCGGTGCGGGTCAGCGTGGAGGCGGCCGATTCCAGCTGCACGGCCGAGGCCGAGACGTTGGAGACGATGGCGCCGACCGCGCTCTCGAAATCGTCGGCAAAGCGGATCAGTTCGGCGCGGCGGCTTGCGGCCTGCTCGCGGTTCTGCACTTCGCTGGCGGCGGCATCGCGCTCGGCCTTTGCAACGGCCTGGATCTTGAACTCCTCGACCGCGCCGGCCATCTCGCCGATCTCGTCCTTGCGCCCCAGGCCCGGCAACACGACATCGAAATTGCCCGAGGCCAGCTCGCGCATCGCCTTGCACATCGCAATCATCGGCCGCGAGATGCCGGTGCCGAGCAGGAAGGCGAGGACCGCGCCTAACAGCGTGCCGCCGACGGCCAGCATCAGCACCAGCTGCTCGGTCTGCCCGATGGTCGCCGCCGACTCCGAATCCAGCCGCTGCTGCTCGGCGACGAGGTCCGCCTTCATGGCGGTGGCGCCTTGCTGGATCGCGCCGGCCGAGCCGCTCATCTCCGTGACGAGGCCATCGACCAGCTTGGCGTTGGCGATCAACTTCTCCAGCGCCTCGCGATAGGCGCCGAGGATGGACTTGGCCTCCTTGAGGCCAGCGACAATCTTGTCGTCCATGGAATAGACCGCGCCCAGCGAGTTCTCGACGAACTTCAGCCGCGCCAAGGCGCTGTTCGCGATCGCCTGATCGGACGTCAGCACGAACTGGGTGGCTGCAGCGCTTGCGGTCTGGAATTGGGCGTTGACCTGCTTGGTGCCAAACTCGATCGCCTGCGCTTCGGCGTCGGAGGCGTTGTTGCCGATGTCGTCGAGCTTGTACTTCAGGAGATTGGCTTGGCGCTGGAGCTGGTTCTGCACCAGCAGCGCGCTGTCTCGCTTGGCCTGGAGCACCTTGGCGAAGGTGGCGGAGAAGTTGGAGAACTCCTTGGCGAGCTTGCCGAGGCTTTCCTGCCGCGGCGGCTGCTTGGCGCTCTTGACGGCCTGGTCGATGGCATTCTTCAGGCTGGCCTCGGCATCGAGCGCCGCCTTGGCGTCGTCTTCCTTGCCGGTGACGACGAAATATCTGACGGCCGAACGATAGGCGAGCAGCTCGCGATCGATGTTGCGCGCGAGATCGGCCTCCGACACGCTGCTGCGGTAGGATCCGACCCCGGCGGCGACCCGCTCGAAGCCGAAATAGGAAAACGCCATGCTGCCGGCGGAGATCACCAGCACGGCGGCGAAGCCGAGTATGATCTTTGCGCGGAACTTGGGAGTCGGAAATAGTGCACGCTTCGACGGCGACGCGGTACGCCCGGACATTCCCAACCCCCAGCTCATGTGATTCTGCGGCCCGGAAGCAGCCCTTTCCGAACGTTGCGGAAAATTAGGGCAGAATCCTCAAGGGGTGGTAAATCCGACCGGGCTTGCGGGGAGCGGCTGCCGTGTTGCGGCTCACCGGAAAACGCCCTACTCTCGATAATTATCAGGCACTTGGCATCAGACCGAGCCTTAAGGGAGAAACGGAGTGGGGCAAACCGATTTTCGGTTTGGCGGTGCGTCTGGCGTTGCCGTGGCCAAGTCGAAGGCCGCGAGCGTCGATGACGCCGTGGCCGAGCTGGCGGCCCAGCTCCCGTCCGACGGGCTGGCGCTGATCCTGGTGTTCGTCTCCCCCAGCTACGACCCCGATCGCTTCATCGCGGAGATCAGCCGCCAATTCGACGACACACAAGTCTGCGGCTGTACCACCGCGGGCGAGCTTGCTCCTGACGGCTGGGACGAGAACAGCGTCGTGGCGCTGGCGTTCAGCCGCGCGGACTTTTCCGCGGTGGTGCGGCCGATCTTCAATCTCGACAGCTTCCGCGTCGAGGACGGCCGCAGGATCGGCGGCGAGCTCCGGCACGAGCTGTTGCGGGCCACGCCGCAGGTCGAGCGCGGCAGTCCCTTCGGCCTAGTCCTGATCGACGGCCTGTGCCGCCGCGAAGAAGCGGTGATGTCCGCGATCTATGCATCGCTGGACGACATTCCGGTCGTCGGCGGGTCGGCAGGCGACGGGCTGCGCTTCGAGAAGACGTTCGTGTTTTTCGACGGCAAGGCACACAGCAATGCTGCCCTGTTGATCCTGCTGAACACCTCGTTGCCGTTCCGCGTCTTCAAGTGCGACAATTTCGAGCCGCAGGCGCAGAAGATGGTGGTGACCGAGGCCGACATCGAAAACCGCATGGTCCGGGAGTTGAACGCAGAGCCTGCCGCGCAAGAATATTCGCGCGTGGTCGGCATCATGGATGCCAAGCTCGATCCGTTCTCCTTCGCCTCGCATCCGGTCCTCGTGCGCGTCGGCGGCGCCTATTACGCACGCTCGATCCAGCGCGTCGAGCCGGACGGCTCCTTGCATTTCTTCTGCGCCATCGACGAGGGCATGGTGCTGACCGCCGCGACCTCGCGAAGCCTGGTCGGCGCGGCCCGCGAGACGTTCGCCGACATCCGCGACCAGATCGGAGACGTCTCGCTCTATATCGGCTTCGAATGCCTGCTCCGCCGGCTCGATGCCGAGCAGCATCAGCTCGCCCGCGACATGTCAGAACTGTACCGGCAGAACCGTGTGGTCGGCTTTCACACTTACGGCGAGCAGTTCGGCTCCATGCATGTGAACCAGACCTTCACGGGAGTTGCGATCGGAAGGCGCCCGTCGTGACGGACATGTGGCAGGGCCCCGATGCGGTCGACCAGCTCAGGCGCGAGGCCGCCAAGTTGAGGAAGATCAATGCCGCGCTGATGTCGCGCGTCGAGCGCTCGATGGACCAGCAGCTCAACGCCTTTTCATTGTTCGAAACCGCCATCGCGCTCGACAACAAGGTTCGCGACCGGACGCACCAATTGCGCGAGGCGCTGCATTCGGTCGAGCGTGCCAATGAGGGGCTCTACCGCGCCAAGCAGCAGGCAGAGGCGGCAAGCTCGCTGAAATCCTCCGTGCTGATCTCGGTCACCCACGATCTGTTGCAGCCGCTCAACGCGGCGCGCCTGACCCTGTCCGCACTGACGGAGATGATGGAGTCGCAGGAAGCGGGCGTGCTGATCGACCAGGCGAGCCGCTCGCTGGTGATGCTGGAGGACCTGCTGCGCTCGCTGCTGGAGATCGCCAAGCTCGATTCCGGCGCGCTCAAGCCCGACGTGCGCGCGATCGCGCTGGCCCCCCTGTTCGAGCAGCTCCGCAACGAGTTCGAGCCGATCGCCGCGCGGCAAGGCCTGTCCTTGCGCATCCGCCCCTCTCAGCTCGCGGTGATGTCGGACGCGATGATGCTGCGGCGGATCCTGCAGAACCTGCTCGCCAATGCCATTCGCTATACCCGCAGCGGCGGCGTCGTGATCGGATGCCGGCCGCGCAGCGGGCAGATCTGCGTCCAGGTCTCCGACACCGGACCCGGGATCGCGCAGGCGCAGCAGGAGGCGATCTTCCGCGAATTCCAGCGCGGCGATGCCAACGCGGCCGACCAAGCCGGCTTCGGGCTCGGCCTCTCCATCGTCCGCCGCTTCGCCAGCGAGCTCGGGCACGAGGTGCGGCTGTCGTCACAGCTCGGCAAGGGATCGACCTTCACCCTGGAGCTGGAGCCGGCCGACCTCGCCGAGGTCGCCGACGAGGTGCAGGAGGTCGCGCCCGCCGCGCGGCACTACGATTACAGCGGGCTCGAAGGCGCCAAGATCCTGCTGATCGAGAACGATCCGAACGGCTCGGAGGCGATGGCCGCGCTGCTGGAGGGATGGGGCTGCGACGTCGCGACCACGCGATCGGGTGCGGACGCGCTCGTGCGCCTCAGCGAGCTCGGCGGCGCGCCCGATGTCGTGATCGCCGACCTCCATCTCGACCACGGCGAAAGCGGCCTGTCGGCCATCACCGACGTGCGGGAGCATTTGAAGCTCGACACGCCCGCCATGATCATCACCGCCGACTATTCCGAACAGGCGGCGAAGCAGGCGAGCCTGCAGGGCCTCGAAGTGCTGAAGAAGCCGATCAAGCCGGCCGAGATGCGGGCGCTGCTGTCGTTCCTGCTGAGCTGAAGCGCGGATGATCTTCGCCTCGCCTTCCTTGCGGCGGGGCTATCGGACGTAGCCAAGACAAGAATGTCGAAAACAACCCCATGCAAAGTAGACAGGGGCCTGTCACTCCTCCTCCATCGCCTTGATTAGATTGTCGCGGAGCTTGACGACGCTTTTCTGCAGCCGCGCGAACTCATCGGGCTTTAGTCCGCTCGACTTCACGAGATTCATGTGCATGCCTTTCTCGCGGAGGCGTCGGCCGGCGTCGGTGAGACTGACGCGCACCTGCCGCTCGTCGGCGGGATCGCGCTGGCGGCGCAAATAGCCTGCCGCCTCGAGCTTTTTGAGGATCGGCGTCAGGGTGTTGGATTCCAGGAACATCTTGTCGCCGAGTTCGCTGACGGTTTGGTCGTCCTGCTCCCACAGCGCCACGATCGCGATCCACTGGGGGTAGGTTAGGCCGAGCTCATCGAGGCCCGGCTTGTAGGCTCGTCCGTAGGCGAGGTTGGCCGAATAGATCGCGAAGCACAGGAAATCGTCGAGGCGCCGGTCGCCCTCGGCCGGTTTCGGCTGATTGGTCGTTGAATCATCTCTGGAATCGTCTCTGAATTCGGCTCTGGGACCGTTCTTCAGGCTCATGGGGGTGCCCTTTCCAACACGGACATGTGAAACTCCGCGTGCATATATATCGTGTCCGATTAAATCGGAAGGTTGACATTGAGGCTCCAAGGTATTTTATATCTCGTACACGATTATATCGTAACCGCTTATAATCAGGAGAGAAGCAATGCCTGCCCCCGATGCAAATGAGACCACCCAAGCGCCAACGATCGACATGAAGCTCGAAGTCGTCGTCATCCCTGTTTCGGACATCGATCGCGCCAAGAAGTTCTATGCGAACCTCGGATGGCGGCTCGATGCCGATTTCGCCGGGCCTGACGACTACCGCGTCATCCAGTTCACACCTCCCGGCTCCCCCTCCTCGGTCATTTTCGGCAAGAACGTGACCGCGGCGGCGCCCGGCTCCGCCCAGGGTCTGTACCTGATCGTCTCCGACATTGAAGCCGCGCGAGACGATCTGCGCGGTCGCGGCGTCGAGGTCAGCGAAGTCTTCCACGCTGAAGGCGACGTGCACACCGGACCCGACGAGCCTTATCTGTTCGGGCGCCGTCGGATTGCTGGTCTGGATCCCGCACGCGCCAGCTATCGCTCGTACGTCTCATTCAACGATCCCGATGGCAACGGCTGGCTGTTCCAGGAGATCACCACGCGATTGCCGGGACGCGTAGAGCCAGCAGGAACAACATTCACCTCCTCGTCCGAGCTCGCGAGCGCGCTCCGACGTGCGGCTAAGGCACACGGTGAGCACGAGAAGCGGAACGGCGGTCAGTACGATGCGAACTGGCCGGACTGGTACGCCGACTACATCGCTCGCGAGCAAGCCGGCCAGCCGCTACCGGCTTGAACCGCGGCTCGCCTCGTTCCGACGAATGACACCGGATTATCCTGAGGGCGGATCGGCCTGCGAACGCTCCCCCTTCAGGCCGGCGCCTTCGCCGGCCAGGGTCGCGAAATCGATCCGGAACATTTCGACGATGGCCTTGGTGCGGCTGAGCACGTTGAGCTTGCGCAGGATGTCGGAGACGTGGACCTTCACCGTGGTCTCGGAGATGTTCAGCTCGAAGGCGATCTGCTTGTTCTGCAGGCCGCGTTTGAGCATTTCGAGCACGCGCAATTGCTGCGGCGTCAGCTCGTGCAGGCGTTTCAGCAGATCCTGCGCCGGGCCGGCGGCGCGTTGCGGGCGGACGAGCCCGCGATAGGCGGCTGGGACACAGACCGCACCGCGCAGCACCTCGCCGATCGACTGCGCCAGCTCCTGCTTGGAGGACGATTTGAGGATGTAGCCGGAGACGCCGAGCGACAAGGCGCCGGCTATGATCTGCGGATCCTGATGCCCTGATACGATGACGACGGGAATCCTGGGAAAGGCCTTGCGGATGCGGATGATGCCGGAAAGGCCCGTGGTGCCCGGCATCGACAGATCGAGCAGGATGAGGTCGAGCTCGGCAGCCGCCGCGGCCTGCTCGAGCGCACCGTCGATCGACGTCGCCTGAAGGATCTCGGCCGCCGGCGCCGCCATCTGGAGCGCGCCCTCCAAGGCTTCTCGAAACAACGGATGGTCTTCGACGATCAGAAATCGCATCACGCGTGAGCCATTCCCGGTTGATTGGCCAGATGATCGAAGGGTTCGACGCCGAAACGAGAATGTCGCAGCCGGACCAGACCGGTTTGATCCAGATCAAGCAGGATATTGCGCGTCATTGCGGCCGCCCGCGGTCGGCCCGCGCATAAGGCCGGGCCTTGGGATCCGGCAGGTCCACCTTGCCGATCTCGATGATCGCCTTGTTGCGGCTGAACAGGCCGAGTTTGCGCAGAATTTCGGTGATATGCGCCTTCACCGTGGACTCGGCGAGCTGAAGCTCCTGGCCGATCTGCCGGTTCGGATAGCCGCGCCGCAGCAGATCGAGCACGCGAAGCTGCTGCGGCGTGAGCTCGCGCAGCTTGACCTCGAGCGCCTTGCTGGCCTCGGCCCGACGCCGCTGCGACGTTACCACGAAATCCTTCGGCACCGACACCGATCCGTTCAGCACGCCCTCGATCGACTGCGCCAGCTCGCGCTTCGACAGCGACTTCGGCAGAAAACCCGCGGCCCCAAGCTCCAGCGCCTCGCGAACGACGCGCTGGTCCTCCTCGCTCGACACGATGGCGACGGGCAGGCGTGGATGGGCCTCGCGCAAGCGCAGAAAGCCGGAGAAGCCGGTCGCATCGGGCAGCAGGAGGTCGAGCAGTGCGAGGTCGATGCCCTCGCCCTGCTCGGCCGTCAGGATGTGAAGGGCGTCCTCGATCGACATCGCCTCGACAATCCGCGCCTCCGGCAGAGCCAGCCGCACCGCATTACCGAGGGCCTCGCGAAACAGCGGATGATCGTCGATGATCAGGAAGCTGGTCATGGCGCCTTCACAGGACTGCACCGCCGAATGCTGCACCGTACGGGCATCCGCCGCCGCAGCGGAAGAGGCGGAACCATCCGGCATCAATCCGGCACCGGGATGGCGCCGGATGAACGCTACCACATCCTCCCGATCGGGTTCGGTCAAGACCGTTCAATCGTTCGATTCGACCTGGACCGTCAGCAGGAAGGAATAGATGCTGTTGACCTGGTCCTCGGTATAGACCTCCTTCCAGGCCGGCATGCCCTTGTTCGGCCGTCCCTCCTGCACGGTGGTCAAATATTTCTCGCGCATCTCGTCGCCGTAGCGGTGACGCAGCAGCCGCAGATCGATCTTGCGCTCGCTCTGGATCGCATCGGGACCGTGGCAGTGGGCGCAGGTTCCGTTGAAGATCTCCTTGCCCGCGCCGACGGCCTCAAGGCCCGGCGTGACCGCATCGCCCTTGGTCTCAGTCGCCACGACATTGGCGACCTGGACGACGCCGGCTCCGCTTCCCGTGCCCGTCGTCAGCGGCGCTGGCGTCGGCGCTGCGCCGAAGCGAACCGGCGCGCCGCCCGGCAAACCGTATTTCACGGCGAGCTCGCCGATCTTGCCCTGAAGCTGCGGCAGCACGGCATTGACGCGGTCGCGCAACTCGGTCGAGGCCTTGGCAAAGCCGATGGCGGCGTCCCATGACAGGCCCTCGCCCTCGGTGAGCTCGATCTGGTAGCGGCCGCCGTAGCTGGTCTTGTTCAGCCAGCCGGCGACCGGGCCCCAGATGAAGGCGACGTCGGCCCGGCCCTGGTCGAGCGCCTGCATGCCCTCCTCAGGCGACAGCACCGTCACTTTCTGGATGTCGTCGCGGCTCGCGAGCAGGTTTTGCGGCGTGCTGGCGAACTGCACGGCGACGCGCTTGCCCTTGAGGCCCTCGATGCCGCCGATCGCCGCGCCCTTCGCAGATTCCTTGGTGGCGACGAGGGCATAGCCCTCTTTGGCGATGGCGTCGGAGAAGATCACGGCCGGGCCCATGAAATCTGCGGACCGCGGCAGCCCGATCATGGCGTCGCATTGCTTGCCGAGCAGCGTGACCCGCACCGTGCGCTTGCCGAAATAGGATTTGTACCAGTCATAGGCGATCGGCCGGCCGAGCGCCTGCGCCAAGGCCTGCCCGATCTCGACATAGAAGCCCGGCTTCGACGAACTGTCGCTGGAGAATGGAAGGTTGGTCGGATCGGCGCAGAGACGGAACGGTTGCGCCTCGTTGGCCTGCAGCGGCGAGGCCGGAACGATCAGCGCCGCGGCGGCACATGCGAGCAGGCCTGCGATGGCGCGATGTCGGCTCGCACCGGTGGCGGAATGATTCGGACGCATCCTCGTCTCCCTTGGTGTTGGCTTTGTTGCGCCGGAGCTCGTTGAGCCGGGCGCAGCGGCACCAGGCATCGGCCGATGCCGCAGCTAAAATCCGGAGAAAGCGCGCGCGTATCCCGTCACCTCGAGGATACGCGCGCGAGTTGTCACTGGACGGAGAACACGAAGAGCGAGCCGCCCTCGGGGGCTGCGGCCGTCATCTTCTTTCCTACCTCGCCCAGGAACGCAGGCAGCGCAGCGGTGCGGCCGACGACGATGGCGACATATTGCTTGCCGTCGACCTGATAGGTCACCGGACCTGCGCCGATGCCGGAGCCGAGATTCTTGCTCCACAGCACCTTGCCGGACTTCGCATCGATGGCACGGAAGTCGCCATGGATGTTGCCGGCAAACACGAGGCCGCCGCCGGTGGTCAGCGTGCCGCCGTTGAAGGGCAGGTCTTCCTTGATCGACCAGACCTTCTTCTGCGCGACCGGATCCCAGGCGACGAGCTCGCCGAGGAAGCCGCCGGGGCCTTCCTTGGTCGGGAATTCGGCGCCGAGATAGAACACGCCGCGCTTGTAAGTGACGTCGCTGACCGACCAGTCCATGCAGACGTTGTTGGACGGGATGTAGACGAGGCCGGTCTGCGGATTGAACGACATCGGTTGCCAGTTCTTGCCGCCGATCAGGTTCGGGCAGATGTCCTTGGCGGGATGGCCCGGCCCGGGACGCTTGTCGGGATCCTCGACCGCGCGCATCGTGGCGACGTCCCACTTCTTGGCCCAGTTGGAGAACACGTATTTCTCCGCCGACAGCACCTTGCCGGTCTCACGGTTGGCGACGAAGAAGAAGCCGTTGCGGTCGGCCTTCATCAGCGTCGGAACGGTGCTGCCGCCGATCTTGAGATCCGCGAGCACGGCTTCGTTGACGCCGTCATAGTCCCACGCGTCGGCCGGCGTGGTCTGGATGTGCCACTTGATCTTGCCGGTGTTGGGATCGAGCGCGAGCGTCGAAGCCGTGTAGAGGTTGGTCAGCTTGCCGAAGTTGCCGTCGCCGGTCGAACGCACCGCCGTGTTCCACGGGGCGGGATTGCTGGTGCCCCAATAGACCGTGTCGGTCTTCGGATCGTAGGAGCCGACCAGCCAGGCCGCGCCGCCGCCATGCTGGGCGGAGTCGCCCTTCCAGGAATCGCCGCCGGGCTCGTCCGGCGAAGGAACGGTGTAGGTCTGCCACACCTGCTTGCCGGTGTTGATGTCGAAGGCCAGCAGCGCGCCGCGCACGCCGTATTCGCCGCCGCCGAAACCGGTGATGACCTTGTCGCGCACGACGAGCGGCGGCGAGGTGATGACCGAGCCCTGCTTGTAGTCGACCACCTTCGCCGTCCACAGCGACTTGCCGGTCGCGGCATCGAGCGCGGTCAGCTTGCCGTCGAGGCGGCCGACGAAGATCTTGCCGTCGGCGTAGGAGACGCCGCGGCTGTTCACGTCGCAGCAGGCGTATTGCAGCACGTCCTCGGGAATATCGGGCTCCCAGGTCCATTTGCGCTGCCCCGTCGCCGCATCGAGCGCATAGACGTATTTCGGACCCCACGAGCTCGAAACGTACAGCGTGTTGCCGATGACGATCGGCGAGGATTCGTTCGAACGCAACGACGCCAGCGAGAAGGAGTAAGCGAGCGTCAGCTTCCCGGCGTTCTCGGTGTTGATCTGCTTGAGCGGGCTGAAGCGCGTGTTGCCGTAATCGTGGCCGGCAACGGCCCATTGATTCGAATCGGATTGCGCGTTGAGCACCGAGTCGTTGGCGCGAACGCCCGGTGTAACGGCGGCGAGCATCGCAATCATGGAGATGCCGGCCAAGAAGCCCTTCGTTCCAAAGGTCATGTATTCCCTCCGCGATGTTGTTGTGCACGCCTCGTTGGGCGCCTGAGCGCACTGCGCTCGTGATGCGCAGTTCGCCTGCGAGCCATCGTTCGAAATTACAGCATCGCCGTTTCGCGCTTAGTATAGGCGGAAGGTAGTAGTGCAAATCATCGGCGGCTTTCGCCGCTCATCTTGTTGTCGCGCCTTGCGTCCTGCCCTTGTTTTGCAGCTTGAAATGCGCGTTCGAATGAAGGCGGCATCGCGCATCAATCACGATGATGGCGCTACCACGCCGGCGAGATTTTCGAAGAAGCTCGCGGCGAGTTTTCGCGACGTCGAGTCGATCAATCGCGAGCCGAGCTGTGCGAGCTTGCCGCCGATCTGCGCATCGGCCTCGTAGTGCAGGATGGTGACATCAGGGGCTTCTTCTTCCAGCCTGACCTTCGCGCCGCCCTTGGCAAAGCCGGCGACGCCGCCGGCGCCCTCGCCGACGATGCGATAGCCGTTGGGCGCATCGATATCGGTCAGCCTCACCTTGCCGCTGAACGCCGCCTTCACCGGACCGACCTTCAGCACCACGGTCGCCGTCATCTCGGTCGGCGACGCCATCTCGAGCGATTGGCAGCCGGGAATGCAGCGCCTGAGAATTTCGGGATCGTTGAGCGCAGCCCACACCGTGTCCTTCGACGCCGGGATCCGCTGACTGTCGTTCATCTGCATCGCTTCCACCCTTGTTGCCGTTGCCTGTACGGCTCGACTAGGGGCACGGGCGGCTGCGTTCAATCGCCAGGAAGTACTAGGCGCGCATGGCCCGGCGATTGGCCCGCCGGCCTCGCCCCGGGGCATGATTTCGCTGCATTGCCGTAAGCAAAATCAATGGCTTAAGTCGTCTCGTCCTACTACCAAGATCGCGATTACAAAGGCGGGGGCGCATGCTCCTATTCGCGCAACGAGCACGGCATTAAAGGGAGGAACGACGCACGACCGGGCCTAGGTCCAAGGCAAGCGGCGAGATGACCACGGCACGCGCGACCGGCTCACGCGCCTATTGCGGCGGCAGCCGAGCACGCCATTGCAGATGCTAGCTGCGACTTTCCGTGTGTCTCCCACAATGTCGCAGCACGTGATGGCGGCGGCACGAGACGTTGTGGCCGAATCGCAGATCGGCGACCGTCATCACGATGACCCTTCCATGACCGCGGTCAGCAAAAACCCAGTTGCAAAGTTTCGTTTGCGCTGTCTCTAATTAGAACCAATCAAAATAACTTTGGGAGGACTTCAAGTGTCTACAGTCAAACTGACGGTCAACGGCAAGGCCGTTGCTGTCGATGTCGAGGACCGCACGCTGCTGGTCCAGCTCCTGCGCGATCACCTCAACCTGACCGGGACCCATGTCGGCTGCGACACCAGCCAGTGCGGCGCCTGCGTCGTGCACATGGACGGCCGCGCGGTGAAATCCTGCACCATGCTGGCGGGGCAGGCCGACGGCGCCAGCGTCACCACGATCGAGGGCATCGCCAAGGGCGACGAACTGCACCCGATGCAGGCCGCCTTCCGCGACAATCATGGCCTGCAGTGCGGCTATTGCACGCCGGGCATGATCATGTCGGCGATCGACATCGTGCACCGCCATGGTGGACAGCTCGACGAGGCGACCGTCCGCACCGAGCTCGAAGGCAATATCTGTCGCTGCACCGGCTATCACAACATCGTCAAGGCGGTGCTGGACGCCGCCGGCCGCATGAAGGTCTCGCAGGCGGCCGAGTAAGCGGCGCGCCTCGAAACAAGAACAACCGTCGCAGCCGTCGATGGACGGCGCGATCAAGGAAATTTCCGGTCGGGAGGACCAGACATGGGTGTTGAAGGCATCGGCGCACGCGTCGTGCGCAAGGAAGACAAGCGTTTCATTACCGGCAAGGGCCGTTACGTCGACGACATCAAATTGACGGGTATGACCCATGCCTATTTCATCCGCAGCCCGCACGCGCACGCCAAGGTCAAGAAGATCGACTCGTCCGCGGCGCTGAAGATGCCGGGCGTGGTCGCGGTGCTCACCGGACAGGAGCTGGTCGACGACAAGGTCGGCAACCTGATCTGCGGATGGGCCATCACCTCCAAGGACGGCAGCCCGATGAAGATGGGCGCATGGCCGGCGATGGCGCCGGAGACGGTGCGCTTCGTCGGACAGGCAATTGCCGTCGTGATCGCCGACAGCAAGAATCTCGCGCGCGACGCGGCGGAAGCCGTCGTGGTCGACTACGAGGAGCTCCCCGCGGTCGCCGACATGCACGCCGCCATCAAGCCCGGCGCGCCGCAGCTTCATCCTGAGGCGCCCGGCAACCAGGTCTATGATTGGGTGATCGGCGACGAGGGCGCGGTGAATGCTGCCTTCTCGAAAGCCGCCAATGTGGTGAAGCTCGACGTCACCAACAACCGCCTCGCGCCGAATGCGATGGAGCCGCGCGCGGCGATCGCCGATTACGACACCGCGGAGGAGCACTTCACCCTCTATACGACGTCGCAGAACCCGCACGTCGCCCGTCTCGTGCTCTCGGCGTTCTACAACATCGCCCCCGAGCACAAGCTGCGCGTGATCGCGCCCGACGTCGGCGGCGGCTTCGGCTCCAAGATCTTCATCTATCCCGAGGAGATGGTGGCGCTGTGGGCCTCGAAGAAAGTCGGCCGTCCCGTCAAGTGGACCGGCGACCGCACCGAAGCCTTCCTCACCGACGCGCATGGCCGCGATCATATCACCCATGCCGAGATGGCCTTCGACGCCAACAACAAGATCATCGGCCTCAAGGTGAAGACCTACGCCAATTTCGGCGCCTACATGTCGCTGTTCTCGTCCTCGGTGCCGACCTATCTCTACGCGACGCTGCTGTCGGGCCAGTACAACATCCCGGCGATCCATGCCGAGGTGATCGGGGTCTACACCAACACCACGCCGGTCGACGCCTATCGCGGCGCGGGCCGGCCGGAGGCGAGCTATCTGATCGAGCGGTTGATGGAAACGGCGGCGCGGCAGCTGAACGTCGATCCGGCCCAGTTGCGGCGGACCAACTTCATCACCCAGTTCCCGCACCAGACGCCTGTGATCATGGCCTACGACACCGGCGACTTCAACGCTTCCCTCGATGCGGCGATGAAAGCGATCGATTATGCCGGCTTCCCTGCCCGCAAGGCCAAGGCGAAGGCCGACGGCAAGCTGCGCGGCATCGGCGTGTCCTGCTACATCGAGGCCTGCGGCATCGCGCCGTCGAAGGCGGTCGGCAGCCTGGGCGCCGGCGTCGGCTTGTGGGAATCGGCCGAGGTGCGCGTCAACCCGGTTGGCACCATCGAGATCCTCACCGGCTCGCACAGCCACGGCCAGGGTCACGAGACCACCTTCTGCCAGCTCGTCGCTGAGCGCCTGGGCGTTCCGATCAGCCAGGTCTCGATCGTCCATGGCGATACCGACAAGGTGCAGTTCGGCATGGGTACCTACGGCTCGCGCTCGGCGGCCGTCGGCCTCACCGCGATCCTGAAGGCGATGGAGAAGATGGAATCCAAGGCCAAGAAGATCGCCGCGCATGCGCTGGAGGCATCGGAGGCCGACATCGTCATCGAGAACGGCGAGTTCAAGGTGACAGGCACCGACAAGGCGATCGCCCTGCCGATGGTCGCGCTCGCGGCCTATACGGCGCACAATCTGCCTGACGGGATGGAGCCGGGTTTGAAGGAGAGCGCCTTCTACGACCCGACCAACTTCACCTTCCCGGCCGGCGCCTATATCTGCGAGCTCGAGGTCGATCCCGGCACCGGCAAGACTTCCTTCGTCAATTTCGTCGCGGCCGACGATTTCGGTCGGCTGATCAACCCGATGATCGTCGAGGGCCAGGTCCATGGCGGCCTTGTACAGGGGATCGGGCAGGCGTTGCTCGAGCATGCGATCTATGATGCGAACGGCCAGCCGGTCACGGCCTCGTTCATGGATTACGCCATGCCGCGCGCCGACGACGTGCCGTCGTTCAACCTGTCCCACACCACGACGCTCTGCCCGGGCAATCCCTTGGGCATCAAGGGTTGCGGTGAGGCCGGCGCGATCGGCGCATCGGCGGCCGTGATCAACGCGATCACGGATGCGATCGGCAAGAACAACCTGGAAATGCCCGCAACCCCTGACAGGGTGTGGCGCACGATCCACGCGGCTTAAGGGAGGACCGAAGATGTACCAGACCACCTATCATCGCGCCTCCTCGGTCGACGAGGCCGCCAGCCTGTTCGCCAAAGGCAGCGAGTCGAAGTTCCTCGCCGGCGGCCAGACGCTGCTGCCGGTGATGAAGCAGCGCCTCGCAGGTCCCTCCGACGTCATCGACCTCGGCAGGATCAAGGAGCTGCAGGGCGTCGAGCTGTCGGGCGACACTCTGACCATCAAGGCCGCGACGACCTATTACGACATCATGACGAATGCCGATGTGAAGCAGGCGATCCCCGCGATCGCCTATCTCACCTCGGTGCTCGGCGACCCCGCCGTGCGTTATCGCGGCACGATCGGCGGCTCGATCGCCAACAACGATCCGGCTGCGGATTTCCCGGCGGCGCTGCTCGCGCTCGGCGCCACCGTGAAGACCAACAAGCGGTCGATTGCGGCGGATGATTTCTTCCAGGGCCTGTTCACGACGGCGCTCGAAGACGGCGAGATCATCACCGCCGTGTCATTCCCGGTGCCGGCAAAGGCGGGCTACGAGAAGATGCGGCATCCGGCCTCGCGCTTCGCGCTGACCGGCGTGTTCGTGGCGCAAGCCAAGTCGGGCGAGGTTCGGGTCGCCGCCACCGGCGCCTCGCAAACCGGCGTGATGCGGGTGGGCGCGATCGAGGCGGCGCTGAAGGCGAACTGGTCGCCATCGGCGATCGACAGCGTCAGCATCTCGGCGAACGGATTGCTGGCCGACATCCACGGCACGGCGGAATATCGCGCCAATCTGATCAAGGTGATGGCACAACGCGCGGTCGCTGCTGCGCGCTGACAGTTCGACTTAGCGTCTCCACGCAAATTTTCCGCGGCGCGCACTTCGGTGCGCGCCGTTTTATTTTGGCCGTGCGGCATGAAAACCGCTTGCCTCGCTGGCGTGAAGGCGAGAAAAGTTAATCGGCCGATTAACTCGCTCAACAGAAGAAACGTCAGAGGCGATTGCCGATCGCCGGCATCCGTCCGCGACCCGAGGAAACAACAACGTGCTCGACAAACCCTCCCCCACCTCCTCCGTCCGCGCTTCCGGCCCGCTCTCGGGCTTCCGCATCGTCGAATTCGCCGGCATCGGGCCCGGTCCGTTCGCCTGCATGATGCTGGCCGACATGGGCGCCGACGTCGTCACGCTCGACCGCGTCGGCGCGAAGAAGAGCATGAAGTCGGTGGCCGGGCGCGGCCGCAAGGTGATCGAGCTCGACCTCAAGGACAAGGCGGCGATCGCGCAAGTATTGGATCTGCTCGCGAGCGCGGACGCGCTGGTCGAGGGTTTTCGCCCCGGTGTGATGGAGCGGCTCGGCCTCGGGCCGGACGTCGTGCTCGCACGCAACCCGAAGCTGGTCTATGGCCGCATGACCGGCTGGGGCCAGGAAGGCCCGCTCGCCAACGCCGCCGGCCACGACATCAATTACATCTCCATCACCGGCGCGCTCGCCGCGATCGGTACGAAGGAAGCGCCGGTGCCGCCGCTCAATTTGGTCGGCGATTTCGGCGGCGGTGCGCTCTATCTCGTCGTCGGCGTGCTCGCCGCACTGCTGGAAGCACAGAAGTCGGGCAAAGGCCAAGTGGTGGACGCGGCGATGTGCGACGGCGCGGCCTCGCTGATGTCGTTCTTCTTCGACATGACCACGATGGGACGCTGGACCGAGGAGCGCAACCAGAACTTCCTCGACGGCGGCGCGCATTTCTACGGCGTCTACGAATGCGCCTGCGGGCACTTCGTCTCGATCGGCTCGATCGAGCCGCAATTCTACGCGCTGCTGCGCGAGCACGCCGGCCTCACCGACGCCGATTTCGACGCGCAGATGGACCGCAAGGCCTGGCCAGCGCTGAAGGAGAAGCTGAAGGCCGTGTTCAAGAGCAAGACGCGCGAGGACTGGTGCAAGATCATGGAAGGCACTGACATTTGCTTCGCGCCGGTGCTGACCATGTCTGAGGCGACACAGCATCCGCACATGGTCGCCCGCAACGTCTTCATCGAGCGGCACGGCGTGAAGCAGCCGGCGCCCGCGCCACGGTTCTCGCGCACGCCGTCAGCGGCACGCGAGCCGGAGGCGGCGGGGATCGGCGCGGTGATGAAGGCCTGGCAGCGGTAGAGCCAGCGGGCACGCTCTCGTAGGTGGGCAAAGCGAAACGTGCCCACCACTTTGGGCGAGATCACAGAGAGATGGTGGGCACGGCGCTACGCGCCTTTGCCCGCCCTACGGCAGCGCGGCTGACGTCCTACGCCGCGTCCCCCACCTTCAACACGCCGCGCCGGATCTGGTCCTCCTCGATCGATTCGAACAGGGCCTTGAAATTGCCCTCGCCAAAACCGTCGTCGCCCTTGCGCTGAATGAACTCGAAGAAGATCGGGCCGATTGCGTTGGCCGAGAAGATCTGCAGCAGCACCTTGGTCTGGCCGCCATCGACCACGCCCTCGCCGTCGATCAGGATGCCGTTCTTCTTGAGCCGGGCGACATCCTCTCCGTGCTTGGGCAGGCGCGTATCGATCTTCTCGAAATAAGTGTCGGGCGGCGACGGCATGAACGGCAGGCCGGCATCGCGCAAACCTTCGATGGTGCGATAGATATCGCGGCAGCCGCAGGCGATGTGCTGGATGCCCTCGCCGCGATAGGTCTGCAGATATTCCTCGATCTGGCCGGACTCGCCGGCGTCCTCGTTGATCGGAATGCGGATCTTGCCGTCGGGGCTGGTCAGCGCGCGCGAGAACAAGCCGGAGGCGCGGCCCTCGATGTCGAAGAAGCGGATCTGGCGGAAGTTGAACAGCTTCTCGTAGAACCCGGCCCAGACATTCATGCGGCCGCGATGGACGTTGTGGGTGAGATGGTCGAGATAGAACAGGCCGGCGCCATGCGGCTTGGGATCGCGCGCGCCCAGCCATTCGAACTCGGCGTCATAGGCCGAGCCCTTGGCACCGTAACGATCGACCAGATAAAGCAGGCTGCCGCCGATGCCCTTGATCGCGGGCACATCGAGCGTCTTCTGCGCCGACGACACATCGGCCGGCTCGGCGCCGAGCGCAATCGCGCGGTCATAGGCCGCCTTGGCATCGACGACGCGAAAGGCCATGGACGGCGCACAAGGGCCGTGGGCGGCGACGAACTCATAGCCGTGCGTGCCGGGCTCCTCGTTGACGAGATAGTTGATGTCGCCCTGGCGATAGACCGTGATCTTCTTGGTTCTGTGGCGCGCGACCGGCGCATAGCCCATCAGCTTGAACAAAGCGTGCAAGTCTTGCGGATTGGGATGGGCGTATTCGACGAACTCGAAGCCGTCGGTGCCCATCGGGTTGTCGGCAGTGATCGTGGCCGGCGGTGCATCGTGCGGAAACGGTCCCATGGTGTTCTCCCGAATGGCTGCTGACAGGGAACTATCCTTCATGGGCCATGCAATGAGCGTGCAAACGAGACGGGCTTTGGCTATTCTATGCACGATCCGCGCATGAAACGGATGAAAGACGCATGATTTCTGTTGACGCCTTCGACCTCAGGATTCTCGGCGCGCTCCAGGACGATGGCCGCCTCACCAACCAGGAGCTCGCCGAGCTCGCGGGCCTGTCAGCCTCGCAATGCTCGCGGCGGCGGATGCGGCTGGAGGAGGAGAAGGTGATCGCGGGCTACCACGCCGACCTCTCCAGCGAGGCGCTCGGCTTCGGCGTGATCGCCTTCATCCAGGTGGGACTGGCGACACATTCGCCGGACAATTCCAAGCGTTTTCGCGCGCTGGTGAACCGGATCGATGAGATCCAGGAGGCGTATTCGCTGACGGGCGATGCCGACTATGTGCTCAAGGCCGTGCTGCGCGATCTCAAGGGCCTGTCCAACCTCGTCAATGACGTGCTGATGCCGCACCAGAGCGTGGCGCATGTGCGCTCCTCGATCGTGCTTGATAGGCTGAAGGAGAGCTCGAAGCTGCCGCTGAAGGAGATCAAGCCCGGCTGAAATCGAGGGAACTATGGCATTCGCGCTGGCAACGCGATCTGCGATGATCGCAGCTCCAGTTGCGGAGATTCAACATGGCGCTCCAGCTGCGACCGAACTGCGAATATTGCGATTGCGACCTGCCGCCCGACGCGACCAATGCGCGGATCTGCTCCTATGAATGCACGTTCTGCGCGGACTGCGTCGAGACCAAGCTGTTCAATGTCTGCCCGAACTGCGGCGGCGGCCTCGCCCCGCGCCCGATCAGGCCGGCGCAGGAATGGCGGCCGGGCGTGTGCACGGCCAGGCAGGCGCCGTCGGACAAGCGGGTGCATCTGAAGTACAGCCTAGAGGATGTCGCGGCGCATTGCGCGCGGGTGCGCGACGTGCCGCCGGAGAAACGGTGATTTGGCCCGCTACTCCGCCGCCAATATCGTTCCTTCGACCTCGCCGAACCCGACGCGATAGCCGTTGCCCTGGCACCAGCCGCGCATCACGAGGCTGTCGCCGTCCTCCAGGAACGAGCGCCTGGCGCCGCCGGGCAGTTCGACCGGCTCGGTCCCGTTCCAGCTGATCTCGAGCAGGCTGCCGCGCTGGTTCTTCTCCGGGCCGGAGATGGTGCCGCTCCCTAAGAGATCGCCGACATTCATGGCGCAGCCCGAGGAGGCGTGGTGCATCAATTGCTGCACCGACGACCAGTACATGTACTTGAAATTGGTGCGGCTGATGCTGGCGGGCGCATTGGCACCCGCAGCGCGCAAGGAGACGTCGAGCTCGACATCGTAGTTCTGCGGCTTGGTCTGCTTGAGATAATCGAGCGGCACCGGCTGCTGCTCCGGCCCATTCAGGCGGAACGGCTCCAGCGCCTCGCGCGTCACCACCCAGGGGCTGATCGAGGTCGCGAACGCTTTTGCAAGGAACGGACCGAGCGGCACATATTCCCATTGCTGGATATCGCGCGCGCTCCAGTCGTTGAGCAGCACGAAGCCGAAGATCATCTCCTCGGCCTGTTGCTCGCTCAGCATGCCGCCCATCGGCGACGGCTGACCGATGACGACACCCATCTCCAGCTCGAAATCGAGCCGCTTGCACGGCGCAAAGCTCGGCAGCTCCACATTCGGCGGCTTCAGCTGCCCGCGCGGCCGCTTCACCCTGGTGCCGGAGACCACGACGGTCGAGGCGCGGCCGTTATAGGCGATTGGCATGTGCAGCCAGTTCGGCTGCAGCGCATTGTCCTTGCCGCGGAACATGACGCCGACATTGGTGGCGTGCTCCTTGGAGGAATAGAAGTCGGTGTAGCCGGAGACGGCGAAGGGCAGATGCAGTCTGGCATTGCGCATCGGCACCAGAGCCTGCTTGCGCAGCTCCTCGTTGTCGCGCAGCTCCGGATGATCCGCACGCAGGAGCTCGCTGATACGTGCGCGAGTCCTGGTCCAGACCTTCGGGCCCAGCGCCATGAAGGGATTGAGCGAGGGACCCGAGAACACGCCGAGCGGCCCGACATCGAGCCGGGACTCCTGCTCGAGCTCCCAGAGATCGAGCACGTAGTTTCCGATCGCGACGCCGACCCGCGGTGTCGGATTGGAAGCGGTCGAGAACACGCCGTAAGGCAGGTTCTGGATCGGGAAGTCCGAGGCGGGATCGACGTCGATGAAGGAGCGGAGGCTGGGGTCGTTGGGGTGCGTTGTCACGTTCGGCTCGGTTCTTTCTTCCTTCTCCCCTTGTGGGAGAAGGTGGCGCGAAGCGCCCGATGAGGGGTTCTATCCGCGTATCCAAATGTGAGAGGTTCACTCGCGGAGAGAGACCCCTCACCCGTCTCGTCGCTTCGCGACGAGCCACCCTCTCCCACAAGGGGAGAGGGTGAAGAAAACTACGGCCGGTTCGGATCGAAGCGTTTCTCCAGGCCGTTCCAGCAATCGGCGTAATCGTCCTGCAGCGTCGAGGACTTCGCCGCATGCGCGGTGACGCGCTGCGGGTAGCGGGTCTCGAACATGAAGGCCATGGTGCCGGTCAGCTTGACCGGCTTCAATTCGCCGTTGCTGGCGTGCTCGAAGGCGTCGCGGTCGGGGCCGTGCGGCAGCATGCAATTGTGCAAGGAGATGCCGCCGGGGACGAAGCCCTGCGGCTTGGCGTCGTAGACGCCGTAGATCAGGCCCATGAACTCGCTCATGATGTTCATGTGATACCAGGGCGGCCGGAAGGTGTTTTCGGCGACCATCCAGCGCTCGGGGAAGATCACGAAGTCGATATTCGCGGTGCCCGCGGTCTCCGAGGGCGAGGTCAGCACCGTGAAGATCGAGGGATCGGGATGGTCGAAGCCGATCGCGCCGACCGGCGAAAAGGTGCGCAGATCATACTTGTACGGCGCGTAATTGCCGTGCCAGGCGACGACATCGATCGGCGAATGCGGCAAGGCCGTCTTAAACAGCGAGCCGCCCCATTTCACGTAGAGCTCGGTCGGCGTGTCCTTGTCCTCGTAGTTTGCCACCGGCGTCAGGAAGTCGCGCGCATTGGCGAGGCAATTGGCGCCGATCGGCCCGCGCTCCGGCAGCGTGAAGGCGCCGCCGTAATTTTCGCAGAGATAGCCGCGCGCCGGCCCGTTCGGAATCTCGACGCGGAACTTGACGCCGCGCGGGATCACCACGATCTCGCCGGGCTCGGCATCGATGCGGCCGAACTCGGTGACGAGGCGCAGATTGCCCTGCTGGAGCACGAACATCAGCTCGCCGTCGGCATCGTAGAAATGCTGATCCACCATCGACTTGGTGATGAGGTAGACATGCGCGGCCATGCCGGCCTGCGTATTCACATCCCCCGCCGTCGTCATGGTCTGCACGCCCTGAATGAAGGTGACCTCCTCCTTCGGCAGCGGCGTCGGATCCCAGCGCAGCTGCGCGATCGGCAGGTCGTATTCATGGCACGGCGCCGAACGCCACAGCCCGGCGTCGACCTTCTCGAAGCGGCCGGAATGCTTCACTGAGGGGCGGATGCGGTAGAGCCAGGAGCGCTCATTGCTGCCGCGCGGCGCGGTGAAGGGCGAGCCCGAGAGCTGCTCGGCATAGAGTCCGTAGGCGCAGCGCTGCGGCGAGTTGCGCCCGATCGGCAGCGCGCCCGGCAGCGCCTCGGTCTCGAAAGAGTTGCCGAAGCCGGACATGTAGCCCGGCGTCACCTGGGCCGAGCTGCGGATGATCTGATCAGGCGAGGTATTGATGTTCATGACTATCCTCCTCCTTGCAAAGCGGCCCACATTTCCTGGTCGCGCTTGTCGGTCCAGATCACGGGGTCGTCGATACCGGATGCTTCGTCGTAGGCGCGCGACACGTTGAACGGCAGGCAGTGCTCGTAAATGGCAAAGCTCGAGAATTTCGGATCCATCACCTCGCGCGTCGCCGCCATCGATTCCTTTAAGCTGCGGCCCCTGGCGACCGAGATTTCGGCCGCGCCATAGAGCGAGGTGACGAAGTCGCGCGTCATCGCGATGGCCTCGCGCACCGTGGCGGTGCCCTTCAGCGCATCGCCGCGGCCCGGCGCGATCGCCTTTGGATTGAAGTTGCGGATCTCGTTTAGCGTCATCGGCCATTCGCGCAAATGCGCATCGCCGCAATAACAGGCCGAGTGATATTCGATGAGGTCGCCCGAGAACATCACCTCTGCATCCGGCACCCAGCCGACGATGTCGCCCGAGGTGTGGCCGGCGCCGAGCTGCATCAGGCGCACCTCGCGCTTGCCGAGATAGATCGTCATCTCGCCTTCGAAGGTCAGCGTCGGCCAGGTCAGGCCGGGAATGCTCTCCGCATCCTGGAACAGGCGCGGAAAGCGGCCGTACTCGGAATCCCAATCCTGCTGGCCGCGCTCCGCAATCAGCCGATGAGTCTCCTGCGAGGCGACGATACCTTGGGCGTGATAGGCGGAGGCGCCCAGCACGCGCACGGCGTGATAATGCGACAGCACGACATATTTGATCGGCTTGTCGGTCACCGTGCGGACCCGCTCGATCACCTTGTTCGCCATGGCCGGCGTCGCCTGCGCGTCGAACACGAGGCAGCCATCGTCGCCGACGATCACGCCGGTGTTGGGATCGCCCTCGGCGGTGAAGGCATAGAGATCGGTGCCGATCTCGGAGAAGGTGATCTTCTTCTCGGAGAGATCGCCGGTGGATGCGAAGTTCTTCGCCATCAATTCGTCCTTCAGGTCAGGGTTATTGTTGTTGCTGTTGCTGCTGCTGGCCGTCGATCATGCGGCGCTTGGCGAGTCCGATCGCCTCCCGCAGCACGTCGATGTCGCCGATATGGTTGGCGAGGATGAGCACCAGAGCCGCGTCGAAATCGGCGCTCTGCTCCTCGGTCAGGCCGCGATGCGCCTCGACGATGGCGCGGAAGGCATCGTCAGGGCGCGCGAAGTTCGAACTGGTGGAGAGCGGCATGCCAGACCTCAATACAAACCTTCGGCTCGCGCCAGCGCCGCCGCGATCGCCGAACGCGTCGGATGACGGAAGCGCGCCGCGACATAACCGTCGGGCCTCAGCAGGTAGGCGGCACCCGGCACGGCGCCGTAGCGCTTTGCGATTAGGCCCGAGGGATCGGCAAATTCACCGTCGGCGCCAATGCGGATGCCCTTGATACCATCAGGCGCATCGATCGGCGCGCCATTGCTGAACGACAGCAAGGTGAAATCCGTTCCACCCTTGCGGAAGGCATCCGTCAGATAGATCGGCTCGCCGGCGGACGTTGCGGCGGGCGCGTCGAGCATCGAACCGCCGGGCGGCGGTCCACCGCGCCACGTATCCGCATCAAGCGAGGACAGCGGCGTATCGTAGCTGCACGGCACCGACAGCCGACCGCCATTGACCATGCGCTTGCCGAATTCGGTCTCCTTGGCCAGCGACAGCACCGCCTTGCGCAACCGCGCCTCCTGATGCGAGTTCGGTGCCATGAAGTCGGTCGAGCGGGTGGATTCGCGGATGTTCTCGTCGGCCGCCATGCTGCGCTCGAGATGGTAGCTCTCCAGCAGGCTCGCAGGCGATTTGCCGCGCAGCACGCGGTCGAGCTTCCAGGACAGATTCTCCGCGTCTTCGAGTCCCGAGTTCGCGCCACGCGCACCGAAGGGCGAGACCTGGTGCGCGGAATCGCCGGCAAAAATGACGCGGCCATGGATGAAGCGGTCCATCCGCCGGCACTGGAATTTGTAGAGCGAAATCCACTCGAACTCGAACTTGTCATGGCCGAGCATGCGCGCGATCCGCGGCCGCACGTTTTCCGGCTTCTTCTCGAGGACCGGATCGGCATAGCGATTGAGCTGGAGATCGATGCGCCAGACATCGTCGGGCTGCCGGTGCAGCAGCGCCGAACGCCCGGCATGGAACGGCGGATCGAACCAGAACCAGCGCTCGGTCGGAAATTCCGCGGTCATCTTGACGTCGGCGATCAGGAACTGATCCTCGAAGACCTGGCCGGCGAATTCCGCCCCGACCATCTGCCGCAGCGAGGAGCGCGCGCCGTCGCAGGCGACGACATAGCGCGCATTCAGGCGGTAGGCGCCCTCGGGCGTCTCGATCGTCAGCAGCGCGGATTCGTTGCGCTGCTCGAGCGCTGTCACCTTGTTGCGCCAGCGCAGGTCGATCTCCGGCAGCTCGTTGATGCGATCAACCAGATAGGCCTCGGCGTAATATTGCTGGAGATTGATGAAGGCCGGCCGCTTGTGACCGTCTTCGGGCAGGAGATTGAACTGGTAGAGCTGCGACTCGCCATGGAAGATCCGCCCCACACTCCACACCACGCCCTTCTCGACCATGCGGTCGCCGACGCCGAGCCGGTCCCAATATTCCAGCGACCGTTTCGAGAAGCAGATCGCGCGCGAGCCCTCGCCGATGCGGTCGGCATCATCCAGCAGCACGACGCGCTGGCCGCGCTGGGCAAGATCGATCGCCAGCGACAGCCCGACCGGGCCCGCGCCGACGATCACGACCGGATGCGCCGCGGGGCTCGAGCCGGGGCGGTCCTGATCGGGGTGACGGCGGTAGCCGAACTGGGTCTTGGCTTGAGCGGTCTTGGCGTTCAGGGTTTTGGCGTGAGGGGTATTGGCCGGCGCCATACACGAACCTCGGCTCTGGTCAGGACAGGATCGATCTGCTAGATAGTCTCACGTGCAACTATTTTGGACCGGAGCCGGCCGGCCGTCAACTGGAATTCGGAGGCGCTCTCCTTGGCGAGGACATCCAGCGACATCGCGCTCAAAGCGCGCGCGGCCGACGAGGCGTCGGCGCGGCCAAAGCTGCGGCTCGATCTGTTCAAGTTCGTGCCGTTCCGCCTCAATCGGCTCGCCGCGGAGGTCAGTTCCGCGCTGTCGGTCGAGTATCAGGAACGCCACGGCCTCGACATTCCGGCCTGGCGCGTCATCGCCACGCTCGGCTTCCGCAATGATGCCTGCAGCGCGCAATACATTTCGCAATGCACCCGCACGCACAAATCCACCATCAGCCGCGCAGTGACGGCGCTGCTCAGCGACGGCCTGATCGAGCGGGTCGAGAACGAAGCCGACCGCCGCGAATTCCGCCTGCAACTGACCAGGAAGGGCCGCGCGCTCTACGAGGAGCTGTTCCCGCAATTGCTGCGGCGAGAGGACGAGATCCTCGCCTGCCTCTCGGCGCAGGAGCGCAAGCAGCTCTCGGCCCTGCTCGGCAAGATCGAGCAGAGCCTCGATCTGATCCAGACCAGCGAAGAGGCGGATGCGAAGCAGGCGTATTAGGGCGCCCCCCATAAGGCGCAGACGTCAGCTTTTGGGAGCCCGGTTGAGAAAGCTTGGTAGGACCGTGACGGCAGCGAGGTATATAGCGATGCTCCTTGTGGCGTTTGCCGCAACTCGCGCATACGCCGCTGACATAGGTTATCTGGCTCCCCCTGGAGTCGCGGCAAACGAGTTTCCCTCACCGCAGCGTCCTGTCGCACGGATCGTCAGCCCGCGCCGCTCCGCCGAAGAGCGCCGCGACGCCCTGAATGAGGCCGGTCAAATCGCACGCGCTCTTGAACTGAAACCAGGGATGACTGTCGGCGACATTGGAGCAGGCAGTGGCTATCACACGGTCAGGCTCTCGCACCTCGTCGGATCCGCCGGCTCTGTCGTTGCCCAGGACGTCACGCGGGACTATCTCGTCGAACTCGCCAGGCGAACAAAACTTCTGAAGTTGACAAACGTGCAATTCGCGCTCGGCGAACCACACGACCCGCGTCTGCCCGCTTCCTCGCTGGACGCCGCAATCCTTGTGCATATGTATCACGAGATAGCCCAACCCTATGCCTTTCTCTACAATCTTGCGTCCGCCTTGAAGCAAGGTGCGCGGGTCGGAATTGTCGATCTTGAGCTTCCGACGTCGAAGCATGGCACGCCAATTGAGCTCTTGCGGTGCGAGTTGACCGCCGTCGACTATCGCGAGATCGCCACATATAAGCTCGCAGGGGGCGGAGGATACCTGGCGGTATTCTCTCCTCCGGAGCTAGCGGCTCGAAAATCTCCCCACGATATCGTTGCTTGCGGGGATCCTGCCGGTGCTCGTTGACGTCGCGCCCGCCTCCCGTCTCAACCCATCCGACGAACTCTACGAGGAGCTGTTCCCGCAAATTGCTGCGGCGGGAGGACGAGATCCTCGCCTGCCTCTCGGCGCAGGAGCGCAAGCAGCTCTCGGCCCTGCTCGGCAAGATCGAGCAGAGCCTCGATCTGATCCAGACCAGCGAAGAGGCGGATGCGAAGCAGGCGTATTAGCCACCGCTGTCATTCCGGGGCGCCGCGCAGCGGTGAGCCCGGAATCCATCGCGACATCAGCTGCGTCGACAGATGGATTCCGGGTTCGCGCTTCGCGCGCCCCGGAATGACGCTACGGTGTCACTTTACAAACGACCGCGTCGGCGGCAGATGCAGCGCCCAGGCATCGACCTCATCGCTGGCGCGCGGATAGATCTCGGTCACGATCGGATCGTGGCCGGGGATGAACCTGTCGGGATGGCCGGCGAGGCGCTCGATCGTGTCCCAGCCTTGCGCCATGTCGCCGACATTATAAACGATCGGGAACGGGCTCTTGCGCTGCAGATTGGCGTAATAATGCGCGGCATCGGAGGCCAGCACCACGGCGCCGCGCGCGGTCTCGACCTTCACCACCTGCAAGCCGTCGGAATGGCCGCCGACGCGGTGCACGGTCACGCCGGGAGCAACCTCGCCATCGCCGGAATAGAAGGTGACGCGCTCGCCATAGACGTGGCGCACCATCAGCGTGACATGCTCGACCGAGAACGGATGGCGCAGCAGGCCGTTGCACATGCAGCGCCCGGTCGCGTAGGCCATCTCGCGCTCCTGCAGATGGAAGCGCGCGTTGGGAAAGCGGTCGAGATTGCCGGCATGGTCGTAGTGCAGATGCGTCACGATGACGTCACGAATGGCTGACGCCGAAACGCCGAAACGCTCCAGCGCATCGACAGGATTGAGCGTGAGCTTGCGCGCCCGCGCGCTCGCCTCCTCGGCGTTGAAGCCGGTATCGACCAGAATGTCGCGGCCGGGCCCTCGAATCAGCCAGACGAAATAATCGAGGTCCTGCGCCGCGCTGTCATGCGGGTCGGGCACGAGGAAGTTCATGTGGGGGGTGCGCGGCGACATCGTCGCATAGCGCAGGGCGTAGATCTCGTAGACGTTTCCCATGGGGCTCGCTTTTTTTAGAGTTGGATCTTGGACGATCGCGCACACCAAGCCACCACCGGCAGGAAAGGTCAAACCCGGAGGCGAGGCTGCAATGTGAGATCGATCACGTCTTCACCCGCCCTGGCTGCGCTAAGGTCCGCCGGACAGCATCGAGGTACCGAGGACCGTCATGATAACCCCATCCATTCCTCTCGCGGCATGCCCATCCGCTGCGGTCCATCATCGGGATAAGGTCGAATCTCCAAGCGGTTGACGCCCTCCGTCCCCGGTTTGATAATGAGGTAAGCGTAAGTTAAGGTCGCCGCGGCGCAAGCTGGAACGGCGCCTTTTGGCTGGACCGCGCTGATTATGAAAATTCGCTTCTTTTTTCTTCTGCCCTTGCTGATCTCGCTCGTCCCGACGGCCCCCTCGCTTGCGGCCGGCGACCGTTTTGCGCTGGTCATCGGCAACGCCAAATATCCGGATGCGGATGCCCCGCTGAAGGAACCGATCAACGATGCGCGCGCCGTCGCCGACGAGCTCAAGCGCGACGGTTTTTCGGTCGAGCTCGGCGAGAATCTGACCGGCGACGCCATGCGCCGCGCCTTCGACAAGCTCTACGGCAAGATCAAGCCGGGCTCGGTCGCGCTGGTGTTCTTCTCAGGTTTCGGCATCCAGTCCGCGCGCCAGAGCTATTTGCTGCCGGTGGATGCGCAGATCTGGACCGAGTCCGACGTGCGCCGCGATGGCTTCAGCCTCGAGACGGTCCTCGGCGAGCTCAACACCCGCGGCGCCGGCGTCAAGATCGCGCTGGTCGATGCGTCCAGGCGCAACCCGTTCGAGCGCCGGTTCCGCAGCTTCTCAGCGGGCCTGACCCCGGTGATCGCCCCGAACGGCACGCTGGTGATGTACTCGGCGGCACTGGCCTCGGTGGTCTCGGACGCCGGCGGCGACCGCAGCCTGTTCGTCCAGGAGCTGCTGAAAGAAATCCGCGTTCCCGACCTGATGGCCGAGGAGACGCTGAACCGCACCAAGATGGGCGTCACCCGCGCCTCGCGCGGCGAGCAGGTGCCGTGGATTTCCTCGTCATTGGCCGAAGATTTCTCGTTCATTCCGGGCGCCGGCGGATCGCGTCCGGCAACGCCGCCGCCCGCGCCTCCCGCCGCGCCGGCCGTCGTCGCCAACAACCCGCCGCCCGCCCCTCCCGCACCGCCGACACCACCGCCGCCGCCGAAGCCGGCCGACAGCGCGGCTGCAGCTCCCGCTCCTGCGCCTCCGCCACCTGCGGCTCCAGTCGCGGCGCCGGCACCGGCGCCCGCGCCTGCTCCCACGCCGAGGCCGCAGATCGAGGCCGCCCTGCCCCCGCCGCCACCGCCGGTGAAGCCGGTTGATCCCGTTCCTGCGCCGAGCACGGACGGTGGGCCGAGCGCTGCCGCCCTGGCTGACGATCCCACGATCAAGAGCCTGACTGCCAAGATTGCCGCCAACCCTGACGACGTGAACGCGCTGTACCGCCGCGGCCAGGTTTATGCCAGCAAGGGCGCCTACAGCCTCGCCATCAAGGATTTCGACGACACCCTCCGGATCAATTCGAAGGACGTCGAGGCCCTCAACAACCGCTGCTGGACCCGCACCGTGGTCGGCGACCTCCAGGCCGCGCTGAAGGATTGCAACGAGGCGCTGCGGCTGCGGCCGAACTTCGTCGATGCACTGGACAGCCGCGGGCTCGTCAATCTCAAGTCGGGCGCGGTGAAGAATGCGATCGCCGATTTCGACGCGGCCCTGAAGATCAACCCGCGCCTGACGTCCTCGCTCTACGGACGCGGCCTTGCCAAGCAACGCAACGGCTCGGCCCAGGAGGGGGCGCTGGACATCGCCAATGCCAAGGCGATGGATCCGAACATCGTTCAGGAATTCGCAAGCTACGGAGTGCGCTAGTATTTTTTTGAGTCGGGCCCCCGTCCAAGGCTCGAACCTTGAACAGCCCTGGGAAGACCAATGGGCGGATGCCGCAACAGGCTTTTTCGGGGGCGTGTTGCTTGAATTTTGAGAGCACGTGAGCTGGCTGCGCAGGAGGGACTGGGAATGAGATCGGCTGCAAATTGGCTTACCGCGATTCTGTCCATCATCACCGTCGGCGCCGCGCTGTCGCTGCCGACCTCGGCCGCATATGCGGGCGATGACGGCAACAGCAAGAATGTCACCGAGGACGAGATCCTCCGCGCGCTGGCGCCGGCGCCGAAGAAGCCCTTGACGCGCGGCCTCTCGATCGGTCCGCAGACCGCCCCTGCACCGAGCGCGACCGACTCCAAGCTGATCCAGTCGGTGCGCGGCCGCTCGACGCGTTCGCTGTCGTCGACCGAGCGCGAGGAAATCGCCTTGGCCGCCAAGGACAAGCCGAACATCGATCTCGAGATCACGTTCGACTACAACTCCGCCAATATCAGCGCCAAGTCGCTGCCCTCGGTGCAGGCGCTCGGCCGCGCCTTGACCAGCCCGGACCTGAAGGGCTCGACCTTCGTGGTCGCCGGTCATACCGACGCCGCCGGCGGCGAAGCCTACAACCAGGACCTCTCGGAGCGTCGCGCCGATTCGATCAAGCGCTACTTGGTCGAGAAGTACAGCATCTCCGCGACGGATCTCGTCACCGTCGGCTACGGCAAGAGCAAGCTCAAGGACCCGAACCAGCCGCTGGCGGAGGCCAACCGGCGCGTGCAGGTCGTCAACATGGAAAACAAGACCACCGCATCGAAGTGAGCACGACGAATCCATTGCCAGTGACAAGTCGTGATGTCGTGTAAGGTCTCGTTTCCAAAGCGCGTCCCGCAGCCTTGCGGGACGCCGCTTCATGTCAGAAAAGCGCTCCGTTTGGGCCTCGCGCGGATGGCCGTGAGCCAGGTCAGGATGATCCGGCGATGAATTTGACTGAATATCTCAAGCCGGCCGGAACCGTGCTGTTCGTCGCCGCGCTCGGCATCGGCTATTATCTGTTCGAGCATCGCAAGCGTCCCGAGCCGAAGGAGACGCAAAGCGAGGCGCTCGTCATCGTGACGAAGTCGACCAATGCCTGCTTCTCCGATCTGGTGCGGGTGACCGGCTTCTTCGTACCGCGCCGCGAGGCGGTGGTCGTTGCCGATCAGGAAGGCTCCAGGGTCACCGACCTCCTGGTCACCGAGGGCACGATTGTCGCCGACAATCAGGAGCTAGCGCGCCTGACCGCGCCGCCGCAGATTCCGGGCCAGCCGCAGCGGCCCGGCCCGCAAGGCCCGATCTCGCTGAAAGCCCCCGCGCCGGGCCTTGTCACCGAAGTCCGCACTATCGTCGGCGCGCCGGCCTCGCCGCAGGCCGGTCCGATGTTCCGCATCGCCGTCAACAACGAGATCGAGCTCGACGCCCAGGTCCCGGCGGTGCACATGTCCAAGCTCACCTCCGGCGCCACCGTGCGGATCAGCCGCGACGATGCGCCCGACCTGATCGGGCGGGTCCGGCTGGTTGCACCCGAGATCGACCGCGCCACGCAACTCGGGCGGGTCCGCATCAGCGTCGCCAACAACCCCTCGCTCAAGGTCGGCGTGTTCGCTCGCGCCTCGATCGACGCCAAGCGAAGCTGCGGCGTCTCGATCCCGAAGACCGCGATCGATCACCTCACGGTGCAGGTCGTCAAGGGCAATGTCGTCGAGACACGCAAGGTGCGGGTCGGATTGTCGTCCGACAGCGCAACGGAAATCCTGGAAGGGCTGCAGGTCGGCGAAATCGTCGTGGCCGACGCCGGCTCTTCGCTCCATGACGGCGACCAGATCAAGACCATGTTCGCCGATGAACTCGATCGCACGCGGGTACGCTGATGGCTCTCAATATCTCGGCATGGTCGATCCGCAATCCGCTCCCGTCGGTCGTCTTCTCGATCATCCTGCTGGTCCTCGGCTGGGTGTCCTTCACCAAGCTCGCGATCACACGGCTGCCCTCGGCCGACATCCCCGTGATCTCGGTGGCGGTATCGCAGTTCGGCGCCGCACCGGCCGAACTGGAATCCCAGGTCACCAAGACGGTTGAAGACGCGGTCTCCGGCGTCGAGGGCGTCAGGCACATCACCTCGTCGATCACCGACGGCCTGTCGGTCACCACGATCCAGTTCGCGCTCGAGACCAACACCGACCGCGCGCTCAACGACGTCAAGGACGCGGTGACGCGCGTGCGCTCCAACCTGCCGCAGAACGTCACCGAGCCGCTGATCCAGCGCGTCGACGTCATCGGCCTGCCGATCGTGACTTATGCCGCGATCTCGCCCGGCAAGACGCCGGAGCAGCTCTCCTATTTCGTCGACGACGTGGTCAAGCGCGCGCTGCAGGGCGTGCGCGGCGTCGCCCAGGTCGAGCGCATCGGCGGCGTCGAGCGCGAGATCCTGGTCTCGCTGGATCCCGATCGCCTGCAGGCGATGGGCCTGACCGCGGTCAATGTCAGCCAGAGCCTGCGCGGCACCAATGTCGACGTCGCCGGCGGCCGCGCCGAGATCGGCAAGAACGATCAGGCGATCCGCACGCTCGCCGGCGCCAAGACGCTTGGCGATCTCGCCGGCACCATGATCCCGCTGTTCGGCGGCGGCGAGGTCCGGCTCGACGATCTCGGCACCGTCACCGACACCATCGCCGACCGCCGAACCTTCGCCCGCTTCAACGGCGAGCCGGTGGTCGCGCTCGGCATCAAGCGCTCCAAGGGCGCCAGCGACGTGAAGGTGGCCGAGGCCGTGCAGAAGCGCATCGACGCGCTGAAAGCCGCCTATCCCGACGTCGACCTGAAGGTGATCGACACCTCGGTCGAATACACCAACGGCAATTACCACGCGGCAATCTCGACCCTGTTCGAAGGCGCGATCCTCGCCGTGATCATCGTGCTCTTGTTCCTGCGCGACCTGCGCGCCACCATCATCGCCGCGATCTCGCTGCCGCTGTCGATCTTCCCGGCGTTCTGGGCGATGGACCTGCTCGGCTTCTCGCTGAACCTCGTCAGCTTCCTCGCCATCACGCTCTCGACCGGCATTCTTGTCGACGATGCCATCGTCGAGATCGAGAATATCGTCCGGCACATGAACATGGGCAAGTCGCCCTACCGGGCCGCGCTCGAGGCCGCCGACGAGATCGGCCTCGCCGTCATCGCGATCTCGCTGACCATCATCGCCATCTTCGCGCCTGCGAGCTTCATGTCGGGCATTGCCGGACAGTTCTTCAAGCAGTTCGGCATCACCGTCTCGGTGCAGGTGTTCTTCTCGCTGCTCGCCGCGCGCTTCGTCACGCCGGTGCTGGCCGCCTATTTCCTCAAGCACAGTACGCACGAGGAGCCGCCGCCCGGTCCCATCCTGCGCTCCTATCATCGTATCGTTGCCTGGTCGGTGAAGCACTATTTCATCACGGTGCTGATCGGGCTCGGCGTCTTTGCCGCCTCGATCTGGAGCATCACGCTGCTGCCGCAGGGCTTCCTGCCGGCCCAGGACAGCGCGCGCTCGCTGCTTGCGCTCGAGCTGCCGCCGGGTACCCAGCTCGCCTACACCGAGAAGGTCACCGAGGACATCGTCGCGCGCCTACGCAAGCGGCCCGAGGTCAAGAGCATCTTCGTCGACGGCGGCCGCGTCCCGCCGGGCACCCAGGAGGTGCGCCGCGCCGCCCTGATCATCAATTACACGCCCAAGGACAGCCGCGACATCACCCAGCGCGAGCTCGAATTCTCCATCAGCCAGGAGCTGGAGAACGTTCCCGATATCCGCTTCTGGTTCCTGGACGAGAACGGCCTGCGCGCGATCTCGCTGGTGGTGACCGGCGTCGACCCCAACATCGTCAACAACGTCGCGAGCGAGCTTGCGACGCAGATGAAGCGCATTCCCACCATCGCCAACGTCATCTCAGAAACTTCGCTGGAGCGCCCCGAACTGCGCATCGAGCCGCGCGCCGATCTCGCCGCACGGCTCGGCGTCTCCACCGAAAGCCTGTCGCAGACCATCCGTGTCGCCACCATCGGCGACGTCGGACCGGCACTCGCCAAGTTCGACGTGGGCGACCGCCTGGTGCCGATCCGCGTGCAGCTCGAGGACGCCGCCCGCGGCGATCTGAAGACGCTGGAGCAGCTCCGAGTGCCGCTCGGCGAGCGCGGCGAGAAGGGCGGCGTGCCGCTTTCGGTCATCGCCGACGTCAAGCTCGACCAGGGTCCGACCAGCATCGGCCGCTACGATCGCGAACGGCAGGCGACCGTTGCCGCCGACCTCGTCGGCTCCGCCGCGCTCGGCGATGCCACCAAGAAGATCTACGACCTGCCGGTCATGAAGACCCTGCCGAAGGGCGTGAAGGTCTCGCCCTCGGGCGATGCCGAAAGCCTGAACGAATTGTCCGAGGGTTTTGCGACCGCCATCACGGCGGGGCTGATGATGGTCTATGCGGTGCTGGTGCTGCTGTTCGGCACCTTCCTGCAGCCGATCACCATCCTGTTCTCGCTGCCGCTCTCGATCGGCGGCGCCATCGCGGCCCTGCTCGTCACCGGCAAGCAGCTCACCACGCCGGTGTGGATCGGCATCCTGATGCTGATGGGCATCGTCACCAAGAACGCGATCATGCTGGTGGAATTCGCCATCGAGTCCATCAAGGCCGGCACGCCGCGCGAGGAGGCCATGATCGACGCCGGCATGAAGCGCGCCCGTCCGATCGTGATGACCACGATCGCGATGGCCGCGGGCATGATGCCGAGCGCCCTGGCCGTCGGCGCCGGCGGCGAATTCCGCTCGCCGATGGCGCTCGCGGTGATCGGCGGCCTGATCTTCTCGACCCTCCTGTCGCTGGTGTTCGTGCCCGCGATGTTCATGGTGATGGACGATTTCGGCGCCCTGATCTGGCGCTTCGCCAAGCGGCTGATCGTGCACAGCGAGGATGCGGAGACGGACCATCATGGGGCTGCGGAGGCGGAAGCCAGGCCGGCGGTGACGAGCGTCGCACGGCCCGCGGCGGAGTAGGGTCCACGCCAGCTTGGAAGCCCACGGTGGCGCAAGTCGTTTGCGCCCGCTAGCCTATGGCATGGCCTTCGCGCGCATCACGATGGACCCTACCGTCTGCACTGGCAAAGCTTGCATTCGCGGGCTGCGTTTTCCGGTTGCGCGGCTGCTCGGCCTACTGGCGGCCGGCGAGACGCGCGAATCGATCCTCAATGAATATCGGTATCTCGAGCGCGAGGACATCGATGAGGCACTGCGATACGCGGCGTTCCTCGCCGAGGATCTAGCCGTCGATCTGTCTCCACCCGCCGAGCAAGAGTGAAACTGCTCGCCCTACTCGTTCCGCGCGATCGCGGTCAGCTTGGTCATGTTCCGCAGCAGGATCCGGCCGCGCTGGAGATCGAGGATCGCTTCCTTGCGCCAGGCCTGGAGCTGGCGGTTGACGCTTTCGCGGGCGGCGCCGACGAAGACGCCGAGCTGCTCCTGCGAGATATGGACCTCGGAACCGAAATCGGCGGCGAGCGCGCAGAGCCGCCGCGCCAGCCGCACCGGCAGCGGCTGCAGCATGGATTCTTCCATGCGCTCGCTCTGCCAGCGGATGCGCTGGCACAGCAGCGCGATGATCTTGATCGCGACCTTGGGCTCGCGCTCGAGGAAGCCGAGGAAGTCTTCGCGCCGCAGCACGAACAATTCGCTGGCCTCGCCCGCGGTCGCGTCCGCCGTCCGGTTCTGGCCGTCCAGCACCGCGACCTCGCCGAACAGGTCGCCCGGCCCCATGAAGTTCAGCGTCAGCCGGCTACCGTCGGCGGCGCCGGTCTCGATGCGGACCTGGCCGCGGCGCACGCCGAACAGCGCATTGCCGGGATCGCCCTTCTGGAACAGCACCTCGCCGCTGGCCAAATGCTGGGTGTGGCAGAGATTGGACAGCCGCTGGAGCTCGTCTGCGCCGAGATCGGCGAACATCGGGTTCATCTTCAGGATGACCGCAAATTCGGCCTGCTTGCTCATGTCAATGTCCTTGTGAACGTGCTGGTCATCGTCTTGGTCGTCGTCTTGGCAAATCGCTTGAAACCATCAACTTCAGGATCGCGTAAAACCGCGCTGGAGAAGTGTGTCATAAGTCACATAACTTTGCAGCACCCCCTGACTATTTTTACGCGCTTGGAGCCGCTTCCCGTCCGGGGATAAACTCCGGGCGCAAAGGACGGGTGATCGGCCGGGTTCGGCGCGGATTGTCCGTCGCTGGAAAGTCGACATGAGAGCATTGAAATTCGTCGGCGGGGCTTTGGCCGCCGTCATCGTCGTGATCGCACTTCTGCTCGTGGTCGGGATCCCCTCGGGCTTCCTGACCTCGACGATCGCCTCGCGCCTCGAGAGCGCGACCGGCTATCGGCTGTCGATCGACGGCACCACCAAGATCAGCCTATGGCCGACGCTGAACGTCACGCTGAACGACCTCACGCTGGCCGACCCCAAGGACCGCAGCGGCATCACGCGCCTGACGATCGATCGCGTGCAGGCCGACATGTCGCTCGCGAGCGTGTGGTCCGGCAGGCCCGAGATCAGCGAGCTCGTCGTCACCCGTCCCGTGCTCTACCAGCCGCTGCTGCGCGAACGCCTGCCGAATGCGGCCGCGCCTGCGAAGCCGCTCGCGCTCGACACCAAAGGCGCCACCATCGACCGCATCAAGATCACCGACGGCGAGGTGGCATTCTCGCGCCTGCGCGACCGTGTCGAGGGCCGCATCAGCGCCATCAACGCCGACGCGACCCTGGACCGCGACCGCAAGGTCAACATCACCGGCACCGCGCGCGTCGGCGATCACCCGACCAAGTTCGACATCAAGGCGGCCTCGCCGGCCGAACGGCCGGCGTTTCATGTGGATTTCGCCATTGATATGCCCAGCGTGCTGAAGTCCCAGCTCACCGGCCAGGCCGAGATGCGGCTGAGCGGCAATGTCGTGATGATCAACGGCGTGAACGGCAGGCTCGGCGATGGCGCCTTCAATGGCTGGGCTTCCGTCGACATCGCGAGCAAGCCGCTGGTCAAGGTCGATCTCGACTTCCATCGGCTCGCCATGCCGCTGGCGAAATCGCCGGAAGGCGTGTCCGGGCAGCCCTGGAGCAATGCGCCGATCGACGTCTCGGGGCTCAACTATGTCGATGCGCAAGTGCGGATCTCCGCCAACGAGGCCGTGATCGGCGATGCGCGCATTGCGCCGCTGGCGCTCGACGCCAAGCTCGCCGGCGGCGTGCTGAAGGCCGGCACGGCCAATCTCGGCGCCTATGGCGGCCAGGTCTCGGGCGAGGTGATCCTGGACGCGACGACCGGCGCGCCGAGCTTTGCGATGCATTCCGACCTCGTCGGCGTGCGCGCGCTGCCGCTGCTCCAAAGCCTTGCCGAGTTCGATCGCATCGACGGCAAGCTGCAGGCCAAGCTCGCCCTGCGCAGCGCCGGCAACAGCCAGCGCGCGCTGATGGCGAACATGCAAGGGACGGCCTTCGTCAATTTCCAGGACGGCGCCATCCGCGGCATCAATGTCGCGCAGATGATCCGCTCGCTGACGACGAGCACGCTCTCCGGCTGGCAAGGAAACCAGAACGGAAACCAGGACCCGAGCCAGGAGCAGAGCACGGATCTGTCGCAGCTCTCGGCCTCCTTCCGCATCGACAAGGGTCAGGCGGTGACGACCGATCTCAACCTGATCGGGCCGCTGGTGCGCGTCACCGGCGCCGGCACCATCGCGCTCGACACCAAGATGATGGGCTTTCGCGTCGAGCCGAAGCTCGTGATGACGACCGAAGGCCAGGGCCGCACCTCCGAGCCGGTCGGCTTCGGCATTCCCGTGATGATCCAGGGCTCCTGGTCGCAGCCGCGGATCTATCCCGACATGGCCGGCATGCTGGACAATCCGGACGCCGCCTATGCCAAGCTGCGCGAGATGGGCAAGGGCCTGTTCGGCCCGGACGGCGCCGGGCTCGGCAACATCCTCGGCAGCCTCGGTCTTGGTGGCACCGCCGCGCCGGGCAGCGGCAACGCCAATCCGCAAGGCCAGCAACCGGGGCAGAATAATCTGCTCGGCGGCCCGCTCGGGGAAGCGATCGGCAATCTGATCCAGCAGGGTCTCTCCAGCGGCGCGGGGAGCGGCACTGGCACCGGCACCGGGCGCAGCCGCAGCCTGCCGGCAACGCCCTCCACGCCGGCGCCGCAGGCCTCGCCTGCGGCCCCCGCCCTGGAGGACCCGCCGGCCGCGCAGCAGGACAGTCAGCCAATGAACGACGTGCTGCGGCAGCTCTTCAATCGATAAGCTCCCTCCTTCGAACGGATCGGGCTGCGACCATCGCTGCCGGTCCACCCGCCCAGGAGACCACAGGGGTAACCACACCGGCCGGTCCCCGGCTGCATGACGGCCCCTACGTCCAAATTGTGCTAGAACGGCTTGGAAGGGCCTGTACGGCCCATAGCGCGCAGCGTCAGTGGCGGCGCGAGAGGATCGGGATGGCAGGAGCGAACGACAAGACACGATCTCTGCGCGAGGGCCTGTTCGCCAAATACGTCGTCTCTCTCGTCGGCCTCGTCGTGTTCGTCCTTGCCGTCAACGGGGCGATGGAGACCTGGATCTCCTACCGCGCGACGCGGACACAGCTGACCGACGGCCTGGAGGACAAGGCGCAGGCGGCCGCCCGGCGCATCGAGCAGGCGATTTCGGAGCTCGACCGCCAGATCAGCTGGGTGACGCGCGCGAGCCAGGACACGCTGGAGAAGCGCCGCGCCGACTATGCCTCTCTGCTGCACCAGGTCTCGGTCGTCAACCAGCTGTTCCAGCTCAACGGCGACGGCCGCGAGGTGCTGCGCGTCTCCAGGCAATCGACCACGACCGGCGGCAATGCCGACCTCTCCCGCGACGTGCGCTTCACCGACGCCGTCGCCCGCGGCGTCACCTACGCGCCGGCCTGGTTCGCCGACCGGACGCCGTTGATGTCGATCTCGGTGGCGCATTCCGGCTTCAATGCCGGCGTCACCGTGGCCGAGATCGACCTCGGTTTCCTCTCCGACTTCCTGTCCGACGCGCAAGTAGGCAAGGCCGCCTTCGCCTATGTCGTCGATCCGCGCGGCCGGGTGCTGGCGACGTCATCGAAAGGGCCCGAGATCGGCAAGGACCTCTCCAAACTGCCGCAGGTGGCGGCCGCGATCGCGCCCGGCCACGAAGCCGAGACGTCCGGGACCGACTTCAACGGCCATGCGGTGATGAGCGCCGCGAGCATCGTGCCGAAGCTCGGCTGGAGCGTGCTGTTCGAGCAGCCGACCACGCAGGCCCTGATGCCGATCCGCGACCAGCTGGTGCGCATCGCGCTTCTGATCGGCATGGGCCTGATGGTCGCGATCCTCGCCGGCACGCTGCTCGCCCGCCGCATGATCATCCCGATCACGGCGCTGCGCGACGGTGCGCATAAGCTCGGCGAAGGCGATTTCAGCCACCGCATCGACGTGCACACCTCCGACGAGCTGGAAGACCTCGCCGGGCAGTTCAACCGCATGGCCGACCAGATCCAGGAGACCTATTCGAACCTGGAGAGCAAGGTCGAGGAGCGCACCCGCGATCTCGCGCAGTCGATCCACGAGCTCAAGGTGCTGGAGGAGGTCGGCCGGGCGGTGGCCTCCTCGCTCGATCTCAACGCGGTGCTTGCGACCATCGCGGCCCGCGCCATCGAGATCACCCGTGCCGACGCGGTGCTGATCTACGGCTTCGACGCCGAGACACGCCGCTTCAACCTGGTCGAGGCCAACGGCATCGACAAATCCGCCGAGGGCGCGCATGTCACCATCGCCCAAGGCGGCAACATCCTGAGCGATGCCGCCGACAGCGGCGCGCCGATCGCGCTGGCCGAGCTTGGCGATGCCGCCGAGCAGCCGCTGCGCGAGGCCGCGCTCGCGGCCGGCTTCAACTCGGTGCTGGTGGTGCCGCTGATCGACCAGCAGGGCACGCTCGGCTCGCTCGTGGTACTGCGCCGCGCCACCGGGGCGTTCGCGCCCAGCATCATCGGCCTGATGCGCACCTTCGCCAACCAGGCCGTGCTGGCGATGCGCAATGCGCAGCTGTTTACCGAGGTCGACCACAAGAGCCACGCGCTGGAGGCGGCGAACACGACCGTGCGCGCGCAAGCCGACAAGCTCCGCGAGCAGACCGAGCAGCTCAAGGACTGGAACAAGTCGCTGGAGGAGCGAGTCAGGACCCAGCTCGGCGAGATCGAGCGCATCCGCAAGCTCGAGCGTTTCCTGGCGCCGCAGGTGGCGCAGCTGATCGCCTCCTCCGACAGCCCCGAGGGGTTGCTCACCAGCCAACGCCGCGAGGTCACGGTGGTGTTCTGCGACCTGCGCGGCTTCACCGCGTTCACGGAGGCGACCGAGCCGGAAGAGGCGATGAACGTGCTGCGCGAATATCACGCCGCGCTCGGCCAGCTGATCTTCAAGTACGAGGGCACGCTCGACAAATATGCCGGCGACGGCGTGATGATCCTGTTCAACGCCCCGATCCAGTTCGAGGACCACACCAAGCGCGCGGTGAAGATGGCGGTGGAGATGCGCGACACGATCGGCCCCCTGACCGAGCGCTGGCGCAACCGCGGTCATAGCCTCGGCTTCGGCATCGGCGTCGCGCTCGGCTATGCCACGCTCGGCCAGGTCGGCTTCGAGCAGCGGCTGGAATATGCCGCGATCGGCAGCGTCACCAACCTCGCCTCCCGCCTCTGCAGCGAAGCCAAGCCCAACCAGATCGTGGTCAGCCGCCGCGTCTACGGCATGGTCGAGCCTTTCGTCGAAGCCCGCGCCCTCGACGATCTCCAGCTCAAGGGCTTCAATCACCCCGTGCTGGCGATGGAGATTTTGTCTTGGCGCGAGGAGGTCGAGAACGTGGTGGATGCCACGGCGGTGCGGCGGAGGGGGTAGCCGCAAACAAAACTGCGAAAACAACCCCATGCACAGTAGGCAGGGGCTTTGGGATCAATGACTTACGGCAGGCCTCGGCCGCGTGCCGCGCAATTTGACACGTCGGGCAAAACACCGACAGATTGGCAGCATCCCAGCCCCCTCTCACGAACCACATCCCTCCTCCCCGCGACCAACCCTCGCCTCAACGGCGAGGCTGATTTCGTGGGAGACACCCCGTGACGCTTGCCCTGCCTTCGCGTGCCTATGATTTGCAGATGCTGGACCGGCCCGCGGATCGCGCGCGTGATCAGGGCTGGGTGTTTGGGCTGCCGCCGGGCATTGCATCCGAGCAATGGCCGCTCGATCCCGTCACCGGCTATCCCTTAATGCACGGCTTCACGCTTCTGCTGCCGGAGGATTATCGGGTGCATGGCGATGACATCGTCGCATTGTCGTTCTTCGCCACGGCGCCCGATCACAATGACGGCGGCGCGCCCGACGATCCCGAGATTCGCGAGGCGGTGCTGGCGCGGCCGTCGCATCCGCGCCTGTCGCGCATGACCGACATTCTCGACTACGCCTATGCCGCGCTGCTCTTGACGAAGGCCGAATATGACGGCGCGTTCGCCGCGCAGCCGGCGCCGCTTGCGCTGGCAACGGTGGAGCGGCCGCGCTGGCTCGATGTCGGCGGTGCCAGCGCCTTCTTCGAGGCCGCACCTAGCTACGCCAAGAAGATGTTTGCAGCCCCGCCGCGTGCCGATCTCAGCGAGACGCGCGCGATCGCGCTGTCGCCGCGCGCTGATGATCCCAACGCCGGCAAGGGCCCGCAGGATGAGCACGTGCGCGAAAATCCGCCGACCGGCTATCAGCCATATTACTACTATGTCGGCGGCAAGCCGGGCCGCGACAATTTCCGCCTGCACGACTGGGCCAAGGATCACGCCCACAACCACCTCGGCGGCACCATGCGGCCCTGCCAGGCCGTGCCGGAGATGAGCCCGTTCTATATCGAGTTCGAGGAATATTTCGGCGGCTACAATTTCGGCGGCGGCAACGCGCAGCTCGACTTCAAGGACATGAAGTTCGACTGGGCGTGCGGGTGATCATGGAAGCCGCGCAAGGATCCGGACTTTGCGATGATGCGAGCGTTCACGGAGCCATGCCGAGGAACGGATTGACGATGGTGAGCCCGCCGATGCTGCGGCCGTGCTGAAGGTCCCAGAATCACCGCTGTCAAAGAACGCGATCACCGCTCGTTCGCCTCGTCCCGATCGAATTTGTAGCCGGCGGGCAAGGCCGCCCAATTGCGCGCCTCCATGTTCTCGATCGCACGCCGACGCTGCTCCGCCTTGGTCTCGATTTCGATCGCGCCTTTGCGAGTGGCCACGATATCGATTTCGTCGCCCTCCTTGAGGCCGAGTTCATCAACTAGCGCTTTGGGCAGGCGCACTGCGAGGCTGTTGCCCCATTTGGAAACCAGCACCAGCACCCTCCGTGATGTGCATCCCTATCTGCATATCATAGGGAGATATGATGGCATTCCAAGCTGGCGTCCCCTCACGCCCCTCGCTTTGGCCCGATCGCCTCGAATCCGGCCTTTTGCTCGTCGCTGAGATCGGCCTGGAAATCGTCGAGCGCGTCGGCGATGGCGCCGACGGCTTGCAGCATGGTCTGCAGCCGCGTCTTCACGGCGGCGAGGCGGGCCTGCGGGGTTGCGGCCGGCTCGGTCGGGCAGGCGCTGAGCGTCTGCATGGTGCGGAGCGTGGTGTCCTGCAGCACCTCGAAGCGGGCGCGGGCGACCTCGTCGAGTTGGAGCGTGGTGGCGATGTCGGCGGCGGGCCATTGCTGCTGGAGCAGCTGCTCGTATTGGCGCTGGGCGTTCTCGTCGGAAACAGGATCGTAGTCCGCCTGGCAGGCCTTGGCCGCCTGCGCGTCCTTGGAAGCGTTCTTATCAGCGTTCTTGCTCGCGTTCTTGATATCGTTCTTGTCAGCGTTTTTGGACTGGTAGGACGCCAGCGCGGCGCGACGCTCATTGGCTAAGGCGTTGAGCCGGGCTTTCTGGTCGTCATTGAGCAGGCCGACGAATTTCGACAACGGCGCTTCCATGGTGTCGATGGCCTTGATCATGGCCTCGACACGCTCGCGCATCAGGCCGAGGCGCTCCGCCGCATTCCCTGGGGTTTGCGCCGGGCAGGCGGTGCGGATGGTGTCGCGCGCGGCATTCCAGGCGGATGAGAGCTCGTCGAGCGCGGTGCGCTGAGCTTCGTTCGGTGCAACGGCGCTCGCGATGCGCTCGACCGGCAGGCCGCCGGTGTCGCTGGCCTCGCACAGCGTCTCCGCGGTCGGGACCTTTCGCGCGCGACGGCCTTGCGGCACGGTGTAGGCGGCAAGCTCGGTGGCGGCATAGGGCGTGAACAGCGCGGCATAGATGTCGCCGTAGCCGTAGAGCGAGAGGCTGGTTGTGTCGCCGAAGACGATCGCATTGGTGAGATCGTCATGGGCGAACGGCCAGAACACCGGGCCGACCCAGCCATAGCTGCCATCGGGATGACGCCACCAGCCCTGCGGGCGGCGGCCGCCTTGCCAGCCCGCCAACGCAGCCTGCGCCGTGAGGGCCGCACGCATCACGTAAGGGTTCGACAGCTGGCTGCGGTCGGCCCCGCGCGGGTCCTGCGACCTCAGCGCAGCTGACCGGTAGCGGCCGCCGCGCACCGCCATGCGGGAATGGCGCAGGCGCGACAGGCCGATCACGTGGCCGACGGCGAAGCGCGCAACCCCGACCGGACCGCCGCGCAAGCCGAACTGCGCCTCGGCTCTGTCAGGCAGCAGCACTGTTGCAACCACCAGGACCGCGCCAGCCAGCGCCAGTCCCATGCGCCCCGACAGGATTTTTGACCTGACGACTGGTTTGGCCACGTCTTGTTCGGCCACGTCTTGGCCCTCCCTCCCGCGCCAAGTGCGCAATGCGTCGCATCACGAAGACGCGCGAGGGAACCGAATGTTCCAGAGAGACACAGGACAATGCGTCGCAACGCGCCGGCTGTGCCGTGTCACTCCGCCTTTTGCGGCATCACGAAGGTCTGGCCGGGATAGATCAAGTTGGGATTCTGGATCTTGTCGCGGTTAGCGTTGAAGATCACGGCGTAGCGGGAACCGTCGCCGTAAGCGAGCCGGCTGAGCGCCCACAGGCTATCGCCGCGGGCGATGATCCGGCTGCCGCCGGCCTCGGCCGGCGCGGCGGTGAGCGCCTCCGCCGGCGAGGCCGATGCAACCACGGTGGCCCTCGGCGCCTGCGCGAAGGCCTTGGGTTTCGGCGCGCCGATCAGTTTCGGCCGGGCCGCTTGCTTCTCAGGCACCGACGCCAGCCGCGGCGAGGCCGACGGCAGCGCGGCGACGACATCCGATTTGTCGTCGGGCTTCTCGGCCGGCTTGGCCTCCTGCTTCGCAACCGGCGGCATGCGCACGGGCGGCGGCGCCGCCGCGGCGATTGTGACCGGCATGGTCCGGCCGGATTCGGTGACCGTGCCGTCCGGCGCCCTGGCGCGGAGCGTCAGGTCATATGAGCCGGCCGGCAGCTGCGGCGGGGTCATCACGAATTGGCCCGAGGCGTCGGCGACCACGCTGTCGAGCGGCTTGCCGTCGCGCAGCAGCTCGACCCGCGCACCCGGCGTGGCGCGGCCGGCAATCACCGCCGCCTCGCCGTGATCGTCGATGCGGGCGACGTCGAAACGGGGGCCGGCATCTGCAGCCGGCGCCGGCGGCTTGACCTGCACGAGGTCACCGAGCGCGGCCACCTGCTTCTGGGTCTCGGCCAGCGCGCCCGCCTTCGGCTCGGGTGCAGGCGGCGCGCTGTCGACGAGCTTCGGCTGTTCCGGCTTCAGCTCTGGCTTGGATTCAGGCTTGGACTCAGGCTTGAACTCCACCTTGGGCTCGACCTTGGCTTCAAGCTTGGGCTCGACCTTAGCTCCGACCTGGGGTTCGACCTTGGCCTCCGGCTTGGCGGCGACGGTGACCTTCGTCCCATCAGGCAGCAGGCGGCGCAGCTCGGTCGGGCCGATCACCAGCGCGGTGCCGACCAGCGCGAGCAGACAGAAGGCAATGAAGGCCTTGGAGGCGGTGATCATTTGAAAAGGACCTTGGGTGGCAAATCAGCCGAGGCCGGCAAGGTGCGCCGATTTGGCTGCCGCAGCAAGACTGTCGATAGGATTATGCTTCCGTCCAGGGGCGCGGGATGAACCGGCGCGACCACGCGGGTGTCCAAGTATCAAGGCCGCCTGGCGGCATTCTTCAAGGGAATTCCTCCCGTGACCGTATTCTCCCGTGCCGCGGGATCCCTAGCGGTTGCTCTGACGCTGGCCGCTGCACCCGCTTTGGCCGCCTCCGGCCCGCCGCCCGGCTTCACGCTTTCCGACGATGCCGATCTCGCCTTCACCTCGCCCGACGGCGCCACCAGGCTCGAGCAGTATATGAAGGAGGGCGAGGATTTCGACATCAAGTGGCAGGTCTGGGCGCGACGCGGCGGGGAGATGCGCGAGTTGAAGCCCGAGCAGGGTTATCCGGCCGGCTTCCGTTTCACGGCCGACTCGCGATGGCTGGTGCGGATCCAGAAGACGGGCTCGGGCGAGCAGGACCTCTTTCTCTATCATTTGGAGAACGGCGCCTTCGTGAGCGCGACCAAGACGTCGCTCGGCGATCTGGCCTGGGCCTACTTCCGCAGCCGGCCCGACACCAAGAGCATGAAGCTCGACTATCACATCACGGCGAATCTGGTGAAGGGCACCGAAGATGCGTATCGCTGGCTCGGCGTCGACTGGACCAACAACCGCTATCTCCTGATCTCGCTGTCGGGCGAGACGGACAAGCATCCGAAGAACGTCGCGGTGAAGGGCCTTGCGGATTGGAAATGCCGCTATGATCTCGAGACCGGCAAATTCGATGTGCCGAAGATGTTCGCCAAGGGCAACGCGGAAGCCTTGAAGTGGAAAATCAAGCGCTGAAGGTCCTGCGGTCTCGCCGCGGTCTCCTGTACGATGGAACCAACCCTCTGATTCCATTCCGATTCATATTTTCCTAACCGTCAATGGTAACCTGGTCTTGTCGGTTTTGCTGCATCTTGCATCCCACGGGAGGGCTGGATGGGCGCATCGATCCGATGGACCGCGCGAACGCGCGCGTTGCTCCGCCGTTGGCGCGGAGCGCCGCTGACGTGGCTGATCGCCGGCGGCTTCGTGCTGATGCTTGCGACCGCCATCGGCACCGCGCTCACGGTCGACCGTTTCCGGCAGAATGCCATCGAGAGCGGTCGCGACAGCCTTGAAAACGCCGTCCGCATGCTCGCCCGGCATTTCGACCGGCAGTTCGAGGACTTTGCGGTGCTGCAGAAGAGCATCATCGCCGAGCTCGAGAGCCACGGCATCCAGTCCGCCGAAATCTTCCGCAGCGAGATGGGCACGCTCGCCGTGCATGAGGTGCTGCGCGCGAAAGCCAGCGGCTGGTCCGACGTCGCCGGCGCCAATGTGTTCGATTCCAGGGGCGTGCTGATCAACTCGTCGCGGCAATGGCCGGTCGCCGATATCTCGATCGCCGATCGCGGCTATTTCAACCGTCTCAAGGACGATCCGGCCGCACAGGAGGAGGTGGAGGTCGTGCCCGGCCGGTTCGGCAATGGACCGGCGATCGTGTTCGCGCGGCGCATCTCCGGCCCGCACGGCGAATTCCTCGGGCTGGTCTCGCGCGCGATCACGCCCGAGCAGCTCGAATCCTTCTTCGCCTCGACCGGGCTCGGCGAGGATTCCTCGATCGCGATGCACCACCAGAACGGCCAGCTGCTCGCCCGCATTCCACACGTCGAAGCGATGATCGGGCAGAACTTCCGCACCGGCACGCCGGAGCAAATGGCGGTGTTCGAGCGCACCTTCGTCACCACCCAGCTCGCAAGCCCGATCGACGGCAAGGACCGCATCGTCGCCTCGCGCCTGCTCACCGGCGAGCCGCTGGTCGTGGTCGCGACCAAGTCGCTCGATGCGACACTGGCGACCTGGCGCACACAGACGAAATTCTTCGTCACCATTGCCGCGCTGTCGATCGGCCTGTTGGTGCTCACGCTGTTTCTGATCTTCCGCCAGGTGACGCACCGCCTGTCGCTCGAGAAGCAGCGGCTCGACACCGCGATGAACACGATGACGCAAGGCCTGTTGATGTTCGATCAGGACGAGCGGCTGATCGTCTGCAACCGCCGCTACATCGAGATGTACGGGCTCTCTGTCGCCGTGGTGAAGCCCGGCGTCCACTTCCGCGATGTGATCCGGCACCGCCGGGACACCGGCTCGTTCGAGGGCGACGTCGAGGCCTATTGCGACGACATCCTGAGCAATGTCGGCCGTACCAAGAGCGCGATCGTCGAAACCGCCGACGGCCGCCTGATCGAGATCAAGAACCAGCCGGCCGCTGCCGGCGGCTGGCTCGCCACCCATGACGACGTCACCGAGCGCATCCGCGCCGACGAGCGCATCGCCCATCTGGCGCATTACGACGCCCTCACCGATCTGCCCAACCGCGTGCTGCTGCGCGGGCATCTGGAACGCCGCGTCGCCGAGCTCGCGCAAGGCAAGCCATTCGCGATCCTCTATATCGACGTCGACGAGTTCAAGGGCGTCAACGATTCGCTCGGACACGAGGTCGGCGACGAACTGCTGCGCCAGGTGGCGAACCGCCTGCGCGCCTGCGTCAGCGGCAACGACATGGTCGCGCGGCTGGGCGGCGACGAATTCGCCATCGTCAAGGCCGGCACCTCCGATCCGGCCGAGCTGACGGCACTGGCGGAAACCATCCTCAAGGCGTTGCGCGCACCGGTGGATTGCAGGGGGCACGAGGTTCCGACCGATGCCAGCATCGGCATCGCCGTCGCGCCCGATCACGGCGACAATCTCGACGATCTGCTCAAGCGCGCCGATCTGGCGATGTATGCGGCGAAGTCGGAAGGCCGCCGCACCTTCCGCCTGTTCGTGCCCGAATACGACGCCAAGGCGCGGCAGCGCCGCCAGCTCGAGCTCGATCTGCGCCAGGCGCTCGCACGCGGCGAGTTCGAGGTGCACTACCAGCCGCTGGTCGACCTCACCGCCAATGTCGTCACCGGCTGCGAGGCCTTGCTGCGCTGGCGCCATCCCGAGCGCGGCATGGTTTCGCCGGCGGAGTTCATCCCGGTCGCCGAAGACACCGGCCTGATCGGCGAGATCGGCGAATGGGTGCTGAAGCAGGCCTGCGTCGAGGCTGCCTCGTGGCCGGGACGGATTCACATCGCGGTCAACGTGTCGCCGGTCCAGTTCCGCTCGCGCACGCTGGCGCTCAAGGTCGCCGCCGCCCTCGCGGAGTCCGGGCTCGCGCCGGGCCGGCTCGAGCTCGAGATCACCGAGACGGTGCTGATCCGCGACGACGAGGAGGCGCTGGCGATCCTGCAGCAGCTGCGCGAGCTCGGCGTGCGCATCGCGCTCGACGATTTCGGCACCGGCTATTCCTCGCTCAGCTATCTGCACCGCTTCCCGTTCGACAAGATCAAGATCGACCGCAGCTTCATCAGCGACATCGGTCAGTCCGAGGACTCCTCGCCGATCGTGCAGGCCGTGGTGCGCATGGCCGCCGCGCGCCATATGGCGACCACCGCCGAAGGCGTCGAGACTGAAGCGCAAGCCGAGGTGCTGCGCCAGCTCGGCTGCAGCCAGATGCAGGGCTGGCTGTTCAGCCCGGCGGTACCGGCGACGAAGCTGAAGCAGCTGCTGGCGGCGCAGGCGGTCGCGGCCTAGCCGGCGACGCCACGTCTGGCCCGGATGTCCGCTGCGAGGAAAGCGGCGCCGCTGAGTGCTTGGTTCGAGGTCGTGCGGCGATTTGACAATCAGCGACCGACAGCTATCAATTCATTGAATTCTGCGCACCTGGCTCGTCGAAATGGTGAGCCGCCGATCCGCCTCATTTTCGAGACGCGGGCAAGAAACGCTCAAAATACCGATGGTTTGCCTCCATTGGCCGCCGCAACGAAGAGTCGCATCGAGTCCCAATCCAAGCGCAAACCACAGGCATTTTGGAGCCGCTCAGCGCAATTTGAACCAGGGATTTCCGCATGCCGAATGATGAGTCGAGGACGGGGACGGAGCGTCTGAGACACTGGCTTGAAAGCGTTGGGCTCAGCCAATACACGGACCTCTTCGTCCGCCATCGCATCGATCTCGACATCCTGCCCCACCTGACCGAACCGGATCTGGCACAGATTGGACTGCCGCTCGGAGACCGCAAGCGGCTTCAGCGTGCAACGGCGTCCCTTTCCGGAATGGCCGCGCCAGCCGCGGGCCACACATTGCCCGCTACGGCAATCGTTGCGGAACGTCGCCAGCTCACCACGATGTTCTGCGACATGGTCGATTCCACCGCGCTCTCCGCACAGTTCGATCCCGAGGACGTGCGTGACATGATCGCGAGCTTTCGCGAAACCTGCGTGGGTGTGGTCAAACACTATGAAGGATTTGCCGCCCGCTTCGTCGGCGACGGCATCCTGGTCTATTTCGGCTACCCGAAGGCGCATGAGGACGATGCCGAGCGAGCGGTGCGGGCTGGTCTCGAGATCGTGCGGACATTGTCGACCGCGCCTGCGATCGAGCCGCTGGGTGCGCTCAACCATGCGCCCGCCGTCCGGATCGGCATCGCGACGGGACTGGTGGTCGTGGGCGACTTGGTCGGCCAGGGGACCGAGGAGCGCGATTCCGCGGTCGGCGAGACCGTCAATCTGGCGGCGCGATTGCAGGGCCTGGCGCCGCCGAACGGGGTGGTCATCTCGTCGTCGACGCAGTCGCTGTTGAAGGGAAAGTTCGACTATCGCAATCTCGGGGTCCATGCACTCAAGGGCATAGCCGGAAGAACACAGGCGTGGCATGTGGTGCGGCCGTCGCGCGTGGAGACCCGCTTTGCCGCAGCCATCGGCTCCCGGCTGACGCCACTCGTCAATCGCGACGACGAGATCACGGTTCTGCTCGGCCGCTGGGAGCAGGCCAAGGCGGGCGACGGCCAAGTCGTGGTGCTGTTCGGGGAGCCGGGCATTGGCAAGTCGCGCATCGTCCAGGAAATCTTCGTGCGGATTGCGGGGGATCGGCACGGGCATGTCTCGTTCCAGTGTTCGCCCTACTACAGCTCGACGGCGTTCCATCCCTTCATCGAGCAGCTCAAATTTGCCCTGGGCCTCGACCGCGACGATGCTTCGGCCTCGTCTCTGTCGAGTCTCGAGCGGACCGTTGCGGCCGCGCATGGCGACATCGAGCAGATGACGCCGCTCTTTGCGGCGCTGCTGTCGATCCCGACCGGGGACCGCTATCCTCCGCTCGATCTGTCGCCGCAGCAGCAAAAGGACGCCATCGTCTCCGCCCTCATCAATCATCTCCTGGGCCTCGCGCACGATCAGCCGTTGGTGATCGCCTTCGAGGACGCCCATTGGATCGATCCGACATCCCGGGAGGTCATCGATCTGCTGGTGGAGCGGGTCCAGTACACGCCCATTCTCGTCGTCATCACCTGCCGTTCCGAATTCAAGCCGAGCTGGAGCGCTCACTCTCACATCACGACGCTGGTGCTGAACAGGCTGAGCCGGCAGCAGCGGACGACCTTGGTCGAGCGGGTTGCCGGCAGCCGCAAAATGCCGAAGGAAGTCGTCGAGGACATCATCGTCAAGACCGACGGCGTGCCGCTGTTCGTCGAGGAGCTGACCAAAGCCGTTCTCGAAAGCGACCTTCTGACCGAGGAACGCGGAAACTATGTGCTCTCCGGTTCGTGGCGACCGCTGGCAATCCCGGCGACGCTGATGGATTCGCTGATGGCGCGTCTGGATCGGCTGGGCCCGTTCAAGAGGGTCGCACAGATCGGAGCCACCATCGGCCGGCAGTTCTCCTACGAGATGCTGAACGCTGTCGCCTCCGTACCAGCCGACCAGATCGAGGCGGCGCTCGATCGCCTGGAGGAGGCAGGGCTGATCGTCCGGTTGGGCCATCCGCCGGATGCGCTCTACTCGTTCAAGCACGTGATGATCCAGGATGCAGCGCATGCGAGCCTGTTGCGCAGCGAGAGGAGACGGCTCCACGCGCGGATCGCGTCGGTGCTGGCTCAGAACTATCCGGAAAAGACCGAGCGCGAGCCGGAGCTGCTCGCCTATCATCTGACCGAATCCGATCAAAGCCAGCCGGCTGCAGCTTCCTGGATCAAGGCCGGCAGGCACGCCGCAAGGTTGGGAGCCTATTTGGAAGCGATCGGCCACCTGCGCCGTGGCCTAGCGGTCGTCCTCGGCAGTCCCGAGATGCCCGACCGCGATGAAATGGAGCTGGAGCTTCGCATTGCGCTGGGTAACGCGCTGATCGCTGCCAAAGGTTACGGCACACAGGAGGTGGAAGACAATTTTGCCCGAGGCCTCGAGCTCGGACGGCAGCTCGATGATGAAGACAAGGTGCTAGCGGCGATAAGAGGGCTTTGGATGCACCACTTCATTCGAGCTGACCTGACCAAGGCGCACGGTCTGAGTGCCGCACTCCTGAAATTCGCCAAACGGGAACGTCCGAGCGAGTTGCTGTCGAAGCAGACCCTGTACCTCGTGGAGGCCCACAGGTCGATCGCGGCGACCATGCTTTACCGCGGGCGGTTTCTGGCGGCGCAACATCATCTTCGTCGCTCCATCGAACTCGATGATCCGGCACTGCATCGCGGTTCGGCGGAAAGGCTCCTCAATCCAGGCGTCATGTCGATGTCGTACCTCGGATACCTGCTATGGTTCCTGGGGCAGCCCGACACCGCGCGGCAGCACAGCGAGCAGGCGATTTCCGATGCCGAGCAAATGCGCCATCCTTTTACGCTGGCATTCGCGCAAGTGTTTGGCGCATACCTTTGTCAGCATCTGCGCGACGTCACGGGCACCAGAGATTATGCCAGCCGCGCGATGACCATTTCATCGCAACACGGCTTTCTGCATTGGAAGCAACAGGCCACCATTCTGCATGGATGGGCGCTGACTGAGCTCGGGGACATGGATGCAGGTCTGAGCGAAATGCGCACGGGCGTCGAGGGTTACGAGGCGCAGAATTCCTGGCTCGCCAGTTGCTGGTTCAGATGCCTCCTCGCGCAAGGCTATGCGAGGGCCGGTCTGTCGGAAGCGGCCTTGCGCGCGCTCGATGGTGCCTTGACGGTCGCGAAGAGGACGGGCGATCACTTCTATCTGGCGGAGATCTACCGCCTGCAAGGGGAGTTCATCCGGGCCCATGCCGGACCAGCGGCCGACTCCGAGGAATTGTTCGTGCAGTCGCTGGAAGTCGCGCGCGGACAGAATGCCCGCTCGTGGGAGCTGCGGACAGCCGTCAGCCTGGCCCGCCTCTGGCGAGATTCCGACAAGCTTGAGCAGGCGGTGGACCTGCTTGTGCCTGTTGTCGGCAGGCTCCGTGAAGGGCTCGTCACGCCGGACGTGAAAGAAGCCATCGCGCTAGCAAACGAGCTCGATATGCTGTCATCCAGAGAACAGCCATGGATCGCGCGAATCAATTCGATCCGACAGTGCCCGTGACCGGCATCGACATGCGACAGCGCACGCCGCCCGGTTCGAAGGCGAGATCGAACTCGCCGCCGAGGTCCGCCTCGACACAGCGCTCCATCAGCCGCGTGCCGAAGCCGCGGCGCATGGGCGGCGTGACTTTCGGGCCGCCGGATTCCACCCATTCATAATCGAGAATGGTGCCGTGCCCGGCATTCCGCAGGCTCCATCGCATCAAGAGCGTCCCATCCGGCGCCGACAAGGCACCGTACTTCGTCGCGTTGGTCAGGAGCTCGTTGAGAACCATCGTAAAGCTGAGCGCCGAGCGCGCATTGAGCGCGACGGGGGGACCTTCCATCCTGATCCGGCCATCCTCCGCAACAGCCGCCGTGATGTCCTCGACGAGACGCTGGAGCGGCGCGTCCTGCCACTTGCGCTCGGTCAAGAGATCATGCGCACGAGAGAGCGCCAGCAACCGGCCCTCGAAGGTTCGATTGAAGTCGTCCAGACTGCTGGTATGGCGCGCGGTCTGGCCGGCGAGCGATTGCACCATCGCCAGGGTATTCTTGACGCGATGATTGAGCTCATCAATCAGGAGGGTTTGCGCCATTTCCGCGCGCTTGCGTTCGGTGATGTCGACCAGCATGTTGACTGCACCGATCAGCCTGCCCCCCGAATCGAATAGCGGCGTCGGATAGGGAATGAACGGCACGCGCGTGCCGTCCGGTCGCTCCGCGACAGCCTCCACTCCACGCACGGGCCGACCCTCCCGGAGCGCGATCGCCATCGGACATTGGTCGTGCGGCAGAGGCGTGCCGTCGGGCCAATAGAGCTTCCAGGTCACGCACCATTCGTCGCCGGGCAGCGGCGTGCGCCCGGCCATCTCGACGGCGGTCTTGTTGTAGAAGGTGATGCGGCCGTTTGCGTCGGTGGTGTAGAGTGCGGCGGGCAGCGCCTCGAGCAGATCGCGCATATGCTGCTCGCTCTCGCGAATCCGATCCTGCAATCGCTTGGCTTCCGTGACGTCGTGACTGACGCGAACGCCGTAGCGGAAGCGTCCCGCGCTGTCCGTGACCGAAGAGCTGAAGATCTCGAGATAACGCACGCTGCCGTCGGGGCGCAGGGCGCGCTTGCGGCAGGTGTAGCTTGGAATCTCGCCACGGACCTGTTGCTCATAGAGGGCAAGATCCGCGGCGCAATCGTCGGGATGAGTATAGTCGGAAAAGCTCATCCCCAGCAGCTCCTCACGGGATCTCCCGGTGATCTCGCTCAGATAATCGTTGACCCGGAGCAGCCGCCCATGTTCATCGGCCTCGGCGATGCCGACCTTGGCCGCTTGGTAGGTTGCAGCGAGGCGAGTCTCGCTCGCCTCGCGCGCCAGCTCGGCCACGCGCAGCCCGGTGACGTCAGCTGTAAAGCAGCGCGTGCTGACGAACTTGCCGTCCTCGACACGACTGTTGGAGGTGATCAGTACGTGCTTGATCGAGCCGTCCTTCGCGCGCAGGCGGGCAGGATAACGGTCCAGCCTTTCGCCGCAGGACAGTCGGTGGAGAATGTCGCCGATGACGCGGGCGTCCGCGTGAAATTCGGCCACATGGTGACCGATATACTCTTCGGCGCTGTAGCCCAGCAGATCGAGCTCGGCCTGATTGGCCCTGCGAATGATGCCGTCGCCACCCACGATATGGAGCCCGACCGCACTGTTCTCGAAGAAGTCCTCGAGATCCTTGGTCTTTGCACGAACCTCTTCCTCGATCTTCTTGCGATCTGAAACGTCCTGAAAGCAATTGATTGCGCCCTGGATGCGGCCGGCATGATCGCGCAGGGGACGGATGTTCACGAGTGCAGTGATCCGCGAGCCGTCCGGCCGTTCGATCATGACCTCCGTGTTACGCGCGGGGAGGCCGAGCCGGACCGCCGTGGCCATGGGGCACTCCGAATGCGGAAGCAGGGTGCCGTCCATCCTGTAGAGACGATGCGACCCGCAGAACTTTTCGACGGAACCAAGCTCCGGAGTTCTGCCCCACAATTCCGCGGCTTCGCCGTTGTAGGTCACGATCCAGCCTTCACTATCGCAGACATAGACCGCGCCCGGAATGGCCTCGAGCGCTGCAGGAGCCGCCGCCACCAGGGCCTCGAATTCGGTCAGCTTGCGGGCAGAGAGCGGAAATTCCTCGACATTCGACATACTTAGCCCCGACGTGCCGCAGGCGGGCGCCTACGCAATCAGCTTGAACGCATCCAAGCCCAGAGCGTTCCAAGGCCCGCCAACCGCTGGTTGAGACTTGGCGGCGCCGAGTGCGGTCCCCCCTGTTGTGCCGATGCCGACAGCACGGCGCTCGACGCCGGGCGCACCATGGTCTGGCCCTATTACGTCAACGGCCGCCCCAAGATCCGCTGCTTCATGCCCGGCAGCATGACGTGATCCGGAACGGGCTCGGCAAGGTAAGAGAAGCTCACATCGATTGTCGGGCCGCCCGCACTTCGGCGAATTCGGCGTCGGGGTGGCTGACGATGGTGGCGACCATGATGCCGCTGATGATCAGCGACCAGGCGGTGTTCCAACAGATCCAAAACACGAGCCAGCCTCCCTTTTTCCCTCTCTCGCGCCCCGAGCTAACGGCAGAGCGATGCCGCCGTTCCCGGCGCGGGGCCTGCCGCGAGGGCGGCGGCAAGGAACTATTTTGGTTTGGTCGGCGGCGCCGCCCGATCGGTTTGGCCGGTGTGGCGCTTTGCCACGACGTCCGCATCGCGCTCGCCCTCGTGCGGGCGCGGCGGAAGCTTGGGCTGGCCGGCTTGACCGCCATGCTTGCCGCCCATGTCGGGCTTGCCTTCGAGATCGTTTGCGCGGGACATGTCGGTTCAATGCGTTCGCAGCGCATTGGTTCGCGACAGCATCGGCCGTTTTCGCCCTGTGAACGGCCTCATAGAACCGCCGCTCTTTGCAGTGCAGGATCGCTGACGCGGCCCTTGGCCTCGCGGCTTGCACCGATGGATTGGCCTGATGCGAAAACGACTCATCCTCTGGACCCTCATGACCTCCGCCCTGGTCGCGATCACCGTGTGGACTATGCTCGGGCCGCCGGACCAGCCGTCCGGGTTGCGTCTGCCCTCCCGAACCGCAGCGGCGCGCTGACCCGGCATCCCGCGACCGATGCGATTTCGGCATCGATCGATCCCCATTGGATTTTGGTGCGGCGTCGCTCCGCCCGCTATGCTCGCGGCAAAAACGATAATACCGCGAGCCAGCTTTCAGGAGGAGCCCATGTCGAGACCGATGTCGAGACCGATCCGACGCATCGCATCGCGCGCGCCACGCGCTGCGATCGCCGCCGCCCTGTTCGCTTCGCTTACCCTCATTTCTGGAGTCCGTGCCGGTATGGCCGAAACCTTTGCCTATGTCGGCAATGCCGACAGCAACGACATCAGCGTGTTCAAGATGAGCGAGAGCGGCGAGATGACGCTCGTGCAGACGGCCGCCTTCAAGGGCGTCGAAAAGCCGGGCTCCTCGACACCGCTCGCGATCACGCCCGATCATCGTACGCTGATTGCCGGAATCCGCTCGCAGCCCACTCTCGCGGTGAGCTTTGCGATCGATCCCAGGACGGGCGAGCTCAGCCATCTCGGCAACGGACCGCTCGCGGACAGCATGGCCCATATCGCCATCGACCGCAGCGGCAAGTACCTGTTCAGCGCCTCCTATGGCGGCAACAAGGTCGCGCTGAATCCGCTGCTTGGCAACGGGGTTGCCGGCGAGCCCAAGCAGGTGATCCCGACCGGGCTGAACGCGCACGCCTTCCTGCCTTCGCCCGACAACCGCTTCGCATTTGCGACCAATCTCGGCTCCGATCAGGTGCTGGCCTTCGCATTCGATGCCACGACCGGCACGCTGACGCCGAACGACCCGCCGGGGCGCAAGGTGCCGGAGAAATCGGGGCCGCGGCACTTCGTGTTTCATCCCGGCGGCAAGTTCGTCTATCTCCTCCACGAGCTGAACGGCGATGTCGCGGCCTTCACTTATGAAGCCAGGAGCGGCGCGTGGGACGAGATCCAGCGCACCACCGCGCTGCCGGAAGGGTTTTCGGGAAAACCTTGGGCGGCCGACATCCACATCACGCCGGACGGCCGCTTCCTCTACGCTTCCGAGCGCACCACCAGCACGCTCACCGCCTACAGGGTCGATGGCTCGAGCGGCAAGCTGACCACGATCGGCAGCGTGCCGACCGAGAAGCAACCGCGCGGCTTTCAGGTCGATCCAAGCGGCCGCTATCTCGCCGCGGTCGGCGAGCTCTCCGACAGCATGACGGTTCATGCCATCGACCAGGGCAGCGGCGCGCTGACCAAGCTGAAATCCTACCCCACCGGCAAGAAACCGAACTGGGTCGAGTTCCTGAAACTGCCGTGAGGAGCCATCGCCGACCTACGTAAACATCCGTAATTTCGCGAGGCCCGGCTTGGCGTCATATCTCGGTCATGGACCGGCAGATTGTCTTCAAATGCCCCCAGACGGGCCTGAACGTGCAGCATCGGCTTACCGACGAGCCGAGCGATCGCACGCACGTGTCGGTGTCGTGTCCGGCCTGCACGCGGCTGCATCTGATCGAGCGGGCCAGCGGCAAGCCGGTGGGTGAGCGGCGCCGCTGACGCCCGCCGCGCGCGACTCGAGCTCTTCGGAGCGAACCTGTTCTCCAATCCCGCGACTCATCAAAGACTTGCTTGTCAAAGACTTGCTTGCCGCGACTGCCGGCGGCGGCACGGCGTCCTGTTTCGGGACGACGCGGCCGTAGTGCGGGCGGCGGCCATCTGCTATCGATTGGAGGCATAGCCCAAGTGGAATTTACCCAATTGGAATTTCCGATGCGTCATTTGCCCCGCGCCGTTGTTCGAAACCTGTGCCCCGCAGCCGTCGCCGGCCTGCTCGTCCTCAGCCCCCATCCGGCCGGTGCCGCCGATGACGACGCGCCGAAGGGGCCGGCGGTCACGGTGCTGAAGGTCGCGAAATCCTGCTTCTCCGACGTCGTCGAAGCCACCGGCACGATCATCGCGCGCGAGGAAACCTCGGTGCGGCCCGAGCGGCCCGGCCTGAAGGTCACGGACGTGCTGGCGGAAGCCGGCGACACCACCACCGCCGGCCAGGTGCTGGCCCGGCTGGCGCTGCCCGAAGGCGGCACGCTTCAGGTCACCGCGCCCGTGGCGGGGGTGATCGCGACCTCGACCGCGCAGATCGGCAACTTCGCCTCGGCCAAGGGCGAGGCGCTGTTCACGATCGTGGCGCGCAGCGAGTACGACCTCGTCGGCCTCGTGGCCACCACCGATGTGCGCAAGCTCGCGGTCAATCAGCAGGCCACCGTGCGAATCCCAGGTGGCGGCGACATCAGCGGCAAGGTGCGCCGCATCGGCCCGACCGTCGAGCCGAACATCCAGCAGGGCATGGTCTATATCGGAATCTCCTCGCAGAAGCGGCTGCTGCTGAATGGGAGCGGGCGCGCGCTGATCAAGACCGGGCAGAGCTGCAACGTGGCGGTGCCGCTGACCGCCGTGCAATATTCGTCCGCCGGCACCGTGGTGCAGGTGATCCGCCGCAACCGCGTCGAGACCAAGCGTGTCGAGGTCGGCTTGATGTCCGGCGGCAATATCGAGGTCCGCGACGGCCTCAGCGAGGGCGACGTCGTCGTCGCCCGCGCCGGTGCCTTGCTGCGCGAAGGCGATCCGGTGCGTCCCGTGATGGCGAGCGCGGAAGCGGCGAAGTAGGAGCAACGTCGTAGGGTGGGTTAGCCGAAGGCGTAACCCACCTCTTTGCTTTCCAAGCTGACGCGAGAGAAGCGGTGGATTACGCCTTCGGCTAATCCACCCTACAAGAGCCGCGAACTAACCGCCGGCTTCGCCGAAACGGACGTCTTCGAGCAGCGACGACGATACGGTCGGGACCTGGTCGCCTTCGCTGGCGCGGGAGATGGCGAGGCGGGTCTTGTTGAAGACGCTCTCGGCGCTGCCGGGCTTGCTGAGGTTGTTGAGGAACTCGCTGACCAGCACGCTGTGCTCGCCCTTGCCGTCGTCGACGACCTTGCCGGGCGAGGCGGAGGTGAGGATGAGCGCATTGTCGGACGCGCTGATCGGCGCGAGACCGTGGCTGTAGGAGCGGAAGCGGCGCTCGTAGGGATTGCGGCGGGAGGCGTCGACCACGACGAGCTTCGCCTTGGCGCCCTGCTCCTTCATCATCTCGAGCACGCCCTCGATCGACACGCCTTGGCGGCGGACGTCCTTTTCCTTCCAGATCACGGCATCGACCGGCAGCATGTAGCTCTCGCGGCCGGCCTGCACGCCGTAGCCGCCGAAGAACAGCATGACGACGCTGTCGCGGGTGATCCGCGACTTCAGGCGGCTCACGGCGCGGACCATGTCGTCGCGGGTCGCATCTTCCACCATGTCGACGTCGAAGCCGTTCTTGCGCAGGGACGAGGACAGCGCACGGGCGTCGTTGATCGACTGCGTCAGCGGCGCGCTGGCGTCGGGGTAATGTCCATTGCCGATGACGAGCGCCAGGCGCGAGCTCTGGCCGATCGAACCGGTGATCTGATCGGTCGAGACCGCCTTGGCGGCATCGATCGCACGCATGTTGAGAGCAGCATGGGCGCCGATCACCAGCGACACCGTGCCGATGAGGGCCGCGGCGAGGGCGATCGTACGTCTGGAAAGGTCGAGCTGCTTTAGATTCATCTCGCTTCGTTTCCTGTGCCAAAGACCTACCAAGCGCGCGCACACTGTTTGAGTAGCGCGATAGCGGCTTTAGGTTTGAGGGATTGGCCGGGGATGTGACCCCGAATTGCGCGCAATTTGCGGCGCCGCACCAAACAAACCCTTAACCGGATATAGGCCCTGGGGCAATAGATTGCTCAAAATTTGAACTAAGTGTCTGAATATACTTGATAATTCTCCGATCCAAATTGCCGCATTTGCGGCTTCCCCGTAGCCTTCCGGAGAGCGATCATGCAGCCTTCGTGCCGGCTTTTCCGTGACGTCCATCACATTTGTTTTTCCCGCGAATCCGGGTAGCTTTTTCAACGACTTGCAGGGGGTGGCGCGCAGATGGCAGCGTGCCTGATGTCCCCGACCAAGGCCCCCGCGACCAGGTATTTCATGAGCTTTCATTATTTTGCCGGCGCCGCCTGCCGGGCGCTGACGGCGCCGAAGGACGGCCCCTCGCTTTACGACGTCTGCGATCCCGTATTGTCGGATACGGCCAGCGGCGATCCGCATCTCGCCAAATTCTACAGGACCGCGCTCGGCAATCCCGCGCTGCGGATCCTGCTCCGCCGCGCCGGCCTGCCCGAGCTGCGCGACGAGGGGATGCTGACGCGGCTGCGCGCGGCACTCACCCGGGCCCGCGACGAGGCCGAGCCCGACTGGGCGGCGGTCGGACAACCGATCGCCGATCTCCTCGACAGCATCGCGCTCGACCACCCCAAGCCGCCGCCGGTGCCGTTCACCGCCGCCATGCCCCAGAACGCGCAGATCGACGGCGTGATCCGCGATTGCGCGCAGCATCTGCTCGGCTCGTACCGCCGCAACGGCTTCCTGCCGACCTACGCCGCCTTCAACCTGATCGGCGATCCTGATGTCCGCGGCCGCGAGCTGATCATGGCGCTCACGGGCCTCAACGCGCGCGGCTACAAGAATTCCTCGCTGCTGTTCAACCTCGCCCGCGTCTTCATCGCGCGCTCGCCCGCGCGCGCCGTAGTCAATCCGCCCTGGAAAGGCATTGCCGAGCCGATGTGCGAGCCAGTGCAGATCCGCCACCGCTCGGCCTATTACGACGCGTTCTTCATCGAGGCCCTGCTCGGCTTCGTCGAGACCGGGCTCGCCTCCCCGGCCGACAAGGTCGCGGCGGAGCGCGCGATCGCCGACATGGTCGATTTCTGCGTCAACATCAGTCGCGAGGAGGTCGAGGGCTTGGGCGGCGCGCGCTTCAACGTCGTCACCGCACTGGCGCCGGCGCCGCATCCGCGCTTCTCCCGTTACTTCGCGCAGATCAAGCAGGACCTCGGTTTCGGCATCTACGTGCCGGATTGCGACACCACGGCCTGCTCGATCTCCGCGGCGACGCAGGCCGGCTGTACCGACGCGATCATCAACCAGCCGCTCCTGGACTTCTATGCGGGCTATCAGGTGCGCGCCGGCGTCAACGAACCGCGCGTGACCGTGCCGCTCAACGACAATATCGACTATGAGGGCGGGGTTGCGACCTGGATCGACAATCTCAAGGGCGAGCGCCCTTACGGCAACGATCTCGATCCGACGCTCAATCTCGACATTCTCGAGGTAAGCTTCCGCAACCTTGAGCGCTGGAAGGTGCTGGAGACGCCGTCGCGGCTTGCAACATTGCACCGGATCATCGGCTTTCAGAAGCGGCTGGCCGCCAGCGGCGCCTTCGCCAATCCGCGCTCGCACATCTATTATCTGCCGGAGCTCTACAGCGCCTATTTCGGCCGCTGCTATGCCGCCTTCCTGGCGCTGCCGCTGGCGGCGCAGGCCGCGATCGATCCCGCCGGCGATTTCGATTTCATCCGCCACCGCGTGCTGTCCTACGTCAAGGGCGAGCTGATGGCGGCCGAGATGAACGTGTTCGACGCCGCGCTGGCACTGATCGCGCTCGGCCATCTCGGCGCCGACCCGCGCGCCTTCGCACCGGCGCTGAACGTGATCGTCGCCGGGCTCGGTGAAGGCGGCCGCCGCGGCCCGTTCCGCGCCTATGAATGGAACAAGATGAAGACGCCGACGCGGATCCTGGTCGGTGGCCCGGAGGTGACCTCGGCGTTCGTGCTGATGGGGCTGGCGGTGGCCCGGAGGCGAATGGTGAATGGCGAATAGCGAATGGCACTCGCCCCTATTCGCCACTCACCATTCGCAACTCGCCCGCCCAATGACAGGAAGTTGAAAGCCTATCTGTTCGGCATGCGCTGGCCGCGCGGCCAAAAGCCGACCACAATTGCGCCGTCTATCGAGATTTTCATCACAACTGGACGGGCATGTTGCGAAAGGTCCTGATTGCGCTGTCTTTGTTCGCCATCCCTTCGCTGGCGGATGCCGCCGAGATCACCGGCACGGCAAAGGTCCGCGCTGGCGATGCGGTGGTGATCGGCACCACGCGGATCCGGCTCGGCGGCATCGACGCGCCTGCAATCGACCAGCTCTGCCTCAACACCAAGTCCGAGCGCTGGACTTGCGGCGTCGCGGCCCGCGATGAGCTCGCCAGATACGCCGAGGGCAAGACTTGGGTCTGCCGCCCGAGATCGGTCGACCGGCGCGGCCGCACCGTGGCGCGCTGCGAGGTCGGCGGCGAGGACATCCAGAAATGGCTGGTGCGCAACGGCTGGGCGCTGGCCTACGCCCACATGTCCCGCGACTATGAAGCCGATGAAAAGGCCGCGCGGGAGGCCAAGGCAGGGATGTGGCAGGGCGCCTTCATCGCGCCGTGGGACTGGCGCGTCCGCAACAAGAAGACCGCGATCCTCGGCGCGACCAAGCCGCCTGACGGCGCGCACGCGGTGCTGCTCGCTTCGGCCTCGGGGCCGGTCGCGCCGTCGCCGGACTGCACCATCAAGGGCAACGTCAACAGCTCCGGGGAGTGCATCTTTCACCAGCCGACCAGCCGCTGGTACACGCAGATCAGGATGAAGATCAGCAAGGGCACCCGCTGGTTCTGCTCGGTCGAGGAGGCCGAAGCGGCCGGTTGCCGGGAGACGAAGCGATAACCCAGCCCTGCATTTTGCGCGCTTTTCTCGGGACGCGCCGGCACGTAAAAGCATGATTCAGCGACCCACCATCCCGTTCTCAGGCAATAAGGACCGATAGCAATGACCGTTCGCGCGGGCCGGGAGTTTCTGGCCATCCCCGGGCCCACCACGATGCCCGACGAGGTGCTGCGGGCGATGCACCGTCCGGCGATCGACATCTACTCCCAGGAGATGCTGGATCTCACCGAGAGCCTGCTCAGCGACATCTCCAAGCTGTTCGCGACCAAGGGCAAGTCCTACATCTACATCGCCAACGGTCACGGCGCCTGGGAAGCGGCGCTGAGCAACGTCCTGTCGCGCGGTGACAAGGTGCTGGTGCTGGAGAGCGGTCGGTTCGCGATCGGGTGGGGCAACGCGGCGGCGCTGATGGGCGCCGAGGTCGAGGTGCTCAAGGGCGATTGGCGCCGCGCGGTGCGGCCGCACGAGGTCGAGGAACGCCTGCGCCGCGACAAGGAGCACAGCATCAAGGCCGTCGTCGTGGTCCAGGTCGACACGGCCTCCGGCGTGCAGAACGACATCGAGGCGATCGGCAAGGCGATCAAGGCGAGCGGCCATCCCGCACTCTACATGGTCGATACCGTCGCCTCGCTCGGCTGCATGCCGTTCAAGATGGACAAATGGGGTATCGACGTCGCGATGTCCGGCTCGCAGAAGGGCCTGATGACGCCGCCCGGCCTCGGCTTCGTCGCCGCCAATGCGCGCGCGCTCGAGGTGCACAAGAAGGCCAACATGTCGACGCCCTATTGGAGCTGGAGCGAGCGCGAGGGCACCGAGAATTATCGCAAATATGCCGGCACCGCGCCGGTGCATCTGTTGTTCGCATTGCGCAAGGCGATCGACATGCTGCACGAGGAAGGCCTGGAGAACGCCTTCCGCCGCCACAGCCTGCTCGGCGAAGCCGCCCGCCGCGCGGTCTCGGTCTGGTCGGAAGGCCAGGTGCTCGGCTTCAACGTGGCCGAAGCCAGCGAGCGCTCCAACACCGTGACCACGGTGACGATGAGCAACGGCCACGATCCGGCGGTGCTGCAACGCTATTGCAAGGACAAGTGCGGCGTCGTGCTCGGCACCGGCATCGGCGATCTCTCCGGCCAAGCCTTCCGCATCGCCCATATGGGCCATGTCAATGCGCCGATGCTGCTCGGCACGCTCGGGGTGATTGAGGTCGGGCTGAACGCGCTGAAGATCCCGCACGGCAAGGGCGGGCTGGAGGCGGCGGTCGCGTATCTGGGCGAAGAGGTGGCGGTGTAAGTCGCGCGCGCGCCTCTTCCTTCTCCCCTTGTGGGAGAAGGTGGCGCGAAGCGCCGGATGAGGGGTTCTATCCGCGATTCCCGACTGCCAGGACTCGCGGATAGAACCCCTCACCCGTCTCGCCGCTATTCGCGAGCCACCCTCTCCCGCAAGGGGAGAGGGGAAGATCAGCGCTCCACCCGATACGCCTCCACCTGTGCCTTCAGCTCATTCAGCGGCGCGAGCGGCGCTTTCGGGTCGACGCGGTGCTCCCCGCTTGCCAGCCATCTCAGCACCATCGCGTCCACGGCCGGCGAATGGTGGATAACGTCGCTGTAACTGTTAAGATCGTGCGTCACCGCCTTGAGCGCGCGGAAATCGTGCAGGCGGACGTTGGGCAGTTGCGTCAATCGCTGCGCAATGTGCGCCGTGAGATCGGTGACGACCTTCAGCGTTTCGGGCGAGGCATCGCGCATCGCGACGAATTGCAGGATCGAATAGGGCGGGAGGTAGATGTCGAAGGTCACGTCGGGGTGGCGCGCGATCAGGCCGACGGCGTCCTGCTCGAAATGCCGGACCATGGCTTCGTAGCTGTAGCCTTCGCCGAGGAAGCGGCTGCGTACGGGGCTGGTAATGTAGGCAAAGGCGGCAAGCGTCTTCTTTGCGTTGTAGTCGCGCGCGACGTCGAAATCCCGCGGCAGGGCGTAGATGTCGTCGACGTCTGACAACGCAAACTTGACCGGCAGATAAGGCGACGCCCGGGTCAGCGGCTCCCGCAGCAGCGGGACGGACCGCAGCAGCGCGAACACCGATTCCTTCGCCATCGCCGCGCTGAACAGATAGGAGGCGATGCCCTTGGCGGTTCGGCGATAAAGATCGACGGACAAATAAGGGTCGGTCTCGATGTCCGCGGCATCGATGAAGATGAAATCGTCCATTTCCCAGATCACGCGCCTTGCGCCGCGGTCGATCGCCTGCTCCAGCACGAAGGCCTGCTGACGCGAGTTGGAGCCGGTCATCGCTAGCTTGAGCGAGCGGACACGAAGCGCGCGATCGATGTCGCTCTGGCGGAAATGGATCGCAAGCGAGGTGCCCATGAAGGCGGTGTCGAACGGCTGGCTGCTGATCAGCCCGGCATTCTGCACGCGCGTGTCCTCCGAGTAGAAGGCCGGGACAAGGCGCGAGGGGCGGAACAGCTGCAGGGGATCGACGATGAAGGTGAGCGCCGCGGCGCTCAGTACGCAGGCCACGCTCGCCAGCAGAAGACGCCCGAGATTGGTGAATGCGCCCTGCATCAGAATCGGAAATAGATGAATTCGCTGTGGCTCTGGATGCCCAGGAAGCCGAAGGCGAGCAGCAGCGAGGCCGCATAGAGCACCAACGGCCGCGTGCGCCCTGCCCGCAAGGCCTCGCCGACCTCGCGGTTGCCGTGGTCGTATCCGATCAGCGCTTGTGTGTTCGGCGCCAGCCACACCAGCGCCGCATAGATCGCGACTTGCACCAGGGCCGCGATCTCCTCGCGGCCGAGCACGAGGTTCGAAGGGGCAGCCATGGCGTGGAGCACCCGCAATGCCCAGGCGACGCTCTCGGCACGGAAGAACACCCAGGCGATGACGACAGCGAGGAAGGTCAGCACGACGCCGGCGATGCGAGCTGGGCGTGCAATCAGCGGCGGACCGTTCGGCACCAAGGCATTGAAGGCATGATTGACGCAGAGATAGGCGCCATGCAGCGCGCCCCAAATGACAAAAGTCCAGGCCGCGCCGTGCCAGAGCCCGCCGAGCAGCATCGTGATCATCAGATTGACGTAGCGCAGCACGCGGCCTCTGCGGTTGCCGCCGAGCGGGATGTAGAGATAGTCGCGCAGGAATTGCGACAGCGTCATGTGCCAGCGCCGCCAGAATTCGACGATGCTGGTGGCCTTGTACGGCGAGTTGAAATTGACGGGCAGGAAGATGCCGAACAGCAGCGAGATGCCGATCGCCATGTCGGAATAGCCGGAGAAGTCGAAATAGAGCTGGAAGGTGTAGGCGAGCGCGCCAAGCCAGGCCTGGTCGAAGCTCGGCGAGCGCGCCTCGAAAGCGAGCGCGACCAGCGGCTGGATGCCGTCGGCAAGGCAGGTCTTCTTGAACAGGCCGATCGCGAAGATGATGACACCGCACAACATGAGATGCCCGTCCGGGCGCTTGGTGTCCTCGTGCTCGAATTGCGGGATCATGTCCTTGTGATGGAGGATGGGCCCCGCAATCAGATGCGGGAAGTAAGTCACGAACAGCGCGTAATGCGGCAGCGCATAGGCCGCGACCTGGCCGCGATAAGCGTCGACCAGAAACGCGATCTGGGTGAAGGTGTAGAAGGAGATGCCGACCGGCAGCAGGATGTGGAGCGCGACATCCGTGCCGAGCAGCGCGTTGACGTTCTCCGCGACGAAGCCGGCATATTTGAAGATGCCGAGCATGAGGAGATCGCCGACGACGCCGAGCGCGAGTGCGGCCTTTCGTTGCGGGTGCGTGAGCTCCGCCACGATGAGAAGATGGCCGACGCCGTAGTTGAAGGCGATCGAGAGCAGCAGAAGGGCGACGAACTGCCAGCTGCCGATCGCGTAGAAGGTGATCGAAGCCAGCGCCAGCCAGACCACCGGAGCCAGATTGCTGCGCCGGCCGAGCCGGAAATAGCCGGCGAGCACGACCGGCAGGAACAGCAGGATGAACGCATAGGAATTGAACAGCATCGGGCTGGACCGGCGGCGGGATATTGCCCCTCAAAGCACACAAGGGGCCGATCAACAACCCGGCAGCATGGGCGGTCGTGCTGGCAATCCGCGGAATCGGAACGATATAAGGTGGGACACGGCGAGCCGCTTTTTCTTCTCCCTCTCCCCGTTCTTACGGGGTCGGGACGAGCTGCGCTCGCCCTGAGAGGGTCGGGGTGAGGGGCCCGTCTCCGCAGGCGAGATCTGTCGAGGGGCCTGTACCCCCTCACCCGGAATTTGCTCTCGCAAATTCCGACCTCTCCCCGCAGGCGGGGAGAGGTTAAGAGGCGACGCCGCGACACGTAGTTGATGAGGACCGAGTGACCCAAGCCAAGACGCCTTCGAAGCCCCCCGTCGCCCCGCGCCGGCCGCATTCCTTCACGCGGCACGGCATCACCGTAACTGACGATTATGCCTGGCTGAAGGACGCGAACTGGCAGGAGGTGCTGCGCGATCCCGCCGTGCTCGATCCTGATATCCGCAAATATCTCGACGAGGAGAACGCCTACACCGAGAGCCTGCTCGGCCACACCTCGGGCCTGCAGAAGACGCTGGTGCGCGAGATGCGCGGGCGGATCAAGGAGGACGATTCCAGCGTGCCGTCACCGGATGGGCCGTTCGCCTATTTCCGCAGGTTTCGCGAGGGCGGGCAGCACGAGCTGTTCGGCCGCATGCCGCGCGACGGCGGCGACGGCCAGATCGTGCTCGATGGCGACACGCTCGCCAAGGACCACCAATATTTCAAGTTCGGCGGCAGCCGCCACTCCTACGATCACAAGCTGCAGGCCTGGAGCGCCGACACCAAGGGCTCGGAATATTTTTCGATCCGCGTCCGCGACTGGGCGACGGGAAAGGACCTCGACGATCTCGTCGAGGAGACCGACGGCGGCGTGGTCTGGGCTGCGGACTGCAAGAGCTTCTTCTATGTGAAGCTCGACGACAATCACCGCCCGATGCAGGTTTGGCGGCACAAGCTCGGCACCAAGCAAGCCGACGACACGCTGGTCTATGAGGAGCAGGATGCCGGCTGGTTCACCCACCTGCATGAAAGCACCAGCGGCCGCTTCTGCGTCATCGCCGGCGGCGATCACGAGACTAGCGAGCAGCGGCTGATCGATCTCGCCAATCCCGAGGCGCCGCCGCGCCTGGTCGCTACGCGCGAGGAGGGCGTGCAATATTCGCTCGCCGACCGCGGCGACGAACTTTTCATCCTCACCAATGCCGACGACGCCATCGACTTCAAGATCGTCACCGCACCGCTTCACGCGCCCGAGCGCAAGAACTGGCGCGATCTAATTCCGTATCGGCTCGGCATCTACATCATCGACCTCGATCTCTATGCCGGCCATTTGGTGCGGCTGGAGCGCGCCAATGCGCTGCCGTCGGTCGTGATCCGCGATCTTGCATCAAACGAGGAGCATGCCATCGCCTTCGACGAGGCCGCCTACTCGCTCGATACGATGGGCTCCTACGAATTCGACACGACGACACTGCGCTTTGCCTATTCGTCGATGACGACGCCGTCGGAAGTCTATGATTACGACATGGTCAAGCGCACGCGCGTCTTGCGCAAGCGGCAGGAGATTCCGTCAGGCCATGACCCGGCCGACTACGTCACGACCCGCATCATGGCGAAATCGTATGACGGCGCCGAGGTGCCGGTCTCGATCCTCTATCGCCGCGGACTGAAGCTCGACGGCGCAGCGCCACTGTTGCTCTACGGCTACGGCTCCTACGGCATGGCCATGCCGGCCTCGTTCAGCGCCAACCGCCTGTCGCTGGTCGACCGCGGCTTCGTCTATGCCATCGCCCATATCCGCGGCGGCGCCGACAAGGGCTGGGGCTGGTATCTCGACGGCAAGCGCGAGAAGAAGACCAACTCGTTCGACGATTTCGCCGCCAGCGCCCGCGCGCTGATCGATGCGAAATACACCAGCGCCAAGCGCATCGTCGGCCATGGCGGCTCGGCCGGCGGCATGCTGATGGGTGCGGTCGCCAACCGCGCCGGCGAATTGTTCGCCGGCATCGTCGCGGAGGTGCCGTTCGTCGACGTGCTCAACACCATGCTCGATGACACGCTGCCGCTGACGCCGCCGGAATGGCCGGAATGGGGCAACCCGATCGAGAGCGAGAAGGATTTCCGCACCATCCTGTCGTACTCGCCTTACGACAACGTCGCGGCAAAGGAGTATCCGGCGATCCTGGCGATGGGCGGGCTTACTGATCCCCGGGTCACTTACTGGGAGCCCGCCAAATGGATCGCGCGCCTGCGCGCAACCATGCGTGGGGGCGGCCCGGTCCTGCTCCGCACCAACATGGGCGCCGGCCACGGCGGCGCCTCGGGCCGCTTCGACCGGCTCGACGAAGTCGCGATCGTGTATGCGTTCGCGCTGTGGGCGGCGGGGATGGCGGAGGCGTGACGTCGTAGCCCGGATGGAGCGGAGCGCAATCCGGGACTCGCGCAGACATCAAGACTGTTCCCGGATTACGCTCCGCTCCATCCGGGCTACGAGAGCGCTACCGCCCGTTCTTCTTGCGCCATTCCGCGAAATCGGTGAGCGTCTGCGGATCGGTGGCGGGATAGAGACCGAAGATGCCGCGGCCCTTGCCGACTTCCTCGGTGACGAAATCCTCGAACGCGGTCATCTCGAAGGTTTCGTTGGCGATCTCGTCTGCCAAATGCGCGGGGATCACGATGACCCCGTCGGCATCGCCGAGGATGACGTCGCCGGGAAACACCGGCGCATCGCCGCAGCCGATGGGCACGTTGATGTCGATCGCCTGATGCAGCGTCAGATTGGTCGGCGCCGAGGGACGATGGTGGAAGGCGGGAAAGCCGAGCCTTGAGATCTCGGCGGAGTCGCGAAAGCCGCCGTCGGTGACGACGCCGGCGACGCCGCGCTTCATCAGCCGCGTCACCAGGATCGCGCCGGCCGAAGCCGCGCGCGCATCCTTGCGGCTGTCCATCACCAGCACCGCGCCCGGCGGGCAATCCTCGACCGCCTTGCGCTGCGGATGGGAGCGGTCCCTGAACACGTCGATAGTGTTGAGGTCCTCGCGCGCCGGCATGTAGCGTAGCGTGAAGGCCTCGCCGACCATGGCCGGCTGATCCGGGCTCAAGGGACGGACATCCTGGATCATCTGGATGCGCAGACCGCGCTTGAACAGCGCGGTGGCGACGGTGGCGGTAGAGACGGATTTGAGTTTGTTGCGGGTGGCTTCGGTGAGTTTGGTCATGTCGTGCTCTCTCTCGTTCGTCATTCCGGGGCGCGCCACTTGGCGCGAGCCCGGAATCCATACTCCCTATCGTGGTTATGGATTCTCAGGTGCGCAATTGCGCACCATAGCCCATCGCTTCGCGATGTCCCGGAATGACAGGTGCTAGTAGATGGACGGCTCGCCGATCGGCGCGCCGAAATCGGTCTCCAGGAAGTCGAAGTCGCAGCCGTCATTGGCCTGCTTGATGTGCTTGGTGAACATCCAGCCATAGCCGCGCTCGAAGCGCCGCGCGGGCTGCTTCCAGGCGGCGCGGCGTTTTGCGAGCTCGGCCTCGCTCACATCGAGATTGATGGTGCGCGCAGCGACATCGAGCGTGATGCGGTCGCCGTTCTGCACCAGCGCCAGCGGGCCACCGATATAGGATTCCGGCGAGACGTGCAGGATGCAGGCGCCGTAGCTGGTGCCGCTCATGCGCGCATCGGAGATGCGCACCATGTCGCGCACGCCCTGCTTCACGAGTTTTGTCGGGATCGGCAGCATGCCCCATTCCGGCATGCCCGGTCCGCCCTGCGGCCCCGCATTGCGCAGGATGAGAATGTGATCCTCGGTGACGTCGAGGTCGGGATCGTCGACCGCTTTTTTCATGGACGGATAATCGTCGAACACCAGCGCGGGGCCGGTGTGCTTGAGGAAGCGCGGCGCGCAGGCGGAGGGTTTTATGACGCAGCCGTCGGGCGCGAGATTGCCCTTGAGCACGGCGAGCGCGCCCTCCTTGTAGATGGGATTGTCGATACCGCGGATCACGTCGGCATTGTAGACCTCGGCGCCCTCGATGTTCTCAGCCACCGTCTTGCCTGTGACGGTGATGCAGTCGAGATGCAGATGCGGCTTGATCTGGCCCATCAGCGCCGGCAGGCCGCCGGCGTAGAAGAAGTCCTCCATCAGGTACGCATCGCCGCTCGGGCGGACATTGGCGATGACGGGCACCTTGCGGCTGGCCGTCTCGAAATCGTCGAGACCGATGTCCTGGCCGGCGCGGCGGGCCTGCGCGATCAGATGGATGATGGCGTTGGTGGAGCAGCCCATCGCCATCGCGACCGCAATGGCATTCTCGAACGCTTTGCGGGTCTGGATCACCTTCGGCGTCAGATCCTCCCACACCATCTCGACGATGCGGCGGCCGCATTCGCTGGCCATGCGGATATGGTTGGCGTCCGCGGCGGGGATTGAGGAAGCGCCCGGCAGCGTCATGCCGATCGCTTCCGCAATGGCGGTCATGGTCGAGGCGGTGCCCATGGTCATGCAGGTGCCGTAGCTGCGGGCGATGCCGGCCTCGATGTCGAGCCAGTCCTTGTCGGAGATCTTCCCGGCGCGGCGCTCGTCCCAATATTTCCAGCCGTCGGAGCCGGAACCCAGCGTCTTGCCCTTCCAATTGCCGCGCAGCATCGGGCCTGCCGGCAGATAGATCGCCGGAATGTTCATCGAGGTTGCTCCCAGCAGCAGCGCCGGCGTGGTCTTGTCGCAGCCGCCCATCAGCACCACGCCGTCGACGGGATGGCTGCGGAGCAGCTCCTCGGCGTCCATCGCCAGCAGGTTGCGATAGAGCATGGTGGTGGGCTTGAGCAGCGATTCCGAGAGCGACAGCGCCGGCAGCTCCAGCGGCAGGCCCCCCGCCATCAGGATGCCGCGCTTGACGTCCTCGACGCGCGACTTGAAGTGCATGTGGCAGGGTTGCGCGTCCGACCAGGTGTTGAGGATCGCGATGATCGGGCGGTCCTTCCACTCCTCCGGCGCGTAACCCATCTGCATGGCGCGGGAGCGATGGCCGAACGAGCGCAGATCGTCGGGCGCGAACCAACGCGCGCTGCGGAGCTGGTCGGGCGTCTTTTTCTTGTTGGTCATCTCTTTCCTTGTCCGTCCGGAGGATTCCCTGCTCTTCTCACAGGCCATCCATCCCGGGCAAGGCGCTGGGCGGGCGGGAGGCGGGCCTCTGCTATGCACTCAGGCGTGCATAGCGGCAGTGCAGCGCAACACAGCGGCAGCTCCGGCCGAAGTGCTTGCCGGCAGACAAGAATCCGCGCAACAATTTCGAGTTGATTGGCTTGATTTGCGGTTGGTGGGACTAGCCCCGCCGACTCCGGAGGATTTCAGGCGTGGCCAACATCCTGATCGTGGATGACGATCCGGCCGTCCAGTTCACCATCCGGCTGCTGCTGGAACGGGCGGGTCATCACGTGACGGTCGCCGAGGATGGCCGCAAGGGGGTGGCGCTGTTCGAGGCCAGCCGGTTCGACCTGCTGTTTCTCGACATCTTCATGCCCGGTATGGACGGACTGGAGACGATGCGTCACATTCGGGCGCTGGCCCCGACCGTTCCGATCGTCGTCATCTCCGGCCGTTCGATCACGCCGGATGCCTATGCGGAGCCGGACTTCCTGAAGATGGCGACCAAGCTCGGCGCCGTGGCCAGCCTGCAAAAGCCGTTCCGGCCCGATGCACTGCTTGCCGTGGTCGCAGATTGCCTGAAGGCCGACGCGCCAGAGGGGTCCGATGTCCGCTCCGGCCGCCGATGACAAGAACGCCTCTGCTGCAAGCCAAAAATGGCGCAGCGATGCGGCAGGTCCGGCGAAACTCCCCATGCGAGCAGCAACGACGCTGGCCACGCGGCTGGCCCTCGCGATGATCCTGCTGGTTGCGGTCACCGTGGCCGCAGTCGGATGGTTGGGCTATCGCAACACCACACAGGCCGTCATTCCGCGGGTGCTGGAGCGGGTCGAAGCCCAATCCCGCCTGCTTGCAACCAATCTTGAATCCTACGTTGCCGGCGTACGCGGTGATCTGGTCGGCTATCGCGCCGCAGCGGCAATCAACGGCCTGATCCGGGCTCATGCCGGCGGCGGGATCGATCCTGCCGACGGCGTCTCGCAGCAGACCTGGCGCGAGCGTATCGCGGCGCGGCTCGCGGCCGAGATCGACGCCAAGCCCATCTACGGGCAGTTCAGGATCATCGGCGTCGACGACGACCAGCGCGAGCTGGTCCACGTCGATCGTTCGGGTCCCAACGGAGCAGCCCGGATCGCTCCGGACAGCGAATTGGAGCGCAAGAGTGGCCGCGCCTACTTCCAGGAAACCATACGGCTCGGGCCCGGCGAGATCTATGTGTCTCCCATCGAGCTCGCGACCCGTCAGGGGGGAACGACGGCGCCTCACGCGCCGACTTTGCGCGTGGCGATGCCGCTGTTCACGGCCGACGACAAGCCGTTCGGCATCATCGTGGCCAATATCGACATGCGCCCGGCACTCGAGCGGGTCCGCGCGGCGACAACCTCGGGCGGAGAGATCTACGTCGTGAATGCGCGCGGCGACTATCTCGTCCATCCGGACCGGACGCGGGAGTTCGGGTCATCGCGGGGCCATCCGACCGATTGGCGCAAAGACCTTCCGTTCTTGTCAGAACTGGCCGGCACGTCGGACGTGGCCACGCGGGTCACAACCGACGAGGCGGGCCGGACGAGCGGCGCGGCATTCGTGCCGTTATCGCTTGCGGGCAAGGAATGGGTCGCCATCGTCGCGACTGTTCCCCCGTCCGTGTTCGGCCGCGTGCCGGCCGCCATTCAAAAAACGTCCCTGCTCGTCGGCGTGCTGGCTGTTCTCGCCGCGGCTGCGCTCGCGGTGCTGCTGGCGCGCTCGTTGACCCGCCCGATCGGGCGTCTGACGGAGGCGGTGCAGGCCATCGGCAGCGGACGTCCCGCGGAGATCCCCGTCGATGCTAGCGGCGAGACCGGCGTGCTGGCCCGGGCCTTTGCGCGGATGGTGGAGGAGATGCGCGCGAAAACGGCCGCGCTCGAACGCGAGATCGAGGAGCATCGCCGCACCGAGGCCGCGCGGAGCCATCACGCGGCGCGCGAGAACCTGTTCAGTGCCGCGGTGGAATCGTCCGACGATGCGATCGTCATGCAGACGCTCGATGCCATCATCACCGGCTGGAATCCGGCCGCCGAACGCCTTTACGGCTATACGGCGGAGGAGGCGATCGGCAAGCCCACCTCGATCATCGTCCCGTCCGACCGCCGCGAACAGGGCAAGGACTATCTGCGGCGGATCGCGCGGGGCGAGCCGATCGAACGCTTCGAGACGGTCCGCCTGCGCAAGGACGGCACGCCGGTCGAGATTTCGCTCGGCCTGTCGCCGATCAAGGGACCGTCGGGCGAGATCATCGGCGCGTCCGGAAGCGCGCGCAGCCTGACCGAGGCGCGGCGCGCCGAGCGGGCGCTGCAGCACCAACTCGAGGAGCGGCGTCAGATCTTCGAGACGTCGCAGGATCTGATCATGGTCATGGACGCGCGGGGTCATGTCGCGCAGATCAGCCCGAGCAGCGAGACCATTCTCGGCTATCGGCCGGACGAGATGATCGGCCGCAGCGGCGCCGACTTCATCCATCCCGATCACCTGGAGCAGTCCCGTGCCGAGATGCGGGCGATGCGACACGGCGAGCGCGTCAGGCTGGCCGACACCCGCTGCTACCACAAGAACGGGCACGAGGTCTGGCTGTCCTGGCTCGGCAGTTGGTCCGAGCGCGCCAAGCGCTTCTTCTTCGTCGGGCGCGACATGACGGAAGCGCGGCTCGCGCAGGAATCGCTGCTCGAGAGCGAGCGGCTCGCCCGCAACATCGTCGAGACCTCGCTCGACGCCTTCGTCCAGACCGACGAGACCGGAAGCATCCTGAACTGGAACTCGCAGGCGGAACAGCTGTTCGGCTGGCGCCGCGACGAGGTGCTCGGCAAGAGCACGATCGACCTCATTGTCGCCGAGAGCGAACGTGGCCGGGTCCGAGCCGGCCTGAAACGCTTCCTCGAAGACGAGGGTGGTCGGACGCTGAACCGCCGCCGCGAGCTGATGTGCCGCCGGCGCGACGGCAAGGAATTCAAGGCCGAGTTGAGCGTCACCGCGCTGAAGCGGCGCGAGGGCCTGCTGTTCAACGTCTTCTACCGCGACCTCACCGACAAGATCGCCGCCGAGGAGCGCATCCGCCATGCCGAGAAGATGGAGGCCGTCGGCCAGCTGACCGGCGGCGTGGCGCATGACTTCAACAACATTCTCACCGTCATCACCGGGACGATCGAAATTCTCGCGGAGGCGGTCGCCAAGGAGCCGCAGCTCGCGGCGATCACCAAGATGATCGACGAGGCCGCCGCGCGCGGCGCCGACCTGACCCAGCACCTGCTCGCCTTCGCGCGCAAGCAGCCGCTCCAGCCGCGCGAGATCGACATCAACTCGCTGATCGTCGACACCGCAAAGTTATTGCGTCCGACGCTCGGCGAGCAGATCCAGATCGAATCGGTGTTCGAGGACGAGAATTGCGTCGCCATCGTCGATCCCAACCAGCTCACCACCGCGATCCTCAACCTCGCGCTCAATGCGCGCGACGCCATGCCCGGCGGCGGCAAGCTGATCGTGGAGACTGGCGCCGCCTATCTCGACGAGGTTTATGCCAGCGCCAACGACGTACCGCCGGGGCACTACGTGCTGATCGCCGTGAGCGACACCGGCACCGGAATCCCTGCGCACATGCTGCCACGGGTGTTCGATCCCTTCTTCACCTCGAAGGGACCCGGCAAGGGCACCGGACTCGGGCTTTCGATGGTCTACGGCTTCATCAAGCAGTCCGCAGGTCACATCAAGATCTACAGCGAGGAGGGGCACGGCACCACGATCAAGATGTATCTGCCGCCCGGCAAGACGCCGACGGCGGTCGGCGAGGGCGTGACGCCGGCGACGATCGAGGGCGGACACGAGACGATCCTGGTGGTCGAGGACGACCGGCTGGTGCGCGACTACGTCCTGGCGCAATTGCATTCGCTGGGTTACGTCACGTTGCAGGCCGCGAACGCCGCGGAGGCGCTCGCGATCGTCGCGGCCGGCAAGCCGTTCGACCTTCTGTTCACCGACGTCATCATGCCAGGCAAGATGAACGGACGGCAGCTTGCGGACGAGCTGATGAAGACGCGCCCGGATCTCAAGGTGGTCTACACGTCAGGCTATACCGAGAACGCGATCATCCATCACGGCCGGCTGGATGCCGGCGTGGTGTTGCTGGCCAAGCCCTATCGCAAATCGGATCTGGCGCGGATCATCCGCAAGGCGTTGAGCGGGTGAAGGCTCTCGTGTCCCGGACGCACTGCGGCGCGTAAGCGCTGCTGTGCAGAGCCGGGACCCAGAACGTTGAGCCCTGAAGTTGGAAAGATGGGCCCCGGCTCAGCGGCGCATCATGGCATGATGCACCGCGTCCGGGGCACGAGACAGAAGCACCGCCTACGACGCGCGCTGGGCTGCGGTCATCACGATGCGGATCAGGTCGGCGGCATTGCGCGCGCCGAGCTTCTTCATGATGTTGGCGCGGTGGTCCTCGATGGTGCGCGGACTGATGCCGAGCGTGCGGCCGGCCTCCTTGTTGGAGGCACCGGAGGCGAACTGCTCCAGCACCTCGCGCTCCCTGCGCGTCAGCGGCTCGCGGCCGGGGAAATGCAGCGAGCCGAATTTCGGCGACGCGTTCTCCGCCTGCCTGCGTGCATAGGCACCGATCGCCTCGTCGAGACGGCCGACGATCTCGCTGCCGCGGAACGGCTTCTCGATGAAGTCGAGCGCGCCGCTCTTGATCGCGCCCACCGCCATCGCGATGTCGCCCTGCCCGGAGATCATGAAGATCGGCGCAGGATAATCCTCGCCGTGCAGCTCCTTCAGGATGTCGAGACCCGACTTCCCGGGAATATTCACGTCGAGCAGGATTGCAGCCGGCGTGCGGTTTCGCGCCACGGAAAGCAGCGCTGCACCGTCCGCAAAACAGATCACCTCATAGCCCGCCGCCTTCAACACCATCGACAAGGTGTCGCGAACGGCAGGGTCGTCATCGACCACGAAGATTTCACCGCGAGAGCTTTGTTCGGCCATGTGCCACATCCGGTTGGCATGAAGGACTCGCGTCCGCGCCAATCGTTATGGCGCTCGGCGCGGATTCGGCCCACCCGTATTTGTACGGGACATGGACTTAACGCACAAGTAGCGGCATGGCGCCTAATTGCATTGGACGGAGAATATCCATGCTAAATTTGGCCGACACGCCGCCTCCTGTCGCAACGTCCGAAGTCGAGAGCCGTGAGCTGATTGCGGCGGACCTTCGTTTACTGATCGCACAGATCGAGACCAGCATGCGCCGGATCGCCGCAGCCATGGATCAAGAACACGGCAGCGATCCGGAAGGTTCCGCAGATGTCGTCTTGCTCGACGACGTCACGCCCCGCTACGCCAGCGCGAGCGCGGCCCTCAATGTCTGCCGGGCGGGCCTCGGCCACGCCCTGCAATGTCTATCGGAATCCGGCAACGCGGCCGGAAGCCGCGTCTGACCGTATGGCGGCTCCGCAAGCTCAGGCGCGGTGCCGTTCCACGATCGCGTCGGTGGCGACACCACCCCAGGTGTGAATCGCCGGCAGGCCCATCGCGGTCTTGCCGAGATTGGCGAGGCTGATGCGCAGCGCCGCGAGATCCAGCGGCTTCGGCAGGCTCTGGAGCTCGATGCCGACCGAACGGGCGAAGCTGCGGGCGGCACTGCGGCGCTTGCCGTCCATGCCGCTGATGACGATCACGGAGCCTGCAAACTTCGCGCTCGCCATCTCGCGCAGCACGTCGACGCCGTCGCCATCCTCCAGCACGAGATCGAGCGTCACGCAGTCGAAGCGCGCGGCGCGCAGCTTCTCGATCGCGTCCGCCACCGATGGCGCCACAGTGACCTCGTGGCCCGCCTGCTTGGCCGCGACCGTGATCAGGCGGCGCTGCGTGGCGTCGTCATCGACCACCAGGAGCTGAAGTGCACGCCGCTCGGCGCCGTCGGGCAGGTTTGACGAGATCGGGGAAAGAGAACTTCTGGGCATTGCCGTATCCTGGGATTGAGAGCGTCAATGGATACACGGCTCGCGCTGAAGCCGCGTAAAGCTGCCGCGAGCAATTGACTCGGAAACGTTCAGCAAATGTGAAGCAAAGTGCGGGAAAGCGCAGCGACGGCGGCGGCGAGATCAGGCCGCGGCGTCGTGGCCACCGGCCGCACCGCGCTTCTTCCGGTTCTTGCCGCGCAGGAACTGGATGTCCATTTCGGCGCCGTTGACACGGACCAGCTCGCAGCGACGATAGGCGAGACCCGTGGACGACAGCAGCAGAAAGAACTCCTTCAGGTTCAAGCCCTGGATCGAGCCCTCCACCGTGAGAACCGCGTCGGTGTCGGAGATCGCGTTGAGCTTGCAGTCGCGCCGCCAGGTGCCGTCGATGGCCATGATGCAGACATCATAGCCGCGGCTGAAGGTCACACGCTCCGCGCCCTTGCCATCCTCGGCCATGATTATCGTCCCGCCATCGCCGCCATGCGCGGCGCCGCACCGGCGAGAACCGGCTTGGCCGCGGCCGCGCGCGCATCATTTGGCTTGTAGAGGCCGCGCCGCTCCGGAATCGGCCGGAACGTGTCGGTCAGTCCAACCACGGTCTCGGCGGCGCCGAGCACCAGAAAGCCGTCGGGCTCGATCTGGCGCGCCAGGCGGTTGAAGATGTTGATCTTGGTGTCCTGATCGAAATAGATCAGCACGTTGCGGCAGAAGATGACGTCGAAGGTGCCGAGCTGAGCGAAATCGTGCAGCAGGTTGAGCTGGCGGTGCTGGATCATCGCCCGCAATTCGGGATTGATCTGCCAGGTCTCACCGGTCTGCCTGAAGTATTTCACCAGCATCTGGATCGGCAGGCCGCGCTGCACCTCGAACTGGCTGTAGACGCCGGCCTTGGCCTTCTCCAGCACCTCTTGCGACAGGTCGGTCGCGATGATCTCGACGCGCCAGCCGGTGAGGGCCGCGCCCATCTCCTTCAGGCACATCGCCAGCGAATAGGGCTCCTGCCCGGTCGAGCCGGCGGCACACCAGATGCGCACGCTGCGCTTGGCCGCACGCGCCTTGATGACCTCCGGCATGATGTGGTCGCGGAAATGATCGAACGGGACCTTGTCGCGGAAGAAGAAAGTCTCGTTGGTGGTCATGGCCTCGACCACTTCGGTGATCAGCTGGCGCGAGCCGCCTTGCAGCTTCTGCACGAGTTCGGCGATGCCGGAGAGCCCGGCCTTGCGAGCCAGCGGCAATAGGCGGCTTTCGATCAGATATTGCTTGTCTGCGGACAGGTCGAGACCGGAATTATCCTTCAGGAACTTACGCAGGTACTCATACTCGGTCGGGGTCACGGATGGCCTCTCGAAAGCTGTACTGGAACACTCTGGCCCAAGCGCTTTGGGCCTGACACACTCAGACCATGACTTGTCCGACCGGGATCAAACCAACTTCAGCGAACTTGTCGGCGATGATGTCTTTGTCGAAGGGCTTCATGATGTACTCGTTGGCACCGCCGCTGAGCGCCTGAGCGATGTGAGCCACGTTGTTCTCGGTGGTGCAGAACACCACTTTCGGCTGGTCGCCGCCTGGCAGGCGGCGCATGTGGCCCATGAACTCGAAGCCGTCCATGACCGGCATGTTCCAGTCGAGCAGCACCGCGTCGGGCAGCTGCCGCTGGCAGATCTCGAGCGCCTTCGAGCCGTCTTCGGCCTCGGTGACCTCGAACTCCAGACCTTCCAGGATCCGGCGCGCGATCTTGCGCACCACGCTGGAATCATCGACCACCAAACACGTCTTCATTTCTGTTCTCCGGCTTCGATGTTTCGTTGGCTCAGGCGGCCATTTGCGTCTTGGTTTCGAGCTCGAGGACGCGGTCGACGTCGAGGACGACCATGAGCTGGCCGTCGAGGCGGTGGACGCCGCCGGCGAGCTTGGCCATGCGGGGGTCGAGGTTGACGGGGTTTTCTTCCTTGCCGTCCTCGGGCAGGCGCAGCACCTCGCCGATCTGGTCGATCAGGAGGCCATAGGATTCGCCGCGCAGGTCGACGCCGACCGCCATCGCGGTCTTGCCGTCCTCGTCCTTGGGCAGGCCGAGGCGCGAGCGCATGTCGACCACGGTGACGATGCGGCCGCGCAGGTTCAGCACGCCCGCGATCTCGCGCGAGGCCAGCGGCACGCGGGTGACGCGCTCGGGCATGAACACGTCCTGGACGCGGGAGATCGGCAGCCCGAACAGCTGGCCGCCGATCATCGCGGTGACGTATTCGACCATGGCGCCTTCAGCGGACTGGGTCTTCTTGCTCATTTCAGTGTCTCCTGGTCCATGCCGCTCAAGGTTTAAGCCGCGGCCGCCCGGCTCAGCTCGGAGGCGCCGGCGGCGCCCGCGGTCTGCTCCTTCAGCGCCGCGATCAGGCCGGGACGGTCGAACTTGGCGACGTAATCGTGGAAGCCGGCCTGACGGCCGCGCTCGATCGCCGCCGGCGACACCAGCGCCGACAGGCCGATGATCGGCGTCGCAGCGAGGTTGTTGTCGGAGCGGACGACTTCCGCGAACTCGAACCCGTTCATGTCGGGCATCTCGATGTCGGTCAGGATCACGTCGAAGTTTTGGGCGCGCAGTGCCGCGAGGCCCTCCTGCGCGGTCGGCGCGGTGCGGACGCGGTAGCCGGCCGCTTTCAGCACCGGCGCCAGCATGTTGCGGAAGAAGGCCGAGTCGTCGACCAGCAGCACCGACTGCGAATGCAGCGACGGCTTCATCTCCTTGCGGGTGAACCAGTCGGCGAACGCCATCGGCAGGAAGTGGCCGACGTCGATCACCTCGGTGGCCTGGCCCTTGATCACGGCCGAGCCGAGAATGCCGGAGGAGGAGCCGCCGACCTCGATGTTGAGCCGTTCCTCGACGATGTCGATGATCTCGTCGACGACGAGGCCCATGGAGCGGCCGTCGTCGGCGAACACCAGGATCGGCTGGGCGCCCTGGCTCGCAATGGTGACGCCTTCCATGGCCACCAGCGGCATCAGCTGCTCGCGGTACTGCACCATGTAGCGGCCGTTCGAGAACTCGATCTTGTCGGCGGGCAGCTCTTCCAGGCGCGTGACGAGGCCGAGCGGAACCGCCTTGGGCTGCGACGAGCCGGCGCGGAACACCAAGAGCGAGGTGGTCTGCTCGCCACTTCCGATGTGATGGCCGGCCGCTTCGTCACCCATGCCATGGGCCGAGGAGCCGGCGGCGCCGAGCGCCTTGGCGATGCCGTTGGGATCGATGATCATGATGACCGCGCCATCGCCCAGAATGGTGTTGCCGGAGAACATGTCGATGTGACGCAGTTTTGTCGACATCGGCTTGACCACGATTTCTTCGGTGTGGAACACGCCATCGACGACGATGCCAAAGGTCTGGCTGCCGACTTGCGTCACCACGATGAAGCCGTTCTCGGGATCGGAGGCCGCGCCGTCGTCGATCTTCAGGAGCTTCTTCAGATGGATCAGCGGCAGCAGCTTGTTGCGGAGCCTGAGGACCGCGGTGTCCTTGATGCGCTCGATGCGGTGCTCGGAGTTGGCGCGGGCGCGGACCAGCTCGACCACCGAGAGCTGCGGGATCGCAAAGCGGTCGCCGGCGGCTTCGACGATCAGCGCCGAGACGATGGCGAGCGTCAGCGGGATCTTGATGGTGACGGAGCTTCCTTCGCCGGCCACGCTCTTGATGTCGATGGTGCCGCCGATCTGGTCGATATTGGTGCGGACCACGTCCATGCCGACGCCGCGGCCCGACACCGAGGTGATGGCAGCGGCCGTGGAGAAGCCCGGCGCGAAGATGAACTTGTGGATCTGGGCTTCGCTCATCTTCTCGAGCTCGGCCTCGCTGACGAGACCGGACGAGAGTGCCTTGGCCTTGATCTTCTCGGTGTTGAGGCCGCGGCCGTTGTCGGCGATGCAGATGATGATGTGGCCGCCCTCGTGATAGGCGGACAGGCGAATGGTGCCCTGCTCGCCCTTGCCGCTGGCGAGGCGCTCGGCGGGGGTCTCCAGGCCATGATCGGCGGAGTTGCGCACCATGTGGGTGAGCGGGTCCTTGATCAGATCGAGCACCTGGCGGTCGAGCTCGGTGTCGGCGCCGTGCATCTCGAGCTCGATCTGCTTGCCGAGTTCGGATGAGAGGTCGCGGACGATGCGGGGCAGCTTCTGCCAGGCATTGCCGATCGGCTGCATGCGCGTCTTCATGACGCCTTCCTGCAGCTCGGCGGTGACGTTGGAGAGGCGCTGCAGCGGCACCTTGAACTCGGTGTCCTCGTTGCGGCGGGAGATCTCCAAGAGCTGGTTGCGGGTCAGGACCAGCTCGGAGACCATGGTCATCAGGTGCTCCAGCGTATCCACGTTGACGCGGATCGACTGGTTGGCGATGCGGTCGCCCTCGCCCGCCATCTCGTCGGCCATCGACTTCTTCGGCGCGGCCTTCTCCTTGGGCTTTACGGCTTCCTTCGCCACGGGGGCTTCAGCCGCGGGCTCGGCCTTTGCCTCAGCCTGAGCAACGGGCGCCGGCGCTTCGACCGCGGTCTCGCGGAAGGCGCGCTCGAGCTCGTCGAGCGAAACCTCGCCCGGACGCAGCGGGCGCTCCAGGGTCTGATCGACCAGCGTGCCCATGGTCATCTCCTTGGCGGGGGCGGCGGCAGCGGCGGGCGCTTCCGGCACCAGCGGCGGCGCATCGGCAACGGGGGCCGCAGTGCCGGCAGTCGGCATCGGCTGCGCCGAGCCTGACATGGCGGCCATGCCCTGCTCGACCATCGCTTCCAACTTGTCGATGAGATCGCGGTCGTTCCCCTCCGGCTCGGCCTCGGTCGCCTCCAAGCCAGCCAAAATCTCCTTGATGCGGTCGATCGAGGACAGGATCACCGTCACCGCCTCGGCAGTCACAGGCATGCCGTCGCGGAATTTGCCCATCAGGGTCTCGCCGGCATGGGCCAGCGCTTCCAGCCGCGGCAGGCCGAGGAAGCCGCAGGTGCCCTTGATGGTGTGGACCAGGCGGAAGATGTTATCCAGGATCTTGGCGTTGTTCGGCTCCTGCTCGAACTTCACCAGCTGATTGTCCACGGTGTCCAGGCTCTCGCTGGTCTCCGTCAGAAACTCCCGCAACAGATCATCCATGAGCTACGCCTTACTGACCCGGGCCGCAAACGCGACGTCCGAGCCACCCTTGGCACGGACGGACGCCCTATTTTGGATCGTTAGACATCCCCTTTCACAGTCCCGTTAATTTCATCCTCCGTGCTACTACGGATTTTGAAGAGAAGTTTGCGGTTCTGCCGCGTGTTGCAGCGCTTTTCGGCAAAACCATCCCCGCGCCGCAACGGCGGGAGCCGCGCGGTAAACGAGCCACTAATCGCGCGACGCGGCGTGCGAGAAAGTCCTGCTCGTGAAGAACGATAGAGGCGGTCGAGGCAAGCCGGCCGCGCCCTCGTCGCGCGAGTGCTTGGGCGTTGCCGGATCTAGGCGGTCCACGCTCGACGTAAACGAAGCGTTACCCCGCGGGGAAAGCGGCTCGTGTCGCGCTAACCGAGCTGCACGGCCGTGGCAATGTCGGAGCGGGGGCGAGGCTCTGCCAGGCAATCGTTGATGGCGGCGAGCAGCGCGTGCGGCGTGAACGGCTTGCGCAGACAGCGCGCGGCGCCGAGCTCCAGCGCCATCCGCAGGGAGTCCGGCGCGGGCGAGTCCAAATTCGCGAAGGCGTAGCCGGACATCGCGATCAGCGGAATGACCGGAGCCCGGTCGTGGAAAATCCGGATCGATTCGAACCCGCGCATGTGCGGCATGAAGATGTCGATGATCATCAGATCGAATTGCTTGTGCTCGAGGGCGCGCAGTCCGGCTTCACCACCGTCGGCGATCGTCACCCGAAAATTGTTGCGCTGGAGGTAAACCTCGATGGCCATGCACACCATCGGGTCATCGTCGACGACGAGAATATGGCGCAGATCGTCTCGCCCGGATTGAGCTTCCCGTTCCGGCGATTCAACAATCGAACCGTGGGGCACGCCTTTCTCCTTTGCTTTCGATGAGAGATGAAACTAACATTTTTGCGGACGCGGTCGAGGCGACGCGAGCCCGCCCGATGGCCAGCGCGACTGCAATGCCTTCCGGCTCCTGAGGCCCCCTTGCCGCTTTTTCCCTGCGCAATCGTTGCAGGACGGCCGCCTCGTCAACGAATCAGCGTGCGCTACTTAATTCCGCCGCAAATGAGACAGGCTGTCTGCCCTCTAACGGGTATATGGACGACACCACAACCTTTAGATTAGTATTTGCGCGCCGTGCAACTGAGTGACGAAGGCCGCCGCGCCCAGCGTCCATCGAACCCGCCGGATTAACCTGCATGACCGTGAGCGGCCGCCCGCCCAACCAGCTGCTGCAACTGCTCGATGCCGCGGATTTCGATCTGCTGCGTCCGCACCTCGCGACGGTTGAAATGGTCAGCAAATCTGTCGTGGTCGAGATCGGCACTGCACCGAGACATGTCTACCTCCCGCATGGTGGATGCGTTTCGATCAGGGTGAGCCTGTCCGAAGGACAGACGATCGAAATTGCGATGCTGGGCCGCGACAGCGTCGTGGGGGCCGGTGCGGCCCTTGCCGACGGCATCTCGCCGATGGACGCGGTTGTGCTGTTCCCAGGAGCTGCTTCCGTGATCGAAATCGGAGTTTTCCGCGCGGTCGCGACCGCAAGCGCACGCCTCCGCAAGCTGATGGTCCGCCACGAGCAGGTCATGCTCGCGCATGTGCAGCAATCGCTGCTCTGCAATACGCTGCATCCGGTCGAGGCTCGGCTCGCGCGTTGGCTGCTCCGCGCCCACGACCTGTCCGACGGCCAAATCCTGCCGCTGACCCAGGAGGCGCTGGCGCAGATGATCGGCGCCCGCCGCAACGCGATCTCGCTGGTCGCGCATGCGCTGCAGCGCGCCGGCATCATTCGCTACAGCCGCGGCCAGATCGAGATCATCGATCCCAAGGCGCTGCTGGCGACGTCCTGCGGCTGCTATTCGGCGGTGAAGACCCATCACCTGCGCCTGATGGGAGTCGTGGCGTGACGGGAGCACGATGCGATCTCTGTGTTCCGACGTGCACGCAGCGTCGGTGCATCGCCAGGGCCGGACAACTTGTCTCAATTGCCAATATATCCCGCCGCGAGGATGATGGAACTTACCCGCGCACCGCGTGAGTGCAGGCGTGCGATTCCCAGGTGCAAGGGTACGGAGGAGGCAGCTTTGGAAAGCATGGCGCGTCCGTCCAACGGTTTCCTGTCCGCACTGTCGGCAGACGATTATGAGTTGATCCGCCCGCACCTGCGAACTGTGGATCTGCCCCACGGGGCGGTGCTGGTCGAGACCGGCGAGACGCTCATGCGCGCCTATTTTCCTCACCGCGGCGTCATCTCGCTGGTGGTTGAACTGGCCAAAGGCGAGCATGTGCAGGTCGCCATGATCGGCCGTGGCAGCCTGCTCGGAACGCTCGCCATCGAGGGTGATGCGTGTGCGTTGAACACCGCCATCGTGCTGGTTCCCGGCGCCGCCTCGGTGGTGGATCTGGACCGCCTGCGCATGGCCGCCGATCAGAGCAGCGCCCTGCGCACGCAGCTTGCGCGTCACGGGCTGGCGGTCTACGCCCAGGTGCAGCAAACCGCGGGCTGCAACGCCGCTCATCCGGTGGAGTCGCGGCTGTCGCGCTGCCTGCTGCACACGCATGACATGTCGGGCGAGTCGCGTCTGCTGCTGACACAGGAGACCATGGCTCAGATGATCGGGGCCCGGCGCAACAGCGTGTCGCTGGTCGCCAACTCCCTGCAGCAGGCCAATTTCATCCACTACAGCCGCGGACACATCCAGATCACCAACCTGGACGGGCTGCGCCAGACGGCGTGCGAATGCTACTCCGCCGTGAAGGCCCAGTACGACCGGCTGCTCGGCCCGCCCTGAACGCCGCGGTCGCTTGGTAAACCGCGGGCTAATGCCGGCCTGCAAACACCAGCCATCCTGCTACCAGAACTGAAATTCGAAGGCCGTACACACGCGACATGCCTCGCGCGGCGACGTGCCGCGCGACACGAATCGGGATGAGGCAGGCTAGGCCATGTTTGACGTCGCCGTCCCGCTTGCGAACGCGATCGATGCCGAACCCGCGCGCGAGCCGCGCGCGTACGAAGCGCTGGTGCGCGAGATCGGCGAGGACGGTGCCGGCGAAGTGCGCGACGTGTTCTGGAGCGAGACCTGCGCGCGCCTGGAATCGTTCCGAACGCTCTCGCCTGCGCAGCACCACGCCAGGATCGCGCGCGAAGCACATTCTTTGAAGAGCGCGGCCGGAACGTTCGGCTATCTCAGGCTGGCAGCGCTGGCGCTCCGGCTGGAGAAAACCGCGGAAAGCCTCGGCGAGACCGAATTCCGCGCGCTGCTGGACCAGATGGATGCGGCCTACGCCGCCGCGCATGCGCAGGAGCCGCAAGGCTAGCTCGCTTGGGATGCGCGCTCGTCGCGCTGCTTCGCGTGAAAACGCTCCGAACTACTCGCGCGTGCATTCCCGCCGTACTTCTACGGTTTGCGATTTTCACAGATGGCTAATCATAGCTGGCGATAGTCCCGGAAAACCAGGAGGGTTTTCCATGTTCACCTACGAGACCGCAGACCAGAAGGAGGTTCGTCGCTTCCGGATCGCACAGTTCAACGGCCGGATGGCGACGGTGAAGGCCGGCGAGTCGACCGTGACCGGCTTCGTGCGCTCGGTGCTGGAGCAGGAATCGAGCATGCCCCCCCGCTGGACCATCACGATCATTCCGAGCGCGCCGAAGGAAGAGATCAAGCCGCTGCGTCCCACCTCGCGCGCACGTCCCTTCGCCGAAGACTATTTCTGAGCGCCACGAATTTCCCAACTTTCGAGATAGGCGTCGGGTCTCGCCCGACGGCGGGCGACGGGCCCGGCCTCAGTCGATCGAATGCAGCAGCGCCGCACGGACGAGGTCCGCGGTGTTGCGCGCACCGAGCTTGCGCATCGCCTCGGCGCGATGGCTCTCGAAAGTGCGCGGACTGATCTGCATGCGAAGCGCACCCTGCTTGTTCGAGTAGCCTTCGCTGATCAGCCTCAGCACCTCGCGCTCGCGCCTGGTCAGCCGCTTCTGGCCCGACGGGCCGATCAGATCGGCGCTCGGCGGCCGCGGCGGTTGCAGCACGCGGACGGCCTTCGATTCCGCTTCTTCGGACGGGCTGGGTAAGCCGCCCTTGGAGCCGCCCTTGGGCGGGCCGGCGAGCTGCTTGACCAGGCCGCAAACGCGCTCGGTCTGGGCCAGCGCGTTCTCCACCACCCGCTGCAAATAGGCGCGATCGCCGGTCGCGGGGACGAGCTGATCGCTGTGGTGCTTGATCTCGCCCATGTAGAGCAGCAGCGCGGTCAGGGGGCCATTGAGCTCGCGGGCGATGGCAGCCCCCATTTCGTCGGCCGCCTTGGCACGCAAGGCGCTCAGGCGGGCGAAATCGAGCTCTTCAGCTGAAGCAGCGCTGCTTTCGTGCCATGCCGACGGCCGCGAATCGGTGGCCGTATCATTCTGTGACCCCATGTCACTCGTTTAGCGGAACCGGGGCGGGTCTGTGATTAACTTTTTGCTCCGTATGACTACGGTGATTTAGACGGTTTTACGCTGAAATGACGACTTCGGCACAATTTGTGCTTGCGCGGTGCCGCACGCGACCATGCAGCGGTTGAGTTTTCTGCCGAATGCTGGGCTGGGAACGGGAAAAGCTCCTCGGCGAACGCTTTGCTCCGACATCCACCCCCCGGATTTTACGGATTAATTAACGGCGACTTGCTTCTCTAGGGAGGTTGAGAGCGCGCAAATGCCTCCACGCATTGGACCCGCAAGCCCGCGGGACACGCTGCGAAAGATTGCGTGCCATGGACGAGATCGACCGGCTATCGGAATTTCTGCAGAGGCTGACGCCGCTGTCGCGCAGCTGTCTGCTCAGCGAGCTCGAACGGCTCGAGCTGTGCGGCATCGAGATGCCGGGTTCGGCCGACATCCAGGCCCGCTTGCGCGCCGAATTCCGCAAGGACGGATCGACCCAGGCGCGCGCCACCAGCCCGTCGCGCTATTTCTTCGCGCCGCTCGAGCTGCTGCTGATCGACGGCGCGCCCGAGCATGCCAACATGGGGCGGATCTCGCGCAATACCCTCACCCCGATCTGGGAATGGATCTGTCGCGACCTGCTGCCGACCATGGCGCGCGACTACATCAAGGCGATCGGCGACCAGGTCGCGGCCAACAACCCGAAGGAAGTCCAGAAGATCGCCTCGACCTTCCAGATCAAGGTCGTCAAGGTCCTCGAGAGCACCCTCACCTCGCCCGAGAGCGCCGAAACCGCACGCGCCAAGCTCGGGCAATATACGGCCTCGCGCACCGCCTTCGACGACGTCGTGAAGATGCTGCATGTGTTGCGCGCCGGCGATGCACTGCCGAAGTTCAACGCGAAGCTGCCCGAGAAGATCGCGAAGTTCGACGACGGCCAGGTCGCCCAGATCACCGCGCAGCTCGATGCCTTCAAGAAGGCGCATCCCCAGGCGCTGCCCTTCGCGCTGGCGCTGGTGGCGCGACGCCTGAAGACGTCCTGGCAATTGGTGCGGCTTGCTACCCGAGCCGCTGCGAGCAAGGCCGCCGCAGACGTCGCCGCCACCCCCTATGCCTGCGTCGTTCCCATGGTTCTCGACCGGCTCGACGACAAGCGCCTCGCGCTTCGTGTCGCACTCCGGCACAACCGGGTGCTGATCGCCCGCGACCTGCTCGCGGACATCTACGACACCGAATATGCGCTCAAGGTCCGCATCGACGGCATCGAGCAATGCGAATGGGGCGTCCGGCTCCAGCAATTGATGGATGCGATCGCGGCGCTGGTTTCCGCCGAGGTGAGCCGCTTCCCTGCCAATGTCGGCCACATTCTCGGCTCGCGGCGGCTGCGCAGCCACGACACGCTCGGCGGCAAGCTGTCCTATCTGGCCTGGAAGGGACGCGACGCGATGCAGGACGGTGCAGCGGCGTTCCGCAAATTGATCGGGCAAACCTAAAGCGCGATACGATTAGGATGAATCGTATCGCGCTTTAGGTTGTTGTTTGAGCATGATCTTTCCGGAAAACCGCTGCACACTTTCCGGATCATGCTCTAGATCCGGTTCGGCCGCGAAAAGCCACGATGCGCCGCGCGGCTAGCGCGGCAGGCACAGGAAGCGATCCATGAATCGCCCTGACAGCACGAACCTGAACCACCAATACATCATTCGCCGCATCGACATAGCTGTAGTCCTCGACAGCCCTCCACCGGCTCGGGGGAGCTTTAGCGCGAGCGCGGCAACGCGCGTGTGATGTGCTTCACATTCTCGGCCGCCGGCGCGGACCCGTTGTCGCATGACCGTCACGAGCGAAAGGCGGCGGTGCGCGCATCGCGGGAAGACGCAAGCGTGAAAGCCGCCGCCGATTCACGTTGCGCCGGCTTCATCGCCGCCGCGGGACAACCGCGCGCGTGCACCCAAAGATTTCGTCGACAAATTAGCTCGAATTGCAGGGCTTAACGTTACTCAGATAATTCAAGAACGATGTGAAGCTCTCCTTATTTGAACCCACGCTCCGCGTTTAAGAAACCGTCACGGAACGGGAGTGGTGTACGATGAACGATGGGATGATTGAACTCGTCGGACGAAGGCCTGTGACCTTCGGACGGCGAAAGGTGACGCCGCGCGCCTGCGTGGCCGACAGCAAGCGTCACTTGCGCGCGTTCCTCAGCGAGATCCTCGAGGATCTCGGCTTCGTCACCTGCGAATGTGCCAGCGCCGACGAGCTGAAGACGGTGCTCGCGAGCGAATTGCCGGACCTGATCCTGCTCGGCGTCGCCGCCGACGGCATCGAGCCGGGACGATTCCTCGAAGTCCTGGTGCGTGAGGCATTTGCCGGCAAGGTTCTCGCCGTCGGCGCCCGCGATTCGATCATCGTCAAAGCCGTGCGGCAGGTCGGCGACGAATATGGCCTTAGCATGCTGCCGCCGCTGACCACGCCCTTTGCCGCGGAGACGCTGCGCGAGCGCGTTGCGATGCTGCTGCCGGAGGAGCCGGCGCCGAGCCCGGCCGTGCATGTCGGCGAGGCCTTGCATGCCGGCTGGCTCGAGCTCTGGTACCAGCCCAAGATCGACGCGCGCACGCTGGTCCGCAACGGCGCCGAGGCCTTGGTGCGGATGCGGCATCCGACCTGGGGCGTGGTGCCGCCGGCCTATTTCATCCCGGAGCCGCACGATCCGCATTTTCGCGAGCTGTCGGAGTTCGTGATCGATCGCGCCATGCAGGACTGGCACTATCTTCTGGAGCAGCAAAGTCCGGTCGATCTGTCGATCAATCTTCCCGCCGCCTATCTCAGGGAGCCGCAGGCGGTGCGCGATCTCTGCCGCCGCGTGCCGACGCATCCGGCCTTCGGCGGATTGACGGTCGAGATCGACAGCGAGGAGGCGATCCGCGAACTCGATTTCCTGGCCGAGGTCGCGCGCGAGGTCGGCCTGCACAATATCGGGCTGTCGATCGACAATCTCGGCGCCAACTGGCCGTCGCTGATGGACCTCGACAAGATTCCCTTCGTCAAGCTGAAGGCCGACCGGCAGTTCGTCACCGGCAGCGGCGGCGATCGGCTGAAGCGCACGGTGTGCCGTCACATCGTCGAGCTGGCGCAGACCTTCGGCGCGCGCGCGGTGGCGCAAGGGGTCGAGAGCCGCGCCGACCTCATCGCGGCGAGCGAGATCGGCTTCGATGTCGTGCAGGGCTTTCTGTTCGGCAAGCCGATGCCGCTGAAGAAGTTCGCGAAGGCCGCGCTGACGCGAACGGTGATGGGGCAGCAGTGAGGCCTAGCGGCAGACCCAGACGCCGTTGACCAGCACGCGGACGCAGGCTGGCGCGACGACGGCGGCTCCTGCGGCTGCTGCACCGACGGCGGCGCCACCGACCACGGCACGACGCGTCGTTCGACGTGCGACGCCCGCGACACTCGCCGGCGTCGCGGGCCGCCCGACGCGGGCTTCCGCGCTCTGGATCGCGAGTGAAAGACCGTCCTCTGCCGACCACTGCACCGAGCCCAATGCTGCGCAGACAACAACGGCGCCGGCTAACCACAATTTGGTTCGGTGTCGCATGACGTCCTCCTTCGCTCGAGGTTTTGACCAGGCTATTTCCTCGTAAAGGCAGACACCGCGCCGGGACGGGCATTGATCTAGATCAAGGTTTGGCGGTCGCATGACAATGGCCCCAGATATCGATCACCCGCCCCCCGCACGAAGCAGGCCGAGTGAGGCGAGAGGCTTTAGGCAAAGCGCCGCGCGAAGAAGACGCAGGCGACGACGATTGCCGTCGCGGCGATCATGCTTGCTGCCACGGGCTCGCCGAGCAGGAGCCCGGCGAGCGCCAGACCGAAGAACGGCTGCAGCTGCTGCAGCTGGCCGACGCGGGCAATGCCGCCGATGGCAAGCCCGCGGTACCAGAAGATGAAGCCGACGAACATGCTGAAGACGGAGACGTAGGCGAGCCGATCCAGGCGGGCACCTTGATGTCGCTCCAGCTCGGCGGCCACGTCAGCACCGCGAGCACCAGCATCAAGGGCAGCGCGAGCAGCAGCGCCCAGGAGATCACCTGCCAGCCGCCGACGCGGCGCGACAGCGCGGCGCCCTCGGCATACCCGAGGCCGCACAGCACGATCGCGGCGACCATCAGGAGATCGCCTTGAAGCGAGGCCGCGCCATCGCCGGTGAGGGCAAAGCCGGCCACGGTGGAGCTGCCGAGACAAGCGAAGAGCCAGAACGGCGGCCGCGGCCGCTCGCCGCCGCGCAGCACGCCGAAGATCGCGGTCGACAGCGGCAAGAGGCCAATGAAGACGATGGACCGCGCGGACGTGATGTGCTGGAGCGCGAGCGCCGTTAGCAGCGGAAAGCCGACCACGACGCCGACGGCGACGATGGTGAGCGAGGCGAGATCACGGCGCTGCGGCCGCGCCTGCCGGAGCAGGCCGAGCACCGCCGCCCCGATCAGCGCCGCGATGACGGCGCGCGCCGACGTCAGGAACAGCGCCGAGAAGCCGCCGACGGCCACGCGCGTCGCCGGCAGCGAGCCGCTGAAGATGATGACGCCGAGAAGCCCGTTGCCCCAGCCGCTGGCGGAAGAGTGCATGTTGGTCTCGCTTGGTGGGGCGGTTGGCCGGGTGTCGGGGCGGTTGAACGGCTCGCGTTGTGGCATGGAACAACAGAAGTGCGAAAACAACCCCATGCACAGTAGACGGGGGTTGCAAGATCAATGGGTTAGGTGGGAGGCGGGATTGGGTGCGGGTCGGGCGGGGTTTCGGGAGGCAAAAAGTCTAGAAAACGTGCGTTGTCGCGGCTGTTCGGCGGATCCGTGCGAGCCGACGAGATTGGCGGCGAGCGGTGCGGTCCATTCCGAATGACATCTGCCGTCATTTGCTTCGTCGGGCAAAACAGGAGCATAGTGGCATCATCGCAGGAGGTCGGACTGGCGGGGCTTTGGCCCGGGTCTCGTGGAGGCGTCCGACGCCGGACGGTGCGCGTTTTGTGCACTGTCACCGCAACATCATCCAGCATCCGCTCAGGCGAATCGAGAATAGCGCGAAAGCTGAAAGAAGGGCTCTGCGTCGTAGGACGGATCGGTGGCAAGGCGCGCAAGCCTTTGCCCGATGGCGGGCGCGAATTTCGCACCATGGCCTGAACACGCGGAGCAGACGATCAGGCGGGACTCCGGCCAGCGATCGATGATGAATTCCTCGCCCGCATCGGGCCGGCGGTCGGCGGGCGCGGTGTTGGTGTAGAGGCAGACGTCGCGATCGATGATGGGCCCGGCCGCGCCCGGGACGAGGGCGGCCAACGCTTCGCCGACCGGGCGGAGTTCGGCATCGGTGGCCTGCGGGCCCCAGTCGTCGGGGCCGACCACGGGCCCGTGGTTGTGAGGCGCCGCTTTGACGCCGCGCTGTTCGAAGTCCGGAAAGCCGTAGACGGTGTCATCAGGACCTCGGTCCAGAATGAAGATCGGAAAACGACCGAGCGCCACGCTCTCGGGGCTAGCAGGCGCGAACCAGCCGACCGCCTGTCGGGTCACGTTCAGCAGCGGGGCGAGTGGCGGGAGTGCGCGACCGAGCCATGGGCCCAGCGCCAAAATCGCGCGCTCGGCGAAGAACTCTTCGGTATCAGTGCGGATCGACACGCCGTCGTGGTGCGGCGTGAAGCTCGCGCGTTCCGGAATCACGCGGTCGCGAGCGCGTGCGCGCATCAGTTTCATGACGACCTCGGTGTGCAGGATCGCGCCACCGTCCTGCACGACGACGTCCCAGTCGTCGGGCAGCTTGAAAGCCGGAAATTCCTGATTCGCTTGAGCCGCGGTCAGCATCGGATCCGGGCGCCCTTTCGCGATCGCGGCCGCGCGCGAGGACGCTACCATGGCGGAGCCGGGGCGGCCGGCCTCCAGAACAGGGGTTTCCGTCAGAATTGTTTGACCGCTTTCGGTCTGCAGCCGGATCCAGCCGGCATGAGCCTCGTCGCTCAGGCTGGTGTAGTTGGGGTTCTCGAAATTGAAGCGACGGAAAATGCGACATGATCCATGGGACGAGCCTCGATCCGAGCCTGCTGCGACAGGGTCGAAGCCGAGCGCATCGACGCCGGCATCCAGCAATGCGCCCAGCGCTGCTCCGCCCATGAGCCCCAGACCCAGCACGGCGACTTCGCATTTTCGCATGAAGGCCTCGCGAGGGATGCTACGACGCGGAGATCATCGTGATGAATTGGCATGTTTGCAAGGTTCACGGGAGGCGATGACGGCCGCATCGACAAAGCTGTATCAGATCAATGGGGCCGCATCAGCGCGATCAGGTCCCTTTCTTCATCGACGACCTGCTCGGCGAAACATCCGGTGCCGGGCTACTCGACACAAAGCAATCAACCGAAAATAGAAACCATATTGACGTTCGCCAAACATTGGCTACTATCACGAGTTGTTTTTATTTCTTACCAGTAGATTTTTTAGGATTCCTCACCTACGGGAGGACTCATTATGCGAGTTTATTTTCTCCTCGTTCTGATGCTGAACATCATATTTGCAGGCACCGCTTGCGCGGCAGGCATAGGCGAGAACGAATGGAATTCGTTCCGCAAGATTTATCCCAATCACGTTCAGACCATCGCACTCTCCAGAGCAGATGCGACCGGCCATTGCGTGCTCATCATCAGCGAACCGCCATCAGATACCCTTCCGAAGCGGTCATACCCGGAGTTGTTGAAATCAGTCTTCCGCGATCACCTCAGCGGTGTTGAAATCAAGAAAAAGAGCATCGGGCTCGGAGGATGGGTCGAAGATCTCGTTGTCTCGCTCAACGGCTACAGTGACCCGCGACTTCTCAATGACGACGTTGGGTACTTGGCCCAGGTCATGTGGGGCACGACCTACAAAGCGCCGATCCTCGATTTGTCCAATCTGAAGCCAGCGGAGAAATGGTCAGCCCCGCTAAACGTCTCCATTCGCCATACGGAACTCAAGGGCTGGCTGGTCGACGGAACGATGAAACTGTTCCCCGTGGAGTTCACTGCGGCGAACCCGATGACACTGTCCCAACTAGTCCAGCAAAAACGGACCGGCACCTATTTCACCACTGAGCGAGGCGTCGTCTTGCTTCTGATCGAAAGGAACCGCAACTTCGAAGAATACCGAGCCGATTTCCGGAAATTTGCACTCGACTCTGATCTAGTCGTGGGGGCCATCCGCATTGGACAAACTCATCTTGCCTTGATCGGTAGAGAAAGGGAGACCTCGCTCCAAGCGATGCCGCCTCTGCGGTTCGAGACCGCCCGTTTGCTTGCGACCACCGACAAGGCGGAGCTTGCACAGAGTTACGAACGAAATCAGCTCTTCGCCGGCCGCCTGGAGAAGGGAGAATACGCGGGCAGCGATTGGGCGCCCATCTATTTGTCGCCGGAGCTGATCAATTCGGAACTGGGCAGCACCTTGAACCTGACCGATCAGATGTTGAAATCGTGGTCGATGGCAGGCGCCGTTCAGTATCACGGCTTCGACTATCCAGTTCCGCGCTCATTTCCCTTCGACGGGAAGCCGATAATGCAACAGGCTCAAGCGCGCGAACCGAAAATCGAGCAGACCTTGTTCAACTGGAATACGACCGGCGCGTATTCGCTGATGAACCACCCCATGAACGGCGGAACAGCCTGGCAAACACTCGCGTCGCTGAATTCCGGCTCGCTTCCGGTCATATACAAGGATGAGAGCCAGCCGGCATATGATGCCGTATTTGGACCATTCGAAGACGCCGGATACACATATTTTCGAAGCCTGCGCGACCCATTGTTAGCCCGCGTGACCTCCTATCAGGTTATTTTTCAGAGCACGCGAGATCACCCCTTGCCGACGGCCTTGCCCATCCACAAGGCTGTGGCGGCAAACGTCGAATCGGTGCGCGCAAAAATCGAAAAGTTGCTCAAAGCAACCCTCAACCTCGCCGCCATGGACGAGAACACGCTCGTAAGCAGCTGCGAGATTGCGGCGATTGCCGGTGAGTTCCGAAGCGCGGACGCGTGCAAGCAAGCAATAGCGCGGACCGTGTTGACGGCGGCCGCCTATCAGCGCGGCTCACCTGCATTCCGCAAAGCTCTGACCGATTTCCTGCTTGACCGAAACCTCGGACAAAGAGTCGGCAACGTCGATCCCGACCTTACCGATCACGCCCTGATTGATTTCGGCTTCGGAACGACAATCAGCTTACCTCCCGAATTGGAGGACGCCGCCGCCTTACTGGCTTCACGCTATTTCGTTCAAAGCGTTCGAATGATTGGCGCAGTCAAAGACGACGACCGCCGCGATGTGTTTGCGATCTACAGCATGGATCAAGCCGAAGATCCGGATTCTTATATTCAAACGGCCCGCGTCGTACTGTCGTCGAATCTGCAAGGCGTAGTTGGCGGCCACAACCTGAGTGGAAGGACCGCTATCGTCGAGACCGATAGCGCGGTCGCACCCGGCAGCTCGAAACTCCTGAGTCGCGGAAACAGAGATGTCATCGTTCTAAATCCCGCCGATGCGGACAAGGCCGGAGTCGTTGCACGCAACGTCGAGAAGCAGGCGGCGAGCGGGACGAGCAACGATGCTATTCAGGCGCAACTTCAAAAGACGCTCGCTAAGAGATTCCCTCAACGCAATGTTGTTGCCGCGCTGAATCTCAACAGCGCTCCCGCCGCGGGGCGCGGATTGGCCGTTCTTCGTGATGGCCAATTGCAGCCGTTGCGGCAGGTCGGCCTTTACCCGAATCAGGCCGCGGTCGCGCTGAGAGCCGATGTCGTTGCTTTCGCCAAGCAGCTCAATCTGTCCGTGATCGTCGTAAAGGACGGCAACGACTTTGTCGTGATCTGCGTATTTTGCGGCAGCTCAGGTCAAGAAATGCGAGCGCTCAGTCAGAGCTCCTTGCGTGAGAGCGTCGCCATGGCGATGAAACAGGCGCCAGAGGGCACGGAGTATCGAATCTATTTCCGGGATTTCGCCGCAGATCAGGTGGAGGCGTTCCAGCGAACGATGGCCTTTGCGGATGGACCGCCTTTGCCACCACCACCGCCAGGCCCACCACCAACCATCACCGGGCCTGCGGGCGAGCCTCCCTGGCGTCGCGGGGCCGGCGGTGGATCAGGGAACTCTGGAAACCCTGGTGGTACGGGAAAGAGCGGCCCCGCCGAGGGCCGGTTGCTGATCTTCAAGCGAAACGTCCAGGATGCTCGTCAGATCAGGATTCGGGCGCGCGACGGCGACTCTTTCAGGATCCCGGAGCAAGCGGAAGTTCAGGCGGCATATCTTCATTTGAATCTCGCTGTGAACTGGCGGGGCGGAACGATTAAGGCCGTAGCCGTGCCCACCAAGTCGGACGCATCGATGAGCTTCGAATTGGTGGTCCCGCGGGAGGCCGCAGTAACTCCGTCTGCCAACATGACTGGTCGGCTGGACATAGAATTGTCGGCAGCTGCGAGCCCGGCCGATCGCAAGACCGTCGCTGATGCAGCCCAGGTGACAGATCTCAAGGGCTCGTTCCGCGAAGGCGTCCAGCAGTTGATTGATCGGCTGCGAAACCTCAAGGTCAGCGGCAACAAGATCAAGGATGTAAAGTTCTTTTTCCAGACGAGTACATTCGACGCTGTCATAACGGAGAATTGGATGTCTTCGGCGGCTCGAAAGCGAGGTTGAGTTGAGCATCGCTGGGGCTACATCCCCGCAAGAATGCGTTCTTCTGCTCGCCATTCCGTTGACGGTGGAAGAGGTAAAAGGTGACCTGAGTTCGCTGGACCATCACGACTATGCACGATCAATCGAGGGTGCGGACTTTCTTCTGCCGGAGGCGGTTTTTGAGACACATTTTCGTCCGGTGGCGGACGCCTGGAAAATCTGTCGGCAGCGGGTGGAGCCTCTGGGTGTCAAAATCATCGAAAATGCCTCGTCGGCGGAGGTTCGACGGGTTCTCCGCGACGGATTTCGCACGATTACTATTTTTGGGCATTGGAAAGGACATCAAGTGCTGGCTGGAGACATTATCGATCCAGTGGCAGTGGCAAATCGGCTACAGGACAGCACCGATGAAATGGCGGAATTGATCCGCCAGGCCACGGATTTATCAGCCATGCAATGCATAGCGGCACAGTCCAGCGCAGAACCGATTAGCGCGCGCGCGGCACTGGCCGAACAACTGACGACGGCCATTGAGGCCGAACAGGCGTTATTCGACCTGGACTTTCAGGGAAGTGATTCTGTCGGCCTGATGCGCCAGGAGCTGAGCGAACTCAATCGGCGGGCAATCGACACCTGGCTCGCCGGGACGATGATAACCGGCAACCGGCTCGAGTTGCGGGACGGATTATTCTCTCCAACACAGGTGGCCGATTTTGGATTCTCCGAGTTTGCTGGTTGCATCCATCTTGGGAATTGTCATTCGACCATTTTGCAGCGAGCGCTGGCATCTCCATCACGCCGCGTTCTTGGGAATGAAGAGATACTCCTCCCCCTCACGTTCTTCGAGGTTTACAGCACGGTCGTTGCCCTGCTTCGTCCCGAGAGACCCAGCTACCCTGAATTGTGGCTTGAAGTGCTGGAACGCCTGCGCGGAGCGGAGCCTGATCACGCTCAGCTGTCCTGGAAGGAATGTTTCATCAAGCGTCTATCCGGTTTGTTAAGAAGGTGATCTGAAAATGGGCGAGCCACATACGCTTCGCGACGTTCTCCAGCAATTTGACAGCGTGACCGCGCCTGCCGGCGCGACGAAATCCAAGATCGATCGGCAAGCGCTCAAGGAGCGGCTTGATGTCGTCGAGCGAAGATGTCAGCAGCAATACATCATCTGGCTGAGCATTCTCGCGATCGCGTTCATCTTTGCGGTTCTCGTGGTCTGGCTCCTTCTGGACAATCCCAAACATGCAGTGGCGGTCATCGGAGCAACTGGCTTTACCGTCGGAACCATTCTCCCAAAGCTCAGGCAGGTCGAGCGCGAAATCTCACGCATTCGACTGTTTAGCGCGCTTGTTGTTAGCGTCAGTGACGATCAGTTGCCTCCGATGGTGAAGGTATTGGTCAACAAGCTTTGATTATCGCCCCATCCTGCGTGCGAGGCCTCGCAGGCCCGCGAGGGCAGACGTTGAGATTTCTGGCCTGAGATTGCGGTCAACCAAGCCGATCGTGTCGCGATGACGCCACTCGGTCGCGTCATCGATCTTACCCGACACCAACCTTGTGCAAATCGTCGGCCAATTCTGTCTGTCCGGCAATTCGCCGACGGGGGCCTTCGGTCGGCGACCAATACAGCAACTTGAATATTTTCGGCGCTCCCACCGTCATGTCACAACGACCCAACAAGAAAGGCCTGCTTCTGAAGGAGGTTGCATCACAGAGATCGTGGCGGAGAGGGAGGGATTCGAACCCCCGATAGGCTTGCACCTATGCCGCATTTCGAGTGCGGTGCATTCAATCACTCTGTCACCGTCCTGAAGAGCGCCATTGAGAGGGTGCGGCCCTCCCGCAAGCGGGAGAGGTGAACCAGCGCCACGGCCATCGATTGTCCCAGCGCCATCCCCTAATACAACGGCTCCTCATACACCGGCTCGCCGTCGAGCAGCAGCCGCTTGATCGCGGCGCGGCCTGAGGGCAGCACGGCGGCGACGATGCGCAGCTTTTGCTGGTTGCGGGCCTCCTCGAGCTTCCTGCCCTCACCTTCGGGCACGAAATAGCTTTCGAGGCCGTATTTGATCGGCAGCTTGTCGCAGAACCTTCGCCGGTCGTCGCCGCAGGACCCGCCGTAATTGCCGACGCGGCCGCGGATCAGCACTTCGGGCGCGGTGACCTTGACCGGCTCGGCATGCACTGAGACCGCCTGATAGACGCCGTCGGTCCTGGGCGCGAGCTTGACGAACACGGTCGGATGGCGCGCGGCGGCGGGCTTGCCTTTGAGCGCGCCGGCCGGCACTTGCGAGATGTCGTAACGGAGCACGACATAGTCGCCGCGCAGGAGATCGCGGGGATCGACGGGCTGGGTTTGCAGGGTGACCTCGACGCCGTTACGCAGGATCTGCATGCGGTCGGCGACCATCAGGACCAGCAGCGCGCATTGGATCAAGATGGCGACACCGAACAGCACGGCTTTGGGGATGCGCCGCCAGAATGCGGTGAGGGGTGCGATCATCCCGTTCATCGCGCGGCCCTCGGCAGCATGCGGTTGAGCGCAGTGGCGAAGGCGACGGCGGCGACGCCCGCCACTGCCAAGAAGGCCGAGCGGCGCAGCAGCGAGCCCTTCACCGCCCAGGTAATGCCGGCGATGACGCCGGCCATCCCGAGCCAGCCGGCGACGATGCGCGGCCGCACGTCGTCGAGCATGCCGGAGACGACGAGACACAGCATGGCCGAGAGCAGCGCGGCATAGGCGAGCCAGGATTCGCCGGCCATGGATGCCGGCCAGACCGGCGCCGCGAGCAGGACCAGCCCAATCGCGCCTGCTGCAAGGAGTTCTCCCGCGCGCCTGGTGATCGCAGCCGAGGCCAGCGCAAGGATCACGCCGGCATTTCCGCACGCGATCGCCCAAAGCGGCTGGCCCGCAATGGACCCCTCGCGAAAGCGGACGAGATCGTCGACCGTCGTCACCTCCAGGAACGCGGCAATGGCCAGTGAAAACGCGCCGTAGATCGACAGCACGCTGCCGAGCCGGAGCGCGCGCGGCGACGGCGCGGCGGCGATCGCGAGCCCGGCGCCGAACAGCAGCGCCGCACCGCTCGCGAGCACGAAGGACGGCTGGGTGCCCTCGAATTCGAAGCGGAGCGAGGTCGCGATCCACCACGGCAGCAGCGCGAGCGCGACGAGATGAGCGGCGACGCGGGAATTCCAGGCGAAGGCGAGCGCGGCGGCGATGAGCCAGACCGAGACGTAAGGAAGATGCAGCACGTCGGACGCGTCGGTGATCCGCATGCAGGTCCAGATCGAGGCGGCTACGAGGCCGACCGCGAGCGCGCCGCGCGAGCCGGTCAGCAGAGCCGCGGCAAAGGCGCCGATCGACCACAGCAGCATGCCGCCGGCAAAGTCCTCGCCGAGGTGGTACATCTGGCCGACCAGCGCGATGCCGGCGCCGAAGATGATCGCACCGATGCTGGCGCAGAGATCGGCGAGAATTGTGTGCTCTCGCGCGGCGAACCAGGCGCCGAGGCCGCCGGCAACAGTCATGCCGGCGAGCAGGATCGCGAACCGCGCCAGCCGCGCGATCTCGGTCCAGTGCGCCGCGACGAAGGCGAGGAACGCGGCCGCGATCAGGAGGCCGCCGACGATGCCGACGACCATTGCGATGTTGATGCCGGCCGGAAGCGGCGGCAGCGCATTGCGGATGGCGACAGCCGCCGCCGGCGCGATCACGCCGTCGGCCTCCCATCGCGCAAGATCGGCTTCGAGGCGCCGCCGGTAGGTTTTGTCGAACATCGTCCCTAAGATCACCTGGCGCCCGCCGGATGGCGGGACCTTGCTAGGTCGGATCGTGCGGGCGATGGGTTCAAGCTCCTCCTCGCGGCAGGGGGTGATCGCATATGGCTCTTTGCGCGAGCTGAGCGCGCGCCTCGTCCTTCGAGACGGCGCTACGCGCCTCCTCAGGATGAGGCTAAGCGGCATCGGAGCCCGCCAAACTCGCGCCACACACTCGGTCCTCATCCTGAGAGCCCGCAAGGGCGGGCGTCTCGAAGGATGGCCACAAGCGACATCACTCTTTTCTGCGGCCTATTGCGCAGGCAAAGGAATGCGCCGCAGGACGTCGTCATAGGGTGCGAGGTCGAGATAGGCCGTGACCTCCGCCGCCTTGCCGTCCTGCATGAGCAGGATCCACGCGTAAGAGTTCGCGTAAGGCTTGCCGTCGCGCGCCACGCCGCTGCCTTCCCAATGCGCGATGACGTGGTCGCCATCAGCGAAGATCCTCACGGAAGTGGGGCGGACCGGGGTCGACAACCGGCTGGCGAACGGGCGGACCGCGCGATCAACGAACACATCGCGGCCCCGGAATTCGCCGGCGCTGGGGCCGGACCCCTTGATGCGCCAGACCACGTTGTCGTGCAGCAGGTCATTGAAGAAGGTTGTTCCTCCGGCCGCCCAGCGATCGAACGCATCGGTGACGATCCGCTTGTTGTCGTCCTGGATCGAGTTGGCCTGTCCACAAGGTGCGGCCGTCGTCAGGGTGGATGCCGTGACGATGACCGCGTAGACGCAGGACGCGAGTGCGCGATTAAGCAGGGTTGCCATTGGTGTCTCCCTTTCTGGTGCCAGATGCCGTCTGCCCCGAAGTGATGCGCGCATGGTCGGTCGCGTTGTTGCTCGACCTACCCGCGCCGGGCGACGGTGGCGCCGCCGAAGATGAGCTGCTCGACCATCGGGCGGCGCAGGAAGCGGCCTGGAAAGATGGGATCGGGCGCGGTCGCCTGGTCGAGGCGCGCCATCTGCTCGGGCGACAGCGAGATCCCGACCGCGCCAAAATTGTCTTCCGCCTGCTCCAGCGTGCGAGCCCCGATGACCGGCGCGGTGACCGCGGGATTGGCCAGCGTCCAGGCAATGGCCACCTGCGAGGACGTCGCGCCGAGCTCCCAGGCGACGGATCGCACCGTCTCGGCCGCGTCCAGCGATCGCTCGTTGAGAAGGCCGGATGACGCGATGATCGAGGCGCGTGTCGTTCCGACGGCGCGGTCCTGGGAATCCCTGAGATCGGCCCGGCTGTACTTGCCGGTGAGCACGCCGCCGCCGAGAGGCGACCAGGGCAGCACACCCAGGCCGAGGCTGGCCGCCAGCGGAATGAGCTCGTGCTCGACGGTGCGCTCGACCAGATTGTATTCGATCTGCAGGGCCACGAAGGGCGACCAGCCGCGCAAATCTGCGATCGTCTGCAGCTGTGAAATGCGCCAGGCCGGCGTGTTGCAGATGCCGACATATTGGACCTTGCCGCTGCGCACGAGATCGTCGAGGCCGCGCATCACTTCATCCGGCTGCGTGGTCGCATCCCAGCTGTGGAGGTAAAGCAGGTCGATGCGATCGGTCTCGAGCTGCCGCAGGCTCTGCTCCACGGAACGAACCATGTTGAGCCGGTGGTTGCCGCCGGAATTGGGGTTGCCGGGATCGCGGGCCATGGTGAATTTGGTGGCGAGCACGAGACGATCGCGCTTGTCGCGGGCGAACTCGCCGACCATGCGCTCGGACGCGCCGTTGGTGTAGTTCACCGCGGTGTCGATGAAATTGCCGCCGCGGTCGACGTAGAGATCGAAGATCCGCCGTGCCTCGCCGGGATCGGATCCCCATCCCCACTCGGTCCCGAAAGTCATCGTGCCCAGGGCAAGGGGGGAAATGCGCAGGCCGGAACGGCCAAGCAGGCGGTATTGATCGAGCGACGTCATCAGAGCCTCCTTCGTATGGGTCGGAGATAGCCCCCGGCGAGAGGTGAGAGAAGTTGGCCAATGATGACTGGGGTGGTAAGCCTAGCTAACCAATGACCACGGACCTGAACCTCGTTGCCGTTTTCATCGCGGTCGCGGAAGCCAAGAGCTTCCGTGGCGCCGCCGAGCGGCTCGGGGTGACCCGATCCGCCGTGAGCCAGGCTATCCGACGCATGGAAGACCAGCTGGGCGTGGCTCTCGTGCAGCGAACGACGCGCAGCGTCAGTCTGACCGAAGCCGGCCTGCGCCTGCACGAGCGCGTGACCCCGGCGCTCGCCGAAGTCGAACAGGCGATCAATGGCGCCCGCGACCGTGACGCGCAGCCGACGGGGCAGCTGCGTCTTGCCGTCTCATCGATCGCCGAGCGATTCATTCGCGGTCCGTTGCTGGCCGAATTCACGCAGGCTCATCCCGGCGTGCAGGTCGACGTGACCGTGACCGACGAGGAATTCGACATCGTGGCCGAGGGCTTTGATGCCGGCGTCCGGCTCGGCGAAGTGATCGAGCAGGACATGATCGCCGTGCCTGTTTCGGGCGATCAGCGCCAGCTGGTGGTGGCCGCTCCCGCCTATCTGGAGCGGTTCGGCGCGCCTTCGCACCCGCGCGAGCTCTCACAGCATTGCTGCATAGGGTGGCGGCCGGCGCCGCACGTTGCGCCCTACCGCTGGGAATTTGCGGAAGGGGGGCGCGAGTTCGACGTCGCGGTGGAGCCGAGGATCACGACCAACGACATGTGGGTCATGGTGCGGACCGCCTGCGCGGGAGGCGGCCTGACATTCGGCATGGAAGAGACGTTCAAGCCGTATATCGAACGCGGAGAATTGGTGCCCGTGCTGGAGGAATACTGTCTGTCTTTTCCAGGCTTTTTCCTCTACTTCCCGGATCGGCGGAATCTTCCGCCGAAGCTGCGCGCGCTGGTCGATCACGTGCGTTATCGGGGAAGCGGAAAACGCTAACTAGTTTGCCTTGATGCCGGCTTCGCTGATCAGCTTGCCCCATTTCGCGCTTTCGTCCTGAATGAAGCGGCCGAACTGCTCGGGCGAGGTCGGCGCAGGCTCCGCGCCGAGGGTGCGGATCTTCTCCGCCACGGCAGGGTCCTTCAGCGCCTTGGTGAAGGCCTCGTTCAGCCGGGCGATGACATCCGCAGGCGTGCCGGCGGGAGCAACGAGCCCGAACCAGCCGACGGATTCGAAACCGGCAAGGCCGCTCTCGGCCAGCGTCGGCACGTCGGGCAGGGACGCAAGGCGGCGCGCCGAGGACACGCCGATCGCGTTGAGCTTACCGTCGAGGATCAATTGTCGCGATGCCGGAATATCCAGCACCGCGAACGGGACATGGCCTGCGAGAACATCGACCGCCGCCGGCGCCGTCCCGCGATACGGGACCAGCTCCATCGCGATCCCGCTTCTCTGCGTGAACAGCGCGGCGGTCAAATGCATCGCGGTCGAGTTGCCGCCATGCCCGATCGAGAGCCCACCCGGCTTCGCCTTGGCGAGCGCGATGGTCTCCGCAGGTGTGCGCGCCGGAATATTCGCGGACGCGACCAGCACAAAGGGAATTTCCGCGAGCAGGGTGATGGGCGCGAGATCCTTCAGCGCGAACGGCATTGCCGCATTGAGGTGCGGATTCACGGTCAGCGCACCGGCCGGCGCGACGCCGAGCGTGTAGCCGTCGGGCTTGGCCTGCGCGACCGCGGCCATGCCGATGTTGCCGCCGGCGCCGGCGCGGTTCTCGATGACCAGGCCCTGCTTGAGCTCGGCGGTGACCAGCGGCTCGAGCGCGCGGATGACCGTGTCGGCGCTGCCGCCGGGCGGGAAGGTCACGATGATCTTGATCAATTGCTCGGGATAGGCGGCTCGGGCCGCCGCCACCGGCAACAGTGCGAAAGCGGCGGCCGTCAGCGCGGCCAGGATGCGGCGTCTTGCAACGTGAAACACGGTCTCCTCCTTGCGTTCTGTTCTTGAAACCAACTTGGCGAGCTGCGCCGCCAGGCCGTCGGCTCGTTGTCGTCTTACGCCGCAGCGCCAGTGATACGTGCCAGCAGACCTATCGGGTTCTCCGGCGCGGACTGCCCGCGCCAGGCGATGTGCTGGTCGGGCCGCGCCAGCACGAGCTTCTCGGCATAGGCGCCGTTCGCCTCCTCCGGCGCGACGTCGACCAGCGCGAGCGGCACGCCGCGCGCCTTTGCAGCGTCTTGCAGCCGCGTCACATCGATCGCCGGATCGAAGCGCAGCAATGTGTAGCCGGGGCCGAAGGCATCATAGAGCGAGCGTCCGTCGCGCAGGAACAAATGCGGCGCGCGGGCGCCCGGCACGGTGGAGGGCGTGAAGCTGCCCATCGCGTAAGGCGGCGGCGTCTCGCCGTCATAGGCGATGATCGGCGAGGCGTCGTAATAGTAGCCGAAGTTGAGGCCGGCGCAGCAATATTGCTGCACGTTGAGATCGTAGGCCGCTTTCGCCAGCGCCGCGCGCGCCGCCTGGCCGCGCGGCGTGTCATCCTCGATCTCGGCGGACACGCCGCCGCGCTGCGCCATCATCTTCATCGCATGGTCCATCGCAAAGCGCGACACCTGCTCGGTGATGGGCTGCCGCTCCGCCTCATAGGCATCGAGAATCGCAGCCGGCGCCCAGCCGTTCAGATGCGCCGCCAATTGCCAGCAGAGATCGACGGCGTCCGCAATGCCGGCATTCATGCCGTAGCCGGCATAGGGCATCCACAGATGCGCGGCGTCGCCGCAGATGAAGACCCTGCGGTCGCGGAAGCGGTCGGCCACCAGACGCCGTCCGACCCAATCCTCCTTGCTGAGCACGCGGTATTCGAAGCGCTCGTCGACGCCGAGGATGGCACGGATGGCCCAGTCGCGATCGACCGAGTCGAACTCGGGCTCGTCGGGCTTGAGGTGATTGTGGATCAGCCAGCGGTCGTGGCCGTCGATCGCAACAACGGTGCCGGAGCGGCGCGGATTGAGCGAGAGCACCATCCAGGCCGGCTTGTGCGCCCCCATCAGCTCCTTCAGTTGCGGCGCTTCGATGAAGGTCGACTGCACGCGCTGGATCACCGGCGTGCCGGACAGGCTGGCACCGATTGCTTTTCTGACGAGGGATCGGCTGCCGTCGCAGCCGATCACGAAGCTGGCTTCGATAGGAAACGAATGTCCGCTGTCGAGATCGCGCGCCAGCGCGACGACATGGTCGTCGTGCTGCTCGATGTCGGTGATTTCCGTGCGCGCCAGGATCTTGATGCGTGATTGCGCCGCGGCATGGCTGAACAGGATCGGCTCGAGATAGACCTGGTTGATCCGGTGCGGCGGCTCGGGCGTCGGCCACCAGGTGTCGGGGCCACCGGTCGCGCTATAGCGGCGCGCGCGGGAGGGAATGTCGATGCGGCAAAGCTCGATCCCGGTCGCCGTGGTCCGATAGGAGCAATCGTTGGGAAAGTCCGCAGGGAGCCCCGCATCGCGCAAGCGGGCGGCAACGCCGAGCCGTCGAAAAATCTCCATCGAGCGCGCCGACACGTGATTGCATTTGACGCTGGGCGGATCGCCGGCATGGCGGATTTCCGCGACCACGACATCGATTCCGCGCGAAGCGAGATCCATCGCCGCGGTTAATCCGACGGGCCCGGCCCCCACCACCAGCACTTGTGCTCTCATGCTCGCTCCAATCCTTGCCGCGGATTCTTTTCGTCCGCACAGCATGCATTTTATTGCAGGTCCGTTTATGCGATGAGTCGGAAAGAACTCATCAATTCATGAGATTTCTCTATGAATGTCACATTGCGCCAGCTGCGGATCTTCACCGGCGTGTATCGGACGCGCAGCATCACGCGGGCCGCCCGCGAGCTCGGCATCACGCAATCGGCGGCGAGCCTGTTGATCCAGCAGCTCGAGGCCCAGCTCGGCGTCAAGCTGTTCGACCGCTCCACGCGCTCGGTGCAGCCGACGCTGGCCGCCGACGAGGCGTTCGCCGCCGCCGAGCGCATGCTGAGCGATGCGCAAGGCCTGTCGCGCCGCATGCGTGACCTCGCGCAGGCCCGCGCAGGCCGGGTCGTGTTTCTCGCCTCCGCCGGCACGGCATCGGCGCTGCTGCCCATGGTGCTGGCGAAATTCCGCACTGGTCATCCCGACATCGAGATCGACATGCGCGATGTCGCCGCCGACGATCTCGTGCCACGGCTGAGCACGACCGACGCCGAGTTCGCGATCGGCAGCGTGGAGGGCGAATTCGCGGACATGACGATCGAGACGCTGACGAGCGGCCGCCTGAGCGCGATCGGCCGTCGCACCGCGGACTTCGCCGCGCGTCGGTCCCTAACCTGGGACGAGCTGGTGCAACTGCCGACGATTGCGATGCGCAGCGAGACACGCATCCGCATGCAGATCGATCAGGCCCTGAGCGCGCAGGGCAAGCGCCTCGATCCGACCTATGAAGTGACCCTGATCAACACCGCGCTCGCCATGACGGCGCAGGGCCTCGGCCTCGCCATCCTGCCCGCGACGATGCTGCCGGCCGACCAGTTCCCGACACTGATCGCAAGACCGCTGGTGCGCCCCGCCCTCACCCGCCCCGTGTCGCTGCTGCAGCGCCAGGGCCGAACGTTGTCGCCGGCGGCGCAGGCGTTCGTGACGACGGCGCGGATGGTGCTGGCCGGCCGAACGGCAGCAGCATCAGGCTGATTTTGCGGAGCTATTTGGAAGCGTCGTGTTTGATATGGCGGAGAGGGAGGGATTCGAACCCCCGATAGGCTTGCACCTATGCCGCATTTCGAGTGCGGTGCATTCAACCACTCTGCCACCTCTCCTGAAGGCGCCATATTAGGAGCTGGGCCCCTGTGGTTGGGGGCGTTAATAGGCGAGGATGGCGGGCCAGACAAGGCGCGAAAGGGGAAAATCCGCTGCCTCTTTTCGCCCGCTATCCCGCTTTGGGAAGGAACTGCCATGGAGCATCTGACGGTCACCGCCAATGGCGCCAAATTCCACGTGGCTCGTGCCGGAAGCGGCAAACCGCTGCTTTTGCTGCATGGTTGGCCCGAATTCTGGCTGACCTGGGAGCCGGTGATATCGAGGCTTTCGGACCGATTCACGCTTGTCGCGCCTGACCTCCGCGGCTTCGGCGACAGCGACAAGCCAGGTGGACCATACGGACCGGACGGCCATGCCGCCGATATGCTGGCGCTGATGGACCGGCTCGGCATCGACCGATTCGGCGTCGTCGGCCACGATGTCGGCGGCGCTGTCATGCAGCCGCTGGCCCGGCAGGCGCCCGAGCGGATGGCGGGCCTCTTCTTCTTCGATTTCGTCTATCCCGGGATCGGGCCGCGCATGGCCGCGCCCGATAGGCTCAACCACATCTGGTACCAGTCCTTTCACCAGATGGAGATGGCGCCACAGCTCATCGGTGCGAGCCGGGAGAGCTGCCGGCTCTACATCAGCCATTTCCTCAAAGGCTGGGCGCACCGGACAAACGCCTTCGACGACGTGCTGGACGCCTTCACGGACAATTTCCTGAAAGCCGGCAACCTCGCCGGCGGCTTTGCGCATTACCGCGCCTCGCATGCCGGGCGCGTGGCGATGATGAAGGGCGAAGCGCCGCCACTTCCGCCGATCGCGGTGCCGACCTGCGTGCGCTGGGCCGAGCACGATCCGCTGTTTCCCTTTGGCTGGACCGACCGGCTGTCCGAGACCTTCAGCGATCTCGACCTCGAGATGTTTCCCGGCGTCGGCCACTTCCCGCATCGGGAAAATCCGGATCGCGCGGCACGCGAGATCGCCGCGTTCTTTGCGCGCATCGGCTGGAGCTGAGGAGAAAAACGGGGTGGGACCGCCAGACGCGGTAAACACTGGCGGTCCCGTGCCGCTTATTGAAATACTGGCCGTGAAGGGCGGCTTCGCCGGCCGAGTGGAAGCGACGATTCGACCCTAGCGTGCGACGGGCGGTCCGCAACGCAATCCGGTCCTTAACCTAACCGGTCAAGGTTACTCCTTGTCCGCTTTACCTTTTTTCTTCCCGTTCTCCGTGGTATCCCGGTCCTTGCCGTTGCCTTCCTTGCGGCGATTGGTGAAGCGCGCATTGCCAAGTCCGGTGCCGATGGTGAGCACGCCCCAGCGGTCAACGTCCTGCATGAACGGTACTTCCGAGAGCCCCTGCACCACGCCGTCATTGTGCATCAGGATCGCGGTGTCGTGCTCGCCAATAGCGGGGATGCCCTCGATCAGGCTCGCCGGCAGGTTGAACTTGCTGCTCTCCCAATTGCCCGGCAGATTCTGCGCGCCCTTCTCGATCGAGCCGTCCGGGTTGATCACACCGGGACAGGCGATGCCGATGAACGGCGCGAGCTTGTAGCCTTCGGCCTCGGCCTCCGTGATCAGCCCTTTCAGCATCTTGGTCAGCCGCTTCACCGCGCCTTCGCGCGTCGGCTCGTCGTCGGCGTGACGCCACAGCTCCGCATGCACCACCTTGGCCTTGGACAGATCCTTGGCTTTCTTCCAGCCGGTTTCCACCACGCCGCAGCGGATGTTGGTGCCGCCGATGTCGACGGCGAGAATGCTGTCATGAGCCTCGAAGATCCAGGACGGCGCCAGGTGCAGCGCGCCGATCAGGCCGGCCTCGTCAGGATGATGGCGGATCGGCTGCAGGTCGATCTTGAAGCCCTCGGATTTCAGGATGATCTCGGCGCGGGCGATCACGAGCTCGCCGAGCCTTGAATCGCGAAAGCCGCCGCCGACGACGATGCGCTCGGTCTTGGCCCAGGCCTTGGTCTTGAGGAATCGGCGCGTGACATAAGCGAGCTCCTGGGAGAAATCCTCGATCGCGCTGTGCACCACGGCCGAGGCCTCGGTGTCGTCGCCGATCAGGATGGCGTCCAGCGTCTTCTTGTTGATCTCCTCGGTCGGCACCTTCCCGAACGGGTCCTCCCCCGTCTTGCGCAGCGGCTTGCGCCAGCGCTCGAGCACCTCCCGGAACGCGCCCTTGCTGGCGCGGTCGCCGAGAAAGCCGTCCTCGTCCTTGATCTCGATGTTGAAGCTGTCGACATCGACCGATGGCAGCCGTTCGGCGCCATGCTGGGCAATGCCCGTTGTTTTGACCAATTCGTCTGTTGCCATGAGAGCCCTTGCCCCGCTTTCCTGTTCCGGCCGGGACAACTGCGGGGGAACCCGTTTGTTGCAAAGCCCACCCGAGATTCGGCTGCGCGCTTTCAGCGCGGCCAAAGCCTTCAAATCCGGGCGGTTTTCGCCCAGTTTTCCTTGACTTGGCGCGCTCAGCCGCTATAAGTCCCACAGCCGGCGCGGGGCGTTTCTCGCGCCGCTTGTTTTTGCTTGGGTTTTCAAAGGGATAATTCCCGCCCACGCAGACTCGCATAAACCATAGCGACTGACAAAAAGCCGGCCCGGACGACGCTCGTCCCGAGGCCGGGATTGAACACGGAGAAAGAACGATGTTCGCAGTCATCAAAACCGGCGGCAAGCAATACCGCGTCGTGCCGGATGATGTTCTCGAAGTAGGCAAGATCGAAGGCGAAGTCGGCTCGATCGTGCAGCTGAATGAAGTGCTCGTGGTCGGCGGCGACACGCCGGTGCTGGGCGTCCCGACGGTCGCAGGCGCGTCCGTCGCGGTCGAGGTGCTCGACCACAAGCGCGGACCGAAGGTCATCGCGTTCAAGAAGCGCCGCCGCAAGAACTCGCGCCGCAAGCGCGGCTATCGCGACGAGATCACGGTTCTGCGCATCAGCGAGATTCTGACGGACGGCGCCAAGCCCACCAAGGGCCCGCGTCCGAAGAAGGAAAAGGTGACGAAGGAGCCGGCAGCGGAAGCCGCCGAGTAACGCAAAACCGATCACGCCAATTCACGAATTGATGCGTGCGACGTTTTGAAATGATTCCGTCAAGGAATTGACCTAGAACTACGCAGGATTTCGGAGACGAGCCATGGCTCACAAAAAAGCAGGCGGTTCATCGCGCAACGGTCGCGATTCCAAGGGCAAGCGCCTCGGTATCAAGGCGTTCGGCGGCGAGATTGTCACGCCCGGCAACATCATTGCGCGTCAGCGCGGCACGACCTGGCACCCCGGCCTCAATGTCGGCATGGGTACGGACCACACTCTGTTCGCCAAGATCGAGGGCCGCGTTGCGTTCCAGGCCAAAGCCAACGGCCGCACCTTCGTATCGGTGCTCCCGCTTGCCGAGGCTGCTGAATAGACGGTGGACAAAAACGGAGTCCGCCGGTCCCGACTGAACCGGCGGAGTCCTAGAGATCGCAAGAGATCGAAGGCTCCAAGGGGAGGCGGGAAACCGGCCTCCCCTTTTCTTTGCTCACTTTGTTCTTTGCACTTTGACTTAGTGACTTTCACGGAGCCGGACATGTTGCAGGATTTCTCGAGCGTGACCTTGGCCGAGGCGAGACCAAGCGTCGTCGCCACCGAGCGGCTGACCTTGCGGCGGCCGACGCTGGCCGACGTCAGGACCATCGCCCGGCTCGCCAACGACCGCCGCGTCGCCGAGAACACGCGCCGCCTGCCGCATCCCTATTCGCAGGACGACGCCGCCGAATTCATCCGCGCCACCGCCGAGCTCGGCAGCGAGACCGTGTTCCTGATCGAGCACGACAGCGGGCCGGTCGGCATGGTCGGCATCGATTGCTCCAAGCCCGGCAATGCCGAGCTCGGCTACTGGCTCGGCGTCGAGCATTGGGGTCGGGGCTTTGCCACCGAGGCGGCGCGCGGCGCGATCGATTTCTTCTTCGAGGAGTTCGAGGACGAGCATCTCTACGCCGGCGCGCGCGTCACCAATCCGGCCTCGCGCAAGGTGCTGGAGAAGTGCGGCTTCCAGTGGAGCGGCGTGCAGCTGCACCGCTTCCTGGCGCTGGGCTCCTCGACCCCCGTCGACTGCTTCCGCCTCTCGCGCGGCGTGTGGGCCTCGCTGAAGAGCTGGAGCAGTGCGAGGCGGGTGCGGTAGGGCGAGGCGCCGCACTCACAATTGTCATCCCGGGGCGCGCGTAGCGCGAGCCCGGGATCCATAATCCCGGAGCGCAGTGTGGGGCAAAGCGCCCACTCCGGGTCGTCGTCCAATTGCTCTCTGGGGCTATGGGTCCCGGGCTCGCGCTGCGCGCGCCCCGGGACGACGTCGTGGCTACGCCGGCGGATTGACCTCGTCGCTCTCACGCCCCAAATCGCGCTCCCGAAGATAAATGTAGAACCCGGCGCCGATGATGATTGCGGCGCCGACGAGTGTTGCGATGGACGGGACGTCGCCGAACACGACGAAGCCGAAGATCACCGCCCAGACGATCATCGAATATTGATAGGGCACCACGACGCTGGCCGGCGCGAGCTTGAGCGAACGGTTGACGCAGAACAGCGCAGTTACCGAAACGCATCCGGCGAGCGCGAAGATCACGAGGCTGCCGGGCGTCGGCGGCACCCAGTTGAACGCCGACAGCACCGCGCCCAGCGAAAACGTGCCGACGAATTGCGAGGACGCCATCACGATGTCGGGCGTCTTGCGCAGGCTGCGCGTGATCAGCATCAGGGTTGCAAAGGAGAGGCTGCCGCCGAGCGCGATCAACGCCGGCAGGCTGACGGTCTGCGCCGACGGCCGCAGCGCGACCAAGACGCCGCAGAAGCCGATCAGGATCGCGGTCCAGCGCCGCCAGCCGACCTTCTCGCCCAGAAAGATTGCCGACATCGCGGTGACGAAGATCGGGCCGGCGAGATAATAGGTGATGACGTCGGCGAGCGGCAGATAGACGGTTGCGAGAAAGAAGGCCGCGACTTCCAGCGTCGACAGCACGACGCGAACCAGCTGCAGGCCCGGCCGCTCCAGATGCAGAAACTGGTGACGCTGCTTCCAGATCAGCGGCGACAGCAGGAGCAGTGCCGCGCAGGCGCGCAGGAATAGCAGCTGCCCCACCGAATAGGTCCCGACCAGGAACTTGCCCATGGCGTCGCCGAACGAGAACATGAAGATCGACAGCACCATGAGCCCGATGCCGGCCAGGCGCGCGGAGCGATCGTCATAGGCGGAGAGATTCTTGAACAGGGGCATTGCGACGAGTTGCAGGTTCGGGGGCTCGTCATTGCGAGGAGCTCTTGCGACGAAGCAATCCAGAATCTTTCCGGGGAGGGATTCTGGATTGCTTCGCTGCGCTCGCAATGACGGGGAGATAGCGGCGAAAGCAGGCGAATAGAGTCGCTTGCAGTCGTTTTAATGACGGCAGCCGCCGCGGCAAGCCCGCGCAAGCCGAATTGAACGGATTGTCGCATTGTTTGCATCGCGGTAGCGATAAGCGCCCAGCGACGAAAAGAGAGCTTTGACATGACCGACTTCGATCCCACCCGGCATCGCATGATCCCGACGCAACGCTGGTTTGAGGATTTCGTCGTCGGCGAACGCTTCGTGCTGCCGAGCCGCACCCAAACCTCGGCATTGTTCGCCGCATTCCAGACCGCGAGCGGCGACACCCACCCCGTGCATTACGACGTGGAGTATTGCCGCGCCCGCGGCATGCCGCACCTGCTCGCCCACGGCTTCCAGACCTTGATCCACACCGCGCCCGGCGCCGGCCTGTTTCCGTTCATGGTCGAGGACTCCCTGGTCGGCTTCCTCGAGCAGTCGAGCCGGTTCCTCAAGCCGGTGTTCGCCGACGACACCATCTATCCCGCGCTCGAAGTCACCGAGCTGGTGCCGGGGCGCAGCACAGGCGTGGTGACGCTGCGCAGCACCGTGTTCAACCAGCGCAAGGAGCTGGTGCTGGACGGCCTGCAGAAATTCCTGATCCGGCGGCGGCCGGTGGATTAAGCAAGGGGTCCAATTCGCGGAATTTCAGCCGATTTGCTGACCGATCCGGGTTGCCGCAGGGGGCCGGCTGGCCTACCTATGGCCCATGAAATTCCTTGACGAAGCAAAGGTCTATATCCGCTCCGGTGACGGCGGGAACGGCTGCGTGGCGTTCCGCCGCGAGAAGTTCATCGAATTCGGCGGTCCCTCCGGCGGCAATGGCGGCCGCGGCGGCAATGTCATCATCGAGGTCGCCGACGGCCTCAACACGCTGATCGACTACCGCTACCAGCAGCATTTCAAGGCGCAGAAGGGCGAGAACGGTTCGGGCTCGGACCGCCACGGCGCCAACGGCAAGAACATCGTGCTGAAGGTGCCGGTCGGCACGCAGATCTTCGACGAGGATCGCGAGACCTTGATCCACGACTTCACCAAGGTCGGCGAAAAGTTCGTGCTGGCCGAAGGCGGCAATGGCGGGTTCGGCAATGCGCATTTCAAGTCCTCGACCAACCGCGCGCCGCGCAACGCCAATCCCGGCCAGCCCGGCGAGGAGCGCTGGATCTGGCTGCGGCTGAAGCTGATCGCGGACGCCGGCCTCGTCGGCATGCCCAATGCGGGCAAGTCGACGTTCCTGTCCAAGGTCAGCGCCGCGAAGCCCAAGATCGCCGACTATCCCTTCACCACGCTGCATCCGCAGCTCGGCGTCGTGAATGCCGACGGCCGCGAGTTCGTGCTCGCCGACATTCCCGGCCTGATCGAAGGCGCGCATGAAGGCACCGGCCTCGGCGACCGCTTCCTCGGCCATGTCGAGCGCTGCCGCGTGCTCTTGCATCTGGTCGACGCCACCTGCGAGCACGCCGGCAAGGCCTACAAGACCGTGCGCAAGGAGCTCGACGCCTATGGCGGCCAGCTCACCGACAAGATCGAGATCGTCGCGCTGAACAAGATCGATGCGGTCGAGCCGGACGAGCTGAAGAAGCAGAAGGACCGCCTGAAGCGCGCCGCCAAGAAGACGCCGCTGCTGCTGTCGGGCGCCACCGGCCAGGGCGTCAAGGAGGCGTTGCGCGCGCTGGCCGATGTGATCGGCGAAAGCCCGGTCTCCGCCAAGGCCAAGAGCGCGGCCGAAGCGGAGCCGTGGTCGGCTTAAACTCTCTCCCCAACGTCGTCCCCGCGAAGGCGGGGACCCATACCGCGTGATCTATCTGTTGCGAAGGGTCGAAGTACCGAACGACGAGTCTTCGCCAAACGACTCCCTGTGGTTATGGGTCCCCGCCTTCGCGCTAGGGCATGCACATATCTGGTGCGACGGATTGACTCGGGTCCGCCGCGGGGATTCCAGAATCGGGAGTCTGTGTGATTCGTATTGCGGCACTCCATGGTTTGGACGGGGGTGCCGCGATGTTGTCA